>NZ_JALKAN010000010.1 GCF_023015965.1 Allomuricauda sp. F6463D
ACATTTCAAAAAAAATTATGTGGACGATCTTATCCCTGCGCTGTTTAAGTTGATGGATGCTGCTTTTAAATTGACGGGGGATATTTAGATGCTAGATGCTAGATGTGAGATGTTAGACTACTGGTTAATGGTTAATGGTCAATGGTTGGTGGTTGGAAGTACGAAGTCAGATGTACGAAGTTAAACTACTGAGTACTGCCAACTGAGTACTGCCTACTGCTCGTTGGTTAATGGTTAATGGTTGGTGGTTGGAAGTACGAAGTCAGATGTACGAAGTTAAACTACTGAGTACTGCCAACTGAGTACTGCCTACTGCTCGTTGGTTAATGGTCAATGGTCAATGGTTGGAAGTACGAAATCAGATGTGAGATTTGAGATGTGAGATGTGGGAAGTGGGAAGTGGGAAAATGGAAAGTTGGATGATTCGATTATTGGAACATTTGATGAATGCTTGCTGCATACTGATTACTGCTTACTGGTTAATGGTTAATGGTTAATGGTTAATGGTTAATGGTTAATGGAAATTGTTTATTGTTAATTGTTTATTGCTAATTGTTTATTGCTAATTGTTTATTGTTAATTGCATCAATACAAAAAAAGCCCCCCGTTTGCACGGAAGGCTCCATAGTGATATTAAAAGACCCTTGAGTTAATTGCACATTTCTTCTTCATTGAAAGTAATAGTCCAGAAATTAGGATCTACAACAAGGGTTAGATAGGCCTGAAGTAGAATGTCTTCTGAATCTGTGCAGTAATTTATGTCTTCAGCATCAAAAACCACACCGGATTGTACATCCATACCAGCCCAGCCGATTATAATGTTGGATAAATTGGGCGCCGACATCCCTGAACCTGTTAACATATCCTCCATAGTTGTCACGTTTGAGATATTCCATGTCCCAAGATCTTGATCAAAGGAAGAGGCATAATTAAACATACTAGACATATCGGTAACATTCCCCGTATCCCATCCACCGATGTCACCATTAAAAGAAGTGGAAAAAGCAAACATATTTGACATATCGGTAACATTCCCCGTATCCCATCCGCTGATGTCACCATTAAAGGATTCGGCAAAATAGAACGTCGCATAGAAATCGGATACCTGGGAGAGATCCGGTATATCCGTGGCATGGTATTCCATGTTCATACACATAGCAAAGCTTTGTCGAAAACTTTTCCATGCGATAGTACCCCACTGTTCAATACTACTTAACTTCTTATTATTAAACAATGAAATTGCCGGAAAACCTCCCTGTATGGCCACCGTATAGGTACCCGCTGTTTCGTAGATATGGGAAAAACCACTCAAATTGTTCTCGGTAACCGTTTCTATGGTACCGTCGCCCCAGTCCACGGTGAAATCGAAATCATAATCATCGTTTGTGCCTATATTCAGTTCAAAATTGTTCTCGGGCACCTCCCATGTGGTGATAAAGGATGCCGGGTCCTCGAACATACTTTCAATGACATTTACCACTGTGATCGTTATCGTTGCATCCACGGCTTCGGTGCCATCGGTCACTGTTACGGTCAGCACATGTTCTTCTGCGGTCTCAAAGTCCAGCTCCTTTCCATCGGCGAGGCTCAGTTCCCCTTCGGCACTTACCTCGAACAGGTCCTTGTCGTTGGTGGTAAGGGTGTACTCCAATGTATCCCCATCCCCATCGGTGGCAGTTACCGTGCCGATTGGATCGGTATCGGATATGTCCTCCGATGCTTCAAAGGCGTAGTTCTCTTCTCCAAACACGGGGACCTCGTTTATATCGCCCACGTTTATGGTGATTGTGGCGGAGGCATCTTCCTCTCCGTCGCTCACCTTTACGGTAATTGTATGGGAAACTGCATTGCTAAAATCAAGGCTCTTCCCTGTGGCCAAACTCAAAACCCCTTCTTTGGTAATGCTGAACAGGTCACTGTCGTTGGTGGTGATGCTGAATGTAAGTACATCTTCGTCGGCGTCGGCAGCCGCTACCTTGCCTATGGTTTCGGCGTCGGTGATGGTTTCATCCACTTGAAAGACCTGATCTGCCATCGTAGGTGCCTCGTTGCTCGCAACGCTTGGCCCATCGTCCTTGCCACAGGACCATAACAGGGCCAGGGCCAT
>NZ_JALKAN010000011.1 GCF_023015965.1 Allomuricauda sp. F6463D
AGACCTGATCTGCCATCGTAGGTGCCTCGTTGCTCGCAACGCTTGGCCCATCGTCCTTGCCACAGGACCATAACAGGGCCAGGGCCATTACTATTGTTCCTAATTTGTTCGGTAATTTTCTCATGATTTAAATCTTTTTACATACTAGTATCTTGGCAAGATGGGACATTTCAAAAAAAATTATGTGGACGATCTTATCCCTGCGCTGTTTAAGTTGATGGATACCATTTTTTAATTGACGGGGGATATTTAGATGTGAGATGTGAGATGTTAGACTACTGGTTAATGGTTAATGGTTGATGGTTAGTTGAAATTGTTCTTTGTTTTTTGTTTATTGCCTATTGATAATTGATTACTGCTTACTGACTACTGCTTACTGCTTACTGGTTAATGGTTGATGGCTAATGGTTAATGGTTGATGGTTGATGGTTGATGGTCGGAAGTTGGAAGTACGAAATCAGATGTACGAAGTTAAACTACTGAGTACTGCCTACTGCTCGTTGATTAATGATTAATGGAAATTGCTTATTGCTTATTGTTTATTGTTCATTGTCAATTGTTTACTGTCAATTGTTTATTGCTAATTGCATCAATACAAAAAAAGCCCCCCGTTTGCACGGAAGGCTCTATAGGTATATTAAAAGGTGTTTGTCTTTAATTACAATTTGTTGAGCCCGCAAAGTCAATGACCCAATTGTGGTCAATGATCAAAGTATTATAAGCAAATACAGCTTCAGGATCACAAAGTTGAATATTATCCGCCCCTAAAGTAATATTATCTGGAGTGTTGTCCGCAGCTTCCCATCCCACCAATGTGGCAGTGAAATTTTGTGGGGACAGCCCGGAACCATTAAACATGTTCTTCATTGAGGTGACACTGTTTATATTCCATGCTCCAAGATTTTGATCAAAGCTCTCCGCTTCGAAAAACATGGTAAACATACTAGTAACCGAGCTTACATCCCAGTTACTCAAATCTTGGTTAAAAGAGGTGGCACCATAGAACATTACATCCATTTGGGTGACATTGCTCACATCCCAGCCGCTGATATCACCGTTAAAGGAAGTTGCCTCAAAAAACATCCCTGACATTCTAGTCACATTTTCAAGATTGGGAGTATCTATTGCATTATATACCATGTTTATACACTCTTCAAATGTAAAGGCGAAGGTTTTCCAAACTATAGTCCCCCATTGATCAATACTCTTTAAGGTATCACCAAAATCGGGCTTCCGCATAGTCGGAAAATCTCCCTGTATGGCCACTGAATAGGTGCCCTCTGTTTCGTATTCATGGGAAAATCCACTCAAATTGTTATCAGTGACCGTCTCTATGGTACCGTCGCCCCAGTCTACGGTGAAGTCGTAATCAAAATCTGTATTGGTATTTAAGCTTACGATTGAATTGTTCTCGGGCACCTCCCATGTGGTGATAAAGGATGCCGGATCCTCGAACATACTTTCAATGACATTTACCACTGTGATCGTTATCGTTGCATCCACGGATTCGGTGCCATCGGTCACTGTTACGGTCAGCACATGTTCTTCTGCGGTCTCAAAGTCCAGCTCCTTTCCATCGGCAAGGCT
>NZ_JALKAN010000012.1 GCF_023015965.1 Allomuricauda sp. F6463D
CTGTTCTTGCTAAAGGATAAGTCGAAAAAGGAATGGGTGAAACGGTTAATATCTGTAATTACAGATATTAACAAGGGATGAATATGTCTCAAATTTAATTCAGAAAAGAGTTGGTTTTCACCTCAGTTCTTTGTTGGGCACAGTTATTTTTATTCTAAATAATCTTCAAGTTCCAAAAAGGATTTTCCAATATTATTTAATTCAAGGTTGATTCTATATTCTCCAACTTCTCCAGATAAAACTTTATATGGATAAATTTTATGAGTGTCTAACCAACTTTGAGAATATATCTCGAACACAGAATCGCTAAAATTTTCTTCATAAAACTCATAATCAATCCCGAAATCAGCCCAAGGGAAATATTTTTGAATCAAATCTTCAAGTTTGTAGGTATAAAAAGAACTCCATTCACGAACGTAATTTTCATTTCCTTGTTCGTCAATCAAGATTACTACAAAAGGGCCTCTTCCTAAACTTTTATTATGCCATTCTTCTGTATAGATATTTATTTTACCTCCATTTCTAATATGTTTCATTAACTCTTTGTCAAACTGAAGTTTATTGACTTTTGCATTAACAGTTTTGGATTTTATAATATCAGAAATTTGGAAAACACTTAAATCTCCGTCAAGTTGATTTTCTTTTGAAATTTCAATTTTCCATCCTTTTGTTGTCTTTTGAACATTTTTTTTGTCAATAAATTCCCAAATAGTGATATCATATTCAGGAATATGACCAACAATAATGACAGGTAATGAGTGATTTATCCAATAATTATAATGCGTATCATTTAGATAAAAAGTGAAAGATTCTTTCTTTTCGTGAAAGTGACTTAATCCAGTTTTAATTTGTAACCCGATTAATTTTCCAGTTGGACCATTTTCGTCAATGTATTCAACTTGAGCATCAATTCCCATATCTATAATGGGTTGTTCTCTAAATATCCATTTAAATTTTTTCAAAAAGATGGATTCTACTTGATTAACTCCAATTCTTTCTGTCGGTGTATATCTTTCTCCCATCTGTTTTTTTTAATTGTGCCCAACGGTCTAGTATAAGAATAGTAGCGGATTTTTTACACACTAACTTTTCGGTTAAACACAGACCTTTTTAATATTTACCTACTTTAGATTTAGCACTAAAACCGCTATTATTTTTATACATCTTAAGTTTGATTCTCTTTAAATTGATAGTATAAATCAGAAAGAACAAAAGAGAGAATTAAGGTTAGTTTATACGGTGAAGCTTCGGACTTCGACAACATTGATAATCCCCTCTCTTTTACTACTATAAGCACGTTCAGTTCTGTGAGACCTTAGATCTCGTTTTCAAGTTGTTGTGGCCAAGGTAGTCTGCTCTTTCATAAAATCATTTCTTATGAATAAATATAAAGAAACTTTCGGAGTCGATATCAGTAAGGATGTCTTTGAT
>NZ_JALKAN010000013.1 GCF_023015965.1 Allomuricauda sp. F6463D
AGCCTTGCCGATGGAAAGGAGCTGGACTTTGAGACCGCAGAAGAACATGTGCTGACCGTAACAGTGACCGATGGCACCGAATCCGTGGATGCAACGATAACGATCACAGTGGTAAATGTCATTGAAAGTATGTTCGAGGACCCGGCATCCTTTATCACCACATGGGAGGTACCCGAGAATAATTTTGAGCTGGAGATAGGAACAAATGATGACTTTGATTACGATTTCACCATTGACTGGGGGGACGGTACCATTGAACAGTTGGTCGACCTACAAGACCCGACACATGTTTACGCAACAGCAGGAACTTACAAAGTGGCCATACAGGGAGATTTTCCGCAAATTTTGGTGACTAATAGCTCCTATCATACGTTAAGAGGCATTAACCAATGGGGCGCTATTGAATGGAAAAGTTTTCATTATGCATTTTCCCTGTGTCTAAATATGGAATACCATGCCACAGATATGCCGGACCTCTCCCAAGTATCCGAGTTAGAAGGGATGTTTTATAAGGCCGAATCCTTTAATGGGGATATCAGTGGTTGGGATGTGAGCAATGTTACCGATATGTCTCTCATGTTCTCTGATGCCATTTCATTTGATCAAAATCTGAGTGGTTGGGATATTGGCATGGTAACAAGTATGGTTGATATGTTCAACGGTTCCGGAATGTCGGCACTTAACTTTTCCAACACATTGATCGGATGGGCTGCGATGGATGTACAGCCCAACGTAAAACTTGGTGCTAATAACATAGATATGTGTGTTAGTGTGCAAGACGCTTACAATACTCTTATAGATGCACCCAATAATTGGAACATTGTGTATAATGCTGTAGTAGCCTGCAATTAAAAGACAAGCGTTTTATTCCAAATAACTGTAGAGCCTTCCGTGCAAACGGGGGGCTTTTTTTGTATTGATGCAATTAGCAATAAACAATTGACAGTGAACAATTAACAATTAACAATAAGCAATTTCCATTAACCATTAACCATTAACCATTAAGCATTAAGCAGTAAGCAGTAGGCAGTACTCAGTTGGCAGTAATCAGTAGTTTAACTTCGTACATCTGACTTCGTACATCTGACTTCGTACTTCCAACCACCAACCATTAACCATTAACCAACGAGCAGTAGGCAGTACTCAGTTGGCAGTACTCAGTAGTTTAACTTCGTACATCTGACTTCGTACTTCCAACCACCAACCATTGAC
>NZ_JALKAN010000014.1 GCF_023015965.1 Allomuricauda sp. F6463D
AGGTTCCCCTGTACAATGCCCTGACCGATGTACAGGCAGAGTGCCTTCAGCTCTTTAGGTTAATGGATAGTTATCTGAAGAAGCGTACAGCTACAAAGAACAAGATTCACGGAGAGGAAGTTCTGGGTATTCCATCCAAGTATGTTTACAGGTCTTTAAAACGTGACCTCAAACATTTGAACAAAGAGGTGAAAGGAATCGAAGACCGTTTGTTGGGACTTGTAAAACAGGATCAACAGCGGCAACTGACCTTGTTGACCAGTATACCTGGGATAGGGATCAAGACCGCCTTGTTCTTGGTTGTAATTACAGATGGCTTCTCCAAGTTCGAGAAGGCTTCACAGCTGTGTAGTTATGTGGGCATAACCCCAACGATACGCGAATCGGGGAGTAGTGTAAGGAGCAGGGGCAGGATCAGTAAAGTGGGCAACAAGAAGCTCAGGAACCTTTTGTTCCTATGTGCATTCAATGCTTGTAAACACAACAAGGGATGTAGGGAGATCTATGAGCGGATCGTGGCCAAGGGCAAGAGCAAGAAACTTGCATTGATAGCAGTGGCCAACAAGCTTTTAAAACAGGCCTTTGCAATCGTCAGATCAGGATTGCCCTACGATGAAAATCACGTATCTGTTCTTGCTAAAGGATAAGTCGAAAAAGGAATGGGTGAAACGGTTAATATCTGTAATTACAGATATTAACAAGGGATGAATATGTCTCAAATTTAATTCAGAAAAGAGTTGGTTTTCACCTCAGTTCTTTGTTGGGCA
>NZ_JALKAN010000015.1 GCF_023015965.1 Allomuricauda sp. F6463D
CTTGACACGGACGACGCCGATTCAGACCCCACGAACGAATACAACACGGGGATATCGCTGAACGGTACCTCCATCGAGGTCACGGATGCAGGCGGTACGTTGAGCCAAAATCTTGACGGAACCTTTGCCACGGACGCGGAACTTGCGGCCCTTGACACGGACGATGCAGATTCAGACCCTGAGAACGAACTATCCGATATCGCCTTGAGCGGTACCACCTTGGAACTGACCAATGCGGTTACCGGAGCCACCGGGGTTGATTTGGACGGAATCTTTGCCACGGATGCGGAACTAGCGGCCCTTGACACTGATGATGCAGATTCAGACCCTGAGAACGAACTATCCGATATCGCCCTGAGCGGTACCACCTTGGAACTGACCAATGCGGTTACCGGAGCCACCGGGGTTGACCTTAACGGAACCTTTGCCACGGACGCGGAACTTGCGGCCCTTGACACGGACGATGCTGATTCAGACCCCACGAACGAATATAACACCGGAAGCGGAATAACAGCAGGTAGCCTTCAAATTACAGATGGTGGTGGGACGGAATCCGTAAATTTGATAAGTACGGATCTGAACAACAATTTAACAGCAGGCACGGATGGAGCACTTTACCTGAACGTGGCCTCCGTATCCAT
>NZ_JALKAN010000016.1 GCF_023015965.1 Allomuricauda sp. F6463D
CGTTTGAGATTTCTCACACTTCTTGGGTCGGTTCGAAATGACGAGGAGGTTGTCATTTCGATGGAGAGAAACGACTGAGAAATCTATCTGTGTTTGAGATTTCTCACGCTCCTTGGGTCGGTTCGAAATGACGTGGGGGTTGTTGTTTCGAGGGAGTGGAATGACTGCGAAATCTGTGTGCGTTTGAGATTTCTTACGCTCCTTGGGTCGGTTCGAAATGACGTGGGGGTTGTTGTTTCGATTTGTGGAGAGGAATGACTGAGAAATCTGTGTGCGTTTGAGATTTCTTACGCTCCTTGGGTCGGTTCGAAATGACGAGGAAGTTGTTGTTTCGAGGGAGAGGAATGACTGCGAAATCTGTGTGCGCTTGGGATTTCTCACGCTCCTTGGGTCGGTTCGAAATGACGAGGAGGTTGTCATTTCGATGGAGAGAAACGACTGAGAAATCTGTTTCTCAAAAAACGATACCTTTATTAAATGCTTTCACCTTACTACGTATATATTGTTACGAATAACAAGAAGACGGTGCTTTATATTGGTGTGACCAATAATATTCAAAATAGACTTTCCCAGCACCATTTTGATAGTATTAATGCAAAAGAATCTTTTGCTGGTAAGTATAACTGCTATAACCTAGTTTATTATGAACAATTTAATGCTGCTTCAATGGCTATTGCAAGAGAAAAGCAGTTGAAAAAATGGCGCAGGGATAAAAAAGAGCGATTGATTTCTACCCTTAATCCTGATTGGGAATTTTTGAATAG
>NZ_JALKAN010000017.1 GCF_023015965.1 Allomuricauda sp. F6463D
CTTGGATGGAATACCCAGAACTTCCTCTCCGTGAATCTTGTTCTTTGTAGCTGTACGCTTCTTCAGATAACTATCCATTAACCTAAAGAGCTGAAGGCACTCTGCCTGTACATCGGTCAGGGCATTGTACAGGGGAACCTCATTGGACAATGCATAATTGCAAATAGCTTTGGCATCACTCTTGTCCGTCTTTACCTTGGCAAGTTTCATCTGTATAAAACGCTTGACCGACAAAGGGTTCACTACCGATACGGCCAACCCGTTTTTGTAAAGAAACTGTGCAAGTCGATAGTGGTAATAGCCGGTCGCCTCCATGACCACAAGACTGTCTTGAGGTAATGATTTTATAAACAACCGAAAACCGGAAGAATCGTTTTTAAATCGGGAATGACCATATTCACTACCATGTACATCAAAGACATCCTTACTGATATCGACTCCGAAAGTTTCTTTATATTTATTCATAAGAAATGATTTTATGAAAGAGCAGACTACCT
>NZ_JALKAN010000018.1 GCF_023015965.1 Allomuricauda sp. F6463D
AACGCTTCGGACATAGCCGACAACGCTTCGGATATCACCACGAATACGGGTGACATAGCAACGAACACTACCAACATTGGAACTAATGCAACGGATATAGCAGACCATATTGCTGCTGATGGTGACACCGACGCCACGAATGAGATACAGAACATCGAGGAAGTGCTTACCGATGGCAACGATGCCAACGGATTGGTTCTGACCGGACTTGGAGCCCCAACGGCCGCAAGTGATGCCGTAACAAAAGCATATGTTGATGCCCTTGACACGGACGACGCTGATTCAGACCCTGAGAACGAACTATCCGATATCGCTTTGAGCGGTACCACCTTGGAACTGACCAATGCGGTTACCGGAGCCACCGGGGTTGACCTTGACGGAACCTTTGCCACGGACGCGGAACTTGCGGCCCTTGACACGGACGACGCCGATTCAGACCCCACGAACGAATACAACACGGGGATATCGCTGAACGGTACCTCCATCGAGGTCACGGATGCAGGCGGTACGTTGAGCCAAAATCTTGACGGAATCTTTGCCACGGACGCGGAACTTGCGGCCCTTGACACGGACGATGCTGATTCAGACCCTGAGAACGAACTATCCGATATCGCCCTGAGCGGTACCACCTTGGAACTGACCAATGCAGTTACAGGAGCCACCGGGGTTGACCTTGACGGAACCTTTGCCACGGACGCTGAACTTGCGGCCCTTGACACGGACGACGCTGATTCAGACCCTGAGAACGAACTATCCGATATCGCTTTGAGCGGTACCACCTTGGAACTGACCAATGCGGTTACCGGAGCCACCGGGGTTGACCTTGACGGAACCTTTGCCACGGACGC
>NZ_JALKAN010000019.1 GCF_023015965.1 Allomuricauda sp. F6463D
TTTGATGTACATGGTAATGACACAGGTCACGACCAGTATAAGAACGACGAAACGGGGTTCGGGAAATTCCTTAAGGAATTACCTAAAGGTTCATTGGTCGTTATGGAAGCCACCGGTTATTACCATTACAGGCTTGCGCAATTTCTTTACAAAAATGGAGTGCTCGTTTCCGTGGTAAACCCATTGTCGATAAAGCGGTTTATCCAGATGAAATTGGCCAAGGTGAAAATGGACAAGAGCGATGCCAGGCCATCTGTGACTATGCCCTGGTCAATGAGGTCCCTCTTTACGGTGCCCTGACCGATAACCAAAGTGAGTGTTTACAGTTGTTCCGGTTATTGGATGCCTATCTGAAACAGCGCACCGCGACCAAGAACAAGATACATG
>NZ_JALKAN010000001.1:0-828150 GCF_023015965.1 Allomuricauda sp. F6463D
CTGTTCTTGCTAAAGGATAAGTCGAAAAAGGAATGGGTGAAACGGTTAATATCTGTAATTACAGATATTAACAAGGGATGAATATGTCTCAAATTTAATTCAGAAAAGAGTTGGTTTTCACCTCAGTTCTTTGTTGGGCATAGTACTTTTAGCTTTTATCAATCATATTATTTTTATCTGTTTCCTTTTCAATTAATGGATTCCACGTTTTTGGTATGAAATCAGAAATTCTCTTTCTCTCAAATCTGGACAAACCTTTTATTTCCCAAAAAAACTCTTCTGCTTCAGTCAAATCCTTAGGTTTGTCAATTTTCCATTGTACTAGTCTTCCATTTTGAGCTATAAATTCGTGTATTAAATTTAAAATTCGTGACTGGTGTTTTGAATTTAATAAATCCCAATAAGAAAGAAATAATCCACCTAATTTTTCTACCATATGAGTTTGATTAAAATTTAATCTATCATCAAGTACTGCTTCCTTAAAATAAGATAAATGTTCATTGTAGTCTTCATTTTCAAAGTTTGGTATATTATTCTTCTTGAAATGTTTTTTTAGTTTATTCTTTATTCCTGTAAGATGATAATAACTATGCTTTGAGTAATTTGATTGAAAATTTATTAATTCTGCAAACGATATTTCAAAATCAATCTCGTGAGGTGATATATAGTATTTGTAGAACCTTTTCTTGAAAAAGAATTCTTTTGTTTCATTTATAGCAAAAAGAAATTTTTTAAAGTCGTCAATTTGATTGTACTGTAAACAAAAATCTTCCATTAAATTGAAAAGTGAAACTTTCTTGTTGGAATCAAAAGGTGATGGGAAAGTTACATTTAGAAATTCATTCAGGCGTATGAAGAATAAATCAGACCTTTCTTCATCGTTAAAATATAACATTGATTTATCTTCTGTCAGTTCAAAGAGTCTTGGACTAATTATGGTTAAAGCAAAGCTAGTGTATTGTCTGAATAATAATCTAATATCCATTTATTCGTATTATGCCCAACGTTTAGTATAACCGCAGTTATGGGGTTAAAGTTAATGTTTTTCGGATAAGCACCGACGGTAGCAATTCCGAGTGGATTCGGACGTAGTCGAATCCGCCGTAATTGCGGTTATACATTGTTGCCCACAGTTTTTTATTCAATCCATTCATCAAATTCATATTTCATTTCCCAAATTCCATTTTGCTTTTCATAAATTCGAGTCATTCCACCAGATCCAGGCCTAAATCGCACATATGCTAAATTTAGTTCTTTATTAAATATTGGTTTTGTGATATGTAGAAATGAATAGAAATCAATCATTTTATTTTCTTCATAGTATTTATCGGCAATCTTATTAATTGAATCCCATTGAATTTCATTTTCTCTATATTTTTCGACATCAATGACTTTAAAACCATTTTTTTCTATTGTTGAAATATCAAAGTCTTCATTTTCTATAAATTGTTTTCTAACAAAGTCAATATCATTAATTTTAAGAGTGTCAGATATAAATTCAAAATGCGAGATTGTTCTACTGGAGTTATTTGGGTCAATTGGTAATTGCGGTGGAACCATTGCAGGCAAATTTGAAATTAATTCTCTTTTATCGTATAACAGTCTAGATTTTGAACTGTCGGATAAGATTTGAGTAAGAAATTCAAGTTTGAATTCATCAGTAATTTCAATTTGAGTTAATTCACCAGCAATTGATTCAGATTTGTTGTTTTGTCTACAACTAATCAAAATTAAATTCAGAATTAATATTTTAAGTACGGTCTTTTTCAAATTGTGGGCAACGGTCTTGTGTATGAAACGTAGCGTATAAATAAACGCTAACTTTTCGGATTTAGCACGAGCCGAATTTTTATTTTTTCTATTTATCTTTTAATTTCTAAATATACAAAAATAAAAATTTTGCGGACTTAATAAATAAGCAAAAACCTTTCGGAAAGCCTATAATAGCTATGTTTTATACACGTTGTTGTGTGTAGTGTTTTTCCGTTCTGATTGGTTTTCCGATGTTTGTTATTTAGTTCAAATGTAAGCGTTGGCAAGACATACTCTTTTGCAATTTTGGGCTTGTGCGTTGGCTGTAGCGAATTGCAAATGTGTATGGCTTATGCGTTGGCATTATTCAGAGTTTTTTCCAATGTTTCCTTAAATTCATTTTCGTTTTCATTATTGTAAAAAGGAACTCCAGTTATTAAATAATTGTCAGAGTCGATTTCAATTGTCTTTTTGTCTTCTCTAATTTCTTTTAAAAAGTCCTCTTTCCATTTATCGTGTGCTTTCAAATGATTTCCTTTCGGTTCTATGAAAACTTGATAAGTCAATTCTTTTCCAGCTTTTTGTTTGCAGAATAGCACGAAATCTGGTTCAAATGCTCTACCTAATTTATCAATGATTTTAATTTCTCTTTCATTTCTGATTAAGTAAATATTCTCAAAATTATTTTCTAATTGCTCAAATCTTCTGGCAAACATTTTTACAAACTCCTTTTCCTCACTTGTTCCGTAATTAGCGTTATACACATACCATTCTGGTTCACTTACTACGTCAAATTGTCCATCAGCTCTTTCGCTGTCTTTGTAAACTTTAATTTCCTTGTCTTTAAAGACTTCGTGAACATTCTTGTTTATGTATTCAGAACCTTCATATTCTGTCAAGTTCGATTTTATTTCAGATTCTATGCTTTGCAATAACTTTTGAACTGCTAACAAATAGTCGAAATTAGAAATTTCTTCAAGTCTTGTTTTTGTTCCCCTTAATGTTATTTCTAAACCTCCTAAATATTCTGTACTGTCAATAAAATTAGATAAGGATTTTGCACTTGGAAAATATCTTTCTAAATTTTCAAAATAGTAAAAAGGATTTTGAGTTAATGCGAAGCGAATAATATGCTTTGAAATATCAGAAATTTTTACGTCTCTTTCTTTAATTACTTCGTCATTAGATTTAGGGTTTTCCATTTCAAAAAATACACTACTTTTTTTACCTATTCCAGAAGATAGCGTAAAACTTATATTCCTTTTTGAGACACCTAAATCTGAAAATGATTTTACGTTATCGTAGCTTTTCTCAACTTTCTTATTGAAAATTACCTTTCCAGTTTTATAGAAATCGGTCTTTTTGAATTCTGGCTTTAGAAATAAATTTAGTTGTATTGATTTATCTTCATCTTCATAAATTCCAGATTCTACCAATGCTTTCTTTAATTCAGAAATGTATCGATTATCTTCTTTTGTATGATAATAAAGTTCTTCCAACACTTTTAAATCGTTAGATAAATCCTCATCGTATTTACGTTTGTAAAGGTCTTGTCCTTCTTCTAATTTAAACGGAAAATATCTTGCTCCTCTACCAATTAATTGGGCTTCTGAAAGCGTTGTTTTTCCAATTGTTGTATTCGTTCCTCCTGTATTTTGCCCTTCGTATAATCTTACAATGTCAAATAAGTTTAAAACATCCCAACCTTCATTTAATTTTTGAACTGCAAAAACTGCTCTAATTGGATTGTTTTCATCTTCCAGAGTGTTTAGTTTAATTTGGTTTAGCTCAGCTTCTTTATCATTATTTGCACTTATACAATTTTCTTCTTTGAAGTTTGACTTGATGCGTTTTGCAATGTCATTACTTGACAGATTGATTTTCGCAAAAAAGTCAAATGCTTTTTGAACAATACCAATAGTCGAAGTTTTTTTAATGTTTTCTACCATTTTAGCAGAAAAATCATCAATAAGTTTGTGGAAGTTTTCTTTATTTTCTTCTGATTCTTTAATTGTTCTTTTTGCCTTAAAAAGAATAACAGGCTTTAAATTAATGTTGTTTGAAGTTGCTAATTCTTGTCGATATAAATTTAAAATTAAGGCTTGAATGATACGCTCTTGTTCATCATACAACGACCTTATTAAATTTATTTCTTTAGAATATTTATCAATTCTAAATTGTGCTAAATCGTATTTTTGAATGACTTTATCTTGGTACTTTTCTACGATTGACTGTGTTTCATAATCTAATGTTGCGGTAAATTCTAAAAGAATATTATCGTAATTCTGTTTCAGTATTTCTTCAACTGTTCCTTCCCAACTTCCAAATAATTTTCCGCTTTTTGTTCCAGAACTTAAATGGTGTGCTTCGTCAGCAATTAAAGCAATTTTTTTGTCTTTAAAATCTTCATAAGTAACACTATTTTCCTTTGTGTTATTTAAGTCAATATGTAATTGTTGTATTGTTGTGAAATTGATATTTATGTTTTCATTATCAGCTTCCTCAAAATTGTCAACGTCTTTTATTAAAATTTCTTTATTGTCAATTACTATTTTTTCACTAAATAAGTATTTTGAAGCTTGAGGATTTAAAAAGTTGTCTTTTGTTTTTGTAATGATGTTGTTGCTATTCACAAAAAACAAAAAATTCCGATAGCCTTTTTCATAGAGATACAGCATTAAACCAGCCATAACTAACGTTTTTCCGCTACCAGTTGCCATATTGTATAGTAGGTGAAAAGGCTTATTTGGTTTTGCGTCAAAATCTTCGTTGTAACAAAGCATAAAACGCTTAAAAGATTCTTCTTGATAAGGTCTTATATCGTATTTTATGTTGTCAGAAATGTAATTTGGTACTTCCGTTCTTGCAACTTCTCTTTTACCAAATTCTTTGATTAATGTATCATATAAATATGCCATAATTAATCTTTTTTAAGTTGGTAAAAATCTTCTGTAACTTTTTTCTCTGCTTTTGAACAATCGAAATCTTTATCATTAATTGATGAGAGATTTACATATAATTGGTTTTTATCTAACAGTTCTATTAAATGCTTTTTTTGTTGTGCCAATTCCAATTTTTTAAAATCGGCAATATGTTCATCTTGTTTTTGTATATCTACATTGTAATCAAGGAAAGATTTGGCTTTCATTTGCTCCCAAATATCCAATAATGTCTTACTGTTTTTGGCTTCTTCTATTTGGTCTATAAATGTTTGATTGTGTTTTTTGAGTTCTATGTAAGTAAATGAACCCTGTTTATTTTGCTCGATAACTTTTTGAACTCTTTGATTTGTTACACTTTCAATATAGTCCATTTGTTCAATCATAATAAATTTTCGATTCAAACCATCTTCTTTATTCAACTCTAATACAGCGTGTGCTGTCGTACCACTTCCTGCGTGATAATCAAGTATAATATCATTATCGGTAGCCCATAATTCTACAATTCTTTTAAGTAAATCAGTATTTTTTGGATTTTTAAAGACATCTGCACCCATTAATTTTTTAAGTTTAGTAGTTGCGCTTGATGTTAAGAATTTTTCTTCCCACCAAGTTGTTACAGTTTGTCTTGATTTGGCTGCTTTTTCTTTGTAATATTTTTGTTGTAAACCAGTTGCTGTTTTAACAACAAGGCCTTCATTAAACATTCTTTGCATTCTCTCTTTCGAGAATCGCCAATAACCTTCTATTCCTTCAAATTCATAAAAAGGATTGCCTTTTGATGCTCCTCCAGGTCCATCAACTGGTACTAATTTATAATCTCCATTTTTATCAGTTTTATCAAAACCATCTAAATTCTTTTTTATACCAAAAAGAGACTTTTTTGCAAAGACTTTTCTCTCATTTTTTGCGAATAAAAGTATATGGTTATGGTTTGGCGATATTATTTTATCATTTGAAATTGAGCCTCTTGATTTATGGCAAATATCTGCAATGAAGTTTTCTCTTTTAAAAATTTCATCCATAAGAATCTTACAATAGTGAGCTTCATTATCATCAAGACTTACAAAAATAACTCCTTCATCACTCAATAATTCACGAGCAATGATTAAACGGTTTTTCATAAATGTTAACCAAGAAGAATGATTAAACTTATCATTATACCCGAAACTATCACCACCTGTATTATATGGTGGGTCGATATATATCAGTTTTACTTTTCCAGCAAATTCTTTTTTCAGAGAGTGTAAAGCTAAAAGATTATTTCCCTTAATTATTAGGTTATCTGTAATGGTATCTTCTGTTAAACCTCTTTTTTTGTTTAGTTCAGCATCTCTTGTAAAGCCTTTAAATTCGTGTTCGCCATCTTTATCGTAGGTTTTAGCGTTTGTCAACACTTTAGGTTCTAAAAGTTGAGTGATTTCGTCTTGTGCCAAGGTTTCGTTAAAGAAAATTTCTTCTCGTTTATCTTCCTCACGACTTTGTCCACCTTCCAAAATACAATCTTTAAATGGCCAAACTAACGCAACTTCGTTGCGTTGTTTTAGGTATTTTCCGTCAATTGTTAATCCAACTTTGTTTTTGTATTGTGTATAACTGTCGTTTAGGTAGTTTTTCTGTTCCAGAAACTGTACAAATAAATTTTGGTTAAAAACTAACGTGCCTTTAATATCCAAAAAGAATTTTTCTTTTAATTCTTTATTGTCAAGCAATAATGCTATTAAATCAGCATCGAAATTTTGTGCTTTATTAATTACTACCCATTTCTTTAACTCGCCATTGTCCGTAACAAAATTGTTTTCGGTTTTGAGTTGTGTTTCTAACGTTTCGTATAGTTTCATTTATTGGTCGTTTCTTTCAATTAATAATTCGCTGACCTGTACATTTAGTATTTCTGCTATTTTGTATAAGTCTTCCAAACTCGGTTGTCTTTTGTTTCTTGCGTACTCGTTGATAGTCGTATAACTTTTATCAGTTTGGTCTGCAAGCCAAGTTTGAGATATTCCTTTATTTTTCAGAACTTCTTTTATTCGGTTCATTTGTAACCTTTTTGGTTAATCAGACGCAATGTAATAATAATTCGCTGAAATGTAGTGAAAATGTTCGTTGTATTCTCGTGAGTGAGCGTTGGGAAGAAACAGCTCTTTTATTTTTTTTGAGCGTTGGCATTTCGCGTTGGCAAAAAAATAAATGTGCTGTTTGAGGGTTGGCTTTTTTAGTTCAAATGTTCAATTTTAGCACGATTTTTACATTACACACAACGTGTTTGTATATGATGAGTAGCGGGCAAATACGCGAGAATTATTCCGCTAAACACAAGCCGATTTTTGTTTTTGAACTTTTATCTTTTTTTGTTCCAAAGTGATTAAAACAAAAATTGGCGACCAACCAAATATAACAAAATTTTAGAACCGAACCGAACCCCGCTATTCATTATATACGGTGTTAGCGACTGCTCTTTTCTGTTTGTTTGTTCAAATTTATTTCAAATAAACAAGCTGGTACATTATGATAATGTTCAGGTAAAGTGTCTGTATTATTTAGGTCAAACATACCTAAAAATTCAAATCCTGCGTTTTCGTAGTGTTGGATTAATTTGACGTTGTTTCCTAAGGTATCAAGTCTTACAAACTGTTTATCCATTGATTTAGCATATTTCTTAGCCCAATTCACAATTTTTTCCACAAAATTATTACCTCTGAAGTTTGGATTGGTTGCAATTCTATGAATGTAAATAGCACTATCTTTATTTTTCTCTTCCCAGATTTGCTCGTCTTGAAAAGCAATTGCCCAAAGACAGGCAATTTCTCCATCAATTAGCATTTTCCATTGGCGGTTTTCTGCTATTTCAGTTTCAACAAGTGTTCTTTTAAAATTTGGCCAAACAACGACTTTCTTTTTTGCTTTTTGATAATCTGATGCAATTTTGTAAAGTCTAAAAATTTCATCAATATCGTTAATTGTGCAGTTTCTAATTTCCATTTTATTTTTCATTTAAGATTTGATTTTCAGTTTCTTCCCAACCTATCAAAGCGATTTTTTTTGTTTCCTTCCATTTATAACCTCCCAGTTCTCCTGTGGATTTAATTACACGATGGCACGGAATAATATATGCGATTGGATTTTTTCCTAAAGCGTTTCCTACTGCACGCGATGAAGAAGGCTTGCTTATTAATTTTGCAATTGAATTGTAAGAAACAAGTGATGCAGGTGGTATTTTTAATAATGCTTCCCAAACTTTTAATTGAAAAGCTGTTCCTTTCAAATGAATTTTAATTTCGTCAATTCCCTTATTTTTAATTTCGAAAATTTTTAAAGCGTTCTTTTGAAATTTATCCCTACTTTCTTGCAGTTGAGCGTTTGGATATTCCGATTTTAATACCTGAAACGCATCTTCTTTTTCCTCATCAAAAAATGATAAATAACATATTCCTTTATTGGTGGATGCTATTATTAATTTCCCGAAATGGCTAGAGGAATAACTGTAATTAATTTTTAAGTTTTTACCACCATTTTTGTACTCGGCTGGTGACATTCCCTCTACTTTGACAAATAAATCGTGCAAACGGCTTGTTCCTGAAAGTCCAGTTTCAAATGCTGTATCGAAAAGTGTGTTTTCTTTGGCAAGTTTAATTTTGGCGTATTGAAGACTAACGTATTGAAGAAATTTTTTAGGGCTCGTTCCCGCCCATTCCGTAAATATCCTTTGAAAGTGATATTGGCTCAAATTTACTTTTTTAGACAATTCCTCAAGAGTAGGTTGTTCTTTGAAATTGTCTTTTATAAATTCGATTGCCTTTGCAATACGATAATAATTTTGATGTTTCTGGTCGTTCATTTGATTTGATTAACGACACAAATTTAGATAGGATTTAAGTTATAAAAAATCCGTTTCTTGCTATATTTTGAGTTCGGATGATTTTTTTTTTGAGTTGTCGCTAACTTGTTTATAGAGATGTAAAATACATCTCTATACACCCAAAATAGGAATAAAACCGATGATTTGAGTTGTTTTCTATATTAAATCTCAAAATCATCAAAGGGGTTCTTTATTTTATCAAGGCTTGCTGTGCTTACATGTGTATAAATCATAGTTGTTTTCGGGTTGTTATGGCCAAGGAGTTCTTGGATATATCTAATATCTGTGCCATTTTCCAATAAATGTGTAGCATGGCTATGGCGCAAAGTGTGTAAAGTAATGGATTTCTCTATGCCAGATAAACGTATAGAGCGTTGCAAAATTTGGCGCGCACTAACTGCTGAATATTTACCGCCGTTCTGTCCTTCGAAAACATAGTCTTTGGGCTTATAAGAGATAATATATTTGTTTAACAACCCAATCATTTGTCTTGAAACTGGCACATACCTGTCCTTAGAGCCTTTCGCAGACTTTACATGCATGAACTTTCTTTCACAATCAATATCTTTTGTTTTGAGTTTTAGAGCTTCACCAATCCTAAGGCCACATGAATAAAGTAGGCTCAGCAAGGTTTTGTGCTTTAGATTTGTTGTATTCTCAAGAATTGACTTTATTTCCTCAAGACTTAAAATTGCAGGTAGCTTTTTGGATTTTTTGGGGCGCTCCAAATTTTCTGGTAATAAATGCATTTTACCTTGTTGGCGGTAAAAAAGTTTTATAGCATTGATGGCTTGGTTTTGATAGGTATATGAATACCGATTTGCCAAAATATAATCTATATTGAATTTTAGGATGTCTTTTTCTGTAATTTCAGTTTCTGTTTTTGGGAAATGGAAACGAAAGAATATAAGAAGCATTCCCTCGTATGTTCTAATGGTGTTCTCACTATACCGTTTTTGTTCCATCCATTTTTTAAGGAGGTCAATACTATGTTTGACGCTTTCGGCAATTTGATTTCCCACATGCACTTTTTTGTCCTTTCCAATATTATGATTGGATGAGTCTTTAGCTGTTAGCGAAGAATAGTCAATGTAGTAGTTTTCTTTTCTAAGGTACTGGAACAGGGCATTTGTGGTGGGTCTGGAAAAAGGCAGGTAAAACGATTTAAGTGATTTGCTCCATTCTATACCGTCAAACTTTTTTAAATATCCATGCAGATTAGAATTGTGTGAAAAATTAACAAGTAGTATTTCCTGGCCCTCATAGTTGGATTTTGAGAATAAAATAATAGGCTTTCCCATGAAAAGTTAATTTAAAATATGATTAAAAGAAATCAATATCGAGAAGAGGTTGGGAATAAATCCAAGGTTAAGATAAAGAAAATGAAGTGTTTTTTGGAGAAATAGTATAAACTTTTCAATTTCATACAGTTTATTCAAGGAATCATAAAGGATTGAGTTCTGTCACCTAGATTGTCGACCAAAATACAAAAGCCACCAAAACAGGGACTTTTCACTTTATTAAGCGGAGGAATAGGTTATGGAACGCCTTTCTTGCGTTTGTAATTATCAAGCCATGCTTTTGCACATGATTATTACTTTGGCGTCACGTATTCCATGAAATTGAATCCCTGTTCTCGACCTGATTGATGGTCCAATGGTTTAAACCTGCCGATTCGGACCATTTACGGTTTGCTATTCGATTTCCAATTCTAAAGAAATGATATAATAGTCTTTGATAAAAAAATGTCGCTTATTTGCAACAAAAAAAGGATATTTGTCGTTAATAAGCAACATTATGAATTCTAAGAAAGCAATACTTCTTCCCAAATATCAAAAGATATTTGATGGAATAGGTCAAAATATCAAGCTTGCGCGAAAACGTAGAAAATTGACTGCCGAACAGGTTGCGGAACGTGCCGGTATTCACCGTGCTACTTTGCATCGTGTTGAGAAAGGCGACCCAACTGTCGCAATGGGCATCTATTTCAACGTGCTAAAGGTATTAAGTCTTGAAAGTGATTTTTCAAAATTAGCGTTGGATGATGAATTCGGTCGTAAACTACAAGATTTGGATTTACTATAGTTATGTCACAAGGAAAATTTGATATTTATGTTTATGCCGATTGGATAGGATTGGATGCTCCTATCGAAATAGGTGTCCTATCGGCCCATTTTGTGAAAGCCAAAAAAGCGTTCAGTTTTGAGTATAATAAAGCATGGTTGGGAAAAGGTTTGTACCAATTACTCGACCCGGATATTGCATTTTATTCAGGGCCTCAATTTCCAGCAGACAAAGAAAACTTTGGGATATTTTTGGACAGTATGCCCGATACTTGGGGAAAGACCTTGATGAAACGTCGTGAGGCACAGGATGCCAGAGCTCGCAAGGAGAAGGCAAAAACGCTATATGAAATAGATTATCTTCTTGGTGTATATGACGAGAGCCGAATGGGTGCGCTGCGCTTTAAGACAGACCCCCAAGGCCCTTTTTTGGACAATGATGGACAAATCCCAACACCACCTTGGTCATCTCTCGGGGATTTACAGGAAGCTGTGGACCAATTGGAAAGTGATACGCAGAACGACGCCATACGCCAATGCATAGCAGTACTTATAGCACCAGGTTCTTCTTTAGGGGGCGAACGCCCAAAAGCGAATATATTGGATAATGATAAAAACCTATGGATTGCAAAATTCCCTTTAAAAACAGATACAGTGGATAAAGCTGCTTGGGAATTTCTGACCTATAAACTTGCGGTCAGCTGCGGTATCGAAATGGCGGAATCCAAAATTGAAATGATAGCTGGCCAATATCACACCTTTCTTACTAAAAGATTTGACCGTGAAAATGGCGGTCGCATCCATTTTGCATCCGCTATGACAATGACCGGAAATACGGAAGAAACATTAAAGTCTTTCTCTCCGAGCTATTTGGATATTGTCGATGTAATCGAGAATTATGGAACTAACGTAGAAGAAAATCTGCATCAATTATGGCGGAGAATTATTTTTAATATTGCCGTATCCAATACGGACGACCATCTGCGGAACCACGGTTTTATTCTAAATGAAAAAGGTTGGAAACTTTCCCCGGCCTATGATTTAAACCCTTCAATTGAAAAAGACGGATTGGCACTCAACATAGATGCGGATGATAATGCCCTTGACTTTGAACTTGCAAAAAGTGTTGGGAAATTTTTCCGCTTAAGTGATGGTGAAATGGATGCTATTATTAGTGAAATCATAAAAGTAGTCAAGGATTGGAAATCTGTCGCCAAACAAATAGGTATTTCCAATAAGGAACAACTTTTAATGAAACCCGCTTTTACCACTGAAATTTAAAATGGATTACCAAAAAAGCGAATGCATTAGGAATTTACATACAACTATTCATCAATGTAGCGTACCTACGCTTAAAAAACCAACGAAAGTAGGTGACCTAAACAACTTTCCGAGTACGAGAAGGACCTTTTGAAAAGGCTAGGGCCCTGAATCTAGACAAAACAGCGGCAGGCTTTAAAAGTCAACATGAAAACTTCAAAGCTTCCAGATACCAAATCTTACCAGAACAATCAGGAAGAACGGTTATGAACAAACAAAAGTGCTTTCACTTAACTTTTATTGCAACTGGAGTATTGCTCTAATGGCTATCGTAATAGTGGAAGAATAGCAATAAATCCAATAAGGAAGTCGTCCAAACGGATTTTGATTGGCCCTTCCTTCGCAAACCCTTCTTGGGGCTTTGCCGGGAAAGGCCGCCAATCCGTTCGTCCGCCCAACAAATTTTAAGGGGTCCTTAATAAAAGAAGCCCGGGTTGTTTTTCGGTGCATCGAAAAACAGGGCAGTGCCCAAGGAATTCCTATCAGGACACCATTGCCTTCAGTCGCTTAACTTCCCGTACGCTCCCATGACAATGGGTCGGATGGAATTCCTAAGGCCCTTATCGAACCTGTCAAGGCCATGCCCTGTTTTGTCCAGAAATAGGGTTTCCACTTCCTTGAAAACCCCAGGGTTTTTCTACGTCGTGGAGCCTCCCGATTTCCGCCCAAAAGCCTTGACAGAACCCCCTTCTTTCATTCTGCTGCGCATGTAAGAAGCAAACAAACGCCCCTTAAAATTTGGGAAACAAAAACCAAAAAAATAGGGGAAATTTTTAATCCTGTTTGCTGATCTATACATAGTGGAAGACGGCAGATCTTTAAAACTTTTTATCATGAGTACATTGAGAAACAAAGTACAACTTATCGGAAACGTGGGGCAAGACCCCGTAATCACAGACCTTGAAAAAGGGAAGCGTGTGGCACGCCTGACCATGGCGACCAACGAACACTACAAAAACTCCGAAGGTGAACGTGTGACCAACACCGAATGGCACACTGTGATCGGGTGGGGGAAATTGGCCGACATCATCGAGGGATTTGTGACCAAGGGCAAGGAGATTGCCATCGAAGGGAAATTGACCTCCAGATCCTATGAGGACAAAGAGGGCAACAAACGCTACGTTACCGAAGTGGTGGCCAGTGAAATTTTATTGTTGGGAGGATCTACCAACGAGGAATAAAGGCCATGGGGTGCCCGGGTATCCTGCACGGGCACTCCATTCCTTTTTTAACTTTAATCCGACCACAATGGAACATAAAGTCAACGAAATACAAATCAGTTATCGGGAAAAACTCAGCACCCTGAAATCCCTTTCCATTACCAATTCCAAGGAAGTGGGGGAGTTGTTGTTCAAGAATTGGGACATCGATACCATAGGATTGCACGAGACCTTTAAAATCGTGTTGCTCAACCAGTCCAACAAAGTGAAGGGTATTTATCCCCTTTCCCATGGCAGCATCACGGGTACCTTGGTGGATATGCGCATCCTTTTTGCCATAATCTTAAAAACCCTTTCCGTGGGGGTCATCCTCGCCCATAACCATCCTTCTGGGCAACTCAAGGCAAGTGAACCCGATAAACAATTGACCAGAAAGATCAAAGAGGCTGCACTGCTTTTTGATGTCAAAGTCTTGGACCATATCATCCTTGCACCCGATGGACGTTATTACAGTTTTGCAGATAACGGGATTTTATAAACAAAGCGCTATGGAACAGTCAAATAAAATGACCCATTTTGAAAGATGGTTGGAAGACCAGGGGGATTTAATGGATTACCCTTATGGGTTCGATCCAAGCCTGTATGACCTCTAAGCCATCCGCAAGCTGTACGCCTGTGATCAGGTGTTCCCATCTGATGACCATGGAGATCCGAAGACCCTTGCACTTCCAAGGGTCTTTTTTTTCCATGTTCAATCTTTGGGGGAATCGACCCCCCAAAGATCACTAGGGGATACGCCCATATACCGACCGTTTCCATGCCCAATGGAAACCTATCCCTTATTTGACCGCAAGTTCGTCCTTTATAAATATTCCCATCAAAAGACTACGGCATAAACCGTTTGTGCCTCACTTTTTATTCCGTTTCCTTTTGAGCTGAAATTTATGAAGAACGGGTTCGCCATCAAATAATGTATAATTTAAAATCATGTACTATGAAAGCAATCGTAAAAAAGTCGCTGGAAATCCCAGCGAAGAAACATCCAAAGCAAAATACTGTCAAAAAGACAACGGATACCACGGTGGACAAAACCTTCTCCCTAGTGGTGAATCTCTGGATATTCCGGTATGAGTATTATAGGGAACAGACCGTTAACGCCCCATCGGAAAAATGACCGGAAAATGGCCCTATAAAAAGGGCCTTTTTTTTGTCGTTTCGCGAAACACCTGACGCTTGGGAAACCAAAAAATCCCCGTCACATGTAATACGCGGGCAAATGATGTTATTTGCCGGCAGAACACATTTTAGTACCAAAGAAAACCTGGGTATATTTATACTGTTGCATGGCAACACCATTTGTACGGCATCCCATTGCTCTGCCTTGGCAGACCGATTTGACTATCCGAGGACCGTACTGTTCGATTTGACTTTTAGATAAAATACAACGGGTTCCAATATCCCCGTCCCGATTCCTATCGGAAGTTTCAGGACAGGATTGAACCATGTTGTGCGAATCATTTTTGTCCCTGCGGGACAAAAAGGTGCAGCAAGAGGATAGCGTGCTCGCGCAGCGCTACCGATCATATGTGCTTCGCAGGTCCCTGTTTATGGGGATTTGAGGTCTTATTGAAATATAGGGCAGTTCGATTTTTGTTGAAAAAATGGACTGGGCCCAGTAAAATCAAGGAATTTTTGTTGAAAAAATGGATGAAGGGTACGAAAAAGAGACGTTTGCGGGACTGAGGATAAAAATCTCTGTGGCCCTAAAATTCAGGAGTTTTTCCAAGCGGCAAGGAAAGTCACAATCCATGACACTATTGGCCATGGTGGAGTTCTTTGACCACAATGGCATCTCTCCCGATCAGCGGATGTACGAGACCATTGCCAGCCTCAAATACCTGATCAAAAGACGCTTCAATGCCATGGTGGCCATTATGCGCAGTATCGAAAAGGAACAGACCCTGCCCACGGTCAGTATGATCCAGGCCCTTTTCCAGCAGGAACTGGAGCCCGAGGAAGTGGACGAGTGGGAAGGGGATTTCGATTTTTTCGAGCAGCAGTTGACCGAAAAGAAAGCCCCCTCCAATCCCGAACTCTTGGATACCGAAGTCCATATTCCCAAGATCCTGCACGAACACTTGAAGGAGGAAATGGAAGAATTAAAAAGGGACTTTGGATATGTCCTGGATCATGTGTCCCTGGTCAAAAATCGATTGGGGAAGGATTATCTGAAGTTAGATTTGGATTATGAGGCCATTGAGCGATACCAACAAAAAATCAAAAACCTGTAACATGTATATCGCCATCACACGTCAACACTTGGGGAACAACTATCGGGGCAGTGCCGGGGATTTTGTCAAGTATCTGGAAAAGGAGAACGAGGGGAAATCCCCGGAAGACCGGGAACTGTTCTTTAACCAGACGGAAAACAATATTGAGGCCGACAGGGTCATCGCAGAGATTGATGCCAATACCGGTAAGCTTTCCAAACGGGACCCCAAGTTCTATTCTATAATGGTCAGCCCTTCACAAGCGGAGCTCAAACATATCGGGGACAATCCCGAAAAACTGAAACACTACACCCGGGAACTCATGAAGTCCTATGCGGCCTCTTTTTATCGGGACAAGGAGGTAACCGTCAGGGAGGTGCTGTATTTCGCGAAACTGGAACGGGAACGGACCTATTCCGAAAAGGATAAAGCGGTCAAGGAAAACCAGCCTTATGCCACAATGATATTGGAACTCCAGCACCAGGTCAGGGCCATCAAGGAAGGTAGGGAGGAAGGGGATATGGGCATACTCCATGAAAAAATCCAGACCTTGGAAAGGGAAGCGCCGCATCGGCAGAATGGGAAACGCATCGTTCCCGGGATGGGTAAGGAAGGACATCAGAGTCATATCCATATCATCGTCAGCCGCAAGGATGTGACCAACGGCCATAGCCTATCCCCAGGTTCCAAGTTTCGGACTTCCGAGACCATCCTCAATGGGGAGAAGGTAAAACAGGGCTTTGATCGGGACAAGTTCTACCGGGCCGGGGAAAAGACCTTTGACAAACAGTTTGGCTATCGCAGGAATTTTGTGGAGACCTACCATGCCCGGAACCTTTTGGACAAAGACCCTAAAAGCTTCTTTGTGGCGCTCTTGGGACTTCCCGCCAATGAAAAACAGGCCGCCAAACAGTTGTTGTTCAAGGCGGGGGTCAAAGTGCCTACCATTCCCACCAATAAAGCACAGTTGGCCTATAAGGCGCTCATGAAATTGAAAAAGGGTATCGGCAAGGCCATGGAATCAGGGTCGATAGGAATTTAAACTTTTCAATTATGGAAGAATTAGGAGCAATGCACAGTCTATGGTCAATACTACTGGGTGGAGGGGTATCGGTCGTATTCAATCGGTATGTAAAATACGGGTATGTATATTTTCTTGGAATCCTTGGAATTGTGGTTTTGACCACCGGTTGGGCACGACATTGGGATGGTTTTTTAATAGGGGTCTTGACCCTTTGGCTCCCCTTGTTTTTTGTCCATACCGTAATCTATGGCCTAGTGGATTACCATAAGGACACCCCTAAAAAATCCATAGTCTTTGAGGTGAAACTAAAGGTCCGTGGAAGGCCCTTGGTCTTGGGGAATATCCGAAGAGGGGTTTCGGTGATAGCCTCGGCAGGTAGCGGAAAGACAGAAAGTATCATCTACGGGCTGTTACAGCATTTCCGTAAGGAACGGTTTTCCGGGATTATCCACGATTACAAGGATTTTGAGATTACAGAAATGGCCTATCCGCTCTGGAAGGATAAAAAGGTGCCTTTTCGTATTGTGTCCTTTGGCCCCATATACCATCGGGTCAATCCCATTGCCCCCAAGTACCTGCCCGATGAGGAAAGCGTACACGAAGTCTCCCGTGTACTCTTGGAAAACCTCATGGAGCATCGAGATTCTGATGGGAACAATACTTCTCGTTTTTTTAAGGATGCCGCCGAAGGCTTGTTCAGTGGGCTCATATGGCGGCTGAAGACCGATTATCCCCAATACTGTACCTTGCCGCATCTGATGGCCCTTTACCAACAGTTGTCCACCAAAAGCTTGATCAAGTTTTTACGCGGAAATATCACCTCCCGTGCCATGGCCGATGCCTTTATTAGCGGGATGGGTTCCGATCGCCAGACTGCAGGGGTCCTCAGTACCCTGGCCAATGCCATTAAAAAGATCGCTACCCGAAAGATATTCATGGTCCTGTCCAAGGATGAGATTCCCTTGGACATCAATACGGAGCAGCACCCCTCCATCATTTGTTTGGTGAACAATCCCCAAAAGGATGCTTCCCTTTCCCCGGTGATCGCCACGATAATCCATACCATCTCGAAACAGATGAGCCAACGCAACCGAAAGCCTTCCTTTATGTTGCTGGAAGAGGCTTCGACCTTGCGCTTGTTGAATATGCACCGCATACCGGCCACGCTACGGAGCTATGATATTGTGAGTGTCTATGTGCTTCAGGATAAGATCCAGAATGATATGATGTACGGGGAGAAAGCGAGCAAGGCGATACTTTCCAACCTTTCTTATCAGTTTTTTGGGAAGGTGAACGACCCGGATACCGCCCGATATTATGAACGCTTTTTTGAATTGGTAAAGATACCTACCCGAAGCGTGAGCAAAAGTTCTGGCCTAAACCTGGAACGTAGGATCACGGAAGGGGAGAAGGAAGTGTCCAAACGACGGGCGGAGGTGTTCTTTCGGTTAAAACAGGGGGAATTTGTAGTGTTTGCAGATGGAAAGGATCGGAAGGTTAGGTTTGCGAAGCCCGAGATTGCTAAGGCGTTGCCCGATCCGTTGGAGGTTTCGGAGGAGGATTTGGAACAACATTATTTGAAGGTGCACCGGGAGGTGGGGTCGATTTTTCAGTGAGTAAATTCTTTAGAATTAATAGTGTTCGATAGAATTGAAATAGGAACAATTCCCTACCTTTGATCATTATATGGGGTGCCCTAAATGGGCTGAGATCATACCCGGAAGTAAATTACTTCACACCTGATCCAGGTAATGCTGGCGTAGGGAAAAGGGCAAGGCCTTAACTGGCTTTTGTTTTCAGTTTTTGGGTATCCTATGGTAGTAATGAACCTAGAGAACCCCAGATGGAATTATTTTCACAAATCGTTATTTTACAGTGGCTCGGAACCGCCTTTGGGGTGGTCCAAGTACTTATGGCCCGTCAGAACAATGTCCATAATTACCTTTTTGGTATCGTGGCCATATTGATAAGCATCTATGTGCTGTACCAATCCCAATTGTATGCCGATATCCTATTGAACCTATATTATCTGGTCATGAGCATTTATGGTTGGTTCTATTGGAAGATGGGCAAACAAGAACGTGAAGCACCGATTTCCTATGCCAATGGAAAAGAACATGGGATTGCCGTGAGCATTGTTCTGGGATGTTTTATGCTAATGGTTTATTGGTTGGGACAGCATACGGATTCCGATGTACCCTATTGGGATGCCTTTGTCGTTGCATTTGCTTGGGCCGGCATGTGGTTGATGGCCAAACGAAAAATCGAAAACTGGATCTATTTGAACATTAGCAACCTGATTTCGGTACCCCTGTTGATCTATAAGGAACTCTATATTTATGCGGGATTGACAGCATTCTTGTTCGCCGTGGCCATATCAGGTTATATCAAATGGAAAAGAATTATCGATAATGAAAAGGATAATGCATATGCATAAGATCAGTGAACTTTGCTTTGGAAAAGCAGTTCTGCCTGAACCGGTGTTGCAATGGGTCGCCAAAGAAAATCTTTGGAATCTATGGGTGCCCAAATCCCACGGTGGTCTGGAAGTGCCCTTGATCGACGGATTGGAGACCTTACGGTCCCTGGCCAAATTGGATGGTAGCTTGGGCTGGACATTGACCCTTTGTAGCGGTGCCAATTTCTTTGTCGGGAACCTGCAAAAAGAGGTGGCCGATGAACTGTTTAACGGAAATATCACACCTATTTTTGGTGGAAGCGGTGGTGTTTTTGGAACCGCTGATAAGGTAGGTAATGGATTTGTGATAAACGGTACATGGAAGTATGCCACGGGAGCCCCATACCTTACTCACTTTACCTTGAATGCGAAAATCCGGGAAAATGGTATTGATGTATTGATGGATGATGGTAGCCCTGTAGTACGTTCTTTCCTTTTGAAAAGGGAACAAGTGGAGATTATTCATGATTGGAAAACCATGGGGCTTCAGGCCACGGCCACTGATTCCTTTAAAGTTAACTCCCAATGGGTGGATGGAAGGCATTGTTTTGTATATGATACATTTTACCTGCCTCAGCCCATTTTTAAGATTCCATTTAGTGCGTTTGCCGATTTGACCTTATGGGTCAACTATATAGGTATGGCAGAGCGTTTTTTGGAAGAAGCTGAACGCATCGGTAACGATAATGGCATGTTAAATGGCTTACAGAAAATCATATGGCATGCCATTAGCGAATGCATGAGGGATGCACAGTATATACAATCTATGGTCTTGGAAGTACAGAATATTCCAGAAGCTTATGTCGAAGAAATACATCAAAAAGCATCGCATTCCGTTCGTACTTTGACCAATGAGATCATACAGGTGTTCCCTATATTGGGAATACGGGCCAGTACCTTGGACCATCCATTGAATCAAGTCTTCAGGGATTACTTTACGGCAACGCAACATCATATCTTCAGTCCATTGGGCAGAAGAAATCAATTGTAATTTGTTGTTTTTATGGTGTCACAAGAAGCCTTAATGATTTCTTAGGTAGTCCAGGATGAAATCAGCACGCTCACTAGTGGAAACTTTGGGAACTTCCACTAAATCATATTGGTACATACGATAGGTCTGTATCATTTTGTTAAAGGTGAACACGGCTTCGTTCCAATCCTGTTTGCGTTGGTCGTCGGTTTGGTAGATGTCCTTCCATGGGGGTAAAATAAAGACTTGGGGATGGTACCTGTAATTTTCTGCATAGGTTTTCATTTCTTGGTCAATGGGAATTCCTTCTAGGGCAGCGTAGCACAGGGCATCCACAAAGCCGCGATCGAAGAATAGGGGGGAACCGTCCTTGAAACTTTCCGAAACCGCTTCATAGCTTGCAACGGAACGTTGGAACATCAGTTCCATGTAAAGCTTTTTGTTCTTCCAAGGTAGGGCCTCACCATCTATGGCCTGTTGTTCTTTGATGAGTTCGCGGGCAATTTCCGGAACCACTGCCATGCCACGGTTTTTAAGCTCACCCAATAACGTGGTCTTGCCGACTCCCGGGCCGCCCGTGATGATATAAAACGGATTAGTGTTTTTGGTATGTTTCAATGTTAAGGTCTTTGGTCTGGTTTCACCTGTTTTTTTATTGGTCGGCAATATTACAAACTTCTGTGGAATCGGGCGGCCGTGATCGGATGTTCGGTGGTAAGGGTTCCATCAATATTTGTCGCAAGGTAAACGTCGCAGCCTGCAATCGGACAAGGGACGGCATAAAGCCGTTCCTTTCGTCTCTTTATATTCCGTTTCCTTGCCACTGCACAAGCTGCCTTCCGTTTGGTACCTGCGGCACATATTGTTTAACCTTAAATCCATAAATTATGTATTTAAACAGATTGCAACAGGACGAGGTCTTTGTGCCGACACAGCTCAGACCTTTGGAAGAATTGACCGGAATGCCCACCAGGAAAGGGATGGAAAAGGCCATTGTGAATAACCTATGAAATAGGAGATCATACACTCAAGGAACGAATCGTTGAAATTGGCATGGCATCCTCCAAGGCCATGATGGAAATACTGGTAACACAATAAGGGGATAACCCTAACAAAACGAATACTGGAATAGCTGTTCAGGTATTCTATAGGCTGGGAAGGATTGCTAGGAGGCAATTTAAAAGGTTGATTTCAAATATCCAAGATTTTACGAGAAAGGTATGTGGAATGGTGAATGAGGTAGAGTATGGGTCTGTAATTAAACTTTGTCCGTTGATTCAATTGCTTTAAGGCTAGACCATAGCAATTGGCGTTTAATGCCATTGTTAACTTTTTAGTTTCAATAAATGGTCGGCCATATTTTGAACTTCGGTGGAATCAAAGATTGGTTCGAAATACGCAATATAATTATTGAGTTCGTTAAGCTTTTTGACAGCGACATGATTGAACTTTTCCTTGGGTTTATGACGTATCATTGCTACAATATTGCGAATGGGCAGTTTTTTATTGCCCCAGTGGTGTTTTTTCAATAATTGGTTTAGATGGCGTTCCTTTGGATTCAGCAAAACAAATAGGGCATAGCTAACCCTTTGTATCTGTTTGATTGGAGAACGAAGGTCATATCGCTCCAAGGATGCCTTGCTCCAGTTCTTCGTCTCAATGATGAAGATCCCGGCCTGGGTAACCAATAAATGGTCGATTTGTATACTGTGGATAAGATGTTTTTCCTTTTTGTAGAAAATTGGTTTATTGAATTTTATGGAGTAATCATTGAACAGGACACAATCATCTGAAAGTTTTTCGAGTTCTTTTGCTACTAGATTTTCCCCTATTGCTCCGGCAATAATCGGATATAGGTTCGTACAGATAGTTTTCATGTGATCGAGCTCTTTGAACCTTGGGGCACTACGTTCCGAAATTATTTCCTCACGGTTGGTAATGTGACTGTAGAGCTTTTTAAGGCCGGCATCCAGTTTTTTTTTGTATTGAAAGGTTTTGAGCATAACGATGGTTGCAAAGTTTTTCTCTAGGATGAATTTGTAAGCTAGAAGGATTTGCTGTTGGTACCAATTAAGAAGCTCTAATAGGGCATTTTTAGTGGGGTGTGATAGTGATTCAGACTTTATTTTTAATCGGGAGATTGTGTTGTTAAGTTTAGTTGATGTACTGGATTTACGTTCTTCATAACCCTTTTGAAGATAGTGGCATTTGGTCTGGAGGACATCCGATTCCAAATCAAATTGCCGCTCAATCTTGAAGATCAGTTCCTCTTTTTCGTTGTCATAGTATTTGAGGAATTTTTTGATTTCACCAATGGAGTTGAATCGGGTGATTCCTTCTTGATTCAAGGTTTCCCGAATTCTTTTTAAGGACTCTATTTGGCCGTGGATACGTGTCATGGTTGGTAAGTTACTAACGTTTTGACAGCAAACTTAGTATGAGGCTGTTATTCAGGTAATGTTGTAGCTTATTGTATAGCTAAAGGTCGCATAAAGCTAATGGATATTTCTGTGATGGGCTAGCAAGTAAACTATCGAGTCAACTAACAATCATCTATTAATGTCTTATTAATTGGATATCGGAGGATTTCAGATTTCTACTTTAGTGGACGATTCACAGGATGAGTTGAGTATCTTTTGTTCGTTGAATAAGGCGGGATTAATGGGATGATTTAACCTTTGGTACCATTCAATTTTTTGTGCACAATTATTAAGAATTTTACGGTCTTTTTTAAATGAATCCAATAGTAAAGACCAAGACAACAAAGGGGGAGCTAACAAGAATTCCCTACCCCATCCCATCAATAAAGGTTTCCACAAAGTCTTTTACCTTGCCCAATACCCTGTCGGATGAGGTGGCCCTATCCCGTAGGCTGGGCCTTTCGTTCATTACGGTAATGATCTCATCCCGAAGAGGTTCTTTTTCCGTAAATAGGTAATTACTGACCAGATCAACTAACTTCTGGTAATCCAAGTTTTCCTCTTTGGCCAATTCCAGTATGGCCTTTTTCTTCTCTACTGTCCAGAAGGATTCGAACTCATTGGCGACCATATCCGAGTCCGTTATCAAGGGTAGATTTTCTGTTATAAACTTTTCGATCAGTTCCTTTTTACTCCTTAATTGTGTTTCTGAGCCCAACATGTCCGAAATCGCTTTTCGTTGCTCTTCTTGCTCCTTTGGCTCCGAATCGTGAAGTTTGGCCAATAGGGTCAAAATATACGTGACATTTATTTCATCCCTTCGAATCAGTTCCAGTTCAAAATCGATGTCGTTTAATATAGAGACCTTCTCCTTTTGGGTTTCCGATCGTATGGTGTCATATAGATCCAAGTACTTGCTCTTATAGTTTTCAAAGGTCTGCTCGTCCATGCCCAAATCCTCAAAACTGAACTCCGTGAACGTACCAAGTACGTTTTTTACCCGCATCAACTCCCTAAAAGCCTTTACAAATTCCAGTTCTTCCGCTTCGGATACCAAATCATTTACACTGTCAAAGGTGGGTGCAATGGCCCTTACACGTTCCACGGCTTCATCAAACTTTTCAATATAATCCCCATAGGGCTGTACAATGATCTCTTCAATGGCCTCTTTGTTGGAAAACAGGGTTATGGCCTCATCAGTGGCTTCTTTTAGATTCCTGAAGGCCACCACATTCCCTTGGGATTTCACCTCGTCCAAGATTCGGTTGGTACGGGAATAGGCCTGTATCAACCCGTGGTACTTTAAATTTTTATCCACGTAGATGGTATTGAGCAGTTTACTGTCAAAGCCTGTCAAAAACATATTGACCACCAACAAAATGTCCACTTGTCTGTTTTTTACCCGCTTCCCAATATCCTTGTAATAGGAATAAAACTCATTGGTGGAATAATTGGTCTTGAACATTTGGTTATAGTCCCCAATAAATTCTTCCAGTTTATCCCTTGTATGCTTTGTGTCATATTGTGACGAAGGCTCCGCGGCAAAATCCCCATAATCCTCATCAGGGATAAAACCCTGGGCATCCTCATCCAATTGATTGGCTTGGTAAGAGTATATCGTGGCCACTTTTAAATCGTGTTCCCCTGCTTCCTTTTTTGCCTGGAAGAGTTCATAGTATTTTATAAGCGTCTTTACGTTCTGGACGCAAAAAATAGCTGTAAAGCTCCTGTTATGGGTTTTTAGGTTGTGGTTGTTGATGATAAAATCCACATTGTTCTCCAATCGTTCGGGGGCCTCCAAAACCTCGGCGGTATCGATGTCCTCCACCTTGATGTCAACGACCTCCTCCTTTACCTTGACGGTGTTCATGTACTCAATGGAAAACTTCAGAACGTTCCTATCCCGTATGGCATCGGTGATCACGTATTTGTGCAGACATTCCTCAAACAGATCCTTGGTGGTCCGTCTTCCCAGTTTATTGTTTACTGAGTTATCGGCAAAAATCGGAGTGCCCGTAAAACCGAACATCTGGGCATTGGCAAAGTAGTTTTTAATCGCATTGTGGGTATCGCCAAACTGGCTGCGGTGGCATTCATCGAAAATGAACACGATACGTTCATTTTTTAGCTTGTCCACTTTGGCCATGTGCTTGGGCTTGGAGATGGCCGTATTCAACTTTTGTATGGTGGTGACAATAAGTTTGGTATCATCGGCGAGCTGTTTTACCAATGTGCCGGTGTTGTTGGTGGCATCGATACTGCCCTCACTAAAACTATTGAACTCTTTGATGGTCTGGTAGTCCAGATCCTTACGGTCCACCACAAAGACCACTTTAAGCACATCTTCCAAATTGGTCAGTATCTGTGCCGCTTTAAAGGAGGTCAATGTCTTGCCCGAGCCCGTGGTGTGCCAGATATAGCCAAATTTGTTGCTGTTCTTTACACGCTCCACGATGGCTTCGGTGGCATAATACTGATAGGGCCGCAACACCATTAAGGTTTTGGCGGTGTTCAGCACAATGTACTTGGTGATCATCTTGGAGAGGTGGCAGGGCTCCAAAAATACATTGGCAAAATCGCTTAATTGTGTAATGATATTGTTCTCCCTGTCCGCCCAAAAGAACGTCTGTTTGAAGGAACGTGCCTTTACCGGGTTGTTTGCAAAATACTTTGTATTTACCCCATTGCTGATGACAAAGAGCTGCACGTATTGGAACAGCCCACTGCCCGAACCGAACGAATGCCGCTCGTACCGGTTGATCTGGTTAAAGGCCTCCTTCATTTCCAAGCCCCGTTTTTTCAACTCTATTTGCACCAATGGCAGACCGTTGATGAGTAAGGTCACATCGTACCGGTTTTTATACGTGCCCTCCATGGTGACTTGGTGGGTGACCTGGTATTGGTTTTTGCACCAGTGCACTCGGTCGATCAACTCAACATATCCTGTTTCCCCATTGTCCTTGGTGTAGGAGATACGGTCACGCAGCGTTTTGGCCTTCTCATAGATGTTGCCCTTGGAGAGTTGGTTGAGTATCTGCCTGAATTCCACATCCGAATAGGTGGTCTGGTTATGTTTTTCCAATTGCCTTTTTAAGTTGGCAATGAGTTCGGCCTCGTCTTTTATAGTAACTTTGGTATAACCTAAGTCCTGGAGCTGTTCAACGAGGTTTTCTTCTAATATGTGTTCGGGTTGTGCGGTCATTTGTTACTTTTTTTAAAGGGCAAACAAGGTTGACTATCGGATTCATACGACCATAATGGTTCTTTTTCCCAATTAGCTTTCATACCCAGTGCATTGGGGTCAACATTCGGGTATTTATGAAATAACGCCTCCAATCGTGGCGTAAATTGGTTATTGGGCTGTATGATGTTCAACATGTACTTCATTAAGCACATATGAACGTACAGATGGATAAACTCGTGCTGTTTGGGTACATTAACTTTGTCGGCAATCCACGGGTATGGTGGTTTGGACAACAGTTTTACCGTACCGGGCAGATTACGGTTCCAAAGTCTGGAATGGTGTGCACAAAAATTGCGTATTTGGGCTATGGACTGCAACCAACTGGGTAAATAGGTATGGTTGACCGCACCAAGTTCTTGGGCAATAACATCCTTGGATTCGATGGTGTGTTTTAGATTACCGTATAACTTGGACAAGGTTCCAAAACTGGTTTGCTCCAAGGTTTTCCATGATGGTGGAAAACGTTTGTCATCTTTGTGTTTTTTGAAATGTTTTTTTATGGTGGGGTCTTTGCTTCTACTTCTGGTAATTTCTTCCTCCAAACCTGCCAAGGTTTTGGCGTGTGCCATGGTATCCACAAACAAATCGCTATTTTGAAACCACCATGGATCAATCTCCAAAGAGAGGTGATAGATCAATTTGGTGCGCAAGCTGATTTCTATTTTCTCGATGACATCAAAAAGCAACAAGCGCAATTCGGCATCAAAATTATAGAGCGCCACCACATCTTCAAAAGTACTGTTGGGCTTAAAAATGTGCTGTTCTTTATCGGATTGCATTACATACCAATATTCGCCCAACCGGTAATAACTTATATGCGAAAGGTACTTTATGGCCAAAGCCTCATTGGGAACCAACAAGCCTCTTTCTTTGAGACGGGCAATCTGTTGTTCTTTGGTAAATGCCGATTTATTGTACATATGACAACGGCATTAAGAATGTAAGAGGAAGGTATATAAAGCAAAAGACACACCCTGGGACGCTGTTCTTATGGTGTAGCGTGGTGTGTACTGTTGATGCAAAATTACTATTTTCTACCATATTTTTACTACAATTTACCACAATTGATTGTTTTTTAACATTTACACGCTATACAAATATGTGCTGAAACCCATTTGTAAAATGATGAAATAGTGATGTTTACGCTATTTCAAAAATGCCAACGGAGCTTCGCTGACATTACAGATTTCCATTAGTATCTCTTTGACAAACTCGATCAAACCTTCCCGTTGTTGGGCATTGAACAGTTTAGACCGCTCATTTACATTATCGAAATACAATATATCCCTGTAATATGGCCAAACCTTGCTTTCCCTAAACCCTGACTGAAAATATTCAAGTTGGCCCAAGGCGGCTTTTAAGGGGGCTCTTTCCACTTTATCTTTATTTCCTATGATGCCATAGATGGATTTTTGCCACGGTATTTTGGATTCACCTTCAAGTTTGATGGCTATATTCTTGGGCCATTTATTGTTTGTAATGCTTATCCCTGTCCAAGAATCACTTAAATCATCGTCCACATTTATGTTCCAATCGTCGTTCAATGCATCCCGGAGCCTTTCCGAAATCTCACCTATAAATTGTTGGGCAGCTTCCAATTCAACTTCGGATATGGCATTGCTGATGGTCTGGGCCGCATTGTAGTTTTCTTTGACAAGCTTGTGCATTTCTTTTTCCATTGCTTTATCGGTTAATTGGTTGGTCAGTTTTTTTAATAGGACGATGTATTGCTTTATAGATTCCCTAAGAATCGGTTCTTCTGCCGATTCCTTTAAACAGGCCTCCAGCCAATCCACAATGTCCGTTTTATACGAAAGACAATGGTAGTCCTTATCCATGACCAGTGTGCCCTTGCTCTCGGGTGAAGCATCTGAACCATCAAGGGTTAAGTAATATACCGTGTTGTTTTTCTTGTTGTGGTTACAATACCGTTGTAGTTGCACATTTTGGTCGGCTGCATAGATTTTATTCTCTATACATATACTGTTGGTTTGGTCGGTAATGTAAATATCCACCCTGCCACCTGTTAGATTGGAATCGTCCCGTTTTCCAATATATTTTTCCAAGACGACACTTGCCTTGTCCAAATGGATGGTGCTGTTGCCCACGGATTCTAAGAACAATCGTAAAAACAAGTTCCCTTTGGCATGTGAGCCTTTTGGATCGAGCAGTTCCCCCAAGAAAGCGGAATGGGTACCATTCTCTTTGTGTTCCATGTTTAGAATGGAAAACACATTGAAGTTTTCCCCTTTCAGCCTCGACACCTCATTGTGGTGGGCAATGATTCTTTTGGCATCCTTGATCAGTTTTTTTTCGTTGGTGAATAACATAATATAAAAGTCTATACAAACATTTGCTGCAACAACCCTTTCTTAAAGGTTTGGGTTTTCTCTATTTGGGTCTGTACCACGGCTATCTTTTTATCGATGGCACTTAAAAAGTGGGCGATTTGGGTTTGTTCTTCGAGGCAGGGGAAATTAAATTTCAAATCCGATACTATTCTGCCCGAAAGATTTCCTTGCCCCCCCTGAATGTAAGTTTTGACAATTCTTTCTTTATTATATTTTAATAGGTGAAACAAATATTTTTTATCAGCAATTGTCCTAATACACATAACAGCTTGGTTGATTGCTCCATTAATTTTAGATAATGCAACTTCTCCACTTGTTGCTCCATATAGGGCATACAACAAATCCCCTTTAACAACCATTTTTGCAGATGAAGAATTTAAAGCTTCTTCAGAAATGTAGCTGTATACTTTTTCATCTGAAATATTCCCGGAACCAATAAATGGGATGGTCCCCAAATAAAACTTTTTATTTGTACTCCTTGGAGTTCCTCCTGAAAAGAATTCACAAAAATCCCCCAATCGTTTCTCCTCCCAATCCGGGTACGCACTCCCATCTTCTTTCATAAACCGTAGTTTCTGAGAAAATATTTGCTGCATCACCCCTTTTTTGTAGTCTTCCAACAAACTTTTCTTTTGTTGTAATTGCCCTATTTTTTTATCAACGGATGAAAGGAAAGAAGCTGTTTTTTGTTGTTCGGGGAGTGTGGGGATGTTAACTTTAAATCCACGGATACTTTGAAAATTCAATCCTTCCCTTCCACTACCAGTTTGACCTCTTAGAATTAGTTTTTGTCCTCTGTAGGAAGCTAAAAATGATTGTACAAACTTAGGTTCATCTTGTTTTAATCTAATAATAGAAACGTGTTGATTAACATTTCCTATTTTAAAATCAGTAGGTACTACACAGCTTCTACCAATAGAACCTCCTGTTATATTTAATAGGATATCGTTGCCTTTAACTATACTGCCTTTCATTTTTGAGTTAATTGATTCTGAGATACAAGTATTATCTAGAACTAACTCATTATTAATTACGTTTTGACTTCTGATAAATGGAATACCAGTTTGTTGATAAACTTCTTGACCTCCGGATGGTGTACTCCCACTACCCACCTTAGAACAAAGTAAACCCAACTTTATAGTCTCCCACTCCCCCGAAAACTCCTCAAACCTTAACTTCGGCACCAATTTTTGTTCTTTCATGGTCAAAACGGTGTTTTAAGGTTCAACTGTTGGCAGAAGTCGGCAATAAGGGCATCGGTCTCGGTAATCTCCTGTTCCAATGCCTGCAAATCGGTGGCCACTTGGTCCAAGTCCACAGGTTCCTCTTCTTCAAAGGTGTCCACATAGCGGGGTATGTTGAGGTTGTAATCGTTTTCGGCCACCTCGCTCAATGGGGCCACATAGCTATATTTGTCCTTGGCGCTTCGGGTGCGGTAGGTGTCCACAATGGTATCAATATGGGCTTCCATGAGCTTGTTTTTATTGCCATCTTTCTCAAAATCTTGCGAGGCATCAATAAACAATATGTTATCGTTGTGTACCCGGCATTTGCTCAAAACCAAAATACAGGTGGGGATGCTGGTGCCGTAAAATATGTTGGCGGGCAGGCCTATTACGGCATCCAAATAGTTGAGCTCCTTGATCAGGTATTCCCGAATCGTACCCTCGGCACTTCCCCTGAACAATACGCCATGGGGCAACACACAGGCCATGGTGCCGTTTTCCGCCAGTTGGTAGATCATGTGCTGCACAAAGGCAAAATCGGCCTTACTGGTGGGTGCCAATCGTCCGTATTGGCTAAAACGCTCGTCGCTTTCGTTCAACGGGTTGTCCTTACCTTTCCACTTGGCCGAAAATGGGGGGTTGGCCACAATGGCCTCAAACCGCATGTCCAAATGTTGGGGCTGCTCCAAGGTGTCCTCCTGCTTTATGTCAAATCGCCTAAAATGCACATCGTGCAAGATCATGTTCATCCGTGCCAAATTGTAGGTGGTCCGGTTGAGTTCCTGCCCGAAAAAGTCATCCACGGGCACCTCCCGGCTCACACGCAAGAGCAAGGAGCCAGAGCCACAGGTGGGATCGTACACGTTTTTAAGTCGTTTTTTGCCGATGGTCACAATTTTGGCCAATATTTTGGAGACTTGCTGCGGGGTATAGAACTCCCCGGCTTTTTTACCGGCACCACTGGCAAATTGGGAAATCAGGTACTCGTAGGCATCGCCCAGCACATCCGCTTCGGCATCCTCCAGCGCAAAGTCTATTTTATCCAGATGGGACAGCACTTTGGAGATCAAGCTGTTTCGGGCTTCGGTGCTTCGGCCCAGTTTGGTGCTGTTGAGGTCCAGGTCCTCAAAAAGCTTGTTGAAATCGTCCTCGCTCTCCGTGCCCATGGTACTTTGCTCAATACTGTTGAGAATGCTTTCCAGATCGGCAAGGATAAAATTGCTTTCGTTCTCTGTATTGGCATTCCCCTTTTTGGCGATGGAGCTAAAAAGCTCTTCGGGTTTTAGAAAGTAGCCCAATTTTAAAAGTGATTCTTCTTTAATGGCCTCCAGATCGCCGGCATCGGTCACCAAAAGATAATCCTTCACCGCTTCGGTCTCCAATAATTTGTTGGCGTACAGGTATTGTTTTTCGGATAGGTATTTATAGAAAATAAAGCCCAGAATGTAATCCCTGAACTCGTCGGCATCCATTTTGCCTCTCAACTCATTGGCAATGTTCCACAATTGCGTTTCCAGCAGTTTCTTTTGTTCTTCGGACATGAAGTGTAGTTTGTTTGGGTAGGTGTATTCTTATTGTTCTCAAATATATGGAAATGGTGGGTATTTTCAGTTTATGTCTTTTACATGCTGCTAGGGCTCTTTAATATGTTCAACTCTGTTCGTCTGATAAGAAAAGTTAATGGATTTGTTTTGCTGCACATTTGGGAGATGTGCAGTGGTCACTATAGTAATGCCTTCGTGCTTTTTTATATTATCTCAATACAATCGAAAAAATCTCTCAAAATTGAAGCATGGTCTCCATTTGAAGGTTCCGAACCATTGTCATGTAATTCAATGTTTAAGTCATCACATAGTCGTAATAGTCTTTTATAATCTTCTTTCGGATATTTTTTTTCTAAAGTTGTTGTAAATGTTCTTACACTCTTTCTTGATTTTATAGCATCTTCAAGCAGAAAATAATATTTCCGTTTAAAAATGTTTTCCAGGATTACCCTGCAATCACTATTATACTTTTCACCATAGGATTGGTTGTCGTGAATTTCCTTTACTCGTTTGATTTTAGCTATTATTTTGTCATCTGGAAACTCTTCTTCTATATAGCAATATGTTATTTTACTAGTGTTTATACCATCGATTACTTTATCAAAGTCGATTTTTAAAGTTTGAGTAGAACAGTCGCTAAATGACTTAAGGTAAACATCCCTATAGAATGTTTTTTCATGAGTTAATATGATTTTTTGCAATGGCTTTTTTTCAACACCTTCATTTTCATATTTTACATCAGCAAGTAATTGAATAGTATCTCTTTTCCTTTCTTCATCGAATGAAGAAAATGGGTCGTCAAAAACTAAAATCTTTTTATCTAATTTATCATCGTGTTTTAAGAGAGAGAGAAAAAAGGCAAATGCCAAAACCCGCTTATCACTTTCGCTTAATGAATTTTTAAAGTTAGGAATATCGCTATTTTCAGAATCAAGACTGACAAGGTGTTTATCATAGAATTTAATTGTGAAAAGTCTTTCATCGGAACCTTTGAGCTTCTTTATTGGTTGTAAATCATCAATCTTAAAATTTGCCCCCATTCGCTTTAAATAGTTGTTGATTGAAGTTTTATGTAAGCCAAAAACTTCTAATGAGTACTCTTCTAATTCCTTTCTTTTATTTTCCCTTTCAGTTCTTTTGTTTTTAAATGAATTGTTTATTTGTTCAAATTCTTTGCATATATCTTTGAATGCTTTACTTATTCTATGCTTTTGAAGCTCCAAATCCTTTATTTCAGAAATGATTTGTGATTGACTTATCGTTTTACCATCTAAAGGGAAATATTTTTCAAGAACTCTTTTAATTTCATTAATCAGAGTCTTTAATGACTCTTCAAAAAATGAATCGTAATCATTTGAAGGGATAAAATACAAGTCTTGGAATTTGCTTTCAAAATCTTTTTTTAATGAATCAAAGGCTAAGATTATCTGTTCAAAAAACTCTTGCGTTAACTCAGTTTCAAGAGAATATTTTTCAAAGTCAGCATTCAAAAGATTTACAGTGTTTTCGAAATTAGCTGAATCCAATTTCCTTTTTGTTTGTTGGACTTGTTTTTGAAGTGATTGATATTCACCTTTAAAGAACTGTTCATATGTTTCTAATAATCTAAGCTCTTTTGCATTAAGGTTTTGACCACAGAACACACAAGTCTCCTTTTCTTCTTTTGTTAAGTCAAGACCCTGTCTCAAAAAATCCTTGCTTGCATCCTTGTTTTTCCAATGAGCAGAAATGTGTCGGTTAATTTCTTCCGGATTGAAGTTTATTCGACTATTTAAAATCTTATTTATATCTAAGCCTGATAGGGAACTGAAAAAAGATAAATGTTTGCGAATAGTTGTTGTAATTACTTCCTTGTTTTGCAGGCGTTGTAATTCTTCTTTTTTGGCTTTAATTTGATCATTTAGGTGGGTTGTTTCTGGTATTGCACAAAATTTTTCAATTGTGATATTTCCATAATCTGAACTAGGTAAAAGCTTGTTAAAGTTATTGGTAAGCTGTCGTTTCTTTTCCGTTAATTCATTCAATTCCTTTTGAAGCTGTTGGATTTCAGAGTTTAAATCAATTCCTTTTTCGCCAATAATAATTTGATTCAAGCTCTTTTGGTTGTCGAAGGTTATTTCTTCCCCTTGAAATACATTCTCAGTAATGAATTGAGTGTCGAATATTTGAATATTAGGATTTCCTGTTGTCCATTGATTGCTATTAAAGTCAAGAATTGTTCTAGTGGAGCCATCGGTGAATCGGATTTTTATATCAGGGTTTCCTGCTATTCCGAATGATTTTTTCCCTTCGATGATTTTTTTGTCACCTGTTTTGATAGACCTGAAAATAGCAGTAAGGGTGCTTTTACCCAAAGTGTTTCGACCGTAAATTATTGTATTTTCTTGAAATTGAGAACCTGCGGCTTGACAATCAACAAATTTTCCAACCTTCTTAATGTTTTGAATCGCTTCAATTTTGTTCATTGGTTTCTTTTTTTCTGCATGATGGCATAACTAGTTTATTTCTCCCGTTTTACTATGCATATCACCTAATGTGATGGACTTAATCAAATTTGCATATGTAAACAAAACATAGCCATATTATTAAAGTTTAAGGAAGATACTAAATGTAAGAATTTTCGATAAATAAGGAAATGTGAAATCCTGTAAGGAGAATTAAATTGGAATTTTTAGGGTCGTATATCTGTGCCAAATTCTTTTTCAAATTCTGAAAAAAATTCTTCTAATGAATAGTTTTCAAATCGACAAATACTATAAATGGTCGTTAATGGTATATTGTAACCATCTGGTTCTTTAATCTTACTTAATGTTGAAGATGTAAGGCCACATTCACTGGCGTATTCATTTTGGGATATTTCATGACCGTCTTGATTATAAAAAGGAGTGAAGAATTTTTTAGCAATAAAGTTGCACAAATGCTTATTTACTAAAGCATTGATTTTTTTTAATTCGTCTTTATTGGAATTAGTCCGTGACAACTTAATTGTTTTTTATCAAAAGAAGCTGTTAACAAAAAAATATCTGTTCGCGATAGCGAATGATTGTGTTTTTTTATTATATTGCCATTGTTATAAATACATTTGCGATTCTTCGTTTAGAACATATTTGAAGCTATCGCTTTGAATCTCGACTTGAAAACTGGTAATTTTTAGTACACGAGAGGATAAGCAGATTGGCTCACGACCCGGGCGTGAGCTCTCTTATTCGTGTACAGGTATACCAGTACCTCAAGTCGGTAAGTTGAGTTTCACGCCCAACTTTTTCTTAGCGTTTGGTTTCTTTTTTCCTTTCGGGGCATCGCCCAACCATTTGGGTTATGGGAAACATTTGGCAACTTTTTTATGTAGGGTTCACACCGTGTTTTTGTTCCATTTTTGGGGCCTGTCACTCGGTATTCGATATCCTGTTCAAGAAAAAGCCAAAGAACCCCGTTTAAACCTTGATCTGTAGTTGTGGGATACACGTTACATACTTTTCCGGTTCACGATACCTTTTAGTCCCATAACTGACGTACACTTTGAGGTCAACCGGCCCAATCACGAAACCATGGTCTTTTTGGTTTAGGAATTCTATTTCTGGGTATGCTTTTACCCGGACAGGATGGCCTATGTCCGAACCTTGATGTCCTTTTTGAAGTTACGGATTTTCCGTGACTTATGGGACAGTGTGGAGAATAACTAACGCTTTAATTAAAAGAACTCAATTTTATGCAACTTATAATAATACGCATGCACAGGGCCTTCCTGTCCGTGCTCTTCTATGTCTTTTTAATGCCCTTTTTTTTATTTAATATGCAGGCGGGCACTGCCTTGGAACCACCACAGGCCACTGTTTCCGGTATCGTGACCGGTACTGAGGGAGAGCCCTTGGCTGGTGTAAACCTAGTGGTGGAATCCAAGAATATCGGAACCATGTCCGGTCTGGACGGTTCCTTTACAATTAATGTTGCACCTGATGATGTCCTGATCTTTTCCATGGTCGGTTACAAGACCCTTTCCGTACCCATTGGGGGTAGGGAAGCGGTTACGGTCGTTATGGAAGAGGATGTGACCCAGTTGCGGGAAGTAGTCCTCAATGCTGGGTACTATTCCGTTTCCGAAAAGGAACGTACCGGAAATATCGTGGCCATCGGTGCCGAAGTAATCGATAAACAGCCCGTTGGGAATGCCTTGGCGGCCATGCAGGGTCAAATGTCCGGGGTCAACATCGTTCAGAATACCGGGGTGCCCGGTGGCGGGTTTTCAATTGAGGTGCGTGGGCGGAATTTTCTCAGTGGTGTTTCCGATCCGCTCTTTATCGTGGACGGGGTGCCCTTTGGTTCCCAGTCCTTGGGATCGGCAAGGATATCAAATCAGATCGTGGGCGGGGATATCAGTCCACTCAATGCCATCAATCCCAACGATATTGAAAGTATTGAAGTACTCAAGGATGCCGATGCCACCGCCATTTATGGGTCCCGGGGTGCCAATGGGGTCGTATTGATCACCACCAAAAAGGGCGGGGCAGGTAAAACACGCTTTGATGCTCATTTCAGTACGACCCTCGGGGAGGTATCCAACTTTTTGGATCTGCTGAATACCCCACAGTACTTGGAACTCCGAAAGGAAGGAATTGCCAATGATGGGTTTGAGGATATGTTCGAAAGTCCCATCTTTGATTTTTTCTGGCCCGATCTTAAAACTTGGGACCCGGACAGGTATACCGATTGGCAGGAGGAACTTATTGGGGGAACGGCCTACAGGAACAAGGCCCAGCTATCCGTTTCAGGGGGCAATGATCGTACCCAGTTTTTGGTCAGTGGGGCCTATCAACAGGAGACCACGGTCTTCCCCGGGGATTTAAAGTATAAGCGGGGGTCCGTCCATTCCAATCTCAACAATCGATCGGAGAACGGTCGCTTTAAGTTGAACTTGTCCACGACTTATAGCAACGAGAACAATCAATTGCCCAGTGCTGATTTTACGGGCAGTGCCTATACCTTGCCACCCAATGCCCCGGCACTTTATGATGAGGCAGGGAATTTGAATTGGGAGAACAATACCTGGGACAATCCCTTGGCCACTTTGGAGGAGGAGTACAGTGTGACTTCCAAAACATTGATATCCAATGCGGTGGTTTCCTATGCGATACGCCCCAATTTGGAACTGAAATCCAGTTTTGGTTTTACCAGATACCGATTGGACACCTATCGGACCATGCCAAGTTCGGCAAGAAACCCTGGTTTTGGTCTTACCCCACAAAACTATTCCAGTCTGATGTCCAATGCTTCCGATAGGGAATCCTGGATCGTGGAACCCCAACTGAATTGGCGGAAGCAGTGGGAGTGGATGTCCATGGACGTGCTGTTGGGAACGACCTTTCAAAATGAGACTTCTGAACAGTTGGTGCTCAGGGGACGTGGTTTTCCCAATAATGAATTGATCAGGAACTTGGCCGCAGCGGAAACCTTGGAGGTCCTTTCAAATTCGAATGGAGAGTACAGGTACAATGCGGTCTTTGGTCGGGTCAATCTTAAATTTTGGGATCGATATGTAATCAACCTCACGGGACGTCGGGACGGTTCTTCCCGCTTTGGACCGGGCAAGCAGTTCGGAAACTTTGGGGCCGTCGGTCTGGCCTGGACCTTTTCGGAGGAACCCCTGTTTGGGGCAGATTCCCCGTTGAGTTTTGGGAAGTTTCGCGCCAGCTATGGGACCACAGGGAGCGATAATATCGGTGATTACAGTTTTTTGGACACCTATACGGTTAGCGGGAACAACTATGATGGGGTAACTATCGTGGAGCCCACCGGCATATTCAACCCCCAGTTTGGGTGGGAGGAGAACCGTAAACTGGAAGCTGCGTTGGAGCTGGGCTTTTTTAAGGACAGGCTAATGGTCAATACCTCCTGGTACCGGAACCGATCCTCCAATCAATTGGTCGGGATTCCTTTGGCGGCGACAACAGGGTTTTCCGAACTGACGGGAAATTTTGATGCCATTGTGGAAAATACCGGGGTCGAGGTGGACCTGAGTTCCGTGAATATCAGGTCGAACAATTTTAGGTGGACCACCACCTTTAATTTGACCGTTCCCAACAATAAATTGGTGGCTTTTGACGGACTGGAATCCTCCACATTTGCCAATCGCTATGTGGTGGGGGAGCCCTTGACCATCGTGAAACTCTACCAATCCTTAGGGGTCGATTCCGAAACCGGAATGTACCAATTCGAGGACTATAACGGGGATGGGGATATTGGCAGCACCAACGACCGGGAATGGATAGCGGACCTCGCCCCTGATTTTTACGGGGGACTTGGTAATTCGTTCCGTATGGGAAGCCTGACCTTGGAGGTGTTCTTCCAGTTTAAAAAGCAAAAGGCCTATAATGCACTGCGGTACAATGCCACCCCGGGATTACAGACCAATTCTCTGGTCGGCCTGTTTGACCGATGGGAAGCGCCCGGGGATGTGAGCGATATTCAAAGGGCTTCCAGTGGATTGGATCCCAGTAACAATCAAGGGGCGTTCCAGCAAGAGAGCAATGCTGCCGTATCGGATGCTTCCTTTGTGCGCTTGCGCAATATTTCCATCAATTATAAAGTCCCTACTTCGGACCATGGACCGGATATCAATGTATATCTACAAGGGCAGAACTTGTGGACACTTACCGATTATTTGGGCCCTGACCCCGAACAACCTTCCAATATTCGGTTGCCCCCCTTGAGACAGATTACCCTTGGACTTCAATTTAGTTTTTAACGATAACAACAATACTATGAGATTTTTTAGACCTATACATTACACGACCAGGGGGCAGCGACCCTTAGGGTCCGCACAGTACTTTTTACGAAAGCTTTCCATGATCATTGTGGGGCTGCTCTTTATGGGCTGCTCCGATTTTGTGGAAGTGAAACCGCCACAGAACACCTTGATTTCAGCAACGGTATTTGATGATCCGGCCACCGTGGAATCCGCTTTGGCAAACCTATATTTTGATATGCGGGAACAAGGTATGGTCTCGGGCAATTTTGGGCTGACCCCATGCATGGGCATCTATGCCGATGAATTGGATTATTACGGCTCCAATACGGATTATTCCCAAATGTACCAACATAATGTCATTGCAGGAAACGGCCTGGTCCAGAGTTGGTGGGCCCAGGCTTATCATCTCATCTACAGTGCGAATGATATCATCAGGGGCGTGGAAGCATCGAAAAGCCTTGTGGGTGAGGACAAGCAACGGTTCAAGGGACAGGCCTTGTTTGTTAGGGCCTATATGCACAGTCTATTGGTGGCCGTGTACGGGGATGTACCCTATATTGTTACTACGGATTATTTGGAAAACAATACGGTTTCACGAACACCGGTGTCAGCCGTTTATGAACAGATCATCGCTGACCTGAACGAAGCCAAGGATGTGTTGGATGGGCAAGAAGTGGCTTCCAATGAAAAGATTTTTCCCGATAAAGAAACGGTCATGGCCCTTTTGGCCAGAATGTATCTGTACACGGGGCAATGGGAAATGGCCGCATCATTTTCCACGGAACTGATCAATGCCTTTTCCTTGGAGGAAGCTATTGAGCGTGTATTCCTAAAGGATTCCCCGGAAACGATCTGGCAGTTAAAATCGGATGCGGACTTTCCAAAGAATACCAGGGAGGCGACCCAGTTGATCATACAGGCCATACCCGGTCAGACCTACGCCTTGACGGATGGGCTGGTGGCGGCCTTTGAGGATGGCGACCAACGGTTTGACCAATGGGTGAGCAGTATCTCGGATTCGGAAAATACCATCACTTTATTTTATGCCCATAAGTACAAGGCCGACCTCAATGAAACGGCATCCGTGGAATATTCCATTCTTTTTCGTTTGGCGGAACAGCTCTTGATCCGCGCTGAGGCCAGGGCGTACCTTGGTGATATTGAAGGGGCACAGGCCGATCTCAACAGAATACGAAACCGGGCGGGATTGCCGAACACCGTGGCCAACACGAGAGATGCACTTTTGGATGCCATACTGCGGGAACGACGGGTGGAACTCTTTACCGAGCAAGGACATCGTTGGTTCGACCTGAAGCGGACCGGCAGTGCGGAAGCGGTGTTGGGTGCCTTGAAGCCCAATTGGAGACCTACGGACACCGTGCTTCCCATACCGGAGTCCGAACTGGAAACCAATCCCAATTTATTGCCTCAGAACAGCGGTTATTAAACCGGGTTCCCTTGCCAATCGGGTGCATGTGGTCCTGGTTGGCAAGAGAACTATAACAACATATTTAGAGATACGATGAAACAGCTTATATTTTATATTTTAGGAATCATGCCTTTCCTAGGACTTGCCAGAGAGCCAAATTTGCATTTATCAGAGAACTATGTGGGAAATGTGCCAAGGGAAGGGTCCTCCTTTTTGACCACTACCGTTCACAATGATCAGCTTTTTTTGACCATACCGGATAACCTTTTGGAGACACCCATGTTGTTCGTTCGATATGATCATGTGCCAACACCCAAATACCTTCAAGTGGTCTGGTCTTTACAAGGGAATAACATACTATTGAAAATACCGCGGATCGAGTCTACCGCAGGTATCTTATTGCCGGTTAGGAAACGACTTGCCCAGAAGGATAATATCATTGGTATTTATCCTGTGGAGCAGACGGTGGAGGCGGTCAATGGTCATACCATCAACGTAACAGAGCTGCTCTTGAGCCAAGCGATCGAATGGAAACCTGGGTATACGGAAACCCCTGTGCCACAAATCAGTCTGGTCCTGGGAGCCAAGAACTGGGACAACGAGGTGGTCATTAAGGTGCGCAAGGGACTGGTCATGGACAAATCCAGGATAGCGGTGCCCATATTCTATGGGTTTGCCGCTCTGCCAAGTCCCATGAAGTCCAGACGGTTTGATTACCGTATGGGTTTTTTTGATGATGCCATTGACCAAATCCATTTTGATCTGATCAACAAAAAGGCCAACATCACCCGATGGCGCTTGGAAAAGAAATTCAAGGACCAAGAGGTCAGTGTGCCAGTGGAACCCATAACTTTTTGGATATCCCCCGAAGTACCCAAACCGTGGAGACCTTATATCAAGGCAGGGATAGCGGAGTGGCTTCCCGCTTTTGAGTCCGCCGGGTTCAAAGATGCACTAGTGGTCAAGGAACTGGACAGCTTGGATCCCTGGCAAGCACACCGCATCCATTTCAATAGGGTACACTGGTCCCAAAAAAAGTACCTGCGTGGTTCCGAGGAAGAAAACTATGGGGGAACGATTGGGCCAGTGATCGATATCAGGACAGGGGAGATATTACGGAACGATATTTTTATGGGGGCCTCGGCAAGGACCGTAATGGAAAAGTATTTTGTACGGGCAGCGCCCCTTGATCAAAGGGCTCAACGATTTCCTTTTCCCGAAACCCTGACCGGTCAATTGTTTCAAGTGATAGCGGCCCATGAGGCGGGTCATGCATTTGGACTGGTAGATGGCAATTTTGGAGAGTTTGCCTATCCTTGGGACAAGATGAACGATAGTATATGGCTTCACAAGATGGGCCATACCCCCAGTATCATGAACTATAGCCGATCGTCCAATATTCCACAGCCATCGGATAGTATACCTCCATCGCTCTTACTGCAAAGAGTAGGGCCAACCGACCACTATAATATCCAATGGGCCTATACGGAATTCCCGAAAGGGACCACCAAGAAAGCAGAAGCGGAAGCCTTGGAGCAAATGGTCCGATGGCAAGATTCGGTACCCTGGTATCGGTTCAATTCCAAAAGGTTGGAAGTTATTGGTCCCGCGGCCTCCAATGAAGTGGTGGAAACCAATAATCCGGTACAAAGTACCCAACTGGCCCTTAAAAACCTGGAAAGGGTGATGGCACTATTGCCGGCCGCCTGTCATGATCAAAATGACAATGCCCGATTGGAACGCTTATATGAGCGAACGGGATTGTTGTGGTTGGATCATATGAAACATGTGTTGAGCCTGGTCGGGGGCTATGATATCCACTATAAATCCATTGACCAACCAGGGCCCATGTACGATCCGTTGGATAGGGAAATGCAGGAGGAAGCTTTGCACTTTCTGTTGTCTAATGCCTTTGATCCACCAAAGTGGTTGAATGAACCAAGTTTTCATACAAGGACACGGTTTTCCACTTTTTCGGACAAGATCTTGGATTATCAGCGGACATTGCTTTTTGAACTCTTATCGGCCAATAGGTTGAAACGATTGGAATATATGGAGTCTTTTTGGGGCTATGAAAACTTGGTTGTTACATTTTTGTCCCAACTACGATCAGGGCTGTTCCAAGAGCTGCGGTCAAATACTTTTCCCGTAAATGCAAGACGTCAGGAACTACAGCAACTTTATATCGGAGTGGTTATAAGGATACTTGAGAAAGAAGGCCCCAGTATAGATCCCCAGGAACAGTTCTTTATCCATTCCGACTATGCCAAAGGGTTGTTGAAGCAACAATTGATGGAGTTGAAAAAGGAGATCAAGAGCACATTAAAAAGAAACAAGAAAGGACCCAATGGGGGGCACTGGCAATTGTGCTTACGAAAAATCAGTGCCATGGAGTAGTGTATTAAAGGTATGCCATGGACTTTGGGGAACCCCATTTAGTTTATGGATGTATTTGAGTTAGTTAAAAAAGGTGCCTTGTAACAAGGCACCTTTTGTTGATGAACACGCTTCAAGGATTTAGTCCTTGTGCAATGGTGTACTGCCAAAATCAGGTTCGGCATACAATTGATACGTACCGATCTTACATGGAATGGTACCACCGGCATAACATGATTCTTCCACCATGGTGGATTGCCAACCTTGACCAGTGACGTTATAGAAGGCCTCACGGTCTACCGATTTGTCCTCAGTGGCAAAGGCCAGGCCTACCGCCAGTACTATGGCTAAGGCAGGTAATACGATTTTTAAAAAACTTGTTTTCATGATATAAACTATTATGAATTAATGCTTACTCTTTTTTAGGTTTTCGGCTTCCCCTGGCACTACGTAGTATTTTGATCCAGAAAGGTCTTCTGGTGCAGTTTTTTGTTCAGTATAATGGCCCAAAGTGCCATGGCCATACATGCCCCATTGAACACGAGATGGTCCTTCCACCCCAAGGCCGATAATGCACCCCCGCAGGAACAGGGAATGGAGTCACTGAATTGAAGGACCGTCCCGATATAGCCGGTGAAAAGGGCCAATAGTACCAAACTGGCATATAGTCCCAAGATCCGGTACTTCGGGATCAGCAATAGTCCGGCGATCAGCAGTTCCATAAAGGGCACGTACCAAACAAGACCGGTGGCCAAAGGGGCTATGTAGGGCATCCGCTGTAGCCGCAGTTGAAAAATATCCAGGTGCAGCAATTTACTGGTGGCCGTATAGAGGAACAGTATGCTCAAGAGCAGGACGATGATGTATATGATGTTGGCGTAACATGGTTTCCTTGACATATCTTTTGATTTGATATGACAAAGTTCGATAGTCGAAATTATTTCTAAGGGATAAATACTTGTCCTGTAGGGATTTATCGTTTTGGGATGATCAGTTTATTTTCTAAGGCTGCTGGGCGGACTTCCATATTTTTCCTTAAAGGCCCTAGAAAAATGGGGAATGCTCTTGAAGCCGGTCATATGGGCTATGGTCTTTAGGGACAGACTGGTATGGAGGGTCAAGGTCTTGGCCTTGCGCAGGCGCTCTTGGGTCAAGAACTTGAAAACAGAGGTGCCGTACAATTGTTTGAACCCATATTTCAATTTGAATTCGTTGGTGCCCATTTGCAGGGCCAGGTCCTTGAGCTTGGGAAGGTCGTTGTCCAAGTTATTGATGATCATGTCATGGACGCCACGGATCATTCGGATGTCCTTTTGGCTCAGACGTACCTTGGGCGACCTGGTGTCCTTGCTAACCTTCAACGCCTGTTTCCAGAGTCCTTTTCCAAAAGGTTCGCTTTTGGAGAACAGTACGGTGTCCATCAGGATTTTTTGGTGGGTGCCGTCCAAGTCCTGAAAACAGGTGACATTGAATTCCTTGCGAATGATCAGCCCTTCGCCAGTGGTCAGTTCCAAGGGTATTTTGGTGTCTGAATACTCCTTTTTCAACAGTTGTTGTTGTTTCTTTTGCCAAATTTTACGGGAACCTTTGGTCAATAGTTCCGTGATATGGGTGCCGATCAAGTCCTTGGGCAATCGGGAAAGGAGCGAACTTGTTTTTTGATTGGCCATTTCAATGATGCCCTCCGCATTCAGCAAAAAGGATAGTTGTACCAAGTATTGGGGCGTATCCTCGGCCCTCGCAAATCCCTGATGTACAAAGGAGGCCCTGATTTCCTCATTGACCATATTGAGCATGACGATAAGGGAGGCGACATTGTCATTCTTTGCACTGGGTTCCAGACTAAAGAAAAAGTTGCCGCGTGCCATTTCCATCAACATCTGCTGTATGCGTTTTACGTTGAAATCATCGGTGTTTAGCATGGCGATCGGTTTAAGGTGCTGTCAATTCATGTTGTGGATTCCTTTAAAAAGGCAATGGCCTCGGCCTTGTCCGTAAAGGAGGCCGTGGGAAAGGAGACCAGATGGGTGCCCAAATAAAAGGCACTGATCACATCGGTCACGGGCGGGTCGATCAAAAAGGCCAGTGCCTTGACTAAAAGCGACCCTTCCATGGCAAAGTAATCCCTAGCGGGCTTGTTGACCATACGGATTTCCCGGATATCACAGAGCACAGGCATGGACAGGCCTTCTTGGACCTTCATACGGTCTCTCACGATGATTTGTGCAGCTTCGAGATCAATCATATGATCTTTTTTATAAATGACATGTAAAAGGTTGTCGGTCAACAGATACACTGCGTATTTGTTTTCATGGGATGTATTCATAATGCAAAAACTGGTAATCCAACTGAATGTACAAAAATATTGGTTATAGATAACTGTTAATGAATTGAATAGCCCGTTTTTATTGACAAGTGATTATCTAAAAAGGAATAATACTTATCTCAAAAGGAGTCATTTAAAAATGTATACGCTTTAATCCTACAAATGCCATTACTTTTTATGACAATTTAAACCAAACGATATGGCAAAGATCAAACACCACAATTTTTTGAACACCGTATATGAAGTATACCCTGATACAAAACAGGCTGTAGCATTGCACTTTTATGCCGGGGACCAGTCCTTTTCCGGTAAGAATATAGACGTCGGGGGACGGAAACTTTACCATTCTGGGACAAAAGGATACTTGGGACTGGAACAGCTTACGAGATTGAAAACTGTTGCCATGGATAAATATGCCTATTTCCAGGCCAATGGCAATTTCATTGTGGAAGTAATCAGGGTCATGGAAGTGCAGTATTAATGGTTGGTTATTATGAAGTACCAAAAACTGCTATCAGTATTTGAGGGCCAATTAGAGTCCTTGGAGAGTGGAAACGGTGATATCCTCTACAAAGCGGAGAAGGGGATTGCACTGGTAGAAAAAAGTATACGCAAACTACAAAAGGAAATAGGAGGGAAGGTCTTCGAGACGCAATCTGACGAGATTTATTTTTTTAAGCATGTCAAACCACAAATCTTTAGCAAGCTCATCTATTATGTCAGGCTCTTTAGTATTGAAAGCAAACGTCCCCGTGGCAAGAATATGGCCCAAATCAAATACCTCCAGCAGCAGATCGATAAGTTACAGACCTTTTTCAATGACAATCTCGAATTCTACAATTATTACCGGAGAGGTGCGATGTCCATGGACGAACAGTATTTTGTCCGGGGCAATCGGGACCTGCGCATGCCCTTGGAATCCTTTCACTTTCTGATCGATGATCAGTTCTCCACCTGTCAGGACGGTACAGTGGCCACTATCATGGCCTACGATATGCTCATTGTATACTTACGAAAGGAGGTAGATGACCTAAACAATTCTCTGGAACCCCAAAAGAACACACCTATGGAAAAACCTTCTAAATTATTCTGGACCGGGAGCAAGACCGATCTCATCGAATTGCTCTATGCGCTCCATGCCAGTAATGCCGTAAATAGTGGAACGGTCGACATCAAGGAGCTGGCTTCCCATTTTGAGCATTTTTACAATGTGGACCTGGGCAATTACTACCATACCTTTATCGAGATACGGGCGAGGAAAAACAGCAAAACACGCTTTTTGGACAAGCTTATCGAAATGCTCAACCAACGGATGCGTTCCTTGGATGAATGAATGCAGAACTTTCCCAAGTGGGTACCTAGGTGGGAATTTTGGTATTGGAAGGGTGAGGGTGGTTGTTTCATGTTTTTTTTTCGGGATGCTTGTTTCAAATAAGGTCAAACGGCATCAGAAATAATGTCCATAAATCGTTCCCTAGGTGAGGCCCAACTCTAGAAGTTTATTGAAAATCCTTTATAAGATTTGTACCCGAAAGTCAAATCAGTGATTGGACCATCAAATTTGTTGCGACTAATGCGGTGGTCCTTTCTTTTAAATTCAAATCATATGGGAGCGACCATTGTTACGACAAAAGACCTCATGGAGTTCAAACTGGAACTACTGGAGGACATTAAAACGTTATTGGAGCACAATTCAGGGACGGCCAATAAAAAATGGCTCAGATCAAAGGAAGTACGCAAACTCTTGGGCATATCCCCGGGGACATTGCAAAACCTTAGGGTCAACGGCACTTTGCCCTTTACACGGATAGGCGGGGTGCTGTACTATGAACAGGGAGAGATCCAGGAGGTCCTTGAACAGAACAAGGTCCATAATCGGATCTAGGCTTTGGGCGATATCAATTACATCAAACATTTGAACGGGGTCTTCGGACAGTTTACCAAGGACGGCCGTTTGAACCCGACCCATATCAGTCTTTATGTAGCCCTGTTCCAGCTTTGGAACAATAATTTTTTCAGGGAGTCCTTTTACATCAATAGGGAAGAGGTGATGGAATTTTCCAAGATCGGGTCCAAATCCACCTATCACCGTTGTATCAAGGAGCTCAGCCATTGGGATTATATCCGCTATGAGCCATCGCACAACCCGTTCAAGGGCAGCCGTATCAAGATGTTCGATTTTGGGACAAGTGGTGGACAAGTAGTGTACCCAAGCCATACCAATTTTGGGACAAGCAGTGGACAAGCACTGGTACCTATAAACAAACCTATACAAACCAAGAAAAACAATAGAAACAGTGAAAAACCGGAAAATTCAAAAAAATCAACTTCCCATACCTCTGAAAGCAAGGACAAACAGCTTAGGGCCACTGTCCCAAATAGGGACAACCTCAGGACCACCACGGACAAAGATTACCATCAGCCGCTTTGAACTATCGATCACCACATATCATCACCGAGGATACGGTCCAATATGAACTGGGAACACTAAAGGGGCGTGAGATCCACTATGATTTCGAGAAGATGTTGGTCTATTTGGAGGCCAAGGGCAAGCTGTTGTTCGGAAAAAAGTTCAAAATCTATAGGGAAGATCGAGAAATCATTTACCAATTGTGCCTCTATTTTATACGGGACAGGGCACGGTGTTCGCAGTTGGGAATCGATATTGACAAGGGCGTGCTCCTATCAGGACCCGTTGGATGTGGTAAGACCAGCTTGATGAAATTATTGAAGTTCATGGTCCCGCACCAAAGGCCCTATCAGGTGATTCCAAGCCGGAACATTGTGTTCGGGTTCAATCATCTCGGGTTCAAGATCATTGGGGACTACGGGGACGCCCAGTTGTATTGTTTTGATGACCTGGGCATTGAGCCCGAGGGTGTTCATTTTGGCAAGGAATGCAATGTAATGGGGGAAGTTTTGCTATCCCGATACGAGTTGTTCCGGAATGCAAAAAGAAAAACACATGCCACGACCAATTTGAATGCCGAGGAATTGGAAGCACGTTACGGAAATCGGGTAAGGTCGCGCATGCGGGAACTGTTCAATCTGGTTGCGTTTGACAACAGGAGCAGGGACAAGCGCATCTGACTTATAGTTGGGACAGTGAACACCTGTTGCCGAAGTGGCACAGGGATTCGAAGATTCTAAGTTGTAGTCAGGTACCGATCTAAGATGTCCTAATGGGTGCCCTCTTTTATTTGTGGCTTTTTAAAGTGTTGCTTTTCAATATGTTGATATTTGGGTTCGAATAGGGCCTGGATTGGAAAGGTTTTTGGACATTTATGGGAGCGTATTTTACTATATTCTAATTTAGAAAGTCTATAATTCACCTGAAGATGCCGCTAGAGAGGTGTTTTGGGGGTGTCTACTTAAACATCTGTATATAAATTGATTATGCTTTGGCTGTTGGTTCTGGCACTCCCGACGAATCACTAAATAGGTGGTGTTTAAGTAAAGTCCACGGACTGATTTAAAGGTATTTAGTTTTTAAGTATTCATCTGATATCATAAAAAGGTGTAGAGTTCGGTGAATGGTTCAGTACGTTCCATGTGAATAATTTAATTATAGTTTGGAATAAGCAAACAAACATCCTTTAAAATGTGCGAAGCGATGATTAAAAGGAGACGTGAACCTTAAAGCTTTTGTCATTCCTACATTATGTAATAAAATGAAGTTTTCCGGAATTGTAGTCAAGATTTCATGATTATGGACCTTGATGGGTGAAAACTTGGGAACGGGTTTGTTCCCAAGTTCACTTAACAACAGCACTTAAAGCTAACTAAACTAACTGTAAAATTTTACTTATGTGTTTGTACATTTAGAATTTCCATGATTTTATGGAAAACTTCGCTATTCTCGTAAATGCCCTGAAATTTATGCGAATATGGGCCATAGGCAAAAATGGGAACCATAGCGGCTGTATGGTCATATGTAGTAAAATCTCCTTCGACCCAGTTATCTTGGATATTTCCCTGCGGAATACTAAACCCTGAAGTTTCATGGTCCGCAGTTATAATTACGAGCGTATTACCAGAGTTATCAGCAAATTTGATAGCTTCGGTTATGGCCTCATCAAAATCTATGCCCTCACTTACAATGCCTGGCACATTGTTTTGGTGGGCATATTTATCAATCTTGGCGCCTTCCACCATCAAGAAAAAAGGTTGTTTTTTTGAGTTGAGAAAAGCAATGCCGTTTTTGGTGGCTCTGGCCAATAGATTGTCTCTGCCTTCTATAATTCCAGGCAAATCACCCTTTGCAAAGAAATGTCCGACTTTTTTATCTTTTGATCTGCCTATATCCTCTACACTTTGCATTATTTGAAAACCTTTTAGGGTCTCCTTGTTGTCAAAATCCAGTTCACCACCTCCCATGAACAACGAAAGTTTACTCTTGGATAAATCAGAAACAATACCATCGGTTAATGATCGATCTTCTTGATGTGCATAAAAGGATGCTGGAGTGGCTCCTGTTAACTTGTCAGTGGTTATACATCCAGAAATATAACCTGCCTTGGAAAGGACTTCTGGGATATTGGCCAAGGGAGCCCTCAGGGTATCCAATCCAACAGCCCGGTTATAGGTTTTTGCCCCTGTTGCCAAAGCTGTACCGGCAGCGGCCGAGTCAGTGGTAAAATCATCTGCGGAGGCTGTTTTTAAAAAACCGATACTCTTAAGTTGGGTCAGGGTCAAAGCTCCGCCATTGGCTAAAACGGAAGCAGAAATATGGGACAACCCATTTCCGTCACCGATAAGCAAAATAACGTTCTCAACGGTGCGTTCTTTTTGATCGGAAGTATAACGTGGCTTATAAATTTTCGAAATCTGTTTGGTTTGAAAAGACCTTTTTGGCAAAGAGGCGAGAAATTTCCTACATTCAAAAGGTGTGTCGGTATTTATATAGTCTACATTAAGTTTGGCCAAAGCCCTCCATGCCGACTTGGTGTCTGGTGTGGCCCAAAATCTGAATGGTTTGCCATAGCTATGCGCTTTTTCAATCGTCGCTTTTACTTTTGTATAGTCCTCTGTTGTTAATCTGCCTAATCCATTCCATTTGGATGTCTTCTTAAAATTGAGACTGATAAGTGCGACCTTGCTCCACTGTTTTGGGTCATTGATGTTCTCCAGGCTTTGATAATCGAACATAATGTAAGATGGATAGTTCAAATAGGTGTTAACGGGAGGGCGGTTCCCGGAGATGGTAAGGATGATATTCGGATTTTTTCGAATCTCAGGATATTTTTGTAATACCGATATCAAACTTTCCAAGGTCGATACCGCTTCGGACTTTACATCAATCAACAGTTGTAACGGCGTTTGGCCTAGCAAGTCCAAGGTAATTGCTTTTTGTATCGGCTGAAAATATAGGTTTTCAATTGTTCGGTCATTGATTATTTCAGAGGCCTCATGGGTAGCATACAGTTTGCCATCTCTTAAATATATATCCACTTCAATAGATCTGGCTCCTCCAGACAAAGCCTTCCAGAAAGGAAAATCTTGTTCATAGTCATTGTGTGAATGTACCTCTTGTGCAGCTATTTGTGTGAGGAACAAAGATGTCAGACAAAAAAAGATGCTTACATGGAATTTGACATATTTGAAACCTCCGAAAGAAAAGTACATAAAATAAGTTTTTGTTAAACGAAAATATAACGAGAAAGTATAATTGTAATCAAACAACTATCCCTCCAAAACAACAACAAAATTCCTATTTGCAAAAAAATAATTGTGCAAACCTTTGCACAAAATAGGAATGTTGTTCATTAATTTTCAAATAGTTGAAGTGATAAATTGATCCGCCACCGATATAGACTGAAATGGAGCCGTTTGTTGAATTAAAAAACGTATGTGAATACAAGGTTAAATACTTGCAAATTAAAGATTAACCAATGCAAACCTTTGCATAAAGTTTTAATCTTGCCTTGTTATCAAAATCGTTTTTTTATTGTTATTTGGTTGGCGAATTAACAAAAACAACTATCCAAACATGAAGAAATTTAAATTTTTGATATTCATTTTTCTTATTGGTGTTTCTACCTCTGTGTGGGCACAACAAACAATAAGCGGTACGGTATCCGATAGTGAGGGGGTACCCTTGCCAGGAGCAAGTATTATAGAAAAGGGTACTACCATCGGTACAGTTTCAGATTTTAATGGGCAGTACACTATTACAACTTCATCGAATGCCCCTACATTGGTGGTTTCCTACTTGGGGTTTCAAACAATGGAAAAGAAGGCATCTCCGGCTACTCAAACGATTGATTTCAGTTTGGAGGAGTCTAGCAATGTGCTGGATGATGTGGTCGTAATTGGTTATGGAACGAGTTCGAAAGAAAAAATAACCGGAGCAGTGGCTAGTGTTGGTGCAGAGGAGATTCAACAGTACTCAAACGCCAATATAGATCAAGCCATTGTTGGGAAATTACCAGGGGTGGATATTTTAACCAACGCCAGAAACCCTGGAGATGGCAATACAATAACTATTAGGGGGGCAGGTTCGATCACAAGGGATGCCAATCCTTTGGTGGTCGTGGATGGTTTTCCATTGGCAGAAGGAAGTTCCTTAAACGTGCTCAACCCCAATGACATTGAAAGTATCGACGTTATTAAGGATGCTGCTTCCTCCGCCATATATGGTTCACGTGCAGCCAATGGACTGATAATGGTAACAACCAAAAAAGGAAGAAGCAAGAAACCAACCGTACAGCTACGTTCCGTAATGGGAATCCAGGAACGTACCGGTACTTATGACTTGTTGAATGCCTATGATGCAGCGGTCTTTTTTAAAGATGCCCGTAACAATGCATATGTGAAAAACCACCCTGGGGCAAATATCAACGATACGGAAGCAGAACGTATTGCCAATGGTGCCAATGTTAGAGAGTTAATACTTGATTATACAGTGCCTTACCTTAATAATGAACAAGGGTTGACTGATTTTGATTGGGAAGATGCTGTATACAGGGCCGGAATTGTACAGAATCATCATGTAAGTGTCTCCGGTGCTACCGAAAATACCGATTATGCGGTATCGCTTGGGTATACCGATGAGGAAGGTATTGTAACTTCAGCAGATCAACAGCGTTATACAGCGAACATCAAGGTAAATACCAGATTGGGCAAACACTTCAAATATGGGGTCAATGTCAATGGATATTATGCGGAACGCGGACTCACTAATGGAAGCAACCAATATCGATACCCCATAGATCCTGCAGGAAGAGCAATGGTGTATATGTATCCTTTCTTTTCAGCCTATGATGACACCCATCCCACAGGATATAATATCGAGGCACAGATTCGGGCAAATAGACCTTACAATGCCAATATGCAGGAAAACCCAGTGGCCATGGCCGAATTATCCAAATACCAACGAAGGGAGTTCAGAACTTTTGGGAACACATACCTTTCTTATGAGCCTATCAAGAATTTGGAACTGAAAACATCTTTGGGCTTTCTCTACCATTCAAGCTTTACAGATCAATTCGCCCCGATGTTGACAGGAGCTTATAGGGAATTAATTAGCGAACGGAACTCACAACAGGGGTCAGAGAGCAGAAGTGACCAAGGTGATGTTTTGATTGAAAATACGGCAAACTATACTTTTGATGCAGGAAAACACTCGTTCAATGCCTTGTTGGGACAGAGTTTCCAGAAAAGTACTTATGCCTCACTCTCTGTAGATGGATTTGATTTTCCCAATGATATTATTGAAAATATAGATGGATCAACATTACAAACAGCAGGTGCCTCTAGGAGTAGATGGACACAATTGTCCTATTTCGGGAGACTAATGTACAATTATGACAATACCTACTTTCTATCAGGTTCCATTCGAACTGATGGATCCTCACGCTTTGGTAGTGACAATAGGTACGGTACCTTTGGGTCATTTTCGGCAGGTTGGGTACTGAGCAATGAATCCTTTTTTCCAGAAAATGATATCCTTACATATACCAAACTAAGATATAGTTGGGGGCAGACAGGAAATAACCAGATTGGGAATTACGCACAATATGCTTCGATAAGCACAGGAAGGGATTATCCATATGACAGTACATTGCATCCAGGAGCAGCACCATCTAGTGCCCCATCTTATAATTTAGGGTGGGAAACCAATACATCCAATAATTTCGGTGTAGACCTTAGTTTTTTCCATAAGATCAGATTGGGTGTTGATTATTACATAGCGGACATAACCGACTTACTACTTGATAGACCGGTTCCCAAACATACTGGCTTTAATGAATCATTGCAAAATATCGGTGAAATGCAGAACAAGGGCTGGGAATTTAATATTGGTGCCTCGGATTTCAAGCTAGGCGATCTTAGCCTTGGTGTAAATGCCAATCTTGCGACAAATAACAATGAAATCATTTCCTTGGGAGGGGCTGATGAGCTATATGAAGGAAGCAATCAAAGGTTTATAACCAGAGTGGGTGAATCTTTGGCCAATTTATATGGTTACAAAATTGTGGGTATTCTAAAATCCGAAGAAGAGGTACAAGAATACAGGAGCAGAAAAAACACGACGCTTTCCTCAGAAGTGGGAGACTATATTTTCCAGGATACTGATGGCAATGATGTCATTGATGCCGATGATAGGGTGCTTTTGGGCGATTACAATGCCGAGGTGACCTATGGTTTTGGAATCAATCTGGCTTATAAAGGATTTGATTTCAACATGAACTTTAATGGAACCATGGGAAGGGTTGCATTTGATGAAATGACCTCACGCTATTTGGAATATGGAGAGGCTTTCACCAATACCAATTATCACTATTTCAATAATTACTGGGACCCTACTCGAAATCCGGAAGGATTCTTGTCACCCCCTGATGCATATGGAAACACAGCAACAAGAAAGGCCAGTAGGAACCCTACCAATTATAATGTGTTGGATGCGGATTATTTAAGGTTGAGGAGTGTGCAATTGGGGTATAACCTGCCCAAATCAATTTTGGAGCAATTACACCTTCAAAGCTTGAGAGTGTATGTGTCTGCCAATAACTTACATACTTGGACTGACTACAGAGGTATGAATCCAGATGGGGGTAACACTGGAAACCCACTCAATAGAGGGCACATACAGGGAACCACTGCTGTTCCACGACTAATTTCCGCAGGTATTAATCTATCATTTCAATAAAAAAAATAAAAAGATGATTATTAAAAGAACATTTATTGTCATATCAGCATTGCTGTTGTGCATTGCTTGTGAAAGCGAGTTGGACCAGTTACCTGAAACAGGAATACTGGCAGATAATTATTATACAGATCAGGATAATGTGGAGTCCACCGTGAACGCTACATACAACGAACTTCAGGCCCTTTATGATTACTATATGATTCTTTGGGGAGAAATCCCTACGGATAATGCCTATATCCAAGCACCAAACTCTAATGGTGGTGCTAGAGCCTTAGAAGATTTTTCATGGACGAGTACAGATGGATTTGTCGGAAGCATCTGGGAAAATTGCTATGAAGGCATTTTTTATGCGAACACCGTTTTGGATATTATAGATGAAGTCTTATACGACAGCGAATCTCTAAAAAGTGTTAGAATTGGCGAAATGAAATTTATTAGGGGATTCTTATATGATCACTTGACAACCATGTACGGAGCTGTACCTTTAGTGTTGACCATAGACGACCCTACCAATGCATTTGATGATACCAGGACCTCGGTTGAGGAGATTTATGAACAAATTGAAAACGATCTGTTGGATGCCATTGATCTACTGCCCAAAAATAACAGTACGGGTAGGGCCAATGAGTATGCCGCTAGAGCCATTTTGGCCAAACATTATATGAAAAGACAGTTGTTCGGTCAAGCAGAGGATCAATTGGAAATCATTGTTGATTCACAGCAGTATGAGCTTGCTCCGATCGACGAACTCTTTGGAGTGGAAAACGAAGGAAATGATGAGGATATTTTTAGTGTTCAGTATGCTTCGGATTTGGACGGAAGGAGTGAAGGAAGTAGGTTTCATTACTTGTTTACACAACCGGACGATCAAGGTGGCATGGGTGCCATGGCAATGGAGAGTTCCTTGTATGATCTTTATGAAACGGACGATTTACGAAGAGATTTCATCAATGAATCAAACAATGTCTACTATTTAGACAAATGGACACCGTCACCAAGTAGTGATAGGAGTGATGGGGGAGATAACCATTATGTTGTAAGGTATGCGGATATTTTATTGTTATATGCAGAATGCTTGAACGAGAACGATAAAACGCCTTTGGCAGGAACTTATCTTGACCTGGTAAGGGACAGAGCCAATCTCGAGGGTACCACGGCAACCGATAAGGCTAGTATGCGATCTGCGATAGCCCTCGAAAGAAGGTTGGAGCTTGTAGGCGAAGGTCATCGATGGGTCGATCTTTTGAGAACAGGTAGTGCGATTAGCACAATGAACACCTTTTTTCAGAATGAGAACAAAAGTATAACCGTAGAACCTATCCGTTTGTTGTCACCACTCCCACAAGCTGAAGTGGACATTACAGAAATGGAACAGAACCCAGGGTATTAATAAAAAAAAATAGTACATGAAACGTTTTTATAAATTTATTTTGATTGCTGCATGTATTGGGGCAACTGTATCCTCTTGCGATGTGGATAGTACAGATTATTCCTTGGACGACAGGGATGTTTATATTGAATCCATAGTAATTGAGGCTGCAAAGAATGATTGTATAGAGGAAGATATTGAAGTTTCGGTATCCAACCCTTCCAGGAGTATAACTGCTTCGCTGCCCAATGAATGTGATGCCAGCGAATTGGTGTTGACCATAAACCTTAATGAAGGGATAACCACATCCCCTGCATCAGGAGACAGTTTTAGTACAGGTACATCTTCTTTGTTGGTGTCAGGATTTGGTCTAGAGGAAGAATATACCGTTAATTTGAAACCCTTGGAGCCTTTTGAGTCCGATGAAGAATTCGTTACGGTGTGGCGGGTGAGCGCTGATGAGAGTATTACGCTTCCATTGATTGAGTCTGGAGCCTATAATTTTAAGGTCTTTTGGGGAGATGGAGCGGAAAGTATCGTTGCTACTTATGACCTTGAATCTGCCTCCCACACGTATACGGAAGCTGGCGATTACACAGTGACTGTGTGGGGTGTCATTGAAGGGTTTAATTTTTATGAAACAGACCAGAGCTCGGACAATATAATAGATGTAACCAGCTGGGGTCAGCTTAAGCTGGGCAATGATGAAGCCTATTTCAGAGGTTGTTCCAACCTGCAAATCTCGGCAACCGATGCACCTGATTTAAGTGGAACAACTACACTTAAGGCGATGTTCAGAGAAGCCACTTCCTTCAATAGCAATATAAACCATTGGGACGTTAGCGGAATAACCAATGTACAGGACCTTTTTTATAAGGCTTCCAGCTATAACCAGCCCATGGATCAGTGGGATGTGGGGAATGTTACCACTTTCGAAACTATTTTTAGGGAGTCTGCTTTTGACCAAGATATTTCTGGATGGGATGTAAGTAGTGCAACAACCTTAAAAAATATGTTCAGGGATTGTCCGTTCAATCAGCCAATTGGAGATTGGGATATTTCGAATGTAACCAGTTTACAATCCACGTTTAGAGGTAATGATGCATTTGACCAAGATCTTTCTGGATGGGGAGATAAATTGGGGAATATTGTGACAATGCGTGAATTGTTTCGCGAGTCTGATTTTAATGGCGATTTAAGTGCATGGGATGTTAGCAAGGTAGTGAGTATGTGGGATATGTTTAAAGACAGTGGATTCAACAACAGTTCGGTCAATAATTGGGATGTGAGTGGCCTAGACAATATGGAAACGATGTTTGGAGGTGAAAACTGTGCTTTTAATCAAGATATTTCCGGATGGGATGTGAGCAATGTGGTGAATATGCAAAACTTGTTCAAGGAAAATAAAGCTTTCAACCAAGATATTTCCGGATGGAACGTGGACAATGTGATGTGTAACTATGATTTTGATACGGATGCACCCCAATGGGAGGAGGCCCATAAACCAAATTTCGTCGCTGATAACACAGACAATAATGAATTTTGTAACAGGGACAACTAAAGTTGTTTTTTCTCATTGCAAGAAGGGGCTTCAGTTTTGGGGTCCCTTCCAATGCATTATATTGGTATCATGACAAAAATATATATCTGTAGTATTTGTTTGTTCAGTTTATTGCTGGTAAATGGTTGTTCATCGGATGCAGGTGAGCTCGAAACAACGCCTCCACCTTCCCAAGGAGAAGAGAACCCCACCCCAGAACAAGTAGTACAAGATTCTACAACTGCTATATATAGACACTTTTTCTTTAGGGGCACCCATAATTCATACTCAGGAAACCAAGGAGGAATGAAACGGGAAGGATTGACTACCCAACTGGAAAGTGGTCTCAGGTTCTTTGAATTTGACCTTTTTAGTTTTTACACCGAAGAGGAATTGCAGACCAATTGGACTGAAGACGTTGATTACCTCTCCTCGTTCCATTATGTGGATAAGAATTATCTATTTTCCTACTCCAGTATGGATGGACTTTTTAAAATATATGAAGTGGTCGATGGGGAACAGGAATTAAGGTATGATAACAGCGCAGATCCATGGACGGAAGAACATAGGGAATTCAATGTGTTGAATTATCAATCCGAGCAATATGTTTTAGATTATGTCCCAACCAGTGGTACTTTAACCGTACATAACTACAATGGAACGGTTTTAAATTTTATAGGGTCTAAGGATACAGGGGTTGTGGATGCTCGATTGTCTAGTTTTATTTTTGAAGAAAAAGCATTTATTACCCTGTATTCAAGTGATACGGGAGTTTATGAAATCAAGGAGATTATTTTTGATAACAGTGAAATTACATTGGGGACCACACTTTATAAAGTCGAATCCGTACCAGCCGGAGAATCATTTTATCCCTTTGAACAAGACAACACGCTTTATATTTTTCGGCACAATGTCAATACAGTGACCAATTATAGAGTGGAGACCATTGATGTTAATGGTACTTTATGGTCGTTAAACACTTCTAAAACGAACAGTTCCGACCTATTAAAAGGGAATGTGAAAGCAGTTCGATCCAATGGCAAGGTCTATGTCAATTCTTATACAGCCAATGGCGAGGTGATCGGTTCACAATTGATAATAGATGATGGTGTCCCTATTTTAGTTTATGAATATAACAATGAGAAAGATGTATTGGTAAGTGCTGAGGTAAAATTAACCCCAACACAAAGGGGTTATAATTTACTTTTACAAAAGGGGAGTGCTGTTCAATTATCCACCATACATATAGGAGATCTAGTCTTAGGACATGATGCCCCTGGGGATGAAGTGGATCTAACTGTAGATAACCCATCCTCCATAATGCTGTCCGACTGGATTGATTATATGGAACAATGGAGCGAAGATCATCCAAACCATGAACCCCTTTTTATTATGACCGAGTTAAAAGAATATGAACAGTGGTTGGCAGATGCCAAATGGCATGATATAATTGAGTTGATGCAGAACAAATTTGGTGATAAGCTGAGATATCATAGTTCCAGTGGTTTTTATACTGAATCTATAGTGGATCAGAATAAGATTGTTGATGGAAAAACCCTGTATTTTATGGATGAAAACGGCTCTAAGGAAGGGGGTATGCGCGGTAAAGTTGTACTTTATATCCAGCCCAACAATAACATTACCAAAAGTGAGCATACCAATAATTTTAAGCCTTTTGGTACTTCAAGTGGTATACTTCAGGAGAATTTTCTGCAACTCAGGCGATATAGAGAGAACAACAAACTGGTGTCCCCGGATTGGAGGAAACCTAACAATTATGGCAATGATATCGGTGCTTATATCGATGCAAGGGACGATAGTTATATCAGTCGCATCTTCCATATGCAAAGTTCGGAAGGGGATGGACAGTATGACAATATACGTTGCACAGATGTGATGTTCGCAGTATCGGACAAACCATATGAAGGACTATATGTGGATTATGCGCAAGAGCAGGAAGTGAAGAATGATTTGGAAAGTGTTGTCGGTTGTGATTGATTCACTGCTGTTTATTGATCTAAAAAACTGAACCATGAGATTTTTATTTGTTATACTTTTTTTTATTAACCTATCTTCAGGTGTTGCCCAGGATCAAATTATCCATCTATGGGAAGATGAGGTGCCCAATGCCAAAGTGTCTAGTCTTGAAGAACAACTAAAAAATCCCGAAGCACGTGTGATTTCCAAGGTGACCGACCCAACCTTGGAGGTGTATTTGCCTTCATCGGTAATCAATAGCGGAACCATGATAATGATATGTCCTGGGGGAGGGTATGGTGCGCTGGCATATGACAAAGAAGGAACTGATATAGCAAAGTGGTTGAATGGTCAAGGTATCGCTGCTGCCGTACTAAAATATCGTTTACCGGAAGATGAATCCAATCAAGTGCCACACCTTACTCCATTGATGGATGCCAAACAGGGAATCGAAATACTTCGCTCCATGGCAGGGCAATGGGGTATCGATCCCAGTAAGGTAGGAGTGATGGGTTTTTCTGCCGGCGGACATTTGGCAGCTACATTGGGAACCCATTTTGAAGGAACCAATCGACCTGATTTCATGGTGTTGATCTACCCTGTGGTGACAATGAAAAAAGATTTTACACATAGTGGATCCAGGACTAATCTTTTAGGTCTAGATCCATCCAATGAATTGGTAGATTTATATTCAAATGAATTACAGGTCAAACCAGACACTCCTCCTACCTTTATACTTCACAGTGAAAACGATTTAGTTGTACCTGTGGAAAACACCTTACAATTATACAAAGCACTTAAAAAGCAGAAGATAGATGTAGAGATGCACCTCTATCCACATGGAGGACATGGATTTGCTATGGGGCTTCAACATGGAAGACTGGCTACCTGGATGTTGCTGTTGCAGGAATGGCTGAAAGCCATTTAAATATCTATCGGTTTATTTTTGCTATCGAAAGAACTAGTGGCGTGGCCACTCCAAAGAAAAAGGTGGAGGTCTCATATGGAATCTTGGTTGGTCGGTATGAGAGTCCAATAAACTGAAAAGTATTCAGACTTAGGTTTCTTTATCAAAAAAGTGATTTCCGTATCGGATATTTATTGTATTTTGTTTATTGATTTGGTAACTTGGTCTAGTGTTATGCCAACCCCTTATTTTGTTCAATAACAATGAACAGTACCATGATGAAATGATTAATGAATGAAATATGAGGAAGGGACGTGTTACCTTAAAAGATATTGCTGTAGAACTAAATTTATCACCTTCTACTGTTTCTAGGGCTCTCCATGACCACCCAGCTATAGGAGAAGGAACCAAAAAAGCGGTTAAGGAACTGGCCGCAGATTTGGATTATCAGCCGAACCCCATGGCATTGGGCCTACTACAGAAAAGGTCGAACACGATTGGAGTCATCGTTCCAGAAATTACCAGTCATTTTTTTTCTGCTATAATAACCGGGATACAAGATGTTGTTGGACCTACAAGGTATAATATCATGATCTGTATATCCAATGAATCTTTTGACGAAGAAGTTACTTTGGTGAAAAAATTATCTGGTATGCGTGTTGATGGTATTCTAGTTTCTCCTGCTTCCGGGACTAAAACTTTTGAACATTTCCAAAACTTGCAAAAAAATGATATCCCAGTTGTAGTGTTTGATAGGGATTGCCCAGGATTGGAATCGGACAAAGTTTTGGTGGATGATTATTCAGGGGCCTTTCAGGCCGTGGAGTATCTGATTGGTTCGGGATGCAAAAAAATTGCCCATTTAGGTGGACCTTTAAATCTGAGTACCACAAAGCATAGAATGCAAGGGTATTTGGACGCATTGGAACAAAACAATATGCCGATTAGAAATGAATACATACATCACGTCAAAGGTTTTTCCCATGAAGATGGTCTGAAACCCACAAAAAGATTGTTAGCACTGGATGATACCCCTGATGCCATATTTGCAATTAACGACAACATAGCTACTTCTGCCATACATGTAGCCAAAAAAAAAGGAATGAGGATACCTCAAGATATATCTATCGTTGGGTTTGATGATGATCCTCACTCCTTATATTTTTCTCCTTCTTTGTCCACAGTTTGGCAACCCGTTTATAGTATGGGAATGTTGTCGGCTAGAATATTGTTACAACGCTTAAAGGATAAAACACCAGTAGAATGTTTCCGCAAAGAAGTCTTTAAACCAGAACTTGTGGTCAGGGCATCTTCCAAGGAAGATTAAGTAATTGTTACTGGTAAAAAAAGCGCAGTTTCCATGCAAACCTTTGCATGGAGTTTTTGTTGTAATCCTTTCAGTCATAGTGTTTTTTTTGTTCTTTTATCCTCAGCATTAGATTAGTGTTGTGCAGAAAAATTAAAACATGATTATTTCTCCGAAAGTATTTTTTGAAAATTGTTATGGCTCCTATGGAATAGCGGCGGTAAATGTGTTTACCATGGAACAGATACATGGTTTGTTTCGTGCGGGACAAAAGGCCAATGCACCCTTTATAGTTCAATTGACCCCTGTAGCACGGGATTATGCCCAAGCTAGAATGTTGAGTGCAATGATTGGAGCGGCGGCCAAATGTTACCCGGATGCGACATACGCAGTTCATCTTGATCATGGTAACGAAACCCATGCATTTGATGCCATAGATTCTAAGGAATACCAATCTGTAATGATAGATGCTTCACATGATGATTTTAATCGTAATGTGGCAAGAACAAGAGCTGTAGTGTCAAAGGCACACAGGCACAATGTAGTGGTAGAGGCTGAACTTGGTGTTTTGGCGGGTGTGGAGGATGATATTTCAGTTTCTGAGGAAGATTCTTCTTATACCAAACCCTCGGAAGTGGTCAAGTTTGTCCAAGAAACCAATTGTGATAGTCTTGCGGTTGCCGTAGGTACAAGTCATGGAGCTTATAAATTTTCAGGTGGACAAGGCATACAGTTCCATATTCTCGAAAAAATTCAAGATAAACTCAGTGGGTTTCCCATTGTACTGCACGGGGGGTCCGCGGTCAATACCAAAGAAATTGAAAGAATCAATCAGGCCGGTGGTCAATTGAGCAATGGGGCGGAAGGTGTTTCAACGGATGAAATTGTAAAAGCTATTAGGTATGGGGTTTGTAAAATCAATATCGCTACCGATGCACGTTTACTTTGGACACGTGTGCATAGGGAATTCTTTAAGGATTCACCAGAATTGTTCGATCCAATTATCCCAGGTAAGGAATATATGAACGAGTATGAAAAGTTTATGCTGAACAAGTTTGATTTGTTCGGTTCCGTAGGGAAAGCAGATCAAATTAAAAAAAACAACAAAATAGTATTGAACAAATGAGCAAAGCATCCCATTTACTTGTAAGACCAGAAAGGTCAAGTGGAGAATACCATAAAGTGACGCCAGATACAGCCCAATGGAACTACCTGAATTTTGGAGCAAGACAAATGTCCAAAGATGAAAGATGGGAACATAGCACAGAGGACAATGAAATGGTTATTGTGCTATTAGCAGGCAATTTTAAAGTTGAAAGTGATAAAGGATCATGGGAAACCTTAAATGGTAGAAAAGATGTGTTTAGTGGAGTAGCACACACGCTTTATTTGCCCAAGGGAAGTAATTTTACCCTTACGGCAACTAGCGAAATACTAGATATAGCATATGGATGGTGCATTGCCGAAGAGGAATACCCTCCTAAATTTGTCACCCCTGAGGACACCCCAGTGGTGATTTTTGGTGGCGATAACGCTACCCGTCAATTCAATGATCTTGTTCCTCCAGGTTTTGGCTGCAGTAAAATTGTGGTAAGGGAGGTCTATACGCCTTCAGGAAACTGGAGTTCCTTTCCTGCGCACAAACATGATGAAAGAATCCTGGATCCACAAGGCAATGTTCTGGAACCCATACAAGAGGAAACTTATTTTTATAAATTCCAGAAACCAGAAGCTTACGCCATACAGCAGGTCTATACCTTAGACCGATCACTGGATGAAATCGTAAGGCCACACCACAATGATGTGGTATTGATTCCGAAAGGTTTTCATCCCGTTGTTGCTGAACACGGCTTCCATTGTTATTATTTGAATTTCTTGGCAGGAACAGATCAGTGTTTGGCCAACACGACCGATCCCGATCATGAATGGATATATGATTCGTGGAAAAGCAAGGACGCTAGATTACCCTTGGTAACGGCAAAAATGAACAAACAATAATCAAATAATGGATAGTAAAAAATACGATGTAATTACAGTTGGTAGGTCATCTATCGATTTATATTCTCAAAACATAGGCTCTTCTTTCAATGATATAAAAGGTTTTGATGCCTTCGTTGGTGGGTCTCCGTTAAATATTGCGGTCGCTTGTGCTAGGCTTGAACTTCAAGCCAGTCTCCTTACAGCTGTAGGGAATGATAAAGTGGGGGATTTTATAATTAATTTTTTGAAATCCGAAAAGGTGAATACCAAATGCATTCCCATAAAAAACGGAACGAGAAGTAGTGCCGTTGTTCTCGGTATTGAACCACCGGACAAGTTTCCGTTGGTATTTTATCGCGATAATGCCGCAGATAGTCATCTAGATATTGATGATGTTTTGGATGCAAATATCCCAGATTATAGGGTATTGTTGATAAATGGTACTGCAATGAATGTTGAGCCTAGTAGAAGTGCAACCTTCTTCGCTGCTGAAATAGCTAATAAAAATGATGTTGACGTAGTGTTGGACCTTGATTTTAGAGCCGACCAATGGCATGATTATCGTGCTTTTGGACTAACGATGAGAGCGATATTGCCTAAGGTGAAAATTGCCATTGGTACGGAAGAAGAAATTCTGGCAGCTACCCTAAGTGAAGCATCCCAGGTTGTTATCAAGCATCAGCAGATTTCGGCGCCTGAGATAAAAGGAGATATCAACAAATCAATAGCGTGGCTCTTATCCTCAGGTATAGAAACACTTTTGGTAAAAAGAGGAGGAGATGGAGTAAGTATCTATTCCAAGGACGGTTCCAGGAAAGATGTTCCAGGCTTTCCTGTTGAGGTTGTAAACGTACTGGGAGCTGGTGATGCTTTTGCAGGTGGCTTTCTTTACGGGTTCCTTAAGGGCTGGAGCTTGTATAAATCCTGCCGAATGGGGAACGCCAGTGGAGCGCAAGTGGTAACGAAGAACGGTTGTGCAAATTTTATGCCGACCATTGAAGAATCCTTAAAGTTCATTGAGGCTAAAGGGGGATTTTAATTGTTGTAACATCAGTTCATAGTAGTAAAACAAAAGGTACTCAAACGATAGTTCCATAGTGTACCGATTTATTTAATATCATACAAAACGAATGAAGACAATACGATTGACGGTCGCACAGGCAACCATAGCTTATTTGAAGAATCAGTATGTGGAACGTGATGGAAAGGAACACAAATTTTTTGCTGGATGTTTTGGTATTCTGGGTCATGGGAACGTGGCGGGAATTGGGCAGGCTTTGCATCAGGAACCAGGTTTTCCGTTTTATGTTGCGCGTAATGAACAGGCAATGGTACACGCCGCAGTGGCATATTCAAAAGTAAAGAATCGAATGGAGAGCTTTGTTTGCACGACATCTATAGGCCCAGGAGCAACCAATATGGTTACTGGTGCGGCTTTGGCGACCATAAACCGAATCCCCGTATTACTGATTCCAGGTGATATCTTTGCAACCAGACAGGTGGCTCCAGTCCTTCAACAACTCGAATCCAGTGCCTCTCAAGATATTTCGGTGAATGATTGCTTTAAACCCGTTTCAAAATATTGGGATCGGATCAACCGACCTGAGCAATTGATTACCGCTCTTCCAGAAGTTATGCGTGTCTTGACCTCTCCAGCGGATACTGGCGCCGTAACCCTTAGTATTCCTCAGGATGTACAAGCAGAAGCATTTGATTATCCAATAGAAATGTTCCGTAAAAAGACATGGCCCATTGGTCGGACTCTGCCCGATCGCTCCCTTTTTCAGAAGGCGATTGCTTTGATTAAAGCAAGTAAAAAACCCCTTATTATCGCAGGTGGAGGCACAATTTATAGTGGAGCTACTGAAATTTTGAAAAAATTCGTTGAACGAACTGGCATCCCAGTGAGCGAAACATATGCCGGAAAAGGTTCACTGCCATTTGATGTACCTCAAAATTTGGGTGCAATTGGAGTAACGGGAACCCCAGGAGCCATTGAAATAGCAAAAGAGGCAGATGTCGTTATCGGGATTGGTACACGTTACAGTGATTTTACCACGATTTCAAAATCAGGGTTTCAAAACCCAAAGGTTCGGTTCATTAATATAAACGTTACTGAATTTGATTGTTTTAAACATGGTGCTTTGCCATTGGTAGGTGATGCAAAAGTAATACTAGAAGAGTTCTATGAACAAATATCAACTTTTGAAGTTCCAGAAATTTATAAGAAAAAAGTAATAGAACTCAATCAGGGTTGGGACAGTTTTGTAGAAAATATTTATGAGGAAAAAAACCAAACCCCTGCTTTTCAAGGTGAGGTTATTGGAGCGGTGAACAATTTTTCTGACGCCAAGGATATTGTACTTTGTGCAGCTGGAAGCTTACCTGGTGATCTTCATAAATTATGGAGAACCAGAGACCCCAAAGGGTTTCATTTGGAATATGGTTATTCCTGTATGGGTTATGAAATTGCGGGGGGATTGGGTGCCAAGATGGCCCGTCCCGATAGCGAGGTCTATGTGATGGTAGGCGATGGGAGTTATTTAATGATGTCTCAAGAAATCGTTACATCCATACAAGAAAAACAAAAACTTACAATAGTGCTATTGAATAATGATGGCTATTCTAGTATTGGGTCTTTATCAGCATCATTGGGGAGTGAAGGATTTGGAACCTATTATCGATATAGGAACGAGGAAACCCAACAATTGGATGGAGGGATGTTACCAGTGGATTATGCGGCCAATGCCGCTAGTATGGGTGCACATGTTATAAAAGCCTCCAATGTAAATGAATTAAAAGAGGCCCTTAAAGTAGCTAAGACCATTGACCGAACTACATTGATTTATATAGATGTAGACCGTAAAAAAGCAGTGCCTGGATTTGCGTGGTGGGACGTTGCAGTCGCTGAAATTTCTGAAAAACAAGAGGTTAATGCTTCCTACCAATCCTATCAAGAAAACAAGAAAACTCAAAAATACTACCTGTAACCAATCACTTAACTAACAAACTTTATGGATACTGATTTAATTATCATGTTGGTTTCATTTATCCTTTTTACAGGAGGTGTTGCCTTTTTTACTTGGTACAGCCTTAGAAAAACCAACTTAAAATCCTCAGAAGGGTATTTTTTGGGAGGAAGAAGCTTGACAGGTACTGTAATAGCCGGATCTATGCTGTTGACAAACATATCCTCCGAACATTTGATTGGGATGAATGGAAATTCATATGTCAACGGTTTTATTGTGATTGCCTGGGAAGTTACCTCTTCTATTGCCTTGGTCGTGGCAGCTGTGTTTTTTGTGCCTAAATACCTTAAAATGGGACTTACCACCATACCACAGTTTCTAGAAAATAGGTTCGATAGTTTTACGAGGTCATTGGTAGCGGTCATTCTCATTTTTTCTTTCGTTGTAACACTATTGCCCATAGTCCTATATTCAGGAGCTATCGGGATAGAAAGCTTGTTCGGGGTTTCGGAGATTCTCGGGGTTGATAAATCCCAAGGTTTATGGATTACTGTCGTAGTCATAGGGGCGATAGGTTCCATATATGCGATTTTCGGAGGATTAAAGGCAGTTGCATTTTCGGACACCATCAATGGCTTTGGACTTTTATTGGGGGGGCTTCTTATCCCAATTCTTGCGCTTGTGGCCATTGGGGATGGAAACCCAATGGATGGTCTTACCAAAGTTTACGAATTTGCGCCCGAGAAATTCAATGTTATAGGGGCTCCTGATTCAGTTTTACCTTTTGAGGTACTTTTTACCGGTTTAATTATAAATCAATTGTATTTCTGGGGTATGAACCAAGCTATAATACAAAGAGCATTGGGAGCAAAAAATTTAAAAGAAGCACAGAAAGGGTTGTTGTTAACGGGGCTGTTCAAGATTCTGATACCGTTGGTTATTGTACTGCCCGGCGTAATATGTTTTTATTATTTTCAAGATACTTATTATGACCAGCAAGATAGTGTTTACCCCCAACTTGTAAAAAAAGTATTACCGGTATGGTTGATTGGTTTTTTTGCCGCTGTCATTATGGGTGCTGTTTTAAGTACATTCAATTCTGTACTTAACTCGGTAGCGACTCTTTTTAGTGTTGATATTGTTAAAAAGCATTTTAAGAACGACATCAGTGATAGTAAACTTGTGATGGTTGGTAAGGTGACCTCCGCCATTTTGGCCGTAGTGGCAATTTTTACGGCTCCCATGATGGCCAATGCACCTGATGGCTTATACCAACTATTACAGGAACTGAATGGAATATATTTTATTCCGATTGCAACCATTTTATTGGCTGGATTCTTTATGAAACGAATATCGGCAACAGGAGCAAAAGCAGCGTTGGTATTTGGATTGTTGTTTTACATTTTTATGTCATGGGTATATACGGGCCACGGTATTCATTTTGTACACCTGTGGGGTATTGAATTTGTTTTAAACATAATCATCATGTTTGCGGTTTCGCATTTTTATCCGAGAAAGAATACATATCAAATGGCCGATGTCGGAGCTGTAAGTCTCGTTTCGTGGAAATACACCAAAGTAATGTCCATAGGACTATGTTTGGTCACAGTTCTGATATACATATTGTTAGGAAGTAATTCATAATTGAAAATAGAAGTTTATAAATAGTTTAAGCGTAAGAATAATGGATATTTTAAAAAATTACATTGACGGACAGTGGTCTGCAAGTGCATCAAAAGAAACAATTCCAGTTTATAACCCAGCTGATCAAAATATTTTGGCACAGGTTCCTTCAGGTAGTGATACGGTAAAAGATGTTGACCGTGCGGTGATAAAAGCCCAAAATGCCTATAAAGAGTGGAGTAAGGTGCCCGTAATGAAAAGAGTTCAGGTACTCTACCAATTAAAAGCGTTGTTGGAAGAGCATAAGGAAGAGCTGGCCGTAATCATTACGAATGAATCTGGAAAGACAAAGGCCGAATCACTTGGAGAAATACAACGGGCCATTGAAAACGTAGAAGTTGCGTGTGGAACTCCAATGCTTATGGCAGGGGATATTATAGAAGATATAGCAAGGGGAATCGATGAAATGATGATTCGACAACCTCTTGGAGTAGCGGCATGTATTACCCCGTTCAATTTTCCGGGAATGATTGTGTTTTGGTTTTTACCCTATGCCATTGCAACAGGTAACGCTTTTATTGTAAAACCATCGGAAAAAGTTCCTATGACAATGATGAAGGTGTTTGAGCTTATCGATGCATTAGATCTTCCCAAAGGATTGATAAGTCTGGTACATGGGGGCAAAGAATCGGTAGATGGTCTCTTGGAACATCCATTGGTCAAAAGTATAAGCTTTGTGGGTAGTACTCCTGTAGCTCGATATATTTATTCCAAAGGAACGGCCAATGGAAAACGTGTTCAAGCACAAGGCGGGGCTAAAAACCCTGTGGTTGTGTTACCTGATGCAGACAAGGAAATGTCCTCGAGAATCATTGCTGACTCGGTCTATGGGTGTGCAGGGCAACGGTGTCTTGCGGCATCCACCATTATTACTGTAGGTGATGAAAAGGGAGCGTTTAAAGAATCGCTCTATGAAACAGTTAAACAACGAACTACCGGTTATGGTTTGAATGATGTTGATATGGGGCCGGTTATTACACCTGAAAGTAAAGCTAGGATTGAAGAGCTTATACAAAAAGGTGTTGATGAAGGTGCCAATATGTTGTTAGATGGAAGAAAAGCCAAGATCGAGGGCTATGAAAAAGGAAACTTCATTAACCCAACTATATTGGAAAATGTGGCCTTGGACAAGGAACTGATAAAGACCGAGATTTTTGGACCGGTTATGAGCCTTATCTCCATGAAAAACATCGAAGAAGCGCTACAGTTTGTTAATAATGGAAACTATGGCAACATGGCTTGTTTGTTCACAACGAGTGGTGCCAATGCCAGGAAATTTAGAAATGAAGCGGATGCGGGGAATATTGGAATAAACATAGGGGTAGCTGCACCGATGGCACAGTTTCCTTTTAGTGGTTGGAAAGATAGCTTCTTTGGGGATTTGCATGGGCAGGGTAAACACGCCATAGAATTCTTTACACAAACCAAAGTGGTAATTGAACGTTGGCCAAATATTTGGTCCCGTAAATTTTAAGATTCGAAATATGATTAAAATAGCAAATGCCCCTTGCTCATGGGGAGCACTGGAATTTGATCTAGAAAAAAAATCTGAGGAGATTGGCTTTATGCAAGTCTTGGATGAAATACAGGAAACAGGTTATTTGGGTACAGAACTCGGCGATTGGGGTTATATGCCAACAGATCCCAAACACCTGAGGGAAGAAATAGCCAAACGCGACTTGGAGTTATTGGGTGCTTTTGTACCTGTAGCCTTAGCAAAGGAAAATGAACATAAAGCTGGATTGGAGTCTGCCATGAGAGTGGCTCAACTAATGTATATGGCTGGGTACAAAAATGCTTTCATAGTTCTTGCAGATGATAATGCCTCAGTATTGGAAAGAACGCAGAATGCTGGTAGGATAAACCCGGATATGGGGTTAGACAAGGAGCAATGGAAGATTTTTGCAAAAGGAGCTGAAGAAATAGCTCGAAGTGTTAAAAAGACCTTTGGTATTCGAACCGTTTTCCATCATCATTGTGCAGGATATGTTGAAACACCCGATGAAATAGACACCTTGATGCAATTGACGGACCCAAATATTTTGGGTCTATGCCTTGACATGGGACATTATGCATTTGGGGGTGGAGATCCGGTTATGGCTTTAAATAAGTATAAAGACAGGATATGGCATGTGCATTTTAAAGATTATGATTTTGCAGCAGCAGAGGAATCTAGGAGTAATAAAGGAGATTATTTTGATGCTTTGAAACGAGGTGTCTTTTGCGAATTGGGTAAAGGAAGCGTAGATTTTAAATCCGTTGTGGATATCCTAAACGGTATCGGATATGAGGATTGGATTGTTGTGGAACAAGATATTCTGCCAGGAATGGGTGATCCAAAGAAATGCGCGAAAGCAAATAGGGATTATATTAAAACATTGGGGTTATAGTTATATATAAATTATAGATGAGAAATTTAAAAATAGCCATTGCTGGTTTAGGCAGAATAGGTAGGATCCATTTAGGAAACCTATGTCAAATGAAAGGAGTAGAAATTGTAGCGGCCATGGATCCTATGGAAGAGGGCAGACAATATGCAAAAAATAAAAATGTACCATGTATTGTTTCTACTTATAAAGAAATGCTGGAAACAACTCACATAGATGCGGTCATAATATGTTCGCCTACGGATACCCATGCCGATTATGTTGAAATGGCAGCTAAAGCTGGGATAAACGCATTCTGTGAGAAGCCGTTGGACTTGTCCTTGGAACGTGTGGTTGAAGTTCTTGAGGTGGTTGCGCAATCCAATGTTAAGCTTATGTTGGGATTCAATCGTAGGTTTGACAAAGAATTCAAAAAAGTAAAAGAACTTGTGCAAAACGGTGCGGTTGGCCAGCCTCACCTTGTCAAAATTACCAGTAGAGATCCAGGTGCACCTCCAATAAGTTATATTGAGAAATCAGGTGGATTGTTTTTGGATATGACAATTCATGATTTTGATGTAGCTCGTTTTGTGGTCGATAAGGAAGTCGAAGAGGTATATGCAAAAGGTGCGGTTCTAATTGATAAGGCCATTGGAGAAGCTGGAGATATTGATACTGCCATCGTCACCCTTACCTATACAGATGGAACAATGGCGGTGATTGACAACAGTAGACAGGCTTCTTATGGCTATGACCAAAGAGTCGAGGTATTTGGCTCAAATGGGATGGTGCAGTCAAATAATAATTTCATGGATTCCCATAAGTTGTACAATGAAAAAGGAATACATGCAGCACTTCCATTGCATTTCTTTCTAGAACGATATAAAGAGGCGTATAGGATTGAAATACAAGATTTTATAAGTAGCCTTGGAAGCGACTCGGATGTACCTGTTAATGGTAATGATGGACTTGAATCCTTGAAAATTGGTCTTGCTGCAATAAAGTCACTAGAAGAGAATAGACCAGTAAAGTTGGCTGAGATTTGTTAAGCAATTTGGATATGATTGTTGAGTATGAAAGAGTAGGATTCGAAGAACCACTTTGACCCGATCTGGGTGGTATACGATGACCGATTTTTTGCTCACAATCGACGATTATGCTTTTTATGCCATTTTTTTAATTAAAAATTAAAAATTAAAACTCATTATATATAATATAACGCCATGTTTTGATCTTAATAAACAATTATCTATTTGAACAACATGAAATCGAAATAGTGTTCGGAGCATAGCTAATTATGGTATGGATTTGGAGCGTAAATACAAAGTTTGGTTGAGACTGTACAACATGAATAAATTCAAAGTTGTTCATATCATCTAAAGAATTAACTTATAGTGATCAATTGAAGTTAACATATATCTTATTAAATCTGTGTTTCATTTCAATGTTTCCAAGCATTACAATTTCTGCGCCATGAGGCAGTATGGTGTTTGATGATATTAACGTTATGACTTCTGAATTTTCTTTTAAAGCTATGACGGATAATCCAGTTTTGGTGCCTATCCCGGATTCTCTAAGAGTACTGCCTTCCAGTGATTTTGGTATAGGGATAATAAACAGGGTAAAGCCCTCACCGAGCACTGTTAGTTCTTGACCTTTGGAAACAGATAAAATGGCTTCAGAACCCAAGGTTGAGTAACTCAATACAAAATTAGCGCCTGCTTTTTGAATAATATCTACATTGCGAGCTTCAGATATACGACTCACTATTCGTACCTCCTTGTTCAATTGTCGGCAATAGGAGGCAAGGTAAATATTTATGGTGTCGTCATGAGTAGAAAGCAATACAGATGGAGCCTCTAGAATTCCTGCTTTTTTTAATAGGTCGTAATCTGATGCCCTACCATTGAATACCTTGTTGCAAAACGGGCTAATTTTCTTACAAATATCCGGGTCTTGGTCAATTACATTTACTAAAACCCCATTTTTATGTAGAGATTGTGCCGCCGCCAGTCCTACACGACCTCCTCCTATCAGCAATACGGGATTTGGGTTTATGTTGTAATCATGGAAAAGCTCATCAATCTTGTGAAGTTGTGCTTTGTTTCCAATAATTACCAGAACGCTATCGTCTGTAAGCCTTTCATTTCCGGTTATAGCTTGCAATCTCCCTCGCTCCCAAATTCCCACAATACTAACCCCAAATTTATGTCTTAATTCTATTTCCTTGGTGAGCTTGGAAACTAACGGTGTATTATGGATAGGCAATTCGGCAATTAAGAGATCTTCATATTGTCCTATAGGCTTAGATTTGGCATGTTTTGCGTTTATTCTATTAGCCAATTGTTCGCCAAGCCATTTTTTGATTGGTAACACGTGGTCCGCACCGCTTAGTTGCTGTACATCTATTGACTCAATATCGGAGGCTATTGCAACAATGGGAATAGTAGGTGCAACTTCCCGAATGGTGAGGATGATCTTGGTATTTAAAAAGTCGTCTCTATTGACAACAACCAGTTTGGCATTCTTAATATTGGCAAGGTTAAAGGTTTCTATATTATCCAGTTCTCCAAAGATTACTGGTACTTGGTCATCATGATTTTTAAGGGCTCTAGCTTTTTGGTTTTCTATGACAAAATATGGAATAGATTCCTGTCTTAATCGCTCCGTAAGATCTATCGCTATAACATCTTGAGAGCATATTAGGATATGGTCTTTTGTTCCGGTAGGAACTTGACGTGGAACCTTCTTGTTCTTTTTCGATTCCAAAAGAGGCACATAAAAGTGTCGTATAAATGCAAACGGTAATACGATCATTAACATCAAAATACCGGTAAGCAAAACTACTATACTGAAACTGCGACCAACATCGGAGGCAAATGTAATGTCTCCAAACCCAAGGGTACTCATAACAGTAAGGGTCCAGTAAAAACCGGTAATCCAAGAATGATAGTGTCCTTCAATTTGCATTATAATATGAAATACAATAGAATAAATTACGATGACAATTCCTAGAAAGAGCAAATACTTAAATAATATCTTGGAGTTATTTTTAAAGTCTTTGTCACTCATATAATAAGCCAGCTGACTACCGACAAATTTCATAATCTATATTATTATAATGGGTTCATAATTTGCGCATCCTAGTATCCAAATCTATAGAATCTACATCCTATCAACCTGTATCATCAAAGATATTTCAACTCTACTTTTAAAGGGGCGAAGATACTGCTTACATTAGACTACAGGAAGCTGATTGTGCTATAAAGCACATTGGTTATTATAGTTGATGGATTTCATGAGCCTTGTTTGGCTTTTGTTATCAAAAGATGGATGTACTGATTTTTTAATGGAGCGAGAAACTAATGAATTAACCATTCTTTTTAATTATTGAACCTTGAATACCATAGTAAAACAAAAATTGTCAAATGATGATAGTCTATTACGGAAGTTAAAAAATTTCACTAATGTACAATGGGCTTCTCAATTGGAATGAAATAGTTATAAGTCAGTCGTTACCGGGAAGATTTATTTTTTATTAAATGAAGGATAGGGAGCAAACTCCGTTTCGTATCCTTTAATCTTAGTAAATGATTGAGCCTTTGATTTCATCCGAAATCGTAAAAAATCCATTTGTTTACGCGGTCGATATTGGCATTACAAAGGTAGTTGATGGCGACCATCTCAAAGTATTGACCTAGTATGACAACGAATAGGGACTTATACACCAAATAATCCGGCAAATCCTTGAAATAAAGGGATTTTAAAGATGTAATTGAAATTTTGTTGAGTACAATTCAAAAAAACGTCCACAAAATACATGTTGCGGACGTTTTTATAAAACTTAAACCTTTATTACACTCTAGATTTACGTTTTTTCATCATCTTTTGTTCCATTTTTCTTTGAATTTTCTCTTGTCTTTTAGCTTTCAAATCTGATTTGGAAAGCTTTTTTTTAGCAGTAGCCATAATAGAATATTTAATCTAATAATTAATCAAACTACGACCTGACCCTATATGTGGTCTAATGTTTTTACGTAACGAGTTACCTGATTCAAACATGTTGAACAGGAATTGGTAGTGTATACTAAAGCATATAGGGAATTTACAGGCACACTCGTGGGTGCCCGTTACTGCGGAAAAATAATTTTCAATTTGCTAGGTTTCATATTCAATAATTAAGAAATTAATTTGCCTTGACAAAGCTCAATAGTGGTATGCCAATTTGTGAATCCATTTTGATTACTAGGCTCTTGCAGAAGAGATTTTTATGATTTTTTTTCTTCTAAATCTAATACCTCCATAAGATCGATTTTTATTAATTGCGAATAATCATTAAGTTTTTTGATGATATGGTTGGAGAAAATAACTTTGTATTCAAGGTTATCGTAATCTACCTGTTGCGATAGTATTTCCTTAAATCAACTGCATCAGTTTCTTCCGGTGTATTGCTTTTACGTGGCGATATGAACAACATGTATTTTTGGATTTACGGTCTTTGGCATCGATACCAAGCTTTTAATGGTAAAATATCCGCTTCCTCGCAATGCGAAGTATATAGAATTGTATCAATAGGTACGTTGCTTATATCATAAGGAGCAATCAAAACCGGGCTTGATGATTGTTTTACAAGTCTCTGCCCAATGTTGCCAGTAAAAATTCCCCTATCGGTATGATTATCCTTCCTACCGGTTAGGACAAGATCTGGAGAATCTTCCTCCAATTTTTTAAGAATACTGATTGATATTGAGCGATGGGGTCTGACTTCAAACCGTTTATGTGATCCGTCAATGTCATTACCAAGATGTTTGAGTCGAAAGGCTTTTAAAATGTTTTTTTGCTCTTCGATTACCTGATTTTCGATTTGGTTGGGTAAATGCGTCACCGAAATCCTAATCATGGGTGTCTGGTGGATATAAAAAATAACGGGTTCAGCTCCTAAATTACTGCTCATGTCACGGGCAAATCGCAATGCCGGTACTGATTGTTCAGTGGAATCATTGGCATAAAGAATAGTTTTCATGGCATTAGAATTTAAATAACAAAGTTATCTGTCATTAGTGATGTTCTAAATGATAAAAGTTATGTTTAACAAATAGTATTTGTCCATGTAATTGAACATTTGAGTAAACATATTATATCTTTTGCAGGATAGCAAATAGTATCTACCTTTCTTTCGAAATTCAAATAGCTATGATAAAACGGTTAATTAGTTCACGCCATTAATCGCAAAGTGCATAAACATAAAATAATAGGTGTAATTATATTGTAACTTTTTGATATTTAGATATTAAAATAAAATATTTGAGGTGATGATAACACCGAAGTAATTACTTGGCTTAGGGATTTCGAATCTGGACGCTGTTTATATATTTTACTTATATTTAAAGTAAATTGGAGGTACAAAAATGTATTTTGATTTGTATATATAAATTATTGGCAAACAAAGCAATGCATAATTAAAATTATAATTTTAATTAAAACTAATATTATGAAGATTGAACACGTTTTTGAAAACAACCAAGAGTGGGTAAATCAAAAATTGAATCTAGATCCAAAATATTTTAAGAAACTATCAAAAGGTCAAAACCCAGAAATTCTTTATATAGGATGCTCAGATAGTAGGGTTACATCCGAAGAATTAATTGGTGCGAGTCCCGGAGATGTTTTTGTGCATAGAAATATAGCAAATATGGTTCCAAACACAGATCTAAGTTCCATGTCGGTAATTGATTATGCGGTTTCACATCTTGAAGTGAAACATGTAGTCGTTTGTGGACATTACTATTGCGGCGGTGTTAAAGCAGCCATGCAATCTGCTGATTTGGGCATATTAAATCCATGGCTTAGGAATATCAGAGATGTGTATCGAATTCACGATAAAGAATTGAATTCAATAGAAAATGAAGAAGAGCGCTACAAACGTTTAGTGGAGTTAAATGTACAGGAACAATGCATTAATATAATTAAAACTGCAGCGGTTCAGAAAGCATCGATTGACCGAAATATAAAGGTTCATGGGTGGGTTTTTGACATCTATTCGGGAAAATTGATTGATTTGAAAATTGACTTTGAAAGTATTCTCCATGAAATTATGGAAATATATCGTTTGGCTTAAAAACTTTGTTTTATGCATAACCTTTTTTTAATTTGTCCTGACTGCTATATAGAACAGTCAATTAGAGCTAAATACGGAAATAACAGTTTTTTCCTCACCGCTTTAGGGTCAGTCTTTGGCATTGAAACTTTTGAATATGTAGAAGAAGTCAGTCAATTCATTTCGAATGAAGAAGTTAGTTCAATATTTCTCGTCAATGATTATAAATGCTCTTTCATTCAAAATGCTTTGTTTCATAAAAATGATTTCAACACCAAATCAGAACAGGTATTAAAACTTCTTTTAAAGTCTAATAGAGAAGATATTACCTCAATGAAATCAGTTGATGATAAAGCGATTAGATTAGCGAAATTAAATATTTACCGGCAGGCATTTGAGATAATGGAAGTCGCGTTTATTGGAAATAGAGTCCAAGACGGCCTTATAAAAGTAATTGGATTAGTCTACGATAGGGATAAAGACAAATTTGATGAATTTCGAATAAAGAAATGAAACCGATCACCACATTGCAGATCTGTTAACCACCCATTTCAGGGCGCATGCGTATATGAAAGCTGTTGTGCCTAATGTCTAAGAAAATGACTTATTAAAAGCAATTTTCAATTCTGAATTTTAAAACAGTTTATCCATAAAGAATAGAACCCATTTGAATTTGGTCATGAGGGTCCTACGAAATTTACATGGATTTATATCAACAATTATAGAATTGGACAAGCCGAAAAGAATATTCAAAATGGGCTGCATAAATGTGTGAAATTAGTAGGTGCAAGAGCCAAATAAAACATAAAGTTGACAGTGTAGCGGCATTAATACGGTTTACAATTTTGCGTTGAAATCAGATTTTCGAAAAGGGATAAACCTTGGGGCAGACGACTATTTGTCCAAGCCGTTTAAAGAAGTCGAACTGATGGATGTTATTGTTACCCGCCTGTCGAAGGAAGACTTCCAAAAACCAATTTCACTCAACTTCTATAGGATTATCGCGAGGTTTCCAATAAGTTTATCAAGTTGATCTCGAACAACCTTTTATCGGTAATGATTTGAATCATTCCCAAATCTAGCCAGTTGTATTAAATTAGTATGGGAAGTACACCGAACGACCAACTTGGATTTCCAAACGCTATAATAATGGTACCAAACTGTCTGAATTATCCGCTGGGCCTTTTGATATTTTACTGGACCTTGGCGTAGCATCTGACCACACCATAGTTTTTACGTATAACTTAATCGAGGGCGATTTGTTTTAATCATGAGAAGAAATGACAGCGATTTGAATAAGTTGGAAGATAAATTTATATTGATGAAACTATTAAGTTATAGCTTAAAATTATAGGAATTTTCATTTCTTAAACAATAAGCTCAACCAATCTAAATCATTACGAAAATAGTTTCAGAGTACCATCTATTTTTGGCACGAACTTATTCCGGTTTGGCACGTTCAAAAGCAAAGAATGACTGAACCGAATTTAATGCGTTATTGCCTTATGTTTAGGATCATACTCGTAATATTATCAATCTCACTTACAATCATCTTGAGCGCATTCCATGCCGATATTTGATTTAACAGTTAGGCTGATATGTTTAATTTTTCCACGAGAAGGTAGTATGCTAAGTCCAGTATTTTCCACATGATATGCATGTGAAACGCTTGAAAAGCTAGATGTCCGAATAAAACTCTTTATGCTGCTTATTAAAAAAGGGAGGCAAAGCCTCCCTAAATCAATTAAATAACTAAATCAGTAAACCTAGATCATCCTTTCTAGATTATCTTTAATTTCTTCTGGTCAAAATCATTTCCCTTTCGTTGAAGAAGGTATCAACGGTGTAAAACAGGGTGATGTCGCCTGTTTCTTCGTCAACAGATCCATGACCAGAATTAGCAATTCCAAAATTACTTGGAATATCACCGCCCACCACGGTCAGGGTACCACATACGTCGGTAATAAGAATTGCAAATTCACTAGTGAAGGCATTGTCCCCACTTATGGAGAACACCCCTTCGCTGACCTCGCTGATCGTGACATCCCTAGTTTCCCCATTGACATAGGTATAATCCCCCACAATATGAGATTCACAGATTGCCTGAAGGGTAATCTCCGTTCTATTGAAATCCGCAACATTTTCTGAAGCACCATCAATTTGGAGTATGACCTTTTTGGGGTCAAAGGCATCAAGGTTCTCGGAAATGATCTCCAGCGAAAAAATTCCTTGACCGGTACCTCCAGGGATTGTTATTTGAGAAGTCGCCGGTAATGCATATTCAACACCTTCTTGGGCTGTGGATGCGGCATTTACAGATACACTTACCTGGACATCCTGGCCCAATGGTGTTCCATCCCCTCCCAAGACCGCAATGGGCACCTCCAGAGTGTAAACAGGATTTTCTTCGGTCTGTAAAAAATTTTCAATTGTTTGTTGTGCTGCAAATTGAACAATATGGGGACCTTTTCCAAAATCAGTGACATCATCATCAAGAATACAGGAAGAAACTGTGACCCCTATGAGTAAAAGGCCCATCAATAATTTAATCTTGCTGTTTATTTTTTTATACATAGTTATTGAGCTTTAGTTCCAAAATGGTTGTTGTGTAAATGCATCTTGAGTTGTTTGCTGAGGTACGTTATTTGAATTACGCGCAATCTCCGATGCTGGATATAATAGTCTTACGGGCCTTGTCCCATTGGATTCAACTGGGACTGGAAGGTCAGCGGGAAAACCAGTCCTAATTTTTTCTATCCATAGTTCAATGGAAGAGGTCCCATTCAGGGCAACCCATTTTTGGGTAATGATGGCTTCAATCTTATTTGGGGATGAACTCCAGGACACATTTTTGATAGGTTGATCATAATAATCAATAGCGCTTTGCATTGGGTCTTCGACCCCCAATCTTGCAAAAGATTCACTGATTGCCATATGGTACAATTCTTCCGCTGCCGCATCACCACCAGGCAAGTATCCCCTTGCCGTTGCTTCGGCCTGTAATAGCAAGCTCTCTTCCAAGAGCATTATGGGTTGGTCCTGTTCCGCGTTGATCAATAATCCAGGTCCAACTTTTGAAAGATCGTTGGAAGTAAAACCACTTCCAGGGAGTACAGTTGACTGTTCCACTCCTTTATATTCATCATTGGATGCAGATGTGGTATACAATCTTGCAATTCGGTCATCATTGGTATCCAATAAATAGTTGATGGTGAAATCACTCGCCACGGTAAAATCCCCTCGATCACTTTCTTCATTGGTAGAGGGCAAACGAAAATACCCATAGAATGGGCTTTGTTTGTCCTCATTGTCCGAATAGCCGGGATTTGCGGAAACCGTCATATCAATGTACCCTGCACCATTTTGATCGATCAAATCAATCTGTTCGTTGATATAGGAATCTTGCCCCGTATTGCTCAAGCGTACCAACATTCGTAATTTTATGGTATTTGCGAACTGTAACCAGTGACTGACATCACCATTGAATATGATATCTTGGCTTCCTGGATTTTCTGCATTTTCAGGCAAATTCTGTAAAAGTTCCACTGCAGCAGTCAAGGCATCGATGTTTGCGTTGTATACAAACTCCGCGTCATCATAAGTTGGAGTGGTATTTTCCCCTCTCTTATTGGCTTCGGTATAAGGCACATCACCATAAAGATCTACCAAATACTGGTATTGGTATGCTTTCAATACCAATGCTATGGCCCTGTACATGGTATAGTCAATTGCACCTGTTTCGTCTTCAAAATGTTCGATATACGTAAGATTCTTAAGGATATCCACATATGAGGTTTCAAATACGTTGGAAAAAAAGTTTGACGTCACATTATATCTCGCAAAATCAGCATTGGCGGACCAGTTGGAGGGGGTAGCCCAATTGTATGCCAAGAAATTTCCCAGATAGGTCATACTCGTGGCATTTAAATTGGCCAGACTTTGTTCAGCTACCGGAAGTGTCAAACTTGGGGTGGATACTGGGGGATCGTTCGGATTGTCATTGACATCCAAGAAATCATCGCACCCGATTACGGTCATAAAAAATACAGTCATCGCTGTAATTCTTAGAAATATCATTTGTTTTTTCATCGATTAATTTTTTTAAAAGGTTACCGTCAAATTCATACCATACTGCCTGGTCGGGGGTGTTTGGGATTGTGTTCCAACACCAATGGCATTACCTGTGGTAAAATTGAATTCCGGATCAGTATATATATTATCCTTTGGGCGAAGGGTCAACAGGTTTCTGCCAAACAATCCAATGCTTAGGTTTTCCACGGCCAATCGCTCCAATATTTTTGGACTGAACGTATAGGAGAGCGCCACTTCCCTTAATTTAAGCGTGGTTGCATCAGTTACATAATTTTCCTTTACCTCATTGTAGGCATCCCAAAACGCATTGCCGCCTCCGGAAGTCAGTCTGTTGGTGTTTGCCACGAATCCTCCATTACGATCTGAGTAAGATGAGTTTGGAAATACGAATGGTTGTCGGCCAGCTGTTACACTATGCTGTGTCAATCCAGTAAACTCCAAGGCATTTACAATATCGTTAAAGAAAACATGGCCGGTCCTATAATCCGCCACGGCATATAACTTCCAATTTTTATACTTTATGGTGGTATTCAACCCTACTATATAGTCCGGTGTGGTTTTACCTTGGATTTGGTTTTGGCTGTCTTGGATAGGGTCACCATCGTCATCAACAATAACCCTCCCTTGATTATCTCTTAAATAAGCGGTTGTCCTGATTTGTGGGTAGGGCTCACCAACTTTAGCAATGATCTGTGCGGAAGCAAATCCTCCGATGTCCAATTCATCCACGCCATTGGCCAATGACAAGACCTTTGATTTATACCCAGAGTAGTTTATACCCAAATCCCATGAAAAATCAGTGGATTTCAATAGGGTGCCGTTCAGGTCAACTTCCAGCCCGAGATTTTCAATTTCACCAATGTTGATAAGGCTTGAGGCAGCTCCGGATGCAAAAGATACATTGACCGGTATTATCTGATCGGTTGAATTGGTTTTATAAGCGGTCGCATTTAAGTTCAAGCGACTTTTGAACATGCTTAGTTCCATAGCTGCTTCAATGGAAGTGGTGAACTCCGGACTAAGGTTTGAATCCGGGTCCCTGCTTGATTGTGACAATCCCGCTGTGGAGCCATATGGGAAATTATCAGGGGCAAAGAATATCCCTTGGGTAGCATAGATTCCAGGATCGTTTCCGGTCTTGGTAATATTAAAACTGGTTTTCAAATAGTTTATGCCCTTGTCCCCGGTTATCGCGGGAAATGCGTTGGATGCAACAAAAGAGACACCGGCACCGGGATAAAAGAAAGATCTATTGTCTTCGGGCAAGGTGGAGGACCAGTCATTTCTGGCTGTGGCACTCAGAAATAAATAGTCTTTGTAGCCTATGGTAAGGTCACCATAAACACCAACTTTTCTGAAGAGTTCAGTGCCTTCCGATCCCACAAGATCTCCTGTCCTTGTTGAAACATTATAGAAATCGGGAATGATGAGGTTGGCCCCATTGACCCTTATTTCCTTTCGGGTAGTAAGCCTGGTGTTGTGTCCCAAGGTCAACTTCGTATTGATGTCTTTGGTAATATCCTTATCAAACCTGAGGATGAAATCATTGTTCAAGCGAGTGGAATTGACCATGGCGTCCTCTGTCCTGGCACCATAAGGATCAATTTCAGAATAAGTTTCCTGAAGATGAAACGCATAGGTAAAGGCTCCAAATTCCCGTTTGAAATTTTGTGAGCTTCCTGTATACCCCGTATTTAGGGTAGCGGTCAACCAATCGGTTATTTGATAGGATGCATTGACCAGTAAATTAAATTCTTGAAGATCTGTTTTTTCCCTTTGTGTATCGACAATGAAATAAGGGTTTTCATAGAAGCGATAATAAGAAACCTCGTTGCTGGTAAATTTTCCGGTCCGCCAATTTTTCATTTCACTGAGGGGTATGTGCAATGGGGTATTTAGCACATTCCAATAGAGGGGACGGTCCTGACGACCCCCACTACCCACAAGATTGGCATGTGACCTGAAAAATGACAAATTACCACCAATTTTGAATTTACCATATTCACGGCTAGCCTTTAACCGCGCATTGGTTCGGTTATATTGATCCTTTGGTACCGTCCCACTGGTGTTGGTCTGGTCCAAGGAGAATAAAAAGTCACTGTTCTCGTCCCCACCGCTTACAGTGATTCCGTGCCTTGTGGAAAATCCGGTCTCAAAAAAGTTTTTATGGTTATCCGGAATAGGGCTGAAGGGGACTAAAAATACCGATCCATCATCCAAGGTTTCACTTGCAGCGACCATTCTTCCATCATAGCGTGGTCCCCAGTTTACATTTTCCAAAGGCCAAAGGGTCCCATCAGGAAATCCTCCAACGCCAAACTCATCCTGCAGCTCGGGCAGGTAGGAAACCGTTTCGAATTGGATGGAGTTGTTATAGGTAAACTGCAATTTACCTTTCCCTTTTTTGGTCGTAATGACCAAGACCCCATTTGCCGCCTCAGATCCGTATAGTGCAGAAGCGTTTGCCCCTTTTAAAATACTGACATTATCTATATCATTGGGGTTTATTCTATCCAATACCCCTCTTGATGATGGAAATCCATCCACAACGATCAAGGCCTGGTTGTTTCCAAGTAAGGATCTGTTTCCCCTTAAAACGACCCTGGTATCAGGATTTACCCCATTGTTCAAGGTGTTTATCTGTAAGCCGGAAACCTTACCGACCATGGCCGTAGCTACATTTACGGCTTTGGTCTGGGTGATATCGTCATTCCCCAAATTGTCAATGGAATAGGACAATTCTTTTGGGTTTCGTTCAATACCCAAAGCGGCAGTGACCACCACTTCCTGTAAAGCTTCGGCACTTTCATTAAGTTGTACATCAATGATATTGGAACTGCCTACGCTGATTTCCTTTGTTTCCTGGCCGACATAGGAGAAAACCAGAACTTGGCCTTCAAGGGCGTTGATGCTATAATTCCCATCGAAATCCGTCAATGTTCCATTTTGGGTCCCTTTGACAAGGATGTTTGCTCCTGGCAACGGTAAGGAATATTGATCCGTCACCTTCCCGGTGATTCTTTTTTCCTGTGCCTGGGCATGGGATATGCCTATGAAGACAAGCATCAGAATAACAAATTTGATTCTCATAGAGTTTACATAATTAAGTTAGACTACTTTTTGCACGACTCCGGGGAAAGCACTGTTACCTAGTATGGAACTAACTCAAAAAACTCAACTTAATATGGACTTGGTCCTTCTTAACTTGTAAAGGCTTCAATGCTGACCCCGAATGATTGTGCACTGCAAATGAAAAGGTGGTGGAGCTAACCTATGTTTATCAAAAACGGGATTAACCATATTACCGATGTAGATTAACGGATTTATAATCATATTGGAGATAACAGGGAATTATCATTTCATGGAGCTATACGGTGTCACAAAGTTGTGTGGATACGATGCGTTTTTAAAGTCTTTTTATTGTAATGGGATAGAGGAATAATCCATGCAACCTCTTTACCGTGACATATAGGATCTTTGTTTTATTGGGACTTATAAAATGAAAATTTCCGATTATATCTGTAGCAATTTAAAGTGATAAAAAATTATTTATCCAGAGAGTAATGGAAGAAAAACATAAAGCATCAGGCCTTATCTGGAATAGGGTACAAGAGGTTAATGATTACAATTGTATAATTCTGGGAGTTTTTTTTGATTTTTTCGATACTGGGTCGGGGTACAGCCTTCAAATTTTTTAAAAGCCTTATAAAAAGATACCCTATTGTTAAAACCCGCTTGATATCCAATATCTGTTACACCGGAATACCGGTCTTGCCGAATAAGTTCCTTCGCCTCGTTGATACGAAACTTATTGATATAGTCGTAAAAGCCCAACGCGTAGTTTTGGTTTATGGTTTGGGACAGATGATATCTTGTAATGGAAAGTCTTTTGGCCAGATCTTCAAGGTTTAGGTTATTGTCAAGGAAAGGTTTCTCTTCGATCATCAATCTGTCCAATTTATTGACAAACTGAATCATGAGCTCTTTGGATAATCCAGAATTAACATATTTTGCTTCATTGTTGTCGAGATAGGAATCCTTTTTGGATGTATGTATTTTCTTGTAGAATACCAATGTCAAATCCGTAATTATCATTACGAAGCTAGCGAATACATAAATGGAAGCAAGACTGTAAGCCAATATTGTCTGGCCTAGATCGGTAATCCAATGGTCCATGTTGACCCCAAAAAAAACAATGAACAGTGCAAAATATAAACCTATGGCCTTATATGTGAAAATTTTCTGTGCCACTGTCTTTACACCTTTAAAAGAATTAAATATCAGGACAAAGGATAATGCGGTATAAAGCATCAAATAGGAAATCTGGATAATACCGAACCAATTTGACAGTTTTGGTGAATAAAACCAATTGAAAACCCCACTAAGACCGAAATATACCAAGGCAATGGCAAATGGGGTGAAATGTACTATATCCTTTTTCGTCAGTTTATTACATATTCTTTGCTTGATCAAAACATGAATAAGTGGAGCTAGGATCAAGGAATAAAAAAGTAGTGTTCTATTAAAATTTACGTCTACAGCCAACTCCAATATGATTAATTAAAACGTATAACGCTATCGCAAAACAAGATAGACTTCAGTTATATCTATAGTACCTAATAAAGGCAGGTTATCCAATGGTATGCCCATTGGTATCCCAAACCATCGATAGGTACGTTGTTTCATTAGATGTTCCATACAGGTTTTGGTTACAATATTTTAAAGAACCATTGGAAAGCCCTTTTTTCAATATAAACGGGCTTTTCATTTGAAAATAAGGGAATACAGTCATGTCCCCCGACCCAAGTCCTAAGTTCTAGTTTTAACCTTGCTTTGGACCAGAAATCCTAATAAGATCAAAATGAGGCTCATTCCGAACAAGGGAAAAACTATGCCTAAAACCGTCATGGCAATTATTGCACCATTGACCGGGCCAATTTTTTTTTGGCAACTTAGGCGTTCCCCATTGCCCGCTCTTTTTTCGTAGGCTATAGGAAACAAGGGCAGCAATCGCCATAATCGCCACCACCAATGCTATGAAAAGCATCAAGTACCAATTCCATGGACCAAACTGGCCTTGGTGGAAAGCCATGAGCCACATCCTACCCCGCATCAGCACACCTACATCGGACCATGTCTGTTTCAAAATTAGGTCGCCACTGTATTGATCATAGTGATATTTCACCTGGCGTCCAAGGTCTTTGTAATACGTGTTGAATATACTGTATGTACTTGATTCATTCTTTGGTAATTCGATGTTGGTCTCCCCCGGAAGATTCAGGCTTATTGCAATGTCAACGATATCATCCAAGAGTACTTTGCCACTGATTTTTTCCGATTGCAGACCAATTCCTGACCAAGTAGGGGGATAACCGGTATGGGTCACTTTCTGGATCCATTTAAAATTATTGCCCACAATATCGGTCCATGGAAATGCTCCGGCCAGGACCAGTAACAACAATCCAGAGATCCAAAATCCAATAATGGAATGAAGATCTCGGAAAAAAATACGCCGACCTGCTTTTGTCCTGGGAAGGATTAAGGCCAATAATCCTTGTTTGGACGAAGGCCAAAATATATAGATACCGGTAATGATCAATACAATGAGCCAGCTGGCCACCAATTCAACGATTTTAGTACCAAAACGCCCCATAAGAAGTTCACCGTGGATTTTTCGGACCTTGTACATAGATCCTTCTTGGGTTTTGATCTTACCGGTTACCTTACCCTTATAAGGATCGATGAAGAGGCTGGATTCCCGGGAAAATTTCCCGGATACAAATTCCGTGGCCCTGTCCTTTTCCAATGGTACTTTCATGACATTGGGACTTTTGGATAGCTCCTTGCATGCCATCTCCCATTGCTGTTGATAGGGTATGGGAATCCCCGATGCCTCAATCTTCTTGATCGGTTCATATACCTTTTTTTCGTAATCATGGTTAAAAAGATAGATGCCCCCGGTGATGGAAAGCACAAGGATAAAGGGGAGCGTTATGAGTCCTGCAATAAAATGCCATCTCCAGAGCCATTGGTTCAATAATCTGTTTTTTTTCATGTATCCAAATCTTGGGGTTCCGCCTGGCTACACCCTGGTAGCACCCAATCCGTTCTAAAAAAAGTATCGTATGCCTCCATGCAAAGCTAAAGGGTTACCTATAGAGTAGCTGTTCTGACCTGTGAAACTACTATAGCTTGCACTGGCAGCATACAGTTCGTCAAAAACGTTCAACACATGCCCCCAAAGTTCGACATGCTTAAAATGGTAGGTGGCACGTAAGTTGAAAATACTGTGCCCCTTATAGGTGGCAGTACCCAAAGTGCCATCACCATGGTCCACCTGTCCTTCGAAACTTGTTGCGTAGCGACCCACCAATTCATGCTCCAGGGTAATACTCATTTTGTCCGATGGGCGATGGGTCAACCGGGTAGTTCCCAATAACTTTGGGGCCGTTTCCCTGTCCGTATCGGAATAATCGGACCCACCGTCAAAAAAACTAAGATATCTGTGTCGTGCATAGCTGCCACTGTGCGACAGTGTCCATTTTTGGGTAGGGGTGAACCTTAGTCCATATTCAAGACCATATGACCTTGTCCGTCCTGCATTTGTATTGATGATGGTATCATCTACGTCCCTAATGCTGATTAGCGTGTTCTTTCCATTAAGTAGGTATAGGGATACATCAAGTTTTATTCGCTCCGACAAGCTTAAATACCCACCGATTTCATAGTTGTCGTAGATGCTGGGCCTAATATCCATAAGAACGTTCCGGTTACGGTACAGTGTCGATACCTGTGGTGGGGAAAAACCTTGAGAATAGTTCGCATAGATTCCAGATTGTGTCCCAAAATTATAGTTCAATCCCAATTTGGGTGCAAAATTATCATAGGTGTCCTTGGAATCGTCCGGACCGACCCCGATGGCTAGATTTCTATAATCGTATTGAAAGCGGTCGTAACGGATCGCGGCTGTCATCTTCATTTTTCTCATGGGTATGAATTCGTACTGGGCAAAACCTGCATAGTTAAGGATAGCGGCTTCGTAGTTCAGGATATAATTTCCATGCTGTACTGTAAAATCACTATTTCTTCCAGTCTCCGTATCCACGGTCACTGACGTAGCTTCCGCTATATAGTCCTGAGGGGAATAATCGATGGTCCCCCCGAATACCATTTTGGAATCTAGCAACCCAAAATCTGTTTTGTGTTGGATCAAGGCCATATAACTCTTGTAATGGTTGGAGTTGATTTCTCCTGAACCAAGACCCGTGAGTATACCCTGTTCCCTGAACTGCGCAATGCGGTAGGAGGGAATCTGGTCCATCCGGTTGTTTCTAAAAACAAGGTTGAACGAAGTCTTGTTGCGAAAATTCCAACGGGTCTCCAGAGTACTCCGAATACGAAACGCCAGAGCTTCCCGGTCCGTAAAGGTTTGGTCGCTCTCGAAATTTTCAGATGAATAATCTTCTTCACTGAGGGATCCTGTCATATCAGAACGGTAATCGACGAGGTCCAGGACATTTGTCCATTTTAGGCCATTGGAGATATCCAATACGGTTTTGAAGGTCAAGGCCATTTTTTCATAATCACTATGTTGAATGGGCCCATTACTACGCTGTACATATTGGGTACCCAGATAAAAGCCCAAATTGTTGTTGGGTGAGTCGGAAAGTTCAAGGTCATAGCGCAGAAGACCGAGGTCGTTTCCCTGTATCCCCAAATTTCCACTGAAGTACTGCGTAGGTTTCTTGGTAATAAAATTAAAACTTCCCCCAATGGATTCACTTCCATAAATGCTCGAAGCTGGCCCCTTGAGGACTTCGATTCTCTCATAGGACAGGTCGTTCATTTCCAATAGGGCATTGTGGTTAAAAACGGAAGTCGGGCGTATTGGCAGACCATCTTCCAAGTATAAAAAAAGTGCTTTGGTGGAAATGGGAGATCGGACAGACATCATGTGCTGCTCATTGCTAGCAGTGCGAGAAGTCATCATAAATACCCCTGGAACCTGGTTGACGATCTGGTCGATGCCAAAAGCTTTTGTCTCCGCCAAATCCTTGGTACCGATAACATTGATTGCCGCGGGTACCTCAGATCGCTTTTGATTTTCCCGATTCCCAGTGACCACCACCTCGATCAAACTTGTATTCTGCTCTTGGAGGATAATTGGATTGGTTCCATCGCTTAACAATAGCACCTTTGTCTGGAAACCCACATGGCTAACTGTTACCTTGGGATTGTCAAGGGCTATGCTAAAATAGCCATCCATATTCGTTATGGTACCCATGGATTTATCCGAAACGGATACGATGTCCACGCCCATGAGTGGAACTAGATTTTGGTCGGTCACCCATCCTTGGTATATGGTTTGGGCGTTTCCGACCGCCCCTGTCAATAAGGTGACAAGGACAAATAATATTTGTTTCATTTATCTTATTGTTAAGTAATTGGATTATGTTGACAATAACAAGTAGAAGGCATATCCCTATCTGTTGATAAGGAGGGTATCGTCTATTTTTGTTGTAGCGCAATGTTAAAGGAGAACGCTCGGCGGATGAAAATCCGAAAAACTATAGAGATAGAAGTAATTTTCGGTATGTCCAAAAAAGGTTTTGTTTTCCATGGTAAAGATGATAGTTGAAGTGATATATGTAATGACCATCAATCCTATGGGGAACTCATAGATATTGATTTCAGGAAAACTGTCCTGTTGATCCCCATGATCTTTTTGATACTGTAACTTCTTCATCAAATAGCATTTTCCATTACATTCCAATTCTGGTTTATCCGAATTAATACAAAGAAAATTGGCTATATAATCCTGGTTTACAGCAAAATTGATCAAAGGTACTATAGGTCGTGCCAAACCAATGAGGTAAAGCAGTATTAAAAAAAGTGGTACCTGACATTTCATGATCGGTCCTATATGATTAGAATAAAGTACATCTTTCAACGATCTTCGTTCCGGGAAACCCCCAAAGTGCTATGTCGATTCAATTTATCGAAGACAAAGGTCACGGGTAGGTTAGGTTTATGGATAAATACAGGTCTTGTCATCATGGTTTTCGCGGCTCCTCGATGACAGGTTGTGTGTCTGGTTTTGGAGGATGGGAATCGGGACATCCGTCCAGGCTTTTCTGTTTTAATTGGCAACGAATGAGGTGACCAAAAACAATTTTTTGGATTATCGAATAATTGTTGCCATGATTGTTGATATAGGTACGCTTGCCGTTGCACATGAAATTTGTATTTATTTTGCCGATGCCCCCTGACATAAAGAAGCTCTATTTTAAAAGTCTTGTCTCCCGCTTCTTTTTGGGGTGTTTTATGTTTTTTATAAACCTTTGATTGAATCAAAGCTTTTCTATAATTGATGAATTCAAACAACATCTGAAATGGCATGAATAGCTTTCGTTCTGGTTGTGGTTGATTGAAACAATCGATTATTTTGAGTTTTAATACCGAATGCTACCTATATATTTCTGATAATGGTGATGTTGTTACTGGTAGATTGGATGTCATAAAACAGTTTGGGTTACAAATTTTAAGAAGTTTAAGACATGTTTGTGGTCCTTGGCATGCTATAATTAGTATGCGACTTTCTTGACTTGGACAGTTTATAAGGAGTTCAGTTCGCTTAAGAATTGTGGGAACGCACGGTTTCCATTGCAAGGAATGGACACCTCATTATTAGGCATTTTTATGGGAACATAATATCGACTAGGCAAAAATGGGCCTCATTAAAAAAAGATACTAGATCAAAAGTATAGCCTACTTTCCAATATGTATTTCAGTACCAGTGCATGGTTGTGTTTGATGTCTTTTGCAGCATAAAGCAATGTTATATGTTGAGTCTTGGCACGTTTGCAAATAGTATTCAGTTCCTCTTGTTTGTTTTCTAGTTCTTCCCTATATCTTTTTTCGAACGCTACAAATTTTTTAGGGTCATGGCCAAACCATTTTCTCAAGTGTTCCGAAGGCGCGATCTCTTTGTTCCAGCTATCGATTTCCGCTTTGCTTTTTGATACTCCCCTGGGCCAAAGACGGTCAATTAGAATGCGGTATCCATCCCTATCGGAAGGCGTTTCATATATTCTTTTTACCTTTATTTTCGACATTCTTGTATAGGTGTTTTGGTCATTTTTGAGTCGACCTCTTGTTAAACATCGTGCGTACGGTCAGTTCATCGATCAACAGGGTATTGGGTGTTTCGAGAACATGGACCACTATATCCGCAAGGTCTTGGGGTAGTATCATGTTGTCGTGGGGATGGATACCGGAGTCTTCGAAGAACCTGGTGGCAATGGACCCCGGATTTATACAACTTACCCTGATGTTGTGGGGTCGCAGTTCCTTGAACAGGGCCTCGCTGAAACCTTGTATGCCATATTTAGTCATACAATAGGCCGTAGCTTCCTGTCTTGAGGTCTTTCCGAGAATAGAACCTATGTTGATGATATGGCATGTCCCTTTTTGCTTTTTCATCAAAGGGACCAATGTAGCGGTCATATAGAATAGGCCATTGAGGTTGGTTCCAATCATTTCGTCCCATTTCTCCCAGGGCAATTCATCAATTTTCGAAAAATACCCTGCACCTGCATTGTTGATGAGGATATCTGGTGATCGTACTTCTAAAAAAGTATCTGTCGTCCATTCCATTACAAGTTCCCGATTGGAAACATCCAGTAGTACCGGGATAAAACTACTGCTTACTATGTTTTGAAGGGAAGCTAGGTCTTCTGGGTGCCTGGCCAACCCATAAACCAGTGCCCCTTTCTTAACAAGGGAGGTTGAAATTGCCCTCCCCAGACCCTTGCCAGCTCCGGTGACCACTGCGATTTTATTTTTGAGTTCCATGACCTTATATTACTTCTTGTTGATATTGTTCGTAAACCACGAGGAAACTTTGGGACAGACGGTTCCATCCATTGATGGCAATGATGTAGAGTGTCAATGCCACAAGGTCTTCTTCCGAGAAGTACCCCCGAGTGGTTTTGTACAGTTCATCTGAAATTCCTTTTTTAGATATCATGGTCAGCGCCTCGGTCCATGCCAAAGCTGCCCTTTCCCTTTCCGAAAACAATGATGAGGCTTTCCACTTGTCCAGAGCTTCCAAACGCTGTTCATTTTCCCCCATGGCCAAGGCATTCTTGAAATGAACGTCCCGGTGGAGGGTACAACCATTGATTTGTGATGCTCTCAGTCGCACCAGTTCACATAGCGAGGGTTTGAGATTGGATTTGGAAGCGCATCGCTCCATGTCCAATAGCCCTCTTAAAGCCAAAGGGTTTGATTTGAGTATATCCAATCTTTCTTTCATATACACAAGGCTTCAATCATCCTTTTCCATTGCTTCCATGGCAATACTGGCATGGGAATAGGCGGCACCTGCCCGCATTTCAGCGGCCACCCAAATGGCCTCCATAATTTCCTCCTTGCTAGCTCCCTTGCGCAGGGCTAGGGGAGTATGTGCCTTGATGCACCATGGACACTGTGTAACATGTGCCACCGCTACCGCTATGAGCTGCTTTGTCTTTTCATCCAAAACCCCAGCTTTAAAGACCGAGCGACTGAACTTGCGCCAAGCATCTATCTGTTCTGGAGCGAGGCCGGCTTTTCTCTTTGCCAATTCTTTTTCTGTTTTCATTACTTTTTACTTTTACAATTAGGGATGGAATTATAGTAATTCTGCATCCAGGATTATTTCCAAATCCAGGGCTTTACTTACTGGACAGTTATCTTTGGCCTTATGAGCACAATCTAAAAAAGTCTCTTGATCAATGCCTGGAATTAGGGCTTTTAGAGTCAAATGTGACTTGGTGAGTTCCAAGGAGTCTACATCCAGTGTGATTTCGTTGGTGACATTCAAGGATTTTGCCGTTACCCCGACTTCGCTGAGAAAAAGACTCAGGGCCATGGCAAAACATCCAGCATGGGCAGCGGCAAGCAATTCATCGGGATTAGTGGATTTTCCTTCTCCAAACCGAGAGTTGAAGCAATATTTATTGTTCTCCAACACCTTGCTTTGTGTTGTGATGGTTCCTTCCCCTTCCATCAAGGAGCCGCTCCAAACGGCATTTGCTTTACGTTTCATATTTTTCTGTTTTTATCGATTATTATACTAATGGATTCCTCTGCTGTCCAACGTATATAGTTACATACATCAATCATGATCCTTGTTCAAGAGTTGGCTAGGATCAAATAAACTGGATGGCTGAATCTATAGCCATTATGACCACCGCCTCAAACTCCCCCAATATGGTGAGCGAATGTTCCTTTTTTGCTGGGATGATGTACACACTGCCCATTTCGAGCTTATGTTCGTCATCACACATTTTTAAAAGCGCTTTTCCTTTTTTGACCATAATTACCGCTTCCCCGGTACTATAGTGATGAGGCATTACGGTACCCGGATACCCTATCACTTCCAAGGCTTTATAGGTCTTGCCTTCGACTATAATATGTACTTGTGGTCTGCTCTTTGTTTCCATGATCAATTGTCTTTGGTTCTCCCCATTGTTCTTTTTCTATTTCAGTCCACAGCGCTGGGAAGAATTTGCGCTGTTGGTGGCTTGGGTGCAAATACTTTTTCCACTTGGAACCTCCGGTAGCAGCTATTTGACCATTTTTTTCCTCCAAATAATGAGCAGCCGTTCTTAAATGTACCATAGGCCATTCCACATTATAGAGATAATCGAATTTCTTGAGGGTTTGCACCAGCAAGCTTGACCGGTCCCCCATTTGGCTAATCTTGTCCCCTAGGGTGAGCCCCTGTACTTTTTTGGCCAAAGTGATGAAATCCTCTAGATATTTTTCCTCAAACCTCTGGAGGGTCAGGGTCTTTTTTCCAGTAGAACGATCATACCCTGCATCTTTCCAATAGATATGGTCAACATATTCCTCAACCGACGGGTTTTGAGGGAGCCTTTGTCTGCCCTCTTCATTTATAAGATTTTCCAATGGAGTGCACAGGATCTCAATATATCGGAATTGGGCGCTCTGAAAACCACTGGCGGGGGTAAGGGTCTTACGGAATTTTTGATATTCCCCAGGGTCCATGCCATCTTTCATGATATCAAAAGAACTGATGAGCATTTCGGTATACCGTATACACCGTCCAATTTTTACGGTTACTTGGTTCTTATCGATAATATCCCCGTCCACAAGCTGTTCCAATTCATGTCTTATCAATTTCAATAAGAGCTCGGTAACCTGATGGTACATGATAAAGATGACTTCATCCTTAAATGGGGTGCGTGGCTTTTGTAAGCTGAGTAGGGTATCCACTTCGACATAGTCCCAATACGTGATGGGGTCGGCATGTAGGAGTCCTTCCAGATATGTTTCCGGGTTTTCCCCCAATTCTTGGTACTTTTTGATGATTTGATCAATAGTATTGGACATATTTATTTTTTTAAAAGTTTGATAGCCAATAGGAAAAGACTAATTACTTTGATAAGTTCCATACCTACATAATAAAGGTGCAGATATGAGTTTTCGACTTTCTGTCCCTGAAGAAGTAGTTCCACTCGCGAATTTAGGGCCGGCAACAACCAGAGGGTCTGAAGAATCAATAGGGTCAAAACCATGGGATAAAGCTTGTTCCTAGATAGGGAATAATGATCTTTCCACAGTATAAAGTTTCCAAGTATGACCAATGCAAATACCCATTCCACTTTGTTCAGGGCACTGAACACCAGCTGGCCAATACCCAATCCTAAGGGTATCGTAATCCCCGGCGCCTGGAACTTTAGCCATGCTTCCATAAAACTAATGGCCCCGATAAAACCAATCCAAAGAAAGGTAACGGGCAGGGCAAACGGAAATTTTACAGAAGTCCTCATCTCCATGTCGTTTTATTATTTTTCGGGAAGGCCATAATGGTATGGTGGAACATTTCGGTCATTCTGTTCACCTGTCTTTTGGTTTCTTTAGTTTTTTCACCTTCAAAGAGCTGGTCCAAGATGCTATGGAACAATGTTAACCAATGATCAAAATAGTGTTTTCCATTTGGAAGGTCTACGTGTGGTAAAAACGGGTTCTCAAAATATAATGGATCATCCAACAATACTGTATGCCAGAAATTGTACATTTTGTTCAAATGTACGGGCCACTCCTCCTGAGGGGCTTCGTTGAAAATGCCCCCCCAAAAATCATTGTTATGAACCTTACCGTAAAAGGTGTCAACAAGAAGTTCAATATCATCTGCGGGCTGTAAGTCACGTTTCATTAGAAAAAAGATGTATAGAGTTCAGAGTTCCAGTACATGATCGCATAAAAAAGCGCAAAACCAATAAAAAGGATCAATAGTGCCCATACCCATGCCGGTATGGCCTTTGGGGTTTCAGACCCGCGGATAACAAATGAATCGTTTGTTTCACTACCGTAGGCATTTATGGTAATGGGAACTTGGGTATCGACCACTTCGTTGTCTTTAAGGCCCACAACGGCTATCTCCGGGCCATTGCGCACCTCAAATGGTATGGTCTTTATCCCTTCCACGTTATTGGATGAACGGGCCACAATGCGCAAACTGTGCTTTCCATCGGGTATCTTGGTAGTATCCAAAACAAATTTCACCGGAGGGGAGAATTCAGCGAAAGGTCTGGTTTCTTGATCCAAATAGACTTTAATGATCCTATTGTCCTCCATGCTCTCTTAGATTTTGATCCCATACGATATGCTTGATATGTTCAGGGTTGTTCTCCCTGGGTCTTACCAAGAACTTAATGCTAAAAAATAAGGTGATAATGACCAGGATTATGGCGGACCACGTTATGATATAATCCATATTGCCTGTTGGGCCTTGCCCGTGTGTAATGTTTTCAAATCCTTTGGGCTGGTTTTTTTTACAAAGGTCACAGGCTATGACAAACTGTTGACCAAGCCCAAAAAGTATACAATATATCGGAATCAATCGTTTCATTTCCTAGGGGTTTAGATCTTGGGTTATATATTCTCGTATTTTGCGAACCTCTTCTTCCGTAACGGCCGAACCGGTATTGCCCCAACTGATCCGTTCATGGGTTGCAATGGCCGCAATCTCCGCATCGGAAAGTTGATCGGCAAAGGCTTGCATTGTCGCAAATTCGGAACGGGCATCATAACCTTGCAAGATAATCTTGATCATCAGTTCGGGGTTCTTATCGTTGACGATATCGCTTCCTTCCAAAGGGGGAAAGGCACCGGCCACTCCCTTGCCATTGTCTTGGTGGCATACGGCACAGGTCTGTAGGTATAATTGTTCCCCGTTAAGGGAGGAGCTATTGTCGATGTCCTTTGAACCGGCCATTTGCTTTGGTTCTATGGCGGGAATGAATTTTTCCTCCCGGCCATCGGGAAGGGTGGTTTGTTGTAATGATTTAAGATAGGCGACCAATTGCAAAGCTTCCTTTTTGGCTACTATGGTCTTACCAGGGGACGGTGCAAAGGCATCTGGTAGATTGACGACCTTGTCGTCTTCTTTTATGGAAGTAGTGTCAACGATGTCGAACAACCAAGGGTAGGAGGGCATGATCGAAGGGGCAACAACCGAACGTGGGTTGTATAAATGGAGCAGGTGCCAATCAATACTGGGCTGTCGCTTTCCGATATTGGTCAGGTCGGGTCCGGTCCGCTCGCTGCCCAAAAGGGAAGGGGATTGCCTCCAAATTCCCATGCGTTTCTTGCTATAAAAATAATCGGACGGTATGGAAGGACGGTCTCCCCATATATTATCCATTTCTATATTGCGAACCTGTTGGGTATGACAGGCGACACACCCTTCTCGAATGTAGATGTTTAGGCCTTCTCTTTCATTCTGCGCCATCTCCGGTTGCTGGGGCAATGGTTGTACGTTCTGCATTTGATAGGCAGGAAACACTGCCACAATGAAGCTGAGGGTGACAAACCCGACCAGGGCCGTTATCACCAGTACTTTATGATTTTTATGAAAATCGAACATAATTTTAAGCTTAATTGTTCACATGTTCCCCACTGGAAACATGAATTGGTTCAACTGACTTTCTTTTGGAAACCATGATGTAAAAGTTGTAGGCAAAGATCAAATGCGAGGTGAACATCAACGATCCACCTATAGCACGCCATAACCAATACGGTTTCATCAATATGACGGAATTGAGGAAAGCATTACCCTCGATCCAACTCAAACCTTTATAGGTTCCGCCTACCATTAAGGATATCATGTAAGCGAATAGCCCTATAAAGGCCATCCAAAAATGTGCCCCTACCAGGGCCTGTGGTGGCTCCTTACCGGTAAGTTTTGGTAAAATGGTGTAGATGCAGGCCCAGAGGATAAAGGTAATGATGCCATACATCGTCATGTGTGAATGGGCCACATTGAAATCAGTGAAATGCCAAACATAATTAGTGAACCTGAAAGCTTGTACGCTCCCTTGGGTGGAACCAACAAAATAAAAGACGACCCCGACCAAAAAGAAGGGTAGGACATAACTCTTTGATATATGGCTCCAGCTTCCCCTCATGGTCATCAAAAAATTGGTCGTACCCGCAACGACGGGAATGAACATGCCTGCACTAAAGACGATGGCTGTTGTTTGCAACCACCATGGAAGGGGACTGAATACGAAATGGTGGGTACCGATCATGGTATAGAACAACATTTGAGTCCAAAAAGCCAATACTCCAAGCGAATAGGAGTAAATGGGCTTGTTCAGTGAGGATGGCAGGTAGTAATAGATCAATCCCAAGGTAAATGTCATGAACCACATACCCACGCCTTGGTGCATATAATAGCCCTGAATAATGGTTTCGCCCAGCCCATTCGAGAAAAAGGGCATGTATCCGATTATGGCCAATACCGTTGTCCAGATCAATGCAGCCAGTATGTACCAATTGGATACATAGATGTCCTTTATTTTACGAGAGGCAATTGTTTTGTAAAAATTCCAAAATGTAAGGATAAGACCAATGACGAAAATGGACATTACCGGCCAAGTGTATTCCCTGTACTCACCACCACCGTTATTGATTCCGGACATTAAGGATAGCGTACCCAAAAGTACAGAAATGTTGATCAGGCGCCAGGTCCACCATGCGCTTTGGTAACTATGGATTTTTGTATTGGAGGTGCGGGCGACAACAAAATAGGCCAGACCTATCATTGCCAAGGAAGCCCAACCCCAAAATACTGCGTTGGTATGTACAGGGCGCAACCTTCCAAAGGAAAGCCAAGCAAAATGATCCATTTCTGGCCACATAAATTTCATTCCAACATACTGGCCCACTAATGTTCCAAATACTAACCAGAAGATCGAGGCACCTAAGTAATAGGTGACAACTTTTTTGAGCGCAAGGGACGTCTCGAGGCCTAAAAGTGTCTTTTTCTTTTCATCGAACAAGGGGTTTTCCGGTTCGTGGGTGGCCCATTCTATCAATCCTTTTTCATCCAGGGCGTTTTGGTCACTTCCAAGTTCTGTTCCTTTTAGACGATACTTCAATCCTCGTTTTCGTTGATGGAGAATATCATCAATATCGTTCTCTTGTAGGGAAAGTAATTCTTCATTGAATGCCAAATTTTTCTTTTCAATTTGTCTTTCCTTGATCAAATTGACATAGGAGTTGAGTTTGGCCATTAGAATGAACACTGCGACAAATAGTATTATAAAAATCAATATCAGGGTGCCAATGATGCCTGGGTTTGCTATCCAATTGTCCGAATTGATCTGAGTATTTTGTACTATTATGGGAATAGTTGAAAAGTCAAGGGTTAATGATAAAAATTGGAAGGAATCCATTATGTCTTAATTAAGATAAAATTGTCCGATTTATAGATAAATTTTTTAATGGTCGGTTGTCATTTGAAATATCCGACAGCTGCTATCATCGCTATAGTTGCCCTTATTTTTCATGGTTTTTCAGTATGGTTGTGGTACATTTTTTTGTGATATTCATTGGATATTTTTAAAATGGTTGTAACCATCTATTTGTTTTCAAGGATTTCTATTGTTTTATTCGGGGCCATAATTGTCACCTCAATGAGAGATTCAGTGGTTTCGAACAACTGTTGTATTGATTTCCATGGATAGAAAAAAGCACACCTCTTGTTTTATCGCTACCTGACTCTTAAAATCGAATCAAATATAATATTAAAAATAATAAAGGACAAAAATGTCTTAAATTATACGGTTCAAGATTTCCAGTTTATCGTATTCAACCAATGAACATAAATAGGAGGTATGTTCCATTAAAAAAGCCATGTCTTAATAATAACATGGCCTTGTAAAACTCATTATGAGTAAACTGTTGAATATTACTAACTGTTCTCATATAATTTAACCATGGAGAAGGCAGCAATAGCCATTACCAAATCCCTCACTGCAACATCAAAATGACTTCCACTGATAATAAGAATCAATGCAATAAGGCTGAGCCATGATGCAACAATAAAACCTCCGATAAATGGGCGGACCAAGACAATTATTCCTGCAATGATTTCCACTATTCCGATAACACCCATAAAAAGCCCAATATCCAAAGGTAGCATGTCTATAAGGCTTGTTGACATATATTGGGACCAATCGGTCAATAGGTTTGTGAACTTATCCAGTCCAGCTACGATTGGAACAATTCCAAAAGTATATTTTAATAAATTTTGCACTTTTTGTACATTGGAATGTATCATAATCTTTATTGTTTTTATGTATGTTTTAGATACAGATGCTAGGGTAGGGTTACAAAAATTATGATATCATTTGTTTTTCTATAGCCTTCGTGGAGTGGGTCAGTCTAACTTTTTACCCTGTATTCTTTTAAGAACCACTTCCACAAGACGATCACATTTATGATTGCCAAATTCGAATATATTCGTGGTGTTGGTTGTTTTGAATATGTTATCCTTAATCATATTACGTGCCCTGAACAATCTAACCTTTACGTTACTGATGGTTAAATCGAGGCTGGCCGATATTTCTGAGATTTCCATGCCCTCTACTTCCCGCAACAAAAAAATAATCTTGTATTTAGGAGGTAATGTATCCACTGCTTTTTCTATAAAAGCTGTTGATTCTTTATAAATGGTATTGTTTTCTGGGTTCATGATTGAAGTGTCTGCAATTTGAAGTATACCTGATTCTTGGGTTATATCTGTAGTCCTTCGATATTTTTGTTTTCGCTTTCGCTGCAATGCCTCGTTGATCCCAATCCGTACCAACCACGTGGAAAATGCAGATTTGTTCTTAAATTGATACAACTTTTCATAAGCTTTGATATAGGCATCTTGCATGATATCTTCAACATCTGAATCCTCGCTGTAATAACTACGTATAGTACGGAACAACAACTCATTGTGCCTTCTCATTAAAATTTCAAATAGCTCTGTTTGCCCCTCTAGGACTTTTTGCACAACCAAGTAATCGGGTAACGACTTACCCGTCTGTGTGTAATTGTTTTGAATAGACCTCACGATATCGGTTTTTACATTGATTCTGTCAATTAGATGCAATTTTCACCTATGGGTTACAAAAATGTAACCGAAGAAAGAATTTGTCATCTAAAGAATGCCAAGGAGTGTTCCTTGTATAGGTCCAACAATCAATGGCGTGCTAAAAAAAGACACATAAGTGTTGGATGTCAGCTTGTTATAAATCAAAAATAATCATAAACTATGTTTCATAATGTAGGTATTGTAAAAAAAGAGTGGTTGATCCACAATGTGATCCGTTTCAGATTGGAACGACCAGGAGGTTTTGAACATTCCATTGGCCAGGCTGTGGAAGTTGAATTGGATATTGATGGATCGATTAAAAAAACAGCGCCTTTTACATTGACCAATCTAACTGATTCAAAATATTTGGAACTCATCATCAAGATCTACCCCAAAAAAATGGGATTTACCTATGCGATCTCCAAGAAGAATGAAGGGGATGTACTATGTATAAGCGACCCATGGGATTCGTACCAGTACCATGGTAAGGGAACCTTTATTGCTGCAGGTTCGGGCATTACTCCTTTCATCCCCATGTTAGAACAATTAAAAAAGGACGGCGGTACCATTGGACATAAACTGATTTATGCCAACAAGTGTGAGAAGGACATCATTTTAAAGGATGAACTGGAGGGTTTGTTGGGACAGCATTTTTACAATATCCTCAGTGAACAAAGCATCATAGGATATTCCCAGGGAAGAATAGACAGAAAGTACTTGAGTATAAGGATAGTTGATATGGAGCAGTATTTCTATGTATGCGGACCAGAAAGTTTTTCGGATAAAATCAAAGATTATTTAATAACCCTTGGCGTACACCAGGATAAAATTCAAATAGGATATTAAGTACTATATGGAAATAAGTAATACGAAGCCATGTGAGGTAAAGGTAAAGGCGGACCAAGGGGATTGTAATGAATTTGATTGTCAGCAATGTAGAATAAGTGAGAAATCATTAAAAATAGCCCATCATTTTGGAAAGATCATGGAAGTATTGGGACTTGATTTAAATGATCCCAGTCTTAAGGGAACCCCGAAAAGAGTTGCAAAGATGTACCTCGAGGAATTGTTTGTGGGATTGGACGCATCCCAATTTCCGGACGTATCATTTTTTGATAACAATTACGGATTTGATGAAATGGTCATTGTAAATGACATAACCCTTTATTCCTATTGTGAACATCATTTTGTACCCTTTATAGGAAAGGTTAATGTGGCTTATTTTCCCAATAAAAAGGTTATCGGTCTATCCAAAATAAACAGAGTGGTGGAGTTTATTAGTAAAAAACCTCAAGTACAGGAAAAGCTTACTGTTGAAATTGCCCAAACGCTAGCGGAATTATTGGAAACCAAGGATGTGGCTGTTTATGTGCAGGCCGATCATCTTTGTGTGGCATCACGAGGTATCAAAGATTATAATAGTTATACAAAAACAGGAACTTATTTGGGCAAGTTCAAAAGTAAAAAGGTTAGAAATGAATTCATGTGCTCTTTTACCCAAAATAATTTGTAACCGTATTTGATATGATGCATCAAACAGGTATAAACATTTAAAACATAAACGATGAAAAATATTTTAAGTCTTTTGATGATTGCAACAATAAGTATTTGTTCCTACGGGCAGGGGACACAATTGGAAGATACTGAAGTGGCATCCGTGGCTGTTGTTGCGAACCAAATTGATATTGATTATGCCCAAATTGCTCTAAAAAAATCAGATAACAAGGAAATACGTGAATTTGCCAATCGAATGGTCAATGATCATAAGGCGGTCATTGGTCAAGCTGCAGCATTGGTGAAAAAATTGGGAGTCGACCCCAAGGACAATGTCGTTAGTCAATCCTTGTTAAAAGATGCGCAAGAAACCATAAAGAAACTTAAACGAACATCCAAACGGCAATTTGATATGGCATATATCAATAATGAAGTGACCTATCATAAAGCAGTGATTAACGCAATCAATAGTGTACTAATTCCAGAGACTGAAAATGATGAGTTAAAACAATTACTAAGCGATGTGGTTCCTGCCTTGGAAGCGCATTTGGGACATGCAGAAATGGTGCAGAAAAATATTAAATCCCACTAATGAAACCATTCGTTGCAAAAATAACGGTATCCGCAATTGTACTCTTTACATTATTTATGGAGATATGGGCGTACAACAATTATTCTGGAAATACCGAGCCTCCTACTAAACATACCGTAAAGATATTTAGGATGAAGTTCATACCAGATCATCTTACCGTAAAGAAAGGGGACACTGTTGAATGGATAAACAAAGATTTTTATCAACATGATGTGACTGATGAAAAGAATAAGGAATGGACATCGTCACCTTTTAATCAAAATGAGACTTGGAGCAAAGTTATCACTAAAGACGAACAATATTTCTGCAATCTGCACAAGACAATGAAAGGAGCTATTGATATAAAGTAATTTTTGAAAAGGAAAATTAAAATTCAACCAATTTGAAACTTTAAACAAATCGGTTCAATGAACCTTATTACAATCTAATTTAAACTACCATGAAGAAATACTTAATTTATAACTTACCAATACTGGTTGCGATACTTATTTGGGTATCCAGCTGTACAAAGACAGAAACCATTACAGAAACGATTACTGAAACAGTTACAGATACCATTATTGAGACCACGATTGATACCTTGCATTTAGACCCTGTATTGGTAGCGGAAGGAAAAGATGTGTTTAGGTACGATACATTTGGGGATGAAGCATTTTGGAGCGATGTGCTTCACTTGGACAAGGCCATCCTTGGAGCGGACAATGGAGGGTATGGTGACGGTGTAAGCCCCGTAACTGCTTTGGCGGTTGGGCTTAAGGTCGATGCCGAAGCATTGCCGGTTGAAGTTGTTGATCTAATACAGGCAGGGGAAATCGATTTGAACGATCCAGCAACTACTGTGGAACTTTTACGATTGAATTCAGTAGTTGGAATTAAAGGTAATTTCGATGATGAAGGTGATTTGTCATCCATTGGGATTACCTGTGCACTCTGTCATTCGACTGTGGACAACTCATTTAGTGATGGTATTGGGAAACGATTGGACGGTCACCCCAATAGGGACTTGAATGTAGGGGTCATTGTCTCATTGACCGATAATGCACAATTTTTAGCAGATCTCTTACATGTTGATGTTCCAACGGTCAATACGGTCTTAAATGGTTGGGGTCCAGGAAAATTCAATGCTGGATTGTTTATTGATGGGGTTGCAACCCGACCTGATGGATCCATTGCCGCCAATTTACTGCCTGCAGCTTATGGTCTTCAAGGCGTTAACCTGGCGACTTACACTGGTTGGGGGGATATGGTATACTGGAATGCCTTTGTCGCAAATTTGGAAATGCACGGGCAGGGTAACTTTACAGATGAGAGACTTAACGATCCCATTAAATTTCCGATAGCTTCTGAGAATAATTTTGGCAATGTGGTCAACTCGCCAGACCTCATAACAGGTAAATTGCCGGCCTTACAGGCCTATCAGTTGTCATTGGATGCCCCAACACCACCGGAGGGCAGTTTTGACCAAGAGGCGGCAATGAGGGGTGAGGACCTGTTTAATGGGGTAGCGCAATGTGCTACTTGTCACATTGCACCCATATTTACCGATGCAGGGTTTAATTTGCATACTGCGGAAGAAATAGGAATCGATGATTTTGAGGCCAATAGGTCACCGACAGGTATGTATAGAACGACCCCATTAAGAGGTCTGTTCGCACGAATGAAAGGAGGTTTTTATCATGATGGAAGATTTGCATCCTTAGCTGATGTTATCGAACATTATGATGGGCATTTGGATCTACAGCTCTCACAGGATGATAAAAACGACCTAGAAGAATATTTAAAGTCTATTTAATTATTGGTTGGTTGGTTAAATTGAAATTGAACCAAGGTTTGATTGATGTTTAGTTGTTTCACGTCAAATACCTCATTGAGTATAGATCAATGGGGTTTTGACTGATTCTTAGATAAAACTTTTTAAGAAGATAAAGGTTGATGAAGTTGGTTTTTAGTAAAACACTGAGTTATGATTGGAAGTATGCCCTTTTTGTTTTTTTGCTCACTCTGTGATTCAACAAGTCTGTCCATTGATATCTTGTTGGGAGATAATAAAGGAAACGTATGAAACGGGGACGCCATATTATTGTTTTGACCATTGGTTTCTTTGTGCTCTATTGGGTGCTGGATGCACTGTTCTTTGGTCAGTTCCGTGCAGCTATAAACGAACTATTGGGACAGAGCGGGACTAGCCATATCATTGCTTATACCTTCTCAAGTATCCCAATTTTAATAGGGATTTGGGCCATTCATGGTAATTGGCATTTCCATAAATATCTTGGATTGGATGGCAACATAGGAAAAGCTATGATATTTTCAGTGCTTTGTACTGCACCTATGTTTCTCGGGTTTTGGTTGTTGTACGAACTTGATTCCGAAGTGACTTTGAACAGTATCCTGATATCGGTGGTGGCAGCCGGGTTTTTTGAAGAACTTTTTTATAGGGGCTTTTTATTTGGTCAGCTATTTAGGTATACAAAACTTGGTTTTATACCCGCTGTTTTCTTGGGGGCATTGCTATTTGGTCTCTTGCATTTGTATCAAAGTAATGATCCACTTACGGCGTTGGGAATCTTTGGTGTCACTTTTTTGGGGTCTGTAATATTTTCGTGGCTGTATATCGAATGGAACAACAACCTATGGGTCCCCATATTTGCACATGCATTGATGAATTTGAGCTGGACCTTGTTTTCAGTGGATACCGATGCATTGGGTGGTTGGTATGCCAATATTTTTAGGTTCACGACCATTTTCTTATTTATTGTTGTAACCATTTATAACAAGAGTTGTAAGGGGGAAGGGATCCGGATTAATCGTTCGTCTCTCTGGATGAAGCGAAGTAATTGATTCATCCATAATGCTGGTTGAATTGTCTTTTATCAACTGAAGGATCATTTCCTGAACATATGAATTTTAAGTAGTAAAATGATATACCGTAGACTTATAGAAGTTATAGGTTCAACACGCCTTATGGCCATACTCTTTATTGCATTTGCGCTCAGCATGGCCATTGGAACCTTTATTGAGAATTCATTTTCAATTGACGTGGCTAGGATTTATATATACGATACCTGGTGGTTCGAGGGGATGATGGTATTGTTCGTGTTCAATTTTTTATTCAATATTCGCAAATATTCTTTGAATAGGAGGTCTAAGTGGCCTACGCTTGTGATTCATTTGGCATTTGTCATTATCATAATGGGTGCCTTCATAACACGATATTACGGTTTTACCGGTTTAATGTCCATTCGAGAGGGAAGTTCCTCCAATAAAGTTATTTCAGATGAAACATATCTGCAGCTTCGAATGGACGTGAAGGAGGATGGAATAAAGCATACACAGCAAATAGAAAAACAGGTATTGTTGTCGGAAGCAACCGCCGGCTTCAACCCATTTGCCATACAAACAGAGTTTAATGGAAAAAATATTGGCATAGCATATGACAACTTTATAGAAAATGCCCAATGGAGTTTTTCTCCGAGTTATGGGGATGCTCAACATATCAAGATAGTGGAGACCCATGATGGGGAGCGGCATGACCATTATATCAAGGAAGGGGAAATACTGCATTGTGGACATAATCGTTATACGTTCAACAACCCACAATCGGGTTCCTATAATTTTTCAATGGTGGCTAACAAATTATGGTTGGATGCACCATTGCCAGGTAAGGTACTGCAGATGTTATCTGGCAATGAAACACAAATAACTGCGGGATATAGGGAACCTATAAAGTTCAAAGCACTTTATGATTTTGGTGAACTAAAGTTCGTTGTGCCCGAACCAGCCAAAAGGGGAAAGTTGTCACTACTTACCGATGGAACCGATATTAAGCAATCCAGTGGACCCCATGCCCTGGTTCTCACACTGACCATTGATGGTAGGTCCCGGCGAGTGATCATATTTGGAAAGAGAGGAAAAGTCGGTAATCCTACCCAACTCATTTTAGATGGAATTTCATATTCATTTTCTTACGGAAGTAAGACCCACCTGCTCCCTTTTAAAATAAAACTACACAAGTTTATTGCAAAGAAATACCCTGGTACGACAAATAGTTATGCCGCATTTGAAAGCAAGGTAAGGGTGCTGGATGACTCTATGGATATGGATGCGGAAATTTACATGAACCATGTTTTGGATTATAAGGGATATCGGTTTTTTCAGTCATCTTTCCATCCCGATGAAAGAGGTACCATCTTATCGGTGAATCATGATAACTGGGGTACACAGGTTACATATATAGGGTATTTTTTATTGTATTTGGGTCTTTTGGCCATATTGTTCAGTAAAAATTCAAGGTTTGGGTATATCATCAAACAGTTGAAAAAACTCAATTCCAGTTCAAAATCGGCTATACTGGTTGTATTACTGCTATCTGCGTTCCATGGATTTGGCCAGCAAGAAATAGATCCCATAGACCCCATGGTCTTGAATAAATTGGACTCCATTGTGACTTATTATAAAGTTCCCGATGCACATGCACAAAAATTTGCCCAATTGGTCATACAGGATGTCAATGGAAGGATGAAACCCATGGACACCTACGCCTCTGAGCTACTGCGAAAAATTAGCAAGGATGACCGGTATAAGGATTTAAATGCCAACCAAGCAGTTTTGTCAATGCTACAATTTCCGGATATTTGGATCAATATGCCCTTGGTCTACATAAAAAGTGGAAATGATAGTCTTCGTGTTATCTTGGAAACTCCTAAAGGTATGAAACGGGTCCCTCTGGCAAAGTTCTTTGATAAGAAAGGAAACTATAAACTTCAAGAACAAGTGGCCGTAGCGTACAAGGCCATTGTTCCCAACCAATTTGAAAAAGACTTTATCGAAGTTGACCGAAGGGTAAACCTGTTGTATAATGCCCTCAATGGGAATGATTTAAGGATATTCCCTGTCCCAAATGATAAAAACAACACTTGGATTTCAACTTTGCATTTATCGAAACATGATTTGCAGAGAAAGGATTCCTTGTTTGTTGCCAACATATTTCCGCTTTATTTTAATACTTTTTCCGAGGAAATAGGACATGGAAAAGGAGATTTCGGTAAGTCTTATGGTTTGTTGGGGCAAATAGAAAAATACCAAAACAAGTTTGGCCATGATATCATTCCTGAACGTTCAAAAATTAATTGGGAGATTCGCTATAACAAATATGATATATTCAAAAATTTGTTTTCGTGGTACCTGGTACTTGGTATGCTATTGTTGACTATGTCTGTCATTGGGCTCTTTAAGAGAAATAATTCCTTTGAGTTGTCAATGTGGATTCCACGGGTGGGGATATATTTGTGTTTTGCCTTGCATACTTTGGGCTTGTTGGCAAGATGGTATGTTTCAGGACATGCCCCCTGGAGCGATGCCTATGAGTCCATAATCTATATCAGTTGGGCCACAATGCTCTTTGGTATCATACTCGGAAGAAAATTTGATCTTGCATTGGCTGCCACTGCATTTGTAAATGCCATGATATTAATGGTTGCCCATTGGAATTGGCTGGACCCGGCAATAGCTAACCTACAACCTGTGCTCAATTCGTATTGGTTGATGATTCATGTAGCCATCATAGTTGCCAGTTACGGCCCTTTTACGTTGGGAATGGTTTTAAGTGTTTTGGCCTTGCTGTTGATGTCTTTGGTCCAAAAGACCAACCAGGTCTATATGCGGAAGGTCATTAAAAAACTGGTGTTGCTCACGGAAATGTCATTGACCATAGGTTTGGTCATGCTGACCATTGGTAATTTTTTGGGAGGACAATGGGCCAACGAAAGTTGGGGAAGGTACTGGGCTTGGGATCCAAAAGAAACCTGGGCATTGATCAGTATTTTGGTCTATGCCTTTATTATACATATGCGATTGGTTCCCGGACTAAGGGGAAAATGGATATTCTCATTGATGGGAGTATTAGGTTTTTATGCCATTTTAATGACATATTTTGGGGTCAATTTCTATTTATCGGGGCTACATTCCTATGCACAAGGTGACAATATAGTAACGCCCAGCTTTTTATATTACTCCATAGCCGTCATTGTTATATTGGCAAGTGTGTCCCTATACAAACAAACGCGATATCGTATATAGCTATGAACGTTTGGAATACGTATCCAAACTGTTTGCAAGTAGATCTAAAAGGAGGTCTATATGATTTTTATGTGTTCTGAATGATAATAAGGCGGCACGAAGGGTGAATTTATCGTCAATCATGGTGGACGAAAGAAAGATGCGGCCATCATCGAGAAGAGTTTTCAAAATGAATTTGTTGATTCTGTTTATTTCGCCCAATTCATGAATGTTGGCCTCATATCTAAAAGCCACTACGGTGAGTTCAGGTTCACAGACAACATGAAAATTTAGTTTCAATAAAGCGGTATATAGATAGCTGGTCAAAACCAATTTTTCGTCCAAGTAATTTGCAAATGCTTGAGGACCATAAAGTTTTAAGGGTAACCACATTCGTAGACCCCTAAAATGCTTGCTTAGCTCAGGGGACATATCGGCAGGTGAGATTCTGTCCATTTTGTAGCTGTCTTGCATATAACTGGCATCAAATTTAAAAGTGTTTGTCAGGTGTTTTAATTTCTTTACCAATACAATACCTGATCCATAAGGTAGAAAAAGTCCCTTATGTGGATCTAAAATTATGGAATCTGCGTGCTGTAGTCCTTTAAGTTTGTCCCTTCCTGTTTTAGTCAACGCAAAAAAACCGCCATATGCCGCATCCACATGGAACCAGATGGAATGTTTCTTACATATTGCACTTACTTGTTCAATTGGATCTATAGCGCCCACATCTGTAGACCCCGCATTGGCGATTACCAAAAAAGGATTGAGGCCGGCCTTGAGATCAACTTCAATTTGTTGCTCTAAATGGGCAACCGAGAGCTTAAAAGCATTGTCAAGAGGGATCTTATGTATTGCATAGCTATCCATACCTATAATTTGTATGGCCTTGAAGATACTGTGGTGGGCTTGTGGCGAGCAATAAATTATACTTTTGCTCATTTCATTGAAAAGTGTTTTACCATGGTGTCTGGCGCATGTAAGTGCTATGAGGTTGGCGATACTCCCCCCTGAGGTTAAATTGCCTCCAAACCCTTGGTCATATCCAATCAATTCTCCTGCCCATTTTATCAAGGCATTTTCCATTTTGACCGCCCCTGGTGAAGCATAGAACACACCGGCATATCTGTTGGTTAGTGCAGCAAGGAAATCTCCCAGTGCAGAACTGTAAAGACCACCTCCGGGTATATACCCCAGATGGCCGCCCGAGGCGGGATTTAACCCTGTTTTCAACACATTTCTATCGAAGGTGTCCAATAACTCCTCCAAGCTCTGCGTATGTGCATCAATTTCGAACTCATGCAATTGGTCACCATGAACATCGGGATGGCCATGGTAAACCTTATCCTGTTCCAAATTATGGATAAATTTATGTCCAAAATCCAAAACAATTTTTTCCATGAACTCACGTTGTTCTTTGGTTTCTTCCAAAATAAGATCTTGTGGGTAGTTGCTGTCCTTGGTGGTATTGTTGTTCATACTATACAGATATTGCAATATTTGAAATAACGGGCTCTGATTGTCCAAACTTGTACCCAGTTTGGATTCGATATCTTTCAATTCCCATGGAAACTAAATAGTTTTTAATGTCATATTCAAAGGATTTGGGGCCGCAGACATAAAAGTACTGCTCATTTTTCGTAATCTTTCGTTTGAGAAAACTGCAATTGATTCGCTGAGATAAAGGTTCCTTGTGCTTCGACCTACTGATATACTTTAAAAAATTATTACCAAAAGTTGCTTTAAGTTTTTTTTCAAACAAAATGTTCTCTTGGTGGTCACAGGCATAGACCAAGGTGTGTTCATACTTGAACCCCTCAGTTTTTTCGTTTATTTTCTCTATAATCGGCACAAATGGGATTATTCCGGTTCCCGCAGCAAAAAAAATACCCTGTCCCCTATACTTAAAGGTGTCCCATGGTTGGCTCAACTGGATAATAGCTCCAGGCCCTAGTAATGACAATTGATAGGTCAAACTATGTTTATGGGGCTGGACCTTGATGATAAATTCTAAACAATGATTACCTTCGGAACTTATGATGGTGAAAGGAGCAACCTCGAGTTCAAAGCCTGGTAGGTCAATACTTATATCCATAGCTTGTCCTGCGATAAATTTTAACCCAAAAGGTTTTTGAATAAAAAGATGAATTATATTTTGATTGATATTCTCTTTTTTTATAAGTCGTGATTGGTAAGGAAAAACGAAACCTTTTATTGAATTGTTAGTATGTTGCATACTATTTGGATTAAAAATACCCTATCAGGTTACAAAACGGCTTTCAAGGGTTTCTGTCATAGTTCTTGAAATTGACTACCTGCTTGATTGAATAAGTGAATTTATTATATGTAGTAACCTCCTCCCGTTGAACTGGACACTTTAAAAGGAAGACTTCTGATGCTGAAACTATTGAAAATTGGTCAGGTATTTTAGTTGTGCCTTTTGGTATTAGCAAAATTCTGCAGATATTCAAGTGAGTCTACGATTGTATGTCTTTCACTAAATATAAATAGGTATGGTATTTATAGAAATATGTACTTGTTTAATATTGTCATTATGTTTGATTTCATCTTCCTATGATTGATCTAAATAGAGTAAAATCCCCTACATTTGATTATTGAAGGTCCAAAAATCATATGAAGATGTCCCATGGTATGTCCTATTTTGGAAATAACAAGTTAAATATCTGGAAAATAATAGATTAAGTTGGTTTTATTGGTTCTGCCACATCGAAGACCCTATCAAGTGATTCCCTGCAGGAATATCGTATTTGGATTCAATCACCTTGGGTACAAGGATATACATGACTATGGGGCTACATAGTTGTTATGTTTTGATGACTTGGGCGTGGAACAAGATGGTGTACATTTTGGTAAATCGTGCAATGTCATGGGAGAAGTATTACTTTCCAAGTACGAGTTGTTAGTATATGAGATAAGGAAGACCCATGCCACGACCAATTTGAATGCGGGGGAATTGGAAGAGCGTTATGGAAATCGAGTAAGGTCAAGGATGCGTGTACTATTCAACCTAATGGCTTTTGATGCAAAGAGCTGCGACAAACGGTATTGACCCTTGATCCGTTCTAAGACCATTCATGTGCTTTTGGAGATTTTCTTAGTCCATCTGTTTCCAGTGGCTAGTGTCACCACAAAAATCAGATTAATCAAAGCGATCTCCATAAGTAGGTTAAACATAATTCAATTTTCTAATTCAAAAACTAAAACTGAATCCCTATCAACCTCTATGATTAAAGAAATGGATAAATACTCATATCTTAAGTAATTGATAGAGATTTTTAGTTAGAATTTTTAGAACTTTTTTTGTTAAAAGGATATTCAGGACTCCATTTTCCTTAACCTGACCACCTTGGCAATATGCCACATAAGGACCAAACTAATCACCTTTAGAAAAAGTTCCTTTCAGTTTTAATCGACCCTTTTAACTCTAACTTTTATATGTTACTTTTTAGATTTCCATTTCTATGAGAAACGCGTTTACGTATCTTAAACATTTTGCATAACTTCCCAACTGCAAATCTAAATTTAGGAAACCTATATTTTTCATGCCGTCCTAGAAAAGGACCCTGCTTTGGAAAAGGTATTGCATACCTATTTAGCGAGGGGACAGCTGTTGTAGAGGCGATGGCTTTTTTAGTATATCCCGCTCCAGATCTGTACCCCTTAAATGTTTAATTAATTCAGCCATTTCATGTTTCTCGTCCATCAACTTCGGGTTTCCCCATCCAGGGAGAACTATTGTCCCTTTAATGATGAATTCCCGTCGCTATCGCTATCGGTTCAATGCGGATGTATGTATGTCCAGTTCCCTGTATATCTCCACAACGCAACCATGAACATAGCTGAGTACCACAACTTTTCTTAAAACTCTACCGTGTCATTCTATATTCTTTTGACATGTTTCCAAATTAATTCAAGCAGGCGACATGTATTTATCTTTATGTCTATTTAAATATAGTAAGTCCATATTTTTTGTTACGTCTACTATATATAATCAATCGAAACGGTCTAAAGTTGACTACTCGGTTAACAGATTTGAAAAATGCTACTTATTAATTGTATTAGGTGTGCGTGTGTTTTTTTATTCCATTCCGACTTTGTCCAAAATCAAATGTTCGGACATGTCTTATGATGAATTGGTGGCTTCATTTTTTCGAAAACAGATCAAAGTGAACAATATTTGGAATTTTCCATATAATTTTTCCTTTAAAATCTTGTAGGCATTGGAGAGATGGCCTTCAACTGTTTTTACAGATATTCCAAGGTAATCTGAAATCTCAATATTCGTCAATCCCTCCTTTTTACTCATAATCAAGACCTGTTTGCATTTTTTGGGCAAATTCAGGATTTCTATATCCAACAATTCAAGTTTTTGGCTCAAATTATTTTGACACTCTTCTTTCACTACGGAATCCATCGTTTCAGAAAAAGTCCTTTCAAAGAAATAGGTTTCTTTACGGTACTTTTTAATATGATCCAGATACTTATTTTTAAGGGTTTTATATAGCCAGCCCTTTAGAACAGTATTGACACTGATATTCTCTTTTTTCTGCCACAGTCCAAAAAAAGTCTCTTGGACCAAGTCCTTTGCCAAAAGCTCATCCCTTGACAGACTTTTGGCATAAATATATAGTTCGTCATAGTACAGTACCATGGTCTTTTTGAACACCACCCTGTCTCCTTTCCGAATCGCGACTATATCAATATTTTCCTTATGATCTTGCGAATTCATACCGACTATTTTCAAAGTCTCCCCAATATTATCAATATTTTTTGATTAAAACCAAGGGTTTTTAAAAATCAAATCGTTTAACAAGTAACAATTTGGTAATTCGCATTTAACAAAAATGAAAGATAAACAAATAGAAAAAATCATATTAAATTTCTTTGAAAATGCATCAAGCCCTGAAGAAATTGAACAATTGTCCCAATGGGTAAAGGATAATCCCTCATCTTTTAAAGAGTCTGCAGAACTCCATTATTTGATTGCACGATTCATGAGGGAAGACAATATTGAGCAATACAAAAAAGAATTGATTTTAAAGTTTGACCACAACATTAAGACTAAAAGAAGACGCAATACGGTCTGGTTGAAATATGCAGCGATATTTATCGGTGTATTTTCCATTTCCATTTATTTCTATTTACACGATAATGGGGGCGAAAGGACCAAGACAAAGGAAGTTACCATTACTTTGGGGAATGGACAAACCAAAGAAACTTTGAAAGACAATACGATTGGAATAGTGTCCCGTTCAAACAATTTTGTAGCCAGACAGGAAGGGGCAAAAATTGTTTATGATAAAATGAGTGTTGAAAATAAAAATCATGACCAACAATTGGTGTACAACACCTTGGAAGTGCCCTATGGTAAAAAATTCCAAGTGGTCTTATCGGATGGTTCTGAAGTTTATCTTAATTCCGGCTCATCCTTAACATATCCCGTGGCATTTTTTAAAAAAGGAATAAGGAATGTGGTATTGAGAGGTGAGGCTTATTTCACAGTAAAATCAGATTCCTTGAGGCCTTTTGTTGTGAGTACGGGTACGGTAGAGACCAGAGTGTTGGGGACTCAATTCAATGTTTCAGGTTACGCGGATGATGAATATACCAAGGTAGTTTTGGTGGAAGGCAGTCTTACTGTTGGGGGAAATAATGGTCTATCGGCATCGGCCCCTGTTCTTTTAAAACCCAACCAAATCGCATCATATTCCGATTCTACCAAAGAGATGGTCGTTGACAGTGTCGATGTGAGTAGCCACATTGCATGGAAGGAAGGTGTACTCTTGTTCAAGAACGAAGATTTTTACCAAATCACGAAAAAGCTGGAAAGACATTACAATATAGAAATTGAAATCAATGATGAACTTTTGAGAAAGGAAAAATACACCGGAAGGTTTGAAACAGAGACCATCGAAGAGGTATTCCAAGGTTTCCAAAGAATCAAAGGTTTTGACTACAATATATCCAACAAAAAAATAATACTAACTCAAAAAATCAAATAGCCCATGAGATGAACTTAGTAGAACCAGGAATTGCTGGAACAATCCCTGGATTCCAAACAAATTTAAAAACTGAATGACCAATTTTTAAAACATTTCAAAAATATGAAAAACGCACTATGCAAAAACTATTTTTCGCTTAAAATAGATTTGAAAATGAAAATTTCAGCATTGTTTTTGTTGGTTGCACTATTCCAACTGCAAGCCAACAGCTCCTATTCACAGAAATTCATTTCCATGAAAATGGAGAATGCTACCCTTTCATCGATTTTCATCGAAATAGAAAAGAATACGGATTACAATATTTTATATCAAAACGCTGCTCTTGATATCAATAGAAGAATCACTATCGATGTGAAGAAAGTAAAAATAGGAACCCTTATGGACCTTATTTTGAAAGAAAGCAATGTTTCCTTCGAAGTACGAAGAAAGCTCATCGTGCTTTTGAAAAAAGAATCAATCCCAGATAATGACGAGTCAATCAATTCAGGGAAACTTAAGCAAAGTATGATGGTAACCGGTATCGTTACCGATGAGAAAAATGCTCCATTACCGGGTGTAAGTATTGTTTTAAAAGGTACGACCAAGGGGGTTTCTTCAGATTTTGATGGGAAATATACAATCGAAGCGTCCAAAGACGATGCTCTATTGTATTCTTACATTGGTTACCAAACCACTGAAATTATCGTTGGTGATGAAGCGACCATCAATATAGCCATGGTTCCTAGTGTTAGCAACTTGGAAGAAGTGGTGGTAACGGCAATTGGTACCAAGCAGCTCAAAGATGAATCAGGTTCCACAAGTTCCTCTATCCAATCGGACAATATAGAAAGGGCAGGGGAAGCAGGTCTCATCAATGCCATGGCAGGGAAGGCCTCCGGGGTTCGGATCGGTAAGTCCAATGGAGATCCCGGCGCAGGTTCATCAATACAAATACGTGGTGCCAATACCATTCAAGGGTCAAGCCAACCCTTAATCATCCTGGATGGTATTCCTGTTAGCAACGACAATATCGGGGACGTTACCCTGAGCCAACAGTCTAGATTGGACGACATTAACCCCAAGGATATAGCCTCGGTACAAATTTTGAAAGGAGCATCCGCAGCCGCTCTTTGGGGTTCCCGGGCGGCCAATGGGGTTATTGTCATCACCACCAAGAGTGGGCAATTGGGCAAGAAACCATCCGTACAATATTCCTTTTCACAATCCTATGATTACATCAATGTCCGAACGCCGTTACAAGATTCCTATGGACAGGGGCGTAATGGGGCGTATAGTGCATCGTTCGCAGAATCATGGGGGGATAAGATAGCAGATCGTGCCGGTGGACCGGATGAAGTGGATAACTCTGGGGCCTTTTTTGTACCGAATACCACAGGGGAACGATATTTTCCTGTGATTACTAAAAATTCCAGGGAAACCTATACCGACAGTAATTATGACAAAGTCTTTCGGATAGGAACCTTTTCACAGCACAATGTATCGGTAAGTGGTGGAGGGGAAAAAGCTTCCTACTTTTTTAGTTATGAAAACCTCGATCAAAAGGGAATCATCGAAAATTATGATTACAAACGACAAAATATTAGGTTGAACACGAAGTTCCAAGTCACCGACTGGTTATCTTGGAACAATAGGTTATCCTATACCAATACCAAATCCAATCGTATAGAACAGGCCGGTAATACTACGAACGGTATCCTATTGGGGCTTTTACGAGCCGCGCCAGATTTTGACATTACGGATTATAACGGTACCTATACCGCATCCAATGGGGAAATATTTACAAATCGCCAACGCTCGTACAGAAGACACCTTGGGGAGTCGGAAAACCCCATTTACAACAACCCCTTATGGACCCTCAATGAACAGAAGGCACCCAATGATGTCAATAGGTTTATCATAAATCCTGAACTGACCATTGACCCTGTAAATTGGCTAAAAGTCATCCTTAGGGGAGGTCTGGATTACTATACGGACTCAAGAAGCCAATTTTATCCGATTGGATCGGCAAGCGGACTAAGAAGTGGGGGATATTGGAGCCAGACCGACATTAACAGTAAAGAATTCAATTTGGATGGGATTCTTATCGCTACCCATGATTTTAACAGTGATTTTGGGGTGTCAGCTACCCTCGGTGTGAACTTCAATGATAGGAAGAGGACCATCAATACGAACACAATAAGCCCTTTTGCTGTTGATTCAAGATTGCCCACACCTGATCTTAATCCAGATCAAGCGGCTTCTGCGTGGAATCGAACTCTTCAACACATTCGTTCCAACCGTGGCTATGGTATATTGGGTGTAAGCCTTTACAATCAACTGTTTATCAACTTTTCAGGAGCCATGGAAGCTTCTTCTACTATAAAGGGTAGTTTTTTCTATCCATCTGTCGACATGGCATGGCAATTCAGTGATTTTATGGATTCCGATTTCTTGAGTTTTGGAAAATTTAGGGCTGCTTGGGGAAAAGTAGGTATCCAACCGGCACCCTATAAGTTCGAGACCTTGGCCACTACAGGATTTTCCACCTTTGGCGGAAGTTTTATGGTCGATTCGGAAAAAGGGAATCCCAATTTGAAGCCGGAGATCAAAACAGAATGGGAAGTAGGAAGTGACCTTCGGTTCTTCAAGGATAGAGTGGGATTGGGTGTAACCTACTATAGGAATGAGACCAAGGATATCCTTTTCGCTGTGAAAGCCAATCCGAGCTCAGGTTTCAACTTTAACTATAAAAACGCCGCTGTTATAGAAAACAAAGGCTTTGAAATAGATTTAACTGGTAAACTAATTGAAACGGACGACTTAACCCTTTCAATAAGTACCAATTACAATAACAATGAAAACATGGTTGTTGATATTGCAGGAGCGGAAACCGTGGATATAGGAGGGACTTCAAAAGCCGTCAAAGGGTATCCCATGAGTTCATTCTTTCTACCCGGTACCTTACGAAATGAAGACAATAGCCTAGCATTGGACCCCAACGGGTTTCCACAGTTGGATACCGACAGTCGTGTTCTCGGAGATCCCAATCCGGATTGGAGAGGTGGACTGGGTATGGAGTTACAATGGAATGACTTTGATTTTAGTTTTCTGTTTGAGCATTCACATGGTGGTGACTACATCAACAGGACCAGGGTCGTGCTTTACGGATTTGGTGTCCATGAAGATGTTGCCCAAGAGGTTACCTTAACCGAGGATCTTGTAAATGTAAACGGGGATGTTATCCCCGCTGGGACGACTGTTCGGGGAAATATTGACAACTTTGGAGGGGGTAATGTGTTGCTTGATGAATCTTGGTATCGGGGCATAGGTGGTGGCCTTGGTTTTAACAAGACCAATGATCTGTACATTGAGGATGCCACATGGACGAAACTTCGAAATGTTACCTTCGGTTATACCTTCTCTGACCTAAAAGTAACCAAAAAGATTGCATTGGATTCCTTTCGGATATCCGTGACCGGACGTGATCTTATCCTTTGGACAGATATCAAGGATGTTGACCCCGAGACCAATAATTATGGGGTGAGCAATGCTTTTGGAATGAATTATTTCAACAATCCTGGGACTAGGTCAATTTTGTTCAATGTTCAAGCCAACTTCTAAAACTTAAACTATCATGAAATCAACATATATAAAATTTCTATTGATTTTCACCACTATTACTTTTTTGAGTTGTGAAAAGTTAGTCGACGACTTAAATGAAAATCCTAATCAATTGACCCTGAACGACATTGACCCCGGACTTTTCCTAAATGGGGCGGAGCTCTCGAACATAGCTATTCAATTGGGGCCTTATAGCAGGATGGCCGGTTACTGGTCCGGTCAATTGATCGGGTTTGAACAGGTGGACCTGGAACGCTTTCAATATAATGTGGCCAATAACACATTTGACTGGGATGGATACCAAAGCGTGTTGACCCCATTGAGAAATATACAGGAAAGAACAACGGATAACCCTTTGCTGTTGGGTATATCGAAGGTGGTTGAGGCCCACTTGGTAGGTACTTATGCATCCTTGTTCGGGGACATCCCCTATTCTGAAGCATTGGGGGAAATAGAAAACCCAAAGTTTGATGACCAGATCGTTATTTTTGAACAATTGCAGCTTGTATTGGATGAAGCAATTATAGCTCTTGAGGTGGCCCAGGGTTTTGGAGTCCTGGAAGATTATATCTTCCAAGGAGACCGTATCAAATGGCTGGAATCCGCATGGACACTGAAAGCACGTTATTATATGCACACTAAGGAATATGGATTGGCATATAATGCCGCACTGAACGGGATATCCTCCAGTGACAACAACATGATGTTCAACCCTCTAGATGTTACGGGGCAGAATGCTACCAAAAACAAGTACTATATTGTTTTGGCCGGTGGGCCTAACGTGGGTACAGGCGATAGCTATCTGATGCAGCTTTTGGATGGCACAAGCAGTATTTCTCGCAATAATGCCAAGACCGATGAGACTGCCAGGCGCCAGTATTATATCATTGATCAATCGGATGCGGATGGAAATCTAGGTGTGGCACAGGAACTGGAGCCACAACCTATGATCACCTATCAGGAGAACTTACTCATCTTGGCTGAGTCGGGAACAAGGACCCAGGGTTTCAATGTAGGTTTAGGGCATTTGAACCAACTACGTGATTTCTTGAACACAGGAAATTTTTTAAATTCCAATTTTGTGGCTGAGCCTTATGTGTATGAATCCTATGTCAGTGAGGATTTTGATGCCGGTGGCATGGAGAATGTGGACAATATCGAACCTGAAAGAGCATTGTTACGTGAAATCGTGGAAGAGAGGTATGTGACAGGTTTTACTACATACATGCCTTTTGATGATGCACGTAGGTTGAAAAAAGAAGATTCGGATATTGCCGTTCCCTTTCCGTTGAATGTACCGACCAGCACCCAAAATGTGGAGCGTATGTTGTATCCACAGGATGAGGTTTTGTCCAATCCCATGGCACCTACCGATCCAGGGCTGTATGCACCTACTAGAGTGAACCAATAAATGGTTGTAAAATCAAACCAAGCAATGTGCAAGGATGTGTTTTTTAAAACATTGGCCAGGAAATGTATGATTTTTTGCTTGCTATGTGTCACTGCACTTTTTCAAGTGCAGTGCTCTGGCGGCAAAAACATTGCGGAACCATTCAATAGGGAAAGTAAACTGTCGGAAAGACATGCTTTTTTTGATGATAGCTGGTTAGAGACCGTTAGGGGCAACATGCCATTGGTCATCAGTGCTCCTCACGGCGGCACTATTTCTCCGGAAACGATTGAGGATAGAGACTGCGGAACCAAGGTGATGGACAATAATACGGCAGAACTGGCCTTCGAAATCAAAAATGCTTTAGAACAATTGGATAAGAGACCCCATTTGATCGTGGCCCGATTGGCAAGGACCAAAGTTGATTTTAACCGGAATATGGAACAAGCGACATGCGGAAACCAACAAATGGAATATACGTGGCACCAATACCACAAGTATATCGAAGAATCCATAGATGCAGCTATTAAGGAGTTTGGCTATGCTATGTATATCGATCTACATGGACAAAGTCATGCTGTAAAACGATTGGAACTCGGTTACCTTTTAAGAGCGCCTGCGTTACAGGAAAACTTTAAAAGTACGGGGAACGATTCTGAAATCGGAACAAGTACATCCCTTCAAAACCTGTTGGAGAACAACCAGAGGTTAATCCTTAAAGAGTTGTTGACAGGGGAAAACGCCTTTGGTACTTTGATGGAAAAATCTGGTTATCCAGCAGTTCCAAGTCTTGATGACCCATTCCCGAAAGGAGGAGAGCCATATTTTAATGGAGGCTACAACACCAGAAGATATACTTCTTCCGATTATCCCAAAGTATTCGGCATGCAGATAGAGGCAAATTTTACAGATGTGAGGGATTCGGAAGAAAACCGGATAAAGTTTGCCAATGCATTCACCCGATCGGTGCTCGATTATTTGAACTTTATTGAATCGAACTGGGAGTACTAGGTCTTTGACCATATAAATAGAACATCTGTCCTTCATGCAGTTAAACACGCTGCAGGAATAGAATTAGTTTGTCAAGCAAAAAATAATATCACTTTAAACAAAATACACTTAACGGCTGCCCTTGTAGATGGAATACAATTCTAGGAATGAACATATGCCCATTTAGGGTTTTGGAAAGTCATTTGCTAAGGTTATTTGAGTTAGTTTTTACACGATATTTCATTGGTAAAGAGCAGCCTTAAAAAACTATTGTCAATGTCAAAACAAGAAAAGATGACATTGGAGTCTTATTTTGGCTCCTTCAGAAAAAAGATCATAGGTATCGACCAAATGATCGAGACTCCCTTTGGGTCAAAAAAAATAATCTATGCGGATTGGATTGCTAGTGGAAGGTTGTACGGTCCTATCGAGGATATTATCACGGATAAAATTGGACCCTTCGTGGGAAATACCCATTCTGAAACTACCTATACGGGCAAGTTAATGACCCACCTTTATGAAGAGGCCAAGGATAGGATAAAACAACATGTCAATGCTTCAAATGATGATGTCATTATTACAACGGATACCGGGATGACCGGTGTACTGTGTAAATTTCAACGGATCTTGGGCCTTAAGGTGCCTGAAAAGCTCCAAAAATCGCTGGCCATACCTGAAAAGGAAAGACCGGTTGTGTTCCTTACCCATATGGAACACCATTCCAACCAGACTACCTGGCTAGAAACAATTGCAGATGTTGTACTGTTAAGGCCTACCGATGATTTGTTCGTAGACGCCGGCCAGTTAAGAATGGAACTGGAAAAGTATGGTGACCGAAAGTTGAAGATTGGATCGTTCACGGCATGCTCCAATGTAACAGGTGTCAGCACTCCCTATTATGAACTGGCAGAAATCATGCACGAATATAAGGGGTATTGTTTTGTGGATTTCGCAGCATCTGCGCCCTATGTGCAAATTGATATGCACCCGACCCAAAAAGAGAGAAAATTGGACGCTATCTTTTTTTCCCCCCACAAGTTTTTGGGAGGCCCGGGAAGTTCCGGGGTATTGATCTTTGATAAAGAACTCTACAAAAACCGGATTCCTGACAATCCTGGGGGCGGCACTGTGAAATGGACCAACCCTTGGGGAGAGCATAGTTTTTTTGATAGCATTGAGGCTAGAGAGGATGGGGGAACCCCTGGATTTTTACAGACCATCAAAACGGCCCTGTCCATAGGTCTAAAGGATAAAATGAGCGTGGATAAAATCCGACAAAGGGAGAATGAACTTACCAGAAAATGTTTTGAGGAACTTCCTAAAATCAAAGGGATCCATGTATTTGCATCAGAGGTCAGGTACCGCTTGGGTGTGTTTTCCTTTTATGTGGAGCATCTACATTACAATTTAGTGGTCAGATTGCTGAACGATCATTATGGAATCCAGGTCAGAGGAGGTTGTTCTTGTGCCGGTACGTACGGTCACATATTATTGAAGGTTTCCCAGGAACGTTCCAAATATATAACAGACCAGATCGATCACGGAAATCTGACAGATAAGCCTGGATGGGTCAGGTTGTCCCTTCACCCCACCATGACGGATCGGGAATTGGACTTTATCTTGGTTGCTCTCAGACAAATTGCTGAAAATGGGGAGGAAATGGCCAAAGAGTATGATTACGATTCCCTGAGCAATACATTTTACCATAAGTCCGAATCCAGCCAAGGATTGAAATTGGATAAATTATTCAAACTTTAAAAACAAACAAAAATCATTAAATCATCGAAAATGAGAGACAAAAGAAATTCTGGATACCTATTGATTTTATGTGTCATGTTTTATACTGGGAGCTCCTATACACAGGAGACCTTTCCCAAAAATGATGTTCTGGACGACCGTCCGACAACAGTGGCCTTTACCAATGCGACCATCATTACTGCCCCTGCGCAGGTAATGGAAAATGCGATGTTGCTCATCCAAAATGGCAAGATTGTCTCTGTACAAACAGAAAATAAAGTTCCCAAAGGCTATCGGGAGATTGACCTTAGAGGACGTTATATTTATCCCTCTTTCATTGATATGTTCGGGGAATATGGGCAACCGGAGGTAAAGCGCGCCCCTTTTAGAAGTCCCTTCGTTAGTAAGGAGCAGATACAGCCGAATACCAAGGGGCCGTACAATGCCAATGAGGCCATAAAATCACAATACAACAGTTCCAAAAATTTTATAGTGGACAAGGAACTTGCATCCAAATGGAGGGCCCAAGGATTTGGTTCGGTAGCGACCATAAAAAGGGATGGCGTAGCAAGGGGAACAGCTGCATTGGTGGCCCTCGGGGAAGATACAGAAAACAACTTGGTCATCAAATCCAAGGTAGCCGATCATTATTCCTTTGACAAGGGAAGTTCGACTCAGGACTATCCCATCTCATCTATGGGGACCATAGCTCTTTTGCGCCAGACTTTATATGATGCCAAGTGGTATGAGTCACATACGGAAAAACCTTTTTTGGATCTGTCCTTAGATGCTTTGATTGCCAATAAACACTTGCCAAAAATTATGGATACTGATGGTTGGTTGACCGCTTTGCGAGCTAATAAGATAGCAGATGAATTTGGGTTTAAATTCATTATAAAAGGAGGTGGGGACGAATATCAACGTATTGTGGCGATAAAGAATATGAAAACACCCATGATCATACCGATTGACTTTCCCAAGGCCTATGATGTGAGTGATCCATACATCACCAATAAAATCAACTTGGCAGATCTTAAGCATTGGGAATTGGCCCCAACAAACCCAGCATCACTAGAGCAAAACAGTATTCCTTTTGCCATCACCTCTTTTCCCCCGGAAAACCTACCGGATTTTTTGAAAAATTTAAGGAAATCAGTCACATATGGCCTGAGTAAAACGGCGGCGCTTTCCAGTTTGACTACTGTACCGGCCAAATTGCTGGGTGTAGACCATAAGCTTGGAACCTTGGAAGTGGGAAAAATAGCCAACTTTATCATTACAGATGGTGACCTTTTTCAGGAGGGCACTCAAATACTGGATCACTGGATCGTAGGGAAACCGTATGTAGTCAACAATCCCACTTCCCAAACCATACTCGGTGAATACAACATTACTGTTGGTACACTAACAGCCATTTTGTCCGTTACCTCAAAAGCTTCTAATTACCAGGCTGAATTGACATTGTCTAATGGGACAACGGAAAAAGTGGATTTTAAAATGGATGGTAAACTTCCAGTTTTACAATTTACTGTAAAGGGAAATCAATATAACCTGAAGGGTTGGTCCAAGCAGGAAAACAGTATGACGGTGCTCAATGGCACGGGAACCCTAAATTTTGAGGAAAATATCCAATGGATGGCCCGAAAGACGAAAAAAGGAATGGGTGGCTCCAGTTCTAGAAAGGTTCATAATCAAAGTCCAACGGATTTGGGCGAGGTATACTTTCCGTTTTTGGCCTTTGGTAGTCCCGACAAAATTGAATCCCAATCTATTTTGATAACCAATGTCACCGTTTGGACCAATGAAGAAGAGGGTATCCTGACAAATTCAGATGTACTCATTGAGAATGGAAAGATAGCCAAAATAGGGAATAATCTCAGCACCAAGGACATCTTGGTAGTGGATGGTACAGGTAAGCACCTTACCGCTGGAATCATTGATGAACACTCGCATATCGCCTTAGGAGGAATCAATGAAATAGCACCTAATTCAGGCATGGTCAGGATGCAAGATGTGATTAATCCAGATGACCCGGGTATATACAGGGCATTAGCAGGGGGCGTGGTGGCAGCCCAACTTCTACATGGCTCCTCCGATCCCATAGGCGGCCAGTCTGCCCTGGTAAAGTTAAAATGGGGATCTGATGCCAAAGGAATGTTGATCCAGGATGCAGACCACTTCATCAAATTTGCCCTTGGGGAGAATGTAAAACGTTCCAGAAGTCAGCCCTCCATACGATTTCCACGCTCTTTGATGGGTTTGGAACAATTCTACACCAATGCCTTCAACGAGGCTTTGGATTATAAAAAGCAATGGAATGCCTATTATAGTCTAGGTACAAAGGAAAAAAGAACTGCGGTGGAACCTCGTAAAAATATATTGCATGAGACAATGTTGGAAATCTTGGAGAAGAAACGGTTCATAACGGCCCACTCCTATCAACAGAAAGAGATGTTGATGTTGATGGAGGTGGCGGAAAGGTTTGGTTTTGCCCTGAACACGTTCACCCATGCCATGGAGGGCTATCGGATAGCTGATCGCATGATGGAACATGGAGTTGGAGGCAGTACGTTTTCTGACCGATGGAACTATAAATGGGAGGCAAGGAACGGAACCCCATACAATGCTCCCATCATGGACCGGGTAGGCGTCGTTACCGCTTTGAATTCTGATAGTGGTGAAACGATGAGGCACTTGAATCATGAGGCTGCTAAAATGGTAAGATATGGTGGGATTAGTCCCGAGGAGGCCCTGAAAATGATCACCTTGAACCCAGCAAAGCTCTTACATCTCGACGATACCATGGGAAGTATCAAAGTGGGAAAATCTGCGGATGTCGTTCTTTGGACAGGGGACCCCTTGTCACTTTATTCCAAACCCGAAAAGACAATTATTGAAGGGGCCATTTATTTTGACTTGGCCAAGAATGAACAGCTTCGCAGGGAGAATTTAAAAGAACGTTCCAGGCTCCTTAAAAAATTAGAAGGCCTTGAAGGGGTCGAAAATATATCAACAAGAATATCCTTGGAGCGCGTGGAATTCCATTGCGAGTCCTTAGAGATGCAGAACTAAATAACGAAGAACATGAAAAACAAGATAAACTATACGATTTTGACACTAATCCTGATTGTTTCAAGCCTTTCGGAATTGAAGGCGCAGATACTGCCTTTGGTGGCCAAAGAGCAGGAAACGCCCATCTTACTTGTGGGGGGGACTATCCATACCGGTGACGGACAGGTGTTGAAGAACACCGCCGTAGGTTTCGACAAGGGAACCATTACCTTTTTGGGCAAACCTTCTGACCTGGGGACCAGTGTTTCAGATTATAAGGTTATCGACATTACCGGACAACAAGTTTATCCGGGTTTTATCCTTTTGAATTCCGTAATCGGGATCAATGAGATAAATGCCGTGCCCCATACCAAAGATACTGTGGAAGAAGGAGAATATCTTCCCAATCTGAAATCGGTATACGCCTTTGATATGACCTCTACCTTTATCCCTCCTTTGCGGTTCAATGGTATTTTATACCTTGAATCGATTCGTTCCAACGGTATCATTCCAGGTACGTCGTCGGTGATGTCTTTGGATGGATGGAATTGGGAGGATGCCGTATTCAAAAGGGCAGCCGCTATACACATCGATTGGCCCTCTTCACTATCCAGTTATTTTGATGCCGCGACGAACAGTCGATTGCTCCGGCCCAACGTCTCTTACGAAACGATTACTGGTGAATTGCAAAAGTTGTTTTCAGATGCCAAACAATATGGGCAATTGGCAACTGCTCAAACCAACCTGAAATTGGAGGCCCTAGAGGATTTGTTCCAAGGAAAACGGGTTCTGGTCATCCATGCGAATGAACCTAAGGAAATTATAGAGAGCATTACTTTTGCCAAATCCTTTGACATTGATCATATCTCCTTAGTGGCCTCACAAGGAACTTTGGAGGTCGTTGATTTTCTGAAGGAGAACCATGTTCCGGTCATTGTACCCCCCACGTACAACCTGCCTAGAAATGATGATATGGATTATGATGCCTTTTATGGTTTGCCGACCCAATTGCAGCGTAGGGGCATCGAAGTATCCATGTACCACGTTGGATCCCTGTCCAATTCCATCAATCTACCCTTTTATGCGGGAACAGCCATAGCGTTTGGGATGGACAAGGAAGAAGCCCTTAAGACCATTTCATTGAATCCCGCCAAAATCCTGGGAATTGACGATAAGTTGGGATCTATCGCCGTGGGAAAGGTGGCCAGCCTGTTCGTTTCCAAGGGGGATGCCCTAGATGTACAGACCAATGCGTTGACCATGGCCTTTATCCGCGGAAAGCACATCGATTTGGAAGGACCACAGCAATTGGACTATAAACGCTATTCCGCCAAATTTGAACAAAACAAATAGGTGGATGGAGAATGTTGAAAAAGCGATAACCGGAATCAGTGACTGGATTTGGGGATTCCCCCTATTACTACTATTGGTGGGTGGAGGCCTGTACCTTTTGGTCTATTCCAGGTTATTGCCGTTCAAGCATTTCTGGCATGCACTACAGGTCATCAGGGGAAAGTACGAGACAATTTCGAATATTGGCCAGATAAGTGCCTTCAAGGCATTGACCACGGCTTTGTCTTCTACCTTGGGAATGGGTAATATTTCTGGAGTGGCCATTGCCATTACCATGGGTGGTCCGGGCGCCCTATTTTGGATGTGGATGAGTGCCTTAATCGGAATGGGGACCAAATACTACACCTGTTCGCTCGCTGTCATGTACAGGGGAAGCGATGATTCAGGTGAATCACAGGGAGGTCCCATGTATGTTATCGTCAACGGTCTTGGTGAAAAATGGAAACCTCTAGCCATTTTCTTTTCGATAGCAGGGATATTCGGATCGTTGCCCATTTTTACGGCAAACCAGTTGACCCAGGTTATCGTGGAAATAATTCCACCCTCTGTTATGGGACCACCAAGTGGTTTGACCTTAGCAGTTGTTGCGATTGTTATTAGCATTTTGGTTGGTCTGGTCATATTTGGTGGCATCAAAAGAATAGCCAATCTGGCCAGTAGGCTTGTACCTTTTATGGTTACCTTGTATTTTTTTTCGGTCAGTTATATTTTGGTATTGTATCATTCCAGAATCATCCCTGTCCTGATGGATGTATTTGAGGATGCAATGTCCGGTGATGCGGTATTGGGGGGTAGCTTGGGTGCTATTATCATCATGGGGGTACGAAGGGCCGCTTTTTCAAATGAGGCAGGTATCGGCACTGCCCCTTTGGCACATGGTGCCTCAAAGAATACGGAACCGATCAAAGAAGGACTGGTAGCCATGTTGGGACCTTTTATTGATACCATTGTAGTGTGTACCTTGACCGCCATCGCCATCTTGGCCACGGGTAGTTGGCAGCACTCAGATCAAAGTGGTGTGTCCATTACCTTGGATGCTTTTGTCAAGGCCATGCCTGGTATTGGTGCTCCATTATTGTTTTTTATCGTGACTATATTTGCCTTGACATCCTTGTTTACTTATTCCTACTATGGATCAAAATGCGTGGTATTTCTATTTGGATCCAAATACCGAAATATCTATAACTATGTTTATATCCTCGGTATATTCCTGGGGTCTGTTTCCTCACTGGCAGGTGTCGTTGGCATCATCGATATCAGCTTTGCACTGATGTCGATACCTACTATGGTCTCTACCATAATACTGGCACCGCGTATTAATGCGGCAACCGCATCTTATTTCAAGAAAATTGAATTGCAAAAACAATCAACTTAAAGATCAAATTATGAAAATAATCATTGTACTTCTTAGCCTGTTGACCATACCAAACCTATATGGCCAAGAACAGCGGTTTCAGGGACAGCCGCCTGTGAGCGCAGTGTCAACAGATTCTAAACCGGTCCAGAAACAATGGAAGGGACAATTCCGATTTCCAGATCAAGATATTATCTTTTCCAATGAGTTTGATGGCGCCCGTTTAAATGGTATTGTCCAGAACAATGACAGTACCTATACGGTATTAGTCACTTCGGAGAACACACCAATAAATACCAGTTCCTGGTATGCCTTCAAGGTTTGGGGAAAACGTCCCAAAACCATTGATGTTTGGCTGACCTATCAATCGAACAACAAGCACAGGTACTATCCAAAGCTTAGTTACGACGGGGTGAATTGGACTGCCTTGGATTCCTTGCAATACGAAGAAATCGGGAGAGGTGATAAAGAGTTTGGCCCAGGTTCGCTGCCCGAAAAAGTCAAATTAAGATTGGAGGTAGGCCCTGATACACTATGGGTAGCTGGTCAAGAATTGGAGAATTCGACCAGGGTCAACGCTTGGATGGACAGTATTTCCCAGAAAAAATTCGTAACCAAGAGCATCATAGGAAAGAGCCGTGAGGGCAGGAACCTCAATTTACTCAGTATAGGCAATACAGCATCCAAAAATATGATTATGATCATTTCAAGACAACACCCTCCCGAGGTTACCGGGTATCTGTCCATGAAATCCTTTGTAGAGACCCTTGCCGAGAATACCAAAGTGGCCAAAAATTTCCGAAAGGAATTTGCCATCTATGTAATTCCCTTGATGAACCCAGACGGGGTCGACAATGGGTTTTGGAGACACAATACTGGAGGAATCGACCTAAACAGGGACTGGGCCAATTTTAATCAACCTGAGACCACCGCGGTCAAGGAGTTTATGGAAGGTTTGGTCGAAAAGACCCAAGGGAAGTTCTATTTCGGTATAGATTTCCATTCGACTTGGGATGATATATATTACACGGTTGATCCGAAACTCTATGGAAACATGCCCAATTTGATATCCACTTGGCTGGACCGTTTAAAGAAACGCATCAAGGGATATGATCCCAATATCAAGCCCAATGGAGATTTAGTGCCGACTACGGTTTCGAGGAACTATTTTTTTGTGGAACACGGAGCGGAAGCATTGGTCTTTGAGGTCGGTGATAATACACCTAGGAAATTTTTGAAGGAAAAAGCGACCATCGGAGCCAATGAACTAATGTGGATTATGCTCGAACGAATAAACAGTAAACCCTAAACAACTTTCCATTGAACGTAGGGTTCAACCAACTTAATTCAATTGGGCAAACCTATACATTTTTTGGATGATTTAAATATGAACCGTTAGGTATACAGCAATCTAAAATACACTCAAATGAAAAGAATCTTATATCTGTTTCAAATAATACTCCTCTTAACAAATTGCACCTTAAAGACAGCTGCTGAGCCCACTGGATTGGTCACTGAAAAGGCCATGGTCGTGTCGGCTCGTGAAGAAGCTTCCAAGATTGGTGTGGAAATCATGAAAAACGGTGGTAATGCCTTTGATGCGATGGTGGCCACCGAACTATCGTTGGCGGTCGCATATCCCTTTGCTGGCAACCTAGGTGGCGGAGGCTTTATGGTCTACCGGAAACACAATGGTGAAGTAGGAAGTATAGATTATAGGGAGAAAGCCCCTTTATTGGCCCATAGGGATATGTTTTTGGACTCCCTAAACAATGTAATCCCGGGTATGAGTACCTCAGGTGCCACGGCATCCGGTGTTCCTGGAACAGTAGCCGGTGTCATATCGGTACATGAAAAATTTGGAAAACTATCCCTGAAAGAAATTATGGAACCCATAATTGCTTTGGCAAGAAGAGGGGTGATCGTAACCGAAAAACAAGCCAATCGCTTGGAACGGAACCGGAACCGGTTCATTGAGGTCAATGGGGAAGGTACAAAATTTGCAAGGCCATTCAAAGAGGGGGATACCATTAAATATCCAGAACTTGCCACTACTTTGGAAATCATCATGAGAAAAGGCAAGGACGGCTTTTACAAAGGCGAGGTTGCCCGAAAAATGGCTCTTTTCATCCAAGAAAATGGCGGTTTTATATCGGAAGAGGACCTTGCAAAATATGAGGCCAAGTGGAGAAATCCAATTGTGTTTGATTATAAAGATCTACACATCATATCCATGGGACCGCCAAGTAGTGGCGGGATGACCATCAACCAGATTTTTAAGATGATGGAACCTTATGATATCAAAAAATTAGGGCATAATTCCGCCAAGACCATACAACTGTTTACAGAAGCGGCCAGACGTGCCTATGCCGATAGAAATTATTTTTTGGGAGATCCCGATTTTGTGGACATTCCTTATACTATGCTGTTGAACGAACACTATATAGAAGGAAGGATGGCCGACTTCTCTTTTGACCAGGCCACATTATCATCCGATGTCGGTCATGATGCTGTTGAAGTTTATGAGAGTATGGAAACTACCCATTACTCCATTGTGGATAGTGAAGGAAACGCCGTTTCCGCTACCACCACACTGAACGGGGGCTATGGTTCCAAACTTTATATTGAAGAACTGGGCTTCTTCATGAACAATGAAATGGACGATTTCAGTTCAAAACCTGGTATCCCCAATATGTTCGGCTTAATTGGAACAGAGGCCAATAGCATTGCACCGGAAAAGCGTATGTTGAGTAGTATGACACCAACCATTGTTGAAAAGAACGGAAAGCTGTATATGGTGGTGGGAACTCCTGGTGGTTCCACTATTATCACGGCAGTGGCACAGACCATTCTCAATGTTCATGAGTTCAATCTGAGTATGCAGGATGCTGTAAATTCTCCTCGGTTTCACCACCAATGGTTGCCCGATGTGGTGGTTTTTGAACCTGACGGTTTCCCTGCGGATGTAATTGAAGAATTAAAGTCCAAGGAATATAACATCAACGAGGGTAGAACACGGATCATTGGTAAAGTGGATGCCATTCGGGTCTTGGAAAACGGCACATTGGAAGGTGGGGCGGATAAGCGTGGAGATGATGCTGCAGTTGGTTTTTAAGTTATAATGAATTCATTTGATATAGTGCTTTCGGATAAATACACTTTGTTTTACATAACATTCACATCATTTTTTTAAGTACTTTTTTAATCCTTAGGAATTTGAGTTGTTTTATTGTAAATTATAGCTTTCATAAAACCTTCTTTATTTGGTTGGAAGGGAAATTGAACGTTTCTTGGTAGAATATCCACAACTCTTTGATAGTAAGTTCTATAAGGGTAATTATTTAGGGCAACCAACCTTCATCAAGGTAATTGCAAGGTCATGTGGGTATGACGAAGTGGCAAAATTTCAACCTGGGGACCTATCCACCTACTGTTATGAAATGCATCGACTTACCGGTATTGCCTTTACAGGAAACAGCCCCATACCAATGGAAAATTTTTGAAAAATATCAAGGGAACGGTAAGATGGATGTCAGGGAATACCTCTGATCGGAACTCTTGGCTCCCAAGTGCATTGTATCCGCTGCGAACTACCATTTAAAACCGATGCATCACCGTACTTAAAATCCATCAATATGAAAGATAAAGAAGAAGAAAAACTGGAAAACAGGATTCTTTCCGAAGCAATGAAAATAGACAGGGGCCAGATCAAGAAATTGAAAAACAATTGGCCAAGATAGAGCCCAGGTCGGAAAGGGGGACCGAGACCCTGTTCAGATTGATATCTAAGAACCACTATACTCCCACAATATCATGATCGACAGAAAATCCCATATCCTGATCACCATCAATGCTCTGATTCTTTCAATCATCATCGGCACCGTGTTAGGACAGCTCCAAAAGGATCCCCGCCTAATTTTTCCGGCAGTCATGATACTGCTCACCAACCTGATTTACGTAACCTATGCCGTTATGGCCACGAGACCCGAACCCAAGCATGGAGGGACTTCCACTGAAAACTTATTGTATTTTGGGAATTTTCATGCCATTGATGCAAGGGCGTATACTGAGCAATTGGTCGAACTGATTTATAGTGGTGATGAACTCTATAGGTCCATAGCCAAGGATACCTTTTATTTGGGTAAGTTCATTGACAGAAAACATTGTTACCTGAGAAAGTCTTTCAACCTATTTCTGATAGGGGTCATTCTTTCCATACTGGGATTTATTGTCTACCATGTGTTTTTTGGTGACCTGTTTTTTTAAATTCGAAGGCCATGCAGGTGAATCGATGCCTCCTTCTTAACATGTACCCTTCCTATTGGTCAGGAAGTTCCTGCATTGATGCAACCCATCAAAGGATGGGGTTGATTGAAATTTGGTCATGTATTTTAGTTGTGCCTTTTGGTGTTAGCAAAATTTTCCAGATATTCAAGTGAGTCTACAATCGTATACCTTTCACTAAATATAAATAAGTGCGGTATTTATAGAAATATATACTTGTTTAATTTTGTCATTGGGTTTGACTTCATGTTCCTATGATTGTTCTAAATAGAGTAAAATCCCCTACATTTGATTATTGAAGGTCCAAAAATCACATGAAGATGTCCCATGGGATGTCCTATTTTGGAAATAACAAGTTAAATATCTGGAAAATAATAAATTAAGTTGGGTTTGTTGGTTCTGCCACCCCGACCAATCTAGAAATAGATAAACATAAAAGCACTGTTAATCAATTGATTTTCAGTGCTTTTTTATTTTTATGCGTTTGTGTCAAATCATTTAAGGCCATTTAATTGATGTGTAATCCAGTGTGCTGCTGTTTGCATTAACTGTCTCATCTTTTAAAGCGCTTTTAGATATGATTTGACTTTCGTTGAACAGGTGTTGTTTAACCAAAGTTATCTACAAAAAAAGAAGTTATAGTTATCCTCTAGCCTCCCTTTTTTCAATATCGTAAACAAGGTTATATAGAAAGTTAATCTAAAGCTATTTAGAATGCTTGTAGCACAAAAAGAAGTTTTGCTTGCGTATTGTTAACCAAATCGTTCTTTCTGTTTTATTCGATTTGTTGTAAGTGCAAGGTGGCATTAAGAAAGTTATATTTTTGACGCGAATCTTGCTGCTTTTCAAAGGCTATATGGGTGATACCGCCAAAACTTGTCTGGGTCTCCAAGCCATAGGCGACTGTCAGGATGTCGGTGAAATTACCTTCCAAGGTAAACTGATAGGTTCTTGTGGTGGTGGAACCCTCGTTTACCACATGGGGCGCTTTAAACTCTATGATCTTCACCAAATGTTGATCGCCCTGCTCGTTCAGGAAATATAGTAGTTCGTTCTGCACATTGGTGGATCCCAAGTTTAGTTGTTCAAATTGAGCGTCCAATTGCAGCTCTTTTTTATGTAGGTTGGCAAGTTTTCCTGGGATGTCCCTAGCCTGTTCACGTTGTTCGGTCTCCCCATAATACTGTGACCGGAGTGCCAGGGTCTTTTTGATGGCCAGATGGTAGCAGAGCAAAAGTCCAAGGACAAACCCGCCGATCAGTAGTTTATTTCGTTTGTCCAGTCGCATCACATTGTATTTTTATACTGAAGTTGTCCACCGTGTTCGAGGAATATTCATAGCGTTCTATTTCCAGGTTCCTGACCCATTCCATGGATTCCAACTGTGCCGTCCATTTCGCAAAAGCTACCTTGTCATTGGTCTGGCCCGAAATACTAATTTGATTTCCCGCTGTGCGAATGGTCTTGTCCGGCTGTACGGGCCTGGTAAGGGGTTGGTAGACCAAAACGTCCAAGAGAATACTTTCCGGGAGTCCTTCACCTATCCTGTCCATATAATAGGTCGTTCGGGTGCGGGATGAACCCAAAAGCGCCTTGATCTTGTTTTCTTTGGTATAGATCCTTTCTTGTAACTTTTGTGCCATGCGGGCCTGTTGCTCTGGGTCTTTCGGTTCTTCACTTGCCATGGTCTTGGTGCGGTAATGGGAAAACAATAAAAAGTTGACCAATAAAATGCCCAACATTATGCTCAAGCCCCATTGTAGCCCCTTTTGATATAGCCGTTGGTTGTGAAAATGATTGTTCATTTCGGTGTTGACCTCCCTTAGGTTGGAGTAGGGTACCGAGCCCTGTATATGGCCCAAAATCTGGGAAAAAACTAGGAGGTGTGTCGATGGCAATTGTAATCCTTGGATATTGATTTCCATGACTAGGCCAGGATGGTGTTGGGAAAGTTCCATCTGTCTACTATCCTTGTTATCGATTATGAAATTAGATCCTTGAATCGGATGAGCTAGAAATGAAAGGCAGTGGGAAAGTCCAGAGATACCAATGGATATTCCTGAGGGTACAATGCCTATTTCTTTTAGTTTGGACAAGTGTTCATCAATAGCCGATTTCTTGGTTATGGAAACCATACCAACTTTGGGGTCATCCAAGATCTGATAGTAAAATTGCTCCAAATTCAAATTGGGAAAAGCCTGATTTACCCAATGCTCAGGTAGTTTGGGCATATCCCCATAAAGCTGTTTGTTAAGTACTTTGGTCGTGTAGATATGGAGTAATAACGGTTTTTTTTGGTCTATTTGGAGAGCCAGTTCTTTTAAAGAGTTAAAAGTCAACGCCCCAATCAAGATCAATTCCCCTTTTTTACGCTCCAATTTTAGAAGTTCATAGTATAGGGAGCCTGCTAACTCAAAAATTTCTATTCCTTGATAGACATTGCCCTTGGCACCATATGTCACCTTTTTGAACATCATTAATAAATTACAGTCGGTTTGATTAAAATGGTCAGTTTTTGTTTGGTGTCTTCACGACGACGTTGGCTGAAAAGCCATTTGATGACGGGAATCCTTGCTAGTAAAGGGACTCCGCTACCAGAATCATCCTTTATCTTTTCTTCCAGTCCGCCCAATATGGCAAGGTCCTGGTTCTGCATCCGAATGATGGAACTGAATTCTCGAGAGGTCAATCCTGGTGGAGCACCCTCTTCAATACGTTCCCCGCTGAAATCGGATTGTATCACATTGATGTTCAAGGTGACCTGTCCATCCCCGGGAACCAAAGGCTTTATACTCACCCCTAGTTCCGCATCAATGGGGGCGTAGTTCCGGACCTCGGAGGTCGTTGGGACCTGAGATCCAAAATAGTTCTGATTGGTTATCACATAATAGGTGGTTTCCCCGATGGAAAGATGGGCCCGATGGCCATTGAGAGTCGATAATTTGGGTGTGGAACGGATTTTGATGTTCCCGTTCTCTTCCAACGCCTTGATTGTGGCGAAAAACTCAGGGACCACCTTCCCGATATTTCCGAACAGACGGTTACCCTTTTGGCACCATCTGATGGAACCGTTTTGGATGCTGATGCACTAACCTTTAATTGGGAACCGTTGAAAGAGGCCGAAGGTTATAATGTTCAAGTAGCAACTCCAAATTTTGAAAATGGGGCACAACTGATAAAGTATGTGGGAAGTTTCTTTGGCAGGAATGGAAAAGCAAAAAATAATCTGTAGTATATTCCCGGTTACTGACCTTGATCATATTATGTTACCGAACAAGTCTGCAACTTTGATGTATGTAATATGAAAAAAACCACAACGATGGACACCCTAAAATATCACGAAAGCAACAAGGCATTCAATGTATTTGTAGCAAGTACGTTTGCCGATTTAAAGCGTTTAAAAAAAGAGAACAACAAGGCTGCATTCAATGAGCTGTTGCTGAAAACGCTTCATCAGGTACGGCGCTATATCGTCAGTAGAATCGGCACAGCTTTAACAAAGGGAAACCTGCCCCATGGCAAATACCAACCTGATGATTTTATAGACCAACTTTTTATCGACGTCTATGATCATTTCGATGATGTCAAGAATGAAATGGAACTACACCCTTGGCTGTTCAAAAAAGCGAACGAATTGCTCGAGGATACCATTACAGATGAGGAATTCGACGACCATTTCTTGAAGAACATTGATGATTACTCAAAGGCGGAATGGGACGAGATGGAAGAAAATTTTTCTACAGATGGTGGGGGTGATTATGTAATGGTCGAAGAGCTCGATGACATTTCCTATCCCAAAAATGACTATGTCCTGAACCATGTTTTTATTGAAGATAGAAAACAAAAACTCCAAGATAAACTAGATAGGGAATTGGATGAGGAGGATTTGAGAAGACATGTAAAAATGGTATTGCACAATTTGCCATTGCCCATGCGAACCATTTTTGAACTGGCGACAGAGTACGAATTCACCCTTGGGGAAATTGCTGAGATACAAAATGAAAGTTTGGATCAAGTACGTCAGCTTTTTGATAATGCCAAGAAAAGTATCGAGCTCAGTTTCTTTAATAGATATACCATTGATAAGTAGACTGTAATAATGCTTTTAGGGCTTGATTTTTATCGTTGACAATACAGGTTTGTCCTCCCATCAGATTATTAACCGCACACCACCCAATTCTGCGATTTTATAAGGGAAGTGGTCACCGGGAGATCCGATAAACATAAAATTGATGGGGATATTCCATTCCTTGGATATTTTGGTGATGAGCTCGGGTCCGAAAAGGGCATCCAATTCAATAAATTCAATTTTAATTTCGGGATACTCCCTGTCCACAACCTTTATGTCATTTCTAAATTGCTTTGAAATTATATTGCCATTTTTTGTTGCGGCCACTACTTTCAATTTTTTTGTGTGTTCGTTTCTCAGAATGTATAAGAGTACTTTGTTCAGTGTTTCCACATCATCATTCTTGGTAAAATAAACGAACTCTTGCGAATTTATATCATCGATCAGCGATACTATTTTATCATCCGCTTTTAACACCAGATTTCGGACAGGGTCAAAAACCGAATGGATGATTTTAAGAAGCAGCTTCAACAATAGGGTTCTGTTGAGCATAACGGTTATAAAAACTATGGCAGGAACAGAGTATTCCAGAAATACGGATATATTACCGGATACGCCTTCTTCTGGTTGCATTGAAATATTTCCGATCAAGGCGAAAACAACTGCGGATATCGCCACCATAATGGCCAACCAACTTGCTTTTTCAGGTCTGGGCAAGCTGTTTCTTTTTACTTTCAACAGGATGTTCCCTATGCCAAAAAGGGTCATTACGGATAAAAATGAAATGGTATAAACACCGGCCAATAGTTTCACATTTCCCTTGGTCATGAGCAGAATGGAAATAGTCAATACCAAGAAAATAAGAATGATCCGATAGGAGCTTCCTTTTTTGTTTTTCTTTATAAAATATTGGGGCAACACCCTGTCCAAGGCCATTCGTTCCAACAAACCGGTAACCCCAACGAAACTGGTCAGAACCGCCCCGCTAAGAACTAAGAATGCATCAAGGCCAATCAATATCGACAACCAATTACCACCGACCTGCGATGCCATTTCAACCAAAAGTGTGTTTTGGTAGGGTTCACTTTGCAATAGGGGCATGGAGAACAATGAAAGGGCAAAAAGTGCAGCCAACGGATTAATGACACTCACCACCATCCACATGTTTTTCAATGTTTTTGGAAAAACCCCTTTTTGTTGGTCTTCTACAAAGTTGGCCGAACTTTCAAAGCCCGAAACCCCTAACATGGAAGCTGCAAAACCGAGGAAAATGGCTTTGGTAATACTACCCCCGGTAACTGGCAAATGCCAGTTTTGTATAAATGTCTGTAAGCCGTTATTGGCCAGAAAATAAATGATAAAGACACTGAGGATGGCAAAGGAAGCGAGATGGAAAAGAAAGATTCCGATAGCTACTTTTGCCGATTCGGAAACCCCACCGATGGTAAGAACACCAAAGAAACTTAACAAAAGAATGGTCGCGATAATTATGGGGATAGAGGGGATTAAATGATGTAGGTAATGGACGGCTTCGTTGGCCGATATAACCGCGGTGGCCATATAGGACAACAAGGTCAATGTGGCCGCAAAGGAGGCCATAAATTTACTTGTGGTGTTCAGTAAGGCATTATAGGCTCCGCCGTTCAAGGGCAGGGCACCGACCACTTCCCCATATATTTTCCTGAACAAAAAAAGGACAAAAGAGACCATAAGCAACGTAATCCATGCATATTGCCCCGCAAAGGCAATTGCCAATGCGGATACATATAACACCGAAGAACTGATATCGTTTCCGCATATGGCCGTAGATGCCAGTTCATTTAGTTTCTTATGGCCTTTCATAAGTATGTTCTTATTTTAAAATAACCTTATCCCATCATGCCAAAAATAAACTTATTGATTTTTTGGGTTCAGAATCAGTTGGAACTTATGTTAAAAAATCAGGGTCCTTATAAGCAGGGTTTGGGTATTTGTAAAATCCCTCTCCTGTAGAAATCCCTAATTTATTTTTATCTATATAATTCTCTTTCAGATATTTTACCGTTTTTATTTTTAACTCATCCTGGGTTTTTTCCGCTGCTATTTTATCAATATTATAAGCGGTGGTAATGCCCACGACATCGAGAATAGCAAAAGGGCCCGCAGGGGCTCCTGTAGCTTTCATCCAAGTTTTGTCTATTGTTTGCGGATCGGCAACTTCAGTGACCAGTAAACGGGTGGCAGCACTTAACAATGGTACCAATAACGAATTCAGAATATACCCAGGCTGCTCTTTGTGTAAGGGCAAGGCCAACATACCAATGGCTTTTGCAAATGCTACAACATCATTAAAAATCTTGGGATCGGTCGAGGCGTGGCCCATAATTTCCGCAGTATTGTGAATCCATATGGTATTGGCGAAATGTAAGGCCAGAAATTTTGAAGGCCTGCCCGTGGCCTCTACGAATTGGCTGGGCAATAGTGTGGAAGAGTTGGTGGCGAACACTGTTTTTTCCGGAGCCACTTCCGCCAATTTTTTATAAAAATCCGTTTTTATGGCTGGATTTTCGGGTACGGCCTCAATCAGCAAATCCGCATCTTTGACCGCTTCGGCCAAATCAGAGATGTAGCTTAAATTTTGGGCAGTTTTATCTATTTGTTGCTGTGTAGCGTTTAAATCCTTCTTATATGCCTCGCTGAGAACACTGAATTTGGATTTTGCTTTTTCCAGTGCCTCGTCGGTAATATCATAAACAGTTACATGAAATCCATGAAACGCAGTCTGAAATGCAATCTGATACCCTAGAACGCCACTCCCGGCGACAGTAATATTTTTATAGTCCATTTTTTTAGCTTTTTAAATTGTAATATGCTGTTTTTCCAATTGTTATAGGTGGATTGGAAAATTATTTATTGTAGATGTGAACGTAGCATCCATGCGGTTTTCTCATGTTGTTCCATTAACCCGGTAATATAATCGCTGATGCCCTCGGCCTGCCATTTATCCGCAATGGGCTTAATTTCCTCCCTTAGGAAAATAATGATGCTCTCATGGTCTTCCAACAATTCGGCAAATATGCTTTGGCTGTCATTTTTACCTTTTGTTTTCTCGGTAAGATGTGTTAACTCCGAATACTTTTTTAAGGTTGCGGGCACATAATGACCTACCGCACGTATTTTTTCGGCAACAGTATCGACAATCTCTTGTTGTTCTTCGTACAAGGTCTCCAAATAAACGTGTACCGTATGGAAATCAGGGCCTTCAACGTTCCAATGAAAATTTAGCGTTTTTGAATAGAGTACAAATTCGTCGGCCAATATTTTGGCTAATTGATCGGCGATGGCTTGTCTGTTTTCTGCTGAAATTCCGATGTTTGGTGTTTTCATTTTTACTGTTTTTATGAATTACTGTTCAAAGGTATTGGGATCGGAAAGGGATTAAACTGATTGAAATCATGGAATGGTTTTTTAATAAAATTTTATAATTAAAGTATGATTGGAGATAAAGTAGGAGGTAGATAAAAGGTGATGGCACCTTTATTATAAAATGCCTTTCTAGTTTTTTTTATGGCGTTGGTGAAGTGCAAAAAAAATGGAAAAAGCCAAAGCTGCCCCAAGAAAGGCCATGGCCATATCTTTTTGGGCGTCCCAAATATCACCTTGTGTTCCCAAATAGGAAATGCCCTGCTCTACAAAGAAAACAGCGGCCACCAACCATTCAATGATTTCATAAAGCCCACTAACCGAAAGGGTTACTGTAATAGGTAACAAAAAAGCAATACGCGGAGGATATTGTAGCCATTTTATGAAGCATTCCTGCATGGGGTAATATAGCAAAAAGCCGAAGCTGAAGTGTACCAACCTATCGTACTGGTTTCTTGGGGAACCGAAAACATCTTGCAGCCAGAACCCGAAGGTATTCCCGGCATAGGTATATTTTGAGCCATAGACGTGCAGGCATAAAAAAATACAGATCAGCAAATAACTAAAGTTGCTAAATCTGTATCTTTTAAAAGTCAATATTAAAAAAAGCAGGGAAATGGCCGTTAAGGTATTTTCGATAAGCCAATTGGATACATCTGTTGTTCCAATTAAGGAATTGGACCACACGATGATAAACAAAAGCATTAAAAAGGGCAACAATACTTTCTTTGTGGTTATGGTACTGCTAATTGTCATTTATCAAGATTTCACGGCGATCTTTTTATATTATCGAATGATCACCGACTATTTCGGACAAGGGCAACCCCCAACTTGGTACTTTTCCACCTAATGTTTGGTACATCGTTTTGAAACCCATCTTTAAAATATAAGGAGTGTACCCCATTTTTAAGATACTAGTTTCTCCACCCCACCATTCATTGGTGTGCATATAAAAACCCTTGTTGTTGCCCATATCGCCATAACACAATAACATAGGTTGTAACGGGGCTATTTTTTCATTCTTGCCAAGAATATCATTTGCTATAACCATTGAGGCAATTTCACACTCCATATGCCCCAATGAACCAATTTTTGGTATGGTGACACTTGCTGCATCGCCAACAGCAAAAATTTCTGGAAAATCCGGATTCCTCATGAAAAGATCGGTTATTACAAATCCTTGGTCGTCAACAAAGGGAAGATCCTTCATAAAACTGTGGGGCTCCCAATTGGGAAATACTATTTTCATTTCAGCCTCTAAGCTGGTTCCGTCCTTAAATTCAATGCCTTCCTTGTATATTCTTTTAATGCCTATGGTATTGGTTTTGTACCCATAGCCCATCTCTGATACCATTGGTAGCAATTGGTCCAGAATACTTTTTCCGGCATCCTCGGCAATAACATCGCCAGGAGTAAACAAGGTAATGTTCTTGGCATCTCCTTTTTTATGTTTTTTTAACCAATCGGCCATAGAGAAGGCCAGTTCTACAGGAGGTCCTTCGCATGCAGCTACGGCCACTGGTACTTTAGGGAGTTTTGGGCTTTGTCCTTGAACAAACCGATCTGATCCGATTGCAATGTGCCCGCCTTTGTATTCGTTGTACAAATAGTTACGTACCTCATTACCATAAAAAGTGTCGGAAAAAGTATGTCCAAATTCGGCGAAGCCTTCAATTTTATCATAAGCCAGTTTACAGCCCAGGGCTATAACCAAGTAATCATAGATTATAACTTCTTGGGCGGCTCCTTTTCTTTCGTTGGGTGTAAAGTGTACCTTTTTATTGGAGGCATCAATATGTTCTACTTCGCCTTGTATGAATTCACTCCCATCCGATTTTAAAAATTTTCGAAATTGAAACTCTAAGGTGTCCGCCGGATTATGACCATTGAAAACTTCAATGGGAATATTAGGGATGAAATTGATATAATTTTTACGGTCAATAACCGTAATCGTTACATGATCGCCTGCATCCCTGTGCAGGTAACGCGCAATTGTAAGTCCCGCAAAATTGCAACCAAGGACTAAAATTTTTTTTTTGTTTTTCATGATATGACTTTTGTTCAATTTGTTTGTATCCCGTTCAAGGAGGGGTATTTTATTGTGTCCCCTTAAAACCTGACCTATTAAAGTTTCTTAATTATCGCCAAAGGTTTTGCCCAATTTTTTTAAATTGATTCCCAAGAATATCCTGAAAATTCCGGCGGTTATAAGGGCAAAGGCCGTCATATATACAATGCTGAGACCTGCAAACAATGGATTTGCCAAGAGCAAAAAGGAAAACAACAGGGTGACAATACTCCAAAATAGAAGCCATCCCCATTGAGGTATTCCTGCAGATTTTAATTGAAAGGACAGACCAATGGACAATATGCTCTGGAACAGCAACCAAAAACCAACATATAAAGGTAAAATGGCCATGGTCATCAAAGGATGGGCCAAGAGTAATATACCGATGATCAGATCTAGGATACCTCCGGACAAGTACCAGCCCCAATCTTTCATTTCATTTTTATTGGAAATAGAAAATACAATCTGGAATATTCCAGAGATAAAAATGAACATGCTGAAAATAATACTTAGTGAGATATAGCTTTCCAATGGGGTCCGCAATACCCAAATTCCCACAAATATGTACAGTAGGCCTATTAAAATTGATAACCACCAGTTTTTGATCGCTTTTTGGGCTGAACCTAGAATTGTTCCCATGATTTCTATTATTTAAGGTGTTTGTTCTACACTATGTTCAAAAGAAATGACGAGTTACCCTGTTTCGTATACTCGTTCAAAAATCAAAATCCCTGATTTTGTTCTTGTTCTTATGTTTTTTTAATGTGTATCGACTATCCGGTTGGATATGTGCATTACCTTGGTTGTCAATACCAACCCCAAAATTATGGGTAGTCCAGGGAGTAAATTATGACCTAGGTCAGTAACGTTGGAAAAATATGATTTCTTCGGTGTGTATGTGGGCATCCCTTAAATATAGGGCATTATATTCATTCAAATGTATTTGGTTCTTCCAGTGCCTGTATGGTGCCTTTATAGCCTATTTCAAAAATCTCATCAATGCTCCCCATATCAAAAGTGGCATAATCGCTCAGTTGTTCTGGGGATATCACCATATCACAATCGGGGAACTTGGTAATGGAATCATGGGCAGATTTTATTTTATAGGCCCTTTCAATCACATTATAGGAATGTTTTAGGTCTTGTATGTTGATTTTCTTCAATGGGTTGACATAACTGCCGATGATTCGATCGCAGCTTTCTTTCAGCGGTTCCACCGGAAAATTATTCAGCGTTCCTCCATCTATAAAATAGGACCCATTGATGTTTACCGGGGAAAAGACTCCGGGGAAGGAGGCTGAGGCCAATACGGGGCGTATGAGCTCCCCTTTATTAAAAATTTTAAGGGTTCCATCTAGGACGTTCGTGGCAGTTATGAAAAGCGGTTTTTTTAATGAACTGAAATCATCATGGTGCAAGTATTCCTGAAAATCGGCATAATATTTTTCCGTATCCAAGATTCCTGGTTTTTTTCTGGCATAACGGGTTGCATCGAACAATGGAGCTGTCTTGAAAAAACGCAATATTTCGGACCAGTCCGTGCCATGCGCATATAGCGCACCAACAATGGCACCTGCGCTGGTGCCCGAAATATGGGTAGGGAATATGTTGTGCTCCTCCAGGGCCTTGATGACGCCGATATGGGCCACACCCCTGGCACCTCCTCCGGAAAGTACTAGGCCTATTTTCATTTGCTTTTGGATTTATTCGGGTAGATCATTGAGTCTTCCATTTGATTTAATTTAGTTATGGGCCAATATTTCCAATTGGATAATCCCACCGTCGATTGTTGCTTTTTTCAAGACCCTATTTTCATAATAGTATAGGTTCTCTTTGTTTTTTGCGTTGATTTTTTTGTAAATATGATTTCCCAAGTCGATTATATGGTTCATACTTCCGTCCTGTTCGGAATAGCATTGGTCTATTTGGGTGGGTTCTTCAAAATACAATAGAATTGTTGAATAATCTATCGCGTCTTTCAGTACAATTTGGTCACCATTGTCCTTTGTGACTTGATATGTATCCTTATCACGGAGGGTGTGGGTCTTGGAATGCGGCTTGTCGTTTATGGTTATCTCAACATTCGCTTCCTCTAATTGATCCTTAATAAAAGTGACACTATAGTTATAATCCACCTCTACGTCCACAATCAATCGCGTTTGTATATTGGTCGTGCTATGATAAAGGGTCTTTGATCCAACTGTTTTCTGACTGGTCATTAAACTTCCCACTACTTTGTTTTTGAGCACAACATCAAAATAAAGGTCGGTCCTTGTATTATCCGTATGGTCAGTTAGAAAAAACAATACCGTTCCCAAGAGTAAATATCGTGCCATACAATAGAATGAAAAAATGAAAAATAATCAAGTGACAAAATAGTATAATTATATTTGGTATGGCAATGACGGGGAACAAATTGTGATTGATTAAAGGTTATTATCATTAAAAATGATGCTCTCTTGTTCTCCTATTTATTGGGAGGAGGTTCGCAGACCAGCAGCACTTTTTATTTTCGGCTTTCTTTTTTGTAAATAGCGAAACCTAAAATACGCTGAGACATATCCAATGATTAGTAGGATTAAAAGATGGATGATTTCATTGAGATAAAGATGACTGTCAATCCCCATGATTGAAAGCTTCTTCAGAAAAACAAAGAACGGCCTTAAGGGAATAAGGTTTGAAAGGAATTGTACAAACAACGGCATTTCATGTATGGACCATGTAACTCCGGTAATCAGAAATACGGGGTAGGAGGTAAATGCCATGACTTCCATTGCGCCTGTTTCCGTGCTAAAGAAAGACGCAAAGAACCAACCATATAACACGGTGGCCAGAAGGAAAATCACCGATGCTCCCAACAGCGCAAACAAGCTTCCGTGAAGGGGCAGATCAAAAAGAGGGAAAGCAACTAAAAGAACAAAGAGGGTATAGGCCAAAAATATAAGGAAGTAGATTCCTGTTTTTCCCAGTATATAATCAATGAAGCTATTTTTACTTTCCCTAAAACCAATTCGCATAAGATTTTTTTCACGGTCAGAGGCCACACTTTCTGATAGTCCTATAAGCAGTGTTTGGTGTAAGATCAAAAACAAAATAAAGGGTAACAAAAAATCGCCATAGTTGTTATTGGGGTTGTAGACGGCATTGACCTGGATCGTTACGGGATCAGCATTGTTACGGGCCAATTTCGGAGAAACCATTTTTGATTTAAAGAAGTTTTCCCTAGATTTTACGGCGTAGTCCAAGGCTACCATGTTTACGGATTTGTTGATATCATTGGAAGGTAAAAATCGGGTGTTGTCCAGAACCAGCCCAATAGGTGAGCTTTCTTTGGTTTTTAGCTTTTTTTCAAAATCGTGGGGGATATATACATAGCCTTGTACATCAAAGCTGTAAAGACCATTTTTAGCTTCAGGTAGGTTATTGTACGTATAGTTCAGGTCTACCTTTTGCGTAGCGTTCAGTTTGTTCAAGAACATTCTGCTACTTTTTGTCCGGTCCATATCCACTACGCCCACGCTCACCTTTTCTTCGTCTTTTTGAATGTAGGTAGTACCTATCAAAAACAGATATAAAAATGGAGCAACGAACAAAACCAAAAGGATGCTCTTGTCGTTAAATACCAAGAGCGCTTCTTTTTTTATGAGTTTCCAAATGACTTTCATATTCATGGCGCAGCTATTTTATTTACAGGAAAAATGAGCTTCTTATTGATGGCCAGTCCCACTATGATCAATACAAATGCAACGAAGAGAAATATAAGTAATTTCCACACTTCCGGCCAGATAAATTGAACGGGAGTGCCTAGTTGATAGATTTTAAGGAAACCGGTCAAAAAGTGTGTAAAGGGTATGAGATCGGCATATACCGAGTTCAACCATGGCATCGCCCAAATGGGAAAGGTAAAACCACTGAATACAAAGGCGGGGGAATTATAGAATATGGACAGGTCAAGGGCGATCAGTTCACTTTTAAACAGTAAAGAAATCCCAAAGCCTAGAAATATATTTACCGTAATCAGAAGAAAGAGCAAGGCTGCTAAGCTTCCGATATTTCCGTAAATGGGAATTCCTAACACGGGAAACAATATGGCCAAAACAAGACCACATAGACCAAGGCCATACACCAAAAACGCAAGGTATTTTCCAAAGAGCATGGAAAGTAGGTTTCCCTTGGCTACCGACACCAGCTCTTGAAAGGTTTCCTTTTTCCATTCGTTGTTAAAGGCCCTTGAGGCCGCGATGAACACAATCATTTGCACCAGTACAATGGACAATCCGGGAATTAGGTAATAACTATAATTGTACTGTGGATTACCGACAACTCTGGTGTTTACAGGTATCGGGAGGACCGTTCCTGATATTTTACCAGGATCTATGCCCAATGGGGCCATTCGTTTTATAACAACGGAAGCACTTATGGATTGCGTAATCTGAACCGCCGATCTGTAGATGAGGTTCCCAAAGACAATATTTGTTGAGTTGCTATATATTTTTACTTGTACCGGTGTTTTTTTCAGTACATTTTTGTGAAAATCCTTGGGAATGTAAAATATCCCCTGTACTTCATTTTCAACAAAGGTATTTTCCATGTCTTCGTCCGAGGATATGTAATGGGCGACCTTAAATGTGGGCGAGGCCTCCAAAAACCTGATGTAGGTGCGGCTCAAGGTACTGTTGTCGTTGTCATAAACGGCTATGGGCACCTCTCTTAACGCCCCTTTGTAATAAATGGCGCCAAGCGTAAAAAAGGCGACCAAAGGGACGATGATAAATAGATTTCGAGCAGATTTCTGCTGGGCCAATCGCCACATTTCCCGCTTAAAAACACGATATACCCCCCAGTTGCTTAGCATAGTTTTATTTGTAAATATGAATGGACATACCTGGTCTTAACTCCAAAATCCGGTCTTGTGGTTTTAAATGCACTTCAAAGGTCTTTAATTCAAATTCTCCCTTTGCTTTTATAGGAACCCAGGTTGCGAAATCTGCCATGGGGGATATGTAGCTTACCTTAAAATCCACTTCTTCGTCGCCAAGACCGGGAACTTGGGCTTTATAGACTTGGCCCATTTTAAAATCTGCAAGATCATCTTCTCTTACATTAAAAATAGCATAGACTTTTTCTGGAACCTGTATGGTGACAATCGGATACCCAGCGGCCATGACCTCACCCTCTTCTGCAATCTGATTGCTTATGATTCCGGCCGAAGGAGCGACAATTTTCAACTCCTCATAAAATGCCTGTACCTCATTATAGGCGCTTTTCGCACTTTCATAACTACCATAGGCAGCATTTATGTCTTCTTTTCTTGCTCCGTTTTTGGCCATTTCCCATACGGATTTTGCAGCGTTCATCTGTTCTTTGGCCGCATCGTATTTAAATTGTAGTTCATCCATTTCTTGTTTGGAAATAATGTTGTCGGCATAAAGGGCTTGGTACCTTTTATAGGTTTTTTCGGCAAAATCAAATTGGCTTTTTGCCATTTGGTACTGGTTTTGGAGCGCATTGATTTCTTCTTTTCTGGCCCCGTATTCAGCTTTGTTGAATAGGGATTTGGCTGCCTTGACCATACCTTGGGCCTGTCCTTTTTTCGCATTTAGGATATCAGGTTCCAATGTCGCCAATAATTGTCCCTTTTCTACGGAACTTCCCTTTTCTACCAGTATGGTGTGTACCCTTCCGGAAATTTCCGAGGCCACATTGATTTCCGTTGTTTCCAACATACCCGAATATATGGTCTGCTCGTCACTGTTCACTTTAATGAAGAAGAAGATAATGGCGAAAAGGATGATGACTATGGGAATGGTCAATGTTATATATGCTTTTTTCATAAGGCAACTGATTAATTGATGAGCGGTATAATTTTTTCTGGTTCCCCTGTGGTTATGTATAAGTCGGCAATGGCCTGGTAGTAACCGTTGAGGGCAACCAATTGTTCTATTTTTGATTTTTTGTACAGAAGTGAGGCGTCGATTACATCTATGGATTTGCCAAGGCCTTCCTCAAATCGCCTTGTGTTGATCCTCAGGTTTTCTTTGGCCAATGCTACTGTGGCCGTTAGGCTGTTATAGAGCTTTTGTTGGTTAAGGGCGGTGAGGTAGTTTGATTGTACCGACAAGTGAATTTGTTTGCTGGCATATTCTTTTGCATTCTCAGCTTCCTTTTTTAAATGTTTTTTGGCTTTTAGATTATTGATGTCCTTGAATCCGTTAAAGAGATTTACCTGTGCTTGGACACCCACCATAAATTTAGGGAGAATGACAGGAACCTCTTCGCGGAACATATTGTAGGTTCCAAAAGCTGCAATGTTGGGCATAAACTTGGCTTTTTCCAAAGCAAGGGCCTGTTTGGCTATTTCTTCTTTTTGATCGATCATCCCTAAAACAGGCTGTTTGGCGTATGCCGTGGTCAGCAACTCTTCAAAATCCAGATAAAGCTCTTTGTAGATAATGCTGTCCATTACCTTAAATTGTATACTGTCGGGAAGGTTCATTGTGGTGCGCAAGGCTGTAATGGCCATCTCTTTTTTGTTCATGTCGTTGTCCAGGTCCTTTTTTGCATCGGCCACGGCAACCTGGGCCCTCAACAATACATGTTTGGGAAGAATCTCCAATTGAATGGCACGTTCAGCCTGTTCCTTGTGCTTCAACATGCCGTCGTATACTTCTTGCCGGGTCTTTACTATTTGATTTAAAAGGACTGCGTTTAAATACCGTTCGATGAGCTCGTTCGCAATTTCATCCTTCACCTGTTTTAATTCAATATCCGCCGAACGCAGTTCTGCTTTTGCATATTTCTTGGCGGCAAGGATCTTTCCTCCGGTAAACAAGGGTTGTGTGGCCGTCAATGCCGCTGTTGGGAACCGTTGGTTGTCCACCTCCATATTTGGGTATGCCGGAAATTGGCCCAATACGCTGGCCAATGTACTATAGGCACTTTCGGTGCTTACACCGGACAAACCTATTTGTTCCCCGTAGGCAGCCACAAAAGCGGCTCCATATTTAGCTCCCAAATTATCCAATGTGGTTGAAATCTGAGAGGTACTTACCTCTATGTTTTCGCTGAGGTAACTATAGCCGCCCAATAGGTTCAACGAAGGCAAAAAGTTGCCTTTGGCGGCTTTGTCTTCATACACTTTTTGTTGTAGCCTTTCATTGTATTGCTTGATTTTCTCGTTGTTTGCATAACTGATCTGCAACGCTTCGGAAATACTTATCTGCTGCTCTTGAGCTTTTGTATGGGACGTGAACACCATCATAAGTATAAAAATGACTTTTACAAAGGGTGTTTTTCGTCTTGTTCTATCCCGATATTTCATCCGTCTATAACTATTTGTCCTGAATTCTATGCAAAGTTGCTTTGCTTTGGAGTGAATTTAAATGACCTAAATCAGGTAAACGGAGTAATTTCAGGTTTTCACATGATCACATGTTATTTATAAATATGAACAGAATACCGATAAGGATAATGGAACCAAAAGAATATCCTACAAATTTACCTGTTGTTTTTGAACCTTTGAAGACGCTGATGCCCAACTTTACGAGCATGTTGCTCAATACAGCAGCAACTATGACGGAAGCGGCCACTTTTAGTTTTTCGGAATCCAGAGAAAATTTGGCCATGCTTATTGTGATGGCATCCGTATCTGCCAATCCGGAAATAAGGGCAGAAAAGTACAGTCCACTTTCGCCAAAAAACTCGTTGCTGTAGAAAACTGCAAATAGGATGACCACATAGATGACCCCAAAACCAATAGCACTCAATATATTGAGTGGGTTTCCCAGCTTGATCTTGGTATCTGAACTTTTGGAGTCCTTCTGGATTAGAATCAAGGATATTACGAGACAGATTAAGGTCAATAATGAAAAAGGGATGGCCAAATAGGTTAAAAGGGAGCGATTGAAAATATATACCAACAGGGTAAGCCTTGGGAACATTATGGCCGAAGCAATAATGATTCCAGCAGCATATTTTTTTGAGAGTTCCGGGGATTCTTCACTTCGTGAGGCATAGCTCCATGCCACTGCAGTACTGGAAATGAGACCTCCAAGTATGGCGGTCAGCAAAATCCCTCTTTTTGCCCCCACGAACTTGACCAAAAAATAGCCTATGAAATTTAAAAATGACACGATTACCACTATGGAACCGATTTCGAACGGATTGAGCAAATCATTGGGGCCGTAAGTTTTATTGGGAAGAAAGGGGAGTATCAACAGTGCAATGATAGAAAACCTGATAAAAGCAAAAAGTTCTTCCGAGGTAATGTTGCTGATGACCATGCGAAACCTTGTCTTTAAGGAAAGCAGTGTAACAATGATGACCGATGTGGCTACTGCATCCCTATAATATTCGGCGGACACCATCGCCCCCAAAATAAAGGTGGCGATCAAGGCCAGATTGGTGGTTAGCCCTTTGTCATATTCTTCCTGTTTTTTATAGACATGGTTAAATGCAAGAAAGAGAATAAAAGAACCTAAACCAACAATTAACATCCAAACAGTGAATTTATCGGCAAGGTTCTCCAAGGTGAAGCCTAAAATGGCCGCAATAGGAAAAGTACGGATACCTGCAAACCCTTGATCTTTTAGCTTGTCATATTCCCTTTCCAAACCAATGATCAAACCTATTCCCATACTTATCAGTATACCTAAAATATAGCTGTCCATAAATTCATTGATTCCCTCGAAATTTATCATCTGGTTGTTGGATTAGTGGTGGTATTTCTTAATATTGATTGTTTCTGAATATAGATATTACAATGTAAAAACCCAAGATGGCGGATACTACAAAACCAACGGCTCCCAATAAGGGGATACCATTGACCAAAGGCGGCATTTGGGCCATAACCAAAATAGAAGACCCTATGGAAAGGGCGGCGATGATGACGGCAAAGACCAAGCGATTAACGGATTTGCTCATTGCATTCTGAAATTCATTGAGACCTTTGTGCTCGTGCACTACTACCAGTTTGCCATCTTTTATTTTTTTAAGGATGGCGTTGATGTCATCGGGCAAGGTGTCTACAAGGTCGTTGATATCCTGAAAGCGGCTCAGGTTCTTTTTAAAAAGACGCTTTAGGCTGAATCGCCTGCGTACAATTGCTGAGGTATAGGGTTCTAGATTATTGGTCATGTTGAATGTGGGATCCAATTTTCTCCCCACACCTTCTATAATGATAAGGCCTCTAATCAGCATGTAGATATAATGCGGTAAAACAATTTTATTCTCGTACAAGACTGTTTTAAACTGGTTGAGGACAATGCCTAATTGTATGTTTTGAATGGCAGTATTGCTGACACCCTCAATCAACTCATATAAATCTTGTTCCAACTTTTTGTGGTCAGGTATATCGGTCTTTACGGAAATCTTCTCAAGTAGATTGATGATTTTCTTGACATTCTTTCTTAAGAAATAGAGCAGAAGCTCTCCAAGAGCTTCTTTATCGTTCGGCATTATGGAGCCCATCATGCCAAAATCCAGAAAACAGATTTGTCCGGTATTTGGTAGTACAAAAATATTACCGGGGTGGGGGTCAGCATGAAAAAAGCCATGCTCAAGAATTTGTTCCAGATATAGGTCCACTCCGACTTTGGCCACCGTGGAAGGGTTAATGTTGGCGGCCCGGAGTTGAGCTGTTTCCGATACTTTGATGCCGTCAATTAATTCCATGCAGATAATACGGTTCGTTGAAAATTGACGATAGACCCGGGGAACATGGATCATTTCAGTGCCTTCAAAGTTCTTGGTAAATTTTTCCGTATTGTCCATTTCCCGCAAAAACTGAAGTTCTTCACGAATACTTTGTTCAAAAGAAGCTATGATTCTGATTGGTTGAAAAGCCTGTGCTTGGGCACTGTGTTTTTCAAGGCTTCTGGCAACTTGTTTCATCACCAATAAATCGCTCTCAATAACTTCTTCTATATAAGGACGTTGAATTTTAAGGACAACCTCATCCCCGTTTAGCAATTGTCCTCTATGCACTTGTGCTAACGATGCGGCCGCTAGCGGCTCTAAACTTATCGATCGGAAGCAATCGGACAACTTAATGTTCAATTCTTCTTCAATGGTTTTTTTTACATCAAAATTTTTTAATTGAGGTACGTGATCCTGTAATTTCTCCAGTTCCTTTATGAGTTCAGGGGGAAGCATATCTTCCCGGCTACTGAATATTTGGCCTAATTTCACATAGCTCGGCCCCAGTTCCTCTAAAACCATACGAATACGCTCATAGGTTGAAAAAGAAAGATTTTTTTCGGTATCGGGATGTTTTTCCAAGTAGCTCTTGGGAATCACTTTTGTGATTCCACTATTTGCCAAAACGTCTTTAAAGCCATATTTGGCGAGGACATTGAACAGGGTGGCATATCTATGGATTTCTTTTTGTTTCGGTATTTTAAATACGGCCATATCCAATCGATTTTTTACATATATTTCGATAGAAACTGGAAGAATTCTTTTTTAAGATCAGCATAAATTTGCCTTTGAGTTTCCATTTTTTCACGAAACTTCAAGTGGTTTTTCACCATTGCAACATCCAATGATTCATGGTTCTCATCACTATGCCCAGAAATATTCATTTCGTGCTTCTCAATCGCCACTTGTAAATCTTCAATAATACCACTATGAAGAATAAACTCATTTTGGTAATGTTCCAATTGTGCAAGTACATCTTTATCTGTCCAACGAGATGCTAATTCACTTAATCTATTCTTGAAAGATTTTATCTCATCCTTCCAAAAGTCGAGTTCAGATTTCCATTGTTTATGTTCAAAATGTAAGTCAGAATTGTTTATGATTGCTGTTTTCATAAGCTGTCTATATAATTATTTGTTACTAATTTCACCTCATGTTAGAGATACAATCAAAGGTGTAATTTTGATAGCTTATTTGATATGACGAAAATCATACCTTAACAAAGCAGCTAGTTTTAACTATAGTATATCATAATTTGAATATTCAAATTTAGCAGAACATGTTAAAGGATTAAGTTGAAAATTTATATACCATCTCATTACCTGATAAGTGGAATAATATTTCAGGGCGTTTCGTGAAATAGATTTTTAAAATTACTTTTCCTTATTGGAAATCATAGATAATTGGGTAATATTAAGTTTAAACCAGCATCTTCAGACACAAATTTAATCGCTTTCCCAAAATCGCTTCTAAATCTACTTTTACAGCTACTTTATATTTTAATAGGTGTTGAGCCAGCTCTTCTAGTTCGTCTCTATACTCAACTAATAGAATTTGGTTTTCTCATAGGCCATGTATATCAAGGCTTGAGCTTTTATGCCGATATGCAGGGCTGGATTCACTATATGGTTTGCCAATAATGTGGTCATTTTGACCTAAAGTATTCATGCAGTTTTAACTTTACTTTTTTCACCAAAGATTATTATGTATTGATTACTCGTTGACCGTTGCCAAAATAATCCCTACTACTATGAAAAGCACCAATAGGGTTATGACGGTTGCCCAAGGAAACCCTTTGCCTTTCATTTGCATGGACTGCTGGTCGACCTCAGCGTTGTCTTCTTCTTTATGTTGTAAAGGAGGTCCTTTTTCAACGTTCCTTTGTTTTTTGTTTGCTTTTTTTTCCATTGGAATATTATTTATAAAATGGTTATAACCAAACCGACTCATCATTTTTATATGGCCTATATATTTAATGACAAACCAACTGTATATTTCTTAGTTCAGTAGGTGAAATGGTCTGAAAAGTTGAGGTTGATGATGATTTCTGTATTTACTGGTAAAATGAATGAACAAGTTTTAAATGAAAGGGCATATTTGGTAAAAGCCAAGTGATATTCTAGCACAGTGTTTATTAAAGTAATATTGGTTTTTAATGTTACTATAGAGTTTTATGCTATACCACATCCTTTAGTTTTTTAGTATCACTCTTTTATGAATGAAAATTATATTAATCGTTCCTAAGAGCATGTATAAGTTCTTTTTTATTCATTTTTGAACGGCCTTCAATACCTACTTTTTTAGCTTTTTCATAGAGCTTTTCTTTTGTCCATTCCTCATAGGGGCTTGCTTTTCCTCCTTTTTTTCCTGCATCCGGTGTATTGGCTATTCTGGCAGCTTTTTCTTTACTGTACCCGTTATCACGGAGAGCTTCATATTGTTCTTCGTTTTTTATTCTGGGATTAGGCATGCTTATATTTTGATGTATTACAAAGGCTTTCTTTGCTTCATTATAAAGGTGATACAATTATAGGCATAGCCTTATCTCAATTATTACTTTTTTTTGCTCTAAAAAGACGATGGTGATTTAGTCCCTCAACCTAGCCTGATTTTCTTCTTTTGCATTAATATCTTAACTTTTTAAGACAATGGATTTATTACAAAACGAGTAAATTTTAACGACAATAATTTTAAAAATAAAACTATGAATAGTGATCAATTAGAAGGTAAGTGGAAACAAGTAAAAGGTAAGTTTAAACAAAAGTATGGAGAACTTACTGATAGTGACCTGACATATTCCGAAGGCAAATTTGATGAAATGTTGGGTCGATTACAGGAAAAAACCGGAAAAGAAAAGGAAGAATTAAAAAGAGAGATTGCAAGTTGGTAGAGGTAAACGTTCTTTTCCAGTAAAAACTGCCCTCAATATTTATTGGGGGTTGTTTTTTACCAAATAGACTTTATTATGACAGAAATATTTACATGGGATATAGTAGAGGCCATGGATTTTGGCCTAAAAGTAGGCTTGGCCACAATAGCTGGACTCTTAATAGGACTGGAAAGAGAGTATAAGGGTAAGCACGCTGGACTTAAAACGAATACCTTGGTGGCCATTGGTGCTGCTGTTTTTGTTTTAATATCCATGAGGTTTTATGGAGAAGACTATGCTGATATAACCCGAGTGTTGAGTCAAGTTGTTACGGGAATAGGGTTTCTAGGAGCCGGGGTAATTCTCCAAAATGAAAAGAAAGAGCGCGTAAAAGGGCTCACCACTGCGGCAACTTTGTGGTGTAGTGCTGGCGCCGGTTGTTTAGCGGCAACATCAATGTTCGTAGAATTGGGTATAATTATCATTTTAGTTGTTATCATCAACATTGTTTTTGGTTATGTAGATAATAAGATAGGTGATAGTAAATAAGATGAGAAAAGCTAAAGTGGTTGTGGAAATGGGAAATCAGGGACCCGACTTCAGCATGCACTCACTGTTAATATTAATTTTCTCATCAGTTACTTTGATCTTCCCAAAATCCCTTGCCAACACTAGTTTCCTTTGTTGAAAAACCGGTATAAAACATGGGATAGCGCGCTAAAACCGCCATCCTACTTATTCCGAAATATTAATCTGCTTTTTTTGTGGTGGAACCCGTCCATAGGATGGGTCATATACTGGGATACCCATACCTTCGGGTGTTTGCCAACCGGGTTTGGGCTTATGTGTCACATAAGCATAATAGGGGGTGGCTGTAAGGTCCGGTCCAATAAACATGGGAGAAAGTTTGGTTACTCCCTTTTTTAAGTCAACCTTAAATGTAACTTCTTTGGCGCCTTCAGGAATATCAACTGTTTTATCAAAGTCTCCAATACGCATAAGGGCCTTTTTATAGTTGAAAGCTTTCCCGTAGGTACCATCATTGATGCCTTTATCCGCTTCCACGGGCCAACGCCTTAAAGAGATTTCATATGTGCCCTCATATTCCACCTCTATTGCCCAAAAAGATTCTTCTGCTACCTCACCATTTATAATATGTCCTTGGTTCCATGGTGGAAGCCTATCAATCAACCAATCGTGCGAAGAAAGCGAGACAATGGGTGAACGGTCAGAACCGATGACCATATAACTGGTAAGGTCATGTTCCCTTGAAACATCGTCCCAAAATTTGTTGTATTCACCACGTAATTGTTCAAACACTTCGGGATTCTCCTCAGCGATGTCTATGGACTGTTTAGGGTCCTTGTCCAGTTGGAACAGCTCCTCGCCGTTGACCAAACGCCAGCGATCGTACATCACAACACTTTTACGCCATTTAATCGGGTCAACTACCCGTTGGGATTCTACCACCAAAGACCGCTTAGGCCATTCTGAAGCCTCCGAATAGAGAAGTTCTCGAATACTGGAACCATCATACTCGGTTTCAGGCGCTTTCAGTCCACATAGGTCTACAAGCGTTGGTAGAATGTCAATATGGGCGGTTAGGTCCTCTATAGACTTGCCTTCTTCTATATTACCATCTGGCCAACGAATGATGAATGGAACACGGTGACCTCCTTCATATTCCGAATTTTTCTTTCCTCTCATTCCAGCATCATAACCACGCCCGTCAATGATACCACTAGCCGTCCCATTATCCGTCATGAACACCAAAATTGTATTGTCGGCGACACCTTCGGTTTCCAACATTTCCATTAGTCGTGCTAGGTTATCATCAATATTTGTTATCATCCCATAAAATTCTGGAGAGGATACTCTTGGGTCATCTTTATAGGGTGTTACGTATTCTTCGGGACAATACAACGGTATATGTGGTGCATTTAAAGATATGTAAGCAAAAAAGGGCTTGTCTTTATTGTCTTTGATGAAATTCATCCCTTCATTGAACCAAACATCCGTGCAAAAACCTTCAAAACGTTGGTGCTTTCCATTCACAATGTACGTGTCATCAAAATAATCATTCCCCCAATAGTCGGGAGCTTGACCTACTCCTCCTGCTTTATGATATACGGTATGTTGAAATCCGCGGTCTTCGGGGCGGTAGGGGTAACAGTCCCCTAGATGCCATTTGCCAAATAGACCGGTAGCATAACCATTGGCCCCAAATACATCGGCCATAGTAGTTTCTCTTTTCCGCAACATATTGCGTCCTTGTACAGTGTGCCATACCCCGACACGATCAGAGTAACGTCCTGTCATCAAGGCTGCACGAGTAGGGGCACATGTAGGATCAACATGAAAATTGTTCAATAAGGTTCCTTCCTTACTCAGTTGGTCTATTGTGGGAGTGTTGATAGCAGGGTTTCCGGTAAAGCCAAAATCTCCATAACCTTGATCATCGGTAACCACAATTACCACATTTGGTGATTTTTTCAGTGGTTCCGAATCATGTGTTTCTTTTTTTTGATGTCCACCCCCACAACTAAGCAATAATAATGTGAAGGCCGTAAAAACAATTCGTAGACTGTATTTATTCATCATTCTGCTATAATATTTAAGCTATATTGACTACCATTCTAGTGTTGCAGGTACTTGATATTGAACAATTGCCAACGAAATTGGATAATGCCTCTAATATAAGGGTTGTATCTCTATAATTTTAATTGAAATCATACCATATTTATCCCCAACGTTCTTAATCATTTTATTCTCTCCAATTTATTTAACGTACCACCCTTCACAATCTTTATTTCCTTTAACAACGATAAATTTGAAAGGATGCTTACGGGTTCACTGTCAACCGCAGTACTTTTGGGGGATATGTAGAATTTCAACATGTTTTAATTGCGATGGTTCACCCTTCGGGTTAATCGAATGTTCCCGTGCATTTTGGATTCATCTTCGAACTACCATATTTTGTAATTACCCTATCGGACAATTTTGCCCATATATTAGATTTTTTTGATAATTAAAGTAATTTTTTTTAATCGACAGTTGCTCTAGGAGTAAACCGTATTGCATTTAAACTAATTTTATCATTGTGACCATTTAGTAACGAAACTGTTACGGTATGCTTTCCCGCCTTCTCGAATTTCATCACCCCCATTTGATGATAACTATAAATACTCGAAGAATTCTGCTGGTTCTGAACCATAGATCCTTCATCGGATAAAATACTCCAGACCAAACGCCCTTCTCCGGCATAATTAAGTTCAGTTTGGTACGTGCCAGGTTTTAAGACATCTATCTCCCAAACTACTTTACTGGAAGCTCCCCAGTTATTAACTTGATTAATATGCTTCCATTCTCCAAATTTTTCCATCCACCTTTTTTCAGCAATGGTACATTCAGAAACATTCGCAAAGTCTACTGTAATTTCAGTGGAGTAAATAGGGTCTATACTGTAGATATCTTCGACTTGTGGAAGCCCTTCTATTTCTAACTCAATAACTGATATTAGTTTTTCTGGGCGTTTAGCTGGAAGCATAATGCTTACCCAGTCACGCGTTCTACAGATTTCCAATTCTTGACGATTCCCATTAACCCAAAGGACGGCCGATGTAACCGAATTTTTTAAATTAGGCAGCCACAAAACACCATCCAACGGCCAGTTAAATACAGTAAGATTTAATTTACCGTTGGTGCTTACTGTAACATCTCCCCAAGGTAATGCGTGCCGCCATGGAGATGCTTCTGCGCCATAAAGTACTTGTGGATATTTGGCGATCCAATTCCCCGAAGTAACTAAGGAGTTTTGTGCTTCCGGGGGAATCGAACCATCTGGTTTTGGTCCAATATTTAACATATAGGTTCCACCACGGGCTACAGTTTCTATAAGGTTTGTAAGAATGCGTTTGGGGCTTTTCCAATTTTCGTCATACCACGCATAGCCCCAGGAATCATTGGTTACGTCGACTGTTTACCATAGGCCGGATAGGTTTTTGACAGGTATATTCATATCCCCCAATGACTGATAGTCTCCCAAACCATGTCCAACCCTGCCCGAAATCATGGCATTAGGTTGGTGCTTTCGCACCACATCAATAAGTTTTTCTACGTATTGTTTTTCCATATCCCCAGGAGTATCGAACCAAACAAGATCAATATCTCCGTATTTTGTTACAATCTCCTTTACCTGAGGCAAACATTTGTTTTTAAAATAAAAATCGAATCCTACTTCTTTTCCTTTTTCATTGATTGTTGGTCCGCCATTCCCACCAGGAAAGCTCCAATCTTGATTATGAGAATAGTAAAACCCAAACCCAAGGCCAAACTCTTTGCAAGCTTGTGCCAATTCCTTCATAGGGTCCTTGGCATAAGGGGTAGCATCTACAATATTAAAATCGTTGACCTTAGAATCGTACATAGCAAAACCATCGTGGTGTTTACTGGTAATGACAATGTATTTCATCCCGGCATCCTTGGCAAGTTTAGCAACTTCCCTGGCATCAAATTCTATTGGATTGAATAATTTGGATTGTTCCATATATTCGCCAACTGGAATTCCCGCTCTTCTAGGGTGCATTATCCATTCACTAATCCCATAATAGGTACTATCCTTCCATTTATTAGCAATATTTGAATAGAGACCCCAATGCACAAACATAGCATAGTTCCCGTTGGAGAATAAGTCTGCTCTTTCTTTTGGGGCATCCATTTGTTGCACTTTTTGTTCACCCCACATATCATCCATTTCACTGTCTTGAGCCATTAAAAGGCCATTGTGGAACAATAATGCCGTTACCAATAGTTTAATTCGCATTTTCTTTTTTTATAAATTAGATTAAATCATAGCAAAAAGTAATGTACTTATAATCATAAAACCATTTTCTTATAGGTCATTATTTTTGAATGAATAGCATGTCTTAAATGTTGCTGTACATTCTAATTGATTTGTATTCTGAAAGGGCAATGTTTCATATAAATAGGTCAAAATTAAAAATAGCTCTGTGAACATCTACTTTCTTTTATCATTCTAATGCTTGTTTTCAAACATACTTTACAATAGAAATAACCCTATTTTTTTTTACAAATATTAAACCATTGATTATAATGGCCTAATTTTTATGTTGACTGCAACATAAAAGTATACACCTGTTGTCTATTGAGTTAATAATAGAATCTATTGACTTAATATTCTGTTGTGATGATATATAGCTTTACTCAAAACATAAAACTTTAAGTTATGAGAAGCTTATTATGGTTAGTGGCAGTAATCTGTATATTAATATGGGTTTTGGGCTTTTTTGGTTTTGTAGCCGGAATAGGTACAAGTAGTCTTATTCATATTCTATTAGTTATTGCCGTTATCGCGATTCTATATAATATAATTTCTGGGCGTAGACCTCTATAAAATAAATTAACTCCTGTTTTTCTGACTCGAATTGGGATAGTTTCAGTACTATGGCCTTTTTTATTTAATGTTAATCTTTACAGGAGAGTTCGGTTGTATATAACTGTCCCGCTCTTTATGCAAACGGTTTTGAATTATTAAACCTATTGACTCTAAGTAATTGTCTTACTTCAGATAATATTACAGATTTTATAAAAGTGAAGGGACTATTTCTTTCGGTTAAATGAGAGTTTTTTTAGTGTCGACCATCGATTTGTTAGCGTGGCTCTTTTTGATATTGCCGTACGTAATACCATACTGGCCAGTAAAGCGGTGAATGCAAGAGCACCGAGTGCGCCACCATACCCTTTAAAAATGTAATTGGTTTTAATATAGATAATAGCGAAGATACCTCCTGAAATAGCCAATAGTGCATAACTTTTTACGGCTTTAGAGGATACCATGCCTATGAAAGATGTGCCCACAAATACGATGGGAATATGTTCTGTTAAATAAGCGTTGAACACATCTGGTGACCAATAAAAAAACAATCCCACAAGTAAAGACGGTAAGGCAGATGCTTTTACAGCACCTAGCTTCATCCGTTCACTTATAAAAAAAGTAAGTGTAGCTCCTATAATGCCAACAAACAGAAGAATATAACTGTTCATGCCGATAACCAATAAATGAATGTAGCAATAGTAACCCCTGCAAATGCCATTGTGCCTAGTTTACCTCCAATACCTAGAAATAGATTTTTAGATGTCATAAAAAAAAGTCCAGCCAATAATCCGGCAGCGATTACAAAATCAATGGACGGTGTGGTTTCTACACTTGACATGCCAACAAAAGCACCACAGTAAATACTTGCTGGCAATTGTTTTAAATAATTCGACTTTTTATTTATATATGGTACGAATGAAGCTGAAGTGCCAACGATGCCCATGGATAAAATGCCACCTAAACCACCTTGGATGTTTATGAGATAACACAATACAGCTCCGATAGGCACCCAGATTGCGATTGTAATTTTTTCGTAACCATATTCTTCATGGTGTAGGTTCAAATACCGGTGGCCATACAAAATAGTTAGTAAAATAAAAATTACACCAACAATTATAGAAAAGTTTGTAGCGTAATGCTCCTTTACGATCATGGTCAAGAATGTAAGTTGCATAAATAAAACAGTGGTGACCATTAAGGTTCTAATTACCTTGTGTTTTCGCATTGGGAAATGATGGTTCTGATTTTAGTTTTTGCTTGCAAACTCGGAGTATAGAGCTACAAAGTTCCAAGAAATTTTTTAGAAGAACTGAATGCTAGATTGAATTTTATAGCTTTTCATGACTTTGTTATTTTTTTGGGTCCGATACTACGATATTTATAATTATATACCTTTTCCAATACATGTATTTTAAAAAAATGGTCACAAGAAATTAACCAATTTATATTAGGTCGGTATACGATTAATAAAACTGCTTTTTGTTAATAGTAAAGGCTTATCTAATTTTAGAGTGAGCTTGAGGTACTGCCATGTCATTTGATTTACAATAAAATCTGTTTTATAATAATTTGATATTAAACAAAGCCTTTTATAAATTAAATGGAGGGAATTAAGACAGTAAGTCAAAGGGTGTAAAATAATATAAAAGGATGTTGGTAAAGATCATTGATGACATACATATGATTTTGACTACATTTCCATTCCATTCCACTATTTAAACATATTTAAAGACGTAGATAATGCATCACAAAAAACAATCACTCATACTAATTTTACTCTTGCTATTGAGTTCGTGCAACTTATTTAAAGAGAATAGCATTGAGTTTAGTATTGAGAACCAATCAGATGTTATAATTGAATCGATAACGTTCACTACTTCCGAAAGACGAGCGGAGAAGACGTTTGATTCCTTGCAACCTAAGAAGAGTGTCTTCGGTATTTTATTGATGGACCAAAATAAAATGGATGGAAGCTATGTGCTGGAATTTACCCGCGTCAATGGAAAGAAAGAAACACACAACGTCGGTTATTACACTAATGGAGCGCCAATTAACAGATGGGTGAGTTTTAAAATTCAGAATGATACCTTACTTCATTTATTCAGTGGGACTGGACTTTAAGATAACATAGGCCAACAATACCATGGGTAAAAAATTAATGTGGGTTCTAAATTAAAATCATTGTACGGAATGGAAACTTTATCAATTCCATTGGTAAAATGAAGTTTTTGCAGAAGTGAAGCGGTTTAATAGCAACTGGTGAACGGGAGCTTTTGTGTGATGTGCTAGACGATATCGCTACAAAAGGTAAATATAAATGTATGCAAGTTTGAAGACAGAGTAGGCTGTGAACGGCGCACTAAGTATCAGCAATAGAAATATTAAAAGAAAACATAGTTAAAATTTGAAATGAGATAATTAAAGGTCTTTCCGTACATCTAAAAAGATGATCCAAAGAATAAGAGCCACCATTCCCTTTTTGGTTGTAATTGCGCTGTTTTATTTAAGCTGATTAGCCGATATATTGTTATATATAAAACAGATCAAATATTTGTAGATGCTATTTTGCATCAAGGAAAGAAGGAAACAGTGTAGTTAGTTTTTTCGCTATTTTGGAAATTCTACTGTATATCTTATCCTCTAAACAAGAAAAAACGATTCTTTAATTCCTCAATGGCAGTGACTTTGTTCGTGGTGATATACTTTAATGCTTCGTCCGTAAACTCTTGTCCTTTATCCGTTAGTGAAACGATATTTTCAGAAATTTTGACCAGGTTGTTTTTAGACGCAAGTTCCAGTACCGTTTTAGCTTGTACTTTATGCCAATTGATATGTTCCCTAAGGTGGTTAACGTGTCGTTCTTTTTCCTCCGTATGGTTTTGCAGGTGCAATAAAAATACCAAAAGGGAAACCTCAATCCGTTGTTGACGTTCCTTAAAAAAATTGGAAAGCACTCCTTGCTTGGGTGCGAATAGATATACAAGTAGAAACACTAACCCCAATACAGTGGTCATGGAACCGGCAATGGATGCATCTAAAAAATTTGCTATCCAATACCCTAGAATAGCTGAAAGCACACCAAAAATACAGCTTAAAACCAGCATTCTTTTTAAGTCATCCGTTAAGAGGTACGCGGTGGCCGCTGGAGCAATAATCAATGCTACAACCAAAACCGCTCCAACCGCATCGAAAGCACCTACAATGGTGATTGAAGAAACGGTCATCAGCCCGTAATGCAGAATGATAGGAGAAAAACCCAAAGTAGTCGCCAACCCTTTATCAAAAGTGCTTAGCTTCAGCTCTTTAAAAAATAGAAATAATAATATCAAACTGATAAGTAAAATGCAACTGATTACCCAAAGTGACTTCGGGCCAAAATCCGTTCCGCCGATCAACAGTCGGTCAAAGGGAGCGAAGGCCAGTTCACCCAACAACACGGCATCAATATCCAAATGTACGTCATTGGCGTTTTTTGCAATTAGAATGACCCCTATACTAAACAATGCAGGAAACACGAGTCCTATTGCAGTATCTTCTTTTACCAGTCCTGTTTTTTGAATAAATTCCACCAGAACTACGGTAATGACCCCAGTTATGGCGGCCAACACAATCAAAATTGGTGAATTAAGATCATGGGTTATAAAAAAGCCCAAAACAATACCGGGTAGAATAGCGTGACTTATGGCATCACTGATCATTGCCATTTTTCGGAGTACCAGAAAAGTACCTGGCAAGGCGCAGGCAATTGCTACCAATGCTGCAATAAGCTGTATTTCTATTTGTGCGCTAGTCATTTTTGTTGCCTAATTGATTGTATATGGATTCTGCTTCATTGAAACCTTCTTGGGTCATGGACCATTGGTTACCTTCTATGCGAACGAATCTTTCATCTTCCAATTTATTCAATGTTTTACGGGTATATCCCTGAAAATTATTAAGAATACGAATCGCATGTGGACGTGAAATATTATCGTGCTCTTTAACAATATGATACATGAATGTCAAGGTTTTTTTCAGGTGTAGCTCCCTTCGGTTCCTACGAAACCGTATTTCCCTAAATAGCAATCCACGTTCTGGGGAAAAAATAAAAGAAACGATAACAAAAGCCGCCGCGACCAAAACAATAACAGGGCCTGTAGATAGATTATCTTGACTTGCGCTTATAGCTGTACCAAAAACGCCGGAAAAAGCTCCGAATATAGACGCCAATACTATCATTACACCAAGGCTATTGGTCCATTGTCTAGCTGCTGCTGCGGGGGCCAATAGCATGGCGCTCATTAGCACTACACCAACTGTTTGTAGACCCAATACGATAGCTAACACGATAAATGTAGTGATAAGAATGTCCAAAAAACGAGTGTTAAAACCCAAAGTCTTAGTATAATCAGGATCAAAGAGCAAAAGCTTCAGTTCTTTCCAAAATAGTAATAATACCAGCAAACTGATTCCAGTAACTATAGCCATGACCCACACATCTTCTTCCATCAAAGTGGCAGCCTGTCCAAAAAGGTATTTATCCAACCCAGCTTGATTGGCATTGGGCATTTTTTGAATAAATGTGAGCAATAACATCCCAAAACCAAAAAACAATGAAAGTATGAGTCCTAGAGCTGTATCACTCTTTAACCGAGTACGTTTTACAATACCTTTTATCCAAAAAGTGCCCACCAGTCCACTAATGAGTGCACCTATCAAAATAAAGTTAGCATCCTTAACACCCGTAATTAAAAATGCCAGTGCAATACCGGGAAGTGCAGCATGCGAAATGGCATCGCCCAATAAACTTTGTTTTCGTAATACGGCAAAACTACCCAGCATTCCGCAGATGGCCCCCAAAATGGAAGTGCCGAGCGTAATGTTGCGAAGGGTGTAGTCTGTAAAGAATTCCGAAAGCCCCATAATTATTTATTTACCGCCACTTTATAATTGATGCCATATGTTTTTGTGAGGTTATCATCATTGAAAATATCCTTTACCGGTCCTGAGGCAATGCCCTTTACATTTAGAAACGTTACCCAATCAAAATATTCTGGTACAGTTTGCAGGTCATGATGCACTACAATTAAGGTCTTACCGGCCTGTCGCAGTTCTTTTAATATGTTGATAATAGCTTTTTCGGTAGTAGCGTCTACCCCCTGAAAAGGTTCGTCCATAAGATAGATGGATGCACTTTGAACCAAGGCACGGGCGAGAAATATCCGTTGTTGTTGTCCTCCACTCAACTGACTTATCTGTCGGGACTTGAATTCAAGCATGCCAACTTTTTCCAAGGCTTCCAATGCCGCTTTTTTCTCTTTTTGCCCTGGACGTTTAATCCAACCCAAGCTACCGTAAGTACCCATCATGACCACATCTAGGGCAGTCGTGGGAAAATCCCAATCCACACTTCCTTTTTGTGGTACATATGCTACCTTGTCAACCTGTTTTTTATAGGGTTCCCCAAAAACTTGAACACTTCCGGCAATTGGTTCTATAATTCCTAAAATAGCTTTGATCAAAGTAGATTTTCCTGCTCCGTTAGGCCCCACAATGGCCATTAGTACTCCGTCTGGAATAACTAAATCAATATCCCAAAGCACCGGTTTATAATCATAAGCAACGGTAAGGTCATCAATCTGTATTGCGGGATGTTTCTTGGTCATTTACTGTTATTTATCAATTTATATTGATTTTGTAGTTTAAATAGAGTAGTACATAAAAATTTGTACTACGTTTTTTTCGGCTATTATCTCAAGGCCTCTACAATGGTATTTACATTATACTTAAACATGCCAATATAAGTTCCCTCCTCTGTTCCAGGGTTACCCAGTGCATCCGAGTAAAGTGTTCCACCGATTTCGACTTCAAAACCTTTGGATAAAACGGCTTGTTGCAGTGCTTTAATTGTACGCTCCGGTACACTGGACTCCACAAAAATCGCTTTTACCTTTTTATCTATAATCAGTTTAGCCAGCTTCTGTACATCTTGCACACCTGCCTCTGTAGCCGTACTAAGGCCCTGAAGACCTACCACTTCAAAACCATATGCTTCGCCAAAATAATTAAAGGCATCATGTGCGGTTACTAAAACACGTTTTTCTTCTGGTAAGGTAGCTATGGTTGTAAGGATATTATTTTCTAAAACCTCCAGTTTTTTCAGATAGGCAATTTTATTAGCCTCAAAAAAATCAGCATTCTTAGCGTCTAGTTTACTCAATTCTTGGGTAAGATAATGGGTCATTTGTTTCCAATAGGTAATATTGAACCATATATGTGGGTCATAATTAGAAGCAAAATAATCGGAACCAATTAATTTTGATTTGTCTAGGGTTTCTGCCAATGCCACTGTATTGGTGCTATGTCCCATTTTTTCAAAAACGTCTACCAATTTTCCTTCAAGATGCAAACCGCTATAAAATACAACATCTGCATTGGCCAATTTGGAGACATCTCCTTCGCTTGCTTTGTATAGGTGAGGATCCACACCACTGCCCATAAGACCTTGTACGTTTACTGAATCTCCAGCAATATTGCTGACCAAATCGGTAATCATCGTTGTTGTAGTGACGATATTAAGCTGCTTATCTTTATTTTCTGTTTCACCATTTTTACAACTCGCCAAGAGTATTATGAATAAAAGAACAGGTATGGTTTGTTTCATGCTTAGTACTTGATATAATTTTTATTAAAGAATTAAACGTTGGTTGCGATGGCTACTGGTGCAATTCTTTACACCTCAACTGTTATATGCTCAACGTAAATATTATCTGATGCTGTTTTGGATAAAGGAACTTCTCTTTTATCGATTAATACGGTCATGCTTTCATCAAAGGACTCAATGTGTATCACCTCAATTTGTGTGTCCAGACCAATTTCCTGTTTATCCAAAAACTTTAGGAAGGAGGAGGAATTATCATTGAAACCTTTGCATATGGCATGGTCGCCTGTTTTAAGTTGTGACAGTCTTTTTTTCGGTGATTTAGGAAGGTTACCGTTTGCATCGGGTATAGGATCGCCATGAGGGTCATATTCAGGTCGTCCTAAAAATATGTCAAGTTCTTCGACCAATTTAGGTGATTTAATATGCTCCAATTGTTCGGCCACTTCGTGAACCTCGTCCCAGTTAAAATTTAAACGTTCCACTAAAAAAAATTCCCATAATCGATGTTTTCTAACTATGAGCAAGGCATGTTTTCGACCCATATCCGTTAGTTGTACCCCGTAATATTTTTGATAATCCACCAGTTTTTTATCGGCCAACCTTTTAATCATTTCGGTAACGGATGCCGCTTTGGTTTCTAATTTTTCGGCAAGCCTACTGGTAGATATACCGCCCTCCACTTCTTGTTGAATATGAAAGATGGCTTTTAAATAATTTTCTTCAGATTGTGTGAGCATAATTTTTTAAAAAAAGTAAAGATACATTTTATCTTTTAATAATATATAATTAGGTTTGCCTAAAAATATAATTACATACAACTAATCTAAAAAAATGAACACTAAAAAATTATTTTTAATTCTAATGATTTGTCAGTTTATGACTGCATTTTCACAAAGTGGGAAATCTACTATTTCCGGGAGAATTATGTCGGGGGATAAAGCGGTTTCTTTTGCATCAGTTTTTGTTGCAAACGGTACTGATGGAACAACTACAGATGCACGTGGATATTATGAGTTAAGTGTAGCTCCTAGCACTCATACCATACAAGTGAGTTCCCAAGGTTTTAGAAGTACTTCTAAGGAAGTCACTGTTACGGATGGCCAAACGATTACCTTGGACTTTAACCTCGTGGAAGATGCTCTTGGATTGGAAGAAGTGGTTATAAGCGCTACAAGAAATAGGGTGGAACGTAGAAATGCTCCTGTAGTAGTTTCTACCTTAAAGTCAGCACTATTAAATGCAACAGAATCTGTAACGCTTGCAAATGGGCTTAACTATGTGCCGGGAGTGCGGGTGGAAACAAACTGCCAAAACTGTGGATTTACCCAAGTACGTTTAAACGGTCTTGAAGGAGGTTACACCCAAATTTTGTTGAATAGCAGGCCTGTATTTTCATCGTTGTTAGGGGTGTATGGTTTGGAACAGATCCCTGCGAATATTATAGAGCGTGTTGAAGTGGTTCGTAGTGGTGGTTCTGCGCTATATGGATCAAATGCGATAGCGGGTACAGTGAATGTAATTACCAAAGATCCTGTTTTAAACACTTGGGAAATTGGGACCGATATGCAATTGGTGAATGGTGAAGCGGCCGACCGAATCCTCACTTTCAATACTTCTGTAGTCGCAGATGATTTAAATAGTGGTGTTACCCTATTTGGCACCTATAGAAACCGTGAGGCATGGGACGCCAATGATGATGGTTTTACTGAATTAGTGGAACTACGAAACAACACCGTTGGGGCAAAGGCCTTTGTAAAACCTAACGATCGTAGTAGATTATCCGTAAACTTAAATGCAATACAAGAATACCGTCGTGGTGGTAATAAATTGGACCTTTCTCCACAATTTACTGATATAACGGAAGAATTGGAACACGACACTTTTTTGGGAGGTGCAGATTATGAGATATCGAGTAAAGACAATACCAACCAATTTCAAGTGTATACCTCTGCAACCTACACCAATAGGGGTAGCTACTACGGAGGTCTTGGAGGTGAAACCACACGTCAAGATAGTATTTTGGCCAATAATGCTTTTGGTGAAACCAAGGATTTGGCTTGGGTAAATGGTGTGCAGTACACAAAAGCCTTTAAGAACAACGATGTACTTACTGTTGGAACGGAATATAACCATACTGAAACAGAAGATGAAATTCCCGGATATGATCGTTTGATTGATCAAAGGGTAAACTCCTTGGGTGGTTATGCGCAATATGAATGGAAACCTACAGAGAAATTCACCGCGCTGATCGGTGGTCGTTTGGATAATGTTAGTGTTGATGGTGACTATTCCATTGGTGGTATCGATAGGTCTGTGGATATTAACCAAACTGCTTTTTCGCCACGATTAACCATTTCCTATCAATTATCAGAGGATTTGAGATTTAGGGGAGGTTATGCAAGAGGATTTCGTGCACCACAGGCCTTCAACGAAGACCTTCATATCGCCAGTGTTGGAGGTGAACCGCTGTTCGTTATTCTTTCTGATGATTTGAATACGGAGTATTCCAATGCATATACCGGTTCATTTAACTATTCAAAAAGTATTGGACTGTTACAAATGGACTTTCTTGTAGAAGGATTTTACACAACATTGGAAGATCCATTTACCTTGGTAAGTACAGGTGCGGTTTTGGGTAATGGTTCTATTCTTGAAGAGGTTAGAAATGGTGAAGGTGCAAAAGTGTATGGTACCAATTTTGAATTTGGACTTTCCCCTAATCCACAATGGCAATTTCAAGTAGGTGGTACACTTCAAAAAGCTAAATATGATGAATCGCAAGTTTTGTTCGAATCAGACGGTACCCCCGGCGAATCGGACATTATTGTAGATGAATTCGTAAGAAACCCTAACTTTTATGGTTTTTTAAACACAGCTTGGATTCCTGGTGAGGTTTTTAGTGTTGATCTTACAGGAACCTATACGGGCAGCATGACGGTGCCAAGAGTTATTAGTGACACAGGGTTTTTAGAATTGAACGATGTAGATTCTTTTTTGGATTTGAACATAAAATTATCGGCTCACGTACATTTTAGCGAGAATTTTATGGCGACTTTTTCTGGAGGTGTTAAGAATATGTTCAATAGTTACCAAGATGATTTTGATAGTGGACCAGGTAGAGATTCGGTCTACGTATATGGGCCTGGCTTACCTAGAACGTTTTTCTTTGGTATTACCTTTGGTAAGTTTCATTAAAATATAAGTTTGAGTTTATAGTTAGTAAAGAGCCGTCCAAAACCCTCATACTGGAATCGGTAGTTCAAAAGCAAAGGGAAGGGGCGGCTCTTAATTTAAAAAAGGTATATGAAAGGTATAAAATTTTTATCCCTAGTTATCCTAATTACAACTTCAATAGGGCTTTCCGCGCAAACCACTCGGATAGAATGGTTGAGCTTTGAACAATTGGAAGATTCATTGGCCAAAAAGCCAAAAAAGGTATTTGTTTCTTTTTATACAGATTGGTGTGTTTACTGTAAAAAAATGGAAAAAGTAGCTTATAAAGATCCGGAAATCATAGCTCAATTGAATTCGGAATATTATGCCGTAAAAATGGATGCCGAAACTACCGAAACGATTGTTTTCGATGGACAAAAGTTTGAGAATAAAGAATATGGTAAAAAACGGAATGCCGTTCATGAGATTCCCTTGTTACTGGCTTCTAGAGAAGGGAGGCCTTTTTCCCTTCCCGCAATAGTCCTGCTGGATGAATCTTTTCGTGTAACGCAGCGCCATTTCGAATACCTTTCCCCAAAAAAGATGCTAAAACTATTGAAATATTAAGCTTGTAGATGATATTCTCAATCAATGTATAGCTTGTGTGCCTTTCAATTACGAAAGGACATTTTTTCTTTTGGCCAGCTTAGCTTTTATTGAATTTATCCCTGTTTAGGGTGTTGTGACCCCTGGAATATTTGATAATCAATGGGTTTAAATGTACCATTGTTACTGTCTTCCGCGGAACAGGCGGTAAGGCCTACGATTAAATCCATTTTGGCCTCAAATAAAATATGGTCACCAGCTTTGCTCAGTGGTGCTTTTACTCTAAGTTTCCCATTTGGGTATACTTCCACGTTCATGAATATGTTGAACGCAGTTGGAATGTCATCGGGCAGTAAACCAAAATGTTTTAGACTTGAATAAAGGTTCTCAAAACAACTGGGATGATATGCTGGATTATCGTACATAATTTTAAAGGTTTCTGGACTGCACGGAGCCAATAGAAAATCGTTTCTTCCATTGGTATCCTCTACTATACTCATCATTTTATTACTTCTGTTGCTCCATAGTGTATTGCCAGTAGTAAGTAAAATGCTTTCTTCAAAGTCAAACGTTTTACCAGAGCTTATACTTTCACGCTTATCCTGCGCATTGAAAAGAACCATATCACTGACCTGTTCTCCTAGAGGATCTATAATCTTGAGGTTATCGCCTTTTTTTAATAAAAATGCAGTACCGGATTGTTTTGGAATTCTAATGGCCATTTTCTTAAGTATCAAGGAAAATTTATAATAAAATTATAATGGAGTTCCCTTCCTCAGTCTTTAATAGGATGGGAAATAATCGAATTTGCTATCTGATTTGTAAACCCATTAAATGTGGGGTTCTTTCTTCAGTTTACGGCTGTGGGAAAATGGACATTTCCATTCCTTTCCCACTTTTTTCCCACTGTATTGTTTGCATTCGGATTCTGTTCCAAAATCCTTCAACATTGGGTTAATACTATTTTGAAGCTTTTTATCCCTTTCACGTATTGCATCTCGTATTCTTTGATAAGCACCCATTCTGCGCAGTTGCTCAAATTGCCAATGTAAATTAAATACGAGCGTTGGAAAAGGAGCTTGCCGCGCCTTGCGTGAACTTTCTGGATGTAAACCAACAATATAAAAGGCTTTTCCACCTATGCTAAAGCTAAATTTATCGCTTTCTGGATTACTGCTTACAGAAGGGTCCCAATCAAAAGTGTCAATATCGTGAATCGATTGTAACTGTTGCCATAGCAGTTGTTCAAATTCCTTTTCAGTAGGTATGCTTTCCAAAGGAAAAGTGGCAATATATGTTTGGAAATTGTTAGTCTCGAAATCATAATCTTCCAAAAACTCCATAATATCATCAAACATAAATTGTGCCGTACGCTTCGTACCAAAATTTTCATATGCATTAAGAGTTACCTCATCTTTTTTAAAAATATTCTGAGCCATTAGGCAGGGATGTTCTCCATGTATCACAAAATCCTCGAATGCGCTCCTAACGGTAGTATGTTTCTTTTCTTTACGTTTCATCTCTTTGTTTTTACTTGTTTTTGAATCATGTGAACTGTTCGTTCGTACACGATATCACGATGTCCATAAGTTGTATCTACGTGGATTCAAATTCTTGGTCTTAATGAATAGACCGCTCTGTTTAGAATTTTAATTCAAGGTAAGGTCAGATTCTCTTTAACGGTGATACGAATGAAACAAAGATTAACCCAATACAGTTTTGTTAACACCGATTGTCAAATTGATTGGGCATCACTTATTTATAACATTCTGATAGTTGTAGAATTAGCTTACACTTCACTATGTGAACTAGCAATATTGGCGTATTAATGGTTTTGACTCACGAAAGACCTCGGGATTTTTAGCAAAAAAATGGTTTCAAAGTCTTCCCTACTTAGCCTGACTAATACTGCCAATGGTTCTTGACATTTTTTGAATTAATAATTTGTTGGTTTCAGCTATCCTATAGCGTAGTGTTGACTTAAGTTTTAGAAACAGGATAGGAAATCCTGACACTGAATTTATAAAGATCAATTGTTTAATCTAAAAATATAATTATGACTCCTAAAACAGAAGTTCAAAAACAACAACCTGGGAATCAACACCAAATGGAACAACAACCTGTAACAATCCATGAAGGGTATAAGGGAAGCGGCAAATTACAGGATAAGGTCGCACTAATAACCGGTGGAGATAGTGGTATTGGTAGAAGTGTAGCATTGCACTATGCAAGGGAAGGAGCCAATGTTGCCATAGTCTATTACAATGAAGAAATGGATGCTGAAAAAACAAAGGAAATGATCCAGGAAGAACAAAGGAAATGTTTTTTGATACAAGGCGATATTAAAGATCAACACTTTTGCAAGGAAGCTGTTGAACAAACGGTGGAACATTTTGGATTGTTAAATGTTTTGGTAAATAATGCAGCGATGCAGTTTCCTGAAGAAAGTATTGAAGATATAGGTTTTAACCAGCTTAAAACTACATTCGAAACCAATGTATTTTCATTTTTTTATTTCACCCAATCAGCACTGAAATACTTGGAAGAAGGGGATGCCATTATAAATACGGCCTCCATAACAGCGTATAGGGGCAAAGCCACCCTAATCGATTATGCGAGTACCAAAGGGGCGATTGTGTCATTTACCCGAAGTCTCTCCACCAATCTTTCGAATCAGGGAATCAGGGTGAACGCTGTGGCACCAGGACCAATTTGGACTCCTTTGATTCCGGCAAGTTTTGATGAGAAAAACGTTAAGGAATTTGGTGAAAATGTTCCATTGGGAAGAATGGGACAGCCTGCTGAGGTGGGCCCAGCCTATGTTTTCCTTGCAAGTGAAGATAGTAGTTACATGACCGGCCAGGTAATGCACATTAATGGCGGCGAAATTATTGGAGGGTAAAGCTACCCAAGTTTAACACGCCGTTTTTTTCGAAATGAATCAATATTATCTGCGATTAAGCAAAGGTAAGGTGTTGATTATGCGTAGTTTGAAATTAATGAAGGTCGAATAAGACTTTCGTTAAATTGAATAATAACTTAATAATACACTATGAAAAATTTAAAATTTATAACCGTTGTGGCCACGCTATTTATGGTAGTTGGGACAATGGCACAGAACAACAAAGACAGAGATGTAATAGAAGATGCAAAAAAAGCAAAAATGAAATTGATCCAAGAAGACAAAGGTTTGCAGGAGTTTTTTGAAAATTCCACAGGCTATGTCATATTTCCTAATGTAGGAGAAGGTGGATTTATTCTTGGTGGCGCTTCTGGTAATGGAGTAGTTTATGAAAATGGCCAACAGATTGGGATGGCGGACATGAAAAAAATTGATGTCGGGCTTCAAGCTGGTGGACAAGCGCTTACCGAGGTTATCTTTTTTGAAACTGAAGAAGCTATCAATGATTTTAAGACCGGAGATTATGCAGTCTCAGCTGATTTATCAGCAGTGATTGTTGAATCAGGCGCTTCAGAAAACATTAATTATAATGATGGCGTAGTGGTGTTTGCCATGCCCAAAGCTGGATTAATGGCAGATGCATCAGTTGGTGGACAAAGATTTGAGTACGTTCCTTTTAAATAAAGGATTTAAAACTCATGTTAAAAAGGTCGGTGTTTGCACCGACCTTTTTTTTATTATTAAATTGACAGGAATCTATAATTTGATAAATCCCTTTTCTGTTCCCAGGTCATCATTATTGGAGGCATCAGATTTGTTCTGTTTTGGCGTTGATGCGTAATTGTTGTCATTTGCATCCCAAAAAAAGGCATTGACAATACGAACGTTTATTAATACTATGTCGGAATCTTCAACCCCGTCGAACCAATTATTTAAAGATGGCTTCCACAGCGCTTTTCTTTTTTGAGTGTCAACGATATGGGTGGCATTGCCAAAGAGGGAAAGATAATTGAGTTCTTCTTGATCATTATACAAAATCTGTACTCTATTGTCCCGCTCAATATCTTCGAATAACCCACTGGTACGGGATACAAAGAACCATAAATCTCCTTGTTTGTCAATTTGTTGTAGAACCATGGGGCAAACAGCAAATGGAATTTTTCCTAAGTTACTGGCAACCATAACAGTTTTTTCCTTTTCTACAAGTCTTTTAATTTTTAAAAGACCTTCTGGGTTTTCATTATAATTTAATGTATTCATAGTGTTTTAATTTAGAATTATTTTTTTTGTATTAGACTAGTGAACTTGAGCAAGTCTGTAGGTAAACTGTTTTCAAAACAGAGAACAGTCAAAATCCTTACGTAAAAAGTCATGTTGTCTTTTGTACTGTTGGAAGCACATGTCTTAGCCGCTTTTAATCAATAACACCCAAAACCAAATCAGCAACGGCTTTGATATATAACCAACAAAGGCTGTAATTTTTGGTTTATTTAGGGGATGGTAGGTAATAGTGGATATGATACAAATGATAATGTACTATTCAAGTTTCTTTGTATAGAATCTTTTGGAAAACGAACATTGGATTTAATTGCTTACTTCCAAATATATCGGTCGGAGCAGTTTTTATGCTACTTGCATGGCAGCAACCTTTCTACACTCCTTTGCACAGATCAAACATGATGCTGCACATTTTTTACAATGTTCGTGTTCATGTTGTTGGCATTGATTGGCGCACCACTCACACACCTCTGCACATAACAGGCAATATTCCTTGGTGAATTTTTGGCCACTTATCAATAACTTAATACACATTAAACAAGCATCCATACATTGTGAACAACAGATGGGACAGTCATTGTTACTTTCTTTTCCAGCCATTCTAGTTAAACAGATCTGGCAATCAATAAAACATTGTTGACATGCTTTTAAGCAAATTTCAATTTGTGAATTCATATCCAAGTATCTAAAATTCAATTAATTAATAGGACTACACCTAAATTAAATGATCATTTGGACCATGGTGTGCTCAAATGAAATAATAATGGACTGTAACACTGGATACGCTATAGGTTATCTGCTAATACACCGGAGAGTTATAAATTTTGTTAGTAGGTAAAAAGATTATACTATGTGAAGTGTATCCAATGCGTAAGTTAGAAAGGAAAACAATATTAGGAAGGGGCATCAATTAGGAATCCAGCCACGTTTTAAAGCCCAGAGCCTTAGCTTTGCTAACTACTATCCGTTCATCACAAACGGGGTCTACAACAACAATAAGCTTACTATTAAAGTACTGTTTGATATTCACAATGGCCTCACGGTTTATAATGAATTGCCTATTGGCTCTATAAAATTGATCAGGGTCCAATTCTTCTTCCAGGTCTTCCAGTTTACTGTCCATGCTGTAGGATTTATTCTCGAAAGAGACTCCTTTTACAATTCCATCGTCTATTCTAAAATAGGCGATTTTTTCAGTCTTCAGTGGAATCATTTCATCACGATGATGAACCAAAAATGTTGATTTATAGATTTTATCCTTTTTACCTACCAAATCGATTAGACCTTTTATCTGGTGGTCTGCAATCCCGTTTTGTTTGTTCTGTACCTTAAATTGTTCCAACGCATCCGAAAGTTCGTCCGTGTCGATGGGTTTTAGCAAGTAATCAATACTATTGAATTTAAATGCTTTTAAGGCATATTGGTTATAGGCAGTTGTAAAAATTACCGGGATATTGATAGTTACTTGGTCGAATATTTCAAAAGAAACACCATCCGCAAGATGGATGTCCATAAAGATCAATTCCGCCTCATGGTATTTGGAAAGAAACTCCACAGAAGATTTTACGGAATCAAGTACTTTAAGAATTTCAATATCGCTATTTATGTTATGAAGCAGATAAGCAAGATTTTCGCTTGCTGCCAATTCATCTTCTACGATTACAACCTTCATGCTACTTTTTTTACAGGTAATTCTACACTAAAGATATTGTTTTCTGTACGCACCGTGAGTTCTTCATTGCGTAGTAGAATGTATCTTTTCTTCAAGTTTGCTAGTCCGTGTTTAGTTCCTTCACTAATTGTGGTGCGGGGCTTCATTATGTTCTCAACGAATACAGAACCATTTTTTGAATAAATATCCACTTTTAAGGGGTTCGTTTTGGATATTTCATTGTGTTTTACTGCATTTTCGACCAATAATTGCAATGCCAATGGAGGTATGTTCTCCTGTAGAAGTTTATCCTCTATCTGTATATCAATACTAAAACGGTCGCGATATCTTGTTCGAATCAAATAGGTATAACTTTCCAGAAATTTAAGTTCTTCCTTAAGGCTTACAAGATCACTTTCACCACTCTTTAGAATATAGCGATACATCAAGGAGAGCTTTCGAACGAATTGTGTTGCCTTTTCATTCTCACGGATAAGAGATGTTAATGAATTAAGGGAATTGAACAAAAAGTGTGGGTCGATTTGGTTTCTTAAAGCCATGAGTTCGTTCTGAAGACTCTGTTGTTTAAGATGTTCGTTCTCTATTCTACTTTCTTGCTTATCTACCTGAAGGCGTAAAATTCTTCCTATAAAGGATAAGGCAATCAACAAATTACCAAAAGTGAAGTTTGAAAAATCTTTATCTCGAGGTGTCATTTCTGTGTTCAATAAAACAGGATATAAACTATTGAACAGAGAAAGCGCTATCAAAAAAATTGTGACATTGAGCAAGACCATAAAACTTATTCGAACCGGTGTTGACCACTTGAATTTCGAATAGCTGATGTTTGCATTCAACTCCAATATGGACCACGAGAAGAGGAAAAAGAAAACTAGTCGATAGGATAGGTCAATGATTTGTAGACCGGAAAATTCGGGATTTTCCTGACTGATGATATCATAAAGAAAGATGGTCTTTGGTAAAGATGCCAATATCGCAAGCAGTAAAGCTATCTTGATTATGGTAGGCTGTCTGACATGTTTTAAGGCCATTGAAAATAGTGTTAATCAGAATAATGCAAATTTACAGCAATTATAGTTTGAAGTATTAGCTCAGTTTTTACCCCTTTACCAAAAAGACCTTCAATATTTATTGAAGGTCTGAAATGTAATAAACTATTTATTTGTTTTTATTTAGCGAGGACATCGAAGTTTGAAGGAAGATAGTTTTGAATATCAAAATCCAAATGGATTTCTTCTTCCATTTCCATTACTTCGATTTCATCTATGTTGAAAACCATACCCTTGTATGCGTTAAAACCCTCCGGTAAATATGGAGTGGTATCAAAACCAAGATGGATTTCTTCGTCCTCTTCAATAAAGACAATTTCATCCACAACGGTATCCATCCCAACATAGGGATCAAAACCTTCGGGTAAATACTGTTCTGTGTCAAAGGCTAGGTCGATTTCCTCTTCTTGCTCAATATAAGTGATGTCGTTTAATTTCAGGATAGCACATTCTGTTTTGCATTCAGCCTTACCTTGAAAGGCCATCAATGTAGTGGACAAGAAAACTAAACTTAAAATTGTTGTGACTGTTTTCATTAATTCTATTTTACTATTGTTGTTTTTTAAAAGTTTAACTCTATTTTATTCAGCAAAGATAAAAATGTAATACACTTTAAATCAGCCATATAAACTGAAGCGTCGAAAAATATAAGTGAAATGACCCTATTGGCAAGTGAAGTTGGATTCCTACAAATGATTCTTGGAAATTTGGCTCTATATTCTGGGTTCGAACGTGCCGAAAGGATGGAATCTGTGAATTTTAGTTGATTGCAATTTATCCATAAAAAGACTTCATTTCATTGCTTATTCTTGATGATTATAAGAACTGTAAGGTTGTTCTGTTTGCGTTAATCTGAAAATTTTTAAAGTCAAGTTTTCTTAAACAAATATCCTAGGTTTGGTTATTAACTTAAAAAGATAGATTATGAAAGTGCAAGCATATTTGGCCTTTGACGGAAATTGTCAAGAGGCTCTTAATTTTTATGCAGATTGTTTAGGTGCAGAAATAAAAAACAGACAGACGTACGCCGATAAAAAAATTGATGTTCCTGCCGCTTACCGCGACCGTCTACAGCATGCGGAATTGAAAGGTAATGGTGTCGATTTTATGGCATATGACGCTGCTCCCGATACTCCGTTGACGCATGGTACTAAAATTCATTTGAGCATTGATATCGACAACAAAGAAAAAGCACAGGGCCTTTTTGAGGAACTTTCAGCGGGAGGTCAAGTTCATCACGAACTTCGTGAACGTGAGTGGAATGCTTTATTTGCCAGATTTACCGATAAATATGGAATTAACTGGATGATAAACTGTGATCTTTAATGCTACTGGTGTTATAACTGAATTCCATTAAATTCAGTCGTTGACCTGTCACATAAACAATAATTGAAATTGTAATGAAGAAATAAAATGCACAACTTATTAGTAAGCATTTAATTATCTTCATTACTTTTTTCTTTACCAGTCTTTTCGTCTTCACTGACCGTAAGATAATGATCGGTTTTCCCTAATCCCACTATTTTAATAATATTAACTACGGTGTTATAAAGCATTAGAATTACTACAATCATCGCAGCGCTCAATACACTGGAAATTACTAAACTGGAGTAATATATTATGTTGAACCAATTATTGGGCACATTGTCAGATTCCGTAATAGGAAGGTTGAAAAATAGAAAAGACATTAGTGCGGCGATAAAAACAAGCGTGTCAATCTTTGCAATTTGAAGAACATGGCGATAATGGTCATCCTTTAATTTGGACTTGGTCCCTGAGCTGAGACCTAAAAGCGTTAATAAAAGGGTGAGGGTGGTTGCCGATGCCAATACAATGGTATTGCAAAGCATATTTAGACCGGAAAGAGAATTTTTAATTAGAACCTTGGCCTCGTAGCCACTAAGTTTACCCAGGAGTAAAGTACCAGATAAAATTATGACCAGTGAGATGGCACCCCCGGTCATGGCTCTTTTAGTATATGTGCTCAGTTCAAAATTCATTGTTTGCTTTTTAATTGGTTAATTAGGATAACTTCAAGTTTAAGAAATGGTATGGGTCTGTTTCTGTTAAGGGACTATTCCAGGTTTGCTGGATTATAACTGCTCTTTTCGGAAAATCTATTTGGTTTTGTATGGGACAATTTGCTCAAGAAATTGGCATAGCCAAAAGATTCTTTCATATGGAGTTTGATTGAGCCCATCATTTCAGAAATGATGCTATTTTCCAGTTCCACATAAGGTTCACCAAACCACTCTAAAGCCAAGGTGTACCACTTTTGATTAAAAATAGTAATAGTTGAATATTCTAATTGACATCCGGAGGTAAGGTGTTCGGAAATGGGTTTGAGTTTGTTCTCTCCATTTACTGCGGTTAGCTGTACAACCTTTTGTTTTTTTTGTACGGGAATCCATTCGCAATGTTCAAAATCAATTATTTTGGATAGTACCCGATCTTGCTCCTGCACATTGAAGCTCCATTTTAAGAACTCATCAAAGCAACCCCAAATGTTATGGTTTAGGCCTCCATTTGCTCTTGTGCCAATACGATGCTTTACTTCAATTTTACCTTCTCGTAATTTAATGCCAATATCCTCATTATTGATATCGAGGTAAAAATCGGTTCGACTCCGCATAGATGTGCAATTGAGCTGTTGGAACCAATTGGTAAGTTGCTCCTTTTCATTTTGAAAAAACCACCTAATTTCTCTCGTTCTGTGCATGTTATTTTTTATTGACTTTCTGGTCAACTAGAAAATTAATAAACAATCCTTTGTTTCCATGACTTTAAAGCACTAAAGGTTGACTGTAAACGTTTGCCGGAACAACCATATAATGATAAAACGTATTGAGTTCATAAGATTAGTTTTTGCATCAAACAAATAGTAGCTATACAACTAATTTTAATGAAGATGCTAAACGGTAGGCATATTTGTTACCGCAAAATTTTCATAATATGAACAACGATATAAAAAAAATTGAGGACAGTATTAATGACATTATTCAAAAAAATGAAGATGCCATTAAGGGGTATAAGAAGGCAGCCGAAAATGCAGACCAAATTGGTTTAAAGAACTATTTTCTTACTAAATCCGAGGAACGAAGGAATTTTTTGATAGGCTTAAAAGCTAGTGTGCCAGCATTGGAAACCAGAGATGAAATTGATGGTAGTACAACAGGAGCTGTTCATAGGGCTTGGATGGACACGAAGGCTTTCTTCTCCGCAGACAATGATGAATCGATGTTGGAAGAGGCCATTCGGGGAGACAAGGCGGCGGTTGAAGAGTACAATGAGGTACTTGGAGATACAGGTTTGCCCATTGAGGCTGCCAAAATAATTAGAGAACAACGGGATTGGATTGTTAAAGATCTGAATAAAATTAAGAGACTGGAAGATGTTAGGTAAATTACCTACAACTACGAAGTATCAAAGAAAGAGTCGGCATTTGCCGACTCTTTTACTTTTTAAAAGGTGTAAGAAGAGTAAAAAAATAGCACCCCATCAAATCACCAAATAATTTTATACGTTTTACCGGCTCAATCAAAAATGATGAAATTCCAGCTGTTGTTTTCATTGTTCGTTTGCCAATCCTTCACATTTTTTAGACACTTGTACACTAAGGTCTTCAATTGATTGTACGAAGTAGGTTTTCTCAGATACCCTGTAGCACCCATATTTTTAAGCCGCTCAACTTCTTCCTCATGGAAAGATGTGGAGTAGATGACGACAGGGAGCTTTTTAAACTTTTCATCATTACGGATATCCGATAAACATTCAAAGCCGTTCATCATGGGCATATTCAAATCCAGAAAAATAACGTCAGGCAGCTTCTCATCAGAATATAAATTTCTCATTAGACCTACGCCGTTTGAAAACTCGGACGTTTCAATATCTAAAGGTATTTCTTCTAAGGCTTCAACAAAGAACAGTCTGTCGTCTTCGTCATCATCGGCTAAAAAGATATTCATAAGCTTGTGGATTTTTTTAAAATTAAGTTTTAGTTGTTATTCGGAATGGATAGGTTCTTTATATTATTACTCCAATCCATGTAAGGTTGATTGATAATCCGTAATGTTGGATTCTGTTTTCTTAAGATGAGGTTTTAGAGTGTTCTTGGTTTCCCTATCAATATCGTGGTGGGTCAATACGTTTTTATAATCATCTTCTTTGTTCCGTTCAGCTTCAATCAAATGCTCCCAAACAGATGTAATGTCACCATTGTTCAAAATCGGCGAGGAAATCCAGTTAATCGCTTCTTGGTCCGTTAGCCTTTCACTGGTTTGCACATCGCCACCCAAACCTGAAATTACTTTTATAAGCTTTTCGCTTTCTTCTTCGTTGATTACTTTTAGCTGATTTAATTTATCCAAAGTTGGTGGATGTGTGATGGAGTCAGTCAAATTTTGAAGTATTTGAATATACTCAAGAGTATTGGTTAAAATTTTATTTAATACATCTATTTTATTGGTTTCCATGGAACTATACTTTTAATATCAGAACAATTGTGTAATTAAGTAATGGCAATATATAAGTTCACCATCATATCCAATACTCCATTTACTCAAATTCGTAGCTCTAAAAAATTATTGAAAATTGAATTAAAAAAAAGCCCCAAGTTCATTTGGGGCTTTTTAAATTAGTGGTACGCTCTACAATTGCTCTATCTCCTTTTTCAATTCTTCCTTGGAGTTTCCTGTTTTCTCTTGAATTTTGCCTAACATTTGGTCGAATTCACCTTCAGCGTAGGTTAAATCGTCATCTGTAACCTCTGCATATTTTTTTTTGAAAGCTCCTTTAACCATTTTCCACTTTCCTTCTAATTGATCATTATTCATATTCTTAACGATTTTAGGTTCATAATTAATTGTTTTCAATTTACTGTTGTTTATAGCTAGGGGTTAACTCAGAAAATCAAATTAATGACTCAAAAGGCATAGTAGCTCAAATCCATGTTGGAGTAAAGGCTTAATTCTTTTAAGAGCAATAAAAAGGTTAAATGGAGTAAGCTATACCACTACATTTTTAAAACTTTAGCGGAGCATACGTAAGCCTCAACTATTGTCCAGTAATTCTAATAATGAGTGAAGAAAAATAAACTTAGTATTTCCATTTTAATAAGGGAAAACATAGTTGTAAGTGCACTTTGGAATCTTAAAAATAGGGTTTTGGTTTTCATGGCAAAACACTAACTAATTAAATACAAAATATAATGAAACAGATTAGTCCCAAAATAATTCGACAGATTTTCGTACTCTTTTTAATAGCGCTAATAGGGGGAATGATTCTACTGAAAATGGTTCCCTACTTTTCTGGAGTGCTGGGTACTATTATATTATTTGTGCTATTGAATAAACCTATGAAAAGTTTGGTAAAAAAAGGCTGGAACCCTTCATTGGCTGCTGGTCTGTTAATGCTGACTTCTTTTTTTATTATTCTTTTACCCATTGCAGGAGCCTTTTTAATGTTGGGAAACAAAATTGGAAATGCTGTGGAGAATTCTGAAAAAATCACATCAATTATTAAGTCACAGTTACAGTATTTTGAAAACCTTGTCGGCTTTAAGTTAACCTCTAAGATAGATGCTTCTGCGGTTTCCGAATGGCTGTCCAACAGCTTACAAGGCTTGGCAGGAGGTACATTTAATACGGTAATAGCAATTTCCATTATGTATTTTCTGGTGTACTATATGCTTACTAATCGTAAAAAGTTGTATGAGTCACTATATGGGTATATCCCTATTAGCAACGATAATTTAACAATAATCGGTAGCGAAATTCGGGGTATTGTTAGAGCCAATACGTTGGGCATTCCTTTAGTGGCCATTGCACAGGGATTGGTAGCGTTGATTGGATTTTTAATTTTTGGGGTCGAAAATCCATTTTTCTGGGCGGTAATGGTAACCATTGGATCTATGATTCCATTTGTAGGAAACCTATTGGGTACGCTACCTGTATTTATACTCGCGCTAACAAATGGCAATACATTTCAAGCTTGGGGCGTTTTGCTGTATGGGGTTGTTGTTGTGGGATTAACAGATAACCTTATAAGATTATATGTGCTCAAAAAACTGGATGATGTTCATCCACTGATCACCTTGATCGGTGTAATTGTGGGAATCCCATTGTTCGGATTTATAGGACTAATATTCGGGCCCTTGCTCATTAACTTGTTCTTGGTTATTGTTCGGATTTATAAAAGGGAGTATGGTAAAGAGGATAAAGCTTAAAATATAGAAGCCAATTACTTTGAGATTTCTAATGCTGAATCAGCAGGAGAATACTAAAAGACATAAAATAATATGGTATAGCGTCAACATTGATTGCTAATTATCATCATATTTTAATAAACAAAAGATACAATGAACACGGAACCAGATCAAATTAGGCTTAATAAGATAGCTGATACCGAGCATGAAATCTTTGCATTGTTAAAACAACGGTATAGCCCACGAATATTCAAGGATAAAAAAATTGAAACGGAACAGCTAAAACAGCTTTTTGAAGCAGCTCGTTGGGCTGCAAGCTCCAACAATTTACAACCCTGGCGCTTTATTTACACATTAAAGGGTTCAGATGCTTTCAACAAAGCGGTAAGTTGTTTAAGTGATTTCAATAAGTCATGGGCAAGCTCTGCTCCGGTTTTAATGTTTGCTGTTTACAAAAAGAATTTGAAAGACGGAAGGAAGAATTTTCACGCACTACACGATTTGGGGCTGTGCTTGGGAAATATGACCATTCAGGCCCAATATCTAAATATTGCACTGCACCATATGGCGGGTGTTGATTTGGAAAAGGCCCAAAATGTTTTTAATGTACCAAAAGAATACCACATTTCATCTGCTATTGCTATTGGGTATTATGGTGGTGATATAGAAAATTTGCCAGAAGATTTACAAAAAAGTGAAACAGCTGAAAGAAAAAGGGTTCCACAAGAAGATTTGGTTTTCAAAAATGCTTGGAAGAAATAATCTCTTTAAGCCATTTTACTTTTAACAGTTAAATTTTTTATTTAAAAAACAGTGCTACACATCCATTGGACTTGTAAAGAACATACCTGAAAGAAAGATACCAACAATGATTAAAATTAATATCGTCAGTATAATTACAAAGCCGAGTTTTGTGATCCCTGTTTTCTGAAAAATATAATTGGGTTTTGGATTCTCCTCTTCTTTCACAAATTCCAAATCTTCTTTGGGTTGTTTATCATCTTTATTTCTCATGTGGGATTATTTTGGATTATTTTTTTAACGTAAAACATATAGGTTTTGCGAAAGTTATTGTTCTTACAGTGTAGGTTTTGACATTTTCGAATAAAAGATTGACTCAATAGGGAAAGAGTCATTTTTTCACTGGATAGTTATCAAATCTAATTTTCGGTGAAGTTGTTTCTATTGTCTTGTTGCGCAGCTTTCATAGCTACTTTTTCTTATCATTGAAGGTATGGCTACATATTCCGCTTTAAAACATAATCGTTTATGGATGTTATGGTGATAAATTTTAAGTAAGTCCCTAGTTAAGTTCATATGAATCAAAATTATTTGTTTATGCGTCAAGTGATAATTTTAGAAACTCACATATTTGAATCTAAACAGTACTATAATGGAAAATGAATTTGCAAAACACGAGAAGGATTATATTAAAGTGTATCAAGAAAAAGGCTATACAGTCAATTTTCGATTTGAAGATGGAAAACTGATTGCCTCAGAATCAAAGAATACCTATGGGCCAGAAGATATTTACGTTGTTGCCCATCACCGATATGAAGGTATGAGTAACCCTTCCGATATGTCCATTTTGTACGTAATTGAAACTAAATCCGAAGAGAAAGGAACATATTTGTTAGGGTATGGTCCGAGTGCCAACCTGGATGCCAATGAATTTTTTAAAGCAGTTCCGGAAGATAATGTATCCGATAGCGCTAAAATAGATTAGTCATTTTAATTAAAAAGACTAAAAAGCAAACTAAAACAAATCTCCGATTTTATATGGATAAAGGTGCTATGTGCACCATAGTGATCAATTCGGTTTAATCGACATATAATTCGTTTACTTTCATAAGTACTACTTACCCCTAAAAGTTTCATTTAAGCAATAACTTCAATATTGCTCAAAAACTCCATGTTAATATTAAAAATATTATCTATTTTTAATTTAAACTTGCAAGGATTCTGTCTCAACCAATTAATCTTTGCAAAACCTGCTGTTGGAGAATGAAAATTAGTATCAAATATGATATGGCCATCACGTGCAAAGCAATTGTTCAGGAGCAACTGGACAAATTGGATATTCCCCATACCATTCACGGAATAGGGGAAATAGAAATTCAAAGAGAGCTAACATCAGATGAGACAGAGGAAATGATGGGCAAACTCGCCAACTATGGCATTCATGTTTTGAATGATCAAAAACTGGCCTTGGTTCATCGAATAAAAAACACCATCAAAGAGATGTTGGAAAGCGATAATTTGCAATCGCAGACGATTTCCCAATATTTGGCGGACAAGTTAAATTATTCTTATACTTACTTGTCAAACCTTTTTTCTGAAGCAACACATACATCCATAGAAAATTTTGTAATTCTTTGTAAAGTTGACCATGCTAAAGAGTTAATGGCCAACACCAACCTGACCCTGACAGAGATAGCCTATCGTTTAAACTATAGTAGCGTGGCCCATTTATCTAGTCAGTTTAAAAAAACAACTGGATTAACGCCCACTACGTTTCAGAAAATTTTAGAAAAACGACGGGGTAATCTTATACAAAAAACAATATGAAAATACACCCCTTAAATTCTGGCAATCAAATTTTGAATATTGCCCTTGCTGATGATGATGATGATGACCGACTTTTTTTTCAAGAAGCGATTGAAGATATCTCCATTCGGACAAAACTTTCTTTACTAAAGGATGGCCAGGAGTTGATGGATTATTTGAATCTTCCCAATGCCATTTTACCCAATTTAGTTTTCTTGGACCTTAATATGCCAATTAAAAATGGAATGCAATGTTTAAAGGAAATAAGGTCAAATCCGGACTTGAGTAAAATTTGCATTGCAATATACTCCACATCTTGTTCTGAAAAAGATATAGAAGAGACCTTTATAAATGGGGCGAACATTTATTTGAACAAACCCAACAGCTTTGCTAAATTGAGGGAGGCTATAAAAAAAGTGTTGCAAATCAATTGGCAGTACCACACTTCCAACCTTAATAGAGACAATTTTTTGTTGCGATTGTGACAAACTTTATATTAGATAAGTTTTAACTATGCAATAACATAACCTTGGCCGATTGTATAATCTGCTTTAAGTATATAGATGGATTCTAAGATATTGCACCGTATTATCAATTCTCCCATACTGGATAAGTTTTTTTTAGTCGCAGCCATTAGTGGGTTGTTGACGTTGACTACTTTTCTGTTCTTACAAATTAAAACACTTGAGAACGCAGCCGAGGAAATTTCCCATTCCTTAACTATGGATAAGGAAATAAACAACCTGTTCTCTCAGTTCGATTTAATGGAATCCTCGGAATTTAGGTCCGTAATATTAAAGGATACCACATTCGAGCAATCCTACATAGATCACAAACTAGAGGGGGATAAATCATTAAAATTGCTTTATGATCTTGTTGGGGATTTACCGGGGTACAAAACTAAACTCGACTCTGTTACTAAACTAAAAGATAGTTTACATGCAACTTTATCGGCCCTGCATGGAAAAGTAAATCCCTTTGGTGTGGATTCCACAGCATTGGTATATGTAAAAAAAGGTTCTGACCTACTTAAAAATTTACAAAAAATAAAAGCGGACATACTCTGGGAGAACCAAGAACTTCTAGAAGATCGTTTGGAAGCATACCGTAGGCATACTTTTCTAACTCCGCTCATTACAATTATTTTAGCCCTATTTTCTGTTATAATTTTTACCATAGCCTTTCTTCGTTTGCGCAGGCAGAAAAATAAGATTCAGACTTCAGAAATGCTACTTCAGAATATTGTTCAGAGTACAGACAATATTATGAACTACTATCAACCCATATACGACTCCAACGGAGAGGTTGTGGATTTTAGAGTAGTATTTGCCAATATATGTAATTGGGACTATTTAAAGTTGAAACCAAAAGATTTGATCGGAAAACCAATTTCCGAAGTATTTCCATTTGTTTTAAAAAACAACGAATTGGATAAAATGATAGACTGTTTCACAGAGGATAAAACCATTGATTTTGAAAGACAGATTACCGTTGATGGAGAGATGCAATGGTTTCATTCGTTTGTAAGAGGTATGGATGGTGGAATATTGGAGGTTGTTAGAAACAACACTGAAGAGTACAACGCCAAGAAAGATTTATTAAAACTCAACCAAGAACTGGAAGTTCAAAATTTTATAATGACAGAAGCCAAAAAGGTGGCAAAGATTGGTAGCTACACTTGGTATTTGGATAAGGATGTGGCTGAGTTTTCCGATAATTATTACATAATATTAGGTTGTGAACCGGGAGAATTTGTACCAGCTTGGGATACGTACCGAAATTTTGTCCACCCAGAAGACTTGATTATTTATGATGAGTACATAGCGATGGGAAAAACAATGAATCCACCCAAAGCCATTACATATAGAATCATATCAAAACAAGGTATAACTAAGTACATCAAAACGATAGACCATAAAATTAAAAAAGGTGGTAAAACAGTTATGATTGGGGTAGTACAGGATGTTTCGGATCAGATTCAGGTAGAAAACAAGCTAAAACTTAAAAATCAGGAATTAAAGCGCGGCAATGTTGAACTTGAATCTTTCAATCGTGTGGTAAGCCATGATTTGCAAGAACCCTTACGAAAAATACAAATGTTCATTTCCCGTATTAATGATGATGAAAAGAATGCACTTTCAGAAAGAAGTGCCGGGTATTTCGATAGAATTGATAAAGTGGCGGCACGAATGCAATCTCTCATTCGGAATCTATTGACATATTCCCGTATTGGTAATGAACAGGCCGATACAGATAAAGTTGACCTAAGTGTTTTAATGGACAAAGTGACTGAAGAATATTCTGAGCGTATTGCTAGTGTTGGTGCAAATGTAATTTGGGGAGAGTTGCCTAAAGTTAGTGGCGTCTCGTTTCAACTGGAGCAACTGTTCGGAAATCTGACCTCAAACTCTCTTAAATATCATAACCCGGAGGTTCCATTACAAATTGAGATAAAATCCGAAATAGTTTCCAAAAAACAACTTCCGAAAAAACTGCTCAAAAATTCAAAACAGTACCATAAGATCACATTTTCAGATAACGGTATTGGGTTTGATGACGAAAATTCCAAAAAAATATTTGATGTGTTTCAGCGTTTGCATGCTAAAACCCAATATTCAGGAACGGGTATAGGGTTGGCTATCTGTAAGAAGATAGTTGAAAATCATCAAGGATTTATATTTGCATCCGGCGAAACTGGCAAAGGTTCTATTTTTAGTATTTACCTGCCTATATAGAACTTACGTGATAAATTAATTTTCTTCAAAAAGAGGTTTCTTCTACTTTCTTAGAGGTTTTTAACAGTTATTTCACCCCACATCAAAAGGTTATATAACAGATTCTAAAAGTTGTGTAACGTTTAGAGCGTCCTTCATGTCGATCTTTACATCAGAAGTTTTTTTCAATCTCGAATAGTAAGAAATTAATTTTTTAAACACACAGAAAGCCATGAAAACGATACCCCTTAAAACAGAGAAAATGAATGAAGTGTTCAACAATTTCCAAAAGGTTTTTGGAGGAAACTTGAGCATGGATGCCAAAGAATATATATTAAAATTGGATGGTACTTTGGGAAAGGGCCTTATTAAAGGTATAACTTTTAAAGGAGGTATATCCTATATGGAGTTTGATGTTGAGTTTTCCGAAAATTTAGAACTAGTGGCAAACTCACCTAAACATACACCTATTTGTTTTGCATATTGTTCTCAAGGTCAGGTTACACATAGTTTTGGTCGAAATGGTGAGCAACAGCTACTGGAAAATTTTCAAACGGGTATATTGACCAGTAAGACAAATCAGGACAATGTACTGTTTTTTGAAAAAAATGTACGTCTGAAAATGATGTTCGTTATGGTACTTCCGGTTAAAAGAGCCGAAAGCACAACACATCTGAATAAAGAATTACAAAAATTGTTTTTTAAGAACAATGTGGCCGACAATTTTGCCTATGTTGGATCGTACAACTTAAAAGTAGCTGACCGGGTACGACAATTGAACACAATCAAAGAAAAGGGAATCGCCCGTAGATTAATGATAGAAGGATTGGTACATTTGATCTTAGCATTGGAGATTCAACAGCATTCCGATGACATTAATAAATCCGAGTTAACGGAATCGTCCTTGACTTCAAAAGAACAGGAAGTAATCAGGGAAATGTCATTGTTCATCAATAATTATTACGAAAAAAATCTATCCATATCTTATTTGTGTAAAAAGAGTGGACTATCACCATCTAAATTACAAGAAGGATTTAAATTAATGCATGGAACCACAGTTACCGATTATATTAGGGATGTAAGGGTTAAAAAAGCAGAAGACCTTATCAAAAATACGGATATGAACATTTCTGAGGTGGTTTACAGTATCGGATTTATTAGTAGAAGCTATTTCTCAAAAATATTTAAGGCTAAATATAATTGTAGCCCAAAAGAATATAAGGATAAACAGAAAACTTTTGCTGTCTCGGCATAGAGCAATTTTGCTTAACTAACGTATTGCAAATCTGCTCCAACCCCACAATTTTGTACCGCTGAAGATATTATCAATAAAGAGAGCCATTCGCATCAGAATGGCCTTTTTTAAATACGAATCTATTGGTTTAATAAAACTATAGACTACTTTCTTCAATTTCTTCCGTGATGCCTTCACCTTTTAGCACACACACATATCATACTACACTGAAGTGAGTTAAGATATTAGCCTACAGTACATTTGAATCAAATAAGTGGCCATAAAATAGGAGGGGAGCCATATGGTTTATGGTCCATTGTTTTTAAAAGCTTATTACTATATCTCTAAATCCCCAGCTAGTTGCTTAAGGACTATCTCAGATAGTTTGGCTTGGAACTTTGCATTGCTCAGGCGTACACTGGCGTTTATATAGTTCAATTGCGCTGTTCGGAACTCTATGGTGGGAATAATTCCTATCCGATACTTTTCCACGGTGATGTCCAAGTTTTCCTTGGCAATACCTTCGTTTCTTTCTTCAAGCTCCATAAGGCTGATGTTCGTCAAATAGGTCTGATACGTAGTGTTCACCAAAGAATTCAATGCCTGTTCTTGTTGGGCAATGGCAATTTCTGCGTTTTTCAGAGCCACTTCTCCTATTTTTTCGTCTCTGTTTTGGTTAAAGCCGTCAAATAGATTTAACGTGGCGCCAAACCCATAACTAAAACCTTGGGATTCGGTACTGGTGGCAAAGCTCAACTCTGATTTAGAGCTACCAATATTGTACCCAGAGCTCACAAATATGGATGGGTACCTTGCCGCTTTTATCTGTTTGAGTTCCAATTCGCTGATACGTTTGTTAATTTTTTCAGCCTGTAATTGTGGGTTCTCCGATGATATTTTGGTTTCCAATTCTTCCAATGCCAATTTTTGATCTACAAAGATTTCTGGAACTACCTTAAAATCAATTTTCAGGTCACGTGCCAATTGTTCGTTCAACTGAATCTTGGTGTTCTTGTAAAGCTCTTGTTGACGTTGGATCAAAGTTTGGTCTGTGTTTAGATCAACCTGAGCATTCAAAACCTCTAGTTTCGAAGCTTTTCCAATAGAAAAACGGTTACGTGCAAGTTCTACGCGTTGCTCCGATATAATTAGGGTACTATCCAAGGCAGACAATTGCTGTTGTTGTTGTACTAGGTCGTAGTAAGTAATCATAACTTCGCCCACTGTGGACAAAATGGCCTGTTTTAGTTCGGCCTCTCCCAGTTTTTTTGTTTCTTTTAATGACTCATAGTTGGCAAACATCCGAAGACCATCAAAAACAGTCCATTGGAGAGCAACGCCATAATTTAAACTGCTGTTCTTTACATTATCACGCTCTTGGAAGGTGCCATCGCTGCGGACCTGGGATAGGCTTTGTATACTATTATTATCCGATAAGTTGGCACTCACACTGGGAAGTATTCCTGCTTGGCCAGGGGTGGCCCCGAGTTCATCGATTTTTAATTCGTTTTGTGCCGTTTTAATTTGATAATTGTTCTCAAGAGCTATTTTAACTACTTCTTGCACGGTTAGTATTTCTTGTGCCGTTGCACAAAAAAAGCATCCCATTGTGAACAGAAAGATGCTTATTTTTTTCTTAATGACCATGTGAGGAAAGTTCAAGATTTTTGAATTCGGGTCGTTGTACTTTTTTTCTGGACCACATTTGATACAGTGCCGGGATAATGAATAGGGTAAGTACCAATGAGAACATAGTTCCGCCAATAATTACGACTCCCATACCAGTCCTACTTGTAGATGCTGCTCCTAGCGACATTGCTATGGGCATTGCGCCTAATGCGATGGTTAGACTTGTCATCAAAATGGGACGCAACCTCGACACAGATGCTTTCATAATAGCTTCCGTTTTGGTAATATCTTCATTTTCCTCTTGTAATTGATTGGCAAATTCAACTATGAGGATTCCATTTTTCGTCACTAACCCAATCAACATAATTGTTCCAATCTGACTAAAGATGTTCCAAGTTTCTCCGAACAACCAAAGTGAGAACATTGCGCCTGCAACGGCCATGGGCACGGTGAGTATAATTATAATTGGGTCTATAAAGCTTTCAAACTGAGCAGCTAATATTAAAAATATTAGTAAAAATGCTAAACCAAAAGCGAAAGCAGTGTTGGAACTACTCTCCACAAAGTCCCGTGATTCACCACCCAAATCTGTGGTAAATGTATCGTCCAACACTTTATCTTTTATGGCATTCATAGCGTCAATCCCATCCCCAATGCTCATCCCTGTAGCAAGGTTGGCGGATACAGTGGCAGACATGTAACGGTTGTTATGAAACAATTTAGGAGGACTACTGTGTTCTTCCGTGGTTACCAAATTGTCTAATTGAATGAGTTGATCATCCTTGTTCTTTACAAAAATAGAGGTAAGGTCAGTTGGTTCGTTCCGGTCTTGTTTATCGAACTGTCCTATGACCTGATATTGTTTTCCGTTCATTAAAAAATATCCAAACCGTTGGCCACTCAAAGAAAGTTGTAGAGTTTGCGCTACATCCCTAACAGAAACTCCTAAGCTTTCTGCCTTTTCCCTGTCAATGGATACATATATTTCAGGTTTGTTGAACTTAAGGTTTACATCCACAAACGAGAAGGTTGGATCTTTTTCTGCCTCTGCCATGAACTGAGGCACTTTTTCTTTTAGTTTTTCGAAATTCTTGGCCTGTATAATAAATTGAATTGGTGGTCCACCACGGCGGTTTACCGATATGGTTGGTCTTTCAGATACATTAAATCTTCCTCCGACATAAGCTTTGGACCATCGTCCAAGGTCTTGTGCAATTTCGCGTTGAGACCGTTCCCGTTCGCTAGGATCTACCAAGGCGATATTGGCACGTCCACTGTTTACCGATGAGCTTCCAAACCCTGGTGAGGTCAAGATAAGACTAACCTTTTTTTCAGGTATGGAATCATTGATCAGTCTCGTAATTCCCGTCATTAAATGGTCCATATATTCATAGGATGAACCTTCAGGAGCTGTTACGTTCATACGCACAAAACTTCGGTCATCATATGGAGCTGTCTCTTTTTGTAGCAGGGAGTAGAAAAGAACGATGAGTCCAATACATCCAATTAGGATTGGAAAACTTAGCCATTTTCGCTGCATAAACTTTTCGAGCGATTTTTTATAGGATTCGTTCATCGCCACAAAATATTTTTCTGTGACTTGATAGAATTTAGAACGACTTTGTTTTCCAGGCTTGGTAAGGTATGCGTTCAGCATGGGAGTTAGTGTAAGGGAAACAAAAGCCGACACCAACACTGCGGTACCTAGTACTACCCCAAATTCCCGGAAGAGACGGCCAACAAAACCTTCCAAAAAGATAACAGGGAGAAACACCGCTGCTAGGGTTATGGAAATGGAAATGACGGCAAAAAAGATTTCTTTGGATCCTTTTATTGCTGCTTCAATGGGGTTCATTCCCTCCTCAATTTTTTTATAAATGTTCTCTGTGACCACAATACCATCGTCCACCACCAGTCCGGTAGCGAGTACAATGGCCAAAAGCGTGAGCACGTTCACTGAGAACCCTAGGAGCCACATAAAAAAGAAGGTGGCAATCAAGGAAACCGGAATGTCGAGTAAGGGCCGTAGGGCAAGAGACCAGTTTCTGAAGAATAAATAGATAACCAAAATCACCAAAACTATGGATATCAAAATGGTTTCGGCTACCTCGGTAACCGCCTTTTTTACAAAAACAGTGTCGTCTATTACAACGTTTAGTTTTATGTCTTCTGGAAGGTCTTTTTGCAGCTTTTCGTATTCCTCATAAAAATCATTGGCAATTTCAAGATAGTTGGTTCCTGGTTGAGGAATTACGGCAACGGCAACCATGGGCTGTCCAGAATCACTCATTTTGGTTTCCATGTTTTCTCCTTCGAGACTAGCACGGCCTATGTCGCTGAGTTGGACCAATTTTTCACTATCGGCCATGATGATGATATTATTGAACTCTTCCTCTGTATTAAGGTTGCCTAGTGTTTTTACAGTTAATTCTGTGTTGTCACCTGTAAGTTTTCCTGAGGGCAGTTCAATATTTTGTGCCAAAAGAGCGGTGCGTACATCGGCTACAGTAAGGCCGTAAGAAGCCAATTTTAAAGGGTCTATCCATAATCTCATGGCGTATCTTCGCTGTCCCCATATCTGAATACCGCTAACTCCCGGAATCGTCTCTATTCGTTGTGCAATGACGTTTTCAGCATAATCTGAAAGTTCCAAAATGTTTTTGCTGTCACTTTGAACGGTCATTGATATGATTCTATCGGCATTGGCATCCGCTTTTGAAACCACTGGCGGAGCGTCCAAATCCTCAGGAAGACCCCGCAATGCTTGAGAAACCTTATCCCGGACATCATTGGCGGCAGCTTCTAAGTCTTTGTCCAGTTCAAATTCAATAGTAATGGAACTGGATCCTTGAACGCTGGAAGACGTGATGTTCCTAATTCCATCAATGGAGTTCACTGCTTTTTCCAAAGGTTCTGTAATCTGTGATTCAATGATGTCGGCATTCGCGCCAGAATAATTGGTGCGAACAGAGACAACAGCGGGATCTATGGAAGGATATTCCCGTACACCCAAGAAAGTATAACCGATGATCCCGAAAAGGATGATGGTTATGTTCATTACAATTGTAAGAACCGGTCTTTTTATGCTTATTGTAGAGAGGTTCATTGTACTTGGCTTATAGGTTCAAATTCTTCAAGTACAACGTCTACGGAAGAACCGTTCTGTAATGCCATTACTCCATATGTTAAAATGGTGTCACCAGGCTTTAAATTGGTCAATACGCGAACCGCTTGACCTGTCCTGGTGCCAATTTCAACATCAATTTCTTTCGCTTTGCCATTTTCCAGTATAAATATTCTCTTTCCGTTCTGTACCGGTATCAAGGATTCGGATGGAACCAAAAGGGCGTTGCTTATAGTTTCAAGCGGAAGCTGCACATTGGCATATGCACCGGGGTACAATTTATTGTCCCGATTGTCCATAATCGCTCTCATCCTTAGGGTTCTTGTTGTAATGTCCACTTCGGGATCTATGGCATATATTGTGGCACTGTACACTTCTCTGGAATCTGAAGTGGTGAAGGTTAGAATTGTACCTACACTTACTTGGGGGGCATATTTTTCGGGTACGGAGAAAGTAATTTTTAATTCATCGGTATTAACCAGCTTGGCAATGGCCGTTGTTGGTGTCACGTATGTTCCTTTGGAAATTGACCGTAGTCCAATGGTTCCTGCAAAAGGGGCCCTGATAATCGTTTTGGAAAGTTGGGCCTCTATCAATTCAGCTTCTGCACTCGCCGATTGGTAATCTGCGCTGGCGATATCGTACTCTTCCTGGCTTATGGCCTGTTTTTCCAGCAACAGTTTCGCTCTTCTATCATTTTCGGAAGCTAGCTTTTTTGCGGTGAGCGCTTTGGAAAGCTGGGCACGAAGTTCAATATCGTTTACCTTGAATAAAACTTGTCCTTCTGAGACCTTACTTCCCTCCTTAAAGTTGATGCTTTCTACAACGCCGGGAACTTCACTACGTATTTCAATTTGTTCATCAGCCTCCAAGGTTCCCGCAATGGAAATGTTGTCCTTGAATGTCTGGGGCTTAAGAACCATTCCTGTAACGGTGGGAATATTTGGTCCTGTGTTACTGGATTTGCCAGCCGTTGCATTTGACATGATTCTATGCACTATAAGTGCACCTATTCCTAGGGCCAGTAGGATGTAAACAATATTTTTAATTTTCATTTTGATTAGGTGGATGGTACACTATTTTTTACGTAAACAGTGTATTTTCAAAGATAAAGTTTACCGTTTGTACCGAGAAGCATGATAAGAGTATTTTAACACAGTAATCCTTTGAACGTCCATAATTTAAAGGTTAACGACGTATAATTGGGCGTAAACAGAAATGACTCTGTTTGAATGTTAATTTTTTTGTTTTTTTGACTTGATCATGTCATTTCATTCGGGGTAGCTTAAAATTTGGGTATAGAATTTTTACAAACAAGTATGTTTCCCTTTTTAGGATTAAGTTGATTGTACCTAAGGCTTAAACAGAATCGTAAAGGTGCTTCCTTGATTAATCTCGCTATCCAATGTTATACGCCCCCCAAGGCTTGTAACTTGTTCATGCACCAAATATAGACCAACTCCAGCACTATCTTCTTTACCTTGAAACTCTTGGTTCAACTTAAAAATACGGCCATCCATTTTGTTCATGTCAAAGCCACGGCCATTGTCAGTATAGGTTAGTTTTTTCTCTCCGTTTTCTTGAGACGATGTGATTTTGATCAACGGTGGGACACTAGGTTTGGCATATTTAATTGAATTGGTAATCAAATTCAAAAAAATACTTTCCATATAAATACTTTTAAAATGGATGGTTTCCATAGTGCTAAAGTCTACGTTTATTTCTGTTCCTGCTCGTTGTATCAGAGCACCAATGGAACTTTTTACCTTGTCAAAAACAATCTTTAGATCAACCTCTTCCAATGCAGTATCGTGAACATCTTCTTCTTTGAAAGAATCGATGTAGGAATTCATCGTATTCTTCAATCCTTCGGCAGATAATTTTATTAAACTAAGTATTTCTGAAGTGTCCGCATCATGGATTTTGGTCATATCTATTAAACTTACCAAGGATATTAGATTATTCAATGGAGACCTAAGGTCATGAGAGGTACTATAGTTTTGTTGTTTGAGTTTTTTATTGACTTTAGAAAGTTGGTTTAAATGCGATATACGCTCTTTCTCCAATTCTTTAGTATGAGTAATATCTTTAGCAATGGCGTAAATCAATTGTTCATTTTCTAAAGGAATCGCGGTCCAGTGAAACCAAACAATCGATCCTGATTTAGATACGTACCTGTTTTCAAAATTTACCAAAGGAACATTGCTCATCAGTCTTTTTCTGTATGAAGCCGTACGCTCCTTGTCTTCATGATAAATGAAATCGGAAATTAACTTAGAGTTCAACTCTTCTTCGGTGTACCCTAAAAGTGATATAAAGGCTGGGTTTATATTTACAAAATAGCCATTATAGTCTGCAATGCAGAGACAATCCATGGATTGATTAAAAAATGGTTCTAATAAAGGTGTCATTTTTTTGAAGTGGAATTAGTTAATCTCACACTCTTGGCGAGATCATATATTTATTATGTAAAGCAGGTGATGGCTATACTCCTCAATAAACCTTTTAAAATGTAAATTTTATTTCAATCGAATCATCGTTTAAAGGAAACGGTAAATAGGGTAAATTTATTTTAAAACCGATGGGATCAGGGTGGAACATCGTTTGTTCTTGCCTATTCGTTGCAATATAGGTTAAAACGAAATAAAACAAATACAAAGTATGGGATTCAACATTTTTGAAATGTTTACTACTAATGCACTTTCGCTGGAATCAGATATTAATAGATTTTAAAACAGCGTCACTTTATTTAAAGGAAAGAAAATGCAGTTTCTAATCGCTTTTTTAATCCAGCCTTTAGTTTATTGATGGATTCGGTTAATTACAAACAGGTAATTTATAGGCTATAATTCAAAAATTTTATCCATCATGATCCACTTTTCACCGGGCTTGGCCATGGGTAACGCCTGTTGGTAGGTCCACATCAGTTTTTCCCATTCTTGAACCTTTGGGTTTTGTGCGTCTGCTTTATTTTTCTTTTCAAATGAAAATGATTCATTGGTTTCCATGATCATAAATAATCTGTTTCCAATTCTATATATTTCCATTTGTTGTATGCCAGATGTTTTGATGCTTTCGAGTATTTCGGGCCATACCTTTTTATGATGGGTCTCGTATTTTTGTATCAATTTTTCATCTTCCACAAGATCTAAGGCAAAACAATACCTGTTTATTTGTCCCATACATGTTTGTTTTTATGGGCTTTTAGTCCAAACCAAGCAATATAGGCAAAACATGCAAGCGGTAGAATAAAGGAGAAATTTACTTCAGAAACTCCCATCAATTTAATATCAGAAACCCCATTTCCTCCCAAGTCGATAATCATCCCTTGTAGCTTTGGCATTAATGCCCCACCCACAATGGCCATTACCAAACCGGCAGCTCCCAATTTGGATTCTTCTTCGGTTAAGCCATCCAATGAAATACCGTAGATGGTAGGGAACATCAGTGACATGAACAAGGAAACCCCCACCAAGCAATATAATCCAAGAATTCCTTCTATGAAAATAGTACCCAAAGCACATGCACCGGCTAAAATAGCAAACAACATCAGTAACTTGCCGGGACTATAAAAGCGTAGCATATATGTGCCAATAGCCCTGCCAACCAAGAAGGCAATAAAGGCAATAAATTGATAATTTGCTGCAACTTCACTTGCCATACCGATTCCCTCGGCATATTGATAAATGTAGGTCCAACACATAATTTGCGCCCCTACATATAAAATCTGGGCAAGAACACCCAATACATATTTGGTTTTCTTGAATAGTGCACTTGTTGTTTCCTTAAGGGAAGGAATGTTTCCGTCTCCTTTTGCTTGTGGCATTTTGTTTACCACGATCAAAACAAAAACTGCTAGTATAACCAGCCCTAGAATAACATAAGGGTCTCTGATTACCAAAAGGTCTGATGTTCGAATCAAAGCTTTTTTCGCAGTATCCAATGATGCGTAATCTGCAATATCGTCTGACTGTAATTTTTTCAGGACAAATTGTTGGGCCACTAAAAGACCTAATATCAGACCCACCGGATTGAATACTTGTGCCAAGTTCAATCGCTGGGTAGCGGTTTCTTTTGCTCCCATGGCCAAGATATAGGGGTTTGCTGTGGTTTCTAAAAAAGCCAGACCAAATGTAAGCACGTACAGTCCTAAGCAGAAAAACCAAAATTCCTCCGAAATTGCTGCAGGGTAAAACATCAATGCTCCAACGGCATACAGGGCCAACCCGATCAATACTCCCGTTTTATATGAGTATTTCCGAACAAAGAGAGCTGCTGGCAATGCCATGCAGAAATAGCCTCCGTAAAATGCCATTTGCACCCAAGCTGCCTGTGAGTTGGAAAGTTCCAGAACTTTTTTAAAGGCCTGTACCATGGGGTCGGTTACCGCATTGGCAAAGCCCCAGAGTGCAAAAAGGGATGTAATTAGTATAAATGGTAATAAAACTTGTTTGCTTACAATTTTTGGTTTGGTCATGTGCGTGTTATTTAAAGGGAACGGTCCAAATGGGTATATCCTCCATCAACAAATATAAGTTGACCAGTCGTGTGACTGGATTTTTCGGAGAGTAAAAAGGAGACCATGTCCGCAATTTCAGTTGTGGTTGTCATTCTGTTCTCTAGGGGAATTTTTTCCGTAATGGCGTTTAATCTTTCCTGTGGATTTGGGAAGGAATTTATCCATCTCTCATAAAGCGGCGTATAGCATTCGGCAACAATTACGGCATTTACACGAATGGAGTAGGGAAGTAGCTCCACGGCCCATTCCCTTGTAAGCGCATTGCGACCACCATTTGCCGCCGCGTAACCAGAGGTGCCCCCTTGGCCGGTCACCGACGTTTTTGAACCTATATTTACAATGGAACCTTTATTTTTCTTGAGATCAGGAAGGGCATAGTGTGCCATCATATAATAATGGGTGAGGTTCCTGGAAATGGAACGCATAAAATCGTCATGATTGCCATTTTCCAAACCAATGGAATCGTTTACCCCTGCGTTGTTCACTAAACCATGGATTGTACCAAACTCTGAAATGCATTTGTCTACGGCGTTTTTGCATTGTTCTGGGTCAACAAGTTCAGCAATAGCATATTTTGCGCGCCCACCATTTTCTTTTATTTCAGATACTGCAGCGGCAAGGTTTTGCTCATTTCTACCGATTAAAAAGGGAATAGCTCCTTCTTTTGCCAACGTATTACAGATACCCCTTCCAATTCCGGAGGAGCCCCCGGTAACCAGTATGATTTTATTTTCAAGCTTTAAATCCATTTTTGTTGTTTAGTTATTTATCAGCCCTGTACATTTTAATTATTGATTCAGTCCATAAAACTTATAAGCATTTACACCCATAATTTGGGATTGTTCTTGGACGGAAAATTGATCAATATAGTCGGATACGATTGAAAGCACTTCGGTATAATTACCAGATAAAAGACATACCGGCCAATCAGAACCATACATGATTCTTTCCGTACCGAAAGCATCAAGCACCACATCCATATAAGGTCTAAAATCTTCTTTGGACCAATTGCCCAGCACGGCTTCAGTAACCATTCCAGATAATTTACAATATACATTTGTGTTTTTTGCCAGTTCCATTATGTCATTTTTCCAATCTCCTAATTTACCTGATTTAATTGGAGGTTTTGCCAAATGATCTAAAACAAAGCGCTGTTCTGGAAATTTTGAAACCAGAGCAATACTATTTTTTAATTGGTGGGAATAAACAAGAATATCGTAAGTCAGGTCAAAAAAAGATAATTTTTCAATACCATTAAGAAAAGCGTCCTGTAACATAAATTCGGGCCTTTCTGCTTGTAAAATATGCCGAACGCCTTTAAAGTATGGACTCTGTGAATAATGAGCCAAACGCTGGTCCACGTTTGGATCACAAAGGTCTACCCAGCCGACAACGCCTTTTATAAAATTATTTTCTTCGGCCAAATTCAATAGAAAATTGCTTTCGTCTTCAGACTGGTCTGCCTGTATGGCAATGCAGCCATCAACATTATTTTTTTTAAGAACAGGCCCTAGATCTGAAGGTAGAAAATCACGTTGAATAGTTTTCATCGTGCCATCTATCCAACTATCTCTTATGGGGTCATATTTCCAAAAATGCTGATGGCTGTCTATAATCATTTTGAATATGTCTTTGTAAGCTGTTTAGGTGTTCCCTTCTTAAGCGTTCCAAGTATCAAAGCGTTTTTAATATTCACGGCAGGATTACTTTTTATATTCAGTTTATTGATGCTGTTGTAGTTCCTTCTCCCAAAATGCTCCATCGGGGAAGGTATAAGTATCCAATGATTCCGCTTTCATGGTTATGCTATATCCTGGTAATTTAGGAGGCATATAAGCACCATTTTTTATGACTACAGGATCGTGAAAATGATCGTGTAAATGATCTACAAATTCGATAATCCTGTCTTCCATGGAGCCACTTATGGCAATATAATCTATCATGGATAGGTGTTGTACATATTCGCACAGTCCCACACCGCCCGCATGAGGACATACTGGAATATTGAACTTTGCAGCCATTAGTAGAATTGCCAATATTTCATTTACTCCACCAACTCGGCAACTATCTATTTGGCAAATTCCTATGGCACCTGCTTGCATAAGTTGTTTAAAGATCACCCTGTTTTGACAGTGCTCTCCAGTGGCAACTTCTATAGGTTTTACTGCTTTTGCAATTTTTGCGTGACCAAGAATATCATCTGGACTTGTAGGTTCCTCAATCCACCATGGATTGAACTTTTTAAGGGATTCCATATTGGTTATGGCCTCATCTACATCCCATTTTTGATTCGCATCCATCATCAGTTTAAGATCGTCCCCAATCTCTTCCCTAATTATGGAAGCACGTCTCATATCATCCTCTAAATCGGAACCAACTTTGATCTTCATGTGTTTAAAACCACTTTCTTTAGCTTCTTTGCAAAGTCGTCTCATTTTGTCATCTGGATAACCGAGCCAACCAGCAGATGTTGTGTAAGCTGGGTAGCCATTGGCTTCAAGATGTGCTATACGTTCTTTTTTACCTGCTTCTTTGTCCTTTAATAATTCCAAAGCTTCCTTTGGTGTTATGGCATCGGTTATATAGGTAAAATCAATACAGGCGACTAGTTCTTCCGGTGTCATATCGGCCAAAAGTTTCCAAAGTGGCTTGCCTTCCACTTTTGCGTATAAATCCCAAACGGCATTTACAATTGCTCCCGTAGCCAAGTGAATCACTCCTTTTTCCGGTCCCAGCCACCTAAGTTGACTATCTCCGGTAATCATTTTCCAAAAAGCCGCCATGTTGGTGGTAAAGCTATCCAAAGTTTTACCTACCACAAGGTGGGATAGTGATGCAATAGCTTGGGTGCAAAGTTCATTTCCTCTACCAATGGTAAATGTAAGACCATGCCCTTCAACACCATCGGGGGAATCGGTTTTTAAAATGACATAAGCTGCTGAGTAGTCTGGATCAGGGTTCATGGCATCCGAACCATCCAGTGATTTGCTAGTTGGAAAACGAATGTCCCTTGCAATGACTTCAGTAATTGTTATGGTTTTTGACATTGAATATTAAATTTTAATCAAAAGTATGTGCTCGTCCAGTTATAAACCACCTAAAAACATACCAATATCAATACTTTTTTTGCATAAAGACTAATGATGTTTTTTATATTGATTTAAAAAGGATGAAGGGGTCTCACCTTTTATCATTTTAAATTGTCTATTGAAATTGGAAATATTGTTAAAGCCGCATGTGTATGCAATGGAGGTGATACTTTCTTTGTTTTCCAATAACATTTTACAAGCGAAACCAACTCGTATTTCGTTAAGAAACCTTGTAAATGCTTTTTTGTGGGTGGTTTGGAAAAACCTACTGAAAGCGGATGGGTTCATGTTTATTAATTGGGCCACATCCTTGGCGCTAATCGCTGTGTGGAAATTCTGAAAAACATACTCGTAAATTATATTCAACCTTTTATTATTTGTCTTGTGAAAGGTCTGTATGAACCCATTGCTTGAAAGTAATTGATAATCCTTGTTTTTTGATAGATCAATTAGTATTTCAATTGTTCTTATTAATTTTAACTCTGGTTCAAGGGAATTTAAATTTTTAAATATGTTTTTTGTCTTATTCGTAACATTTGAAAATTTGATTCCTTGTAGGGCTCTTTTATAAAGTTGTTTTATTCCTTGCATTTCTGGAATCGAGAAAAAATCACTTCCCATAAAATCCTCTTTAAAATGAATGGCTAAGGCTTTTGCTTTTAAATTGGATGTTTTCTCAAAATAGACTTCGTCATTTTGCCACATATGCGGTACATTTTTACCAATCAATATAATCTCTCCAGCCTGAAATTTATCAATATGATCTCCTACAAAACGTGTTCCTGTGCTCTCGATGATGTAAACTAATTCCAGTTCTTCGTGAAAGTGCCAAACCTTAAGAAAGTTTTTGTAAAAATGTTGCGATACGGTGACGGAGGTATTATCAACACTAGATCTATCAAGTAAATGGAGTTTCATGCAAAGGTTTTAGTGCAGGAGAGATATTTTTCACAATGTATAAAAAATATTGAAATTGAAGGGGTGTGACTTAAGAATATGAAACATGGATACCTTCTTTATTATGGTTATTTTTAATGCCATTTCTATTGTGATATGTAAGAAATGAGTTTGAAAATTATGTTTTATGTATTGAGCTAGTACATTTTAATGTACAACATAGTTCTAATGGAAACTTCTGGACAGTGGCAATGTATAACCAACTGGAACATTTGGATGTTGTATAGATGTTTGAATACAATTTTTTTACTTTAAGTGATGTAATACATCAAGAAAGCGTAGATCCTGTTATTTTCGTTTATAAATAATACCTTGTTCTACCAAGAACTGGTTTTGAGCGGTAATGCTTAAACATGAATACCTTTACGATGTAAAGTTTAATTACTTATGATAAATACAGAACAAAAATTAAAGGAGCGTGTTAAGGAATTGACATGCCTCAATGAAGTTACTTCCATTATTGTGAATTCAGGATATGATGAACTAACGACATCGCTGGAGGCTATTGCCTATAGTTTAAAAAGAGGGTGGCGCTTTCAAGAAGTTGCCGAGGCCAAAATCACCATTGGAACTTATAAAGTGCAAACAAGCGGAATTACTGCGGATATGATATGCTTATCCAAAGATGTTATTGTATTTAACAAGGTGGAGGGTAGCATTTCTGTTTGTTATCCTTCTTCTGGGCATACGCTAAAAGACTTTTTGGATGAAGAAAAAACACTGCTTAAAAATGTTTGTTTGGCTGTGGGTAATTTAATGGAACGAAAGCACATACATGACTCAGAGGTGGTAACCAAAAGGCAATTGGAACGTAACGACCGCATGCATATTATGGGTGAGATAACTGCGGGAATTGCGCACGAGCTGAATACGCCCTTGGCGAATATATTGGGGTTTGCCGAATTACTAATGGAAGAGGCCAAAAGCCCAGCTACAAAAAGGGATATACAAAAGATAATGGACAATGCGATTTTTAGCCGGGAAATCGTTAAAAAACTAATGTTCTTTACTTGTGAGATGCCACAAGAAATGGAATTGATAGAACTGAACAAGGTGGTGGATAGTGTATTGAGACTTATGGGGCCATCACTCAAGGCAAAACAACTAAAGGTGATAAAATCCTATGATCATGATCATATACAGATTAGGGCCAATACAGTGCAACTAACTCAAGTAATGTTCAATCTAATCATGAACGCAGCTTACTACTCTCCTGAACAAGGTATTATAACGGTAGAGATGCTTAAAAAGAAAAATAAAGTTATCATAAATATTGCCGATCAGGGTAAAGGAATTGCCCCTGCACATAAAAATAAAATCTTTGAACCATTCTATACCACAAAACCTATTGGTGAAGGTACAGGACTGGGGTTGAGTGTGGTCCACGGAATCATAAAAAGCTACAGAGGAACCATAGTACACAAGCCCAATAAACCACAAGGAACTATTTTTACCATGGAATTTCCAGATTAAAGCATACGAACATTGAATCCAAAGGTGTGATTGCTAGAACATCTTAATCCTTGGTCATAGGGCATTCAGCCCAAGGTGAGAACAAGAAATATGAAAATCTGGAACAATTTTTTATGTTTGAATAGAAACCAAGATATCACCTGATTTCAATCCGTAAATTAGATTGCTCTGTAATTATTCTAAATAGGTTGGTGCCTTTGGTTAAATTCTAACCAACTGGGTAGAATTCTCCCAGTTCCTATTTTTGATTTTATCACACGATAAGCGCTAAACTGCTGATAAACAATATTTTATAAAAATTTCTTTTTATTTGTTTTTAAGGGCATGCCTTTTGCGCTTTAGCTTGCCAAACATTAATAAATTGGCTGGCTTGATTTCGAATCTGCCTATAAACAAACAAAATATTGATAAAATTAAAACATCTTTTAAAGTTATATGCTTATACCACATGTTTATCATGATTGATTCCAGTGAAAATTTGCAATGAGTAACCTTGAATGAAATGTCACTTAATTCAGCTGATTCATAAATTAAAGTTTAAAGACAAATAAAAATAATGATCCAATGAATAAATTTGTCCATAGTTTATGCTCAACCTGTATTCATAGATTAAATTGTTCTTTGAGTGAAGAAAGAACCCATATAAGTTTATGTAATGAATATTATCACTACTTGGAGGATAACCAAGAACCCACTATAGTGGTGTCGGATGAAATGTATTAACAATTAGAAAAAATTTAAAAAAAGTTCGCTTAAATATTTTACTATGACAACAACGTTAACATCGGAAAAAAAGCAAAGAAAACAAGGAATGTTGGACAATGTTATGCGTCAATTCAATAATGCTGCAGACATTATAGAATTGAACAAAAACATAAGAAAAATCCTTGAAGTTACCAATAGTGAATTTATTGTTCATTTCCCTGTTCGCATGGATGATGGCGAGGTTCAAATATTCACTGGATACCGTGTACAGCACAATAATGCACTGGGTCCATACAAAGGCGGCTTGCGTTATCACCCTACGGTTGATATTGACGCCGCTAGAGCCTTGGCCATGTGGATGACATGGAAAACTTCTTTGGCAGGTTTACCCTACGGAGGGGCTAAGGGAGGGATACAATTAGATCCCACCAAGTACTCCCAAGATGAACTACAGCGAATTACAAGAAGGTTTACGTATGCGCTTGGTGACAATATTGGGCCAGAATTGGATATTCCCGCACCGGATGTGAATACCAATCCGCAAACAATGGCTTGGATATTAGATACATACATGTCTACAAAATCACCCAATGAGCGCTCAAAGAATTTACACGTGGTCACAGGAAAACCTATTGGGGCAGGAGGTTCCGAAGGTAGAGATAGAGCAACGGGGTACGGTGTTTATTTGACCATTAAGTTTTGGGCCGAACACAAGAAAGTCGAATTAAAAGATAAAAAGTTCATTGTACAGGGATTTGGAAATGTAGGGTATTGGGCATCTTATTTTCTGGAAAAAGAGGGTGCAATTCTAACTGCAGTACAGGATGCATATGGTAGTATTTACAATGATCAAGGTATTTCCCCAGAAAAACTTTTGGAATATACAAAGGCGAATAAAGGTAGCCTTCTAGGTTTTGCAGATGCAACACCAATGGATAATGCCGATTTTTTTGCTTTGGATTGTGATATATGTATTCCAGCAGCACTCGGAAATCAAATTACGGTAGACAATGCAACAAAGATAAAAGCAAGCCTAATTGCGGAGGGTGCCAATGGTCCAACGGATGTAAAGGCGGAAGAAATTTTATTGAAAAGAGGTATTGATATCATACCCGATATTCTATGTAACTCAGGAGGTGTAATCGGAAGTTATTTTGAATGGTTGCAAAATCGAAATGGTGAGATTTGGCAATTGGATGAAGTATTGGAGAAACTGGAAAAAAAGATGAGGGAATCTTTTAACAAGGTTGCTGATAAGACAAAAACGAATAATATGGACATGCGAACAGCTGCCTTTGTTATTGCAATTGAACGACTCGAGGAAGCATATGTTCAAAGAGGTATTTTTCCATGATAGATTGGAAAGTAACGGTTTTCCTAAGTATGGAATTAATCTAAAAAATGGTTACAATGAAATATGAGAGCTTGATAATTGAGAAAAAGGAATATGTGCTTCTCAAGAGGTTAATGAACCTTTCAGGGTATCACAGGGACAATACTTTTAAGAAGTCCATTAAAAAACTTATGGAGGAGATGGAATCAGCAAAGATTCTGGATGAAGAGGGTATGCCAGAGGATGTTATTCGATTTAATTCAAGTGTTACAATCAAATCTGAAAACGGATGGCATAAAAAGTTCAAGTTGGTACTTCCCAGTAAAAGTGATGTAAAGAAAAACTACATATCTATACTAACACCCATGGGTGCCGCGGTTATGGGTTATGCCAAAGGAGATTCCGTTATTTGGGAGTTTCCTTCGGGAAGCCAAAAATTGACTATTGAAGATATAGAACAAGAAAATGAACCGATAAATATTAATATGGTGTTATGAAATCAGCAAATAGGCCATACTTACATGAATCTATTGGCGAGATCATTGGAAAAAAAGATAGGTTGGAGATTTCCAATTGGACCGAAAATATGGAGTTGATAAATAATGAGCTGCAATACTTGATCCAATTGGAAAAACGGTTATTGGGAAATCCATCGGTATACCAAAGGCTTTTGTCTATTCAAAGAGAAAATCAACTACGATTGGGTTCCTTGTATAGATACGAACGAACGATGATTAATGCTGTTGAATGTGATACCATGGAATGTGATGCTTATTACCTTAATACCCATGAGAAAAACAGAGATGGCTATATGGACCATATCAAAACATATGCTAAACTTAAATTTATGTTATTATCCATGATTTTGGAAAGATTTAAAACGAAACCGCAATAATCAAGATTGTCTATTGGTTGAAGGATTTTCCAAATGTATAAGATTGAATCATGTAAACGTCTGTTTTATGTTTAGAAGGTTCAATTTTAGGGTGTTGGAACTGTATTGTGAGATAGACCATCAGCCATTTTAATGTGTATGAAGAAAAACAAAGTGGGGCAGTAGCAATTTAATAATTTTAAGATTTTGAAACCAGCTATTGGGGTGTTTATTGATGGTGTACCGGCTTAAAAACGAATCAAAGATTTATGAAGAACTTTTTTTCCAACTTTAAAGGAGATTTATTTGGTGGAATTACCGCAGGTATTGTTGCTTTGCCGTTAGCTTTGGCTTTTGGCGTTAGTTCGGGCATGGGACCGAGTGCCGGACTTTACGGAGCTATTTTCCTTAGCTTTTTTGCAGCTCTTTTTGGTGGTACCAATACTCAAATATCGGGACCTACCGCTCCCATGACTGCCGTGAGTATGGTTGTTATAGCGAGTATTATGGCTATGAACGATGGTAATCTCGACAAAGCATTGCCTGCCATATTGTTAGTGTTTCTACTGGCAGGATTGCTACAGATCATATTAGGTCTTGCTGGCGTTGGAAAATACATACGATATATCCCTTATCCTGTTGTTTCAGGTTTTATGACAGCTATAGGTGTGATAATTTTGGTTACACAAATACTGCCTGCAATAGGATATTATCCAAAAGAAGATTCAGAATTCGTAGATCAATTTAAACCGTTGGCGGAAGAGACAATACTACGGAATATTTTAATCGAAGAATCGGAGAACGATGTCCTCGTTTTAGAAGATTTTCAAGAAACCATCAATCGTGCCGGGGAGGTGTCGGAAGAAAACATCTTGAAAGAAGCCCAAATAATGGCTCAAAGAGATGCATCTGGGGTGCTTGGAACCATTAAGTTGATTCCTAGGGCTTTACAGCATATGGATTGGTTGGAGCTTGCATTGGCCTTGGCTACAATAGCTATCATTTATGGGTTTAAAAGAATTACTACTGCAATTCCCAGTGCGTTGATAGCGCTATTGGTTGTATCTGGTGTAGCTTATGGACTTGGATTCGACTACAGGCCTATCCAACAGATACCAAGTGGTTTTCCAATACCACAGTTGGATATTTTTACGGAATTCAAATTAGCATCCATCACTCCTTACATCTTTACGGCCTTGACCTTGGCCTTGTTGGGAGCCATAGATTCCTTATTAACTTCTGTGGTGGCCGATAACATGACAAAGACCCAGCACAAACCAAATAAAGAGTTGATGGGACAGGGTATAGGGAACAGCATTGCAGCGATTTTTGGAGGGCTACCAGGCTCAGGAGCCACCATACGTACCGTAGTAAATATAAATGCAGGTGGACGGACCAAATTATCAGGTATGGTGGCCGGTGTACTTTTATTGATAGTACTGTTGGCTTTGGGTCCAATTGCATCAGAAATTCCAGCATCCGTACTTGCGGGTATTTTGATAACCGTAGGTATTGGTGTAATAGACTATAAAGGCCTCAAGGCAATACCATTTATGCCAAGGGATGCCAAAATAGGGCCTTTTAAAGTTAGTTCGGAAGTTATTATCATGTTGGTGGTCATGGTGTTGTCTTCTATATGGAACTTAGTGTATGCAGTGGGTATCGGGTTGGTAATTGCTTCCCTTATGTTTATGAAAAAAATGGGAGACCTTACCGCAGAACGATCTGATGTTAAAACCTTGAAAGAAGAGAAAGGTTGGCCGGAAGACGTTGATTTCCCTGAAAGTCTTAAAAAGGAAGTTTTTATTAAACACTTAAAAGGGCCATTATTTTTTGGGTTTACAAGCGAGTTTCAACAATTAGCTGGACAAATCCCTAAAACGGCTTCTATCGTTGTCATTAGAATGGATCGCATGCAGTATATAGACCAATCAGGACTCTATACGCTTGAAGATGAATTGATAGACTTAAAGAACGCAGGTATTAAAGTGCTTTTTGTAACTGTTATGGAACAACCCAAATATATGATGCAGCGGGTTAAACTGATTCCTTCATTAATTTCTGAGGACCATATATTTGAAGATTTTAAAACTTGTATTGATTATATCAAAAAAGAAGCATTGGAAGCGTAGATGAGAAAATCATTTTACGATTGTCTGCCAAGTTCTCAAGTATTGGAATTTTTATTGCCAGTATAGTTAGAAATGGTCTAAAGGATTCATTAATACATCTTGAGACTGTAGATTACAGAATTAAATCGAATCAAAAGTATCCAGTATTGATGGGATAGGATTTTTAAATAAAGCGAAAATGATAAAAGCCCTAAAAAATTTAGGGCTTTTTCAGATTCATGAAAGACTCAAACTTCTTCTAGAATCAGCTTAGAAATAGTTTTGTTTAGTAAGAGTATTCTCCGTTCGTGTAATTTTTCTGTCCAATAGAACCGTTCAATCACTAGATGTTTAACGGGTTTACTTTCAATTACTCTTACCTTATTTTGATTAATAAAACAGGGTAACCAATTTGTAATCATTACGTTTTATATGCAAATGGCTACATCTTTATTTTCTTATCAAGTTGTATTTGTAGTTCACTTTTCTTTAGTTCGCTATTTAATTTTTTGATCTCGACATTCATAAAGGTTTTAAACTTTTCATCAACAGCTTTTAGTCTTTTGTTGAAAATTGAATACACTTCTTCCTGTTGGTCCGTAGGTTTAAAATCCACACCTTTTCCTGTGATGTCGCTAGCCAAAGCACTCAATCGACCATATAACTTCATTGGCGACCTAAAAGCATCCTCACGAGCCCCAGTCAAATGAATGTCGTATAGTGAACCCGCAATCGACTCGGCCATAACTCTAAGCTTTGTTGCTTTTTGCGTATCCTGTTTGTTTTTTAGCAACGGTATAATTTCATTGAGTTCGGCACGAATAGTCTCAATATCATTGATCATCGTTACGGCTAGATTTATGGCATTTCTTAGTTCTAAAGAAAAGTTTACTTGTTTTTGGATATCTTCAAGGGTTCCTTCGGTGGAAGGATCTTTCAATACTTCAACTTCTCTTATAATTTCTTTTTCTCCAATTATCAGCTTAACCTTGTAGGCATCTGGAACAACCCTGGGGCCAAATTGGCCTCGCATTAAGTCCAAATCCCACGTTACTAATGGTCGCCAACCTTCACCATTCAATTGAACCCATGGTCTTCCAGGAGGTGTTGATTGTAACTTGGGCTTAAACGTAGGTTCGTACCTAAGGTCCCACATAACACGGTTAACACCGGCCGATTTTTCACCTTCAATGGTACGTACCAATTCATCGTCACTTGTTAGAATTTGAACAACAACCTTTTCTTCCGTGTCATTTTTTAAATAATAATTGATATCCACCCCATAATCTGGATTTCTACCGGAATTAAGACTGGGACCATCGGTTTTGATACCTTGTCTTTCCTGAAAACGATAGGAGGGACGAAGACTGAACAAATGGGCATCCTTATCCTTTGCATCCATATCGTATTCGCGTAAAGGAGCAATATTGTCCAATATATAATACCCTCTTCCGTAGGTTCCTACCACCAAATCATCAAAACGTTCTTGAATTTCCAACCAATATACTGGTGCAGGAGGGAGATTGTTACGTAAACGCATCCAGCTTTCCCCATCGTTGGTACTAATATAGATACCGTTGTCTACGCCTAAATAGAGCATACCTTCTCTTTTAGGATCTTCCTTTATTACGTGTGCAAAACTGTGTACCGATTTGGGCACCGAACCACTGACCAGTTTCCAGGTTTGGCCATAATCTGAAGTTTTATAGACATAGGCATCAAAATCTCCCATTTGATGAAGATCAACAGAGATGTAAACCGTTCCTTTCTTAAACCTTGATACCTCAATGTTGCTAATGGTTCCCCATTTTGGTAAATCGGGTATATTCTTGGTTACATTTGTCCATGTTTCACCACCGTTTTGGGTCAAATTTACTTGACCATCATTGCTGCCGGTCCAAATCAATCCAGGTTCCAATTTGGATTCCACGATGCTAAAAAGTGTAGCACCATCAAAAGTCATTAAATTGTCAATAGCAATACCTCCAGAGCTTTGTTGATGCGTTTTATCGTTTAATGTAAGATCGGGACTAATGACCTGCCAACTTTGGCCATCGTCGTCACTTTTATGAACAAACTGACTTCCCACATATACGCGATGCTGTGTATGGGGCGAAAACGCCAAGGGAAAGTTCCAGTGCCATCGATATTTAAGTTTGCCCGGTTCCCATCCGTAGCCTGCCTCTGGCCACACACGTACTTCTTGAGCATGTCCTGTACGGGCATTGTATCGTTGCAATCCGCCATCATAACAACCAGACCATACAATATCGTTATCGAAAGGGTCTGGTTGGGCAAATCCACTCTCACAACCACCCACGCCTTCCCACAAGCCTAATGGGATATAGCCTTGCAAGCTATTACTCGGGCCTTTATAAGAATAACCATCTTGTCGGTTTCCATATACGTTGTAAGGTATTTGATCATCTACAGCTGCATGGTACATTTGAGCAATAGGGAGTACAATCCGTTGAAAGCTTTTGCTGTGGTTCAATGTAATACTGGCGCACCCATCATGGGCGACCATCATCCGGTCTGCATTGGTTGGGTCTAACCAAATATCATGGTTGTCACCACCTGCTCTTAGTCTGCTGAATGTTTTTCCTCCATCTTTGGAAGTGCTGAAACGTACACTTGCAAAAAATAATTCGTTTGGGTCTTCGGGTGAAATTGCCATACGTGTGTAGTAGGGGGCACGTTCCGCAATATCATGGTTACGGGATTGTAATGTCCATGTGTTTCCGAAATCTTCTGAACGGTAAAGCGCAGGGCTGTCAATTTCAAAAAGGGCATAGACAATATTTGGATTGGAACGTGAAATGGCCACGCCTGTTTTTCCAACCGGATTATCTTTTCCTCCTGGAAGACCATACTCCGAAAGAGCTTCCCAAGTATCTCCTCCATTGGTGGTTCGATATATGCCGCCTCCCGCGCCTCCACTGTTTAATCCCCAAGTGTTAATGTTAATGGACCACATGCCGACCAATAGCCTATCTGGATTTTTGGGATCTATAGCAAGCTCTGCGGCACCTGTGTTTTCATCTACAAAAAATATTTGTTCCCATGTTTTACCTCCATCTATTGTTTTAAATATACCACGCTCTTGTTGGGGACCATACGTATGTCCCAGTGCAGCGGCATAGACTATATCTGGATTGGTGGGGTGGACGATTACACGACCAATACGGCCTGTTTTTTCTAGGCCCATATTTTTCCAAGTTTTTCCCGCATCCTCAGATTTGTAAATACCATCGCCCATGGCATGCGCTGGTCTAATTACAAAGGTTTCACCTGTACCTACCCATACAATGTCCGGGTTTGTTGGTGTAATGGCCAACGATCCAATGGAAGATACATCCTGATCGTCGAAAATTGGATTCCATGAGATACCACCATCAGTTGTTTTCCATAACCCTCCAGAAGCAGCTCCAATATAATTGATCATAGGATCTCCAGGAACACCGGCAATGGCAATTGCACGGTTGCCTTCGGGCCCGATAAATCGGAATTTTAAATCATCAAAAATTGCGGGATCCGTTTGTGAAAAAACAGGGTATACTAATAATTGAAACAGGAGGACCAGGTAAGGTGATAATTTCATGATTGGTTTGGTGTTTATTCTATATATGGTAAAGTCCGAATTGCTATTAAATAACAATTCGGACTGTGAATACTATAAATTTAAGGTTTATTGATTTTAATCAATATATGGAGAATAATAGAATTTATTTTTCTCCTCTTTCTTGCTTCTGCTTGTCTACCATTGCTTCCACATCACTCAATAATTTTTTTGCATCATATACAATACCATCTTTAATGGTATATTCAACGCCACCTACCCGTTCTACTTCAGCAGTTTCGTCGTTCAGTCTTACAGCACCTGTTGCGTAAAGTACTTTTAAGTTCTGTAATGGGTTTTCATCAACCACGATCATGTCAGCCAATAATCCTGGACGTACAACGCCATATTCAATCGGCTTTTTTAATGGTTTAAAAACTTCTTCTGCACTGTGCAAAGTAGCTGCACGAATTACTTCCAAAGGATGGAAACCTGCTTCTTGCAACATTTCAAGCTCCAAAATAGTTCCAAACCCATATGTCTGATAAATAAAACCTGAATCAGAACCTAGAGTTACCTTTCCTCCTCTATTCTTGTAGTCGTTCAAAAATTGCATCCAAACCTGGTAGTATTTTTTCCAAGCTACTTCGTCCTCGGTAGTCCAATCGAACCAGTAAGCACCATGGCTTGTTCTACTTGGAGAAAAGAAATCCATTAAGGTAGGCAATGTGTATTTGTCGTGCCAATCTGCATTACGAGCTCTCATTACATCTCTACCGGCAGAATAAATGGTCATGGTAGGGTTGATGTAGAAATCCAATTCCAAAAATTCATCAAGAAGCGCGTTCCATTTTTCACCACCTGGTTTTACCATGTTCCACTGACGGGCTACTTGTCCAAAACGGTGTTGTTCATCACCATAATTGATATCAACTGGCCAAGGCTGTACATCGTTGTTTTCGTACATGGATTCGAACAGTCCATAAAAGTGCGTCATACTGGTAAGACCCAATCTTGCGGCATCGATAGCGTTCATTTGAGCTACACCACTTTGTGCAAGGTGAGCCGTACTTCCCATTCCAAGGGAATTGGCTTCATCCAATAAGGCTTTCATGATTTCTGGACGATGCGCACCCAGTTTTAGACCGTCAACCCCTTTTTTATGGGCATACTGAACCCATTCTTTGGCATCTTCCGGAGTTAGAATCTTACGTCCTTTCCATTCCTTACCGGATCCGGGTCTATGAAAAGAAACAATCCTTGGAGCAACAATTTCATTTTTTTCGCTTCTTTTCTTTTCGTTGAGCGACCATTCCAATGCTGCTGTGGGAACCCCTCTTACAGTGGTAATTCCGTTGGCCATCCATAATTTATATACGTATTCAGCCTCTGGAGCTTTCGGTGGTCCACCTGTATGTACATGAAGATCGATTAACCCAGGCATTACGTATTTTCCTGTAACATCGATTTCTTTGGTTTTGCCATTGCCCAATTCGGGTCTTTTGGATTCGTCAATCGCTATTTTAGGTACACCTACCTTGGCAATATCAACAATTTTGTTGTCCTCGATAACAATATCAACAGGGCCCGAAGCTGGTCCACCTGTACCATCGATTAAAATTGCGCCTCTCAAAATAAGCCGATCAAAAGGACCTTCTCCTTCTCCTGCTTTTCTGTCTGGCGCGCCAATTGCTTGTGCACTCATTAAAATGGGTAGCAACATCAATGTTGCCAGTAATAATTTTCTCATAATTAAACGTTTAATTGTTTGTTGGTTGGTCAAAACTTCTTCAATTCCTTTTCAAAGAAAGTAAACCATATGTATTAACAGTATTCAAGTATATGTTAACATATTTCGGTTTTAGGGTGACAGGGATGGGTTTTTAAAAGCAGTTTAGGTGCCCGTTCGTTACAATTCACATGTAAATTAAGGTGATCAATTTAACGGGAATTTTGGTGATTTTGTCGACTTGAATCGAATTGGAAGAATGTGGTTGGTATTAATAAATAGGTAATTGTACTTTATATATTTTAAAGTAAAAAAATGGTGTTAACTGATATAATCTTCTTTTCGGTACATTCTTAAGAAGGCGTATGCTCGTTTCATTTGGGTTTTAACGGTATTAACAGAAATCCCATTTGTCTCGGCTATTTCAGCATAGCTTTGTCCGTGAACCACAACGGAAACAAATATTTCCTTTCTTTTTTTTGGCAATTGGTTAATCAGCTCGTTCATTTTTTGGTTGATCTTTGGTTTTTCAACACTATGGTCGGTTCTATTAACCTCCATTAAGATAATTTCATGTAACCGCTGCTCTTTTTTTTTCTGTTTTAAATGCTGAAGACTTAAGTTTTTAACTGATTTACTGGCGTATGCTTCGAAAGAGGTAGATATCAAAATGGTATCCCGCTTGTTCCAAAATGAAACAAAAAATTCTTGAACGATATCCTTGGCGGTATCCTTATCCTTTACAATGGAAAACGAAACTAAACACAACCGGGCATAGTTTGTTTTAAATAGCTCTTCAACCTTTAATGCCATTTTTTAATTGAGGTTTGGGGGATTATACAAGCTTAAAGTTATGGTAAGATAGAATTAAACTTGGTAATTAACCAAATTACAGGTGAAAATTATTGTTAACCAAAAAAAGATATCTGTATTGTCACCCTAATACAAAAAAACGTCATCTATATTGTAAGTACAATAATTACATGGGCAACAAGAAAAGATTAAGACTACAACTAACGAAGCTAAGAGGGGTATTGGGTTTGAAGGGTAAACCTGACAAAGACTTGGAGAAAAATGACCAAGAATTATTTGACGCCATTGTAAATAATAATTTGGTAGATGAATCATTATCCTTTTTAGATGAATTGGATGTAGAAAAAGATTGGAAGAAGGTTGAGAAAATTCTTTTCCCATCAAAGGTTCATAAAATATGGTCTAAGAACGTGTTTAAGTATGCAGCCATTTTTTTGGGTGTTTTTTCATTGTCTCTAAGTTATTTGTGGATATCCAAAGTAAATTCTAAAGGGGATGATAATATCCATGTTGGTGATTTTGTAACGCTGGACATTGGGGGTGAGATTATTGCTATAGACAATCATGGGAGCCATTCCATAGAATTGCCTACTGGAGCAAAAGTCGCTGTGCATAATGGAGATACCCTAATTTATGAAGTTGGTGAGCAGATCTCAGAATCCATATTTAATGAACTGCACGTACCAAACGGAAAAATATTTACCCTAGTGTTGTCAGATGGCACCGAAATCAAACTTAATTCAGGATCGAACATTCGGTTCCCTGTTAAATTTCCAGCAGTTGGAAATAGGGAGGTCTATATATATGGTGAGGCTTATTTTGATGTTTCCAAGGACAGCGTGCATCCTTTTGTTGTGAACTCAGAGGACATGGCGGTAAAAGTATTGGGGACGGAATTTAATTTCTCTACATATAACGAACAAAAGAAAGTCGCAACCGTATTGGTTGAAGGATCTGTGAGTCTTCGTCACGGTTCTTCACTCGATGAAGAGGTGCTGTTGGTACCTGGTGAAAAAGGATCATGGGACAGGGAAGAGCAAAAGATAGCTGTAAATAAAGTGGATACCAACCTTTACACAAGCTGGACAATAGGAGAGATTGTTATAAGGGATACCCCGTTTTCCGAGTTAATGGCAAACCTTGAACGTGTTTATAATGTCAAAATTCAAAATACAAATAAAGAAATAACACAACGGACGTTCAACGCAAGGTTCAATAGAAACATTGAAGATGTTGAAGATGTTCTTGAAGCATTGAAATTGATTGTTCCTTTTGATTATGAAATTTATCGGGAGAATGCAAGAATCAACCAAATAACCATTAAATAGATTTAAACTAAAACTAAGACTAACTCGTAAAAACCAAAGATGCCAATGAAAAAAGTGCTTTTTAAAATGCAGATAAAAAAAAGGGAATGTCCGTTAGCACATCCCCTCTCTTTAACTGTGTAATAAATATCGATTAAAACTAATTAAATCAATTCAAAATTATGAAAATAAAACCATCTAGAATTCCTTTTATAATGGGATTCTTGAAGAATGGATTGGCGACAAAACTGACCATTTTTCTATTAATGACTTCTGTAATCCAGATTCAAGCTGGGATAGGTTCTGAAGAAGATAAGCTGTCTCTAAAGTTGGAAGGGGTTACCTTGGAACGAGCTTTGGATGAAATAGAATCCAAATCTCAATACCGTTTCATGTATGAGAAAAAGCACATACCATTAGAAAGGAAGGTTTCATTACAGACCAATAACAAGGAACTTACTGAGATTTTGCCATTGCTTTTTGAGGATACTCCGATTGTTTATAAGGTGCGTGGGCGTCAGATTATTTTGATGAAATCACAATCTTTTAAACCAGTATCGTCGGACAAAGACGAAATCAATTCTTTAATGGTTCAAAATGTAGTTTCTGGAACCGTTGTAGATTTGGATGGATTACCATTGTTAGGTGCAAATATCTTGGTAAAAGGTTCATCTAGTGGTGCCCAAACAGATTTTGACGGAAATTTTTCCATTGAAGCAGATATGGGTGCTATACTTGTGGTTTCCTACATTGGTTTTAAGACCGCTGAAGTGGAAGTTACCGGTAATTCGCCGATGACCATTCAATTGCAGGAAGATTCTGCACAATTGGACGAGGTAGTTGTAACTGCACTAGGTATCTCCAGAGAGAAGAAATCTTTAGGATATGCAACACAAGAAGTGGACGGGGAAGATGTGAATAGAACTCCTACGGATAACGTTGTGAATGCTCTTTCTGGTAAAATTGCCGGGGTGCAAATTAAGAACAACACCAACATGGGAGGTTCCAGTAATGTAGTGATAAGGGGTAGTACTTCCTTAACAGGGAACAACCAAGCACTTTTTGTTGTGGACGGAGTACCTGTTAGTAATTCCAACTTCAATACTTCTGACCAACAAAATGGAACTGGAGGTTTTGATTATGGTAATATGGCTTCTGACATTAACCCTAATGATATCCAATCCATTAACGTGCTTAAGGGTGCTGCTGCTACGGCTCTATATGGGTCTAGAGCTACCAATGGTGCTGTGATTATTACAACTAAGTCTGGTGCAGGTTCCAAACAACAGCCAACCGTTACCATAAACTCAAATGTTACTGTAGGATTTATAGACAAATCCACATGGCCTGATTATCAATATGAATATGGTACAGGTTATGGTGCAGTATATGGTAGTGGTGGAGACAGTTACTTTGTGGATTCCGATGCGAACGGTGATGGAGAGTTGGATTTAGTTACTCCAGCGACTGCCTACGGTTCATACGGAGCTCCTTTTGATTCTAACTTAATGGTGTATCAGTGGGATTCTTTCTACGAAGGCTCACCTAATTACTTGCAACCTACAGCATGGGAAGCGCCAAATAGTAAACTGATAGATTTCTTTGAGACACCAGTTACAACAACAAATAGTGTTGCAGTTGCTGGAGGAAGTGATAAAGCGACCTATAGGATAGCTTACACAAGATTTAGCCAAGATGGAGCTATGCCCAATAGTAACTTGACCAGGGACAATATCTCTATCAACACTTCTTTCGATATTACAGATAAGTTATCTGTTTCAGGTAGTGCAAACTATGTTTTGACAGATGCTCTAGGAAGAAACAGAACAGGTAACGAAACTGGTGCCAACGCGCAAAATGTAATCTCTTCCATGAGAAAGTATTGGGCAATGAATGTTGGTATCGATGAATTGAAAGATGCATATTTCAATACAGGGAACAATGTAGATCCTTTTATGGGAGGTACAATCGATAACCCATATTGGGTTGTATATGAAAACTATCAAAACGATTCTCGAAGCAGGATTTTTGGTAATGTTTCTGTAAAATATGAATTTACCGATTGGTTGAACATTGAGGGTAGAGTATCCTTGGATACCTATTCTTTTATTCAAGAAGAAAGAAATAATAAAGGTACAGCGGGAGCTGTAGGTAGATATTCCAGAAGAAACATAAATTTCAGCGAGGAGAATTATGATCTTATGATAAATTTCAACAAGTACGTTACGGACAAACTTAATATTAGTGGTGTTCTGGGTACCAACATAAGAAGAACTGACCTAAGCTCAATTTATGCGGAAACCAATGGAGGATTAGTGCTTAAAGATTTGTTCTCACTGTCAAATTCTTTGAGTTTGCCACCAGCTCCGACTGAAGTTGTTGAAAAAGTTGGTGTTGATGGTTTTTACGGCTTAGCTTCATTTGGATATGATAACCTTATCTATTTAGATGTAACAGGTAGGTTTGATCATTCTTCAACACTTCCGGAAGAGAACAGTACGTATTTCTATCCATCCGTATCTTCCAGTTTTGTTTTCTCAAATCTAATTGATAGCAATTGGTTGAGTTTTGGTAAATTTCGTTTGAATTATGCGGAAGTTGGTAGTTCAGCTCCAGCCAACAGTTTGGTGGATGTATTGGACAAACCAACACCATTTGGAACAGTGCCATTGTATGGTTCAAATTCCACTAAAAACAATCAAGATTTGCTACCAGAAACTACAATTAGTTATGAGGCTGGTCTTGAAATGAGATTTTTGAACAGTAGAATGGGATTGGACATGTCTGTTTATAAGACAAATTCCAAGGATCAGATTATCCCAGTGGCAATTTCAGAAGCTACAGGATATAGCTCAAAATTTGTAAATGCTGGTGAAATTGAGAATAAGGGTATTGAAATTGCTTTGGATGGAGCTATTATTCCAACAGGTGATTTTCAATGGAGAGCCAACGTCAACTGGGCCAAAAACGAAAGTACGGTTCTTTCACTTTTTGATGGAGGGAGCAACTTGCAGTTAGGTTCAGTAAATGGTGTAACAATTAATGCGACAGTAGGAGAGGCATATGGTACAATCCAAGGAACTGACTTTATTTATGTAGATGGAAAACCATTGATAAATCAAGTAACGGGTGCCTACGAGCGTACAACTACTTCCAATAATGTAATCGGAAATATAACTCCCGATTGGACAGCAGGTATCACCAACTCCTTAAAGTACAAAAACTTTGACCTTAACTTTTTGATCGATATCCAGAGTGGTGGAGATGTATATTCCAATGATATCAACACTGGTAACAGGTCAGGTCTATATACGTGGTCTACCGGGTTGAACGATTTAGGAAACCCTAAACGTAATTCTTTGGCAGATGGTGGAGGAATCATTTTAGATGGTGTTGCTCCCGATGGTTCTCCAAATACAGTTAGAACTGCAATGGACAATTATAGGAATTCAACAGGAAGTATTGGGGCTCCACGAGCGAACTTTATTTATGATGCTTCCTACGTTAAACTTAGAGAAGTTGCATTAAACTACAATTTCCCTAAAATGCCATTTATGGATAAGCTCAATTTACAATCCCTTAGATTAGGAATTGTAGGTTCAAATCTTTGGATCATACACAAGAACTTGCCTTTTGCAGATCCAGAAGCTGGGTTAAGTTCTGGAAACTTGCAAGGCTCCCAAAACGGGGTAATGCCTACTGTGAAAAACATTGGAGTTAACGTTCAAGTTCAATTCTAAAAAAAAATAGACAATGAAAAATTATTATATCATAATTTTAGTAGCGCTGTTTTTCTCCTGCTCTGAAGACTTGGAGGAAATGAATGTGGATATAAAAAATGCCACGGAGGCCCCAGCTGAAAACTTTTTCAACAATGCTGTGAAAAATCTTTCAGATACGATGAGTGGAATTAATTATGGAGCCAATGGTAATCCATTTAATACCACAAGATTGCTAGTACAGCAGATTTCATCTGTAACGTATAATGAAGGAACTACATATTATTCCAATTTTACGTGGGATGAGGTGTATATGGATATTTTGAATAACCTTAAACAAGCTTCTGATGTTATAGAAAGCTCGGAGAGTTTAACACCTGAAAATGCCAATCAATTGGCGATTATCGAGATTGTTGAGGTTTACACATTTTCCAAATTAGTGGAAGGGTTCGGAGATATTCCATATTCACAAGCCCTGGATGTGGACAACATTTCACCGGAATATGATGATCAAGAGGTCATATATGCAGATTTATTAGCTAGATTGACTACAGCCATAAGTGCATTGGATGAAGCTCAAGCTTCATGGAGCCAAGATATTCTTTATGGAGGTAATGTTTCTAATTGGAAAAAATTTGCAAGCTCTTTATTATTGCAAATGGGAATGAGGGTTATTGATAGTAATCCAACCTTAGGATTGGATGCTGTAACCACCGCTCTACCTAATATTTTCACTTCCAATGCGGATATCGCGGAGATTGAACACTTAGGGTCACAACCAAATACCGCTGAACTTTATACAGATTTGGCTGTTGGAAACAGACGTGACTTTGTAGCTTGCGAACCATTTGTGGACTATATGAATTCATTGGATGATTCTAGAAGAAGTGTTTACTTTCAACCAGTTGATGGAACCGAGGATGTTTATTTAGGTTCACCTTCAGGACTAGTGGTGGGCTATTTTGATTATTCTAGATATGGTACATTGTTCTACCAACCAACAACTCCGGTAATTTTATTGGATTATGCTACAATCGAGTTTTTGTTAGCTGAAGCTGCAGAACGAGGCATTGCTGGTGTTACAGATGCCGAAGAGCATTATAATAATGCAATCAGGGCATCTTTTGAGTATTATGGTTTGGGAGATGATGCTGATGCATATTTGGCAACTCCAGATGTAGCATATACTACGGCTCCAGGTACTTGGGAAGAAAAAATTGGAATGCAAAAATGGGTTGCGTTATTCAATCAAGGCTTGGAAGCTTGGACTGAGTACAGAAGACTTGATTATCCAACTTTGGAAGCACCACCAGAATCTTTTGTGCCAACGGTACCAGTTCGCTTAACATACCCTATTTCTGAACAAACGTTGAATAGGGCTAATTATGACAATGCGGCTACTGCAGTAGGAGGCGATGTGCTTACTACTAAATTATTCTGGGACGTTAACTAGAGATTTATAGAGTTTATCATGTATTACCGAGGCCACTAACAGTTGGCCTCGGTATTATAACATCCCATCAGTTTGATTAGCTAAAGGGGCAGGACGTGTTGTTTTCAATATTGAATGCTCAATTCAGCAAAGTTCTGTCTCTTTTTAAGCTATTGGATAGCTTAAAGATTGTATCGTTCGATTATTTTACTTCAATTTATTTAAGAGTTTTAACATTATTCAAAAGCATTATGAAAATTAAATCTAACATATGGATTGCATTGTTTCTCCTGTTGGGCTTTACAGCTACTTCCCAACAAGTGAATACCGCAATGGATTCCACGGTCTCGATTCAAGGAACGGTAAATGTCAAAGGAAAAGAAATCAAATACAAGGCTACCACGGGAAAGCAACCTGTGTGGGACAAAAAGGGCAAAATAATTGCAGGGCTCTTCTTTACGTACTACCAACGAACCGATGTTAAGGATGTTACCAATCGTCCTCTTGTAATTTCTTTCAATGGTGGTCCTGGATCTGCCTCTGTGTGGATGCACATTGCTTACACAGGCCCAAAAATATTAAACATTGATGATGAAGGCCATCCTGTACAACCATACGGTATCAAGGATAACCCCAATACAATTTTAGATGTCGCAGATATCGTTTATGTCAACCCTGTGAATACCGGATATTCCAGAGCTATAGACGAAATGGATGACAAAACCAAGTCGGAAACTTTTTTCGGAGTCAATCAAGACATCGAATATTTGGCCGATTGGATCAATAATTTTGTAACTCGAAACAATCGTTGGGCTTCTCCAAAATTCTTGATAGGGGAAAGTTATGGAACTCCAAGGGTCTCCGGTCTTTCGTTGGAGCTACAAAATTCGCACTGGATGTATTTGAACGGTGTTATTTTGGTATCACCAACAACATTGGGTATTGAAAGGGGAACAGCACCAGGTGCAGCAAACTTCCTTCCATATTATACTGCAGCTGCATGGTACCATAAAAAATTGCCTTCGGACCTTCAGTCCAAGGATTTAGTTGAAATACTTCCGGAAGTTGAAAAATATACCATAGATGAGCTTACTCCTGCCTTATCCAAAGGTGGATACTTGCCCGAAGCTGAAAAACAAAAAGTAGCGGCACAAATAGCCAGATACTCTGGTCTATCTAAAAAAGTAGTATTGCAACATAACCTACGTATACCCAAAAGGTTTTTTTGGAAAGAATTGTTAAGAGAAGAAGGTTTTAATATCGGTAGACTTGATTCCAGATATTTGGGTATAGATAAAGAAACAGCAGGTACTCGACCAGATTATGCTGCTGAGCTTACCAGTTGGTTGCACTCTTTTACACCAGCAATCAACTATTATTTTAAGAATTATTTGAATTACAATACCGATTTAAAATACAACATGTTCGGACCTGTCCGTCCATGGGATAGAAGTGGTAATACTACGGGCTATGACCTTAGACAGGCCATGGCGCAAAATCCTTACCTAAACGTGTTGGTGCAATCGGGTTATTACGATGGCGGAACGGATTACTTCAACGCAAAATACAATATGTGGCAAATGGATCTTAGCGGAAAGCTTAAAGATCGTATGGAGTGGAAAGGATATAGGAGTGGCCACATGATGTACCTCAGAAATGAAGATTTAAAAACGGCCAATGATGACATAAGGGACTTTATCAAAAAGTCGCTTCCTGCAGAAGGAATACCGGCCAAATACACTAGGAAATAAATAATAATTGAACTAAAGAACTAACGATTTCTATTATAGAACCGAATTACTCTAAAATGAAAAAAACTAAAATTCAGCTATTGGCCTTTGCATTGCTATTAATGCAAGGGATTGTTTACGGACAAATTGAAAAAGCCCCTGCGCGAGCGGAAGGGGAAGGACCTTGGAGTCAATTGATTATAAGGGGTGCAACGATGATCAATGGAACATTGGCACCACCACAAGGCCCTGTAGATATTGTAGTAGAAAACAATAAAATCACAGAGGTAAGAGTAGTTGGATATCCAGGAGTCCCAATTGATTCCAAAAAACGACCTGTTCTAAAACCAGGAGGAAAAGAGTTGGATGCGGAAGGAATGTATATACTGCCTGGTTTTGTTGATGCACATGCCCATATAGGTGGCGTAGCACAAGGTACACCTGCAGAGTATGTTTTCAAATTATGGATGGGACATGGTATCACTACAATAGCTGACCCATCTGCGGGAAATGGAATTGAATGGACTTTGGAACATAAAGAGAAAAGTGCAAAGAATGAAATTACTGCGCCAAGAATCAAAGCATACACAGCTTTTGGAAGTAAGTTAAATGGCGAAAGAGGAAGAGAAGAATTATCCACACCAGAGGAGGCTATAGCATGGGTTAGGGCCAATGCTAAAAAAGGAGCTGACGGCATCAAGTTTTTTGGAGCTCCTCCTAAAGTAATGGAGGCTGCAATTAAAGAAAACAAGAACTTGGGCTTACGTTCAAAAATGCACCATGCACAAATTTATGTGGGTCAATGGAACGTATTGCACAGTGCCAGGGCAGGTCTTACGGCTATGGAGCATTGGTATGGTCTTCCAGAAGCATTGTTCCAAGATAGAACTGTACAAGATTATTCTATGGATTACAACTACCAAAATGAACAAGATCGTTTTGGTGAGGCAGGGCAGCTATGGACGCAAGCGGCTAAACCGTTCTCCGACAAATGGAATTCGGTCATGAACGAACTACTGGATTTGGATTTTACATTATCTCCAACGATGGTAATCTATGAAGCGAACCGCGATTTGGCCAGAGCCAGACGTGCAGAATGGCATGAAGAATATACACTGCCATCACTATGGGAATTTTATTCACCTAGCCGTCAATCCCATGGGTCTTACTGGCATTATTGGGGTACCGAAAAAGAAATTGAATGGAAAGCGAACTATAAGTTATGGATGACTTTCATCAATGAATATAAAAATCGTGGCGGACGTGTTACCGTTGGAACCGATGCTGGTTTTATTTATGAGTTGTATGGTTTTTCATATCCTAGGGAAATGGAGCTTCTTCGAGAAGCTGGTTTCCATCCATTGGAGGTTATAAAAGCTGCAACTTTGAACGGTGCGGAATCCTTGGGAATGGATGATGAAATAGGAACTATTGCGGTAGGAAAATTGGCAGATTTTGTAATCATTGAGGAAAATCCATTGGTAAACCTAAAAGCACTTTACGGAACTGGAGCCATCAAATTAATGGAGGATAATACAATTCAACGAGTAGGTGGGGTCAAATACACCGTAAAAGATGGAATTATCTACGATGCCAAACAATTGTTGGAAGATGTAAAGAATATGGTTAAAGAACAGAAAAAGGCAAAAAACTATCAAATTAAACAACCAGGAATAAAGGGGTAGATAGTTAATTTTAATAGGTTAGTGTACCCTTTTATAGTCGTGGTGGTTGATCTCAACCACCACGATATCCTTATTCCAATAATACAAAGTTTAATTAGGACATTTATTTTACTTCAAATCCGTTAAACTTTTGGTTTTAGGAATATAAAATACATGTATTTCTACCGGGATAGCACAACCATAAACCTTACAAAGTATGTCCGACATGTTAAATTTCGACAATACACAGACGGCATTTATCAATAAGACCGATAATGAGCTTAAAAAAGCCAAGTTTCTCTTTGGAATGTTGGGATATGCACAGCTTACACGTTTTGCAAAACCTATGCTCAATTTTGCTTTTAAATACCGACTGCCCATACAAACAGTTCTAAAAAAAACAATTTTTTCACAGTTTTGCGGTGGGGAAAACCTAATGGAATGTAAGGAACAGATTGATGAACTGTACCTTAATGGAGAAGTTATGTCCATCTTGGATTATTCAGTAGAAGGATTTGAGAATGAACCTTCTTTTGATAATACTTTGGACGTGCTGCTCAAAATATGTGAATTCTCGGAATTCCAAAAACAGATTCCTTTTCTAGTATTTAAACCTACAGGAATTGGAAGATTGGAAGTATTTAGAAAAGTATCCGAAAATGTTACTTTAAGTAATTCAGAAGCAGAAGAATGGGATAGAATAAAGGAGAGGTTTGAGACTATTTGTAGAACTGTTTCCGAGACGGAGAGCCTCAAAATTATGGTAGATGCTGAGGAGTCTTGGAGCCATGCCGCTGTGGATAAACTTACAGAGGAAATGATGGTTAAGTACAATAAACGTCGAACCGTTGTTTTTACCACAATCCAGTTATACCTCTGCAATAAATATGATTACTTAAAAAAACTAAAGGATTTAGGAGAAAAGTCCCAAATTAAAATAGGGGTTAAATTGGTGAGAGGTGCCTATATGGAAAAAGAAAGGGATAGAGCCTTTACCAATGGATATGAGAGTCCTGTTTGTAAAGATAAAGCCACAACGGATCAAAACTTTGAGAACGGATCAAATTACGTATTGGAAAATCTAGATGTATTTGATTTCTTTTTAGGGACCCATAATGAGCTTAGTTGTAAACTACTGGCGCAAAAAATGATGGATTCGAATATCGATAACAACGATTCCAGAATTTGGTTTGGACAACTATTTGGAATGAGTGATAATATTAGTTTTAATATGGCACAGTCTGGCTACAACGTAGTAAAATATGTTCCTTTTGGTCCCATAAAAGATGTTATGCCCTATTTAATTCGGCGTGCTGAAGAAAACTCTTCTGTCGGCTCTCAATCCTCTAGGGAAATCCAATTGCTTAAAAAAGAATTGCAAAGACGAAATAAAACCAAGAAAGCGGAGCTTGTCTAAGTTTTAATAGTATAACTCCAAAAATGGATAATAAAAAAGGGTCAGCTTAAGCTGACCCTTTTTAAGTTAGATACTATTGTTGTTTATCCCAAAAAAGGATATCTGTAATCTTCAGGTGTCACAAAAGTCTCTTTGATCAATCTAGGTGATACCCAACGTAAAAGGTTCTGCATAGAACCAGCCTTATCATTAGTACCAGATGCTCTGGCTCCTCCAAATGGTTGTTGACCTACAACAGCACCAGTAGGCTTATCGTTGATGTAGAAGTTACCAGCACAGTTTTGTAAGGCCTTTGTAGCCTCATCAATAGAGTATCGGTCTCCCGACAATACTGCTCCGGTCAATCCATATTCAGAAGTTTCATCAACCAATTTCAAGGTTTCGCTCCAATCTTCATCTTCATATACATAAATGGTTACAACAGGGCCGAAAAGCTCAGTGTACATAGTCTCATATTGCGGACTTGTGGTCAATATCACCGTTGGCTCTATAAAATATCCAACCGATTTATCATAATTACCACCAGCAATTACTTCAGCATCATCAGCTGCTTTGGCCTTGTCGATATACTTAGCCAACTTGTCAAATGAGCCTTCGTGAATCACGGCTGTGATAAAATTGCTCATATCCTCTGGAGAACCTGGTTTTTTAAAGGAAGCAACGTCCTTTTTAACCAACTCCAAAATTTCATCTGCAGTCGATTTTGGTAAATAAACCCTTGATGCGGCACTACATTTTTGTCCTTGAAACTCAAAAGCTCCCCTGCTAATAGCTGTTGCTACTTGTTGTGGTTTAGCGGTAGGATGTGCTACAATAAAATCCTTACCTCCAGTTTCACCAACGATTCTTGGGTAAGTTTTGTAGTTATTGATGTTGTTTCCTATCTGTTTCCATAGAGATTTGAATACAGATGTAGAACCTGTAAAATGTATCCCGGAGAAATCCGGACTTGCCAGTACAGTATCAGAAATCATAACCGGGTCTCCATAGACCATGTTGATTACACCATCAGGAAGTCCAGCTTCTTTAAACACATCCATGATTACTTTGGCAGAATATACCTGGCTGTCACTAGGTTTCCAAATTACTACATTCCCCATCATTGCGGCACTTGCAGGAAGGTTACCTGCAATAGCGGTAAAGTTGAACGGGGTAATCGCATAAACAAAACCTTCCAATGGACGGTATTCTACCCTGTTCCAAATTCCTTCGGCGGATTCGGGTTGTTCGTTGTAAATCTGCGACATGTACTCAACGTTAAATCGAAGAAAATCTATAAGCTCACAAGCGGCATCTATCTCAGCCTGATAAATATTCTTGGATTGTGCAATCATTGTTGCGGCGTTTATCTTGGCACGGTAAGGACCGGCAATGAGCTCTGCAGCTTTCAAGAAAATGGCCGCACGTTGTTCCCAAGTTAAATTGGCCCAAGAATCCCTAGCCTCCAAACAATTGGAGATTGCTTTTTGCACATGATTTTTCTCAGCCAAATGGTAGTGTCCAACAATGTGTTTATGATCGTGTGGGGGCGACATTGGTTTTGTATTCCCCGTTTTAATTTCTTCGCTACCAATGTATAGTGGAACGTCCACTGTATCATTGTAAAATGCTTTATATTGTTTTAGTACTTCTTCTCGTTCAGGGGAGCCCGGAACGTAGGTTTTGACCGGCTCATTAATAGCCGTTGGAACTTGAAAAAATCCTTTTCCCATGTTGTTTTAAATTTGTTTATAATATTTATTTCACAGTTGAAACAAAGTTACTAAAAGCGATATCGATTATAAAGTATAATAGGAGGTGAATTAGGTGATAGAGGCGTTATTTATTCAATTTTTAATAATTTTTATAACAATGCTCTGATTCTTACTTTTTTTAGATGATTTTAAACGATTTTTTTTAAGCGTTCTTCTGTTTTTTCATGTGGTTAGCTGCTATATTTTTAAACTAACTTTATCTAAACTTGAGCTTAAGTCGGAAGACTTATTTTGTAAATGTGAGCGAAAAATAATTGATACTTATAAACGGTCTCGATGCTTTCGAAATGACTTCATTTTTCAAAAAACTTAGATGAATTATTATCGAGATGGAACAAATTGTATCTGACAAAATGGTATGATTTAAACTTCAAAATGAAATCAACAATTAGTACGTTTCAGTGTAACGAGTAAATGCGGATGATTAAAAATAGTAGTACATGTTAGGGGTATAAATGAACGTAATCTGACAGGCCAGTAAAGGCCATCTTACAATTATAAGATCACCAATATATCTACCACAGATTGATTCTGATTAATTCACGAGACTAAAGGGAACAAGGGATGTTCCATACCCGCCAATGATAATTTGATTGGTGATGGTAAACCCTTTTTTCTTGTTATCTAACCCTGATTATTTTGAATTAAACAAGGCAATAGTTAAAAGATTACCGGAAGAATAGTGTGAATATCGTTTTTTTCTCAAGTATTTCTTAAGGGTTTTGCAATTTAATACAGTATAAATTATGTATTACACAACTAATTTAACTTCAAAAGTGTATAGCACATGCAATACATAAAAAAATAATTATAAAAAAACTATCAACGAATGAAGCTAATGCCCTCTCTAACTAACAACAATGGAGAATCATCACGATTTTTCGTTCTATTTGCCATAGCATTCAGTCTAGCAACTGTGCTTTCCGCCCAGATAAACAATTCATCAGATGTTTATTCCTCAGTTGATCGGCCTCGGGCTTTGGTAATGATGGGGGATCGTTATCATTCACCAGTTCATGTTAGAGATGGGTTAATGAGACCTTTGGCCCTAGAGAATATTCCTGTCGTCTATATAGAAAATCATGAGGCGCTGACCGCTGAAGCTCTGAAGGAATTCGACTTGCTTATTTTTTTAAAAGATGGTAATATTTGGCCCAATGGTTACGAACGAGGGGCACAGGTACAGTGGATGACCGATGAGCAACAACAAGCTGTCTATGATTTTGTGGATAACGGTGGCGGTTTTTTGGCGCTCCATAACTCTCATGGCCTTTACCCACCAAACGGACCTTATTATGAAGTTTTTAAAGGAGATTTCGGTGGGCATCCAGCTCCGGAGGAGTTTATGGTTCGCGTGGAAGATAAAAACCATCCTATTACAGCTGGAGTTGAGGACTTTAGGGTGTTCGATGAGCAGCACATGAGCAAATATTATGGTGATCCTGATCAGTTGTTGCTTCGAAACATTTCCGATGCCAATAAATCTGCCCCTGCAGGTTGGTGGCGCGAAATGGGTAAGGGGCGCTTTGTTTACCTTGCTCCAGGGCACACCAAAGAAGCAATCGGGCATCCAATGATGGTAAAATTACTTCGCAATTCAGTTAGATGGCTAACAAAGCAGACAGATGAGAAGTAATTAAAAAGATAGCCAATTTTTTTCCTTAAAAAATGGATACAATGACACTAGGTATGAAAACTGTTATGTTTAAAAAAGTTGATGGTAACCCTCAGCATGGATTGACCTTAAGTGGTCATAAAAGACGTTTGGGTTATTATGTTGGAATGTGCATTCTTCTAACTTTTATATGGGTTGATCGGGGGATTGCTCAGACAAAAAAAACACAAACTCCAATACCTTGGCCTACATCTACGTGGTCAGAAGCTAGTCCTGAATCTGTAGGTATGGACGGTGCGGGTATAAAGAATGCAGAACAAATGTATCCGCAGATTTTTCCAAGTGGTTATAGTTTACTCATAATCAAAAATGGACAACTTGTCTCCGAATCCTATTTCAACGGGCAAACTGTAGATACAAACAATCATATATTCTCGGTTACCAAAACATTTGTGGCTACGTTAGTGGGTGTAGCTATAAAGCAAGGTTGGATTAAGAGTGTTGATCAACGTGTAGCGGACTTATTGCCCGAATATCAGATTCATCCGGACTTAGCAGATTTGACCCTGAAAGATGTACTTACTCATCGTTCAGGTGTAGCAAGTAGACAGGAGTTTATGGATATTGGTATACTCCTTAAGGCAAAGCCTAAAGTGACTCCCGGAACCACCTTTGAGTACAGCAACTATGCTCCAAGCTTACTGACAGCTATTTTAGATAGGAAAGCCAAACAAGATGGTAATGGAACAGTTTCAGACGTTTCAACCATGGCAGAAAATTATCTTTTTGATCCATTGGGTATTGATATAAGTGAATGGAGAAAAGGCCCTGATGGTGTTCCTGAAGGAGGAAATGGCCTCCACATGACAGCTAGGGATATGGCACGACTTGGTTACCTATTGCTCCGTGATGGGCATTGGGAAGATAAACAAGTACTGCCTGAGGATTGGGTGCAAGAAGCATCTAAATACCAAGTAGGGTTTGATAGGCAAAAAGGTTATGGATACCTGAACTGGGTTCGTAGACTCCCAGACAAGGTGAATACATCACAGGGAGAACAAGATGTACAAGGGTACTTTGCCTATGGACATCGTGGCCAATATATAGGTGTGTATCCTAAATTAGATCTTTTAGTAGTGACAACAGCCGATGCAACGGATGCTACAAGAGATACTTTTTTTGTGCCCGATTTACTGCATGATTTTGTGCGCCGATTTATTTTTTCAGCAATCGAAACAAACGGTTCTACCAGTGGGGAATAAAGATGTTTCTCGTCATAGGATATTGCATACCATGCTGATTAATATCAAAAAACAAAGTGATTCTAGATTTTACAATAAAGCAAGTTGCCCAGAAACCGGGAAATACATAAACAAATTAGATAACCAAAAACAATATTTGACATGAAACCAAAACCATCTTCACCAAAAAAAAATGTAACTCGGCGCTCAGCCATTTCGTCGATGGCAGGATTAACAGCAGGAGTAGTATTAACCTCTCCTTTAGCTTGTGCCCAGGCCCCTGAGAAAGCTGCAGAGAAAACACCGGAGAAAACATCGGAAAAAGAGACAATATTCGCGCTGATGGGCGATCACTATCACAACGCTGATATTGTACGTACGGCCCTGACTCGCGATATTGTTAAGGATATGGGTATATCGGTAAAGATGACCGACGACTACACATCTCTCAACGCTGAGACACTGGAAGGTTATCAGATGCTAATTATTCATCGCGACGGCCGCATTTTCCCCGAAGGTAATGGACCCATTGGTGGAGGTGGCGAAATGGTTCCGTCAACTTTCATCAATAATTTTGGCAAGGGTATCAGTGAGGTCCCTGTGGTAAGCGATCCGCCTCTGGAACCTACATCGGGCGAAATGAAGGCCTGGATACAACCGCACCAGGGTAAGGCCGTTCGTGAATTCGTTCAAAACGGTGGTTCGATACTGTTTTTCCACAACGTTACGGACTTGGCGAGCACCAATGACGACATTCGTGACGTACTTGGAGGTGCCTATGCAGGACATCCACCTATTCGAACTTTCAAGGTTAGGGTAAAAAAATCGGACCATCCGATTATGGAGGGGATTACCGACTTTGTAGTTACTGATGAGCAGCATTATATGGAGTACGACAAAGATCCAGAGCACATTTTGATGGAGTCCGTGAATGAAGATGGTCTTCGTTATACTTATAAGGGTAAAGATCAGGGAACTACTGTTCCTGCTGCTTGGGCATATGAATATGGAAAAGGACGAGTTTGTTACTTGGCACCAGGCCATCTATTGACAGCGCATTGGAATCCGACGTACCGTAAGTTGAAACAAAATGCTGTTCGTTGGTTGTTGAGACAAAGTTAATAGGGTCTACAACAGAACCCCTCGATTAAAGAACATGTATATTACTTCGAGCGACTGTTAAGTTGGGTCAACCATATGGTTGTTTGCAACTTGGCAGTAGCTCAGTTGAAGTAATCAGAAGATAATTTATTTGAAGTAACACAAAATCGATATACCAAAAATGAGCGAAACAACGGAAAAACACCTTTTTGTTGGCAGTTATACCGGTTATGAGCCTGGACAACTTCCTTGGGTGGGGTCAAAACAACCTGGAGAAGGAATTTTATCATTCTTATTTAACAGTTCAGATGGCTCCATTACCCCAAACGGTAAGGTAATAAAGCAAGATTCCCCTACATGGTTAGAAGTTCATCCCAATGGGCAATTTCTTATAGCTACACACGAGCTTTCCCACCATACTGGGGTAGATGAAGGTGTTGGTTTCATAACAGCATACAAAATCCAACCTGACGGTGATCTGGTAGCGATATCAACCCAGTCCACAGGTGGTAGGGGCAACACATGTGCAACATTTGACCGTACAGGATGCTTTTTGCTGGTAACAAGATATTGGGAAGGTGGTATTTCAGTACTTCCATTCGACCCTGATACGGGAATAATTGGTAAGGTGACCGCAAAACCGGACCATTCGGGTACGGGACCCGACCCGGTACGCCAATCAATGCCTCACCCACATGGTATTATTGGGGATCCCAAAACAGATTTGGTTTATGCCACAGATTTAGGCACAGATCAGGTTCATCAGTATATTCTTGATACAAAAACAGGAGAACTGGAGCCGCATGGCAACATTAAGTTAACATCCGGGTCAGGACCACGTGGTATCAAATTTCATCCTTCCTTGCGGGTAGCGTACGTTAATTGCGAACTAGATGGAACTGTGGAAGTATGCGATGTAGATGATGATAAAGGACTTGTTCCAGTACAGAAGGTTAGCTGTTATCCGAAGGATTTTGTGGCACGTGACCATCCGGAAAATTATGGAAGATCGGAATATTGGGGGGCCGAAGGATGTCTTTCACCCAATGGTGCATTTTATTATTATATATGTAGGGTACACCAAAGTATAGCTATTTTTAATGTAGGTGAAAGCGATGGTAAATTGACCTTCTCGAGCCGATGTTCATTGGCAAACAGCTCCAATGCTCGGAACCTTTCCATGGACCCAAGTGGTAAATTCTTGTTGGTGGCAAGTCAAGACGCTAACCAAGTTGAATGTTTCCGTATAGATCAAAAAACCGGTGCATTGGAACTTACAGATTCACAACACGCTCCATGTGCCGCGGATATTGCGGTTATTTGAACATGACTGTAAAGAATATGGATGTCTAATATTAATTATGGCAGTTCAATATACATTATCCAATAGGTTGTGAAAGGAGTAAAGAATAGCTGTATAAAAAAATAAAGCAAAACCCTGATACATATTTTATGTAGGGAATAATGAATAGCTCAATTTGGAATTAAACACTAAAAACCAATCAACAATGAAAAGAATAGTAAACTTGACGAAATTTAGCCTAAATCAAATTATTGTCTATGTGACACCAATTGCCCTTTTTTTAGTAGTGGGCTGTGCTTCGCAAGCTGAAATTCAATTTCCGGTTGAGGTAGGTGTAAAACCAGAAAGTATAACCAAAGGATTTGGAGGTAATTACTTTGTAACAGTAATGAATGGTGGTGAAGAAGGAGATGGTGAAATTGTGGAAATTTCCGCCAATGGAACACGATCTTTTGCCCAAGGATTTGATGAGCCCAAAGGAATTGTCCATGTTAAAGGTCATTTATATCTTTCGGATTTATCCCGTATTTGGAAAGTGGACAAGGATGGCAATGCAAGTGTTTTTATTGAAAAAGAGGATTTTCCCGAGGAAGTTCTGTATTTAAATGATGTTGCGGTGGATGCTGACAACAATGGTATCTACGTGACAGATATGGGGGCCACTCAATATATGCGTGACGAAAACAACGAACTATGGCCGCTGGACAGTGAAAATGCAAAATTGGTACCTCAATTAGGACGTATTTATCATATTGATCTGGATGGTCAGGTTTCGATAGCTCAAAATACTTCACCCTTAATGTTGAATCCAAATGGTGTGGGCGTTGACAATAACGGAGACATTATGGTAGGCTCATTTTTCCTTGGTAATTTTTTGGTTAAAAAGGACGGAGAGTTAACGCCGCTGAAAGGACTGTTTAGAGGAGCTGATGCTGTAGAGCAGGATAGTGAGGGCAATTATTATGTAAGTAGTTGGGCAGCAGGCACAGTTTGGAAAATAGATGGAACAACAGAAGAATCTACCGTATTGATCGATGGTTTGCAATCCGCCGCAGACTTTTATTTGGAGGAAGATAAAGGTCGATTACTTGTACCGGATATGATGGCAGGCAAAATTTATGAGGTGGATATTAATAAATAAAAATTGAATTAAAATTCTTTCCATCTTTTTACTTGTAAGTATATCAACTATAATTTTTTTATAAAAAAATAGAAATGGCATTACGCAAGTTATAATGTTTTTAATGATAAAAAGTTGGATGTTGACATTCTGAATATTGTAAAGGAAACGATAGCGCAAAAGCATGAAAAATTATAAAAACTTAAACTGTAAGAAAGCCCGAGGAACATGGATATTATTCTTTTGTTGTATCCTCGGAACCATATCAGAATCAATGGGTCAATCCACACCAACCTATCAGACTTCAAGGGATGGGAGGATATTTCAAATATTTCAATTTCCTAGAGATCAAATGCCAAGAATTGATGGGGATATGAGTGATTGGGAAATAGTTCCAGAAAATTACACCTATGGTACCGATTTGTTAAACGATACCGAAGATGGTATGGGGACGGATATACCATCAGAAGACCTTGATGTAAAAGTGACCATTGGCTGGGTAAATGGTATGAGCCGAATTTATTTTAAGTATGAGGCTTACGATGATTTTTGGGATTTTGAACGATTCAACCCTGAGGGGTACCTAAATGATATATTTGAACTCGTTGTGGATGGTGATCTATCAGGCGGTCCTTTCATTAAAAGCCCTATGTACGATCAAGCAGAGTTGGGGTGGGAGCCTCAGACAGCGTCGTATATTGAAAACCATTTAAATTTTAGCGGGGTACATGCCCAAAATTATCATATCTACACCCCACCCGTCAACAATGCTTGGGTATTGGTATGGGGAAACCAGCCTTGGATTTCCGAGTTTCCACGGGCTAACTATGCTTATGATTATGACTTTAAACACGGGGAGAGTGGAACATTGAGCTTGGAAGGATGGATCACTCCTTATGATTATGCCCCACATGATGGCCCTCAAAGAGCTATTGAGTCAAAACTTTGGGAAAACAAGGTCATTGGCCTATCATGGTCCATATTGGATTTTGATGGAGGTGAAAGAGATGGACATGTAAATCTGGCCCATACGGTTAGAATGGTCAGCAATGCTTCATATTTATGTGCCTTTAAATTAATGCCTTTAGAAGATAAATTTTTAGATCCAATCAAAGCAGAATGGACATTTGATGTTATAGATCAAGAAAGAGGTGTAGTGGCATTTAAGGATGAGTCTATTGGAGAAATAAACAAATGGACCTGGGATTTTGGAGATGGCGAGAGTTCCAACGAACAGAACCCAATACATACTTTTGCAAAAAAAGGAGTTAGAAAAGTTATCACTTTAACTGTGGATGGCCCCGAAGGAAGTTCTAAGCGTACCCGGTATTGGGAAGTGATGACAAGATAATTCCATGGCAGTTTTAAAATGTCATGAACTGTTTTGAAAATAGCAGACAGCCAGTTGCCCTATAATTAAGGATTGAGAATGGTATGTTAGGCTATATTAATTTAATATTTATAAAACTTAAGTTCAACTTACAGTAACACAACTAAACATGAAAATTGCAAATAAACCTAGTCCTGGATCAAGGTTGCTATTAATTTTGGCTATCATGTTCCTGTTCATAAATTGCAAAGAAGAAAAAAAAGTTGAGAGCAATGAAGTGGAGGAGAAGAAGGAGACTTTGACAAAAACCGAAAATGTCTTTTACCAATATTCCATATGGTGGGCCTTTGTAAATAAAATATTTGAAGGTGATTTAAGCGCAAAGGAACTTAAAACTAAGGGAGACATTGGATTGGGTTCCTACAACCTTTTGGATGGGGAACTCATTATGCTTGACGGAGTACTTTATCAAGCTTCTGAGGACGGGAAAGTACATAAGCCGGAAGATGACACCAAAGTAGTGTATGCCAACGCAGCTTTTTTCAACAAGGATTACTCTTATGACATACCCAAAGTGCAAAACTATGAGGAGCTTCGTGCATTTATCAATGAAAAACTGCCTACTAAAAACTTTTTCTATGCATTTAAGATACATGGAGAGTTTTCAAAAATGAAATGTGGTGGTCTCCACAAGCAAGAACCTCCTTTTGAAGAGGGGTTGGATGTGCTAATACCAGAACGTCCAATCTTTGAAAGAGAAAACTTTAAAGGAACTATGGTGGGTTTCTATTGTCCAACATTTATTGGTAACATCAATGTAGCAGGATATCACCTCCATTTTGTTTCCGACGATGAGCAGTTTGCCGGGCATGTCATGGAGTTTGAAGCAGAGAACCTTACCTTGGAAATAGACCAGCTCGATAAATACCAATTTGATTTACCAAATACTGAGGATTTTGAAAACGTTGGTTTTGATAATGAGTTTCAATACAAAAAAGACTAATAATAAAACGCTATTGTGTTAGCGATAAGCACTACAAGAAGCCTTAAAGCTATAACTGACAATGATATCCTTATTCGTTAGGTCTGTTGTGGACCATGCTTTTACGAATTTTATTGTGGAGGGAGTTTGCTATAGAACAACTAATATCCTTATAACTGGCTTTGGGAATATAAGAGTACTAGCTAAAAGGATTATCTGTACGCTTAAAAAAAGCCATTATAGCAACAACAGCCAAAATGGTTAGTTTTTATACTAGTTTATTTGAAGAGCAAAAACAAAAGTTGATTGTCCTCTTTAAAAGCTTCTCGTATTTTTGTGAATGCAATTCGCATTTGCGACTCTACCGTTTTTACGGAAATACCCAGCTGATCGGCAATATCCTTGTACTTTACTCCCTGTATTTTGTTCATTATAATGATTTCCTTGCATTTTGGAGGTAATTCATCGATTACCTTCTTCATTTTCTGAACACGCAATTGCAGGGCGTCTGTGTCCTCTTCAATTCTGTTGGCAAGAGCGCGCTCCCAAATTTGGCTTAAAAGCTCTTCTTGCTTCTTGCTTTTTTTAATCGAGTTTATGTATTTATTATAAACAATGGCATATAAATATGATTTAGGGGATTTTGTTTCATCCAACTTCGATTTGTTTTCCCACAGACTAATAAAGGCCTGCTGAACAATATCTTCAGATTCTATTTTGTCATGTGTGTATGTTGTGATAAAAGCTACAAGACGATCGTAGAATAAGTTGAATAAATATTTAAAAGCCATTTGGTCGCCCTTTTTCATGGCAACTACCGCCTCAATTTCATTCATTTTTGGTTTAAAATTTGCTTAGTTAGTTGAGTTTTCTGTGAAATTGAAAATTATATTTAGTTTTTTTTAAGGGTTTAATTGTTTTTGATGGTATTAATTATGTATTGCGTAATATGGTGCAATTTAAAACTTATTAAGAACTAGAAAGAATCTGGTACTAGTATAATGAAAAAAAATATAACTAAGCTTCTATTAGGTACAATATCTGAGAAGGAAATTCTAGAACTACGGAGGTGGTTGGAGGATCCAAGTAACCAAAGAATTCTTGAGTCCTATGTTCGGGATTATCACGATTTAAACTTGGCGATTATAAAAAACAATTTGGATGAAGCTTATAGTAAAGTAAGTGATAAAATAGACCGTACCGAAAAACCGGTCAAGAGACTTTACTCAAATTGGTTCAAGTACGCTGCTGCAATTACAATATTGATTGGATTGGCATTGTTCTATCAACTAGGCTTTTTTACTCCACAAGCCAAAAATGTGCTTATCCCTGAAAATAGTTCTATCACTTTGGAGCTGGATAACGGAACCTTACAAGCTATAGATGTTAAAGATGAAGATGAATTTAGGGATGAGGATGGAGATATTGTTTATACCCAAAAACAAGATTTGATTACTTATTCGAAAGCGAATGAGGAAGACAACTTGGTTTTTAACACATTAATGGTGCCTCATGGAAAAAAATTCCGATTGGAATTGTCAGATGGCACATTGGTCCACTTAAATGCTGGAAGTTCTTTAAAATATCCGGTTAGCTTTTTAGATGATGGTCCAAGACAAGTATTCCTTACGGGAAATGCTTATTTCGATGTTGTTAAGAATACATCCAGGCCATTTATGGTCAATGTGGATCAATTGAATGTAAAGGTACTTGGTACGGAATTCAATGTGTCAGCTTATGCCGAGGATGAATATGTTGATGTGGTTTTGGTAGAAGGTGCCGTTAATATGTCTGGAAAGAACGTGTCTCAAGAAGTTGTTGAATTGACTCCAGGACAAAAAGGGTCTTTTGACCCGAATTCAAAAGATGTGCTGGTCGAAGAAGTGGACACAAGTCAGTATACCTCTTGGAGACAAGGTAGTTTAATTTTTAGGGAATTGACTTTCAATGTTATTCTTAAAAAACTCGAACGCCACTATAACATAGAAATTGAAAATACAAATTCCGAACTTGGAGAAGAAGTGTTCAATGCCCGTTTTGATAATGTTGAGATCAAAGAAGTGCTCGGATACTTCAATGACATACACAATATTGAATTCTCCATAAATGATAATCAGGTAATAATAAATTAAAGTATCAAACTCTAACATAAATATAACTAACACAAACTATTCCGCCTATGATTTGACAACCATGCTACTGCCCAACGCTTTGTTTAAAAACAAAACCGGAAAATGCGCTAACATTTCCCGGCTATAAAGAGCGGAAAGGCAAATTAATTTGCTAACCACCTAACAAACATTTTAAAATTATGAAAAAAATCTTCAACGACTCAGAGTTGGGAGCAACTTTGTTGAAATTTGACTTAAAAATGAAATTGACCATTCTGTTATTGTTTACGGCATTTCTTGGATTACATGCCAATAATAGCTATGCTCAAAAAGCTAAGATTTCCTTGAATGTTGATAACGTATCCATTGAAGAAATCATAGATAATATTGAATCAAATACAAGATTTAATTTTATTTACAACACAGAGCACGTAAACCTTCAACGGAAACTATCCCTTCATGTGGATAAGGAAAATATAGAAATAGTACTAAATCATTTATTTTCTAACACAAATACTAATTATAAGGTTAAGGGAACTCAAGTTGTTTTATGGAAAGGTAAAAATGAGAATTCTTCAAAAAAGCCGGCCATAAACCCTGTTCCCACTGTAAACGAGATGGTTCAGTTGAGCGTTTCGGGTACGATAACCGATCCAGATGGAGTTCCTTTGGCGGGAGCCAGTGTGCTTGAAAGAGGAACTACAAACGGTGTTCAAACAGATTTCGATGGTAACTTTTCCATTGATGTATCTGATGAGAATGCGGTTTTGGTAGCTTCCTACATTGGTTATGCTACTCAAGATATTCCTCTTAATGGACAAACCACTTTGTCAATTATGTTGGCAGAAAGTGCAGTGGCGATGGATGAAATTGTGATTGTTGGTTATGGTTCTGTACAAAAAAGTGATTTAACCGGAGCTGTCGCCTCAATTTCATCAGAAGATTTAGGTGACCGTCAGGCAACCAGTGTGGCCGGCCTTATACAAGGGCGCGCACCGGGTTTGGACGTTTCTGGAGATAAAATTCGTGTACGTGGTATCACTACGTTTAATAATACGGATCCCCTAGTAGTTATCGATGGTTTCCTAGGAGGTGATTTATCTACAGTGAACCCCAACGACATTGAAAACATTGAGGTGTTAAAGGATGCATCTTCAACTGCTATTTATGGGTCTCGTGGAGCCAATGGTGTAATATTGGTAACTACCAAAAGCGGTCGTGAGGGTGCGATGAAAGTAAATGTGAACTTTTGGAGCGGTTTAAAATCGACCACCAATAGAAGGGATGTAATGAATGCAAACCAATATATTGATTATGTGCATGATGCACTAAACAATGCAGGTCAGACCATTCCACCTAAATTATTAACCGATGCTGTAAGGGTAGATAGAAATGATTGGCAAGATCTTATTTTTCAAACTGGTCACAGTTCAGAGGTCAATGCAAGTTTTTCGGGAGGAACCGAAAAAGCAACGTACTATTTTGGATTGAGCCATCGTAGTGATGAGAATATCATAATCGGTTCTTCTTCAAAAGCAACGTACTTGAGAACCAAAAACAGCTTTGCAATTAAGCCATGGTTGGACCTAAATGCCAATGTTGCCTTAAGCTATAAAACGATTAAAGGGGCTAGTCCTAGTTACAGAAACATGTTGGGTTACATGCCTTACAAAGAGATTTATGATGAAACTCAAATCGGAGGTTTTACCGATGTTGATAGAATCGGGGATGCTTCGGATGTTTCCAATCCTCTAACTATTCCAAACAAGGTAAATCCTGAAACCAACACATTGTCTTACCAAGCTCAGCTAAATATGCAAATCAAACCTTTTGAAGGTTTTAGTTATACAGTTCAAGCTGGGTTAAAAGGTAATTTCGGGCGATTTTTTCAATGGCAAGATGAATACGTGTCTGCTTCCAGTCATAACGTGAATACTATGTTGGAAAGCAGTTCGTATCTCTATTCTCCAATTGTGGAATCGTACATTAATTACACAAACCAGTTCGGTGATCACAATATATCAGCCTTGTTGGGTAACACATGGCAAGATGGAATCCAAGGAGGAGGAATAGGGATTGGTGCTACAGGATTTGCAACAAACGAAATAAAATTACTCAGTGTGGCAGGTAGCCCAATGCAGCCTACCCAAGATCTTTTTATAGATTCTAGACTTTCGTATTTTGGAAGATTTAACTATGGCTTTAAAAGTAAATATCTTTTGACCGTTAACATGCGTGCCGATGCTTCACCTAACTTTTCACCAACGAACCGGTGGGGTAAATTCCCATCCTTGTCTGTTGCTTGGAAACTGGATGAAGAATCTTTTTTAAGAGACAGTGAGGTTATCAATCAGTTGAAATTGAGAGCTGGTTGGGGTAAATCTGGTAACGATGCCATAGGGCAGTACCGTTACCTATCTTCAGTATTTACTCAAGGTGTGGGTTACCCATTTGGCACAACCCAAGAATTACAACAAGGCGCCTCAGTGGTTCAGAACGCTTCTCCAGAAATTAAATGGGAAACCACTGAATCATTGACCGTAGGTGTAGATTTCGGCCTATTTAACAACACCCTTACCGGTACAGTTGAGTATTTTAAAAAGCAGACGGATGACATACTTTTTGCAGTGCCTAGTCCATTGTCCTTAGGATATGGGTCTGGACAGGATGGAGGAACCATTGATGGAAATGCAATTGTCAATGCTGCTTCTGTAAGCAACAAAGGATTTGAGTTCTTAATTGGTAAGCGTGGGGATATAGGTAGCAAGATAAGTTACGATATTAGTGCAAACTATACCTTTCAGGAAAACGTAGTTACCGGTTTGGGGCTTGGACAACCATTCCTTTCAGGAGTTTCAAGAACCGAAAAAGGCAAGCCAATAGGATATTTTTACGGTTACGAAGCTGATGGTCTTTATATGACTCAAGCTGAGATAGATGGGGCAAATGCCGATGCGGTAGCAAGTGGATACGATTATTTTCAAGAAGCTTCTACCAGTGCAGGTGATGTTAAATTCAGGGATTTGAACGGTGATGGAAGAATAGATGGTGATGACCGTACCATGATTGGAAATCCAATTCCTAAGCATCTTTTTGGATTCAACGCCAGTCTAAATTTTGGACAGTTGGATTTCAATATGTTCTGGCAAGGAGTTGCTAACGTGGATATTTATGACGAAGGTTATAAATGGAACCGTGGAGGTGTAAGAATCTTGAATCAAGAGACCAATGTATTGGATAGATGGATAAGCGAGGCACAACCAGGAAATGGGACACAGCCTAGAGCTCTTAGTGGTGATGCCGTTGCAAACACAAGACCCTCTACATTAATGGTACAAGATGCTGGATTCTTTAGGTTAAAACTATTATCCCTAGGTTATTCCTTTTCTGATGAACTTATGGAAAAATTCGGAATGTCCAAGCTTAGACTGTATGCAAGTGGTGAAAATCTGCTTACATTGACTAAATATGATGGATTCGACCCTGAAATTGGTGGCGAGAACCTTGTAAGAGGGGTTAACGAATTTACTCCTCCTTCTGCAAGAACGGTTGTTTTAGGAATTCAAATAGGTCTATAAAAAAATATATATATGAAAACAATAACAAACACCAAGTTTAAAATAATAGGAGTATTTGCCCTTTTCTTTTTAACTATGACCTCATGTGATGAGGAAGTTTTAGAATTGAGCAATCCCGAACAATTTACATTGGAGACTTATTTCAATACTCCAGATCAAATTGTTCAGGGTACCAATGCAGCTTATGGAGCATTTTTTCAGCACTGGATTGGAAGTTATCAATGGCCAGAAATTTGGGACGTATTAGGTAACGAAACAGAGGCTACTGCCGGAGCATTAGGTAGTTACCATGAAGTTCCGATTATTCAAATGAGAGCGTATCAGCACAATCAATTTAACCGGACGGTTGAAAACTTGTGGAGAATGTATTATATGATGATTCTCAGATCTAACTTGGTTATAGATTCAGCAGATGCCTATTTGGCGGAAAACGAATCCAACGATCTTGTTGTTAGATCACGAGGAGAAGCTTATTTTTTAAGAGGTTGGGCCTATTTTAATTTGGCTTATTTGTGGGGAGATGTACCACTTCGTTTGAGTTTTGATCAATCCGAGAATATCGATGCTCCATTAAGTCCTGCTAGTGAGGTATGGGCCGTGGCTGAGGACGATTTAAAGATAGCGCAATCACTTTTAAAGGATGTTGAGGATATTCCAGATGTCGAACTAGGTCGCGCTACTAAAGGGTCGGCAACTGGTCTACTTGGTAAATTGTACTTGTACAACGAAAGGTATCCAGAGGCGAAAACAGAATTGTCAAAGTTGGAAGGTCATTACGACCTATTGCCAGCGGATGATTATCTGTACAATTTTGGTGAGACCAACGAGAACAACATTGAAAGTGTCTTTGAGTTCCAAGCTGTTTATGCTGGGCAAGGTGGTGCAACAAATATGTTCACCAACGTAGAAGGTGGTTCGGCTCCATTCATGAACAACATGATGCAACAGTTGCATAGTTGGAATGGGTGGCCAAACTGGAAATTCCAACCAGAGAAAGCAGAAGTATTTATATATGATGATGAGTCAGGTACTGAGTTTATTGATCCAAGAGGGGCGGAAACCTTTTACGGTGGTGTAGCAGGAGATGACGACTGGTGCGATTATTGCGCCGAAGATCCAAACCGTCCGTATGATTTTGAAGGTTTACAATATTTCTGGAAGAAGAAAAATAACAGAGAAACCAAACCTGCAGAAACAGGTCCGGGTGCTGGTGGTGCCGCATCAGGAAACAACATTAGGATAATGAGGTATGCAGATGTATTGCTAATGAGAGCAGAAATAGAACTCAATCAGAGCAATGCACCAGGTTGTGTTGAATATATCAATATGGTTCGTAGACGTTTCGGAATGTTCGAATATACAGCTGCAGATTATTCTGATACTGAAGTATTTGAACTTTTGAAAAAAGAAAGAGAATTGGAACTAATGGGTGAAGGCTCTAGGTTCAACGATCTTAAAAGATGGGGAATACTTGCAGAAACTTTAAATCCTGAGTTCCAAGCGAAATATGGAACGCAGCCGGTTAATGCAAGCCATTATTTTTTCCCAATACCTCAAGGAGAACTTGATACCAATTTTGGATTATAATATAGATCTAAGCAATCTATTGTAGTTTTAGTTTAGTTGTAGAAACAGGTTGATTTAATGTTGTCAAGGTAAATATACCCGATGATATAGGTGAAAAGCGATAAGATATCGCAGCAATTTTATGAGTTCTGAATTACAGAATAACAAATTGTACACACTGATTAAGTCAACCTGTTTTCTATTTCATAAACATTTACGAAAACATATCATATAACTTCTACTAGGATGTGGTATGGATAAATTCGAAGCAGGTAAACCTAACCTCAGAAAACCTATTAAAAACATAAAATAAACTATTATGATCTTTGTAAAAAAAATGCATCTGGACCAATACTATTTTTATTTTTCGTCCATATTTTTTTAATAAATGATTAAGGGGTAGAGAAAAAAGAGAAGTATCTATAATAGATATGAGTTTCTTTTACTAAAAAAATGGTTAAAGCGTTAGTTGATCTTTACTTTTACTTACTGCAAATCCTAATGCGGAAACTACCACTTAAAATATTTTACCAGCAAACAATAACCAAGAAAATAAAATATTAGAAATGCTTCCATCAAAAGTATATTCCACTAACCTATTTAGGATATCCATAATAATTGCTTTCCTAACAAGCTGTAACCAAAAACCCGATCTACCCAAAAGTGATATCGACAACGGGGGACTTTTCTTGCCGGACAAGTTTGAAGCTATGGTTGTTGTGGATAGTATAGGTAATGCCCGGCATATGGCCGTGAATGATAATGGGGATATTTACGTAAAGCTTACCAACGCAAAGCAAGATTCAGGAAATGTAGCTATCAGAGATGTAAATAGAGACGGTAGGGGAGATCAAATTGACTACTTTGGTGATTATCCGGTAGAAGAAGGCTATGGCCCAACAAGTATGAGGATTTACAATGGATATATCTTTTATAGTACCCAAGATGCTGTTTACAGGCAGAAATTAACACCAAGTACATTGGTGCCAGAAAGCAAAATGGAAGTTGTTCTCAAATATGAAATTTATACTTCACATATAGCTAAAACACTGGCTTTTGATGATGATGGAAACATGTATGTCAATTTCGGTTCATTAACCGATAATTGTCAAGAAGAAGATAGGACCCCTCTTAGCCCAGGTCTTTACCCTTGTCCTGAAATGGCAGAACATGCAGGTATTTGGAAGTTTGACGCCAATAAAATCAATATGACCCAAAAAGATGGGGTTAGATATGCCACAGGACTTAGAGATGGTATTGGGATGGATTGGAATCACGAAACCAATACGCTCTATGCAATACAACACGGTAGGGACGATTTGCACAGGATATGGCCGTCCCTTTATTCAGAATGGGAAAGTGCCGTGTTGCCAGCTGAAGAATTTTTTGAAATCAAAGAAGGGGCCAATGGAGGCTGGCCCTATTACTACTATGATCATACACAAAATAAAAGAATGGTGTCTCCTGAATACAGAGATGTCGATTTAGAGCTAAAGGCCAGCGATGTAGTAGATCCTATAATCGGTTTTCCTGGTCATTGGGCACCAAACGATCTTTTCTTTTATAATGGAGATCAATTTCCCGATCGCTATAAAAATGGAGCGTTTATTGCTTTTCATGGTGGTGGTCGCCGAGCCCCTTATCCTACCGCAGGCTTTGTTGTATGCTTTGTGCCATATATAAATGGAGAATTTTCAAAATCCTTTGAAATTTTTGCTGATGGGTTTATAGGAGAATCATATAACGATGGTATGGGGCGTGCAGCGTATAAGCCGATGGGTCTGGCCATGGGGCCTGATGGTTCATTGTATGTCAGTGATAGCAGAAAAGGGAAAATCTGGCGAATTATGTATAGAGGGGATAAAGATGACTTTAATGAAAGTCAGTTAAGCAAGATGGAAGAACGTAAAGCATTGACGCATATCAGGGAACCCCATGAAATCAATGACAATCTTTCCTATCGTTTTGCAGATGAGGGTCAGCGAATTTACAATACTTATTGTATTGTTTGTCACCAAGCAGAAGGTAAAGGAGATGGGAACCGTTATCCTCCTTTGGCGGGGTCGGATTGGGTGACCGGTGATAAACATAAGTTGATAAAAGCGGTATTGGAAGGTCTAGAAGGACCTATTACAGTAAATGGAAAGACATATAATGACCTGATGCCAAAAATGGATTTTATGAGCGATGAGGACATTGCCAAGGTACTGACCTACATACGGATGAACCTGAATGAAGGCGTAGATGGCATCCATCAGCGTGAAGTGTCCCAGGTCCGGTCAGCTTTAAAGGAAGAGGAGGAATCCAATTAATATTGTTCCCCGTGGATTCTAATGAACAAAAATCAACAAATACGGTATAAGTAATGAAATTCAGTTTAGAGAACAAAACGGCGATAGTCACCGGCGGTGGCAGTGGCATAGGCCGGGCCATATGCAGGGCCCTTGCGGGCCAAGGAGCGATGGTGCACATCTTGGAACACAACGCCCCGAACGGGGAGGAGACGGCCGAGATGATACGCACCAATGGCGGGCGTTCGGAATCCCACCAGTGCGATGTTTCCAACGGCGATATGGTCGGGGAGGTCTTTGGCCGCATAGCGGAGCAGGGCCCGATCGATATTTTGGTGAACAATGCCGGGATAGCCCATGTGGGCAACCTCGAGCAGACACAGGCTTCGGATATGGACCGACTGTACGAGGTGAACGTAAAGGGAGTATATAACTGCATGCGCTCCTGTGTGGGGCACATGAAGGCCAAAGGAGGCTCGATCATCAACATGGCCTCTATCGCCTCCACCGTTGGCATCCAGGACCGTTTTGCCTATTCGATGACCAAGGGCGCGGTATTGACGATGACCTATTCCGTGGCCAGGGATTACCTGGAAGACGGGATCCGCTGCAACAGTATATCCCCGGGCCGTGTGCACACGCCCTTTGTTGATGGTTTCATCAAGAAGAACTATCCGGGCAAGGAGGAGGAAATGTACGAGAAGCTGTCCAGGACACAGCCCATTGGGCGAATGGGCAGGCCGGAGGAGGTTGCGGACCTTGCACTTTACCTCTCCTCTGACGAGGCCTCGTTCATCACGGGCACCGATTTTCCTATAGACGGTGGTTTTATAAAGCTGAACGGTTGAGGCAACGTTTTTAAGAAAGATAAACATGGAATTTTAATATAGATAGAAGATGAAATTAATACGATTTGGCAAGCAAGGGGAAGAGAAGCCCGGAATCCAGTTAGAAGATGGGACAAGGATAGACATAGCTGCTTTCGGCGAGGATTATGATGAGCATTTTTTTGGGACCGACGGAACAACACGACTGGGGCACTGGTTGGAGCGGAACAGGGACGAGAGCCCTATCGTTCCACAAAACGAGCGTCTCGGCCCTCCCTTGGTACGTCCCTCAAAGATCATCTGTGTGGGGCTCAACTATGCCAAGCACGCCTCTGAAAGCGGGATGGAAGTTCCCAAGGAGCCAGTACTGTTCTTCAAGGCGACCTCTGCTATTGTCGGCCCAAATGATGATGTGGTGATCCCCAAGGGGAGCGAAAAAACGGATTGGGAAGTGGAGCTTGCCATCGTGATAGGAAAAAAAGCATCGTACGTACCGTTGGACGAGGCATTGGACCACGTAGCGGGCTATGTGCTCCACAACGATTACAGCGAGCGGGCCTTCCAGATAGAAAAACAAGGGCAATGGTGCAAGGGAAAGGGCTGTGATACCTTTGCCCCCATAGGTCCCTTCATCGCCACCGCAGATGAAATAAAGGATCCCAATGCACTTGACCTGTGGCTAAAGCTCAATGGTGAGACCCTACAGCAGAGCAACACGTCGGATTTCATATTCAACGTGCAGGAGGTGGTAAGTTATATCAGCCAATTCATGACCCTGTTGCCCGGTGATATCATTTCAACGGGGACCCCGGCCGGTGTGGGACTAGGTTTTGACCCACCTCGATATTTGAAGCCCGGGGACGTGGTGGAGTTGGGAATCGAAGGACTGGGCACCTCCAAACAAGAAGTAAAGGCGTACCATTAAAAGCAAAAAAGTGGATTTGAGCATAAACAAAAAGTACCCTTCGGTCGACGACCTAAGGGAAAGGGCAAGGAAAAAAATTCCAAAGTTTGCCTTCGAGTATCTGGACGGGGGCTGCAACGAGGATGTGAACCTCCACAAGAACACCTCCGATATCAGGGATGTGGAGCTTTTGCCCTACTATTTGAGCAAGCATACCCGTTCGGAGATGAAAACCGAACTCTTCGGGCACACCTATGACGCCCCTTTCGGCATCGCCCCTGTGGGCCTCCAGGGACTGATGTGGCCCAATTCCCCAGAGATTTTGGCCAAGGCGGCCTTTGAGCACAACATTCCCTTTATACTGAGCACTGTGACCACCACCAGCATCGAACGCGCCTCCGAGCTAACCGAGGGCCGTGCCTGGTTCCAGCTCTACCATCCCACCGAGGACAGGTTGAGGGACGATATCATCCAAAGGGCCGATGCGGCGGGCTGCCCCGTGTTGGTTATCCTCTGCGATGTGCCCACCTTCGGGTTTCGCCCCAGGGACATAAGGAACGGTCTGGCCATGCCCCCGACAATGTCGGTCAAGAACATCCTTCAGATATTGGGCCGACCAGAATGGGCACTGAAGACACTTGTCCACGGACAGCCAAATTTTGCGACACTAAAGCCTTACATGCCCAAAGGGCTGGACCTAAAACAACTGGGAAAGTTCATGGACCAGACTTTTTCAGGTAGGCTGAATGAGGAAAAAATAAAGCCCATACGCGATATGTGGAAGGGCAAATTGGTATTGAAGGGCGTCGCCAACGAAGCGGATGCCGAAAAAGCAGTTCGTTTGGGTCTGGACGGAATCATTGTGTCCAACCACGGGGGAAGGCAGTTAGATGCCGGTGAATCGACCATAAGGCCACTGGTGCGTATAGCCAAGGAATATGGCGACCAGATAAAGGTGATGATGGACAGTGGTATCCGATCGGGCCCAGATATCGCAAGGACGATGGCATCGGGCGCAGAGTTCGCCTTTTTGGGACGATCTTTCATGTACGGTGTCGCAGCTTTGGGGTCCCAAGGGGGCAACCATACCATTTCACTGCTAAAAACGGAACTGCAACAAGTAATGGAGCAGATCTGTTGTGAGAACATAAAGGATTTCCCCGACCATTTGATAAAAGAAATATAGAAAAGATCTGGCCAAATAATTGAAGGACCAAGGCTTCAGCCATCCGTCCAAAAATGAACATGGCCACCATAAGAAAATACCGAACAAACAACTATAACGATTTCGTAAACTATTAAACAAGTATTGCTTGCCATGAAAAACAATAAAAAGTATATCCAAAGATTGAGTGAGATCGGGATGGGCGACCTTCCACGGGTCGGGGGCAAGAACGCCTCCCTTGGAGAAATGATCCAGAACCTGACAGTCCAGAACATCAAGGTTCCGGACGGTTTCGCAGTAACGGTGGATGCCTATGATGCTTTTATTGCCGAGAACAATTTAAGGGAAAAGATAAACAAGGCCCTGGAAGGGTTGGACACCACGGATATCATCCAGCTCAGGAAAGCGGGGTCCAATATCCGGAAATTGATATCCAACGGTAAGTTCCCCGTTTCCGTTGAAAAATCGATCTTGGAATCCTACTATACACTATCTGCCGACTATGGGCAAGAGGCCACGGATATAGCCGTGCGATCCTCTGCCACTGCCGAAGACCTGCCCGATGCTTCCTTTGCCGGGCAACAATCAACATATCTGAACATCCGTGGCGGGGAAATGCTGTTGACCGCAATTAGGAGCTGTTTTGCCTCCCTGTATACGGACCGTGCCATATCTTATCGATCTTCCCGTGGCTTTGACCATTTTGTGATCAAACTGTCGGTCTGTGTCCAGAAGATGGTACGTTCCGATCTTGGAGCATCGGGGGTAGCCTTTTCATTGGACACGGAGAGCGGCTTCAAGGATGTAATATTGATCAACGGGGCGTATGGGCTGGGCGAACTTGTGGTAGGTGGCGAGATATCCCCTGACGAGTTCATTGTGTTCAAGCCGACGATGGAAAAAGGTTTCGATGCCATTATCGACAAGAAACTGGGCAAGAAGACCCATAAGATGATCTATGGCAACAAGCCATTCGAGACCGTTCGCCAGGTACCTGTGGAGCAGAGCATCCAGAATACTTTTTGCTTACCGGATGCCCAGGTGATGCAATTGGCCCAATGGGTCCAAAAGATCGAGGCACACTATAGTTCCCGCCGGGGGTCATGGTGCCCCATGGACATCGAGTGGGCCGTTGACGGGCTCACCAACGAGCTTTTTATAGTTCAGGCACGGCCGGAGACGATCCACTCCCAGGAACAGACAGACAGTATCAAGGAATATGAGATCGAGGACGAGGCCGGTCTACGGGACAGGCTCATTATGGAAGGTGTCGCCGTAGGGGACAAGATCGGTACGGGAAAAGTACACCGGATCTTTACCTTGGACGGAAGAGACGGTAGTTCGGACGAAACGGATTTCAAGGAAGGCAATGTACTGGTCACCGAAATGACCGACCCCGACTGGGAACCATTGATGAAAAAGGCCTCGGCCATCATCACGGAGAAAGGAGGTAGGACCTGTCATGCCGCGATCGTGGCCCGTGAGATCGGTGTGCCGGCCATCGTGGGCGCATCCAATGCAACGAGCTTGCTGAAGAACGGCCAGCACATCACCGTATCTTGCGCGGAAGGGAACGTTGGAAAAGTGTACCAGGGAAAGATCAACTATAAACTCCACGAAACGGCCTATTCCGAGTTTCCCAGCACCAAGACCCCTGTCCTGATGAACATCGGGTCGCCGGAGCTGGCCTTTCAATACAGGAAGATACCCAATGGAGGTGTCGGCCTAGCACGGGAGGAGTTCATCATCAACAATTACATAAAGGTGCACCCATTGGCGCTGTTGCAGCACAAAGAGCTCAACGATGCCCCGCTCTCCGCGTCGATTGCGGAACTTATGAAGGGCTACGAATCCGAAGAAGCCTTTTTTATAAACAAACTTGCACAGGGAATAGCCAAGATAGGTGCCGCTTTTTACCCCAACAGGGTCATAACCAGGTTGTCAGATTTTAAGACCAATGAATATTACAACCTCTTGGGGGGCAGTTATTTTGAGCCGAACGAAGAGAACCCTATGATCGGGTGGCGCGGGGCCTCAAGGTATTATTCCGAAACATTCAAAGAGGCCTTTGTATTGGAGTGCAAGGCCCTTAAAATGGTCAGGGACCAGTTCGGGCTGGAGAACATAACCGTCATGGTTCCTTTTTGCAGGACACCTGAAGAGTTGGCCAAGGTCTTGGAGATCATGGAGGAGAACGGACTCAAGCGCGGAGAACGGGGACTGGAGGTCTACATCATGGCGGAATTGCCGTCCAATGTGATCTTGGCAGATCGGTTTGCCCCTATGGTCGATGGATTTTCCATTGGGTCCAATGACTTGACCCAGTTGGTCCTGGGACTGGACCGTGATTCCAGTCTGGTGGCACATTTGTACGATGAGCGCAACCCAGCGGTCAAGGAGATGATCAAGATGTTGATCGCGACGGCCAAGAAGCACAGCACCAAAGTTGGGATTTGTGGCCAGGGTCCCTCGGACTTCCCGGATTTTTCAAAGTTCCTGATCGAGGAAGGGATAGATACGATCTCGGTCACCCCGGATTCGATGTTGAAGACCTTGAAGGTCGTAAAAGAAATAGAGGATAGGTTATGAAAGAAAGCATGGAGCATATCAGGTTATTTTTTGAAAAATCGGTCCCGATCCCGGGATGGAACCTGCAACTGTCCCTATGGAACGATCTGTTCGGTAGGACCAGTAACCATGTATATCTCTTGTTACTGGCGTTGTTCATGGATGATGGGCTCTATGGGCAGAATAAATCCGAGGAGCTGGAAAACTACCGCTTGCAGATAGCAAGGGCAACAGGCCCGATTGAGATTGACGGGGTTATGGAAGAAGCCTCGTGGGGAGAAGCAGAGAGTATATCGGATTTTTGGATGCAGTTCCCAACGGACAATACCAGGGCGGATGCAAGGACCGTTGTACGGATGACCTACGATGACAAGAACTTATATATCGGGATCATTTGCCACGATGTGGAGCAATATGTGGTCCAAACCCTTAAGCGCGACACCGATTTCTTTAGGGGGGATGCCATTGGAGTGGTCATTGATCCTGTCAACAGTCAATCCAATGGGTTTTTGTTCGGCGTGAGCCCTTTTAACGTGCAGGCAGAGGAGCTATTGGGAGCGGAAGCCAAGAGAAGGAACGACATGAACTTCAGTTGGGACAACCGATGGTATTCCGAGGTCAGCAGATACGATGACCATTATGTAGTTGAAATGGCCATTCCCTTTAAAACGTTGCGCTTTGAGAGTGATGTAAGGGAATGGGGTATCAATTTTTTCCGCAATGACATTGCGAGGAACCAGTACCATAGCTGGACCCCATTGCCGGTCAATTTTGAGCTCTATGACCTGGGCTACACCGGAAACCTTGTGTGGGACCAGAGCCCGGCCAAGACGGGGACGAACATTTCGGTAACCCCCTATACGGCCGTGAACACCTTCACGGACAAGGAACAGCCAGAGGTGGTCAATGAAACTAATTTTCAGGCAGGTGGGGACGCTAAAATCGCAATTACCTCCTCATTGAACCTGGATCTGACTTTGAACCCCGATTTTTCGCAGGTGGGGGTCGATGAACAACAGACAAACCTTACCCGTTTTGATTTGAATTTCCCTGAACGTAGGGCGTTCTTTTTAGAGAACAACGATCTGTTCGCCGAGTTTGGTTACAACCCCACAAGGCCGATCTTTACCAGGCGTATCGGTCTGGATGAAGACAATATGCCTGTCCCGATCAACTTTGGGGCCAGGTTAGGCGGGAATTTGAATCCAAACTTCAGAATAGGTCTATTGCACATGCAGACCAAGGCGGAAGGGGAGGAACTGGGACAAAACTATTCCATAGCTGTATTCAACCATAGGGTCTTTGCGCGATCTGGAATTAGGGGGTACGCCACAAATAGACAGGCCTATTCCAAAGCGGACGGCTCGATAAAAAATGATTATGGCAGGAATGCGGGCATGGAGTTCAATTTAATGAACCCTGTAGGGACATGGAGTGCCCGGGCCGCGATGCATATCTCGGAAAAATACGGCACAGGTATTGGGGCTTTTGGCAACCTGGGTCTGGAGCACGCAGGAAGACAATGGGAATTAAGGGTCAACTATTGGAAAATCTCGGATGATTACTATACGGATATAGGCTTTGTGCCGAACCTTGACCACTATGATGCGGAGAATGACCGTGACGTGCACCTGGGCTGGGAACACCTTCACACTAGGGTAGGTCACATCATAAGGCCAGAAGGCGATAGCCCCATTGTTTCGCACAGGATCAACCTTAGGAACGATTTACATTTCTACCAAGAAGGGGTACTTGGTGATAGGGAGACCAGGGGGGAGTACGAAATCAGGTTCCAGAACACGAGTAGACTGGAGTTCAGGCCCAAGAACCAACAGACCCACCTATCTTTTGCCGCTGAATTTACGGACGGTGAGCCGTTGCCGGTGGGCACCTATGATTATTCCAGGATAGAAATGAATTATGAATCGGACAATAGGAAGGCGTTTTCGGTAAAATCGGAAAATGAGCTAGGGAGCTACTTCAATGGTTCACTCAACAAGTTCATGTTGGAACTTCGGTACCGAAAGCAGCCTTGGGGCCAGTTTTCGTTGGCATGGGAGCAGAATTACCTAAAGCTACCAGAGCCATATGGGGAAGCGGACATCACACTGATTACGGCAAAGTCGGATGTAAGCTTCAACACAAAGGTTTTTTGGACCACAATTTTACAGTACAACACCCAGGCCGACAATTTTAACGTGAACAGTCGATTGCAGTGGAGGTACAGGACAATGTCCGATATTTTCCTGGTGTACACGGACAACTATTCCATATCGCCATTTCTTGAGTTAAACAGGAACAGGGCCATATTGCTCAAAATCAATTATATGTTCAATCTTTAATAAAAGATGGAAACCAGTAAAATATATTACGGTAAAAATGATTTTATAAAAAAGAATCCAAATTAACTGACATAATGAATAATGATTCAATTAAAAGGGAGTCGCAAAAATAAATATAGTTATTTTTAAAGGCTATGGATTCATTAGAACAAAATGACACATAATTAACCATACATAAACAAAAACACATGGAAGAACCAAGTATTGAAGTAAAAAAAACAAGATTACTATTATTTTATGCGAGTTGTTTTGCAGTAATCACCAATGCTTTCTCATTTAGTATAAGAGCAGGCATTCTACCTCAATTGGGAGAGGAATTGAGTCTTACCGGTGAAGAATTGGGGTATATAAATTCCATGTGGTTTTTGGGCTTTCCCATTTCCATGATAATTGGTGGGTTGATCTATAATAAAATCGGTGGCAAATTAATTATGCAGTTTGCTTTTTTTGCGCACACGATTGGAATTATTATGACAATATATTCCGGAAGTTACGCTGGATTAATGATTTCGACCTTGTTGATTGGATTCGGAAATGGGTGCACGGAAGCTGCCTGTAACCCTATGATTGCAGATTCATATGAAGGGAATGCGATTATTAAGATGATGAACCGTTTTCATATGTGGTTCCCCGGCGGAATTGTTATTGGAGCCTTGATTTCTAAATTCATGACCGATGGTGGTTTTGGATGGCAATCTCAGATGTGGATTTTGATGGTGCCCACACTAATCTATGCATATTTGTTTTATGGAAAAGTTTGGCCTAAAGCAAGAACACAGGAAGAGGCATCATTGTCCAGTAACTTTAAAGCAATGGGAACACCATTGTTCATCTTTATGTTGGTATGTATGTCATTGACTGCGGTTTCAGAATTTGGACCTCAACAATGGGTTGGACTAATACTTTCAAGAAGTGGTGCGGAACCGATGTTGATTTTAGCCCTTATAACCGGTTTAATGGCAGTTGTAAGGTATTTTGGTGGCACCGTTGTTAAAAAACTGGATCAAACTGGTGTTTTTCTTGCTGCTAGTGTTTTAACACTTCTAGGAATATATTTATTCAGTACTCAAACTGGAAGTATGGCCTATGTAGCAGCCATCGTTTATGCTTTGGGGATTGCTTATTTTTGGCCAAACATGCTTGGATTTATAGCAGAAAAGATTCCGAACAGTGGAGCCATAGGTTTGTCGGTAATCGGTGCAGTTGGAATGGTAGCTGGATCATTTTTTCAACCTATAATAGGAGCTTGGATCGATTCAAATAGGGCAACGGCAGAAGCTACAGGATTGACTGGAGATGAATTAGAATTGGTTGCGGGTCAGGCCACCCTACAAAATTTAACCATATTTCCTGCCATATTAATTATATTATTTATTATCCTCTTTGTGTGGGTGAAAAAAATAAAGCAACAGCAGAAAAGCGCTGCGATTTAACTTGAACAACAAATAGATAGATCTCATTTGGTGAATTTCCACCAAATGAGATTTTTTTTTTGGACCAATTCAATTGGTTTAACACCTATGTCCTAAAAGATCTTTCAATAATGGACTTGCCACGAAAAGTCGGACAATATTTTTAAGACCTATGCCGCATGATTTATTTTGTGATTAAATTCCTTTTCGACTTCATAAGGAGTTTTGTACCCAAATGAAAAATGCATCCTTTTTTTATTGTAACACACTTCAATCCGCTCAAAGATTCTTGATTTAGACCCTGCGCCTTAGAATTTTATAATGTTTGCGTTTTAACTGCTCTGTAATATGGGTAGATCCATAAGTAGCATAACTTGCATCAAATTCTTTCTTGATCAAATCTGTAAACAAACTATACTCCACAGCTCGTTTGGACGGCCTATGACTGAACCACCAGCAATAACTACTACGGCTCACCTTTAAAACCCTACACATCCTTTCGATGGAATATAAATGTCGGTACCCTGCTATAAACTGGTAGAATTCCCATCGCTCTTGGAAATGCAGAGCATTCATGAATACCTTGATATAAGATAAACGATAATGAACTAAAAGATGTGAACGGCCTTTTTTAAGATCTCAAGCTCCAATTCTTTTTCTTTAAGGGCCTTACCTAGTTTTTTGACCTCAATTGATTCTTCCAGTACTTTTACTTTTTCGACCGCCATTGGATTGGGGTTGGACCATTTACGCCATTTATACAATAGTTGAACGTTAATGCCAAGTTCATCTGCCAATTCTTTTATATTTTATTGCTGATGACTTAAACGTACCGCTTGTTCTTTAAATTCTTTACTGTAAACACGTTTTTTCATTTTTCTTAGATATTTGTTTCTAAGCAAAAAGTCTTAAATTTTGAGTCCGAGTAAAGGTAGCATCTCCAATTTACGTCCTAACAGCTTTGTAACAACTAGTTTTATGGACAAGGGCTGTTGTTTTCTTAAAAATAGATAATGGTTATATCATGATGTTCCCAAAGTGATTTTAAAGAATTGGCCTTAGAACCTCCCATACATTATCAGCGACTAATTCTTGACCCTTTATCGTTGGGTGGATACCATCACTTTGATTAAGATCCGGAATTCCTGCTACATTCTCCAATAAAAATGGAATCAAATAAATATTCTCCGCAGCTGCTAAATCTGGAAATATATTTTCAAATGTAGTTGTATATTCAGACCCCATGTTCGGGGGGATCTTCATACCTGCAAGGATAATTTTTGCCTCAGGTAATTTACCCTGAACAGTATCTACCATACTTTGCAAGTTGGCTGCTGTTTCCGTTAAAGGTACGCCCCTTAACCCATCATTGGCACCTAGCTCAATAATCACAATATCGATTCCATCTTCCAGTACCCACTCTAACCTGTTTTTTCCACTCGCGGTAGTTTCTCCGCTCAACCCTGCATTGATTACGGTATAATCCAATCCCAAGGAATCTATTTTTTGTTGGATTATTGATGGGAAAGCCTGGTTTACCTCAAGGCCATACCCCGCGGTTAGACTATCGCCAAAAAAAAGTATTTTTTTATTCGATTCATTTGGTTTCACAACTTCCGATTGTTCTTCGGAAGAAGCTTCAGGATTTTCTTTCTTATTTGTCTTTTCTCCGCAGCCCACGAGAAGGGTCATTAAAAAATAACAAAACATTAACGGCTTAGAAAGGCTTGGGGTTTTCGTGGACATGTCCATTTTAGTATTTTGAAGATTTTTTAACCAAAAGTAATCTATGTCAAAGATATTAAAAGTTCAACAGCTCTCTAAAACTTATCGCAGCGGGGACCACGACCTTAAAGTGCTCAATAATGTTTCTTTTGAAGTGGATAAAGGAGAGAGTTTTGCTATTGTAGGCCCATCGGGCAGTGGTAAAACTACCTTGTTGGGACTTTGTGCCGGACTTGATACTACCAATGAGGGCGAGATTTGGCTCTGTGGCCAAAATTTATTTGATTTGGATGAAGATGGTAGAGCACAGTTGAGAAATCAAAATGTAGGTTTTGTTTTTCAAGATTTTCAATTGTTGCCCACATTGACTGCTTTGGAAAATGTTATTGTGCCCTTGGAGCTCCGCGGAATTAAAAATGCATCCGCACAGGGCATGGAGTTGTTGGCAAAGGTCGGTCTTCAGAATCGCGTAGGACATTATCCGTCCCAGTTGTCTGGAGGAGAACAGCAACGGGTTGCATTGGCTCGTGCATTTGCCAATAAGCCCTCGATACTCTTTGCCGATGAGCCTACTGGAAATTTGGACGACGACACTGGTACCAAAATTGAGGAATTACTTTTTGAAATAAACAACGAACAAGGCACCGCACTTGTTATTGTGACTCATGATCTGGAGTTGGCCCAAAAAACTGATAAAAGCATAAGATTGAGGTCTGGTAAGATTGAGGAAACAGTAGGTTGATTATGGGAAAAGAAAACGGAGCAGGATTTTCATGGTTGCTTAAGATGGCATGGCGAGATGGTAAGGCTAGTTATGGTAAACTTTTATTATTTGTGTTTTCCATCACCTTAGGCGTGGCAGCGGTTGTTAGTGTGCATTCATTTAGTGGGTTATTAAAAGAAAATATAGCATCGCAATCCAAAGCACTTTTAGGTGCCGACTATGTTATTGAAAGCGATAAGCCCATCAATAGCAAGGTAAAAGGTATTATTGATTCGTTGGGAGGTGCGGATGCTCGTGAAATCAACTTTTTGTCCATGGCGGCATTTCCGGGCAATGGACAAACAAAATTTGTTGAAGTTCGAGGGGTGGATGGCGGTTTTCCTTTTTACGGTGAAATCGAAACCGAGCCTTCTTCTGCCGTAGAGGGATATAAGAAAGGTCTTGCCTTGGTAGATGCCACAACAATGATTCAATTTAACCTTAATGTAGGTGATAGCATAAAACTTGGAGCCATAACACTGCCTATAGCCGGAGCGTTGAAAACTGTTCCAGGCAGCACTTCGGTATTTGGAGCCATTGCGCCTCCAGTACTTGTGCCATATCAATATATTGATTCTACAGGGCTAGTTCAAACAGGAAGCCGTATTGACTATAAATACTATTTCCAAGCTGATGATAGTGAGGACATGGCAGTTTTGAGCGAAAAAGTAGAACCTATCCTTGATGCAGAGGATGCAGACTTGGACACCCATTTGTCCGAGGCGCGCCGGATGGGAAGACGGTACGAAAACTTTGGTAAATTCCTCAATTTAGTTGGATTTATTGCCTTGCTCTTGGGTTGCGTAGGTATTGCCAGTGGAATGAGGATTTATGTTCAAATGAAGTTAAGGTCCATAGCGGTACTCAAGTGTTTGGGTGCTTCAAAACGCCAGAGCTATCTAATTTTCTTTGTACAAATTGCCTGTATGGGTATTGTAGGAGGATTATTGGGTACTGGGTTGAGTTATTTTTTACAACAACTATTTCCTATTCTATTAGGAGATTTATTACCTGTGGATGTTGCTATTGGACTATCATTTCAAAGTGTTTTATTAGGTCTATCCTTAGGACTGGCCATGTCCACATTATTTGCCCTTTACCCGTTAATGAAAACATTATATGTTTCTCCTCTACAAGCTTTGCGCGTAGTAGATGAAACTAAATCTAGATCCAAAATGGCAACCACAGCGGTTGGCTTGGGGATCATACTTTTTATCTTTTGTTTTTCATATTGGCTTTTGGGGGACTTGGTACGTTCCTTATCTTTTGTTGGTGGATTGTTGGCTGTTTTTTTAATTCTTACCGCGGTCGCCCAATTTTTTATTGCGATGCTTAAAAAATATTTTCCTAATTCGTGGGGTTTTATTGCTCGCCAGAGTCTCAAAAATTTGTTTAGACCGCAAAACCAGACCTTGGTATTGGTTCTCTCTATTGGTATAGGAACCTTTTTGATAAGCACATTATATTTTACCAAAGACATGCTATTGGAAAAAGCGGCTATTGAGGATAGTGCCAATAGTGCCAACATGATTCTTATGGATATCCAAAGCCAACAGGTCGAAGCGGTTTCCACTACAATTGAAAATTCAGGATTATCGATTATTGACAAAATACCAATTGTAACCATGCGGGTGGAAAACTTGAATGGTGAGCAGGTTGAGGCTATCAGAAAAGATACCACTTCCCAAGTGAGCAGATGGATATTGAATCATGAATTTAGAGTGACTTACCGGGATAGGCTTATTGAATCGGAACGCTTAATTGAAGGGAATTGGATAGGCAAAGTTAATTCGGATACCGAAATCCCGATTTCAGTTAGCAACGATTTTGCCGAAAGGGCCAAAGTCACAATTGGTGACCCGGTTTCATTTAATGTGCAAGGCAGAATAATGGATACCAGGGTCCAAAGTATTCGCGAGGTGGATTGGAGTAGGTTGCAACCTAATTTTTCTGTGGTTTTTCCAACGGGAATACTAGAAAACGCTCCTCAATTTGGGGTGATGACAACACGGACAAAAGACGATTCAGGTTCTGCAAAGCTGCAACAACAATTGGTTAGAGAATTTCCGAATATTTCAATATTGGACCTAAAACGCATTTTAAGTCTTCTGGAAGATATACTGGGTAAGATAGGTTGGGTTATAAACTTCATGGCTTTTTTTAGCATATTTGTTGGTGTAGCCGTATTAATGGGGGCTATATATAGCAGTAAGCATCAACGGGTAAAACAAGGGGCGTTGCTCAGGACTTTGGGGGCCAAAGGGATACAAATATTAAAAATGATTGCTATTGAATACGCCGTTCTCGGGTTTTTAGGTGCTTTTATGGGAGTGTTGCTTGCGGTCCTTGGTAGTACATTACTCGCTTTTATGTTGTTTGATACGACTTTTACGCTGTCTTGGGTTCCTTTTGTCATTATTCTTCCGGCTATCACATTTTTGGTGTTTGCCCTTGGTGTTGGTAATAGTTTGGGGATAGTCAGAAACTCTCCGCTCTCTGTTTTAAAGAAAGAAAAGGAGTGACTTTAATCTCTACAATTTGTCAGCAAAGAGAATTTAAAAAATGTTTCAATATAAATGATAACTGCCTTAAAATACATTTAAGTTAAACCTGTTTGTTATTCTTTATTTTTGAAAAAATTAAAAAAAACATATAAAAACAGATTGGTTAAAGAAATTTTTATAATTTGATAACGTTTTTTGGTAGTAATTTTATTGGTTTTTTATTAGATCGAGGAATCTAAATAACTTTCCTTTTGAAAAATCACTCTATTTTTGGGGTTTTTCATATGGCACTTTTTTATATGGACAGGGTGGTTCTTTTATAGAGTTTTAGAACGACCCACTTGGTTGAAAAATGAAAAAGTATGTGGTTGGCGGTATACCATATACTTAAAAGAAAGGTAGAGAAATGGACCAAAATAACTTTAAAGATGAAGCTTACCTTATTGGCCGGTTAAAGGACGGTTGCAAAGAAGCCTATAAACACATATTTAAGTTGTACCATAAAGAGCTATGCAATTACATGGCTGCAATCTGTGGAAATACCAAAGCTGCAGAAGATATTGCCCAGCAAACTTTTATAAAAATTTGGGATAAGCGAAGTAAATTAAATATTGGTGATAATAAATTAAAAAGATACATCTTCAGAATCGCCTATAATCTATTCATCGATTCCCAGAGAAAAAAGAAAAAGGAAACTCAACTATTGGAAAGCCTAAAACAACAGGCGTATTCAGAAATGATCGAAATGGATCCCTCTTTCTTCGAAGAAAGGTTGAAAAAAGTCGAAGAAGAAATAGAGAATCTTCCCGAGCAGTGTAAAAAAGTCTTTTTAATGAGTAAAAAGGAGGGGCTTAAATACCGGGAAATTTCTGAACAACTTCACATTTCAATAAAAACCGTAGAGGTACATATGGCTAAGGCCATGAAACGTCTTAGAGCGCAATTGACCATTTTCTTTTAACTTCTTCACACAAATTTCCATAGTAAATAGCTTCAGTATTTTGAAGTGAAAAAAGCATTTTCCACATTTTAAATGTTAAAAAAATCGAGTCAAGTAAGGGTTTTTGAAAAATACTGCGTCTTTTTTAAAGTTACAACATTTTTCAAATGACCAAAATTGATATCAGAAGAATAATTTCCCGGTATATAAACCAAGAAGCATCACAGGAAGAATTGGCTATTTTATACGAATGGGTTAGAAAGGATCATAATAGAGAAGTCTTCAAAAAATTGGTCCAAGCTGATTTTTTGGTCAACTACGAAAATAAATCTTGGGAGACCGAAGAGGCCTTTGAAAATTTTTTGCATACTATTAAGGTAAAGGAAACTCCAAAAGTAAAATTGTTGTACGCTGGCGACCAAATTTGGAAATATGCCGCTGTAATCATGATTATTCTCGGATCATCTCTCTTCTTTTTATTGAGTCAGGATAAGGAAATAGCTATTGATTCGGAGAAATACACAAATCAAATTACACTACAATTGGACAATGGTGAGACTTTAATACTGGACCCGGAATCAGATGCTACAGTCCAAAGTCAGAATGGGAGTACGGTTGTTTCTCTTGTTAAAGGAGTTTTAACCCAGAAAGACACACAAGTAGAAAAAGAAAATATAAGGAGTAATACAATACGTGTGCCCTACGGTAAAAATTTATCCATAACCCTGCATGATGGGTCTGTTGTAATGCTAAACTCTGGGTCGAGTCTTACTTACCCCTCGAGTTTTGCTGGAATGGATATTAGGGAGGTGCAACTGGAAGGAGAAGCATTTTTTGAAGTGGCCAAAAATCCAAAGCAACCTTTTATAGTTAAAACGGAATCAATGTACACTCAAGTTTTTGGAACTGTTTTTAATGTTTCTGCCTATAAGGAAGATGGTACAAGTGAAGTGGTATTGGTAGAAGGTTCTGTAGGGGTTGGCAATCCAGGTATGGTAAATTCGGAAAGCTTAAAAATGTTGAAGCCTTCACAAAAAGCTTCAAAATTATTGGGAGATAAAAATGATTTTATTGTGGAGGATGTGAATATATCTCCATACATATCATGGACCAAGGGTATTTTGGCTTTTGAAAATGAATCTATGGGCCAAATTATAAAAAGATTACAACGCCATTATGATATAAAGATAAATAACAAATATGAGGCATTGGCTGATAGAAGGTTTACTGGAATGTTCGATGAAGAATCCATGGGCCATGTCCTCAACACTATTCAGGCTCACACACATTTTAGTTACGATATAGACGGAAATACGATAACAATTAAAAAACCTAATAAAAAATAATGCCTATGATATAAAAAACCATGAATACCAAAAAACAATTACTAACTAGACGAATTCAATTATGAAAAAAACTGAAACTAGATGTGGCGTAGTACCAAAGCTAGGCCATCGATTACTTTATGGATTTTTCTTGCTCTTTATGCTTGGTCAGGTGAATGCTGCATCTTGCGCACAATATGACAAAGTTGCAAGGAGCTTTGAAAACACCAGATTAGGTGATTTATTTGCAACTATCACAGAATCAACAGGATACAAATTTTTTTATGAGGCAACCGAGGTCAATATTGACCAAAGAGTTACTGTAAAAAAAGGAGACCTGTGTATTGAAGATTTCCTAACGGAAGTTTTTAGAGGTACAGATCTATCATTTGAGATTATTTCAAGACAAATTGTAATTAAAAAGAAGGGTGAAACCCTTCCTAACTTGGTTCCAACAAAGAAAATCAATGCAGAGAACCCACAATCCAATTTAACCGGGGTTGTTTTGGATGAAGCAGGAATACCACTTGCTGGAGCAACGATAATTGCCAAAGGGACCAGTACAGGTGCTACCACCGATTTTGATGGAAATTTTGTGATAACCATGCCTGCAGGCGTAACGGTTATCCAAGTAACCTATATTGGTTACAAGGCCAAAGAGGTCAATGTGGCCGGGCAATCATCTATAACCGTTAACATGGAACAAGATGCAGCTGCTTTGGAAGAGGTAATTGTGGTAGGATACGGTAGCCTTGCAAAGAAAAAGGTTACTGGCTCGGTCGTTTCCATTACTCCGGAAACCATTACCGAAGTACCAGCTTTAACACCCGAAAGCGCACTTATCGGACGAGTTACCGGTGTGCAGGTGCAAGAAGTTTCTGGTGAACCAGGAGCTGCTCCAAATATTCGAGTAAGAGGTTCGGGGTCTATATCTGCGGGTAACGACCCATTGTTTGTAGTGGATGGAATCCCAATTTCCCGTAACTTAACTTCATCCAATACGTTGGGTGGGGTAGCAAGTCAGAGGGCATCTTTTCAACCACCGACAATCAACCCATTAGCGACATTGAACCCTAATGACATTGAATCTATTCAAGTATTGAAGGATGCCAGTGCCGCAGCAATCTATGGATCTAGAGGAGGAAACGGCGTACTGTTGATTACTACCAAAAAAGGATCTAATAGTGATGAAGGTGTCTTTTCTTTTGATTCCTATGTAAGCATGCAATCTGTTGCAAATAAGTTGGATTTGATGAATTCTCGTGAATTGATTGATTTTACGACCGATGCGAGGAACAATGCATACCTTCAGGCTGTTCCAGGTGCTAGCGTTAATGACCCAATGGGCCCTGGAGACAGAGGTAATGTCAATTATGAATTGCCGGAATCGTTCGTAAATTGGGATGGTACCGATACAGATTGGCAAGATGTTATGTTTAAAACTGGAGTAGTGCAGAGCTATAACTTTTCTTATGCCTCACCAGTGAGAAACAAAACCAGTTTTTATGCATCAACAGGTTATTTTTCACAAACAGGTATTATAGACAAAGCAAAGTTTGAGCGGTATTCTGTCTTGTTGAACTTAAATACCCAATTGACAGAGAAGTTGAATTTGGATTTAAGATTGGCTCCCACGGTAACTGAGAACCAGAGGGTTCCAGCAAATTCACCATATTTTGGAACACCTCCAGGAATCGTTTACTCTGGTATTGTTCATTCGCCAACGGTAAGTCCGTACAATCCCGATGGAACAATCAACCAATTGAACAACCAATCCTACTTAGGTGGGGGTACCACTACGGCCAGTAACCCATTGGCTATAATAGAAGCAGTGGACGATAAAATATTTCAATTCCAAACCAGGGGAAATCTTGGTTTAACGTACGATATTTCACCTGAGTTGAGTTTTAAGACTTTTGGTGGAGTTTATATCAACCTATATAATCAAGATTTCTATAGGTCCAGTACATTATTGTACCGTAATTCCGCTGACGGAAATCCTTATGGACAAGCTTCTTCTTCTACAGAGACCAACTGGCTTTGGGAAAACACGCTTAATTGGACAAAGGAATTTGGTGACCATTATATAGATGCAGTTATAGGTTATACAGCCCAAAAAGATAACGTATACATTAAACAAGTATTGGCCAATAATTATCCGGATGACCTTGTGCCAACCATTAGTGGTGGACAGGTATTTGGAGGTACTTCTGTACAAGAACAATGGTCTTTGTTATCTTCTTTATTTAGGGTAAACTATAGTTATAAAGATAAATATTTGTTTACAGGAACATTTCGTTCAGATAAGTCTTCTCGATTTGGGAAAAACAACCAAACGGGATACTTCCCTTCTTTTTCAGCGGGTTGGAGACTTAACGAAGAAGAATTTTTGGCTGATTCAGAAACAATTTCTGAACTTAAGTTACGTGTAAGTTGGGGTCAAACAGGAAACTTTGAGATTCCAAATTATGGTGCTGTAGGTTTATTGGCGCCACAGAACTACAATCTTGGTGGAAATCAAATCAATGGTCTTGTACAAAGTACAATTCCAAATCCAGATCTTACTTGGGAAAAATCTGAACAGATTGATGCAGGTATTGAGCTAGGATTGTTCAATAACAGAATTTTCCTTTTGGCAGATTATTACGATACCAAAACACGGGATTTATTGCTTAACGTAGCTATTTCCTCAGTTTCTGGATTCGAAACCACACTAAGAAACCTTGGTGAAGTGCAAAACACAGGTTTTGAAATTGGCTTGAGCACCAAGAATTTTGTTGGGGAAGATTTTACGTGGAATACGGATATCAACTTCTCTACCAACAAAAACGAAGTGCTTTCGTTGAACGAGAGCAATGAGCCGATATACTCAACAGGTAGTGCAGGGATTAGGCACGTAACAAGAGTTGGTGACCCGATTGGTAGTTACTATGGTTATGTGGTAGATGGAGTTTATCAATCTCAAGCTGAAATTGATGCAGCTCCTTTTGACACACAGGCACCAGACCCAGCACCAGGTGATTTTAGATTTAAGGATGTAGATGGAGATGGAGAGATAACTCCTGACGATAGAACGGTTACTGGTAGTTATTTCCCCGATTTTAACTGGGGTATCAACAACAGGTTGACTTATAAGAACATCGATTTCAGTTTCTTGATCCAAGGTGTTGAAGGGAATGAAATTCTTAACCTTACATCCAGACACATGAAAAACGGTGAAGCTAATTTTAATTCATACGCTGTTTTTAATGATCGTTGGGTATCGGCATCAGAACCTGGAAACGGTTCTATTCCGAGAGCGGACAGGGAATCTGGAAACCATGGAAACAATAACAGACCTTCCTCTTTTCAAGTGGAAGATGGGTCTTACGTGCGTTTGAGAAATGTAACATTGGGTTACACCTTGCCGACGGATAAGTTTTTTGGAAGCAAAATCCAAAAACTTAGGTTCTATGTTACTGGAACAAACCTCTTTACTATTACCGATTATCTTGGTTATAATCCTGAGGTTAGTAGCATTACTACGAATAGTTTGACACCTGGTGAAGATTATGGAGCATTTCCATTGGCAAAGTCTTTTACCTTGGGGGTAAACCTAAAGTTCTAACCTAAAAACGGAAAAATATGAAACGAATTATATATATGATGCTATGCACGGCGCTATTTACCGGGTGTAGTGAAGACTTTACTGATCTTTCTCCAATTTCTAACAGAAATGAGGCTGATTTTTACAATACTTCAGACGATTTCGAAGCTGCCGTTAATGCCAGTTATGCTGGACTTCAGGGATCTGGGGTTTACGGCCGTGGTTATTGGACCATGTTTGAAATGAGGAGTGATAACACAGACCAGGGACCGGATGCCACTGGATTGGCAAGACAGTATACCGAAATAAATGCATTTACCGAAGATGCATTGAACGAACAGGTAACAGCCGCTTGGAGTGAATCCTACAGTGTAATTGCAAATTGCAATGTGATTTTGGATCGTATTGAATCCATAGAATTGGATGCAACGGATAAGGACCGAATTACTGGGGAAACATTGTTCATTAGATCATTGGTATACTATCATTTAGCCATTGGTTTTGGAAATATTCCTTTGCAATTGACACCTTTTGTAGCTGGAGATGAACTAACTCAGGTTAATGAGACTACCGTGCTTGAACAATTGGTCACAGATCTGACCACTGCTGAAGCAGGTCTACCAATTTCATATTCTGGAAGTCAAGTGGGTAAGGCCACAAAAGGAGCGGCAGCTACCTTATTGGCCAAGGTGCTATTGACCTTAGGTGATAATTCTGCGGCAGAAACCGTACTTAGAAGAATCATATCAGATTATGGTTACGATTTGTTGCCTGATTATGCAGATTTGTGGGGCGTTCCCAATGAGAACAATGCAGAATCCATTTTCGAAATTCAGTTTATAAGTGGAGGAATAGGTCAAGGAAGTACCTTTACCAACGATTTTTCACCAAGTACCGATTTGCAAACAGGTTCTGGTTTTGGTAGAAACCGCCCTACGGCATCTATGCAGGAAGCTTATGAAGCTGGTGATTTAAGGTATGATGTTTCCATGGCGGAGACTTACGTAAACCTTGAGGGTGAAGTAGTGGAGCAGAATCATGTGAGAAAATATCAGTATGAAATGGCAATCGAAAATGACTCTGATATCAATTTTGTTGTATTCCGCTATGCCGATGTTCTGCTTATGTTGGCAGAGGCCTTAGGCGAAACATCGGAAAGCTATGATTTGATAAACGAGGTTAGAAACAGAGCTGGATTAGCTGATATTGATGCATCCACACCTGGTACTTTTGAGGAAAAATTACTTCAGGAAAGAAGGGTTGAGCTCGCTTTTGAAAACCATCGTTGGGCAGACCTTAAGCGTTTCAATGCTACTGATTTAGTTGTTGATGGTGAGGATGTTGTGACCGGTACTAGGGAATATTTCTATATCCCACAAAGAGAGATGGACATCAACCCTAACTTTGATCAGAACTAAAACATCAACGATTTTAATTTCAACCATTGAGTTAGTTTGATTATAGCGCCCAAACCATGAATTACCTACTTATACCTATGGATTGGTAATTACTGAGAAATAGGATGTGATCGATACAGATATAGTTGCTTCAAAGGATGCAACAAGAATGGAAACAGTAATTTTTTAATAAATTAAATATCAAATAGTAAAATGAGAAAATTGATTTTGGCTGTTTGTTTATGCTTTGCATTTACAACAATTCAAGCCCAACAGAAAAAAGTCTTGAACATTTTGGCCATCGGGGCGCATCCTGATGATTGTGACACCAAATTTGGAGGTACTGCCGCATTGTTCGCACAAATGGGACACAATGTGAAATTTCTTGCATTGACCAATGGAGATGCAGGACATCATGAAAAAGGTGGTGGAGCGTTAGCAAAAATACGTAGACAAGAAGCTGTAGATGCCGGAAAGGCATTGGGTCTTATAGAATATGAAGTTCTGGACAACCATGATGGTGAATTGTTTCCAACTTTAAATGTTCGATTAGAGGTAATCCGAAGAATTAGAGATTGGAATGCAGACATAGTATTGGGACTGAGACCTAACGATTATCACCCTGATCACCGTAATGCTGGATCTGTGGTTCAAGATGCTGCTTATATGAATATTGTACCGAATGTAGCACCAGATACACCACCATTAAAAAAGAACCCAGTGTTTTTGTACATGAGTGATCGTTTTCAGAAACCTTACCCATTTGAAAAAGACATAGCTGTTATAGTGGATGATGTAATAGATATTAAGGTTGAAGGTTTGGCCGCCCACGGTTCACAAATGTTCGAGTGGTTACCTTGGACTAACGGTGTGGATCTTTCTACAATTCCAACAGGAGAAAAAGAAAGACTGGCATGGTTAAAAGATAAGTGGATGAACAGAACTGCGAATGCAAGCACTTTGGAAGCTTTGAAAAAATGGTATCCAAACGTAGATGTTTCCAAAGTAAAACATGTAGAGTACTTTGAAATATGCGAGTATGGAAAGCAGCCTACCGATGAGGAAATAAAGGAAATGTTCCCAATGTTAGGTTCCAAGTAGCAAAAACCATAAAAGACCCAAATAGTATTTAATTTAAAAATAACCAACCAACTTACAATGGAGAACAGCAAGCCCACTACCAAAAGATATATCCATATTATTGGGTTGGTGATGATCGTATTCTTTGTAATATCCTTCATTACCAATATACTGAACTCAATAATCGTGGATGTTAAGGATAGCTTTGATCTTAGCCTTACATTAACCGGCCTATTGCCATTTACTTTTTTTATAGCATATGGCATTATGTCCATACCGGCAGGATTTTTATCCGAAAAGTATAGTGAAAGGACTTTGCTTTCAGTTTCCTTTTTGGTCATGGCGCTTGCTTCTTTGGGTTTTGCATTGTTGCCACAGTATGGTGTTTTTAGTATAACCCTGTTTGTTCTGGGTTGTTGTATGGCTGTGCTTCAAGTTATTATAAATCCAATGCTTCGAATTGCAGGCGGTGAAGAACATTTTGCATTTAATTCGGTATTGGCTCAATTGGTTTTTGGAGCTGCCTCGTTCTTAAGTCCTTATTTGTACAAGTATTTGGTAAGTAAGGAAAATAATGGAGATACAATTGCAGATATGCTGCGTGGATGGGTGCCACAAGATTTACCTTGGGCATCGCTCTATATTGTTTTTGCATTAATTTCTTTAGTGCTGTTTTTCTACGTGTTTTTCACTAAATATCCAAAATTTGAAAAAACCGAGGATGAAAAAGCGGGAGATACTAGTTCTTATTGGGATCTATTAAAAAACAAATGGACAATCCTCTACTTTTTGGGAATATTTTGCTATGTGGGTACGGAACAAGGTGTGGGAAACTGGATTTCTCAGTTCTTAAGTCAGTATCACGGACTTGATCCACAGACCGTTGGGGCTAACACAGTGTCCTACTTTTGGGCTATGTTGACTGTTGGCTGTTTGCTGGGTCTATTGCTGTTAAAATTTATGGATAGTAGAAAATTGTTGATTATCGCAACATCCATAACCATTATTTGTCTTGTTTTGGCCCTTACCGGCTCGGCAAATATGGCTTTGATAGGTTTCCCGATGGTAGGTTTTTTCATTTCTGTAATGTATTCTATTATCTTTTCCTTGGCGTTGAACTCCGTCAGGGAACACCACGGTTCATTATCGGGCATTCTTTGTACCGGTATTGCAGGAGGTGCTGTAATCCCGTTTATTGTGGGAGGTTTGGGAGAAGTATTATCGTTGCAGACTGGAATGTTCTTTTTGATCATTCCACTCGGCTTTATCCTCTCGATAGGCTTCTGGGCAAAACCATTGGTAAACAATAAAACTATCAGCTTAAAGAAAGATTAGTGAAAAAAGGAACAAGAACAGTTTTGGGGGTTGATATAGGAGGCACCAAAATCAAAACAGGAAGGGTCTTGGGCAACGAAGTGGTGCAGACCGGTTTTTCAAACGTTATCAAGGATGATTCTGAAGAAGCTTCCCTTTCAACATTATTTGAAACGATTGCAGAGGTTATGACCGATGGTGTCGAAGCGATAGGTGTTGGTGTTCCTGCTGTTGTAGATGCAGATTCTGGTATCGTGTACGACGTACAGAACATTCCTTCGTGGAAAGAAGTACCATTAAAACAACTTTTACAAAAACAATTCAACGTTCCAGTTTATTTAAACAATGATGCCAATTGTTTTGCATTGGGGGAAAAACACTTTGGTAAGGCTATAAACCACAAAAATTGCGTGGCCCTTTCCTTGGGCACAGGCCTGGGAATGGGTATTATAATTGAGAATAAGTTATATAACGGTGTTTTGTGTGGTGCAGGAGAAGTTGGTATGCTTCCCTATAAAAACGGTATTCTAGAGCAATATACAGGTAGCTTCTTTTTTGAAGATAATTATGGTGAATCGGCAAAATCGATGTATAACAAAGCTTTGGAAAATAACGCCGATGCATTAGCTGCTTTTAATGATTATGGGGAGCACTTAGGAGAAGCCATCAAGAGTATTCTATATTTATTTGCTCCAGAGGCAATAATACTTGGCGGTTCAATAAGCAACGCATATCCATTTTTTAAACCTTCCTTGGAAAAGGTTCTGGGTTCATTTGCCTATCAAAAACAATTGGAAAATTTTAAAATAGAAACATCAGACCTTGTGGATTCGCCTATTTTGGGTGCAGCTGCACTATGTCTGTAAAACAATAACCTTACTATACAAATGAGAATAATAATAACAGTACTGTTGGCATGCTTTCTGCTAAAATCCTGCTCTCAGCCCAGTGCTATCGGAAAAAAGGTAAGTATTACCGTTGAAAACAATAAAAAGGGAGCTCCCATAACTTTGGGAATACCTTTTCCAAAAGGAGAATTGAGCTCAGTGGACCATCTACGTTTGCTGACATCCGACGGTACGGAAATTCCGACCCAAACCACCGAAGTAAGCAATTGGGCCCCAATTGATGATAGTGTTAAATGGGTATGGGTCTTCTTCTTTGCAGAAGAAACACAAGATTATATTTTGGAATATGGAGAAGGTGTTGTACCGATGCTGCCGGAAGAGAAAATCGTTTCAACAAACAATATGCGACCAGCCGGTGGGATAGATGTTACTACTGGACCGATATCTTTTACGATCCATAAAAAAGGAAATGGCTTTTTGGATGAAGTATTTTTAGACTCCAATATGGATGGGGAGTTTACGGAAGAAGAACTTATAGCATCCTCACCGGAAAAGAATAGAGGTTCTTTTTTCGACCTTCTTGATGATGCAGGTATAGATGCTTCAAAAGCAATTATCAACGAGGTTTTCAGGGAAAAAGGATCAGGTCCAATGCACACTATTTTTAGGATAGAAGGCACATACACCTATAGTAGGGAGGACAATAATTTATCACCATTTACCATTTGGTTGCACGCATATGCAGGTAAGAGCTATATAAAAGTATTGCACACGATGACCTATACAGGTGTTCCGGATAAGCATAAACCTCAAGAAGGACAGCATGCCAATATCGCAACACAGAATAAGAAGATTCTTTCTGAAAACACAGAGGATGACATGGGTTGGACACAACCTAACGATCAAATTGCAGGAATAGGACTTCAACTTAAATATCATTTAGATGATAATGTAAGTGTCTCAATGCCCTTATACGATGGGTCATGGAAAAATGATGAAGCGAATACGGTGATGGAAGAAGTGACCGTGGAAAATGAAGCACCCGTTCAATTATTACAGAAAGGACCAGGGTATAGAAACGCTACCAGTCTTAGAAGCTTATATTTGAACTCCTTTGAGAAAGATAATGACACTGATGGTTCAGAGGATAAATTAAACTTTGAAGCTACCGTATCCAGAGGAGAAGATGGTTTGGCAAAATCCAAAAGAGCTAAAGGTTGGATCAATGTAACGGATGGAAAACGAGGAGTTGGTGTAGGTATCAAGAACTTTATGAAAGAATATCCTAAAGGAATCAAAGTTGACCCTGCTAACAATATGCTCTTAGGAAGTATCTGGCCAAAAGAAAACGGCCCAATGAGCTTTGCAAGACACAATACCGAACCCGATGGGGGAATGCTTGGCAATTTTGCTCAAGGTATTACTAAAACCACGGAATTTATTTATTACTTCCATGATAATGATACTACGGAGGATGTAGGAGACAAAATGGAATATGTTATAGAAAGCCCAGTGGCACATGCCACACCAGAATGGTATGCCAACTCCAAAGTATATGGAAATATGGCACCTGCTTCAGAAGAACATCCAGAATTTGAAAATGCCTTACAGTACAGATACCAATGGTGGGCATACAACCAAAAGAACGAACCATGGTATGGAATGTTCAATTATGGAGACGGCAAAAGTTACTTCTTCGATGGTAGATGGGTACAATGGACCAACAACGAGCCCACTGTGGATTTTATGTTGTGGACCAACTTTATGCGTACGGGCAATCCTAAATATTACAAAATGGCTCAAGCTATGAGCAGGCACACTATGGATGTGGATAATATACATTGGCCCAAAAAACGAACCTATTATGGTGAGATTAATGATGCAATCGATTTTTGGAACTATGAGGACGAACCGGAATCCACTCCTTATTTAGGAATAGGAAGAAGGCATGCCAACCAACATTGGTATTCGCTTTTAAGTGCCCATGTTTGGGTTCAAGGATGGATAGCGGATTACTATATATCCGGTGATCATAGAGCATTGGAAGTAGCCAAAATGACTGGCGATACTTATATCAACCGTATCTGGGGAGATCATGATTTAAGAGGTAGAAGATTATATCTATCCGTTCTTAACTTGGTTGAGCTGTATGATGCCACTAAATTGGAGAAATATAAGGTTGAATTGGACGATAGGGTAAGGCAGATGTTGGAACTCCAGGAACGACAAGGAGGTAATTTATTGTTGGACAGATATGGTTATTCACAGACCTATGTAGCACAAGGACTCTATAAATACCAACAGATTACTGGTGACGAAAATGTTAGAAAAGCTTTGTTGAGACATGCACGATGGGTACGAGATGTACCACCGTTGAATCATGAAATGGAGTCTTATTTGGCCACCATTTACCCCTTGCTTCTCGGTTATGAGATCAGTGGTGAAAAATCGTACTTGGATGAAGCATTGACAAGAGCAGAGAAGCTCAAAGTTGGTGTATTGCCAAAGACACCGGACGAATATGAGTCCGCAGAAGCCTATAGTAAAGACCTTTTGGAAATTTCTAATCTACCTATGAGTAAGAAGAGATTTACCAATTGGCAAACAAATCAAGGACTTCGTGTGTTTGGTTGGACACACGCATACAATATTCCTTATTTAATCTACTGGATGGATAAGGAAAATATAGACTAAATCTAAGTAATCTTCTTAAGGGGATGGTGTAGCCTTAGGGTCATCATCCCTTTTTATTTGCACATAATTTAATAATTGAACACCTATGTCTTACAAGAAATTTGGTTTTGTATTAGGACCGCTTCTTTTCGTTTTAATTCATTTCTTTTTTGGGGACGAAGCACTTTCGGAACAAGGTAAGAATGTATTGGCAGCTACTGCCTGGATTGGTATTTGGTGGGTATTTGAGGTACTTCCCATTGCGGTAACCGCACTGCTTCCAATCCTACTGTTCCCGCTATTGGATGCCGTGGAGTTAGGAGATACTACCGCAAGTTATGGGCATAAGTATGTTTTTCTCTATTTAGGAGGGTTCATTCTGGCCGTAGCTATAGAAAAATGGAACCTTCATAAACGAATCGCATTGCAGATCATTAAAACCATAGGTACCAACATGTATACCATTGTCCTTGGTTTTATGGTGGCAACAGCCTTTCTTTCCATGTGGATTTCCAATACCGCAACCACAGTTATGGTACTACCAATGGCCATATCAATTGTGAAACAGTTAAAAGATAATCCAGAAACGCCAGAAGATGAGAACAAGGTTTTCAGTAAATTATTAATGTTGGCCATTGCCTACGCAGCATCGATAGGTGGTATTGCTACATTGATTGGTACACCCCCGAATTTGGTGTTGGCCGGATTTGTTCAAAAAACATATGGGGTGGACATTAGTTTCTGGCAATGGATGAAATTCGGATTACCTGTATCATCTGTACTTTTGGTGTTGGCATGGTTGTACTTAACAAGAATAGCTTACCCTTTGAAACAATCCCGTTTTCCAGGTGGTAAAAAAGAAATAAATAGACTATTGGCAGAACTTGGACCATTGGGTAAAGAAGAAAAATTGGTTTTATTTGTTTTTGTACTCACTGCATTTTGCTGGATAACTAGGTCTTTTCTATTGCAAAAAATAGTTCCAAATATCGATGATACGATAATTGCCATTGGTGCGGCCATTCTTCTTTTCATAATTCCAGCAAACAGGTCGGGCGAGCCTCTGATCAACTGGAAGGAAGCCGTGCAAATTCCATGGGGAATCATTCTGTTGTTTGGTGGAGGTATGGCCATAGCCAAGGGTTTTCAAGAAACCGGCTTAGCCAATTATTTAGGTGGTCAAATGGCTTTTTTCGATGGTTTGCCCTTGTTTGTATTGCTCTTGTTGATTATTACCTGTGTAAATTTTTTAACAGAGGTCACATCCAATCTGGCTACTACAGCCATGTTGCTCCCCGTTTTGGCGCCATTGGCCCTAACACTGGGCATAAACCCATATTTGTTGATGGTAGCTTGTACATCAGCGGCCTCATGCGCATTTATGCTCCCGGTTGCCACACCGCCAAATGCAGTGGTTTTTGGGTCTGGATATTTACGTATTCCCGATATGGTGCGTACTGGTTTTTTAATGAATCTACTTTCCATAATTATAATGGCTTTAGCAGTATTCTTTATCTTACCGTATCTATGGGGGCTTTAATCATACCTGGTGCTACTTTTTTGTAGAACATCTATAATGGAATAAAGTTTATAGCTTAATTGGATATTCACCAAAGTTGAGGAAAGTCATATTGCTGTTCTCAAAGGATATGTATTTTAGTCATATGCTAAGTAACGAAGTCCATATTACCAAATCGTCGGGTGAACAGGCCAAATTTTCCATTGATAAATTAAAAAAATCGCTTCAACAAAGTGGGGCGACTGAAAAAATAGTTCAGGGTATTGTAGATCAAGTACAGGATGAACTATACCCTGGCATCTCAACAAGAGAAATATATAACCGTGCCTATGCGCTGTTAAAAAAGAAAAAATCGATCTACGCATCCAAATACAAACTAAAAAAAGCGATTTATGAACTTGGTCCCACAGGTTTTCCTTTTGAGAAATTTATAAGTGGTATTTTACATTACTCAGGATACCAAACCAAAGTAGGAGAAGTGTTGCAGGGCACATGTGTTTCCCATGAAATAGATGTTTTGGCCATAAAAAATGAAATTTTGAATGTCATTGAGTGTAAATTTCATGGGGATGATGGTCTAAAATGTAATGTAAAGATTCCTTTGTATATCAACTCTAGATACCATGATGTCAAAGGTCCACTGGATGTACAGAAGAAAACATCCTTTGAAAGCACCAGAGGTTGGTTGGTTACCAACACCCGGTTTACCCAAGATGCTTTGGAATATGGAAAATGTGTTGGGCTCTATCTCTTAAGTTGGGATTATCCTCATGGAGATGGTCTCAAGGAAAGGATCGATAGATTGAGGCTTTACCCCATCACCGTATCCACGTTATTATCTGGCAGAGAAAAACAGTTTTTATTGGAGCGGGATGTAGTTCTTTGTAGACAATTGGAGAAAAATAGTTTTTTGTTGGATCATCTAGGGGTTTCCAATAGTAGGAAACAAAGAATTCTAAAAGAAATGAAATCACTGTGCAACTCATAAAACGATGATGAAAAAACTTCAAGTTCATTTTTTAGGTGGAGCTGGCACCGTAACAGGGTCAAAGTTTTATCTGCATACCGAAGAAATCAAAATTTTGGTGGATTGTGGATTGTTCCAAGGCATAAAGGAATTAAGAGAGCAGAACTGGGAACGTTTACCAGTAGACGTTTCCCAAATAGATTATGTGTTGCTTACACACGGACATTTGGACCATTGCGGATATTTGCCCCTTTTGGTGAGACAAGGATTTAGAGGCACTATATTGGGAACACCACCCACACTGGAAATTGCAAGAATAATACTAGAGGATAGCGCAAAAATACAGGAAGAGGAAGCAGAAAAAGCTAATAAAGAGTCCTATAGTAAACATAATCCGGCCTTGCCATTGTATACCAAGCAAGATGTTGTTTTTACATTAAAGTTCTTTCAGCATGTGGAAGAAGGCGATACTGTGTCCTTATCAGACCATTGTAGCGCAACTTTTATGTACAATGGACATATAATAGGATCTACGTATATTGAAATTAACCTTTATGGCAAACGGTTAGTTTTTTCCGGAGATGTGGGCCGACAAGAAGATGAACTGCTCGATCCTCCAAAACAGCCAGAGTGGGCAGATTATTTGTTTGTGGAGAGTACGTATGGTGATAGGCTTCACCCTGAAGAAGATGTAGGACAAATTTTGACCAAACTCGTAAATGAAACCCTATACAAAAAAGGAGTCTTGATTATCCCTTCCTTTGCCGTAGAACGCTTACAATCGTTAATGTATCAATTGTGGAAACTCTACAAAAAAAACAGGATTCCCAATATTCCCATTTTCGTTGATAGTCCCATGGGAAATAATGTGCTGGAGGTATTTAAAGACTTTCCGGATTGGCATAAACTTACCCCAGAGGAGTACAGAAATATGTGCAATCATATAACCATAGTGAGTTCATACGCTGAAACATGGGAAACTATTGATGATCCACGGCCAAAAATTGTAATTGCCGGGAGTGGTATGGTTACAGGGGGGCGGGTGCTCACCTACATAAAACAACTCGGGGAAATGGATACTACCACTATTTTACTTGTAGGCTTCCAAGCAGAGGAAACCCGGGGCAGAAAGCTGCTAGAAGGTACTTCGGAACTAAAAATTTATGGAAAACATGTTCCAATTAATGCAACGATCAATCATTTGGAAAGTTTATCTGCCCATGCGGATCAAGCAGAATTATTGACTTGGATGGGTGCTATAAAAAACATCCCTGAAAAAGTATTTTTGGTTCATGGGGAAAAAGCCGCCATGGAAACCTATCGTTTTACAATTCAAGATAAATATGGGTGGAAATGTCATGTGCCCAGCATGAACGAAGTTGTCGAAATTTTACTATAGGAAGGAGAGGTTATAATTTTTCCCCATAACTTAAGTCTCCAGCATCACCCAATCCAGGTAATATGTATCCCTTGCTGTTAAGGTCGTCATCAACAGAGGCAATCCATAGCTGCGTATCTTTTGGAAATACTTTTTGGATTTTGGCCACTCCGGATTTGGAACCGATTACGGAGATAATATGGATTTGTTTAGGGGTACCATAACCTTTAAGGGAATCGAGGACATTTTCCAAGGTTTTACCAGTTGCCAACATAGGGTCCGTTAATACCAATATTTTACCATCAAGAGCGGGTGCGGCCAAGTATTTTACTATTACTTCAAAGGTATCATCATTATTGGGATGATGTCTGTAAGCTGAAATAAAAGCGTTTTCAGCTCCATCAAAATAACTTAAAATACCATGATGGAGAGGAAGCCCAGCCCTAAGAACGGAGCAAAGCACTAAATTGTCCGAGCATAAAAAGGATTTTTTGGTTCCCAACGGGGTTGTAATTTCTTTTTCATGGTAATCCAATGACTTGCTCAATTCGTAGGCAAGCACCTCTCCAATACGCTCAATGTTTCGCCTAAAACGCATAGAATCCTTTTGGATATCCACATCACGAAGTTCAGCTATAAAAGTGTTGAGCACTGAATTGGTCTGGTCAAACTGATGAACGATCATAGTCCTGGGAATTGTTTTTTAAAGGTAATTGTTGTTGATAAGATATAAAAATGAAAAACTAATCTGTAATTTTTTTCCTAGGGTACTGATAAAAATCATTGTAAAAAAAGAAGTTTTTTTGCCAAATTTGATGGTGTGATTCACTCGAATTAAATTCGAATGATATAAGGTTTTATAAATTCAGATTTCTATATCGACCTATGGATTTTATTGATTATTACAAAGTATTGGGGATTGATAAAAAAGCGACTACCGACCAAATCAAAAAGGCGTATCGTAAGCTTGCCAGAAAGTATCATCCAGATTTAAACCCAAACGACAAGCAAGCCGAGAAAAGCTTTAAGCAAGTAAATGAAGCAAACGAGGTGTTGTCGGACCCAGAGAAGAGAAAAAAATACGACGAATACGGGAAGGATTGGCAGCATGCTGAGGAATTTGAGAAAGCGAAGAAATCACGAGCGCAAGGCAGACAAGGTGATTATTCTGGATACACGTACGGTAGTTCCGGAGAATCGGCACAAGATTTCTCTGATTTTTTTGAGTCTATGTTCGGTGGTGGATCAGGGTTTAGTTCGGCTCGGCAAAAGGTTCGGTTCAGAGGGCAGGATTACAATGCGCAGCTTCAATTATCCTTAATGGATGTGTACACGACACAAAAACAGACCCTTACAGTAAACGGTAAAAATATTCGATTGACCATTCCAGCAGGTATCGAAGATGGGCAGACCATTAAGATAAAAGGTCACGGAGGGCCTGGTACGCAAGGCGGACCCGCTGGTGATCTGTACATTACTTTTTCAATTGATAACAACACCGCCTTTAAACGGGATGGGGCAAATTTGTATAAAACGGTGCAAATACCTTTGGTAAAAGCCGTGCTAGGAGGAGAGATACAGGTAGAAACCTTAACAGGGAAAGTGAAACTAAAAGTTGCCCAGGGAACAGATAGTGGAACCAAAGTAAAACTTAAAGGGAAAGGATTTCCCAAATATAAAAAGGAAGGTCAATTTGGAGACCTCTACCTTACCTATGTAGTTAAAATACCAAAGAACCTAACACAAGAACAAAAATCACTGTTCCAATCGTTGGAAAAAACCAACCTAGAGTAAAAAGACATGAAAAAAGAAAAATATATATCCATAAAAACGTTTTGTGAGCACCATGGGGTGGGGGAGTCCTTTGTATATTCCTTGTACGAATATGAAATTTTGCAGTTGGAGCATAAAGAAAATGAAGGAATGCTGTACATGGAAGACCTTCCTCTTTTAGAAAAAATGGTGCGTTTGTACAATGAGCTAGATATTAATCCAGAAGGAATACAGGCCATACACCACCTTTTGGGACAAGTGGAAAGTCTGCAGCAAGAAGTAGCGTCATTAAAAAGAAAATTGAACACCTTGGAATGATGTAGCCAATGGATAACATGACCAAAATCATGGGAATTGATTGTCCCAAACTGTAATTTTAAGAAAATGTAACAAATAGATATGGTTTAAGAAATAGATGTTTTTAAAACATTTATCTCGTCTTAAGGAAGAGAACCACTTTATCTTAACAAAGTAAGTCATGAAAAAAATATTGGTTCCTGTCGATTTTTCAAAACATTCGGAATATGCTCTGGAAGTTGCCGCGAACATAGCAAAGAAACATAATGCCAGTATAGTTTTGCTTCATATGATTGGTATATCCGATTCAGTTTTGGCCAATTCCGAAATTGCAGAGGAGGCAGAGGCCAAATATTATTTAAATCTGACCAAAGAAAAAATTAAAGAAACCATCGAGAAGGAGTACCTCAAAGAGGTTTCGGTGGAAGCCGTTATTCAAAATTATAAAGACTTTAGCGAGGTGAACAACGTAGCCCAAGAACAGAATTGTGATCTAGTTGTGATGGGCTCCCATGGTACCAGTGGTATAACGGAACTGTTTGTGGGCTCCAATACCGAAAAGGTGGTGCGCACATCTAATCTGCCCGTTATTGTGATAAAAAAACCACATAAAGACTTTACGATAAAAACAATGGTATTGGCCTCGGATTTAGACAAAGCGAGTATCCCGGTATATGAGAAGGCCGAAGCGTTTGCAAAATTATTCTCAGCTACATTGGAAGTTGCCTACATAAATACTTCCGGCGCACATTTTATGGGTTATGATGATGTAAAAAAAAGAATGGAAAACTTTCAAAAAGAACTGGGCAAGAAAATCAATGTTAAATTTTACAATTACCATAGTGTAGAACGTGGAATCTTTAACTATTGTTATGAGAAAGATGCGGATTTATTGGTAATTCCAACACACGGTAGAAAGGGTCTGGCTCATTTTGTTGTTGGAAGTTTGGCCGAAAATGTAACCAATCACGCTAAACTCCCTGTTATGACCATTAAGCTCTAATTATTTGATGAAGAGCAATTGCAAGCGCCCCAGTAAAATAAGTTCCGATTTATTGTTGCCGTAAAATGAAGCAGCTATGGCTCTGGATGTGCTCATAGTCAAATTTTTGATTGCTGTGGTGAACAGTGTTTTATGATTGTAGTAGAATTTCTCGAATTCTTCATAAATTGCATCATTGTCTTTTTCGTACTCCAAGAGCCAATCAAACACAGAAATTATCTGAAAAGCGGCATCGTTCCCATATTCGTCTTCAACCTTATCTACATCTAACCAATGATTGCGTACAACCTCATTAAGTTTTTCCATCTCCTTTATATGTATACTGTGGTCCGCCATGGCTACAGCGTAGAATAATTTCCCCAAATTTTGATAAAGTTCATTTCTGAGTTTTTTCTTGGATTCCAGCATTTTATTAAATTTTATGATTAAAAATAAATATACTCAAGTAAATAATTTTTCAACATGATCTAAATCAGTAAATTTATTATCGTTTTGGAACTATTAGAGAAAAGTAACGTACTGGGCATGTTATCGGAGGTTATCTCCGAGGGTATTATTATTGTTGATGAGCAAAGGCAGATTACTGCCAGTAACAATGCTGCCAATATAATGTTTGCTTACGAAGCTGGGGAACTTCCTGGCAAGTCGTTGGATATCTTGATTCCCAAGCACGCCAGGAGCAATCACGAGACGAAGGTCGCTCACTTTATGTCCAAAGGGAAGGCACGTCAGATGGGGCAAGGTTTAGATTTGGTAGGCCTGCGAAAGGATGGCGAGGAGTTTCCCCTTGAGATAAGTCTCAGCCCATTTGAACTACATCGGAAAAAGTACGTGCTGGCACTCGTAATGGATATAACCGAAAGAAAGAAAGCCGAACAGACCATAGATTATTGGTTTCAGATTTTTGACGAATCGCTGAACGAAATTTTTGTATTCGATACATCCTCTTTTGTTTTTATTAATGTAAACCGTGGAGCCCAACTCAATTTGGGGTACACCATGGAAGAGCTGAACAAGATGTCCGTATTGGACATTAAACCAGACGTTGGATTGGAAACCATGAAGCGATTGCTTTCCCCCTTGTTGTCCAAACGGAAACAAAAAGTAATTTTTGAATCTCTCCACAAACGCAAAGATGGAACCACATATCCTGTCGAGGTTCATTTACAGCTTTCATTTATTGGGAAACGACAAGTTTGTGTGGCCATTGTTTTGGACATTACGGAAAGGAAAAATTATACAAAACAGTTGGAGGACACGGTAGCGGAACGTACCCAACAATTACAGGAGGCCTTAAAGGCAGAGAAAAAGCTTAATGAACTAAAAACAAAGTTTCTTTCACTGGTTTCCCACGAGTTCAAAACTCCCTTGACCAGTATACTCACGTCCACCTCGCTCTTGGGCAAATACACCGAGTCGGACCAGCAAGAAAAGCGGGATAAACATATCGTGACAATTAAATCCAAGGTGAAGCATTTGGACAACATACTTACCGATTTTTTATCCATAGAACGGTTGGAGTTGGGAAAGGTAAGCTACACAATTACAACATTTCCTCTTAGTAAATTGATAAATGAAGTGGTGTATGATTCCAATACGCTCTTAAAAGAAGGACAGCGCATTCGTTACCCCAATAACATTGATGGGGTTGTGGTTGAGTTTGATGAAAAAATATTAGGGTTGGCTTTGTCGAATCTTGTGCACAATGCCATAAAATACTCCCCCGAGGATACCGATATCGAATTGAAGGTGTCTCAAGAACGAGAACAACTTAATATCCAGGTTGTAGACGAAGGTTTTGGAATACCCTCCGAGGATCAACCGTTTGTTTTTGACAGATATTTCAGGGCCAGCAATGTACTTACGGTTCAAGGTACAGGAATAGGGTTGAATACTGTAAGGCAACATATGCACAATCTAGACGCCAATATTACTTTTAAAAGTAAATATGGGAGTGGTTCCACCTTCACATTGCACATACCAATAAACAAAAAGCAAAATGAAAAAAATTTTACTGGTTGAGGATGATACCTCGTTGCGCGAAAATGTAGCCGAACTGTTAGAATTGTCCGGTTATAATGTGACTACAGCATCCAACGGAAAAGTGGCAGTGGAAATAGCAAGAGAAGAGCACCCGGATTTGGTACTCTGTGATATAATGATGCCTGAAATGGATGGGTATGGCGTGTTGGAAGAACTATCATCAAAAGAGACCACTAGGGATATACCATTTATATTTGTCTCCGCTAAAACAGAAAGACAAGATGTTAGAAGGGGAATGAACCTAGGTGCCGATGACTATTTGACAAAGCCCTTTGAAGAAGAAGAACTATTGTCGGCCATTGAATGTCGTTTGGAAAAAGCCGAGCAAATGAAGGCTATTCTTGCTGAACAACCAAATAATAAACAGCACGGTAACGAAATTAAATCCCTTAACGAACTTAAGAACTTTTTTGACGATCATGGGCAATTGCTTTCCTTTAAAAAAGATGAAACCATTTATTCAATAGGTGATCATTCCAATATGGTTTACCTTGTTCTTAAAGGAGTTATAAAAAGCTGTGCTTTGGACGAGCAAGGAAAAGAATTGATCACAACTATATACTCAGAAGATGATTTTTTGGGGTTCACTTCCTTGACAGAGCATTTACAACATCAAGAATATGCAATAGCGATTGAAAATGTGGAGTTGGCTGGAATATCCAAAGAAAAGGTGAAAGCGATTTTAGAGGATAACAAAAGGGTTTCGTTGGAGCTAATGGATGTCATTACCGGTGATTTGGCAAACCTAAAAAAACAATTGCTTCAAATGGCCTATAGCTCGGTACGAAAAAAAACTGCACAAACACTTGTAATGTTCTGCAAAGCAATTAACAGGGACAAGCAGGGACCCTTAAAAATTGCACGGAGTGATTTGGCAGGGGTGGCCGGAATTGCCACTGAAAGCCTAATAAGAACTCTTTCCGACTTTAAAAACGAAGGCCTTATTGCCATTGAAAACAGAAATATCCGAGTACTCAATAGGGAGGAATTGGAGCTTGTCAATTAAAAATAATGGGTCATAAATGACACAAATGATATATATCATTCCGTTTTTTTAAACGAATGACAAACTTGTGCCATTAATTTATGACAAATGAAGAATATTCTGCTCCCAACAGATTTTTCCGAAAATTCGATACAGGCCTTAAAGTACGCTCAAACACTATTTGCCTTTAAGGAATGTAACTTTTATTTGCTGTATGTAGGGACCTTATTGGACACACAAAAAGACGAGAGTACCTTTCAACTAGACAGTGAGTCCATTGTAAGCACAAAGACAAAATTAACCGATCTCGTAAAAAATATTAGAAGAAGCAATGCCGAGACGAACCACTCTTTTTTTGCTTTGCATGAGTATGGTTTTTTTATTCCCACCATTAAAAAGCATTTGGAGGAAAAAAATATCGACCTTATTGTTATGGGAACCAAAGGAGCCTCGGGAATTAAGGAAAAAGTACTCGGTAGTAATGCAGGAGATGTCATAACCAAGGTACAATGTAACACACTTGTAGTACCTGCCCAAGCTGAATTGTCCAAGCCTCGGGAAATTGCTTTTCCCACGGACTTTAATATTTTTTACTCTTTAGAGATTTTGCGTCCCATGGAAGAAATGATACGTCTGGGCAAAGCACATTTTAGGATTATGAACGCTTTAAAAGTTGGTGATGTCCTAAACGAAGAACAAGAGAAGAATAAGGAACACCTTTTGGATTTTATGGAAGAAACATTTCCAGAGACGCATAGTTTTCACACGATAACAAACCAAAAAGTAAAATCGGCAATTCAATGTTTTGTGGAGAGCAGAGAAATTGACATGATGATTATGGTAGCCAAAAACCTGAATTTTATTCAACAGATACTGTTCGATTCGATTGTGGAGCAACTTAGCTTTCATACCAAGATACCCTTCTACGTAATTCACGAATAACCTTTTTATAAAAAAGTTTAATTTCAATTTAAGAATTGATGGAGCAAGGTTCGTTTTCTTTCAATTTTTAGGATAGGTGATGTAAATCATAGTATAGGACCAATCTAGTAAATAGCTTTGTTATTAATATGCATGTTAAATAATTAAGCCATGATTAAAGTTGTATTGCCAACAGATTTCTCCGAAAATGCCTTTAGTGCCATTTCTTATGCAGTAAAATTATTCGAAAAATCTACCTGTATATTTTATTTGGTACATGCCTATACCCCACCAGTTTATAGAGCAGACTATGCTTTGGGTAGTCCAGGACAATTGGGTTTGCCGGACACCGAAAAGTATAAGGCAGAGGAAGCTTTGGATAAAATTCGAACTAAAATTAAGACAAAGTTCAATGTGCCAACACATGACTTTGTTATACATGCTGCGTTCAATTCTTTAGAGGATGAGATTGCTTCTATTTCCCAAAAGGAAAACATCGATTTGGTGGTTATGGGGACCCAAGGAGCAACAGGTGCAAAGGAAATCCTTTTTGGCTCCAACACCATACATGTGATACAAAAAACGGGAATACCGGTTCTGGCGGTTCCCTCGGATTATGAATACAAGCCACCATTCAATGTTTTGTTTCCAACGGATTACGAAGTGGATTATAAAAAAGCCAATGTTGACTTTTTACTAGAATATTGCAAACTATGGCGTTCCAAACTCCATATTATGCATGTTACCTCTTCCGATGGGCTTGATAGTGAACAGGCTGCTCAAAAAACCGATTTGGAAGGAATGTTACTGGAGCAAAATTACCAGTTTTACGACTTGCCCGACCAAGAGTTGATTAGTGCCATCAATGGATTTCAAAAAGAGAACCCAGTGGAACTATTGGCCATGGTAAAGAACAAACATTCGTTTATTGAGCGACTTTTTGTGGAGCCCATAATCAAAAACATTGGTCTTCACGCCAAAGTTCCTTTTTTGGTCCTTCCATATAACAAATAAGTAAATAACATGTTACAGATTTTAGTACCTACCGATTTTTCGAATAACTCCTACAATGCATTATACTATGCAGCAAGGTTGTTTAAGAACAAACAATGCGCGTTCCATATTGTGAATGTATGCAGTACCACCACCAATACGGATATAAATTTGGCCAAACTGGAGTCAGCCCAAGGGTTGGATGCTTTGGTTCATAGGTTAATAAGAGATACAGGAGAGAACAAAGCTCACACTTTTAAAAAGATTTCTTTATGCTCGGATATGTCCAAAGGAGTGTCGCACTATGCTAAAGAGAACAACGTAGACCTCACCGTTATAGGAAATAAGGCGAAAGAAGAGGTTAAAAATATATTGTTCGGCAACAATGCGATGCAGTTGGTAAGGGAAATAACTAACTGTCCGGTATTGGTTGTTCCATTGGAAATCGATTTTAAACGTGTGGATAAAATTGCATTCACTTCAAATTATTCCAATCCTATTGGAGAGGATAATATCAAAACAATCAAGTTCTTCAGTAGTTTAATGGATAGCGTTATCGTGCCAATGAACATAGATGAAAACAAGGATGAGGTTTCCGTGCAACAAAACAAGGCCAATTTTCTTGAGGCAATTTCCGATAACAGTTCCAAAGAAGTGGAGTTGCCCATATTTGACGGCAAAGTGAACACCATTTTAGAATTTGTAGATCTCTGGAGCATAGACATACTTGTCATGGTTTATTATCCACATCACTTTTTCTTAGAATTTATTGGTAAGGGAATAATAAAAGAATTGAATACTAAACTAAAGGTGCCATTTTTGATTTTACCCCATACCCATAATTTATGAATATCATAGTACAACATGTTGAAACACTGTAGATTTTACATAACAGAAAATAACCATGGATAAGAGAGTTTTATTGCCAACGGACTATTCAAAAAATGCATTGAACGCAATTAGATATGCAATGGAACTGTACAAGAACGTTCGATGTGAGTTTTATGTACTCAATGCCTTTCACATCTCAGGATATACTCTGGATAGTATGAGGGTTCCCGAAACCGAAGAACCCTATTATGAAGCCGCGAAAAAAGAATCCGAAGAAGAGATGCAACGGTTGATGAAAATGTTGGAACTATACTCACAAAACGACAAGCATAAATTCCACACCATTACAACCCTCAATAATTTTATTCAAGCTGTTGAGGTTGTAATAGATAAGAAGGATATTGATATGATTGTAATGGGAACCAAAGGAATAACTGGCTCCACGGCACGGATATTTGGCTCCAATACTGTAAATATAATGGAGCAGATAAAAGAATGCCCGGTTATTGCAGTGCCCAACAATTATAGGTTTGAAACATTAAGGGAAATAGTATTTCCCACAGACTATAAAACGCCCTTTAAAAAGAAAGAAATTGGCGATTTGATAGAGTTATCCAAAATACACGATGCAAAGATCAATGTAGTTCATATTGATAAGGACAAAGAAGAACAACTGGGAAGAAAAGAAAAGGAAAATAAAGAATTGTTGCAAGAAATATTACAAGGGACAGATTATGAGATGCATTTTTTGCAATCGGACAAGATAAGTATGGGAATCAACAATTTTATAGGGAACAATGACTGTGATATGGTCGCTTTTTTAAATAGAAAACACTTGTTTTTAGAAAGTGTCCTTACCAATCCTTTTGTAAAAAAGATTGGATTTGATCCCCAAGTACCAATTTTGGAAATGAACGATAACTAAAAAAAGAAGCATTATGATACAAGTGGGAATTTGGCTGGATAAACAGGAGGCTAATGGAGTAGTACTGGAAAACGGAAAAGAGAGTATTTTCAACATTTCTTCGGAACTGGATTTTTTTAATCCCAAAGGTGGGTCGAGGTCAAAAACCAAATGGGGTCCGCAAGAAGTGGTCCATGACAGTAAGTATCTTGAAAGGGAAAAACACCAATTAAAGAATTATTTTGAAAAGATTGCCGATAAAATTTCCAATGCGGACCAAATAGCCATTTTTGGGCCGGCCGAAACACCAGAAAAGTTTGTAAAAACCCTAGAAGAGAACCATCCTGGATTGGCAGCCAAAGTATTAACGACCAAGACAGTAGACAGTATGACGCAAAATCAGTTTAAGGCATTGGCAAAACAGTCCTTTGGAATAGACGACCGTTATCCTGATGCCACGTAATAAAGATGGACAAAGTGATTTAGGTCATTTTTTTACAGCCGACCAAACCTTACATTCGTTTACAATTCGGAACAAAGAAGCCTAGTGATGGTAAGGGAAAAACAAATAGAGGTAATGCATGATAATCTGCAAAATTGGAAATCCTATTTGCAGTTTATAGGGGATGAAATGATCTTTATCCAAAGGTTGTTGAACTCTTATGTTTTTGAGCCAAGAACACCTCATTTGTTTGAACGCTTGGAAGTATTCAAACAACACTTTGATGCTTCAAAAAGGAATAGAACAGCATTATTGCAATCCATTAAAACCCATGAAAATGGGCTTGCAGGAATTTTTGAATGCGTACAAGATGATTGCGATAATCATTACTACGAAAAGCACCAAGGCCTCAAGAATAATATTACAGACTATATACAGACTTACATAGGCCTTAAAAAGGATGTCTACAATTACGCAGGCTCTGTGCTAAAAATGAAGAAGCCATTGTACTGACTCGGCTGTGTTTATTATTAATTAATACAGTCTATGTTCAGTTGAATCATATTCATTAATTAATAAATTTAGTAGTTATGTCACTCGTAAAATTAGATGGAAAACGATTTCCTTGGAATGAGAACCTGATTGATTTTTTCAATCGAGAAGCGTTTGTTGATGAAGATTTTTTCAATTTAGAAAAAACCCACCCTTCTATGAACGTTAAAGAACACAAAGATGATTTTGAAATTGAATTTGCCGCACCCGGGTTTGAGAAAAAAGATTTCGAAATCACTATAAAAGATGATGTCTTGGAGGTTTCTGCCAAAAAAAGTAACAAAGAAACCAAAGAAGATGAAAATTTCACACGAAGGGAATTCAACTACAACGCATTTACACGAACCTTGCAGTTGCCTGCTACTGTGGACCAATCAAAAGAGGTCAAGGCAGTTTATGAAAACGGTATTCTTAAGTTAAATGTTCTGAAAATGGAAGAAGCTAAGAAAGACCTAAAAAAAGTTATCAAGGTATTATAATTGAAATTTGCGGCAGATGTTTGCTCATCTGCCGCTAAAAGTAGTTTAGCAATGGAAACAAAAGCAAACAAAAGAAAATTTAGAGAGTGGTTCAGTGCAGATGAGTTGCACGAAGAATCCAAACAATGGTTCTCAGAACTACAATTCGCCAAAGATGAACAAAAGTTTCTCAACAATATGGTCAAGGACTATACATTGGATATTATAGATTCTGATATGTTCAAAACCGTTCAACCTGTGGTGGAATCGTTGAACAATTCAGAAAAAGACTTGGTAAACCTTTCGAAAAAAGTCCAATTGCACGAGAATCAGCTACAAATAATGCTGGATGATGTTAACCAAGATAAAATGGAAGCAGCATATTTGGACACACACAACGATTTGGCCATGGAAGTATCCGACTACTTTGTAAAGTATAAGGAAGCCAAAACCATGATATTTAATATCGTATCCAATGTGATAAAACGCAAAAAGCAGAAGAGATTATTGAACTAAGATTATTGAGAAATAAAAAATATGAAAGTACTCGTATATAGTGCCAAGGATTTTGAGATAAGAAACTTAAAAAAAATGAACGGCAACAAACATAATATAAAATTTGTGCCGGATACCCTTAATGCTACAACAGCCGTAATGGCCGCTGGATACGATGCTATTTCTATTTTTTCAAATGACGATGCGTCCTTAGTTGTATTGGAGATACTCTGGGAATTAGGCGTAAAATATATAACCCTTAGATCTACCGGTTACAACAACGTAAGTGTTAAGTCGGCCAAGCGTATTGGCCTAAAAGTGGCCTATGCGCCCGAATACTCTCCCAACGCTATTGCAGAACATACAGTGGAGTTAATTTTGGCCCTAAACCGTAAATTGATTAAAGCCAACACCCAAGTCAACCAATATAATTTTTTATTGGATGATTTGGTGGGCTTTGATATGAAAGGAAAAACCGTAGGTATATTTGGAACTGGGAGAATAGGATCAATATTGGTGAGGATACTCCATGCTTTTGGATGCAAGATGTTGGCCACTGATATAAAAAGAGATCAATACTTGGAACACCATTACGATTTGGAGTATGTTCCTTTGGAAGAGTTATGCAAAAGATCGGATATAATTAGTATAAATACACCACTTAACTACGAGACTCATCATTGCTTTCGTGAACCATTATTTTTGACAATGAAGAAAGGTGCGTTGTTGGTTAATACGGCCAGGGGTGGAATTGTAAAAACCGAAGATGTAATTAGTGCATTAAACAATGGAAGCCTCGGAGGTTATGCCACCGATGTTTACGAACATGAAAGAGGTATTTTTTTTAAAGATCATGGTAAAACAGGGTTAAAAGATGAGCTACTCAAAGAATTGATTGCCCAGCCCAATGTACTTTTAACGCCCCACCAAGCATTTGCCACAAACGAAGCACTAGAAAGAATTTCGGAGATTACCATTTATAATCTTGATTGTTGGGAGGAGGGCAAGAACTGCCCAAATGAATTGGGCTTTGAGAGCATGACTTTATAACAATGGACTTAGAAGCTTAGCAAGGCCTTCGAGCAATTTTTTAATCCACGGTCTTTCCTTATATTTTTTATAATCTAAGAGTACTTTGGATTTTTTACAATCTTTCAAGAAGTCCGTTTTCATTTGTTTGCAAAGAGAGGCATTATATACAAAAACTTGTGCTTCATAATTTTGCTGCAGGCTTCTATTATCCAGATTGGCCGTTCCAATACTGGCAATTTCATCGTCACATAACATTACTTTACTATGTAAAAACCCATCAGCATACAAGTATATTTTGATACCGGCTTTAAGATACGATTCAAAATATGCTCTAACGCACCAATCCACAAGCTTAATATCTGTGCTGGAAGACATTAGAATCCGTACATCCACCCCACTTAAGGCAGCGGTCATAAGAGCCTGTAGTATAGCATGATTTGGAATTATGTAAGGATTTACAATGTATAAATATTTTTCAGCACTATTAATAATCGAAAAATAGACTTGTTCCATTACGTCAAAATCATCATCTGGACCACTGGGAACAATTTGGAGCGAAGACCCTTTATTGGGAACACCATAAGTTTTGAACTGCAATAGGTCTACTTTTTTTCCACTGGCCAGATGCCAATCGGTCACAAATGTCCGGTTCAAAAAAACAACCGCTTCACCTTCAATTTTTAAATGCGTGTCGTGCCATTTGCCAAGTGATGGATCCCCTTTTAAATATTTGTCCGAAATATTGATGCCACCTGTAAATCCTACTTTATTATCGATTACAATAATTTTTCTGTGGTTTCTATAGTTTAATGCAGAAAGAAACCTACCAAACTTATAAGGAAGGAACTGGGCTGTTTCTACCCCGATATTTTTAAGTTTTTTGAGGTATTTTTTACTTAGGGAGTAGCTGCCGATACCATCGTAGAGGAGTCGAATGGTTACATTTTCAGCAATTTTGCGTTCAAAAACTTCCAATAGCTTATCAGCCAAGACTCCGTCTTCAAAAATGTAGTATTGTAAGTGTATGTGCTCTTGTGCATCTTCCAGTGCCCTGAAAATACTTACAAAGGTGTTTTTACCATCTTTTAACAATTCCAAATCATTATTGCAGGTAACTGGACACTCTACGGTTTTGGTAATCAGCGAAGTAATTTTGAGTTTGCTGGTGGAAATTTCGGGGTTACAAATTGTATCATCGAGTTGAACAATTGGGCCATACTCGTTTTTAAGCGAAAACATTTTGCTTTTTCTTCTGTTTCGACCAAACAATACATATAAGAGGACACCTGCCACGGGGATGGTAAAGATTGCCAATAGCCATGCCAATGTTTTGCTTGGTCTTACCCCGTTCAACAACAAGCTTATAACCATTAGTAAGGCGATGACTATGTAAAGCGAGATGAGAATGGGAACGAGCATCTATTTTTTGATACTTATTGAAATCTAATCACAAGGTAGTAAATCTATTTTTGTTGGCTCGTTGGTTAGTATCATTTAATTAATCTAGCATAATATACCTTTATTTTAAAATGAATATAGTTTTACATAAAATCTTTGACATTTTCACCAAGGTCGAAGACTTGTACATTTTTATTGTTCCCTTCAACGATACTGCTACCTGCCGAACTTCGGTATCCGCCTGCACAGTGAACAATTATAGGTTTTTCAATTGGGATTTTATCCAAAGAAGCCCTTAGCTCATTCAAAGGTACCGTCATTGCATTATCAAAAAATTTACCTTCTTCAAGCTCACTTTGGTTACGGATATCCACAATGGTATAATTGTCCGGGTGGCTCTTAAAATCAGCTAAATCGAGTTTATCACTTTCCACAACCAAGGACTCATCCAATGTCAATACAGATTTCACTTGTTTCTCATATCCGATTTTGGCAACCCTTCCCAATACTTCTTCCATATCACCGGGTTTGTCAATAACCAAACTAAAAGGTTCTTCTGGATTTACAATGGCCCCCAGCCATGTTTCAAACTTGGAGTCTTCAGAAACTGCCATAATGTTGATGCTTCCGGGTAGATGGCCTTTTTTAAAATCGATATCATTCCTTACATCTATAATTAGACCATCAGTACTAGCATGTAATCGTAAGGGTATGTTTGCTACGGAAGTTCGTAGGTTTTCGGCCCCTTTTCGGTTAGTGTCCACATCAAATCCAAAATAGGAAGGGATAAAAGGTTGACTGTCCAATAGGGTATGTATAAATGCTTCTTTTGATTGTGGTTTAAAGGCCCAGTTTCCCATTCTTTCGTTGCCCAAAGTGCTGCTATTGTCGGAACTTAAATTTTTTCCACATAGCGAACCAGCTCCATGTGCGGGGTATATTAAAGCACCATCAGGTAAATTCTTGAATTTATTTCGGATGGTATCGTACATCATTTCAGCCAGTTCTTGACGTTTTGCGGTCATATTCCCCGCTTTTTCACGTAAATCGGGTCGTCCAACATCTCCAATAAAAAGGGTGTCACCTGTAAACAGTGCTGTTTTTCCATCTTTTTCCGCAACAATTGTTATACTGTCCGGAGAGTGTCCGGGAGTATTTAATGCAGAGACTTTAATGTCACCGATCATTATACTTTGGCCTTCATCGAAAGGGGCATGGTCATAGTCGGCACCCAACATTTTGCTGTGGTATATCGATGCACCGGTTTCATTGTGTATTTGCAGGTGTGAGCTCACAAAGTCGGCATGTGGGTGGGTTTCAATGACCGCTACTATCTTGGCCCCGTGTTCCTTTGCAAAGGCATAGTACTGCATGGGGTCCCTCTCAGGATCTATAACGGCCATTTCACCATTATCTACAATGGCGTAGGAGTAGTGGGCCAATGGTTTATATTCAAACTGTTTTATTTCCATAGAATAGGGTTTAAAGGGCACCTTGTTTCAAGATGCCCTAAATTCAATATAGGTTTAGATTTCTTTCTTAGCAAGATACCAATCTACTTTTTCAAGGGAATCGTCCTCAATTCTTTCATTGAGTTCATCCAAAGTCTTGGGGGGAGAGACTATCACTTTATCACCTTTTTTCCAATCCAATGGCATGGCCACTTTGTACTTGTCCGAAGTTTGAAGGGCTTCCAATGCTCTCAGTATTTCATCCATGTTTCTACCGACATTTAAGGGATAGTACATAATCAATCGGATTTTTTTGGAAGGATCAATAAAGAACACGGCCCTCACTGCTGCAGTCTCACTTTCATTGGGTTGTAGCATACCGTACAGCTTGGATACTTTCATGTCCAAATCCGCTATAATCGGGAAATCGAAGTATACCCCGGTATTTTCCCTAACATTTTGTACCCAACCCAGGTGGGCATGGATACTGTCAATGCTCAATCCCAACAATTCAGTATTCATCGCTTCAAATTCACTTTTCCTTTGTGCAAACCCACTCATTTCCGTAGTACATACCGGAGTAAAATCAGCAGGATGTGAGAACATTACAGTCCATTTGTCCTTAGCAAATTCTGAAAATTTTATTTTTCCCTTGGTGGTAACAGCTTCAAAATCTGGAGCGATGTCCCCAATTCTTGGCATTGGATTTACGGTTGCGGTCTCTAAATTAGAACTTTCCATAGTGCTATAAATTATATTTATTATTATTTATTTAATGATAAAATTAACTTATATTTCTAGGATCGACAGTAACGTAAGTTACATATTACAGTATTAATAGATGGATAAAGAGCTTGATATACTACTGCAATTTTTTCAGTCCATTCCTTCAATTATGGATTTGCTACCAGCGTCGCTATGTTCTTTATGTTTAGCTTCTTGTTTAATTAAACTACTTATAACCATACATATTTAATGTGCCACAATGAGGCGTGTAAAAATGGCATAAAAAAATATTAGACTTCTGTATGGATAAGTCATCGTTTCTTTAAGAAGTAGTTAAATAAATACATGTTTTATTGATTTTAAGTTAATATTAACATAAAGCTAGAATAGCACTACTTAAATTTAAGACCTACACATTTTGCACAGACAATTGTAATAAAATAACTACAGATTAATTAACTGAAAACTAAAATCAAATAACTAACATATGAAAAGAAGAGATTTTGTACAGTACGCTGGTATGGGTGCAGGAGCAATGATGATGCCCTCCCTTCTTATGGGGAACAATATCCCTGCAGAAGCTTTGCTCGAGCCGGGTATGGATACCGTACTTAAAAAGAAAATGGCCGATGTTGCGCTCAATACGGCGAAATCTATGGGAGCCACTTATGCAGATGCTAGAATCGGAAGATATTTGAACCAATATGTCTTTACAAGGGAAGATAAGGTCCAGAATGTGGTGAATACCGAATCATTTGGAATAGGTATCAGGGTTATAGCCAATGGTACTTGGGGATTTTCCTCTACGAATGATGTAACGGAGGATGGTATTAAAAAGGCAACACAGCACGCCATAGCTATTGCCAAGGCCAATTCAAAAATTCAAAAAGAACCAGTAGTGCTTGCTCCAGTTGAAGCTTATGGTGAAGTTTCTTGGAAGACCCCGATTAAAAAAGACTTTAAGGAAGTTCCTGTTTCTGAAAAAGTAGATTTGCTTTTAAATGCGAACTCGGCAGCTATGGAAAATGGCGCCAACTTTGTGAATTCGGCACTCTTTATGGTGAATGAACAAAAATACTTTGCTTCCACCGATGGATCTTACATAGATCAAGATGTGCACCGTATTTGGCCAACCTTTAATGTCACTGCAATTGACCGTACCGCGGGAAAATTTAAGAGCCGACAAGCTTTGAGTGCACCTATGGGTATGGGTTATGAATATATGGACGGTTTGGAGTCGGAAAAACTTTCTGGCCCCGAAGGCATTAAACTGTACAACAGGAGCTATGATATTATAGAAGATGCGACCATGGCAGCAAAACAGGCCAAGCAAAAATTAACTGCTAAATCAGTAGAACCTGGTAAATATGATTTGGTTCTGGAACCAAATCATCTTGGTCTAACCATTCATGAATCCGTGGGACACCCATTAGAATTGGATCGTGTACTTGGTTACGAAGCCAACTACGCTGGAACCAGTTTCGCTACTATGGACAAATGGGAATCTAAAAACTTTAATTATGGTAGCGATATCGTTAATATCGTTGCAGATAAAACCCAAGCTGGTTCTTTAGGTGCGGTAGGTTATGATGATGAAGGTGTGAAGACCAAGAAATGGGATTTAATCAGAAACGGTACTTTGGTCAACTATCAAGCTATCCGGGATCAAGTCCATATGATAGATCAAAACGAATCGCATGGGTGTTGTTATGCCCAGACTTGGGAAGATGTACAGTTCCAGCGTATGCCCAATGTTTCTTTAGAACCAGGTGCTGAGAAGTATTCCTTGCAGGATATGATCAAAGATGTGGACAAAGGTATTTACATTTTGGGTCGTGGTTCGTATTCCATAGACCAACAGCGCTACAATTTCCAGTTCGGAGGAACTTTGTTCTACGAAATTAAGGATGGTGAGATTGTAGGTATGCTGGACGATGTGGCCTATCAGTCCAATACTCAAGAATTTTGGAACTCTTGTGCAAAAATCTGTGATAAGGACGATTATAGGTTATTTGGTTCTTTCTTTGATGGAAAAGGACAACCATCCCAAGTAAGCGCCGTTTCCCATGGAAGTTCCACAACAAGATTTAATGGAATTAATGTAATCAATACAGGTAGGACCATTTAAGGTTTATTCAAATTAAATAATAAGACAATGGCTATATATACAAAAGAAGAAGCAAAAAAGATTTTGGAAAAAGCACTGAGTTTTTCCAAGGCCGATGCCTGCGAAATAAACCTTAGTGGAAATAACAGCGGAAATATCAGGTACGCGAGAAATACCGTCTCCACAGCCGGTTATAGATCAACCCAAAGTTTGGTGGTACAATCCAGCTTTGGAAAAAAAGTAGGTACCGCTACTATTGATGAGTTTGATGACGCTTCATTGGAAAAAGTGGTGAGAAGAGCAGAAGAACTAGCTCAGTTATCTCCGGAAAACCCTGAGTTTATGCCACCTTTGGGTCCACAAACCTATGATGAGGCAATCACTTATAAAGAATCTACCGCAAATGTAACGCCGGAGTACCGGGCAGAGGTTGCTAATAAAGGTATTGTTCCCGCAGCTGAAAAAGATGTAACCGCAGCAGGATTCTTGGATGATTCAGTTGAATTTGAGGCTATGATCAACTCCAAAGGTCTGTTCGCATATAATAAATCTACCAATGTAGATTTTACCGTAACCATGCGTACCAATGATGGTACAGGGTCTGGTTGGGTGACTAGGGATTTTAATGACATTTCCAAGTTCGATGCAGCAGAAGCATCCAATGTCGCAATTGACAAAGCTGTGATGTCCAGAGAAGCTCGCGCTATTGAACCTGGAAAATATACGGTGATTTTAGAACCAGCTGCATCAGCCGACTTATTACGAAACATGTTCCGTTCATTGGATGCAAGATCTGCAGATGAAGGACGTAGTTTTATGTCGGCCAAAGATGGTGGCAATAAAATTGGACAGAAAATAGTTGACGAACGCGTAAACATATGGTCCGACCCATTGCATCCAGATGTTCCAACATCGACATGGAATGGCGAAGGTATGCCCTTAAAGAAAACCAACTGGATAGAAAATGGAGTAGTTAAAAATTTGACTTATAGTCGTTTTTGGGGGTCCCAAAAAGGTGTAGATCCAGTTCCTTTTCCAGGCAATGCCATTATGGCCGGGGGAGATGAAAGCCTAGAGGATATGATAAAAGGCACCAAGAAAGGTATATTGGTAACCCGTTTTTGGTATATAAGAAGTGTAGATCCTCAAACCTTACTATATACTGGTTTGACACGAGATGGAACGTTTTATATTGAAAATGGAAGAATTGCCTTCCCGGTGAAGAACTTTAGATTCAATGAGAGCCCGATTATTATGCTTAATAATTTGGAATCTCTTGGAAAGCAAGTTCGTGTCAACGGAAACTTAATACCCTATATGAAGATTCGTGACTTTACGTTCACAAGTCTTTCAGACGCGGTTTAAAAACAAGAATTGAAACAAACTGGTGGTCAGGACATTCTTGATCGCCAGTTTTTATTTTGGCAATTATTTAGCCTACGACCCAAATGATATTGGATAACGAATTCTTTTTTACCCGGTTACAGTACGAATCAGGAGATTGGGATGTGGATCAGCGAATGCCCTCCAATCTATTGAATTCACTGGTTGAGTACACTACTTTAAAAGTGGATACACAGGAGAAGATTATTTCCTTGGCCAGCGATGATATTTTTAAAAGTCCGTTCTGCTATATATCTGGACATAAATTGGTCCAGTTTACCAAAAAGGAGCGCGAAAATTTTGAAAAATATGTTCGCAATGGCGGGTTTGTTTTTGCCGACGATTGTAACCACGATATTGATGGATTGTTTGCCAAATCATTTGAACGTCAAATGGAAGAAATATTTGGCCCGGGTGAACTCCAGAAAATTCCCAATAACCATGAGATCTATACTATTTTCTTTGAGTTTGATGATGGTCCGCCCACCACTTCACAGGAGTTGAATGGTTGGGGCGATGATCTTGTACATGATTACCTCAAAGCCATAGTGATAGATGGTAGAATTGGAGTGCTCTATAGCAATAAGGATTATGGGTGCGAATGGGATTATGATTTTAGGAACAAACGCTGGTACAAAATAGATAATACCCGATTTGGAGTCAATATTGTGTTATATGCTTTAACCTCATAACAATACTAATTTGGATAAAAAATTACAACAAATTGCAAGTGAAGTAGAAGGGCTTTCTGAAAAATTGGAAGCTCTTAAAAAAGAAATTGGCAAAGTGATCATAGGGCAGGAAGATACCGTTTCCCAATTGTTGATCACTTTTCTTGCAGGTGGACACGCCTTACTGGAGGGTGTTCCCGGTCTTGCTAAAACTTTGATGATTCGAACGCTCTCCAATGCGATTGATTTAAAATTCAAACGCATACAGTTTACGCCCGATTTAATGCCGTCCGATATCATTGGAACCGAAATTTTGGAAGAAGATCATACCACGGGCAAAAAATTCTTCAAGTTTAATAAAGGACCTATTTTTTCCAATATTATTTTGGCGGATGAAATCAATAGAACGCCTCCGAAAACACAGGCGGCACTATTGGAGGCCATGCAGGAATTCGAGGTGACCTACGGAGACAAAACCTATGCACTTGACAAACCCTTCTTTATTCTTGCCACCCAAAACCCCATTGAACAATCTGGAACCTTTGTTTTGCCAGAAGCACAGCAGGATAGGTTTTTGCTTTACATTAAAATAGGGTACCCCACCGAAGCAGAGGAAACGCAAATTTTAAAGGCCACTACGGGAACCAAAAAGACCAAATTGAATAAAGTATTGTCAGGAGAAGACATTGTACGTTTACAACAACTGGTTAGAGAAGTGTCCATTAGTGATGGATTGATCCAATATGTGAGCGATGTTGTACGTGCCACCCGTCCAGACACCACTTCGGTGGAATATGTTAAAAAATGGGTGGATTGGGGTGCAGGCCCACGTGCGGGACAGGCGATGATCCTGACCGCAAAAGCAAATGCCCTTTTGGAGGGAAGATTGGCCGTAACCTTGCAAGATATACAAACCGTAGCCTTACCGGTTTTGCGACATAGAGTGCTTGTAAACTTCAGGGCCGATGCAGAGGAAATCACTTCGGATAAAGTCACGGAAGAAATTCTGAAAGCAGTCCAATTAAAGGATAAATAATGGGTGCAAAGGACTACCACGACCTTTTAAAACCCGAAGTCATCAATACCGTATCGGGTCTTAGCCTGATTTCGCGTATTGTGGTGGAAGGATACATTTCCGGTTTACATCGGAGCAAAAGCGTGGGCCCTGGAATGGAATTCAGTCAATACCGAGGTTATGAACCAGGGGATGACCTGAGATTGCTCGATTGGAAAATGTTGGCCCGATCAGGTCGTTATTACATCAAACAATCCGAAATGGAAAGTCACGTCACAGTCAAGTTTATTGTGGATGCCAGTGCTTCCATGGAACATGAAGAGAACGGGATATCCAAATTGGAATTTGCAAGGGTCATGGTAGCTTGTTTGTCTCATATGGCTCAAAAACAAGGGGATTCCGTTGGGCTTTTTGCCCTTAACGAAGACGATTTTGTAAGCATTTACCCCAAAGCTGACCAAAAACACTTTAACCGTTTATTGTTGGAGTTGTTAAAAATTTCCACCAAAGGTAAGTGGCCCGAACTCTCTATTGCATCGCGAAGGATACACAATAGGGGCGAAAAGGAACTGGTGTTTTTTCTGACCGATATGTACGAGGATGTTTCCGAGCTTTCCGACTTTGTCAAAAACTTGAAAACGGCAAATAATGAGGTTGTCGTGACTCAAATCATGACCGGCAGCGAAATGGATTTTGATTACAAAAAGTCCGTCACTTTTGAAGATTTGGAGACAGGTACAAAAATAAAAGTTGATGTGAACAAGGCCAAAACGGCCTATTTAAAAGCATTGGACAAAAAAGTAAGCCAAACCAAAGAACAATTGTTATCCCAAGGTATACATTACCATCTATTTAGAATGGATGATAACTTGGGTAATGCCTTACAACTTTTTTTAAAAGAACGAATACGATTACTATAAATGGTTTTTGCAAATCCTACATATCTCTGGGCACTTTTGGGACTTTTAGTTCCCTTGGCCATTCATTTATGGAGTAAAAAGGAGGCAAAGACCATAAAAATAGGAAGTATTCAATTATTGGATGATTCCAATTCACGGCAATCCAGTAGCATACAATTGAATGAATGGTTGCTGCTATTGCTTAGAATGTTGATTGTGGCTTTGGTTGTTTTGTTGCTGGCAGGCCCTTATTGGCGAACCAAGGGCAATGAGAAACAAATTACCTATCTCGTGGAAGCTTCTATTGCCAATGAAAGATCTATCAGTACCATTTTAGATAGCATACAAGAAAATTCGCCAGTTTTTTTATTGAAAAATGGTTTTCCCAAATGGGATGACAATATGGATTATCAAGGAGATAATGAACAGCCGAACTATTGGCAATTGGTCCAAAAAATGGACTCATTGCAATCGGACAGTATCGTCATATTTACAAAAGCCTTGGTCAAAGGCATAAAGTCGATGCGACCAAATACTCAAAAAAAAATTCATTGGGTTGTCATGGATTCTGAGGAAACACAAGACCGTCCCTTAATGGCCTTTACCAAGGAATCAGTGGTTGAACTGATTACATTATCAAGTAACGGTACAGTAACTAAAATCAATAAAAAAGAATTGGAAGAAGGCTTTAATATTAGTGGCGACAGCCTTCAATTACTATCTGGAGAACAACAAACAGTTCCTTTAAAAACATTTGATACAATTCATGTCAATTTGGAAGCGGAAGATGATTTTGAATGGGAAGAAAAATACATCGAAGCATCATTTAGGGCGCTATCATCATTTCTAAATCGCGATATTGTTATTTACAAAGAAGGTGACTCCATATATAAAGGAGCTCATTTAAATATTAGGTTGAGCAATGAAGCTTTAAATGATCTTGAAGGAAAATGGTTGGTCTATCAAAATAACCCATTGGCAACACAATTGATTGAGCCTGGGCCTACAAAAAATGTATTTTACCTAACCACAAGATTAAATCCAAAAAATACGGTAGATCAACATTTAACCGAACAGTTGCTCAACATTCTAGATTTGGAAAACAATTTAAAAACTATGGTGACGAATGTAGATGCCAGACAATTGGATGAGGTAGAACTCAAACCAAATTATGTAGCACCAGAGAGAAAAAAGGAAAGAGCAACTTTGCTGAACATTTCACTTTGGATATTCTACACCCTCGCTATACTGATGATTATTGAACGCATGGTGGCAAACTATAAAAAACAATGATCGGAGCAGGAGCAATAAAGCAATTTAAGAAACGATGGCAGTACTCCAAATATTTGGAATGTCTGCTATACGCTGTTGGGTTTGGTGGTTTTGTCTACGTATTGAGCCATAGTATCCTTTTTGCATTGTTAGGTTTGATCCTAACCATTGGGATAGCCTTGTGGATTCTAAAACCATGGAAGATACGTTCGGAAAATGCTGTTCATTATATTGATGCCCACCTCCCTCAAGCCGGATTTAGCAGTGGACTTTTGTTGTCGCCGGCCAATGAGCTTTCCGATCTGTCAAAATTACAGCAATATCGTGTGGCATCGCAGTTGGAACCAGTTTTGTCCAAATTGAGACCGCCCCACAATTTGTTCAAAGCGGCACTTGTTATGTTTGGTCTCATACTTTTTGGAATAGCTGGCAGCTTTATACTTGCCAAGTTTGGAAATTTAACGGAGAGAGGTTCATCAAATAAGGAGCAAATCTCTTTTGCACCAATAGATAGTATTGCCACCGCCGCTAAGATTCCTGAATTGCTTCAGACCAGCATCACCATTCAATACCCGGGATATACTGGAAAAGACCCTATTACCACCTCTGTTGCAAATATAAAGGCAGTGGAGGGTTCACGAATTACTTGGAACCTTGTATTTGATGGTAATGTAGATGAAGTAGAGATGGATCTTATGGGCGAGAAGATTAGTTTTAAGAAATTCCAAGATACCTATCGGTTGACCAAAATGCTGACAGCATCGGGCTTTTATAGCTTTACCTTCAAAGATTTTGATGGGAACGCATATGTTAGCGACCTGTATTCATTGGAAATGGTTAACGATAATCCTCCAATCGTTGAAATTGAAGGGCTGGACAACTACAGTTATTTTGAGTTTGATGATGATAAAAGATTAATGTTCAATACCAACATCTCCGATGATTTTGGAATTGATGAAGCTTATATTGTTGCGACCGTAAGCAAAGGCTCAGGTGAATCCGTCAAGTTTCGTGAAGAAACCATTCGTTTTGATAAAGCTGTTCCCAAAGGGAATAAACAAATACAGTTACAGCAACCGCTAGATTTGGATGCCTTAAAAATGGATCCGGGAGATGAACTTTATTTTTTTGTGGAAGCACTTGACCTAAAAACACCTTTGCCCAATATAGCAAGGAGCGAAACTTATTTTGCTGTTATCCGTGATACCGTGACTGATGCGTTTGCTGTAGAGGGAAACTTGGGTGTGGATTTAATGCCCGATTATTTTAGAAGCCAGCGACAGTTGATTATCGATACGGAAAAATTGATTGCGGAGCGCCCAAATATTTCCGAAAGCGATTTTAAATCGAGGAGTAATGAACTAGGTTTTGACCAAAAGCAGTTGCGATTAAAATACGGTCAGTTTATGGGTGATGAAGCTGAAATGCAAGCAGCTGCCGGACAGGTTGCACATGAAGAAGAAGGTGGGCACGATCATGAACACGAAGAAAGTGAGGATGACCTATTGGATGAATATAGCCATGAACACGATAGCGAAAATGAACATAATTTGGTGGAAGAGATGAGCGATCATAGCCATGAAAATGATGAAGAGGCAGAGGATCCCTTGCACGATTATGTACACAATCATTCGGACCCCGAAGCATCTACGCTCTTTGAGAAGTCATTGAAAGCAAAGCTTAGGGATGCTTTGAACATTATGTGGGATGCCGAGCTCCATTTACGACTTTACGAGCCAGCTAAATCATTGCCGTACCAATATGATGCCCTTAAAATAATACAGGATATAAAAAATAGTGCCAGAATATATGTGCACCGTATCGGTTTTGATCCTCCCCCCATCAAAGAGGAAAATAGATTGAGTGGGGATGTTAAGGAAATTTCAAACTTTGATAAAAAAGAGGACTTTGATTACCAAATGTCATTTTCTTCAACGAGAGAAGCTGTTGCACGTTTGGAACTATTGATTCAAGACAAAAAAGAGTATGATTCCGAGGACAATGTTCTTTTCGAGGCCGCTGGGAACGAGCTGGCCAAGAAAGCGATTACAGATCCACTTACATACCTAAAAGTGCTTCAAGGACTACGCGATCTTGAAAAAGCGGCTATCAGAACAAAAGAAAATTATGAGTATGTTCAAAAAAACCTCTTGCAAGTACTTCCTCAGGTGGATGAAAACCCGAAGAAAAAAGTCAATTACTATGATAAGATCAATGAATTGTTTTTAAAGGAATTGGACACGTATGAATGATGGAGTTGTATTTATGAACCAGAACCTTTTTTGGCCCATAGTTTTAATAGGGTTGGTATTGTTTGCTGTATTTATCTGGAAAGATTGGACTCAGCAAAAGGACAGAAGTTTTTGGATTAAATCTATAACAATATTTTTGGCCATTTCCTCTTTGGTAATGATTGTGCTAAGACCGAGTACTTTACAAAAAACCATTAACGGAAAGGGAATCGTTTTGACCGAAGGGTATCGTCCCGCTCAGTTAGATAGTCTAAAATCCATTTATAAACGAATACGAACGGAGGAGTATTCCAAGGGAAGAACATTGTCCATTTTAGAAAATGTGGATTCTTTGTTTTTACTGGGCCATGGGGTTGAACCTTTTGATTTGTGGCAATTACAAGATAAATCCATAGCCTTTTTAGGAGGTGAAAAGGTGGAAGGATGGACGGCGATAACCCATGAAAATGAAATACCATTGGGTGGAGTTTTACAATTAAATTCAAGATATTCCAATCCAAAGGAAGGGCACTGGGCCGTTTTAGCTGACAATGGAGGCAATCCATTGGACTCCGTGCTTTTTAAAGGGATTGAAGAAGAACGCATAACATTTAATACCAAACCCAAGTCAAGCGGACAATTTGTGTATAGTCTATTGGAAAAAGATACAGATGCAAATGTCATTTCACAAGAGCCGATTCCTGTTCAAGTTGTAAAAGGAGCGCTTTTGAAAATATTGATGATCAACACATTTCCAACATTTGAATCGAAATACCTCAAGAACTTTCTGACGGAAAGAGGACACGAGGTTTTGGCGCGTACGCAATTGACCAAAGGCAGGTACAAGTTCGAATATTTCAATGGAGCCTCCAACCCCATTTATGGTTTTACCCAGAAAAATTTGAATGCCTATGATTTATTGATTATCGATACAGATACCTATGCTGGTCTCGATAGCGCTTCGAAAGAAATAATGGAGGAAACTATGAAGACGCATGGGCTAGGTGTTTTTGTCCAACCCAATGAAAGATTTTTCAATTTTTCTAAAAAGCAATCACCATTTGGGTTTGATCGAGATTTTGTCACTGAAACCACTATTGGTGAACCAGAACAGCATATACAGAAGTATCCGTTTGAATTTAAGAACACAATCAAAATCCAAGAAGTTTTAGTGGATTCGGTAGAAGTTGCAGCATATGTTCCTATGGAAAAAGGAAAACTGGGAACTACATTGTTACGGAATACCTATCAATTGGTTTTGGAGGGGGATACTGATTTATACGCCAATATTTGGACAAGCATTTTAAATAAAGTTGTAAGGGATTTTGATGCGTTGGCAGACTGGAAGGCTCTGACCACAACCTCAAGGGTAGGGGAGCCATTTAAATTTGAATTGCGTACCTCTTTAAATGATTTTGAAATACACACGGAGGAAGAACACAATATATATATGCTTCAAGATATTTTGCTGTCCAATAAATGGACTGGAACTCAATACCCTCGAAAAACCGGATGGAACCAATTGACGGTATCCAATGACACACTTAGTAAATATTCATATTATGTATTTGATGAAAATCAGCGAAAAGCGATTACACTTTCAAATAGGCTGAAAACAAATAAACGGCAATTTGGAAATAAAAAAGGCTTTACTTCCGTAACATCTGCTTCTCAAAAAGAAATGATTCCTATACCTTCTTTTTGGTTTTTTATCCTACTTATTTTGTGTTTAGGTTGGTTGTGGTTGGAGCCAAAATTGGTCGGGTGATTTATGCTTGATTTACACTATATGCAACTCTAAAACCTTCAAAACTTAGTGGATTTGTCTATCATTTTATAATCAATAACCCCTATATAATAAGGGTTTGCAACATTTTAAGGTACTTCCACAACATAAGATTTTGCAGGTCTTCTTCTTTGGATAGATTTGGTATCAAAGTTAAAATAACCATAACTATCCTAAACCTCAAACATGAATTACAAGCCCTTTGCTAATTATTCCAACAGGCTACTTTTTACATTGTTTTTCATAACCTTTGTTTCACTTACCAGAGCACAACTTTCTGTTCCTTTCGAACCTCGTTTACCAGGGGATAACATCATGGTAAAAGGAGATTTGGTATATGTGGCCAACAACATTGTTAGTGTTGCCAGTAACCCCAACGCAGATTACAATGGAAGTGCGAGTAACCAAGGTGTAAATATGAATTACATCGATATTGATGGTGATTCATCCACTTTCAGCTCCAGTAGTGCAGAATTAAATGCACCAAGTTGTTCCGCAGTGGTCTACGCTGGGTTATATTGGGGCGGTATTTATAGGGATACAAATAGGAACGACCCTTATAAGTCGGTGAAATTTAAGGTTCCCGGAGGTACTTATATAGATATTGGTCCTTCTAGTGATGCAGCTTTTCAATACGAACAAATTTACGATAAAGATGGGGATAGGGATGGAGATGGATTTACAGACCCTGGTATTGTTGATGTAGATTATTTAAGTGGGGTAAATATGACCTCCTATCTAAATTATGCGAATGTAACCCATTTGTTATCAGGATTAAGTGATCCAAATGGCGAATACACCGTTGCAAATATAGTGGCCTCAACTAATCAGAAAAATGTTAGTGCAGGTTGGACCATGGTGGTGATTTATGAGAACCAAAACGCCACCAGCAAATACATTTCAACTTTTGATGGTTATGCGGCCATGGGAAGTACTTATAAGAATGTTGAGTTTTCTTTTGATGGATTCAAGACTGTGCCATCCCCATTGCCTGTAAATGCAGTTATAGGAGCAGGTACAATGGATGGTGACCGTATTAATGGTCCCAGTATGCAATTTAGGGCAGATCCTTCGGATAGTTGGACCTATCTAAGTGATGCCATTAATCCAAGCAACAATGTTTTTAATAGTACGATAACCAATCAAGGGAGCTGGGTGGATACCCGAACCCCAGCAAGTCATAATACCTTGGGATGGGATGCCGATATTCTTAAGCTCACCAATCCAGGAAACTCTGTACTCCCCAATGATCATGATAGTGGTGAAATAAGAATAAGTACCTCCAGTGAAGGAGTAATACTCTTTCTTACCACGGTGGCGGTAGAAATAATAGATCCAGATATATTGGTAGAAAAGAAAGTTGAGGATCTGGCCGGGAATGATATTACAGGGGATGGTGTAAACCTAGGACAATCCTTGGAATATGTACTTCGATTTTGGAACCGTGGGAACGATGATGCTACAAATTTTACAATACGTGATGTACTGCCCAATAACGTGGAACTGGAAAGTGTCGATTTGTCTGGTGCTCCAGGAGTTACCATGTCATCCGCAGGAACCACTCCAGAAGAAGTAACTTTTTACGTGCCCGACGCCCTTGTCACCGAGGAAGGAAATGTCTACGAGATTAGTATGAGGGTGAAGGTCTCAAATGATTGTCATGATTTTGTGGCGGCATGTAGTTCAACCATAGACAACATAGCTTATGCTACATACGATGGGGTGACCAGTGGCCAAACCATATCGGATGACCCTAGTGTCTCCAATGTTAGCAGTTGTGGTTTTATCACACCGGGAGCAACTAACTTTTTATTGGATGATTTATTAGATTGTGTTTTTGAAAGTGAAATTCAAATTTGCGGAGATAGTGCTGAGATTACTGCAGGATCTGGGTATGATACCTACACATGGTACAAAGATTTGAATGAAAATGGACAATTGGATGCCTCGGACGTTGTTTATAGTGATAGCGATCCAGATAATGATGCAACTACTGTTTTAGTACAAGAAACAGGACATTACTTAGTATATAAAGAATCCGTCACTTGTGGTCCCAATATTGAATCTATGGAGGTTACACGTTTTGGAAACACACAGGTAAATCCTATTATTACCTATTTTAATGACCTTAATGGTGATGCAGACATCACAAATGATATACAAGGAGAGATTGTAACCTGTGCCAATGACGGCTCTGAATTGCCCAAAATTTTCCTCTGTGGAATTAACGATACTCAGGAAATAGTACTCAATATCATTGATGCGGAAACCATCACTTGGGAAAAATTGGATGAGGCAAGCTGTGCGGCAGCGGGCCCAGATTGCCCCAATAATCAAATAGGATGTTCGTGGGACGAAGTTGCCACGGGAAATTCATACACTGCAAACACTGAAGGGCGTTATCGTTTGGTTTTATCATATTCAGGAGGCTGCAACAGCATATTTTATTTTGATGTTTTCCAAAATAACCTTGATTTTGATACTGTAAGTCAAGACATACTATGTGCTACAGATGGTTTTATCAGAATTCAAAATGTAGGAGCAGGTTATGGCTATCAATTGGTAGATACCGATAGCAACTCAATTTTGGTACCATATTCCAGTGGAAATGGACCTAACTTTACGATTGATACTCCAGGTACTTACCGTGTAGAATTTACGCAATTGGACGGTAGCACAGGTGAACCATTGGATGGTAGCTGCGTGTTCAGTACCGAGGAGATAGGAATAGAAAGAAAAGAACTGAGCTTAAACCTTACTACGGAACCTGTAACCTGCATGGATCAAGGAAGTGTACGTGTTTTGGTAAGTGATGGAAGGGCAAATTATCATTATAGTTTATATACTGATGATGGATCCGGTAACCCAGGGACATTAATAGATAATGAACTGGCACAAACCACCAGTGATCTTACATTTAGCGGACTAAATGCAGGTGATTATGTTATCGTGGTAACTACTGATGATTCTTGTGAAGAAATAGATACCTTTACCATTGATGAAATTCCCGACCCAGAAGTCAGTGCGGTTTCGACAAAAGATATAACCTGTACCGATGGACTCATATCTTTAACAGGTACGAAGGGTGCACCAAATCCATCATATTTGTATGCCATCTGGGAAAAAGATGGTAGTTCACCATATTCTGATATTTCCGATATCCCTTCAATAGAGTTCCAAAGAGATACTATTGCCCCGGGAGTATTCAATTTTCCTTCGGGAGATGAGGGAACGTACCGTTTTGTAGTTGTTGATGGTAATAATTGCTGGTCAATTTCCAATGAAGTTACCGTGGCTGATTTAGGAAGTTTGGTAGTTAACAACCCAACCATTGATTCCGAGATAACATGTGAAGGTTCCAATACTGGACAGGTAACAATGAACGTATCTGGAGGTTTGGCTCCTTATGAATACAGTATAAATGATTGGACCACAGAACAAACCAATCCAACTTTTGTAAATTTGGCACCGGGTACACATACCATTAAAGTTCGAAGTGCCGATGGTTGTGAAGAGGAAACTACTTTTACGTTGGAAGACCCAAAAACTTTTAATGCAAATGCAGGAATTTCCAGCATAGGTACATGTGATATCAATGGAAATTCAGAAGTTAGGTTTACCAATGTAGAGGGCGGTACAGCACCTTATCAGTTCAGTTTTGATGGAGGAAGTACTTTTATAGCAGACGATGTAATGGATCCATCCGTTAGAATCAGTCTATTGCCTCCGGGTAATCATATCCTTGTCGCCAAAGATTCAAGGGGATGTGAGATTAATATACCAATCACAATAGAGGCACCGCTTCCTATTCCAAATTTTGATATGGATGTAACCTACGATTGTGATGGAAATGGAGATGTGGTTCTTTCTCCAGACCAATCTGTTTATAATTATGAATATTCCATTGATACTTCTCCCATTGTCACTTCAACAGATGGTAGTTTTACAGGTATCACTCCAGGAACTTATACCATAACTGCTGAGTATACCGAAAGTAACCCACCAAACCCAAGTGTTTTGTTGTTGGAAGATTTTGGGAGCGGTTCAACCATAGATAGTGAGTATACTTTGGGCTATACTTATGAAGACCAAGTAGGAAGTAACACCCATGTTAATGATTTTGAATATTCTGTAACCAATTATATTGTTTCGCCTTTTGGCGCATGGTTAAGGCCAGATGACCATACATCCGGTGGAGCCGATTCCAACGGACGTTATTTGGTAATTAATGTTGGGTCACCATCCCCAGGTCAGGTAATCTATAAAAAACCTATAAAAGACATACTTCCAAATCAGGATATGAATGTATCCTTTGCAGCTATAAACCTATTGAAGAGTGGTTCCCAGTTGGATCCTAATCTTTGGGTGCAAATGAGAATTCCGGGGACAGAAACCGTAGTTGGAGAAGTACAGACCAACGACATACCGAAAAATCTAATCTGGAATGTTTTTGAATTCACCATGAATCCCGGAGCACATACAGAATTGGACTTTGTGCTGATTTCCAAAAAAATTGGAAATAGTGGAAATGATGTGGCCATCGATGATATTTTGGTAGAACAAGTGCCTGAAAGTTGCCCACGCACAATGGATATTCCAGTAGTAATAGAAGCAGGGTATGGTTTTGCAGCAAATATTTTGAGTTACACCGACATTACTTGTAATGGAGCAAATGATGGTTCCATCACTTTTGAAGTTGAAAATTTCGACGCAGTTGCCGGATTTGAATACTCTATAGATGGAGGAACCAATTGGATCGCAAGTACAACATCACCTGTAACCACAGCATCAACGTTGACATCTGGTACGCAAAGTGTATTGATCCGTAAGGCGGATGAGACCTCTTGTACCATTACTATAAGTCAAGACATTGATGAACCTGCATCACTTTCAGTAAACACAAGTATAGAACAAGTACCTACCTGTAGCGATCCGGCAGGAACTATAAAAGCGACGGTAACAGGCGGAACAGGAACATATGAATATGCTCTTGAAGACGAATTAGGGAACAGTATAGTAGCATTCCCCAACGCATCTGGCAATACCTTTAGTGGCCTAGTGGCAGGTGATTATGTTATTGTGGTGAAAGATATAAATGGTTGTGAGGAAAGAAGCGCTGTAGTAACATTGAACGGCCCGGTTGACCTGACCTATGATGTTGTTTCAACCAGTTGTTATGATGGTGGAAACAATGCCACGATTCAGCTTACAGCAACTACCGGCAGTGGAGGATATCTCTTCCAAATAGATGGTGGTCCATGGCAGGCACCAGACCCGAGTACACCGGACACCTATACTTTCTCAGGATTGTCCAGTGGCACCTATGATGTCAATGTAAAGGATTCTTTTGGTTGCGATGGAGGAGTAGTTAGTATAACCATAGATGACCAACTTTTGGTCAATGTAGCGGCAACCGATGTTAGCACATGCGCAGATGGATCTATAGATGTTACCGCAACTGGTGGTAATGGTACACTTGTGTATGCTTTTGTTGCTAACGGTAGCACACCTACGGCCGGAGATTTCTCAACAACAAATACATTTCCTGTTGCTGCTGGAGATGAAGGCGATTACGATGTGTATGTACGAGATAACTCAGCTGGCATTCCATATTGTGAGTATATGGAAACGGTTACCATAAATCCATCTACTCCATTAACCATGACAGCTACTCCAACGGCACCTCAATGCCATGATGGAAATGGTAACATTTTAATCAATATCACATCAGGAATAAGTCCATATACTGTTCAAATAGTGGATTTGGACAATGGAGGAGCTTCCAATCAAACAGATACAAACCTGTTGGCAACAAGTAAAACATATTATAACCTATTGCCAGGGGACTATACAATTAATATTACTGATGCAACAGGGTGTGCCATTACAGATATTCAGACCATAAACAACCCTGAAGAATTGACCGCAACCATAATTGGTATTACACCTTCTGCCTGTACAGGGGATGTGAGTGATTTTGGTTTTCGTTTTTCAGCATATCCTACAAGTTTAGGTACAATAGAGTTTAGTGATGATGGAGGTACTACTTGGATTTCTGATAACTCGGTTCCTGGAACATCGGATGAATTAACTGGATATAATTCCGGTGATACTGTTTATCCATCTATGAGAACTGTTGATGGTTTTGGTAATACCTTGTGTCAAACAGATTTCCCTCCATTTATTGTTCCCTATCCTTTGGATGATCTAGATATTACCATTGATGCAGTTGTGGTGGATTGTGATGATTTACAGGTCACAGTACAAGGATCTGAGGGGGTTGCTCCATATCAATATGCTTATACGGATGACCCATTTAACTTTGACCCTACGGAACCGTCTATTTGGGTCGATGGTGGAAATGTAGATAATTTAGGCAACCCAGTCGGCCCAGGAGAAGGAATGTATAAATGGACAGGTTTAATTCCTGGAAGGACTTATGTGTTTTATGTAAAAGATTTTAATGGTTGTGTAAGACAAAGTAATGTAAATGTAAATGATCTTATCACTGAACCTTTTGAAATTACTTCGACAATCATACCTTCATGTGATGGTGCCTCCAATGGAAGCATTATATATGAAATTATAGAACAAGAAATCTCACCAGGATCAGAAATAGAATGGGCTTTCTATGATATTTCATCAGGAGCTTCGGTATTAGTTAGTGATAGTGGAGGGAATATTCCATTTAATTCTCCACAGACCATAGAATTTGACTTATTAGGAGAAGGAAATTATTATATAGAAGTAACCAAAAAGGATGGAGCATCATCTGGTTGCGTAAGTGCTTCGGAAAATGAGTTATTAGAAGAACTTGATCCATTAAGCGGAACATTAAATGTACTTCAAGATATCAGTTGTAATAATCCTGGACTAATTGAAGTGCAGAATCCTATTGGTGGTGGGGGTACATATACTTATACAGTAACAGGTCCCGGTTCATTTACAACGATTACCGATACATCCGACAACCCTATAGAGATTCCATCCAACTCGCCTTCTGGAAATTACTCGGTTATTATGGAGGATCAATATGGATGCCCTGTAAATTTAGGGTCAATACATCTAGATCTAACACCGAATCCAACAATTGACAATGTTAGTGTGGACAACTGTTCGGCTCTGGCAACAGTTACTATCAGCGCGAGCAGTAGTGTTGGAGCGGATATTTTCTACTCCATTGACGGAGGTAGTACCTATGTTGATAACGGAGGTGTGTTCAGTGACATTGCAGCTGGAAGTTATGTTGTTGCAGTTATTGATAGTAATGGTTGTTCCGAAACTCAATCTGTTACGGTTCACCCACAATTGCAAGCAACAGTGCAATTGACCAAATTGCTCGATTGCTCTTCTGATGCTGAAATTACAATCAGTGATCTTGAAGGCTCTGGAGATTATGATTATGAAATTGTAGATGGCTTTGGAACAACTTTGGTGGCCAGAACAAGTGTGCCAGGTGATCCATTTGTTTACTCGACATCGGTTGTTGGGGATTATACGATCACAGTATATGACGACCTTACAACATCACCAGAATGTTCGAGAGTATATAATGTATCGGTCCCAGATATTATTTATCCAGATTTCGATACCACTCCAACAGATGTAACTTGTAATGGAGGTGCCGATGGAAGCATTGCGGCAACACAAACCGATAATGGAATATCTCCATTGTCATATCAACTTTTGGATAGCGGGTTAACTCCAATACCAGGAACAGATTTTACATATGATGCAACAACACGTACATTCCATGGATTGATCCCTGGTGATTATATTATAAGAGCAACAGGAACCAATAGCTGTACAACAGATTCAGCAATAATCACAATTGATGAACCAACAGCTATAGCAGTTGCAATCCCGGCCACCGATGTGGTTCAGTTTGGATGTGCTGCAGGGAATAACCCCGATAATGCAAGCATTACAGTGAATTCCTCATCTATTTCTGGAGGAACAAGCACTTATGTGAGATACGAATTTGTGGATGCATCCAGCAATGTGGTACAAGATGGAAACAACAACCAATTGATTGTCACCGACCTTGCAGGAGGAACATATACCATCAATGTTTATGACGATGCAGGCTGTATGGGCACCACAACGGCTACAATAAACGCATTTGATGAACTACAAGATGCAATTATTCCATTAGTGGATGATATTTCTTGTGCCAACGGAGGTGAAACCATTACCATATTAGCACAAGGGCTATTGACGGATTCATCTGTAGGTCCTCATGATTATAGTTTTGAGGAAATTGCTACAGGGACCACAAATACCACTGGAACTTTCACTGGATTGCAAGTTGGATTGCATTCATTCCGAGTTAGCAATATTGTAACTGGATGCTCCATTACCGTAACCCATAATGTAGAGGAAATTGAGCCATTTGGTATTGATGTAATGGAGGATTCTCCAGTAGTGTGTGCCGGTGATGACAGTCAAAATCATTTTGAGATTACGGGAGGTTATTCAGGTGGATTTACCTATACAATTTATGATGCCAATGGAACTTTGGCAGATCCAAGTGATGATGTTTCAATAGGAACGGATAGTGGAACTGGTACAACAAGTGGAAACATTGATTTGCCCAAAGGCACCTATCGCATTGTTGTTGAACAAACAGACTTTCCATTCTGTACCGAAGAAACCATGGTAACCGTAGGAGGTGCAGACACGGTATTGGATGCGAATATTACTGAAATAGGAAATGCCTCTTGTTCCAACGATCAAGGAAGGCTTTCGGTAGAACCTACCGGCGGAATCGCACCATATACGATTGCAATACCATCTTTAGGATTAACACAGACCAATGTGTACAGTTATGTATTCACTGGACTTTCCGATGGTACATATGATATAGAAATCACAGACGCTGCAGGATGTGTCAATACAACTTTGAGTGGAACTATTTTAACGGTAGATCCATTGATAGCAAATATTTCTCCAGCCACACAGACCTTGGATTGTATTGGCGATACGGATGGCACTATTAGTGCAACGTTGACCTCTGGAGGGTTGGGTACCGTACTGTATAGTTTAAACAGTATAGAAGGTGGAAGCATAATTTCCACATCTTCTACCCAAACATCTTCAACTTTCAACAACTTGAAGGTAGGAACCTATTCCATTACTATTTCGGACGATGCAGGATGTACCTACACCACATCCGAAGTTGAAATAATTGATCCCGAACCAGTTGTGGCAAGCTTGGTGCTGTCCAGAGAACTTACATGTGATGAGGACGCACAACTGACCTTAACGGTAGAAGGTGGAACTCCATACCCAGGTAATGTATATCAATGGAGTACTTCAGAGGCAGGACCATTTACAGATATGTCCGGTGGAAATACACATGTTTTCGATGTGGCTCCAAACAGTGCACCATATCAATATTATGTAATAGATGCGAACGGATGTGAACCCGCATTATCGAATGGGGTGACCGTTAATGATATAGTACCGTTGACTGCTGAAATAGATTTAAATGGAGCCTTTATCAATTGTAATGGCGACAGTACAGCTTCAATTTATGCAAAAGCATCAGGAGGTCTTGGAGACTATAATTACGGATTGTACTCGGATAGTGGAATGATTACTGCTGTGACACCGACAAATACGGATGGATTCTTTGAGAACCTTCCACAAGGAACTTATTATGTTGGGGTAACCAGTGTAGATTGTACATGGGTTTCCGAATCCATTACAATAGAAGAGCCAGAGCCTCTTGTTATCACTAGTGATATAACCAATGTAACATGTATGGATGCCGATGATGGAAGTATTAGTATTAATGTTTCCGGTGGTACTGCGGATTATCAATATGCGATTTCACCTAACCTTAACCAGTTTGATACTGAAAACACCTTTACTGATTTAGCTGCCGGTGATTACACCGTGATTGTTCAAGATGCCAATGGTTGTTATGAAGTACTGGATTTTACCATAACACAACCAGATGAATTGGTGTTGAGCGTTACGGCAGAACATGAAATTTGCTACGGAAGCGAAGATGGTTTGGTAACCTTGGATATTCAAGGAGGAACCGCTCCATACAGCACAAGTCTTAACTCAAGTCAAGATGCTAACTTTGTAGAAGGAGTGATGAGCTATGGTAACCTACCAAGCGGAACCCATGTTATTTTTGTGAAAGATGCCAATGGTTGTACCACCAATCAGATAGTTGAAATAGAATCTGGTGTTAATATGGAAGGTACCGTTGAGGTAGTGTACGAATGTGATGGAATAATACCAACAAATTATTTGGATATTAATTTTGAGGATTCAAGTATTGTTCCCGAACTGTTGTATGGTATGGATACCACTGATCCAAATCAGATGGTTCTAGACCCCGATTTTATAAATCTTATGCCAGGGGAACATACACTTACTGTTGCGCACTCCAATGGATGTACGCGTAGTTTCAATTTTGTGGTAGAGGCATTTGATCCATTGTCCTTGACTTTGAGCAATGAAAATATCAATGAAATATTGGTAATGGCCTCTGGGGGGAATCCAGAATACGAGTATCAAATCAATGGAGGTTCACCAACAAGTGAAAACACGTTCTTGATAAAAGCAACGGATACATACTCCATTACTGTTACCGATGAGAATGGTTGTAGTGTGACCCAAGAAATTTTCGTTGAATTTATAGATATTGAAATTCCGAATTTCTTTACTCCTGATGGTGATGGGTTAAACGATACATGGAAACCTAAAAACCTAGAAGTTTTCCCTAATATAACCATATCAATATTTGACAGGTATGGAAGAACTGTATATCGAATGCTTCAAGATACTGCAGGTTGGGACGGTTTTTATAACCAGGCCGATTTGCCTACAGGGGATTACTGGTATATCATAAAGCTAAATGGAGATGAGGATACCAGGGAGTTTGTAGGACACTTTACCCTGTACCGATAAAAGATTCAATTTGCTTTAAGTATAAAAAAGAGGCTGTCTAAAAAATATTGAAATACGTCATTCTGAACTTGTTTCAGAATCCCATCATATTGATAAGTAATCATTATGAGAACCTGAAACAAGTTCAGGTTGACGAAACGACATTTTAGACAGCCTCTTTAATTTTTTAAAAATAGATAAGTTGCTATTTGTACCTCCAACTGGTTAAATCTGCACCTTGTGGGGCACTTTCGGCAATACGTTGCATAATTTTTGGCACGTACATGGAGTTGTAGCGCAAACGACTTATGGCATTTGGTTGTTCTGGGTCTCCGTTCCAACAATGTTCCGCACGATCGCCATATAGTACTTCACCATCATAGTATGGTTCGCTGGTACTTTCAAGAAAATCTTCCATTAAATAGACAGCGTTGTTTAAATAATAGTTGTCCATATCTCCACAGTATATATGTATTTTTCCCTTAAGCTTAGAACCAAGTTTGTCCCAATCACGTTCCAAAATATGTCGTAGATCATAGTTTTCTTTCCAGTATTCGGCCACATCATGATTGATATCTCCGGTCATCTTATCCCATATTCTAACAGGATAACCATCATCCCCTTGTGGAGAATAAGTAGCTTCCCAAATATCCCATTGTTGTCCAGATCTGGATTTATCACCCAATACCAATTCTAAATGGTTCCCTTGTCTTAAAGTGGATTGTATATCCCCTAAATAATTACGATGAGCGGGAACTTCCAATTGTTTGTGCTGTGAATCGTAATAATACGCATTGTCGTCTTCATAAATATTGGTAAGGCTATAAGCTCTAAAATCTATGGGGTCCGGACAAGCTGCAAAACAACCATTATATTCATCAGGATACTTTACCTGTACGGCCAGCGCTTCCCAACCACCAGTGGACCCTCCATATAAAAAACGGGACCAACCTTCACCTATGCCTCGAAATTCCTGTTCGATGTAGGGAATGAGTTCATGGGTGATCGCATCTCCATAGGGCCCTTGACTTGCTGAATTCACTGCATAGGAATCGTCGTAATACGGAGTTGGATGTTGAATTTCAATTATTAGAAATCGGGGGAAGTCTGGTTCGTTCCAGCGCTTGTAAAAATCATAAGCTTCTTGTTGTTGGATAATGTTATATCCTTCCATATCAAAACGTGCTGAATATGTAGGTTCTAAGTTAGGGTCGGGCGGAGTTGTACGGAACCCTCCAAAATCACTTGGGAAATGACCATGAAATACCATTAATGGATATTCTGCTTCGGGGTGTTCCTCAAAACCTTTGGGCAACAAAATATGTGCGCCAAGGTACATGTCCCTCCCATAAAACTCCGATAACTTCTCCGATTTGATCTTAATATGCTTAATCCATTCAGTATCCTCTGGTTCAGGAATTGGTGGAATTTTTTGGTCCATAACCACGGAAACATCCTCAATACCATTAACACCAACCGTTATCTTAAAAGGTTTGCTGTATAAATTTTCTGGAGAAGTGTTCCAGTGTTGTCCTTCACCATTGTCCATAGGTAGTTTTACCGTATGTCCGGAGGACAAATTAAAAGTTTCGTAAATATGGAGGAGAGCTTGTACATTATACTCACCTGGTGGAACATCTTTTAGGCTAGGGTAGGGGTAACCAAAAATGGATTCATCGAATGTGATGGATTCTCCCGGAGCCATATCATCCACATTTACTCCAAAGATGAGCTGTGTATTTAACCCATCGTTTATTTGGAACCGAGGTTCTTTGCTGTCATCTGAGGAGAGCATTAATAACAATCGGCCGTCTTTGTTATTTGGACTTACCGTTTCATCAAAACGTACAGCGATGCTGAATTTTGATTTTTCAGTTTGTCCACAGGAAATCAATAATAGAAAACAACTACAAAATAAAATGCTGAGTTTGTTCATGATGGTTGGTTTTTAGTTGAATAAGATAATCCATTACGGGCTAATGAAAAAAACCAAGGGCTTAAAAACAATATAATTAAGAGTGATTTTTTATAAAATATAGTTTGAATAGTGGTAACAGGTATAGTGTGAACTTTCTTTATTGATTGTATAACACTCTTAATACTAACATCTTATACGCTTGGTCCACTGTAAAGTTCTCCTTGAATTCGTGCTTTATTTCTATTAAAAGGATGGTAAATACTAAAACCCGGTGAAAAAAGTAGAGGTCGGAACGAGTTAATTACATGATATAAATCAGTTTTTCAGGTGCTTTTTGAAATTTGAGACGAGCTATTCAATCTACCTACACGCTAAAGGCTTCAATTAGAATAGAATTGCAACTTTAGCCACCTATTTGACATCTTAAAGGGTTAAGAACCAACTGAATGTAATTTTTTTTACTAGTTGTAATCTGAAAACCAGAAGGTTGGGAAAATACTGACAATTATCATCTTTTAACAATATTTTGTATTGGATCTTTGACCTATCAAAAACCAAAACAATATGCAATATTACACAACACATCTACAAGTACCTTTAAAAACAGCCATCTTATGGCTAACCTTTGCATTGATACCACTCACTCTTTTATCCCAAAATTATAGCCTTACTAGTGGAGAAGGAGAAGTTACGGTTACCGGAACCTCTACGCTTCATGATTGGGAAGAGGTTGCAGAGCAAAGATCAGGGACAATAGACTTGGACAATACAGGTGAACTTCCCAAAATCAATTCCTTAAAATTTATCGTAGAAGCGGAAAGTTTAAAAAGTGGAAAAGGAGCCATGGATAAGAATACCTATAAAGCGCTCGATACTAAAAATTATAAACAAATCGTATTTGAACTTTCAAAAGTAAAAAGCGTTTCACCGGTTGTTTCAAATTCCAACAGTTATAAAGTTGTGGCCACTGGAAATTTGACCATAGCAGGAAAAACCAATACAATTGATTTGCCTTTCAATTTGTCCATAAATGACAATACGATATTGTTGAAAGGTGAAAAGGCGCTGAAAATGACGGATTATGGAATAGAACCTCCCAAAGCGCTTTTAGGAACCATTACAACTGGTAACGATATTGAAGTTCATTTTAATACAATTTGGAAATAAATAAAACTTAAAACTCAACTAATAAATCTACAATTATGAGAAAATACACAAAGTTCGGATTACTGGCAGCTGCTTTTTTAGTAGGTCTTTCAGGATATTCCCAAAACCGTCAACTCGACAATTTCCGTTCACCGGACAAAAATGGTATCAATGTTTTTGAAGCTGAGAAAGATACAGTAAGCACCTTTGATGGAGTAAAAGTAAGAGTCGGAGGCTCATCAACATTACAGTTCCAAGCATTGGACCATGAAAATTCTGGAGCTGTGGATCTTATTCCAATAGGCGATAATTTTAACTTGGCAACTGCAAACTTGGATTTGGATGTGGCCTTGGCTAAAGGTATACGTATGCACTTAAGAACGTACCTATCTTCTCGCCACCACCCAGAACCTTATGTGAAAGGTGGATATTTCCAAGTGGATAATTTGGATTTTATAAGTCCTGGTTTCTTAGAAGGTGCCATGAAGTATCTTACCGTTAAAGTAGGGCACATGGAAAACAATTATGGCGATGCCCACTTCCGAAGAACAGATAACGCCCAAGCCATGCACAATCCATTTGTTGGTAACTTGATCATGGATGCGTTTACCACAGAGGTTGGTGGTGAAGTATATTTCAGAAAAAATGGATTCATAGGTATGTTTGGACTTACCAATGGTAAATTAAACCAAGCTGTAAACAATCCCGATGCAACAGGAGCGTCCATTTTGGCCAAACTGGGATACGATGGCCAAGTGAATGAAGACTTGAGGATTAGATTTACAGGTTCCGTATACAGCACAGGTAAATCTTCCAGAACCTACCTATACAGTGCAGACCGCTCAGGATCTAGATATTATTTAGTGATGGAAGATACAGATGCTTCTGCATCTGGTAATTTTAGATCAGGTAGATATGACCCAGGATTTAGTAATGAGATAACAGCTTTTATGATCAACCCATTTGTGAAGTATAAAGGATTGGAGTTTTTCGGAACGTTTGAGACAGCTTCAGGAAAGACCGATGCTGAAACAGAGAATAGAAATGCAACACAGTTGGCAGGTGAGCTAGTTTACAGGTTTGGAAACGCTGAAGACTTCTTTATAGGTACTCGTTATAATACTGTGAACTCTGATGATCCATCTGGATCTGATGTGACCATTGATAGGTTTCAACTTGGAGGTGGTGTATTCTTGACCAAGAACATTTTGGCGAAAATAGAATATGTCAACCAACAGTATGATGGGTATGATACCACAAGTATTTTCAACGAAGGTGAATTTAAAGGGGTTTTATTGGAAGCTGTAATTAGTTTCTAAAACAAGAATGATGCTTGATGAAGACCTAGGGCAGTAATGTCCTAGGTCTTTAAACTTAAAAAAACTATATTAGGTAATATGTTGTATTTAAGTCCATATGTAACCAAAATTGTCTGGGTTGTTTCCATGCTGATAATTGGTTTTGGCATTACCGACCCCGAAAGGGAAACTAAAATTAGGGTGGCACCGGATAGCCAAGTGGTTATTTCGGGTACAACGAATGTTAATGAGTTTACCTGTAAATATAACCTGGAAGAACTGGAGTTGCCCATAGGGTTAGCTTATGACGAGAAAGAAGAACAAATACAGTTCAGTAACGCGCAATTAAAGTTGGCCAACGATTGTTTTGATTGTGGTGGAAAGGCAATCAATAAAGATTTCAAAGAATTATTACAGACAAAAGATTATCCACATGTCGAACTTAAGTTGTTGTATGTGAATCCTCCCCAACCCAATAGTGAAGAAATAGGTGTGGGTATGGAAATAAAAATAGCTGGTGTAACACGAATCTACGAAACCCAATTATATAGTGAACAACAAGGTAATATTTGTGTAGATGGGACTATACCGCTCAAGTTGACGCATTTTGGTTTAGAACCACCCCGAAAAGTTTTGGGAATGATCAAGGTTAACGATGATATAAAAGTTCAGATAGCCTTAAGGTTAAACGAAATTTAAAAACTATAATACATTAGTAGTTAAATCCGTTGCGAAAGTATATTCCCAACGGATTTTTTGTATTGTGAATGTAACGTGATAATGTGAAAATGGATGAAAAAAGAATAGACTTTTATTATAGTTTGGAGTAACCATTGTATTAGGTATTTTATAAAAAAGACAATAAATCAAAAAAAATATTTTTTACAATCGGTTACATTAGTATCTTTGCACCCGCAAAGTTTGGTCGCGTAGCTCAGCTGGATAGAGCATCTGCCTTCTAAGCAGACGGTCGAAGGTTCGAATCCTTCCGCGATCACGAGTGTTAATAACCCCCTTTCTGGGGGTTTTCTTTTTTATAGCCCTCTTTACATTCTATTTCCTGTTGTATTTGCATAGTATCTGATTCAATGGTTTTCTGCTCATTTTAAGCTTTATGAAGCTATTCATATCGAAATTTCTAAAAAATTCTTTTGGAGCGATATTCAAGAAATAGCTAATTGATCACAAATGAATATTTCCCAATCTTATTTTGACACGAACAAAGAATATTCCTTTGTATTGTTCCAACCCAATGCATAACCCTATTTTCATAATAAGGTAATACATCTGAATCGTTACTATTGAGAATTGGTCTAAGGGTGTTACAAACACTAAGAAATTTGGTTTGCTGGATACAATAAAAAACATAGTTGTATATTGGTAAGGAAGTATGGATTTTTGCCAGATAGACCTATCAATCATCGGTCAATACTATTACTTATTACATTAGCGTTGTTAGGAGCACCATTTAGCCCTATCTGGTTTTTACCAATTAATTAAAACCTTAATGATCATTGAACAATCCCTTTTAAAAAAGGCCCCCATTCCTTTGGCTGTATTGGACACAGATGGTGTCTTTCTAAAAGTATCGGACCGTTGGTCTACATATTTTGGACCAATCAATAAAATGGTTGGAAAATCATTTTTTGAAACCATGCCCGAGGTGCCAAAAGAGTTGGAATCGGATATTCGGCACTGTTTGGAATATAGTGACTTTAAATCCGGAGAAGCCCGTGCAGTTAGTGAAAATGGCAATGCTGTTTGGTATAATTGGAAAATTGAAACCATCACGAACGACAATGATAATATTGCAGGGATAATGCTGGTTTTGGAAGTTGATACGGAGAAAAAACTTGAAGAAGAATTTTTAGTGAATTCTCAGCGTGTTGCACAAGTTGGTGGATGGGAACTGGATGTTATTAAAAATGAAATCCATTGGTCTAGGATTACTAAAAAGATACATGGTTTGGATGATGATTACATTCCCAATCTTGAAGGGGCCATATCTTTTTATAAAGAAGGCTACAGTAGATTTACTATTTCAAAGGCTGTAAATGAGGCTATTGAACAAGGTAAGCCTTGGGATGTAGAACTCCAGATTGTTACAGCAAAACAAGAGGAAGTTTGGGTAAGAGCTATTGGAGAACCTGAAATAATCAATGGAGTATGTGTTAGAGTCATAGGTACTTTTCAAAATATTGATAGGCGGAAAAAAGCTGAAATTGATTATAATAGGGTTAGTGATAGATTGGCCCTCGCTACAGATAAGGCCGGCATTGGAATTTGGGAATACGATATCAAAAGAAATCAACTTTTGTGGGATTCTAATATGTACAATTTATACGGCATCGAAGAATCTGATTTTGAAGGAGTATACGAAGCTTGGGAGTCAAATGTGCTTCCCGAAGATTTAAAAGAGTTATCCAATTTGGCTAAAGATGCTATTAAAGGGATAAGAAACTATGACACCTCTTTTAGAATAAAATGGCCCAATGGCGATGTAAAGTGGATAAAAACCGAAGCAACGGTAATACGGGATGAAAAGGGGGAAGCGGTTAAAATGATTGGGGTTAATGTAGATATTACCGAATTAAAAAATACACAGCTGCAACTAGAAACTAGTGAGAAATCATTGTTGGGAGCTTTTGAAAACTCTTCTGTAGGAATGGCCCTCGTTGCAAAGGACGGCACTTTCATTAAAGTAAATCAAAGTCTTTGTGATAGTCTTGGGTATAGTAACGAAGAACTGTTAAGCCTCACTTTTCAAGATATAACCTACCCAGGTGATTTAGAAATTGATTTGTCCCTATTAGGTGAAGTTATTGACAACAAGCGCAATACCTATCAAATTGAGAAAAGATATTTTGATAAAAAAGGACAATTGGTGCATACACTTCTAACGGTAACAGCAGTAAAAAAGTTTGATGGGACAATATCCCATTTTGTTTCTCAAATTGTGGATATATCTTCTCGTATCAAAGCAGAAGAAAAATTAAAAAGCTTATTGGAATTAACTACCAACAAGAATAGTAGTCTTGTAAATTTTGCCCATATAGTATCTCACAATTTGCGCTCCAATGCAGCTAATCTAACCATGATCTGCAAATTCCTTTTGGACGACGAATTGAAACCTGAAGAGCAAAAAGAAATGCTCAATATGCTTGGTAGGGCCTCGGATGGGCTCAATGAAACCATTTCACACCTGAATGAAATAGTGCAAACAAAACTGGAGTCAGGTATTAAGCTCAAAGAAGTTTCTGTGTTTAAAACCGTAAACAAAGTTTTGGAAGATATAAATGCCTTGTTACAGGAGAATAATATAAATGTAAACACAAACATCCCAAATAATCTTAACGTAAAGGGTGTTCCAGCATATATAGAAAGTATTGTTATGAACTTGATTACCAATGGCATTAAGTACCGCGACCCTAAAAAGGAGAAACGAATGCTCACTGTAAAAGGTTTTGTCAAGGATGAATTTATAGTATTATCAGTGCAGGATAACGGAAAGGGAATTGATTTAGAAAAGTATGGAGATAAGATATTTGGAATGTATAAAACCTTTCATGGAAATGAAGATGCTAGAGGCATAGGACTTTTTATCACAAAAAATCAGATTGAGTCCATGGGCGGAACTATAGAAGTCGAAAGCGAAGTGGGCGTGGGAACTACATTTAAGATTATGCTATTAAAGGTGTAACGAGCATTGGTTTTAAAGATTTGATCTATAATTTTCGGGGATTCGGTAAGCGCTGTTATACGTAGCTGCTTTTAAAGTAATCAAAACTAATTATTGACTTCTTTCCTTCATTAGACGGGATAGGGTCTCTGGTCTCATTGCTAAATAAGAGGCTAAATATTTTTTGGGGAGCCTATCAACTATATGTGGCTTACTGTTTTCAATAAAATAATCCAACCGTTTACCAGCATTGGGAATCCTAGCTAAATAAACCCTTTGTTCGGCAAGTATATAATATTCCTCAAGTAAAAATTGGATTATGTCCCGCATTTCTGAAAAGTTGTCCCAACAGAATTTAAAGTCCTCATATTCTAAGTAGTCACAATATGTTTTTTCCAGACTTTGCATGTTTTCTAGGCTCTCTTCATTTCTGAAAAAGCCAGTGATGGAACTGAAAATTTCATTCTCGACATCTATCCAAGTAGTAATTTCCAATGAATCACTAACAAAAAAGCCTCTGACCATACCCTTTTTAATAAAATAGAGTCTGCTACATACTTCGCCGGCCTTATTGATTATTTCATTTTTTTCAAAGCTGCAGGTCTTTATATTTTGCAATAAATATGACTTTAGGCTTGGACTGATAGGGTAAATCGAATTAAGAAAAGGAACTATGAATATATTTTTTTCAATATTCTTGTTATGAACCATTTAAAGAGTTAGTTAAGTATATAAAATTTGAAACGGCTTAAAAATAATACAATAAGATGGAATTGAACTATTGTTGATTATAAAGTAGTGGAACTGCATTATTTATCATATAAAATGTAATCTAAACAAAAAGCCTCCGACTATTGGAGGCTTTTTAGTGTTTACTTTGTTGGTAATAAAAGTGTTACCTTAATTTCCATAATTGATTTGATAACAATACGGTGATTTGTTATTTACCGAGTCCTGCTTGGGATAAAGTGATCAATAAGGCCAATTGAATGGATTCGTCTGCTTCCTCATCGTTCAGATACCATTCGTGTAGCGAATGTGCTCCTCCACCTTGACCACCTCTGCCAATACAGACCGAAGGAATCCCTTTGGAAACTGGTATATTGATATTAGTTGAACCTCTCCCTAGGCTCGGTGTCTCACCAAAATATTTTGTTGCAGCCATTGTTCTTTGTATTAAGGGCAACGAAGCAGGTAATTCACCCGAAGGTCTATCACCAATTTTTATAAGCTCATATGTCACCTCACCACGCACCCCACTGCTATTGTATTCCGAAATGCCTTGTTCCATGGATTTTTTAAAAATAGCTTCTATCTCATCAAGGTTTTTAGGGTCTATTGCACGCATATCTACCTCCATCCAAGATTCAAATGGAATGGAGTTTACAGAGGTTCCCCCACCGATTCTCCCAACATTAAAACTAGTTTTCGGGCTATTTCCCGAAGTATATTCCCAAGCTGCTTTTGAAAAAACATCAATAGCTTTACCCAGGGCATGATGGGGATTGGCAAGCCCAAAGGCACCCCAAGAGTGTCCACCTTGTCCTTTAACTAATAATTTATAGCGCTTGGAACCCAGTCCGGCATTACTTATTCTTCCTAAGCTTCCACCATCAATAGCAATCCAGGAATCGATATCCAATCCAGATTCGTTGAAGAGATACTTCATTCCGCGAAGATCACCTAGACCTTCCTCACCTACAGTTCCTACGATTAACAGATCCTTTTTGGTCTCAATCTTAGCTTTGTTCATTGCCTTTAGCATACTGATGAGCATGGTTAAACCTCGAGTATCGTCACCAATTCCGGGTGCTTTTAAAGTATCTCCCACCTTTCTTACGGTAACATCGGTTCCTTCAGGGAAGACCACGTCCAAATGAGCATCCACGCCTACGTATCCAGATTCACCCGATGTACCTTTTCTAAGCCCGATCACATTTCCAACTTTATCGGTCCAGATACTGTCCACACCAGCATTTTCAAGCATTTTTGCAAAAACCTTACCTCTTTCATCTTCCATAAATGGTGGAGCCAACACCTCTGTTAGGGTGATAAGGTCTTCAGTAGTTTCATCCATCTGGTTTTTTATATGCCCAAAGGCTTCTATTACCATTTTGTTCTTGGCTAAACGTTCTACTTCCTTGGTATATTTTTTTTCTACCGTTGTACTTTCTTGGGCTAAAATGGTGTTCGATACAATGCCCATCGCAATTAAAATGCTTAATGTAATATGTTTCATTTTCCTTGTTTTATTAAGTGTTGAACTGTATTCTAAATGTATTTACATAAGAGACAATATAATATATATTCAAACAATAGCTAGTGATGAGTCAATACTCCTCAACTCGGCAAAAGCATTTTGCAATCTCTTGGTCAAATTCCCAATATCATTTTTTTGATAAAAAACATGGGTTCCCAATTGCGAAATCGATGCTACTTGGGTAGTAGTGCCTGTAAAAAATGCTTCGTCCATAGTTGCTATTTCATTTTGTGCAACCGGTTTTTCTATTACAGGTATTCCGAGGTCGTTGCAAAGCTTCAGAACAATTTTCCGAGTAATACCATTCAGGATATGTTCATCGGCCGGATGCGTTATTATGGTGTCATTTTTAACAAAAAAGATATTGGTGTGCGAACCTTCGGTAACAAAACCGTCCCTGACCAGGGCAGCTTCATCCGTATGCGCATTCATAGCCGTTTCATTCGTCATGATATTGCCAAGCAACGAAACGGATTTAATGTCGCACCTATGCCATCTAAAATCTGTTTCTAGGACGGCTTTCATGCTGTTCAGGTTGATAGAGGGGAGGCTATAGGGTAGGGCATACATCATCACTGTAGGAGGCACACCTTTTGGGTACCCATGTTTTCTTGGAGCCACACCCCGTGTAACCTGCATATAAATTAGGCAGGAAGTACCTTCTAGGTTAGAAGCGCTAAGGAGGTCAACTATTCGAGTATCAATTTCCTTAACATCGTACTCTATACCAATTTTCCCAAGATTGTCCTGCAATCGGTCGAGATGGGCCTTTTTGTAGAAAATGCCATGCTCTAATTGCATCATAACTTCGTAAATACCATCTCCAAAAAGGAATCCACGATCAAAAACAGATATTTTGGCATCGTCAGAGGATATTATCTCACCATTTAAATAGACTTTTTTTGGGAAGTTTCCTTTGGGTAACATGTAAGGTTGATTTTAAGTATAAAAATGCAATATCTAATTTCAAATTAAACTATAGGTGAAGGTAATTGTTATTTCTTGAAATTAAAATTTAGAACTTAAGTTTGATCATGGTCTCATCGAATCCTTTTCAACGAAAAACGCACCATGATAGGTGGCCACAGAAAAATATTTGGATCTTTTGGAGAAAGGCCAATTGTCTAACTTACACGCACAACATCAATCTAAATAATTTCGAAAGGGTAGAGGCATAGAAAGACATCGCCAACAAACTTTTGTAACTTGTAGCCGCTATGCAAAAAAGATTAAATCAAGTCTTAATATGGATCTTTGTGTTACTGCTTCAAGCATGTGCGGCACAATCCCATTTAGTACAGGATGAACAGGAGACGGTTATAACGGAAAATTTGAAATATTATCTCTACTATCCAGAAGATTATTTTGAAACAGATGAGGAATATGGACTTCTACTTTTTTTGCATGGCGGAGGCGAAGCAGGAAAAAACATCGACGAGATTAAAAAAAGTGGTCCTCCAAAAATGTTGGTGGATGGCACACAATTTCCATTTTTAATTTTGGCTCCGCAAAACCCATATGCCAAAAAGTGGTGGAACACGGATGCGGTTGTCCAGCTATTGGACTCGGTGACAAATACCAACAAAGTAGACAAAAATAGAATTTACGTAACAGGATTGAGTAGAGGAGGCAGTGCGTCGTGGGAACTTGCCACACAATATCCAAAAAAGTTTGCAGCAATGGCCGTCGTGTGTGGTATGGCTCCTTTGCCCTATGCCCATTGGATAGATAAAGACTTGCCCATATGGGTATTTCATGGTGATCAAGATCAAGTAATAGGTGTAGAGCAATCTGATAAAATGGTTGATAAACTGCGTGAAATGGGTCATAACGTTCGATATACAAAGTATAAAGATGTTGGACATAATGCATGGGAAAGGGCCTATGCTACAGATTCCCTATATACATGGCTCGCGGATCAAAAACGTATAAATTAAATTTAATGAGATATACATTACTATTCCTAAACCTGCTGTTGATTATAAGTTGCCGACAAAAAGAGCATAGAACGGAATCTGAGTTTGATCAAGTTACCGCCACACCAAGCAGTATGGACACGGTTCCAAAAGATGTACCCCCAACGCCCCAAAAGACAATTTTAAAGACTTTTGAAGGCTTGGCTGATACCACTTTTATACGATTGGCCGATTTTAGTGAAGATTTTGTATATGAGATGCGCTATGCCACCGAGAACAATTTTTTAAAGGCCAAGGTCTATGATTGTGCAGAGTGCTATACACGGGTAAAAACGGCAAAAGCTTTGATTGAAGCCAACAAAGAATTTATGAGGAACGGAGTAAAAATCAAGTTTTTTGATTGCTATCGTCCCAACTCCGTTCAGTATAAAATGTGGGAGATTGTACCCAACCCACAATATGTTGCCAATCCCGATAAAGGATCTATCCATAACAAAGGTGGTGCTGTGGACATTACATTGGTTGATTTGGAGGGCAACCAATTAGATATGGGAACCGATTTTGATTTTTTTGGTAAAAGGGCTTATCACGATAACATGGATCTGCCAAAGGAAATTTTGGACAACCGAAAACTACTTAAGGAGACCATGGAAAAACACGGATTTTGGTCTATTAGGACGGAATGGTGGCATTATAACCTCTCATCGGCTTCAAACGATAAGGTAGCCAACTTTAAATGGGATTGTCCAAACTAAACCTTTAAACAAATCAGAACAATCAATTTATCGTTCAAGTCCTTGGTTAGAAATAAGTACTGATCACCACCGTCTTTAATTTTATGCTTTTTGCGGAGTTCAGAAACCGAAAGCGGAAAATTTCTTACTGTGATATTGGCCTTTGTTATCCCAGTGGATTTGATAGTCTTTTTTGAATAGGGTAGTGTATGCTCAATTTTAAATCTTCTTCCGGGAAAATCAATGAGATGGTCGCAAGTATACAAATGGGAGTGAAGATGCAATTTTTTTACACCATATGCTTTTGCTACCGACTTAAATCCTCCCGATTTTAAAATGGCAGCATTTGGTTCGAATAAAAAGGCGTTCGGTGGCCCAAATTCAATATTTGTTAGTTGCTCTTCTTCCAAAATAAAACTGAAGTCGTCATTCTCCTTTGGTCGAATGTTAGTGGTAGTTATTTTGATATTGCCCGAATACTCTTTTTTTAAGATAAAAAGTAATTCCTTTACTTCATTGTTGATTGCAACAACATGTATTTCTTTTACAGAACGCAACTCCGAAATACCCTTTTTTATATCCAAAAGAGGAGAAGTTTTTATCAAAATATTTTGGGACTTTTCAAACATTAATGGAAGATGTTCAGGTAAATTAGGCAAGCAATCCTCTAGCAAAAAAACCTTACCTTTTATATCATTTCTTCGTGATGGATCAACATATATCCAATCAAAATGTTGTGTAGAATTTTTCAAAAAAACAATACCATCTTCAGGAATGCATTTGATGTTATTTTGTTTCAGAACTGTAAAATTGTAAGCGACAATTTCACTTAATTTTGTATTGATTTCACAATGCCAAACAGTGGCTATTTTTTTTGAAAAAAAATAGCTGTCAACACCAAACCCACCTGTAAGGTCAACCAACGATTTTCCACTTGCTAATTGAGCTTTGTACTTTGCAGTTATTTCCGAACTTGTTTGTTCAATATTAAGTTTGTTAGGGTAATAAATGTTGGAGGTGCCAAACCATGTGGGCAGTTTGCTTTCGCACTTTTTTTTAGCTTCCACCTGCTCAACAAGCTCTTTTTGACTGATACCCTCAAAAATAGGTTTCGCAAGCAAAACTGACATGATGTCAGAATGAATATTTTTACTTATAAAAGATTGAACACCAGTATTTAATATGCTTTTATTCAAACTATAACTATAAGTTTCTGGTCAATTTTTTCACAATGGAATGATCAGCTAAAAATCCTTTTAAAATTACCTTTATAGCTGTATATCCTGGGACGGCAACCACCATTCCAACGACACCAAAAAGAAGTCCGGCAATAATAATGACCAAGAAAATTTCTAATGGGTGAGACTTTACACTGGTGGAAAAAATAAAGGGCTGTGAAAAGAAATTATCAATGAGTTGACCTATGGTCAAACCTATTAAAACATATAACGCTTTAGGTAAAATCACAGTGCTAAAATCTGCACCTAAATAACTTGTCATGGTAAGAACGATCATCGTTACTCCACCAATGATCGGACCTATGTATGGAACAATATTAAAAAGGGCACACAAGAATGCAATTACGATGGCATTTTCCACACCAACAATTAAAAGTGAGATGGTATAAATAACAAAGAGGATAAAAAGCTGAAGTAATATTCCAGCAAAGTATCTGGAAAGCAAATTATTTATTTTATCGATGGATTTTACCAAGTTGCTTTCTTTGTTATCTGGAACAAAAGTCAAGATGCCATTTTGCATCAACTTGCTATCTTTTAAAAAGAAAAAAGAAATAAAGATTACCGAAAAAAGACCAACACTAAAACTACTCAATGTATTCACAAACGAATTAAGAAAATCAGGAATAAATCCTAGATTCAACCCTTTCAATACATTTTCTTCAATATGGGATTGATTCAGTAAATTGGTAAAACTTCCCGTTGAAGCACCAAAATAGTCCAAGGTTTGCAAGTACAACGTATTAAGGTCTCCTCTGAGCGCTTCAATATCCAGTAAGGATAGATTTTTGCTCTGTTCCGCTATGAGTGGAATAAATAGAGCGAGAATACCTAAAAAAATGGATAACATAAAAACCATTGTGACCACAACGGCCAATGTATTTGGAAACTTGAGCTTGTTGCGCAAGAAAATCACAACTGGTCTGCCCAATAGTGCCAAAACAGCAGCTATGGCCAAATAGGCCAGTACCGATTGTATTTTGTAGAAAAACCAACAGATCAATACGACACTGACCATAATGGCCACAGCCCGTAATATTCCGTTAGCAATTATTTTTGAATTCATTAATTAACTTTTAAATGCGTACTCCACGATGTTCGCTCCCATTTGCAACGCTTTTAAACGAACCTCTTCAGGATCGTTGTGCACTGCTGGATCTTCCCAACCATCACCCAGGTCGGATTCGTAGGTGTACAACAGAATAAGTCTTCCTTTTTCAAAAATTCCCAAAGCCTGTGGTCTTTTACCATCGTGCTCATGAACTTTGGGCAAACCTTCTGGAAACTTGTACTTTTGGGAAAAAATTGGATGGTCGGAACCTAGCTCTTCCAGTGGTTTATCTGGAAATACTTTTTCCAGTTCTCTTTTTAAATATGGCTCCATACCATAATTATCATCAATATGTAAAAAGCCTCCCGACAATAGGTACGTTTTTAAATTTTGTACTTCTTCCTCAGTAAAAAAAACATTACCGTGCCCTGTCATGTGCAAAAAGGGGTATTTAAAAATGGAAACACTCCCTGCTTCCACGGTTTCCGGTTCGGGATTAATTGTTGTATCTATGTTTGTGTTGCAAAATTGAATTAAATTAGGAAGTGCAGTGGGGTTGGAGTACCAATCGCCGCCGCCGCCATATTTAAGTACGGCAATTTGTTGGGCATTTACGTGCATTATCGCACAGCACACCATAAATAGCAGTAAATGGGTATATTGTTTCATGTTTGCAAGCTTAACAAGCCCTTCAAAAATAGGGGATCCATTTTTAAACAATGAAGAGCTCTTTTTTTAGTTGTTGATAATGGCCACTGTTGTGCAGGCAACCAATGCTGCAGTTTCGGTACGAAGTCGGTTTCTTCCCAAAGAAATGGGAATGTAACCTTTATCTTTTGCTAAGTCAATTTCCTCTTTGGAAAAATCACCTTCAGGTCCGATTAATATAGTCGCATCGTTATCGGCGATCATTCTTCGTTTAAGTTCCATTTTTTCCCCCTCTTGGCAATGAGCTATGAATTTGAAGCCTGAAGAAATATCTGTCTCTAGGAATTCCTTAAAAGAAATGGCAGGATTTAATTGAGGTAGAACGGTTTGTAACGATTGTTTCATGGCAGATTGGAGAACACGCTCCATCCGTTCCATTTTAACAATCTTTCTTTCGGAATGATCACAGATAATCGGGGTGATTTCGTCCATTCCAATCTCGGTAGCTTTCTCCAAAAACCATTCGTATCGATCGTTCATTTTGGTAGGGGCGACCACCATGTGAAGTTTGTACCGTTTGGGGACAGATTTACGATGTGATATGATATATGCTTTACATTTTTTTTGATCTGGATCCAAAATTTCAGCTTCATACAAATATCCTTTACCATTGGTAATGTGTACAATATCTCCTTTGGATTTCCGCAATACCCGCACAATGTGCTTACTTTCATCAGAAGGAAAAATAAATTGTTTGGCACTATTGTCCAGCGATGGGTTATAGAAAAGTTGCATAGCTAAGCGTATAAATGGTTTAACCGCCAATGGCATAACGAGCTTTGGCGGCAATACTTTGATCTGTAAACTCCCCTTTTTGATATTTGAGGAAACCGACAATACCGATCATAGCGGCATTGTCCGTGCAATACTCAAATTTAGGGATAAAGGTTGTCCATCCCAAGTTTTGCTCCGCTTCTCGGAGTCGGTCCCTAATCCCTGAATTGGCAGCGACCCCGCCACCAATGGCAATAACATGGATATTGGTTTGTTTAACGGCCATTTGTAGTTTTCCCATCAATATTTCCATTATGGTAAATTGTACCGATGCACAAATGTCGTTTATGTTTTCCGAGATAAAATCTGGATTCTTTTGGGTCTCTCGCTGTAAAAAATACAAAATGCTGGTTTTTAGACCACTAAAGCTAAAGTTCAATCCGTCAACTTTGGGTTTGGGAAACTTAAACGCACTGGGGTTCCCATGTTTTGCATATTTGTCGATCAAAGGACCTCCTGGATAGGGCAGCCCCATCAATTTTGCACTCTTATCAAAGGCTTCACCAACCGCATCATCCAAAGTTTCACCCAATACTTCCATGGTAAAATGATCGGAAACCTTGACAATTTGAGTATGTCCTCCGCTAATGGTCATTGCTAAAAAAGGAAATGGTGGAACAGTTTGGCTTTCATCATCAATAAAATGAGCCAATATATGAGCTTCCATATGGTTTACCTCGATCAATGGAATGTTAAGGCCTAATGCCAAGGACTTTGCAAAAGACGTGCCCACCAACAAAGAACCCATAAGTCCTGGGCCTCTGGTAAAAGCTATGGCGGATAGTTGTTTTTTATCGATATTTGCCTTGGCCAAAGCTTGGTGTACAACCGGAACAATATTTTGTTGATGTGCCCTTGAGGCCAACTCTGGGACAACACCCCCATATTGCTTGTGGATTTCTTGCGTAGCTACCACATTGCTGAGTACTTTTGTATTGCAAAGTACGGCAGCAGATGTGTCATCGCAAGAGGATTCAATGGCAAGAATGTATTTTTTTTGATTTTCCACGCGTTTTGGAACAAAAATTGATCGTCAAAGGTAAAACATAAAAGCCCTATCAAAAAACTTCGTAAAATACTGTTACGTTTCTTGTTGGCCATCATCCTTATTTTGGTATTGGGGTCGTTGGTGTTTTCGTTGCCGGTGGTGCAGACCAAATTGGGTAAATACGCAATGGATTCACTTAATGAAAAGTTTGGGACAAACATTCAGATAGACCGGATAGGTGTGTCACTTTTCAACTTAAATGCAGGTATTAAAGGTGTTTATATCGAGGATTACAAGAAGGATACATTAATTTATGTCCACAAATTATCCACTTCCATTTTAAACCTTAGCAATATGGTCGATAACAAAATGGAGTTTGGCGATATAGAGTTGGATGGTCTTGTGTTTAATTTAAAGACGTATGAAGCAGAAACAAATACAAATTTAGACGTGTTTGTTGCAAAGCTTGATGATGGTAAACCCCGGGACCCTGAAACCCCTCCGTTCTTTATGTCCTCCGATGAGATTCAAATAAATAATGGAAAGTTCAGGTTGATCAATGAAAATTTGGAAGCCCAAGAGGTGTTGAATTTCTCCGAAATTGAGATTTTGGCCCAAGATTTTCAGATTCTTGGGCCAGATGTTTCACTAAAGATAGATAATTTGTCCACCTTGGCGAAAAGAGGAATCCGTCTTAAAAACATGGCTACGGATTTTAAATATACCAAGCAACAAATGCGCTTCGATTCCCTTTTAATAGATACCGAACAATCAGAGTTAAAGGGAAATATTGTATTTGACTATGAGCGAGAAGATTTGGCCAATTTTGTTGATTTGGTTAAAATAGATGCCAACTTTGTGGATTCTTCCGTGGCACTCAACGAAATCAATGCCTTTTTCAATGAATTTGGGGAGGATAAAATAGTGAACTTTACAGGAGACTTTTCTGGCGTACTCAACCAATTACAAATTGAAGACCTATTTCTTTTTACGGATAATACTGGTATTCGCGGAGATTTTAGGTTCGACAACATGTTCAGTGAGCAAGCACCGTTTGTTTTGATAGGAGAGATAGATAATTTAACTTCTAGCTATTACCAGCTCAGAAGTATATTGCCAGATATTTTGGGTAGGAACATTCCAGAATCGGTACAAAAGTTAGGCCAGTTTACGGTTAGGGGGGATGCAGAGATCACGGAGACTTCAATAGATGTTACCGTTAATTTGAATACTGCGGTAGGTGGTAGCTACGTAGACTTACAAATGACCAATGTGCAAACTATCGAGGACGCATCTTATATTGGGTTTATTTCATTGATTGATTTTGATCTGGGTGAATTTATAGAAAATGCCGACCTAGGCTTGGCTTCCATGGATATGAATGTGGAAGGAAAGGGGTTTGTAGCGGAAAGTTTGAACACCGATATTTCGGGCGATGTTTATAAGTTTGAGTTTAATGGCTACGAGTATAACAAAATTAATGTAACGGGAATACTAAGAAACCAACTCTTCGATGGTGTCCTGTTGTGCAACGATGACAATTTTAGGTTCGATTTTCAGGGATTGGCCAATTTTGGCGAACGTGAGAACAAATTTAATTTTGTGGCGGCAGTGGACTATGCAGACTTAAAAAAGTTAAACTTCATCAATGATAGTGTTTCTGTGTTCAAGGGACACGTAGATATGGATATCGAGGGCAATAACTTGGACGATATGGCTGGACAGTTGCGCTTTTCCAATACTACGTATCAAAATATAAACGACACCTATTATTTTGAAGATTTCACGGTAAACTCTTCTTTTGATCAAGATACCGTTAGAACTATCGAAATAAATTCTCCAGATATAATTACAGGTTATATGAGAGGTAGTTTTAAGGTGAATGAATTGGGGCAACTTGTCCAAAATTCCATAGGTAGTATTTACACCAATTACCAACCTTTCAAAATCTCCGATGGGCAACATTTGGACTTTAACTTTAAAATTTATAATAAAATAGTTGATGTCTTCGTGCCGGAAATGGCCTTTGATGCCAATACGTTTATCCGAGGGGCCATTGAAGCGGACAAGAGTGATTTTAAACTTACGTTCAAATCGCCAAGTATCCAGGCGTTTGGGAATAAGTTTGATAATATTGAACTGAAAATAGACAATAAAAACCCACTTTTCAACACCTTCGTCTCTGTTGAGGACATGTCCACTGTGTATTATGATATTAAGGATTTTAGCCTTATCAACACCACATTAAAAGATACATTGTTCTTTAGAACCGAGTTTAAAGGAGGCAGCGAATATGACGATAGTTACAATCTAAACTTTTACCACACCTTCAATAATAATAACCGGTCCGTAATTGGACTTAAAAAATCGGACGTTAGCTTCAAGGGCAATACTTGGGTGCTCAACAAAGATGGTAACAGTAAGAACAAGGTAATTTTCAACAGTTCCTTGGACAGTATCCTAATCGAGGACGTGGTTATGGACAATAACAATGAAGAACAGATTCGCTTAAGAGGAGAATTTGCGGATTCTACCTATAAGGATTTGGACCTACAGTTTAAATTGGTTTCCCTTGATAAAATAACACCGGCCATCGATAGCCTAAAAATGAATGGGGAAGTAGATGGTTTTCTGAATATTTTACAAAAGGATGGAAAGTATTTGCCTACCTCTAGCTTAAACATCAAGAATTTTAGCATCAACCACATGAGAATGGGTGATTTGGAAGTTGGTATTTATGGAAATAATGATTTAACGGAATTTGGGATAAGTACATGGTTGATCGATGATGGAAAGGAAAGATTGAGTATTAATGGTAAGATTCTCAATAACAACAATGAACAAAACTTGGATTTGGCAGCTAATTTTTCAGATTTTGCCTTGGAACCCTTCATGCCTTTAGGTCAGGACATAATTTCCAACATACGTGGAAAACTTAGTGGAAATACAACCATTACCGGAAATGTGAAAAATCCATCTATCAATGGTATACTAAGTTTGAATGATGCGGGGATTGGAATACCTTACCTCAATGTAGATTATGATTTTGCTCCCAATTCCAAAGTGCGACTATTCGATCAGACTTTTTATTTTGAAAATGTGCAATTGTCCGATGTGGAGGAAGGGACAACAGCAACTTTGGACGGTACTATTGGGCATACAGGTTTTGATGATTGGTATTTAGGATTGGATGTTGATACCAAAAATGACCGTTTCATGATATTAAACACTGATTTTGATGATGAATCATTGTACTACGGTACAGGCTTTATAAATGGGACAGGTAGTATTTATGGTGCAATAGATGCCTTGACAATTTCTGTGGACGCCACCACGGCCGAAGGAACCTCCCTTAAAATACCTCTGAGCGATGTTACCAGTGTTGGAGATTACTCCTTTATCAATTTCTTGGAAAAAGGGCAATCCAGCTCTTTTGAGCAAGAGCGGGTATTGGATGAATACAAGGGATTGGAAATGGCTTTTGATCTCGCTGTTACGCCAGAGGCAGAAGTGGAGATTGTGATAGACCAGAGTACAGGTAGTTCCCTAAAGGGAACAGGAGAAGGGATTTTGCTAATAGAGATCAATACCAATGGCAAATTTAATATGTATGGGGACTTTGTTGTAGTCTCGGGAGCTTACAATTTTAAATATGGCGGTGTAATCGATAAGAAGTTTAACGTTCGTCCGGGAGGTACCATTTTATGGGAAGAAGATCCCTTGGCCGCACAATTAAACTTGGAAGCCGTTTATTTATTAAACGCCAACCCGGCCCCGCTTTTGGATAACGCAGGTTATACTGGTAGGATTCCCACCGAGGTTGTTATAAGGTTGGATGGAGAGTTGGAAAGCCCTAATATTAATTTTGATATCGACTTTCCCGGAACCAACTCCGTAGTGCAATCCGAGCTCGAATACCGGTTACAAGATCCAACCATAAAGGAACGGAATGCTATTTTTCTATTGGCACAAGGTACCTTTGTTAATCCGCAATCAGGAGGAATCAACCAACAGGCGGTTACCGGAAACCTTATTCAGACAGCATCGGGCCTTTTCAATCAAATCTTATCAGGAAACAACGATAAACTAAACTTTGGGGTGTCATACGAACAAGGATATAATGATCCAAACGCCGACATTGCCACGGAAGATAGGATAGGGGTAACCGTTTCCACACAATTGTCCGACCGCATTTTGGTAAACGGAAGGGTAGGGGTTCCAGTGGGCGGTGTATCGGAAACCGTAGTGGCCGGAGATGTTGAGGTGCAGATACTCTTGAACGAACAAGGAACATTAAGTGCCAAAATATTCAACCGGGAAAATCAAATACAACAATTTTTGGCAGAACGTCAAGGATACACCCAAGGAGTTGGTCTATCTTACCAAGTTGATTTTAATAGCTTCAAAGAGTTAATGCGAAAAGTGTTCAACAAACAAGAAAAAGAGGAAGAGGAAACTGAACCTTTACCTCAAATTCAATCTACACAGGTAATGGGAAAAGATAGCCTGATTCGTTTCTCTGCTAAGCCTATAAATGACCAAAAACCAATCAAATAGGTTTTATATTTTTAATGATTTTTGGATTAATTTATTACGAAAACGTTTGAGAAACCCCTAGTGTACAAACAAAGTTATTAAGATATTCAAAATTTGCTTAAAGTTTCCTAGCTTTGACCTCTTAAAAATTTAAATGGCGTCAAAAATTACAAAAATAGGAGTTTTGACCTCTGGTGGAGACTCTCCAGGAATGAATGCTGCAATTCGTTCCGTTGTCCGAACTTGTGCATATTTAAAAATTGAATGTGTAGGTGTCTACAGAGGATATCAAGGGATGATTGAAGGCGATTTTAAAGCTCTGGACGCGCGTAGTGTGAACAACATTATAAATAAAGGAGGAACCATTTTAAAATCGGCTCGTTGTGATGATTTCAGAACCAAGGAAGGAAGGGAAAAAGCACACACCCAATTGATCAAAGAAGGTATTGATGCCTTTGTGGTAATTGGAGGAAACGGAAGTTTTAAAGGAGCTCTTTTGTTCAATGAAGAATATGACTTTCCGGTCATAGGTATTCCAGGGACCATCGACAATGATATCTTGGGGTCTTCGTATACCCTTGGTTTTGATACGGCCATTAACACGGTTGTCGATGCTATTGACAAAATAAGAGATACGGCGAGTTCACACAACCGATTGTTTTTTGTTGAGGTGATGGGAAGGGATGTAGGCCATATCGCCCTTAATGCAGGTGTTGGTGCCGGAGCTGAAGAGATTTTGATTCCTGAACAGAATTTGGGATTGGAACGTTTGTTGGATTCCTTAAAACGGAGTAAGGCCTCTGGAAAGTCTTCCAGTATAGTAATTGTGGCAGAAGGGGATAAAACAGGTAAAAATGTTTTTGAACTAAAAGAATACGTAGAGGAGCATCTGCCCATTTATGATGTTCGAGTATCCGTTTTGGGACACATGCAACGTGGTGGTTCCCCAACTTGTTTTGACCGCGTGTTGGCAAGTAGGATGGGGGTTAAGGCTGTTGAGAGTATTTTGGAAGGGAAATCCAATTTAATGGTAGGTATTAAGGATACGAAAATGGTACTTACCCCATTGGCTGAAGCAATAAAAGCACATACAGATATTGATGAAGAACTCATAAGGGTCTCTGATATAATGACTACATAAATTAAAAAATTAAAAAAGATAAATATGTCAAATTTGAAAATAGGAATTAACGGATTCGGTAGAATAGGAAGGTTGGTATTTAGAGCAACTGTTAACAGAGATAATGTAGACGTTGTGGCCATCAACGATTTATTGGATGTAGATCACCTGGCATACCTGTTGGAGTACGATTCTGTACACGGTAAGTTTGATGGAACTATCGAGGTTAAGGATGGTAACCTCATAGTTAATGGAAAAACAATTAGGGTAACAGCTGAGCGTGATCCAAAAGAATTAAAATGGGACCAAGCAGGAGCAGAAGTTGTAGCAGAGTGTACAGGAATCTTCACTACATTGGATACGGCTCAAAGTCATATTGATGGAGGCGCCAAGAAAGTTATAATATCTGCCCCATCCAAAGATGCCCCTATGTTTGTTATGGGCGTTAATCATAAAGACGTTAAGGCAACGGATACTATTATCTCAAACGCATCGTGTACCACCAACTGTTTGGCTCCGATTGCCAAAGTTCTAAATGACAAGTTTGGTATACAAGAAGCTTTGATGACTACTATCCATGCTGCAACATCCACACAATATACCGTGGATTCTCCATCTAGGAAGAATTACAGATTGGGTCGTTCAGCAATGTTGAACATTATTCCAACCAGCACTGGTGCTGCAAAAGCTGTAGGTAAAGTAATTACCGATCTTGAAGGTAAGCTTACAGGTATGGCATTTAGGGTTCCTACTGCAGATGTATCTGTGGTCGACCTTACTGCAAGATTGAACAAAGAAACGTCTTACGAAGAAATAAAGCAGGCAATGAAAGAAGCCTCTGAAGGTGAATTAGCTGGGATTTTAGGTTACACCGATGAAGACGTGGTCTCTCAAGACTTTGTGGGAGATGCCAGAACAAGTATTTTCGATGCGGAGGCAGGAATCGAATTGAATGCCAACTTCTTTAAAGTAGTTTCTTGGTACGATAACGAGACCGGTTACTCTAATAAATTGGTTGATTTGGCACTACATGCAGCAAGCCTATAATTATTAATCTTAAAGTGTGATATCCTGAAGAGAAAACTTCGCTCTTCAGGATATCAATATAATATATTGACGTATGGTTTTGATTGTAGATAGCGGTGCCACAAAATCCGATTGGATTGCCTTGGACAATAAGGGAAAACAATTGTTTGTGACCCAAACTTTGGGGCTTAGCCCAGAAGTGCTGACCAAAGAAGTAATTGAAGACCGGTTGGCCAACAATTTTGAGCTTTCTAAAAACAGGGAAAGCGTATGTCAGTTATATTTTTACGGTGCTGGTTGTGGAACAGATAGGATGAAGAATTTTTTGAAATCTATTTTCAAGGATTATTTTCCTAATGCCAAGGCAGAAGTACGGGAAGATACCTATGCTGCAATTTACTCCACTACCAAAATAGGGAAACAGGCCATTGTTTGTATCCTAGGAACTGGGTCTAATTGTAGTTATTACGATGGGCATCAGTTATTCCAAAAAGTGATTTCTCTCGGTTATATACTCATGGATGATGGAAGTGGAAACTTCTTCGGTAGAAAATTGCTACGTGATTATTATTTCCACAAGATGCCTCAGGATTTAGGGATAAAATTTGCAAAGGAATACGATCTTGATGCCGATGTCATAAAAGATCATTTGTATAAACAACCAAACCCAAACACATACTTGGCCACCTTTGCTCGCTTCATCATTGAAAACAAGGAGCACCCTTACTGTAAGGGGGTAATTGAGAAAGGTCTACAACAGTTTGTCAACAATTACATTATGCAGTTTGAATTGGCAACCAAAGTCCCAGTAAACTTTGTGGGTAGTATAGCCCATTTCCTAAAAGACGAACTAACAGCGTGCATGGAACGCAACGATTTAATTTTAGGGGTGATTAGACGTAGGCCTATAGATGGTCTCGTGGAGTTTCACCAAGATACTATTTAACCGCAATCATTGATATTTCAACATTAACAAACTTAGGAAGGTTGGCAACTTCAACAGTTTCCCTTGCTGGTGCAGTATCCGGATTGAAATAAGTACTGTATACATCATTGATTTCTGCAAACTGATGCATGTCCTTAATAAAGATTGATGTTTTGATAACATGTTCAAACGTCATTCCTGCTTCTTCAAGAATAGCCTTTAAATTTTCCATTGACTGTTTGGTCTCCGCTTTTATATCTCCTTCTACCAATTTACCGGTAGCTGAATCAATAGGGATTTGTCCAGATATGTAGAGCGTATCTTTTATAAGTACCGCTTGGTTGTACGGACCAATTGGAGCTGGAGCTTTTGGCGTATTGATTATTTTTTTCATTAGAAGAATTTATTTGTAATGAAGATATAAAAATATCTATGTTATCTTAACGTTGACTTCTATTTTCCCATTTGATATCACTTAACAAAGAACTCTTTATACCAATAAAGAAGTACCAACGCTCATATCTTCCAAAAGGAGTCCAGTCAAAACTTAATCTAAAACTTCCTAGGTCACGTTTAAAAGCAAAACGGGTGTCTGTAAAGCCCTTATCCTTAAGGTCATACCCCGAATTGAAACCTACTTCCCATTTAGGTGTAAGTTGAACATTGCCTGAGAACATTAATGAGTGATTTGTGATTTCGCTCTGCCTGTTGCTATTATTATATGAAGCTACGTAGGTGAATCTTGCATCCCATGGTAGTTTGTTATTATAAATTGGTTGACCTTCGTTGGGATTACCACTTTGATTCCCTCTATTTTGGTTTGGGTTGTTACTAGCCCCTCGAACATCATCGATGGCAAACGGGTTGTCACTGAAGTCAGATTGTTTTTCCTGATCGCTTTTTTCTTTGGCACCTCCTTTTTGGAACATTTCACTATTTAACGAAAAGCTGGTATTTACCCTGGCTGATGTTAAACGGGCAATGCCCCCACCATTCTGGATGTTTAGAGTGTTGATTCTTCTGCCGTTGTTATCAATGGCGTAAGGGTCAAAGGTGGCAGCAAAATTTATGGGGATATTTTTAATAATTTCTGTTGCTCCGCTCATACTTATAGGGCTGAGTTTTAAAGAATCCGCTTCCAAATTATAGCTGGAGGAAAATGTGAGGTTACTTAAGATCTTCACCTTTCTTGGTTCGGTCGCAGTAGAATCTTTGTCACGTACTTTTGCTTCTAAGGAGTTTTGAAGAGAGAAACTTAATGAACTTCCTTTATTTAAAGAAGGTCTACCATAAATACTGTTTTCGAATGGTGTATACTGTACTTCTTCCCCGTCTTCATCGGTATATGATTCATAAAACTGCTCAAAGGAAGGCGTGTAACTATAACTTATTGACGGACGCATGACATGGCGTAAGGCTTGAATCTTTTTGTCCTCACCAAAATTCCATGTGCCATACATGGTAGTTCCTATACTTGTCCCAAGACTATACCTGTTAAAACGGTCAAAACCAGCAATAGTGTCGGTAACGGTTTCTTGTAATTCAGTATCATATTGTCGTCTTATGGTTTCCATGGACCAAACATCTTCGTAGGTACCACTTAAACTTACACTTAGATATTTCGCCAGCTTAAAGTTCGTTGCAATAGGGAGCCTATGGCGTGCCCCGATCCTAGCTTCATCGAACATTTCACTTTTAAAGAAATTCTCCTCTGTCGTGGTTATGCTGTTCTGGGCATTTACATCGTACTGAAAATTTATGTTATCAAAAACACCTTTTTTCACAGCATCCCGTTTCACAAAGGGGTAAATCCGTTCCATACTTGCTTGAAAAGTAGGTAAAGACATGTTTATTACCTGCGTCCTAGAGTTTTGTGTGTGACTAACTGTTAAACTGGTGTTTACGGAAGGATAAGCAGGAAATGTTTTGGAATAACTTATGGACGACGCAAAAGTGTTGGTCTGTGAGTTATTTCGGTTTACTTGATTTAACGAGTTGGTATAATATTGGCTGGAACCCAAGTTCACAGAAGCTGAAAATCGTGAGTTAGGACTAGCTTTAGTGTCTTGAGAGTGTGATATGCGTATATTGTAGTTACTGGTTCTGCTATAATCGTCAAACCCTTTTTGACTGGTTACCAAGTTCTCGTAACTTATATTGATATTTCCGTTGAATTTATAGCGTTTGGTGTAAATCGAACGTCCCTGTAAACCGTAGCTTCCATTAGTGTAATAATCACCGGTAACACTCAAATCAACATAATCGCTAATAGGTAGATAATATCCTCCATTTTGAATAAAGTACCCCCTATTGGGATCGTTACCAAAGGTTGGGAACAAAATTCCAGCCACTCTGCCCGTAGTTAAGGGGAAGTAAGCAAAAGGTAGTGCCACGGGAGTTGGAACGTCTACAATGTACATATTGCTGTAACCAGCAATTATTTTTTTCTTGGGAACAAACTTGGCTTTTCGTACCCTAATATAATAATCGGGGTTTACCGTATCACTAGAGGTAGTTAATTTACCCTCACTCAAAAAATAAACCGAGTCATTTTCCTTTTTTGTCTTTTCGGCGTATACCTTCATGGCATCACTCCCTAATTGACCCAAACCAGCTTGCTGTTCGGTTCTGGAATTCCATATCAACGCCTTTTGGGTGTCAAAATTAAATCGGATGGAATCTGGCCGTACCTCGTTATCTCCTTGCTTAAAGAAAGGGAGTTGCGAATAGTTTCCCAATGAATCCTTCATTCTACCCGCATAGACTTCGTTTTTAACATAGTCCATTACAATAACTCCGGCCGTAAGTTCAGTATCCTGATAATAAATTTCAGCTTCGTCGTACAAATAAATTTTATTGTCCTTTTGACTCAATTTTACATAGTCTTTTGCCTTGTATTTAATTTTATCCAGTAACAAAGGCTGTTTTTTTGGCACGGTATCCGCACTAATAGAGTCTACCTTAATGGAGTCATTAAATATGTTGGAGGATAGCAAAGGAGCAGTAATCGTATCTTTAGCAGCCTTTATGGGCAAAGGTGTAATAAGGTCTTCCTGAGCACTTAAAGTTACCATGCCACAAAGAAGAACAAATAGGAAAACTAAAAGATGTTTATTTGGTTGCAACGTGATAAATCCTATTTTTGTGCTAGACGGCCCAGTTAAGGGGTCAAACTTACATATATTTTTTGTTCTACTAATTGGGGATTACGATATTTTTAACCATTGTAGAACGCTATAATTACTTAGTTCTTATGAATAAAAGTCGGTTAGCATTTTTAATTAGTGTACTTCTGGTCCTCCCTTTGACCTCTTTCAACAAAAATGATACCGAGGTTCAAGTAAAGGATAAATTTATTGTGGTGCTCGATGCAGGTCATGGAGGGCATGATCCTGGCAACCTTGGAAATGGCTATTTAGAAAAGAATATTGCGTTGGGCATTGTGCTTAAAGCAGGAAAGGAATTAGAGAAAAATCCAGACATAAAAGTGGTTTACACCCGTAAAGACGACACCTTTGTTGATCTTTTTGTTAGAGGGCAAATCGCTAATGAAGCCAATGCCGATTTATTTGTTTCAGTACATTGTGATTCTCATAATTCCGATGCGCATGGGGCAGGAACTTTTGTACTGGGGCTGCATGCCAATCGACAAAATTTTGAAGTGGCCAAAAAGGAAAACTCTGTAATTTACTTGGAAGATGATTATGAGCAACGTTATGAAGAGTATGACATTAATTCTCCGGAATCTGTAATTGGTTTAACCATACTGCAAGAAGAGTTTTTGGATCAAAGTATACAATTGGGAAAAAAACTTCAAGATAATTTTACAAAACAACTCAAACGTAAGGACCGGAAAGTGAAGCAAGCTGGTTTTATCGTACTCCATCAAACATTTATGCCGAGCGTTTTGGTAGAAGCTGGTTTTTTAACAAATAAAAATGAGGGAAGCTATTTAAATTCCGAAAAAGGACAGCGTGAAATGGGTGTAGCTATCGCCAACGCAGTACTTACTTATAAAGAAGACATTAATTTTACTGCCACGCCAGTTTCTGATAGTCCCAAGGTTGAAGATGCAGACGTTTCCGTAAATATCCCAGAAGAGACCACGCAAGTGAATGATATGGAAAAAGAGGAAGTTTCCACAGTGCAGCCATTAAAAGAAGAAGATGTAACAGAAGTAAAAAAACAGGACAATGATGTTGTTTTTAAAATACAATTGATGGCAAGCGGAAAAACGATACCTTTAAATGCAGCTAATTTTAAGGGGTTGAGTGATTTGTCCAAAGAACCGTACAAGAATATGTATAGATATATGTACGGTAATGCCAGTAGCCTTGAAGAAGCAAAAGAACTGAAAAAAAATGCCGATGCCAAAGGCTATACCACTTCTTATATTGTTGCATATAAGAACGGGGTAAGGGTTCCATTAACGGCAGCTTTGAAGTAAATCCGCCCTAAAGGGCTTCTTCTGAAAATTATTTCTAATTTTGTTTAAACCATAAACCGAATCTTTTGAAAATATCCAGGGAAGTCAAAACTGGGATTATCGTGGTCGCTGGAATTATAGCCTTTGTTTTTGGGCTTAGCTACTTAAAATCCTCTCCGCTATTTGAAAACAACAAAACCTTCTATGCTGTTTACGATAATGTTGGTGGTTTACAGCCAGGTACCCAAGTTTCTATCAATGGTTACAATGTAGGTAATGTTACCAATATCAGTTTTAAGGATAATTCCGGTAAATTGTTGGTAACACTATCCATTAACAACGAATTTGAATTTTCTAAAAATAGTACGGCCGAACTTTTTGATACAGGCATCATTGGTGGGAAAGCAGTTCAAATTGTCCCGATTTTTGATAATTCACCTAATGCAGAATCAGGGGATACGCTTCAATCTAAAATAAAACCGGGAATTACCGAGTTGGTTCAGCAAAAACTAACACCGCTACAATTAAAGGTTGAAGGCGCTGTATCCAATGCTGATTCATTATTAATGAATGTGAACCAAATTTTGGACGACCCCACCAAACAACAGTTAAAACAAACCATAGTTGCTTTGAACGAGCTTGTCCGTTCTTTTAAGGGCAGTGCAGATAATTTGAATGTTTTACTGGAAAACAACAAAACACAATTGGACAGTTCGTTAAAAAATGTAAACCATATCACAACGAATTTTTCAAAACTATCGGATTCCTTGGTAAATGCAGATTTAGGAGGCACCCTTGCCGAATTCCAAACCACTGTAGGCAAATTGAACGGTATTCTATCTAAAATTGAAAAAGGAGAGGGGTCTTTGGGTAAATTGCATAAAGACGATGCCCTTTATAATAATTTGGCTGATGCATCAAAAGAGCTCGATCTACTACTTCAAGATTTTAGGCTTAATCCAAAACGATATGTGAATGTTTCCGTTTTTGGTAAAAAACAAAAAGACTATACCCTTCCTGAAAATGATCCTGCCGAAGAAGAAAAGCCAAGCGAACAAAAAGAAAATCAATAATGGAATACTTGCCCAACATAATTTTTGCAGTGGCCCTTATCATTGGGGTTGGTTTTTTTGCCCGAAATGTTAAAAGGTTGTCCAGAAACATTAAACTTGGAAAAGATGCCGAAGTAAGCGACAATAAACCCCTACGATGGAAAAATATGGTGCGTATTGCACTGGGACAAACCAAAATGGTAGTTAGGCCCATTGCAGGGATAATGCACATTATTGTTTATGTTGGATTTATCATTATAAATATTGAAGTGCTTGAGATTGTTCTTGATGGACTCTTGGGTACCCACAGGCTTTTTTCTCCACTAGGATCTTTGTATAATTTTCTGATAGGTTCTTTTGAAGTATTGGCTTTATTGGTAATCATTGCCGTAGTAGTTTTTTGGATTCGAAGAAACATTATACGTATTCAAAGATTCATAAAACCGGAAATGGAAGGTTGGCCCAAAACCGATGGAAATATGATTCTGTATATCGAGTTTGTGCTGATGACCTTGTTTCTTACAATGAACGCAGCGGATTTTCAATTACAACAATTGGGAGCGGAACACTATGTAAAGGCTGGAGCCTTTCCTGTAAGTCAATTTATTGTTCCATTATTGGAAGGTCTTCCTGAATCTTCTTTGATTATGGTGGAAAGAACAGCTTGGTGGTTACATATTTTGGGCATTCTTGCTTTTTTGAATTATCTCTATTATTCAAAACATTTACACATTTTATTGGCATTTCCGAACACTTACTATGGAAAGGTAAAACCACTTGGAGAATTCAATAATCTGGAATCTGTTACCAAAGAAGTAAAGTTGATGATGGATCCAGATGCGGATCCATTTGCCGCACCTGCGGAAGATGATGTGGCAGAACCCGAAAAGTTTGGAGCTTCCGATGTTATGGATTTGAATTGGGTACAGCTGCTCAATGCGTATACCTGTACCGAATGTGGACGGTGTACTTCGGAATGTCCCGCCAATCAAACAGGTAAGAAGTTATCACCACGAAAAATAATGATGGATACCCGTGACCGTTTGGAAGAAGTTGGTAAAAACATTGATGCTAACAAAGGAGAATTTGTGTCCGATGGTAAACAATTGTTGGACGATTATATTAGCAGGGAAGAGCTTTGGGCATGTACTACCTGCAACGCATGTGTGCAAGCCTGTCCAGTAAGTATAGATCCATTATCCATTATTGTGGAAATGCGTAGGTATTTGGTAATGGAGCAATCGGCAGCACCAACGGAGCTGAACAACATGATGTCCAATATTGAGAATAACGGGGCTCCTTGGCCCTACAATCAAATGGACCGCTTAAATTGGGTAAACGAATAAATCTAAAACTATGAGCGAACAATTGAGGGTTAAAACCATGCAGGATTTTATGGCCGAAGGTAAGCAACCAGAAATATTGTTTTGGGTTGGATCGGCAGGTAGTTACGATGATCGTGCCAAAAAAATTACCAGAGCTTTTGTTAAGCTATTGAACAAGGCCGGTGTTGATTTTGCTGTTTTGGGTACCGAAGAGAGCTCTACAGGTGATGTAGCAAAACGGGCCGGAAACGAATTTTTGTTCCAGATGCAGGCCATGATGAACATTGAGTTGTTGAATGGATATGAAATAAAACGAATTGTAACCTGTGACCCCCATTCCTTCAATACCTTTAAAAATGAATACCCTGATTTAGGTGGTAACTATGATGTTATCCACCATACGGAGTATCTAAAAGAACTTATGGACAATGGACGTTTAACTATAACAGGGGAGGGGCACAAAGGAAAACGAATTACATTTCACGACCCTTGTTACTTGGGGCGCGCCAACGCTGTTTATGATGCTCCAAGAGAAGTACTCTCCAAAACCAATGCAGAATTGGTTGAAATGAAACGTCATAAAAAAACAGCTTTATGTTGTGGAGCAGGAGGAGCTCAAATGTTCAAAGAACCGGAAAAGGGTGATATGGAGGTTAACGTATTGCGTACCAAAGATGCTTTGGAAACCAATCCAAATATTATTGCTACTGGTTGTCCGTATTGTAATACCATGATGACCGATGGTATAAAAGCACACCACAAAGAAGACAGTGTCACCGTTATGGATGTGGCTGAATTATTGGCAACTTCACAAGGGTTGTAAAATTGATGAATGAATGAGGGTCGAATTTAGACAAGGCCATAAAGATTGATGATATGCTAGTGGATTTTAATGAATTGCCAGATAACGCCAGAGTTTGGATTTATCAAGCAAATAGAAGTTTTACGGAAACGGAGATAAATGAGGTGAAAGATAGTGTGACCGAGTTCCTAAAGGAATGGACTGCTCACGGCAGTCAATTGCAAGCAGGATTTGAAATTAAGTACAAAAGATTTATTGTAATTGGTCTAGATCAAACCACCGCCAGTGCTTCTGGTTGTTCCATTGATGCCTCTGTACATTTTATTCAAAGCTTGGAAAAGAAATACAATGTGGAATTGTTGGACAGGATGAACGTATCTTTTAAACAAGGTGAATATATCGCATACAAACCATTAAAGGACTTTAAAAAGCTTGCCAAGGCCAAATCCGTTTCTCCAAACACCATAGTTTTCAATAATTTAGTAGCTACCAAACAAGAGTATTTGGAAAATTGGGAGGTACCTGCCTGTGAAAGTTGGCATGCAAGATTTGTATAATCACATGTTTAATTTATCATAATTTTTGATGCTTTCTTCGATGAAATGCAATATTTTTATCGCTAATAAGTTCAGGTCTCAGACAAGAAATCTATGCGGACAAACCTTTTCGTTTCCCTTTTTATACTAACTTTTTCGCATGCTTTTGGGCAAATTAACCCTTTGGTTGTAAAAGATTCTGTGGCCCAAATGGCTTGGGTGGAAAATCAGTACAACAATATGTCCTTAAAGGAACGGATTGGACAATTGTTCATGGTAAGCGTAGCATCAAATCAAAGCAAGACATCAACTAACAAGGTAAAAGAACTTGTTAGGGAACATGATATTGGTGGGGTTATTTTCTTGGCAGGCGGACCGGTCAAACAAGCTCAATTGACCAATGAATACCAAGCTGTATCAAAAGTGCCACTGCTAATTGGTTCGGATGCTGAGTGGGGCATGGCCATGCGGTTGGATTCTACCTACGCATTTCCTTGGAACATGACTTTGGGGGCTATTCAAGATAGCACTATTGTAGAAAAGGTTGGTAATCAAATAGGTAGGCATGCCAAGCGTTTGGGTGTACATATCAACTTTGCCCCGGATTTGGATGTGAATAACAACCCAAAGAATCCTATTATCGGAAACCGTTCTTTTGGTGAGGACCCTAAAAATGTTGCCCGGAAGGGACGGGCATTTGTAACAGGTTTAGAAAAAGCCGGCGTACTTTCCAGCGGAAAGCATTTTCCTGGTCATGGGGACACGGCCACCGATTCACACAAAGCGTTGCCCATAATCAATTCTTCCAAGGAACGATTGGATACCATTGAACTTTATCCCTTCAAAAAAGTAATGGAGAGTGGACTGAGCTCTACCATGGTAGCACATTTAGATGTGCCTAGCCTAGAACCTAGGGAAGGCCACCCTTCCACATTATCTAAAAATATAGTAACAGGCGTATTACAAGACCAAATGGGTTTTGAAGGCTTGATAATCACCGACGCCCTTAATATGAAAGCTGTTTCCAATTTTGCGCCAGAAGGCCAGGTTGAATTGGAGGCTTTTTTGGCAGGGAACGATATGCTCCTAATGCCGGAAAATGTACTAAAAGCAAAAGAAACCTTCATAAACGCTTATCAAGAAGGTGTGATTGAAGAACAGCGATTGGCCAAATCGGTAAAAAAAATATTGATGGCCAAATACAAAGCAGGTTTGTACAACTACAAACCCGTGAATTTGGAAAACCTATACAATGATTTGAATAGTATAGAAAACCATGTAATTTACGAGAAGGCTATAGAAGCAGCCATTACCGTTGCCAAAAACAACTTTTCTTTGATGCCTATAAAGAAGCTGGACAATAAGAAAATAGCTTATGTGCATTTTGGAGATGATTCAGGAGTACCTTTTTTACAATCATTGAACAAATTTTACAAAGTAACCCACATCAAAGCCAAGGATATTGCTCAATATAAAAAGGAGCTGGCAAATTATAATCTGGTCATAATAGGTTTTCACAAGAATAATGAAAGTCCGTGGAAAGGCTATAAGTTTTCGAAGAACGAGCTGTTTTGGTTAGGTGAAATATCTAGGTTACGGACTAGTAATACCATTTTAGCCCTTTTTGCAAGACCGTACGCCTTGTTGGATGTTCTGGATTTCGGCACCATGGATGGAATAGTGGTGGGGTATCAGAACAGTGAACTGGCACAGGAAAAGGTAGCCGAAGTAATATTTGGGTCTATTGGAGCAACGGGTAAACTACCAGTGTCGGCTCACGGTGATTTTCCAGTAGGTACCGGAACCGATGTAAAACCAATCCAACGATTGGGTTATAGTATACCAGAAAGAGTTGGTATGGATTCCGAAATGTTATCGGAAGTGGATACCCTTGTTCAACATGGATTAGATTCTTTAATGTTTCCTGGAGCACAGGTGCTGATTGCGAGAAGGGGAAAAGTGATTTACAACAAAAATTTTGGGAAACCTACCTATCAATCAGATACGAACGTTACTGAAGAATCTATATACGATTTAGCTTCACTGACAAAAATACTTTCTACTTTGCCCATGATCATGAAAATGGAGGAAGAGGGTGAAATTGCTTTAAACGACACATTCAAAGATTTACTGCCAGAATATGCCGATACCGAATTAAAGGATGTTTCTGTTCTAAAAGCTTTATCGCATTATGGTCGTTTACCATCTTGGATAGCCTTTTATTTGGATACATTGACTAAGGAACGAAAGCCTTCTTCTGAATTTTATAGACAAAACCCTTCCGAGGCTTTTCCATACAAAGTCGCTGAGCATTTATACCTTACACGGTCTTTTAAAGATTCTATCTATAATAGGATAGGCAGGCAGAGCCTAAAATCCAATAGATACCGATATAGCGATGTAGGGTATTATGTATTTAAAGAGTATATAGAAAAAACGTATAACAAATCAATTGATGAATTGGTGGATGAGTTGTTCTATAAACCTATGGGACTTCAACGGACTACATTCAATCCCTTAAAAAAATTTCCTAAGCAAGTGATAGTTCCTTCAGAAGAGGACGACTATTATCGATATCAGACGGTGCAAGGGTATGTTCACGATATGGGGGCTGCCATGCAAGGAGGTGTTGGGGGCCATGCCGGACTTTTTAGTACAGCAAATGAAGTGGCTAAAATTATGCAAATGTATTTACAGGGTGGATATTATGGCGGTGAGCGTTTTTTTAATGAACGGACGATTAAAAGATTCAACACATGCTACTTTTGCAACAAGAATGTGCGAAGAGGTGTAGGTTTTGATAAACCTCAGTTGAAAGAAGGAGGGCCAACATGTGGTTGTGTTTCCCAAAAAAGTTTTGGGCATAGCGGTTTTACCGGAACATATACATGGGCCGACCCGGATGAAGAAATCGTTTATGTTTTCCTGTCCAATAGAACCTATCCATCTGCGACAAATACTTTACTGATAAAATCTGGTTTGCGTACACGTATTCAACAAGCCATTTATGATTCAATTATCAATTAGGTATTAAATATTGCCTTAGATTTGTTTTATGAAAATAGCTATTGTGTGTTACCCAACGTTTGGCGGTAGTGGTGTTGTTGCCACAGAATTGGGTATTGCCCTTGCTGAAAGGGGGCACGAAGTACATTTTATCACATACCGACAACCTGTTCGTTTGGAACTTTTGGGAAATAACATTCATTTTCACGAGGTGCACGTTCCTGAATATCCTTTGTTTCATTACCAACCCTATGAACTTGCACTCTCCAGTAAGTTGGTCGACACCATAAAACTATACGGAATCGAGTTGCTGCACGTCCATTATGCCATACCACATGCCTACGCGGGATATATGGCAAAAAAAATGCTGCAGGAATATGGGATTTTTATACCCATGATCACAACATTGCACGGTACCGATATCACTTTGGTGGGCAAGCATCCATTTTACAAACCTGCGGTCACCTTTAGCATTAACAAATCCGATGTAGTGACCTCTGTGTCCGAAGCCTTAAAAAAGGAAACTTTAAAACTGTTTGACATTGAAAATGAAATCGAGGTAATTCCCAATTTCATTGAAACCACCAAGTACAGTAAAGATTTTACGGACTGTCAACGTTCCATGATGGCAAATGATGATGAGCGGATCATTACCCACATCAGTAATTTTAGAAAGGTAAAGCGAATTCCAGACATTATTAAGATATTCCATCGAATACAGAACGAGATACCTGCAAAGTTAATTATGGTTGGAGAAGGTCCGGAAAAGGAGGGGGCGGAAGAATTATGCGATTCTTTGGGTATAAAGGATAAAGTATTGTTCTTGGGCAACAGTAATGAAATTGATAGGATACTTTGTTTTTCCGATTTGTTTCTTTTGCCTTCGGAGACCGAAAGTTTTGGACTGGCCGCTTTGGAAGCTATGATAAATAAAGTCGCAGTAATATCTAGTAACACAGGTGGTATTCCAGAAGTAAATATTGATGGTGTTTCCGGTTATTTGGCAGATGTTGGGGATGTGGAAACCATGGCAGAAAGGTCCATTGACATTTTAAAGGATCACTGTACATTGGAAAAATTCAAAGAAAATGCATTTAATGTTGCATCCAAGTTTGATATAGTCCATGTATTACCTTTGTATGAAGAGCTTTACGAGAAAGCTTTTAAATCACGTTTCAAAAACACTTTTTGATCATTAAGTATTTTTTCCTCATAGCGTTAACCTGTTTGCTTTCATGTAAGGCCCAAAAGGAGGGGCATTCCCCTGTTGGTGAAGAGATTGAAAACATGAAATTGGTTGCAAACGATAGCTTTAGCAATATTGAAGAGTACCAAACTTTGGTTATCAAGGATGAAAAATCATTGCGCAAGTTTTATTCTACAATTAACAAAACACGTAAACCAGGACTTCCGGTTCCCATTGTGGATTTTTCCAAAGAAATAGTGCTTTTGGTCTGCTTGGGTGAGCAGAAAGGTAAGAACAAGCCAGTTTTGTCAAAATTGAAGGAAACGGACAATGAGTTTGTTATTGCAGTTGAAACAGTAAAAGAACAACAACAGGGCGAAAAAAGTGTCCAAGCAGTTTATTTTCCATTTTATCTTTACAAAATGCCATTGGTCGATAAAATAATCACTTTCCAAAATATTGATAATTAGCGCTTTAAAAATTAATTTTACTTCTTATCGAAAATTACCGCACTTAAAAGTGCAAAGTTCTGTTTTTTGAGCAGTTGACCTAGCTTTGTAATCAGTAACCTCAAATTGATAAAAATGAATATTTCTAAACCTTCGATGGTGTTCTTTGCTTTGATTATTTCTGCTTTGACCTTTGCCCAAGATGTTGAATTGACCAAAAAGGACAGTATAGTACAGAGTTATTGGTTGGTGACTTTGGGTACCAATATTGTTGATGATTCCGGTGATGAATTCGGTGACCTTCTTGACCTCAGTGACGGTTGGAACATGGTTCCTTATCCATCCAGGGCAAGTGTTGGCCGTTATTTTAAAAATGGTCTTGGACTGGAAGCTATTGGTACTTACAACCGGTATAAAGAAGGTAAGACCATTGATAATGTGGTCAATACAGAGGATATAGATTATTGGGGCCTTGATTTTAGGGTAAGCTATGATTTGAACATGATTTTGGGAGAAACCGGTTTTTTTGATCCCTATATAGGAATTGGAGCTGGCTACACCGATGCCAACAACCAAGGTAGGGGGACATACAATGCCGTTATAGGTTTCAGAACCTGGTTCTCCGATCATTGGGGACTGGATTTCAACTCTACGGGGAAATGGGCCATGGATATAGAAAATGCGACTAACCACATTCAGCATGCACTTGGCGTGGCGTATAGGTTTGAGGTAGAAAAGGGACTTTCCAGAAAAGGGGAGGAGAAGCTCGCCTTGTTGGAGGAAATGGAAAAAGAACAACAGCGTATCCAAGATTCCATTGCGCAGGCAGAAGAAGCGGCAAGATTGGCAGAGCGTTTGAAAAAAGAAAAAGAAGCAGCAGAACTTGCTGCTGCGGAAAAGGCCAAAAGAGAGGCGGAAGATGCCAGAAGGGCCGCACTTCAAACCAAGCTCAACAATTTGGGCAATGTTTACTTTAAACTGAACTCTTCTTATCTGACATCCAAAGACAAAGAGCTATTGGATCAGCTGGTGGCCATTATGGAAGATGAACCAAATTTGGTCGTTAAAGTAACGGCACATACAGATTCCAGAGGAACAAAAACATATAATCAATGGCTTTCAGAAAGAAGAGCTGAACGTACGGTGGAATATATCATTTCCAAAGGAATTTCAGAAGGCAGGATCAGTCACGAAGCTTTTGGTGAAACTCAATTGGTGAACGAATGTGAAGATGGTGTCCGTTGTACCGAGGAACAACATACCAAGAATAGGAGGTCGGAGTTTGTTATTACGGCCTTTGATTGAGAATATCCCAATTGTCGGGATAATTGCAATAGATTAACAAACTGGTTATGATTAAAAAATACAATTGTAAATCAGTAACATGAAATTAAACCTCAACTTTTTATAATGACACTATATAATTTATTCAACTGTTTCTTTTACAGGAAAAAGCAGGTTTTTGGTAAATTCTTGCTGCTACTGGTACTTTTTATTTCCCCCTTCTCCTATGGTCAGTATGATAAGGTAGTGGTCATCGGAGCTTCTATAATGGAGCAGGTATATGGAAGTGATTTGATCACTCCAAATGCAACTAGGACCGCCGAATGGCAAGCCAATGGGGTAAATGTGGATGTTTATGGTTATGGTTTTACAGGTAATTATATCGATGAGATCATTCCTAAAGTACAAACAGCCATGAGTACCTTTACATCCAATACGCTCTTTATGATCCATATTGGGGGTAACAATGTTAGTGATACCAAACCTTATGCATCTGCAGATCAAGTATTGGAATTAGATCCGATTAGCCAAGCATATGACGATCTGTACGCAGCCATAGATCCAGCTCGACTAAATGATGTGATAATAATGCCCATTACTTTTAGGGAATATGATACGGATGACGTGTACAACAATCAGGAATTGGGAAGTTTGCCATACAACCAAGAGATTTTGATTCCTAAAATATTGGCCAATACCCCTGCACAAATCAATTCGGATGGCAATCCGATCGTGGATCTGTACAACTTTACCCGAAACAATAGCGAAACCTATTCGGATGATGATATCCACCCAAATCCTGAGGGGGAAATTATGCTTTCCAACTATATGAGTCTTAGGGCATCTTACTTTATAAATAGTGAAGCGACCCTTCCCGATCCTGTGGCACCGGTAGATGACAACGATGGCGATTTTGTGGTGGACAGCCAAGACCTTGATGACGACAACGATGGTATATTGGATGTGGATGAGTACGCCTATGATTGTACAGGAGATTCGAGCCTTATTTGGGGTACCACGCCTTGGACGACCGGTAATCCTGCTGCTGACCCTCCTTCTAATGCTGTAACTACTATTAATGGGACAGAGGTTACTACTGATAACTCAGATACAGACCTAACAATTACAAGTTATAGTGCTACAGAAGGAACTACATTTAATGGAAAAAACAGTCTTTTACTGAACACACGTATTAATGAAATAAGCAATGGTAATAAGATTCATTATAAGATAAGTTTTGATAGGCCTGTATCGGAGCTCTCCTTTTCAGTAATCGACATTGATTTAAGTGATGGAGTGAATACTGAAGCTGGTCCGTCTTGGGATGGATATGGTGAGTATCAAGACCAAGTTACAGTAACTGCTTCAAATGATGGAGTCCCAATCCCTTTAACAGCGGGCAGTGATTATACTGTACCGGATCCTACAGCCGTATCTGATTTAGGAAACGCTGTGTTTCAAGGCTTAAAAATGACTACAGATATTAATACTAATGCTGGAGATGCTATTTTTAAAATATCTAATCCAGTTGACGAAATATTAATAGTTTTTGAAAACACTGGACCAACATCTAGCCCAGATTTTACCGCAATTGCGATATCAGACCTTTCATGGACTTGTGCTTATGTTGACACTGACGGTGATGGTATTCCAGATCATTTGGACAATGACAGCGATGGCGATGGTTGTGCCGATGCCCTTGAAGGGGATGGTGATTTTACCCTTACAGACCTTGATGGGAACAACCAACTTACAGGAGGTGTCGATGCCAATGGAGTGCCATTGGTGGCACCTGGGGGGCAAGCTAATGTAAGCAGTACGGATGATAACGTGACCAGTGGTGCATGTGATGATGATAGTGATGGACTAACAAATAATCAAGAAACAAGCTTGACCACTGACCCATTGAACCCCGACACCGATGGTGATGGGGTGGCAGATGGTCAGGAAGTAACCGATATCAATAATCCTTTAGACCCGTGCGACCCTTCACAAGCAGTGGGTTATGCTGGCTATGATGCTACTAATGCCATTTGGATGGCGGCGGATTGTGATGGAGATGGTGTGATTAACGGAGATGAAGTGACAAACGGTACCGACCCATATAATAATAGCGATACCGATGGAGATGGAATCCCTGATGATTTGGAAACTTCAAATGGAACAGATGAAAACGACCCATGTTCCCCTACTCAGGTTGCAGGGTACACTGGTTACGACAGTGCCAACGCCATATGGATGGCAGCCGATTGTGATGGAGACGGCGTAATCAATGGTAATGAGCATGCCAACGGTACGGATCCTTATGCTGTATCAGTTGACACGGATGGTGACGGTATCGATGATGACACCGAAATCAACGATGGAACAGATGAAAACGACCCATGTTCCCCTACTCAGGTTGCAGGGTACACTGGTTACGACAGTGCCAATGCAATATGGATGGCAGCCGATTGTGATGGAGACGGCGTAATCAATGGTAATGAGCATGCCAACGGTACGGATCCTTATGCTGTATCAGTTGACACGGATGGTGACGGTATCGATGATGACACCGAAATCAACGATGGAACAGATGAAAACGATCCATGTTCCCCTACTCAGGTTGCAGGGTACACTGGTTACGACAGTGCCAATGCAATATGGATGGCAGCCGATTGTGATGGGGATGGCGTAATCAATGGTAATGAGCATGCCAACGGTACGGATCCTTATGCTGTATCAGTTGACACGGATGGTGACGGTATCGATGATGATACCGAAATCAACGATGGAACAGATGAAAACGATCCATGTTCCCCAGCTCAGGTTGCTGGGTACACCGGTTACGACAGTGTCAATCCTATATGGATGGCAGCCGATTGTGATGGTGACGGCGTAATCAATGGTGATGAGTTCGGCAACGGCACGGACCCTTATTTAGCCAATGGTGATACTGATGGTGATGGTATTGATGATTCTGATGAAATTATTAATGGAACAGATCCGAACGACCCATGTGATCCTAGTCAATCACCAGGCTATACAGGTTATGATAATACAAACAATATGTGGGCATCTGCCGATTGTGATGCCGACCAATTGACAAATGGTGAAGAATACCTGCTAGGTACCGATCCTTATGCTACCGATTCCGATGGTGATGGTATTAATGATGGGCAAGAGGTTTTTGACAATACAAATGCACTTGATGAATGTGACTCTATTGGTGGTACACCTTTAGCGTCAAGTGATTGTGATTCAGATGGACTGACTTACTCTGAAGAAATGGAATTGGGTACCGATCCCAATATTTCCGATTCCGATGGTGACAATATTTCCGATGGACAAGAAGTGACCGATAAAACAGATCCATTGAATCCATGTGATTCGGAAGGGGGGACCCCTCCAGTTGATGTCGTATGCGATATTGCCATTGGGAATTCAATTATCTCTGCCGATGGGGATGGTATCAATGATTTCTTTAACATAACGAACATTGAATTCTTTCCCAACAACACTGTTCAGATCTACAACAGATGGGGGGTAAAGGTTTTTGAAACCGTAGGTTACGATAACAGTTCAAACGTGTTTATTGGAGTTTCAGATGGTAGGGCAACACTGAGTCAAGGAGAACAGTTGCCAGCAGGGGTATATTTCTATACCATTAAATACACAAATAATGACAACAAGGTCATTGCAAAATCAGGATACCTATACATTAATCGCTAGAACAAACCAAAGCATAAAAAATGAAAAGAATAATTTTCTTGAACATCTTAATCTGGAGTATGGTCAATACAATGACCATGGTGGGGCAACAAGATCCCCATTATACACAGTACATGCTCAACACACAAGTAATTAACCCAGCTTTGGTCGGTTCACGAGGTGTTTCTACCATAGGTGTCTTATATCGTTCGCAGTGGTTAGGGTTGGATGGGGCACCTACAACACAAACACTTCATTTTAATACGCCATTGTCGGAAAAAGTGGGGATTGGTTTTTCAGTAGTGAACGATGATATTGGAAATGGAACAAGTAAGGAAACTTTTTTTGATGCTTCTTTTTCATATAGTTTACCAGTGTCAGATTTTGCCAATATTTCTTTTGGAATCCAAGCAAGTGCAAACATTTTAAATGTAGATTTTTCCAAATTGGTCAATTATGGTGCAGAACCCAATCTACCGAACATAGACAACAAGTTTTCGCCCAATTTTGGGGTAGGGGCCTTCTTTAATACAGAACAATTTTATCTAGGTTTATCTGTTCCGCATATATTGGAGACCAAACATTTTGACAACGATTCCCAAGAATCATATGTAGCCAATGAGCGAATGAATCTTTACTTGATATCCGGATATATCATTGAATTGAACAGGGATCTAAAGCTTAGGCCGGGAATTTTAGTGAAAGCAGTACAAGGAGCACCTTTAGCAGTGGATTTGTCGGCCAGTATGTTATTCAACGAACGTTTTTCGGTTGGGGCTGCATACCGTTTAGATAGTGCCGTGAGTGCTTTATTTGGTTTTCAACTATCTGAAAAATTCCTGGTTGGCCTAGCTTACGATTGGGAAACCAGTACCTTGGGAAATACCCAGTTTAACGATGGGTCCGTTGAAGTATTTCTTAGGTTTGATTTCTTAAATCGAAATAGCAGAAACAATCCGAGTAATTTTTTCTAAAAGTAGTATAGAAGGGTTATTTAAGATTACAATAAAAAATGCGAATATCTTATTATTCGCATTTTTTATTTTTGGATATGGTACCGATATAATTAGATATTACCTGAGCAATTAAATCCCTTCCATGATTGTTCCAATGATGATCATAAATTAAGGTCACAGGCTTTTTGGTTTTTTCAAAAGCTTGGGCGAAATCCAGATATTTAATATCATTTTGTTTACAATATTCAAGAAAAGACTCACTTGTTTTTCGTGAATCCAATAGAATTGTCGTCTTACATTTGTCAAACCCATATAGCTCAACAAGATTTTTGAAGTTATCCAAATACTCTTGATCTTTATGTTGGGGAACTACAATTTCGTTCGTTTCGTAACCACCAGAATTCTCCTCTTGGAACGCTTGACCGGTAACTAATTTTTTGAGAGGATCCACAATGCCAATTTTTGATCCGTACGCCAAAAGTTTTATGTTGTCCCTTATTCTGAAAACAGTGGACTTTAACATGGCAATTCTTTGGGTATTTGGTTCATAAACACCGCGCTCTAGGTCACTTTGATAATTTAAGTAAATAATGATTTCATCAATAAGCTCAAATTGGTCTTTGTAGGCATTAATCAAATGCATTTGGTTGGCCAAATCGTAACCCGCATACCCATATTCATAAACTTCCACGGTGTCATTCATTGCCCTTTCGATTTTCTTTCCTGTAGAATCGTAATAATCTTGGTGAAATCCTTCTATAAACGAATCACCGATAAGAGCTATTTCAAATTTTTCTTGAGTTGGTTTAAATTCACGAAATGAATTGAATCCTGCATTATTTATATGAAATTTTGAAAAATTCTGGTTTCTGTTTCCTGTCACAGCATAACCGGTATGACTTGGCACACGTTTTTCAACGCCGTATTCATCGATAAATCTAGGAGGGTCCTCGGTATATAGATGTAGGGCTCTTACCATTAGTTCCAGAGCTATCAGGATTAATAGTACATACACACAAGTTTTGATTATAAATTTTTTCATTCTTCTAAAATTGGAAATAAATAAATGAACGGTTAACACCATCATCATAAAACAATAGCATGGCCAATATCACACTCGTATACAACAAGAATCTAACAACTTTAGATTTGAATCTAAAAGGTTCGCGTTCATGCTTTCTTATTAAATACTCATAAAAAATGAAAAGGCCTAGCAAAACATAAAAATCCAACATTCTGTAACCCATAGGGTGTGCATATGGTTCATAAGAAAAGTTGGTTACAATCTGATTTATAAATTGAAATGAATCAGTGAGTGAAGGTGACCTAAAGAATATTCGGGAAAAAGTGACCAAAGCAAATGTCAACAGAACTTGCAGGATTTCAATTGGGGTCGGCAGGAGGGTTTTTTCTCCAACCACATTATCGGCGTACATACGGTTTCGTCCCATTAGATATACTGGTATATAGAACAGTGCATGCAATCCTCCCCAAAAAATAAAGGTCCAATTTGCACCATGCCAAAAACCACTGACCAAGAATATTACCGAAATGTTTCTTATGGCCCTTAGTTGGCTTACCCGTGAACCTCCCATTGGAATGTATAAATAATGCCTAAACCATGTTGAGAGCGATATGTGCCATCTTTGCCAATACTCAGCCACATTTCTCGAAAAATTAGGAAACTTAAAATTGGACATTAGCTCTACCCCAAAAAGTTTTGCGGTACCGATTGCTATGTCGGAATAACCACTAAAATCCCCATACACTTGAAAACTAAATAGACAGACGCCGATTATAAGGGTTGATGCCGGATAAGAATGATAGTTTGCGAAAATATCATCGACAATAGGCGCTAAAGAATCTGCAATGACCAATTTTTTAAAGAACCCCCATAAAATAAGCTTTAGACCGTTTGTGGCTTGTTCGTAATTAAAGCTACGTTTGTTGGTAATTTGTGACAAAAGATTAGAGGCCCTTTCAATAGGCCCTGCAACCAATTGTGGAAAAAAAGAAACAAATGCTGTAAACGCTAAAAAATCTTTGGTGGGTTTTAGTTTTTTATAATATATATCAAAAGAATAGGACATGGTTTGGAAAGTATAAAAAGAAATACCAACGGGAAGTATAATCCTTAAGGTCCATGTACTTTTAATATCATAACCAAATGCATGAAACATATCTATAAAAGAATCCACAAAGAAATTACTGTACTTGAAAAAACCTAGCATTCCTATATTAAAGGCCATACTTGCCCAGAGCCAATATCTTGCTTTCTTCCTATCATCTAGATGTTCGTATATCTTTTGGCCAACAAAATAGTCGACCAAGGTGCTAAGAAAAATCAAAAACAAAAAACGCCAGTCCCACCAACCGTAAAAAAGGTAACTGGCAAAAATTATGAATACATTCTGAATTTTGGTATTGTTTTTAAAAACAAACCAATAAAGTATGAAAACTATAGGTAGGAATATTAAGAATTCTATAGAGTTAAATAGCATGTATCAATTATTTGCGGGATTGAACAAGATGATTTTGGCCACTTTTTTACCTTTTAAAATATAAACGTCTTCATTTTTATTATGGTATACCTCCACATTACCGTCCTGTTCTTGGGACAAGAAGAGAAAATCATTTATTATTTGTTTGGTTATCGGCAATTTTTCCAGATCCAACTCAATTTTTTCCAATTGTACCGTGGATGAAATATCGAAATCCTTTAATTGATATTCTGGAAGGTGATTGTACTTTTTCTGTTCATTTTTCAACTTTTTCTTGAAATTATGAAATCGAGTGTTCACTCCTTTTGAAATGAGAACAGCCATTATACGTGATTTATTGCCATATGCCAAGGCATATAAGAACCCTTTCAACGATTTTTTTGGATAAAAAATATGATGGTTTAGCTTATAGATCTTATTGGACCACCATTTCTTGTACTCCATATCGCCCCACCCCATGTCAAAATGTTCATACCCATTGTTTATGCACCATTCCAATTGTTTGCAAAGCTCTATTTGGCCCGGGCTAAACTTGGCATAATCAATATCATAGGAGGAAATATAACTGAACAGTACATTCCCATAATTATAATTGAGTGAGATGACTATAGGTTCGGTTTGGTTATAAACTACAAAAATAGAGGCCTTTCCGGCTTTGATCAATTCCATTGAAGTTGAAAACACTTTGTCCCAAGGGGCAAGACTATCACTTTTATGACCCTTTTGTTCAAACCTTTTTATGATCATATCTTTTAACCTTCCCATTAAAAAACGGTAGTTTTCCTCATCAATGTCTCCCAGGTACATTTGATATTTTATATCAAAGCTCTGTTCCAACCTTCTAATTGATCTAAAGATATTCTTGCGCCGTTTACTTAGGTGTGTTTTTAAAAAAACTTCTATACTTTGGTATGGTGCTAGATTTATGGCATAACCTCTGATGGAGGGGTAAGTTCGTTCGGTCCATAACGTGGGATCGGAGATTTCCGACTTGACATAATCGGGTACATTGGCAAAAGAATATATTTTTTTGCCTGCTGGTTCTTTTATCGAATTTTCAATTAGATTGTTTTGGGACGAACCTGAAAAACTTAAATATGAGTAAATATCCGAGACCACCCTTGATTTGAGGTGAAAATCTGTAAGCAGACTTAAATGTTCCTTATTGCTCAAATTCATGTAAATTGATAATTAGTCTTCTTTTTGGGTCAGTTTGACCGCTTTTGTCCTACCAAGTACAATATATGTTTCCGGATTTTTTTTTGAACGGTAAACAGAAACAAACTTGGAGTGTTCGATATATTGATATTGGAAGTTGTTCACATGTAGTTTTAGCCATAGGTTGGATTCAAGATTTGTATCAATTTCTTCATAATCGAGGTTAGTGATCTCGATTTCCGTGCTATCTACTTCTTTAATTTTGATTTTATCTTGATCATTTGTTTTTTCGGATGATATTTTTTCATCGATTTTTTTTCTGAATTGTATTTTTTGGCCATCAAGATAATCCTTCAATTTATAGAATACCTCCAAGGTTTTCACCAAGGTAAACTCTGTGACAGACCTTGGATTATAAAATAAATGGTGTTCATATTTGTAAATGTGGTTGCACCAGTTTTGTTTATAAGGAAGATCTCCCCACATAAGATCAAAAATCCGGTAATTGTTTTCAATGGCCCATTCCAGCTGTTTAACGATGTCCAAATTGCCTAGTCCAAGTTTCGCGTAATCAATATCATAAGAACTGATTGAACTGACCATTATATCTTGGTAATGATAGTTTAAGCATATATCGATAGGTTCGTCTCCGTTATAGATAACATGTAGCGATGCTTTTTTTTCCAATATCATTGGGTAGCATCTTTCGGTTAGTTCTTTAAAGTTGATTGATGGATCAAAAGTTTTGCCTTTTTGATCAAACCGCTTTTTTAAGAACAGCGACATCTTGTTGAACAATGCTTCAAAATGCACTTTATCTATATTGCCAAAATATATTTTATAGGTAATGTCGTAACAACTTTCTAGTCGTTTCAGTTGTCTTTTGAAGTTTTTACGTCTGGAGCTGCCGAGATTGGCATTCAGATATTCGGTCACGGATGTATAACCGGTTAAATCAATATAATATCCATTTATTCTATGAATCTTAAGAATCTGCAATGAATTTCCGGATGAAAGCGGTACAGGAACCAAAAATTCAGGAATACATTTTTTCTCGGTAATAAGAGATGATTTGTTTGTATTGCCAGAAAATGGATTCACCACATCTTGTTTTGTACGTGGATTATGAACCGCTTTATAGAATTGATGGATTCTATTGTTTTCGCACAAATCAAGGGAAAAATTATATTTTGCAATTTTCGAAGTTCGCATATATACTAGTTTGCCTTATAAATACTAAGACCGGTCTTATTTTTTTTCCCGACCAAAAGAAAATTATGCTCGGTATCATTCACCTTATAGACTTTAAGATCTTTTAAATGTTCTTGGTTGAGGTATAAAAAATCATAACATATTCCTTTTAAAAAAGAAAATTCAGGAGATTCTACCTCAATAGATTTTAAATTTTTGCTCGATTCACCATTCAATTCTGTAAAACTGTAATGAAGATTTTTTTGTTTCTTGTTTTTAAGAAAATAGGTGAGTTTATGGAAACTCTCATGTATCTTTTTATCCCTTAAATACTGTTTAAAAGTAAAGAACAGTTTTAATGTGTACGCTATGAATTTTGCCTTAATTGATTTTTTATCGAAGAAAATATAATAGCGGAAATTAAATTTTTTGTTGGACCATCGTGTTTTGTAATCGAAATGTCCCTTGGAAAAATCAAGAATGTTCCACCCATGTTCCAAGCACCAATCAACAAGGTACATAATCTTAATACTGCCAAGATGGAATTTTGCATAATCGATGTCAAAAACGGTGATGGCATCGAATACTCTGTTTTCGGATAGGTAGGACAAAGTAATGCTAATGGGCTCATCGTCGTTGTACAAAACAAATAAGGCGGCTTTTTTTTCCAAGATCATTGGATATGCTACATCTTTATAGAATTCCCATTCATCGTTATTTAGATTGTTGTTGCTAATCTGTTTTTCCTCAAAACGTTTTTCCAGTAATTTTCTGAAACTCCAAAATATGGAATCATATTCTTCTTTTGCGATTTCATCGCAATGGGCCTTGAACGATATATTAAAACTGTCCTCTAAACGTTTTTTATACTTTCTAAGTTTATATCGACTACTTTTTTTAAAGGTTTTAGAAAGAAAGTCATCCAAATTTTGATAAGACTCCAATTCAATTAAATAACCTGGGTATTGGCGCGCTGAGTAATACCCCATGCCCTTTACCTGATTTTTGGGATTATTTAAAACATCATAAATTAAAAATGTTTTCCCCTTTTCTTCCGAGCTAATCGCATCGTTCAATTTTATGTCTACACCTTTTGTGAGGTTTTTCCCTGCATTTATGTATAGACCGGTCCATGATGATTTGTAGAATAAAATCTTTTCAATAAAGGGAAAGCTGTACTTATCCTTGTTATTTAAAAAATGTTTGGACCAATACTTTGTAAACGTAGCTGATGTGAATGGATTGTCTGTTATCATTTTGTAGTCAGAACAAGATGGTTATTGCACCTATATTGTGGAAAAAAATCAGAATTATGCACATGGTTGCATTCTTCGGTCAATTTGATATATTGTTTTTGATCAACAATTAGTGTCCAAACATAAAAATCCAGTAGGTTTTTGGAAAATGATGATTTAAATTGAAGTAATGAATCATCCGCTGCAGAAAGACCTCCGCCTAGATTAAAATGAGAAAGCCCGAATTTTGATGCATTAATTCTCATTTCGTCTATTAGTAATTTAGTAGGCATATGCGATAGGTACTCTGTTTTTGTACCGGAAAGGTGATAGTGTAAAATGGAATTCCTATAAAAGAACATGCTGGCCCCCATTATATCACCAGTTTCATTATGTATGGCTAAAAGTGTTTCAGTTTTAAAATTCTTGCTCTTGGCCAAAATTTTAAAATAGTCATCATTGAAATAGTACATGGATTGGGCATTGACCCGATCCATATTTTCGTGGTATATATTTATAAACTGTTGTATTTCTTCATCATTTTCCGCCTTTTTTATAGTGCAATGCTTCCTTATTTTATTAAGTTGACTTTTAAGCCTTTTACCAAATCCTTGTCGTTGTATATCAATCGGTTTTGTAAGATCAATAGAGACAACAGGCCCTTTTTTTTCTATTGATCCAATTTTGCCAAGAATATCATGTTGTATTGGGAGAAAAGGGTTGAGTCTTGAAAAAACGGAAACGATTTTATTTGCCATGAAATATTCAAACAACTCTTTTTTGAAGTGCTGGTGGTCAAAATTCACAGAAATACCTTTACATAAGGGGCCCGGATACCCATAGACCGAGGTGGCATCATTGAGGGAAGAATTTGGAATCTTTCGTAATAATAGGGGCAGGGCAATACGGGTTTCACCATGGGAATATTTCAAAAGAACTGGTCTAGAATTGTCTTTTGCCGCCATATGATAATCGAAAGTGTGATAAAGGTCAGATTCTTCAAAACTTGAGATATATTCATCCCAATATTTTTTTTCTTCAATAATTTCAATCATGTGCACGTGGTAATTATCTGCAAACACATATTTTCTAAATATTTAAGGCTCTATATTTTAACATAAAACCTATTTGAAAATTAATTTGCTGGTTGTTTAGTGGAAAATTTCTCTTCAAATATCAAGGTCAGGGTATTTAACGGGAATAAAATAGTCGGTTCAGTTTTAACTCTAAAAAAAGCAAAATTTTATTATTGAAAACGGGGACAAAGGTAGTTTTGTAAAAAAAGCTGGTTTTGGCACTACCAATTCCTCCTATTTTAGGGTTTATGGGATACACATTTATAGTCTTTAATTTTTGCAGTATTTTTTGAAGGTCCTTATCGGTGATCACTCCCCCTTTAAAAGCTTTTATAAACAGCGTGAAAACAAAAGACTGTTGTTTGTACTTCAAATCTTTTACAACTTTGTGATAATTCATATGAGAAGGGGCCAATTTTTTTATCAAAAAGTCAAAATTTTCAATGGCATAAACCAAATCATTGATGAATTTTAGATTGTGGGAGGGGGCTTTACTTGTAGTTATGGAGTTTTTTACTTGTACAAACCTATGGATACTCCAATTGACCCTTGAGATCCTATTGGTTTTAAGAAATAGTGTTGCGGTAAAAATGGCATCTTCCATTAATCTACCTTCAACAAATTTGATTCCAGTATCCAGCAGAAAACTTTTTTTTATAATATACCAACAAGCTTCATTTCTGTAGCCGTGTTCTGCAATAAATGTAAGACCATCCATTACCTCAATTGTTAAATCATCGGGAGAAGAGTCAAATAGAATACGGTCTTCGGTATGTTTGGTCCTAAATCCCAACACTTCAAGTTGGTTCGTCTCAGCCAGATCTAGTAAACGACCCAAAACATTGGAAGCTAGATAATCATCTGCATCCAGAAAATAGACATAGTCGCCACTTGCCAGTTCCAATCCTTTATTTGTGGCTGCGCTTGGCCCTATGTTTTGTTGGCGCAACAACTTAATGTTTGAATACTTTTCGGCAAAACGTTGGACAATAGTAAAACTATCATCCGTTGAGCCATCATCGACAACTATGATTTCGTACTCATTCGAGGGCAAATCTTGGTTGAACAAACTCTTCAAGCAATGTTCTATATGTTCTTCCTTATTATATAGAGGAATAATTATGCTTAATTTCATAACTTTATTGAATAAGGTTGGTTATTGAATGTATTAAGAGGAACATTTACTTGATAAATATTAAGAACATATATTTTAGGTTCGAAGTAAAATTATCTGATACTGTGCAATGAACAAATAAAATAGTTTTGTAACAGATTTAATAGATAAAGTACTACTAAAAAGGAATTAAAGTTTGTTAAATAAAATTGTTCTGTATAAGAAACAGTATTTCATATACAAACGTTAATTTTCCCAATTGAAAAAACGCTTCACCATAACGGGTTAATTAAATCGATTTATAACTATATGGATGGTTGGTTAAGAGTCTTCGGTTGCCTTATCTTGCTATATACCCACCGTCTACCGGAATTACGCTTCCTGTAATGTAATCACTTGCCGATGAAGATAAAAAGACGGCCAAGCCTTTTAGATCTTCTCCTGTGCCCCATCTTTTCATTGGAACCCTATTGAATACTTCTTCTGTTCTTTTCTTGTCATTGATCAAGGCCGTGTTCAATTGTGTGTCCATATAACCAGGTGCAATGGCATTGACACAAATGCCTTTAGCGGCCCAATCATTGGACAAGGCTTTTGTCAATTGTGCGACACCTCCCTTGGATGCGGCATAAGCAGGTATGGTAATGCCTCCCAAAAAGCTTATGATAGAGGCAATATTTATTATTTTTCCAACTCCATTTTTTAGCATGGTATTTCCTGCGTGCTTGCAATAATAAAAGGTGGCATCCAAATTTATTGAAATAACCTTTCTCCACTCTTCATCTGGAAATTCTTCACTGGGATACCTCCTCTGAATTCCTGCAGAATTTATCAAAATATCTATGTTGCCACCCAAAATATCCAAAGCATCTTCATAGGATTTTTTGATTTCCAATACTTTACTTACATCCGCTTTGATTGGACTTACATTTAAACCATTATTTTTAAAATCTTCGCAAATACCAAATAACCTATCATCAAGATCGATTACAACGGTTTGGGCCCCCGCTTGCGATATTGCTTCGACCATGGCTTTTCCTAAGTCACCAGCTCCTCCGGTAACAATGGCCTTTTTGCCCTGTAAACTAAACTTTTCTAAAATATTTTGTTCCATTTTTTAATTTATATAAATAGGTCTGTTTGAATTGTAACGGAGCGTTTAAAAAATATATTCTTCGGCGTTCCATGGCCTTAGCCATTCAATAACCATATCATCACCATTGGAATCGGTGACTTTTAATGTGTTTTTGATATCTTCAATGGTCTGGTTTATGCCATAAATTGAATCTGCACTGGCATAGATTCTGTAAAGAACCTGTCTTTCTGTACCAATCCAGTCATTCTGGACAGTATCTCCCAATTGGAAACGTTCAACAATAAAGTTTACGTTCTTATGGGATTTTATATCATCTAAGCCTACAATCGAATCAATTTTCCCTGCTTTTAGAAGCACCCAAACCGAGCAAGCAGTCTTACCCCTCATCATATAATCATTTTTCTCGGCAAAGTCATCTTCTCCGAACACTCCTGTTAAGGCATAATTTATCAGCATTTTCCTGTGATCAAAACCATTTATGTGTTCTAGATGAATGTGAGGAGCTTCCCCCTGTAACCTAAACCCTGGGTCGTAACTGTAAAACTCATTGTTCTCCACAAAGAACTGTACATTTATAACCCCTGTTTGCACATCGGTACTTTTAAACAATTCTGATAATTTGGGATGAACCTTATCAATGAAGGATTTGGTATATTTAGAAGGATATACGGTGCCTAGGGCTATAGGGCTAGAGTTGCCTTGTATTCTAGTTAAGGTTCTATCAAATGTTGCTGAAAGATATGGTATACCATCTTTAAAGGTATAGTAGGCAGACATATCATCACAATTATCGTCCATATATTTCTCGACGAGAACTACCCCTTTTTTAGAAAATTTTAATGCTTTTTCTACAGTACTGTTATAATCATCTTCATCACGACATATTTTCATGCCGACACCACCTCCGCTATCAACAGGTTTTACCATTAAAGGAAGTTCCAGACCTTTTGGTTTTCTAATACTGTCATTTTTGGTTAAATAAATCCCAGGGATATCTTGTACACCGTGTTCTGCACAATATTTTTTATAACCATCTTTACTACAAAAAGCTTCCACGGCTTTTTCGGTCGCATAGCAGGGAAATCCTAATTTATTACAAATTTCCCTGTAGGGTTTTACCAATATATCGGCGACTCCGACCAAGACGCCATCTACTTCTTCTTCTTTGGCAAGATTGACAATAGCATCAATATCAAAGCCATCTATATCAAAAGACTCTGTAGCATTTTTCTTTGCTGGGGCATCAGGATTTGGGTCAACAACAATAGTGTGGATTCTCATGGATACCGCGATGTCCACCAGAACACCTGTTTCTGGGTTACCGCCCAATATAATCAGTTTTTTGGCCATAATATGCATTTACATAATTTCGGTTCTCTTTGAAGAATATTTTAAATTTCTCGAAAAATCACTGTTAAAACCTAAGCTGTTCAATAGGTTGGTTATTTCGTTTTCATCATGATTTATTTGTACGATTTTATCAGTATCTATCCCAACAAGTTCAAGGTTCGATTTTATTTGCTCATAATTCGTGGGGTTTGTCGTGGCAATAATCAAATAATCAAATTCATTGTTATCAATTGCACCTATCGGTTGTACTGAATTTCTATCGATTGTCATATCGTGATGGTCGATGTCTATCCAACGTACAATTTGAAAATATTTAAGCTTAGCGTTTGTACTTAAAATGTGCTGTCCAAAGGAACCGGAGCTATAGACAACAATTCTTGAATTTTTTGAAGTCTTTAAAAAGGGGTTGAAAATAGTATCATCGTATACTTCATTAGATATTAAACCTCCCGAGCGAACCAATATAAGAGAGTAGAGATAAGAAGTCAGTTGAGAATTTAAATTTTCTTCCCCTAAAAAAGGGCTGAGTTTTTTCCTTAAAAATACCAACAGATGGCTTAATCGATTGTATTCCATCTCAGGGTCTTCGATGGATTTCACAATTGAATCCGGTCTTTGCCGATAATAGTATACAGGGATGTCACAAATGGTAATATGTTTACATAAGGTAAGATAGGTATAGGTGATGGCGGCATCTTCACCCATTATGATATCATTGGGAATATCGAGTACATATTGGAGCAACAACTCTCTTTTAAAGAGTTTGTTCCAAACATATGTGGATATATTGTGCTCACAAAACCGCTCATTGCAAATGGCATTGGGTAAAATTGATGATTCAATTTCGAATGCGTTATAATTTCCAGTAATTACCGGCTTTATGGTTTCTATTTTACCATCAAATTCTCTAAAATGCCCAGTTACGACCAAATCTGAATTGTTGGCTACGGCCATTTTATAAAGCGTATCCAAATAAAAAATGTCCACCCAATCATCCCCATCCACGTAGGCAACATATTTACCTTTTGCCTTTTCCAAACCAGCTTTTCTAGCACTTAGTAAACCGTGGTTTTCTTTGTGTATTACTACAATCCTATCGTCAATGGAAGCGTATCTGTCACATATTTCGGGGCAATTGTCCGGACTGCCATTGTCGACCAATATCAACTCAAAATCGGTAAAGGATTGCACCAACAAGCTATCGATACACTGAGGCAAATAAGGTTCAATATTGTGAATTGGGACTATTACACTTATCTCAACTTTTTTCATTTTTATATTTTCTTGTTCAAATTAACGTAAAAAAGGCCTCCGCCAAAAACATCATCTGGGTTATCCGATTTCGCAGTAGTTACAAAAAGGTTGCCTAGATCATCCAAACAACAAGAACTCACATTTAGGCAGGGTAGTTTTATCTGGCCGATCATCTTTCCGTTTTTAGGATTCCAATTGGAAACCTGACCACCTCCCCATTCTGCAATCCACAGCATGCCATCTTGGTCCATACACATACCATCAGGACTACCAATTCCATTGAATTCTATAATAAATGAATCAAAAGTAGCACTTCCTTTAACCGTGTCATAATTATATTTGGCCACTTTTTTGGTAGGTGTATCTATAAAGTATAATATTTTGCCATTTTTAGAAAAGACCAATCCATTGGAAATGGTAGTTTTCTCTATAATGGCTTTATAAGTTCCGTTAAAATACGAAAATACCTTCCCAATATGGTCTTGTACCTTGGGATATCCCATTGTGCCCACTATATATCTGCCATTGGGATCCATGGCACCATCATTGTAACGAACAAAATTCGAAATTTCCATCTGAAAGGCATAGTGGCTTTTACGAGTATTGAAATTAATCTCATAAAAACCATTTTTTGAGGCCGCCATCACTTTTTTTTTGCCAACTATAAAGACACATCCTACGGGTGAGTCCAATTTGACACTAATAATTTCTTTTGTGGTAAGATCCAAAAAATAGACCGTTCCATCCAGAATCGATACAAAATAAAGAAAATTGTATGTTGAGTCATACACCGGTCCTTCCAGGAGTTCGGAGTCGTTATAAAATATCAATTTATAATCCATGTTCTATTAAATAAAGTGTCCTCCTGTGATTCTAATTATCGACCCGGTTGTCATGGAAGAATCATTTGAAATAAGGTACATGACTGCTGCGACCGGCTCGGTTGGTGGCAATATATGACCCATGGGAATATGTTTGGAAGCCAAATCCATTAGTTGTGTTTCATCCATTCCTTCTTTCTCCCTTAAATCAAGCTCCCCCTCAGTATTGGTCCAGCCCATCACTATATAATTGGATCGAATTCTAAATTTTGCGTAATGGTGTGCAATATGGTTCGAAAGGGTATAAAGACTTGATTTTGTAAGGGCATATGCCGCTCTGTCTTCATGTCCGTAGTCCATATGGGGAGAACCAAAGAAAACAATAGATCCAGAAAAGTTTTCTTTCATATGTTTTAACACATGCTTCAAAAGAAAATAGGGTGCTTTTAGGTTTATATTGAATACATTGTCGAATTGTTCATCGGTGGTATCCAAAATAGTTGCAATGGGGGATATCCCGGCGTATACTATAAGTGCATCAATTTTACCAAATCTTTTTATGGTTTCTTTATGGTAGCTCTCAAGTCCATTGATGTTGTTTAAATCTAAAGTGTGGTAATATATGTTTTTACTTGTGTTTAATTCATCCACTATTTTTTTGCCATGCTCTTCACTTCGTCCACAAAATGCAACTTGGTATCCTTTTTTATGGCATGATTTTAAAATTTCCAGCCCGACCCCTTTGGCCCCACCAAGAATCATAACGGTGTACATGGTAAATTACATTTTTTTTAGATTCGTATTTCAGTTAATGCATTACGAATTTACAATTCTATACACTGTTAGTCGATACACAGGTCGAATAACAATAAATAGGTAACGCAATCCGGTTAACTTTATTTTTTCAACTTTTGCTAAAGTTATTGTATTTAAAAAGGCCAACTTACGGAGAAAAGTATTGGAATTATTAAAATTTAGTTCAAAGCTAAGTTTTTGGGATTAAGTGAAAGTAATGATTGAAAACCCAATAAAAAGCAATTATCCCTTAAATCAGAGTTTATATTGATATGATAGTTTGTCACACAAAAGAAGGTAAGATATCTTCCATACCATTTATATAGAAACAGGAAAACCACCATATGGCTTGCTTAGATTTAATTGTTAAGGTATTAATATTAACATTATCAAGTCTTTTCTTTTATGTAAACATATCAATAAACTTTTACTTCCAAGCCTCTACTTTGTTCTTTTAGTTAGGTAACGAAAAATGACTTGGATCATTAAATATCAGTCTTTTATCCAATATGTGATTGATATTTTTTTGAATTAAGAACAACATTTCAAAAATTTTCAATTCTTGATTCGCATATTTTTTCAATTAATGCGTTTATCTTTGGTACAAACTCGATACATTATGAAAGTTGTTTTATTGGCAGGAGGTTTTGGCACAAGACTTAGCGAAGAAACCCAAAATATACCTAAACCGATGGTGCCCATAGGAAATAAGCCAATTCTATGGCATATTATGAAGATTTATTCTACCTATGGATATAATGATTTCATTATATTATTAGGGTACAAAGGATATGTAATTAAAGAATATTTTTCAAATTATTTCTTACATCAATGTGATGTGAAGATAGATATTCAAAACAATAGCACAGAGATAATCAATAATGAAGCGGAACCATGGAAAGTTACCCTTGTGGATACGGGATTGCATACTATGACGGGAGGTAGACTAAAAAGGATAGAACATCTTATTGGAGACGAAAGGTTTATGCTAACCTATGGTGATGGTGTTGGCAATGTAGATATAGATCAATTGGTTCATAGCCATAAGCAACATGGAAAAGCAATTACCATGACTGCGGTACAACCTGAAGGTAGGTTTGGATCTTTAAAATTTATCGGAGATGAGCAGATTGCTTCCTTCCAAGAAAAACCAAAAGGAGATGGGTCGTGGATCAACGGAGGTTTTTTTGTCTGTGAGCCTAAAGTTTTTGAATATTTAAATGATGGTGATTCAACCATATTTGAAAGAGATCCACTAGAAAATATGGCCAAAGATGGCGAATTGTTTTCTTACAAGCATTATGGATTCTGGAAACCAATGGACACCCTTAGGGACAATAAAGTACTTAATGAAATGTGGGAGGACGGAAAAGCTGATTGGAAAATATGGAAATAAATAAATTGTTTGGTGGAGCATATAACGGAAGAAGGTGTTTGGTAACCGGAGATAGCGGTTTTAAAGGATCCTGGTTGGTTGCCTGGCTTACTCAAATGGGAGCAGAAGTGAAAGGATATGCCTTAGCTCCATACACTCCAACAAACCATAAAACACTTTTGAAAACCAAATACAAATCGATAGAGGGTAATATTTTAGATTTGGACACACTGAAATCGGTCTTTGAGGAATTCCAACCTGAGATTGTTTTCCATCTGGCGGCCCAGTCTCTTGTCAAATATTCCTATGCTAACCCAATTGAAACGTATCAGACCAATGTAATTGGTACATTGAATGTGTTTGAGATGTCTAGACAAACAGAATCGGTAAAAGCCATTGTCAACGTAACCAGCGACAAGTGCTATGAAAATAAGGAATGGATATGGGGATACAGAGAAAACGACCCCATGGGCGGACATGATCCATACAGTTCCTCCAAAGGATGTGCAGAATTGTTGACGCAGTCTTATCGGAAATCTTTTTTTAATGGAACTACTTGCCAAACTTTATTGGCAAGTGGTAGAGCAGGTAATGTTATTGGGGGGGGGGATTGGTCTCAAGACAGGTTGATACCCGATCTTATTAAAGCGGCGGCAATAGAAGGAGAAACGGAAATACGAAATCCTTTGGCGACAAGACCATGGCAACATGTATTAGACCCTCTTTCGGGTTATCTCATGTTAGGATGGAAGTTGCTCAGAGGAGAGAAAGAATTTGCCGATGGTTGGAATTTTGGCCCCAATCTTTCGAGTAATCTGTCGGTCCAAGAGATTACAGATGAAGCCAAGTCGTTTTGGTCAAAAATTAAATATGTAGTCAGTACCAATAAAGAAAATCATCACGAAGCAAACCTCTTGATGTTGGATTGTTCCAAATCCAATAAGCTTTTAAAGTGGACGCCGGTATGGGATAGGTCCGAAACAATTCGTAAAACCATTGTGTGGTATAAAGATTTTTATGAAAAAGGAGCGGTAAATACCGAAGAAGATATTGCCAAGTATGTTCAAGATGCAATAAATAAAAAGAAGGCGTGGACCCTTTGAAAAACTTTAAAGGAGATAGGATACTAGTAACCGGTGGAGTTGGATATTTGGGAAGCAATTTGATATCCCAATTAATCAAATATGGCTGTGATGAGATACATTCTATTGACTTGGAACGTACTGAGCAAGAAAATCCAAATATTACCTTTCATCAAGTAAATCTCTTGGACTCATCTTCTCTTTCTGATAAAGTCAAAGAAATCAAACCGACATTGGTGTACCATCTGGCCGCGAATTTGAACCGATCTAGAGATTTTTCCATTGTTCAACAGTTAATGGACGTAAATTTTACGGGGACTACTAATCTATTGAACGCCTTATCAGATATGTCTTATAAAAATTTTATATATACCAGTACTAGTGAAGTTTATGGGGGTAAATCCGTAAAACCTCCATTTAAGGAAACTGATGATTTTGTTCCGGCATCACCCTACTCATTGTCTAAATACTGTGGAGAAATGGCTTTAAAAACCTTTTCAGAAATAAAGGGAAAAAAGTATACGATACTCCGCATGTTCAACTTTTTGGGATTGAATATGCCACCTAACTTTTTTCCATCCCAGTTAAAGGAAAAATTAAGCCGCAATGAAGATTTTTCCATGACTTTGGGTGAGCAAGTTCGAGATTATCTTTATTTGAGCGATATTATTGAGGCTTTATTGTTGGCAGGGCTTACTACAAGTACCAATCAAGTTTATAATGTTTGTTCAGGAGAGGGTATTTCCATTCGAGAATTGGCCGAAAAGGCCAAAACAAAGATGAAAAGCTCATCCAATATACAATTTGGAGCCTTGCCCTATCGTAACAACGAAGTTTGGAATATGGTAGGCGATAATTCTAAAATCCAAAAATATTTAGGGTGGCGTCGAAAAACCTCAATTTGGAAGTATTTTGAGGAATAAAAAATAATCTAATTATTCATTATTACCCTCCCAAAGCGCAAACGAAGCCTGTTCTATTGAGGACATGGCTTCTGGATTAAATATTTTTTGAATGGTTTTCAGAAGGATTATAACGTCGGTTTTAAAGCTTAAATGATCTACATACCAAACATCATGGGCGAATCTTTCTTTCCATGATAGGGCAGTGCGACCATTCACCTGCGCCCATCCCGTGATACCTGGCTTCACCAAATGTCTTCTTGCTTGTTCTTTATTGTACAAAGGAAGATATTCTATCAATAAGGGCCTAGGGCCAATCAGAGACATATCCCCTTTTAGTACATTGATCAATTGCAATAGTTCATCTAAAGAAGTTTTTCTAATGATTGCACCAACTTTGGTAATACGCTGCTCTTGATTTATTAATTCACTTTCATTGTTTTTCGGGTCTTTCATTGTCTTGAATTTGATGATAGTGAATATTTTTGAATTCTTTCCAGGCCTTTTTTGAAAGTAGAAGGGTTTTCCTTTGTTCGCAAACAACAAAAGAATGATCAAAATAATAATTAGTGGAGAAAATAAAATCAGCGACACAAGCGATATTGAAAAGTCCAAAATTCTTTTTAAAAACTTTTTGTACATGGAGGAATTAATCATTTTAGTAACATCTCGCCTCATTAAGCATTCAAGATTTTGGTTTTTAAAGTCTTAAAATGTAATTTTAAAAGCCTCTACAAAAATGTATAGATATATATCCAAGAGGTTAGATAACTAACAATAAAAATTTCTGTTCGTCTTAAGTACGTTGTTTTGTGTTTCTTCTTTGATGACCATATGCTTGTCAAAGTATATCAAATCAATCATTAGGCCTAATTTTATTTATGTATGTACGGAAAAGAAAAAATGACCAAGATTTGAGATGCTATATCGATATTATTGATATCTCAAATATCTCTCTGGAAGTGGATATTCAGGTGAAATACCATGCCACATCATATTAATGATCCACCATCTATCCTTGTAATAAGCCAATTGGATACTTTTTACATCTTGCTTATAAGGCTTATTGTCAGCCATATCTTTCTTACTGTGAAAAGCCTCGCAAGTACTTAAAACGTGGGAAATATTTCCATAGGTTTCTTCAATCCTACCTATTTCTCTTTCATAGAATGCTGTTTTGCGCGTTGTTTGCAACCAATGCCCCGTTCTCTCAACATATTCATTAGGAGATATAAATTGAGGTCTTAAACTGCCGTTTATATCTTTTTCATAACCGATTTTATTGGCTTGGGGATGAAATAGAAACCTAAAGAAATCCCAATCTCTTGGTTCACCGGGTTCACCACCTAAACAGGCATAAAACGACTTGATTAAATCATCCACAGATTGTACATGTTTCAAATACTCTTCTTTCATTTTAAATTGATATTTCGGTTAATGTTTTATATAAATGCGTTATAGATTCTATGTGACATGAAGAAACTAAAGAACTTAAAATTAGAGATATTATTTTAAAATCTTCAGTGCCATAATTCCATATTCGATGTACAGCTCCTTTATCGGATGCACGACAATTTCCTCTTTTTTTTCACAAAATCACGTGTTTTCTAAACCAGAAACGATTCATGGGGGGCCAGATTATTTGAAAAAGTAGGTGTTTGCCTAATCAGATGTTGTATATCTTATAAATTAGGTAACTTGTCGTGTAAACTGGCAGCGGCCAAATTATTTGCATTTTTTTGATTGTTGAACATAGCAATTTATTGATAAATTTATTACCTCATGCCCAAAAATCTATACAAAAATTATTTAAAACGCTTCCTCGATTTTACAGCTTCAGTGATTGGTTTTTTGTTATTGTCACCCATTTTCATTTTAGTGACCATAATTCTTTGGATTGATTTTAAGGGCACTCCTTTTTTCTTTCAAGAACGTCCGGGAAAGGATGAAAAAATATTTAAGATTATTAAGTTCAAGTCCATGAACAATAAAAAGGATGCCGACGGTAATTTGCTGTCCAATCGGGAGCGCATCACAAAACTTGGTATGTTCGTACGACGATACTCCTTGGATGAGATTCCACAATTGCTCAATGTCATTAAGGGGGATATGAGCTTGATCGGTCCTAGGCCACTTGTTGTTCTATATCTTCCATATTATAATGAAACGGAACGAAAAAGGCATAGTGTCAGACCTGGGATAACGGGGTTGGCACAAGTTAAAGGACGTAATAATTTAGTTTGGGAAGACCGTTTTGCTTTGGACGTTGAGTATGTTGAAAACTTGAGTTTTACATTCGATGTTAAAATCCTCTATTGGACCATAAAGAAAATATTTTCAAAATCAGAAGTTGCGGTGGATCAGGACGAATTTTTGGATTGGTTCAATATTTACCGACAAAAACAATGGGAGGCTGAAAAAGCTACTTCATAGCAAGACTTTTTACTGATTATGGTCAAATTTTGTAGGAGGGAGGGCCCCTCTTTTTTAATTGTACAAGACTGTTTTTATATCATTCACCAAATGCTTGTTGATTATATTTACATCAAATTTTTCCTCAGCGAATTGTCTACTTCTTTTGCCCATTTGATTTATTTTACTTGGGTTTTCAATAAAAAACTTACATGCTTCTATGAGGGGGTCCAAACTATTTGGAGGAATTAAAAAACCGTTTTCATTCTCAACAACTGTTTCTTTACAGCCAGGAGTGTTTGTTGTAATGATAGGCATTCCTATCGAAAGAGCTTCTAAAATAGACCTAGGGATTCCTTCTCTGTAAAAAGTGGGCAATACAAAGACATGCATATCTTTTAAAAATTTGGGAACATTGTCCTTAAGTCCATGAAAAACAATAATTCCAGACTCATCTAAGGAGTTTAAGGCTTCAATTTTAATTCCTGAAGGAGAATCGGCCACTCCACCAATAATATGAAATTCCGATAGCGGAAATTGCTTTTTAAGTGTTTTGGCAGTATCCATGAACAATTGAATGCCCTTTTCCTTGATCAATCTTGAAACTATTACAAATTTTACTTTTTGAGTGTTCACATTGATTTCACGGAATGGATATCGATTTAAATTTACTCCTGAACCGTTTACAATGTCTGTTTTTTGTTTCTTTGAAATAATACGCTTTTCTAAAAACAGCTGTTTGTCATCCTCATTTTGGAAAATGACCAGCTTGTTTTTTCTTAGTGCGTATCGATATAATCTTTTGGTAATTTGTTGGAGTATATTCGCCTTTGTTGATGCTCCGCTAAAGGTGAACCCTAATCCCGTAATCAATGAAATTGTCGGCCTGTTGCACATATTGGCTGCAATGGAACCATATACAACTGGTTTAATGGTATAGGGAAAAACCAAATCAATTTGATTTTTTCTAATAAGATTTTTTATTTGTAGAATCGATTTAAAATCCTTTACTGGATTAAGTCCTGTTCTGTCCAAATCAATAGTAATCGGTGTAGCACCCAATTGAGTTAATTCATCAATATTTTTTGCGGTCATTTCAGGGGCCGCGGTAAATACGGTATATCCGTGCTTAACAAGTTCAACTATAAAATCACCTCTAAAATGAGGCAATGAATTTGCCAAGGACGCAATGATCAATATGTTTTTGTTCATTTGTTTCTATAGTTTTAGATAGTTGTGCGTGTACCATTTTTGAAAACAAAAAAACGCCCAAACCCTAAACGTATTATCTTGTTTATTTAGCAAGTGGTTTGTTACAAGGGGAACTATAGCTTCAATATTGAATATATTTTGAGTTTTCAAAAACGTAACATCAATATAAGATTCCAGTTCCTTGCGTAAACCAGACCTTAGCCAATCCCCAACAGGCGAGCCAAATCCACTTTTGCTCTTTTCTAAAAATCGGTCGGGAAACTGGTCCTTAAAAGCCTCTTTAAGTATATATTTTTTATTCCATCCCTTCATTAGGAAATCTTCGGGAAGGGTATTGGCAAACTCCCAAAGTTCCCTATTCAGAAAAGGAGCACGGCATTCCAGTGAGTTGAGCATACTGGTTCTATCTACCTTTGGCAACATTCCTCCTTCTAGGCTGACTATTTTGTCGATCAGCCTAAAATCTGTAAGATTAGTAGCCTTGTCAATATCGAGTTTTTGCTTGTATTCTAGGAAGAGGTCATTGTCCATAACTTCGGGAAGAAATATTTCCGAAAGTAGTTTCTTGGTATTGGCAAGTGAAATAATATCCCAATAGAATTGTCCTTCATAATCGATACTGTTCAATAGTTTTCTTATTTGGAACCGTCTGCCCCTTCGGTCATTTTTAGTAGTAAGTAAAGAATTAGCCATTTTTCGTACCGGTTCATGAATAAACTTAGGTACCATTTTAGTGTACTGGCTATTCATTTTACCAATATAGTATTTGTTGTAGCCACCAAAAACTTCATCCCCACCATCTCCGGTTAGGGCCACTGTTACAAATTGCCTAGTTTTTTTAGAGACAAGATACGTAGGGAGAGAAGCGGTATCTGAAAAAGGTTCGTCAAAATTCATAAGAATCTCATGAATATTGTCTTTGAGGTCATCTTCCTCAATGATAAATTCATGGTGATTGCTGTTGATGAGTTTGGCCACTAGTTGGGATTTATCAGTCTCATCAAAACTTGCTTTTTTGAAACCAATCGAGAATGTATCAATTTTTTTTCCTGTTGCTTGAGATAAGCATAATGATACAATGGAAGAATCTACTCCACCCGATAGAAAGGTACCTAGGGGAACATCGGAAACAGAACGGCTCTCCACACTATCATATACCATTTGTTTTACCTTCGTTTTTGCATCATCAAAGGAAATGTCTTGTGGTGCGGGTTTTGGCTCCAAATTAATTTGTTCAATAGTGTAGGTGTGGTTGTTTAGGTCATAATCCATATAATGATTTGCTTCCAATTTATGGATGCCTTCATATATGGTATATGGTGCTGGAATATAAGTGAGCCTAAAAAAAAGGTTCAGTCCTTTTTTGGATATCTGAGGTTTAAAGTTCAATTGGTTTACAATCGATTTCAATTCAGAAGCCCAAACAAATTTATCATCTATTTTGCTGTAATACAGGGGTTTTTCACCAAAATAGTCCCTGGCTATGATTAATTTGTTGATTCTTTTGTCATAGATACTGAAAGCAAACATCCCATCTAGCTTCTTGAAAGCTTCAACACCTTCCAGTTCATATAATTTTAGAATAACCTCGGTGTCACTTGTAGTTTTGAAACCTATATCCTTGTTCTCGAGGTCCGCCTTTAATTCACGATAATTATAAATCTCGCCATTAAAGACAATGACAATTTGTTTATCGTCAGAAAATATAGGCTGTTTTCCAGAGGTAAGATCTATAATAGAAAGTCGCCTCATGGCCATCCCCAATGAGAATGATGTATTTTCTTCAGTAAAGAAACCATCTTCATCCGGCCCCCTGTGAACAATAAGTTTGTTCATTTTGGTAAGGATGGTATCGATATCACTTTTAGAAACGGTTGATTGGGTAATAATTCCGTTGATTCCGCACATAGGATTGGGTTAGTTGGTTATAAACGCATTGAATTTGGAATAAATGCTTTTAAGTTTGTATTCTTTTGCTCTTTCAATGCTCAATTTGCTGTATTGTTCCATTACCGATGGGTTACACTTAAAATGGTCGATAGCCTTGGTCAACCCCATCATATCATTATTATTGACCAAAATCCCATATTTACCCTTAAAAAAACCACCATTGGGAATTTCCGCATATTCATTGTCGTTTAGTAGCTCCAAAGGCCCAGAAAGACAATTGGTGGATATACTAGGTAGTCCCGAAGCCATTGCTTCCAACAGTGCATTGGGAAAACCTTCAGTATTCGAAGAAAGGACAAAACAATCGCTTTTTGCTAAATAATCGTTCACATTTTTTACTTTTCCGTTCAAGTGAACCCTGTGTCCCATTTTTTTTTCTTTGGCCAGTTGTTCCAGTTTCTGCATATAATGTCCTTGACCCAATATGGTTAGTTTCGAATCATCCTTTAAGTTGAACAATGATTCAATGATCATGGATTGGTTTTTTCGGGCATTTAGACTTCCAACATTTATAATTTGAAGGGAGTCTTTTCGATTTCTGTATTTTAAAGAATCTACTTGGTTTTTAGGTAGTTCAATGGGATTGTAAATAACTTCCATCGGAATCTTTATGTTGAAATTATCTTCAAGATCACGGTTAATGTACACCGAATTGGAAAACAACTTGTAACATCTGTTGTACAACAATGGATAAAATATTTTAGAAATATAAAGAGAAAGCTTGCTTGTTGTGTTGTCCGAAGGAAACCCTCTTTCACTCACAAACATTTTGATCTTCGGATTTAAAATTGCTGCGATTCCATTTATAAGATTTGGGAATGCCAAAAACGAAACTGCATAATTTATTTTCTCTTTTTTAAGATGTCGATTGTATTTGAATAAAAAAGATATGGAATGGAAAAACTTAATGTAGAAAGGCTGATCAGGTTCCTTTTGGTTAAATATAATAGTATTTACCTCTTTAGGGATATCGAAATGAATTACATTATAAAAAAGGAATAGGGTCACATTATAATCATTGACCAATTCTTTTAATAATAGACTGATTACTTTTTCGGCACCTCCACTAGTAAGGCTTATATCAACTATACTTAAATTAGGTTTTGGTTTCATGGATTTAGGTTTCTTGTTCCATATTTTATTGGTTGGTAACTATTAGTTTCGATTAGGATTTATATAGTAAAATAATTTTATCTATTGTTTGGGTTAATTGGAAGTTTTATTTTATTATTAGATTTAATAACTCAAATTAAGAGTAATAAAGTGGGATTATTTTCCAAATTTGATATAACTATCCAAAGAAGAATACTTTTTGGAAATTTCTAAAACTTCATCGGTGAACTCTCCAAATAAAGGTCCATTAATTGTTTGATGGAATTGAATTCCTTGGCCAATCGCATTGAATTCTATTATCTTGATGTTTGAATCGCAATCAATCCCTACATCCCAAGAAACTAAGCGAAAATGCGGTAAGTTTAAATGTTGATTTTGTATGGTTGTTAATATTTTATTGAAAAAAGGAACTTGAAACCCTTCTATACGCGTTCCATTGTCTGTTGTTTCATACGAATGTGCATTTTTATCATATGCAAACTTTTTAAGTTTACCCTCACTATCTATACCTGCTAAAATCCCATTAGAGGTTTGATTATCAGTGAACTGACCCATTCTTCCAATTCGAATCACTGATGATAAAGGAACGACCTGCCGATTACTTCTCAAATATGAAATTACCCTGATAGTGTTCAAAGATGAGGGGTTCAACGTAGATATTAAGGTGTTTTGGGCAATAATTTCTTGAACAATAAAATCTGAGTCATACTCATGAAATAGTTTTGCCAACGATTCATTTTTGTTTTCAATTTTATCTAATTCAACCTTATTTACATCTCTTCCCCCATAAGTTCCGATTGAAGGTTTAATCACAAACTCTTTAAATTTACAAGAATGTGCAATAGCTTCTTCAAGGGTTGTTAGTTGGTTGTTTATATAAAAGAAACCATTAATGTTCTTTACAATGGTGTTGGGCAATAGTGAGGGAAATAAAAACTTGTCAAGTAAATTTTTATCCTCTAATGCCGGAAACATAATGGATTGATTTAATGCTGGCTCAATCTCGTTGTAAAATAAATTTTCAGGGATAAACTTAGTAATGGTTGTTGTGTCAAGGTTGTTGTGAAAACTGCTATAGTACCTATGCCAATTGGTGTTTATGTTTTTAAAACCATATTTAGATAACTTGTTTTTTATTGCAATTTTAGTTTTTGGTGAAAGCGGTGTGGTTTTATGGGTGTTGAGTAGATTATTCACCTCTTTATTCTTAAAACTTGTTTCCCTATAACTTTTGACAAAAGTTATGAATTTGTAAAATATTCTCTTGAAGATCATTTTGCTAATACTCTTTAAATAGGTTGAATTCGGAATAGGCATAGATGTTTTTTAAAGCCATGACCTGTATTATCAATGCACAAAGCTCTAAGGCTTTTTATTTGATGGTTTATTTAAAATAAGCTTTTCTCCTAATTTTAAATCCCATTCTTTAGGTTCTATTGGTCTATTTCCTCCATCATGATGGAAAGTCAATTCTCCAAAATATAAAATACTATCAACATCATACCAATCAACTCGAACGTAAGAAAATGGCTCTGCCAATATTTGTGAAAGTTTTATCATCTTATCTAACGTAACTGGTTTCTCAACGTCTGATTGGCTTGGATCTGTTTTTTTTCCATCCCCCTTTACTGAAGACCATTTAAAGGGTTCTCTTTTCCAATTTGTGTCATACCAGTTTCTGGAGTGATTTTCGGATTCTCGATCCATGTCCACTTGTATGGTTACTACCTTTCCGTTAAAACAATGTAATTTATAATCAAAAGGTATCTTACCTGCATTGTTCTGTAATAACTTTTCTACTACTATTCTAGGCTCAATGTTCTTATATTGCCATTCTCGAGTACGGTAATAGTAATTTTCACGCAACAATTTTCTCATATGAAACTGAACCTTCCACCAATCAACTTCTTTTTTTTCTTTAACAATAATACCTCCTGAGCTATTATGATTTGTTTTTATGATAAAGGGATAATTGGGTAGGTTTTCCGGTATTAATTCTCTAGGATTTTTAGTTTCATAACATAGGGGTACTAAGTACTGACCTCCAATTTTTTCCCTTATATAATCACGTACTTTAAATTTATCTGAGCAAATGGTTTGTAGCGATGTTCTATCATGAAGTTTTAACCAGTTAATTTTTTCATTTAAGGTTTTGGGATTTTTTAAATTCAAAGAATAGCCCATATGTCGCTTGAAATTGAATTTCACGAAAGTCTTGTCAGGAACAATCCTAAGAATTATTTCATAAGTAACATAAAATGGATAGATCAAATAATAACCCAATATCGTATCATGATAAATATTTTTGATAAATTGTTTCATTGTTGTTTATTAGAAGTTACTACCTGCATAAGTTAATCCTGAATTCCATTATAAATTGGACATTAATTTCTCCCACTTTGCACCAACGTTTTTCAAATGGAACTTGTCCAAGGATTTAACAGCATTGTCCATCATGGACCTTCTTTGTTGATCATTCCTTATAAATTCTTCTAACCTCTGAATCATTTCTTCCTTGTCTTGATTGGTTACAAGAAATCCATTTTTACGATCATTGATAATCTCGGATGGACCGGAGATACAGTCAAATGCAATACATGCCATACCCTGGGACATAGCTTCTATTAAGACCATGGGCAAACCTTCATAGCGTGAGGTAAGAATGTATATTTCCGATTCTGCCATTATTTCCTGTACGTCGTTGCGAAACCCGGAAAACTCAACTTTATCATCTAAACCTAATTTTTGGCTCTTATCTAAGAGATACTTAAGCCCCATATCCCCACCACCAACAATTTGGAGCTTCCAATCGGGATTTGTTTTAAAGACCTCATGCACGATGTCCAACAAATTATCAAATCCTTTGTGGACATACCTGTCTAAATTCCCGACTGCAAGAATCTTTTTTTTCCTTATTTTTTGATTCCTATCTGCGAGTGTAAAGGAGCAGGGGTTTTCCATGACGATGGCATTTTTATTTATCTTCTTAAAGAAAGAAAGATCATATTCTGTTAGAACTGTTAACGCATCAGGTAATCTGTAAAGCACATGCCATAAGAACCATTTTGATATTGTTGAGGGCTGGTACGTATGGTTGAAATGCTCGGAAACGATTGATTTTATGCCATAAATTTTAGAGGGTATAATGGTCGCATAGCCCACCGAGCCGATGTGAGTACTTACAAAATCAGGCCGATTCTCTTTTCTCGAATAGAATTTCATCAAAGAAAAAAAACCTCGAAAAGTAGCATAATTTATTATGGATTTTTTATGAAAACGTAACCGTTGTATTTTTGGATGGTATTCATATGCGTCTTCACCATAAAATGTTATTATACGTACCTTATGATTGTTTTCGGCAAAGTATTTTGCCAATAGAGATACAACTCTCTCGGCACCTCCACCATTCATCGATCCAATTACAAAATCAATTTTCATAGCAATTTTTGGTTTAAAACTAGTTTTTTACCTAAGTTGTAATCCCATTCTTTTGGGATGATTTTTTCAAATCCTCCACCATGATAAAAGGTTAGTTCTCCGAAGTAAATTTTGTCGTTACATATATAAAAATCGACACGAACATAGTTGAAATTAGATGCAAGATTCTCTGCCAACTTCAACATGAGCTTTAATTTTTTAGGTTTTTCAATTGGTCTTCCAGTATCCCAAAGAATTTTTCCCTTTTCCCAAACGCTCCATGTAAATGGAGCTAAGTCCCAGTTTGGAAGGTATAAGTTTCTCTTGTGATTGGTAAACCTATCAATATCAACTTGAATTACCTCTGGTTTTCCATCAAAACAATGCACTTTGTAATCAAAAGGTAACTCCCCTGCATCCCCGACTAATAGTTGTTCAACTATTAGTCTTTTTTCAATATGCTTGTATTGCCATTCTTTGGACCTGTAGTAATAATTTTGGCGTAGTTTTTTTTTAAAGTGTTTCCTAATTTCTTCCCAATCCGCATTATTCTTGTCTTTTACAATGATTCCGCCAGAACTATCGTGATTGGTTTTAATTATTACAGGAATATTGGGAAAGTTCTTCGGCTTTAAGTCGGTGATATTTTTTGAATCAAAGACCAACGGGACAAGGTATTCCTTTCCAATTTTATCCTCAACATAAGCCCTTACTTTAAATTTATCCGAACATAATGTACGTTGAGGATCTTTTTCATTCAATTTGAGCCATTGTATTTTCTCATTCAAGGATTTTGGATCTCCTAAATTTAATGCAACACCAAAAGTCCTTTTATATTGTCGTTTTACATGAATTGTTTTTGGAACAAGCCTTGTATCCACCCATGAATAAATGGATATAATTAATTGTCCTAATAAAGTATGGTGAATTATTTTTTTTTTGAAATTATTCATAGTTGAAAGTATAGCAGTACTATAAGTTATTCTATAACTAGAGTTTTTATAATTTAGTATTGGAAAGCATTTTTAATTTGAGAGATTCAAAAACAAACATGGACAGCAAAACCATATAGAAATTTTGAAAATAGGTATGCCCTGTCATCATATAAATAACAAGTATTAGCGTAATATTAAACAAGTAAGGCGTGTCCTTGAACACACCCCAACTTTTGAGGAGCAACTTTGAATATATAAAAATGAACAAAAGGAAAGGGATAATTCCCGCTTCCCCAAGTATCATTAAGTAAGTATTATGAACTCCAGGAAGATTATTAGTTTTTCTTTGAAACATCGTAAATCCATGTCCAAACAATGGTTTATCAAAAATCATATTATAGTACTTAGCCCAAGTATCTTGCCTACTATCTTCTTGAAGGGCCTTGATATTCCTGCTATTCCCACCATCTACAATACTCTGGATTGCTGAAAAGCGTTCTTTGCTAAGTGTAAGCTCCTCTGCAAAAGAAAACAATAATGCAAACGCAAAAACACCAATTATGGGAACTAGAATGTTCTTTTTATTCCTTATAATTGAAAATATAGTTATGATCGTCCAAATAACTATAAATGTTCTTGAGAAAGTGATAATACCGGCAAATGTAAATAGCAACTGTCCGATAAGGCGCATTTGTTTATTGCTGATGCTGTAAGAAATCCCATAACCTAACACACAGATAGCTCCTGCCGCATTTGCGTTTAAATAGAAACCTGCAGCTCTACCCATAACCAAAGAAGCTTCCGGATAAAAAAAAGCGTTAACAATTATGCTTAAACTCCCAAGAGCGAGAATTGTATAAATTTCCTTAAAGTTGGTTCTTCTTGCCAAAATTGTACCACAAGACACTACTATCATAAATCGTAAAAACTCCTTTAAAAAGTAATTATCCACATCTATGATGTCATAGTTAAACGAACTAAAAGTATAAAATAGAAGACCAATTAAAATAAATGGATTTGAAATGCCTTCACGTCGATTATCCAATATATAATACCCAATTAATAGGGCGGAAGTAAGGTAGCTAGAGAGGGACCCAAGTGATGGACTGAAATAGTAGAGCAGATAGGCCGGAATATTCCAAAGTACCAAAATAAGAATGAAAACACGTATGATTTGGATAATAAACATGGCTATTATATCGTTAAATCAGCTTTGTTCTTCTGAATTTTTGTAAAATAAAAAAGGATAATATTACGTAATATGACCACAATGGTAGTTGCCATAGCAATTCCAAAAATACCAAATTGTTTTACAAATATGGTGTTCAATATTATGTTTAGTATGATACTAATAAATGAAACAATAGCCATATAGGAATTTTTATTGATGCTAGTTAAAAAATTAACCAATAACATCCCGGTAATCTTAAAAGGGATATAAATTAATATTATCTTTTGTAATTGAGCGACCAAAGCTGAGTCTTCCGATGTGAATTCATTTCGTTCAAAAAACAAAGAGACAAAGAAATCCGAGGTGACAATTCCCGCAATGGCAATCACCGAACTCCCTAAGAATACGAATTTCAACATATAAAACAATTGTTTGAAAGCTCTTTTTTTGTCTTCCAATACGGATTTCGAAAAATACGGCAATAAGACCTTGTTTATTGCAATCACTATGATGCCGATGGCAAAAGCCGGTATTTTCAATGCGTAGTTAAGAGCAGCAATCGAACCAATTGCCAATTGCGCAGCAAAAAATTGATCCACGACACCATGTAAACCAGCAAAAGCACTTGACGTTATTTTTGCAGGAATCTGCTTGAACATGACACTTGCATTTTCACTTTTAAAATCAGGTCGGGATAATTTTATAAACCCTTTTCTCAAACAAAGGATAAGCAAATAACAAAATTCAAATATAGAACCTATTAAAGTGCTTATGGCCAACAGCATGTCCCCTAAATAATCACTGAAGAAAAGTATAGATATAATAATAGCCAGTGCAACAAATACTCCGCTGAAAGAAGAGTATGTATACTCATCGTTTATATTTAAAAGTGAATTTAAAATCGATGATAAACTCCAAAAATAGATACAGGGAAGAACAATGTAGAATTGTTTTTTCACTAAGTTATAGAAAAACGCTTCCTTACCTGGAAAAAAAGACTCGACATAAAAATCCGTGCCCAAAACAGCTATCAAAGCGAATAAAGTAGCGGCCGAGATGGAAGTAATAAAACCTAGCGATTGAAATGACCCTATGTTGTTTTTAACCGCTTTTGTCTCTGAAATGTAATTGGGTATAAAAACAGTATTAAACGATTCCAAAAATACATTTTGAATAAAACCAGGTATTAGAAAGGCTATAAAAAATGTGTCTAGAATTAATGATAAACCAAAATTTGAAGCAACCAGAGTTTCTTTATAAAATCCCAGCCCCTTAATCAATAAGGTAATTACGGTTACTATTAATATATTACCAACAATCTTATTCTTTGTCAGCTCACGAAGTCTGTTCAATATCGAAGTATACACTAATTTATGTATTGTTTAAACATTGGTCTATATGAAACGACCATTTGTTTGAAATATTAGATGCATCAAATTCAGATACCGTACTTTGGGCATTTTTTCCAAATGAAATCCGCAAATCCTTATCCGACATTAAAATGTTCAGTTTTTCCGTAAGAGCATTTGTGTCATTAACATTTATCAAAAACCCATTTTTACCATTATTTATTAAATCTGATGGGCCGGTTGGACAGTCTGTTGAAACACATGCCAATCCAAAATGCATTGCTTCAATCAATGCATTTGGAGATCCTTCAAAAAGTGAGCTGAATGCAAAAATTTTTGACTTTTGATAAACTTTCTGAATGTCCTTTACCTTTCCCAGTAGAAAAACTTTTTTTTTCAGTTTTAAATTTTCAATAAGTACTTCCAATTTCTTTTGTTCAACTCCTGCTCCGACAATATAAAGCTTCCAGTTCAAATTTTCTGAATTGGCGAATGCTTTGATTAGTATATGTTGTGCTTTTTGGGGATTAAGCCTACCAACATTTAAAATAATATTCTCTTTTGAGACACTGCATTCTTCATAACTTGGAGAGATGATAAAATCTGATGAAATAGGATTTGGTATTATAGCGACTTTATTTTTATCAACTTTTTTTTCATAAAAGTTTTTAATATCCTCAGTTTGAACCACAATTAATTTAGCCAATGGGAACAACAGGTTTCTTAGTGTTCTCCACATTTTGGGTAAATAGTCTTTTTCAGGATTGTTCCTTTCGCTTACTATTACTGGTATGTTTAATAATTTTCCAGCAATAATAGTAAGTACATTGGCAGAGGTTATAAAACTTATCAATAAATCAATTTCATTTAGCGCAGCTATTTTTTTAATTTTTTTGATCAGTTTGTAATTATTCTTAATCGCATTTATTGTACTAACACTACTGTTTTTTTTATCAATACAATAGCATATTTTGACATCACTATGAATTTTGTAAAAAGGTGTGGTTTTAATCAAGCATATAATGTGAACGGAGTAGAACTCTACTAAAGTATTGCACAAGGTTGACACTACTCTTTCGGCACCACCCGAGCCTAAGGTGGGTATAACAAAAGCGATTTTGGGTTTATTCATTTATTGGATATACTATTTTCACTCTGCAATATGGCTTAAATACCATTGGTGTTCAAAAATTTCATATGAACGGTTTAAATTATCGATATACTATCCGTAGAAGTTATGTGAGACATTAATTTTATGTATTGGGCTAAATGAGTAGAATTTATTTAACCAACCTCCTTTAACCTTCTTTTCTCAAATTTTACTTGAAATCTAATGTTTGACTCTTTACAATAAGTTAATAAATCCTTATTGCACAAACTTACTTGTTAAAACTGATTTTTCTGTTCACAGGAAAAATGTGTTTAAGGCAATATAAAATAAGTGATGTTTTTCGGCAACCGGCAACCTATTACCATTATTCCTTAACTTTTTCTAAAAAATGCTGGATATTTTAATTTGTATCTTTAGCCATATAATGAAGAAACTCCTCAAGGTTAGTATACCCATCTCCATCATGATCGCCATTATGGTCTAAAGAACCTATTGTACCATTAATATTCCATTCCCAACTATCTTCAATACCATCATTGTCCGTATCTGTGTAAGGAGTACTGTTTGATAAGAATGGTAAACCTGTGGTGTCAGTTTCGTTGTATACAAATCCGCCAGAATTTCCATTTTTAAAGTCTTCAATCATATTTTGATCTAAACTATCGACCCCACTAAGTCCAGATCTTGCTCCTACATTGTACAAGACAATGTTTTCTACATCTGAAGAAGGTAATACTTTATAGCTATTATTTAAAATCTTCGAATTCGAAATGTAACCATTAAACCTATTATGAACCGTTGCGGCATTTCCATTCCAAACATTGTCATCATGGTATAATAGTGTACCTGATGGATCTGTAATACCATTAGGAGGGCAATTAGATGACGAACAATTCTCCATTCTAATAGTTTCTAAATATTGAGTTCGATGACCATCATAAAACAAATTTCCAGCGATATCCATTTGGTTTCCTCCAGCGACTCCTCTTACAGCTGTGGAATAACCATAAACAATATTGTTTAACATTTCAAATGATACGTTGGGCGCTGTGGTACATTCAATACTACGTTCCGGAGTATTGGCGAAATAATTTTGAATAACCGAAACATTATTGATGTTCTGACCCCAAAGAATCATATTATAACCTTTGAAGCCTTCACTGATGATAGAATTCTGAACAGTTACATTCTTTACCGAAACATTTCCGCTTTTTCCTGTTTCGATGGCGAAGTTTTCATCTTGCCCCCAGCTTATTGAACAATGGTCTATTATATAGTTTTCCCAAGAGCCATAGTTTGATTGGCTTTGAATTCTAAAGGTATCATTATCGTCAGCAAGCCTATCACCTCCTCTAAATCTAATGTGACGGATAATGTAATTTTCACCCATAAGATAAAAACCTGCGCCATGAAGAGCAATACCATCACCGGGAGCTGTTTCTCCTGCTATTGTAATATTACTTGAATAAACATATATATTACTGTTCAATTCTATCGTGCCACCTACCCTAAAAATAATGGTTCTATTTCCTGATGACAACCCTTTTCTTAGGCTACCCACACCACTATCATTCAAGTTTGTCACGAAATAAACAGAGCCTCCACGTCCACCAGTTGTATACTTTCCGCCACCTTCTGCAGAGGGAAATGCTTTTAATTCTCCTATATCCTTGACCGAATCAGTATCAGAGTATTGGGTGTTCACAACAACGGTCGCCACTTTCTCTTCTGTTTGTCCATTACCGGTGATTTTAACCGTATAGGTAAACGTATCTGTAACAACTTCTCCACTAGCCTTATTTTCATCTAAGATGGGAGTGTAGGAGAGCACATTGTTTTCATTAATTGTAAGTTCGCCATTTTGTGGTGCAGTGGTCTGTATAATATCAACTACTACGTTCTCGGGAATATTGTCGTTCTTTAATACTTCCAGAAGGAAGGCTGTATTTACGGCATTCATGGTATACTCATCATCTACAAGTTGAAATCCAGTAGAGTTTACTTCGGTTTCTTCATTAATGATCTGTTCTTCAACAGCTTCTGCAAATAAATCACTGTCCTTGCTACATGAAAGGACTAGAATTAAATATAACAATAACATAACAAGCTTATGTAGAATGGTTGTGTGAGGCGCCATTAAACAAGAAGTAAAGGGGTTAATACTCATTTCGATTTGGGAAACTAAAATACTACTCTTCTTCATAAAATCGGTAAAACACTGTTTTTTTTCGATGAAATACATGTAATTGATAGATTTACATACGCCTAAGGTTAATTTTTGGATGTCAATCGATTTTTTAATCGATGAACTACACTGATTTTTAACATTCTAAGAAGGTGCATAAATGATTTTTATGCAATTCATAGGAAGACGGATTTTATTAAGACTATGAAGTCTGATACAATATTGAATTTTTGATAACAGATATCGATTATCGAAAGAATTTTAAGAATACGAAATTCAATATGTGTCCTCAAAGAAAAATCTTGCCAATAATTGGGAGTATTTCAGCAAAACCTAGGGTAGTATATATTCAGGAAATCCAGTACTATGCCATAATCAGAATTCATTTAAAAACGTGAAAGTTAAAAACGACTCAGGTTTGGCGGATTTAGGATTGGCACCTTTAATAAAATATTGGTTGTAAAAAAAATGGGCCAAGATTAATCTTGGCCCAAACTGAAATTATATTGTATGAATAGAACTACGTTCTTTTTCCAATCTGAAAGTATTCGATTCCCATGGAACCTAACTTTTCATTATCATACTGGTTTCTTCCATCAAAAATTACTGGGGACTTCAACAATTTTTTTAATTCGTCAAAATCGGGAGCCCTAAACTCTTTCCATTCCGTGAGCAAAATCATGGTGTCTGCGCCTTCAAGTGCCGAGTATTTTGAGGTGAAATAGGTGATATTTGGTACATCCTTAAGGTAAAAATGTTGTGCTTCGTCCATGGCTTTTGGATCATAGGCATTTATTTTCGCACCTCTTTTTGTTAATTCCTTAATAATATAGATTGCCGGGGCTTCTCGCATATCATCTGTTCCAGGTTTAAATGAAAGACCCCACACGGCAAACGTCATACCTTTGAGGTCTTCTCCATATCTATCGGTAACCTTTTTTGCAATGACGAACTTTTGACGGTCATTTACATCCTCTACGGCCTTGATAAGCTCGGGTGTATATCCGTGTTCCTCGGCAGTTCTTTTAAGTGCTTTCACGTCTTTTGGAAAGCAAGACCCTCCATAACCGCTACCGGGATATATAAAGCTATAGCCTATTCGACTATCTGAACCGATTCCGATTCTTACCTTGTTTACATCGGCGTCCACAAGTTCACAGATATTGGCTATTTCGTTCATAAAGGAAATCTTTGTTGCCAACATGGCATTGGCCACATATTTGGTCATCTCAGCAGACCTTACATCCATAGTGATCAATCTATCCATACTGCTCCTAAAAAAGGGAGAGTACAGGGAACGCATTATTTTGGTGGCATGTTCATCATCGGAACCGACAACAACTCTGTCGGGTTTCAAAAAATCGTTTATAGCATCACCTTCCTTCAAAAACTCTGGATTCGAAACCACATGGAATTCTATGTCAGCATTTCTTTTCTTGAGTTCATTTTTGATGGTTTCCCGAACCTTGTCCGCCGTTCCAACGGGCACTGTGGATTTATCCACGACAATAAGAGGAGTGGTCATATGCTCACCAATCTCTTTGGCAACTTGTAAAACATATTTAAGGTCTGCGGATCCGTCTTCGCCCATTGGGGTGCCCACTGCTATAAAGGCAACATCGCACTGGTTCAAATTGTCCTTAAGACTTGTGCTGAAAAGAAGGGTGCTGTTATCAATATTTCTTTTGATCATTGGTTCCAAACCAGGCTCATAAATGGGAATGACACCCTTTTTTAGTCCCTTTATCTTATTTTCATCAACATCAATGCACGTGACGGTATTACCCATTTCGGCAAAACAGGTACCACTCACAAGGCCTACATATCCGGTTCCGATTACTGTTAAATTCATGCTTAAATTTAGTTTAAAAAGTGTTTTTAAAGGTTTTGTATGAACGCGTGATATAAGTTTTCATATCATAGGTTTATGATAATATCCTTATACGTTGTAAAATTCTTTGTACCACGTCACAAATTTATCGATTCCTTCATCTATAGGAGTATTTGGCCTATAATCGTAATCTTTGATCAACTCATCTACGTTGGCCCAAGTTCTTTCTACATCACCTGGTTGCATAGGTAGGTTGTTCCTAATTGCTTTAAGGTCAAGGCTACTTTCTATTTGTTGAATAAAATCCAAAAGCTTAACTGATTTATTGTTCCCAATATTGTACAGTTTATAAAGTTCTTTGTTTTTTTTGCGTTCTGAGCTATCTTTTTCAATTATTCTTACAATACCTTCGGTAATATCGTCAATATATGTGAAATCCCTTTCCAGTGCTCCATGATTGAACACCTTGATTGGTTCGCCGTTCAAAATTGCTTTTGTAAATAGGAACAGTGCCATGTCTGGTCTTCCCCATGGTCCATACACGGTGAAAAAACGGAGCCCAGTGGTGCTAAATCCATAAAGATGGCTATATGTGTGCGCCATTAACTCGTTGCTCTTCTTGGAAGCAGCATACAGGCTTACCGGGTGGTCCACGGAATCTGTGGTCTCAAATGGTATTTTTTTGTTTAGACCGTAAACACTAGAACTACTGGCATATACCAAGTGTTTTACATTATTGTGTCGGCATCCTTCCAATATATTTAAAAAACCTACAATATTACTGTCCACATAAGCTTCTGGGTTTTCAAGACTATATCTTACACCCGCTTGTGCTGCAAGATTACAAACAATATCAAATCTTTCCCGTTTAAACAATTCAGATAAATTGTCCCGATCAGTAAGGTCCATACGGACAAAATGAAATTTAGGATTCTTGCTACTTTGGGTCAGTAATCTGTCTTTTGAGGCATCTTCTTTATCAATGCCAAGGACATCCAATCTAGCATACTTGAGATTTGTGTCGTAATAATCATTTATATTATCTAAACCTATTACATTGTGCCCTAGGTCGATTAACTTTTTTGATACGTGGAATCCAATAAAACCAGCGGCGCCAGTGACCAGAATTTTCATTTTAATGTGTATAGTTAGTGTTTGTCTTTGATTGGCAAAAAAGAATAATAAGAAAAAATTTAAACTTTTTTCTTATTATAAATTTCGTATAATTATTTCAACAAAGATGGTAAAAAGGAAGGTGGGGCACAAGAAGACAAGTTTATTTGCTAAAAACTTCGATTAAGGTCAAAAGTGTTTGTATAATAAGAAGTTTAAATGGGTTAGCTTAGAAAACCTACTTTATCAGATAAACATTTATATAGATTCGCATGAAATTGATATAATATTAATTTTATGATTAATCAACTATCACATAAATTTCCATTGTGAACCGTGTATTTCTTGTTGTATTGTAAATATTGATAGAAGAAATGCGAATTTTATTCTAACATGTATCTTTCAGGCCAAATTCACCAACTATGAAAGAAAGAATAGGGTATTATGACACTTTTAGGGGAGTGGCTATTACTGCTGTAGTTGCGATTCACTCAGATTTTATTGGATATACATTTGATGATAAAAGTTTATTTTTCAACATTACCTTAATATGGAGGCAAATGATGAATTTTGCAGTTCCTATGTTTATTGCCATTTCTGGATTCTTTTTAGTGAACAAAAAACGGATACCTTGAATGAATACTTCTTTTTTATTAAAAAACAAATTCCTAGGGTTTAATACCTTATTTAATATGGAGCATTTTATATCTTGGTATAATGTATAGTAATGGAGCTTCTATCATGGAGTTAGTCAAAAGGTTATTCATCTTTAGACCAACTACTCCATTTTACTTCATTTTACTAATTATGGAATTCTATATATTGTTGCCGTATATTCAGAAACTGGCAAATAAAAAAAGATTGATCTTATCAGGTATTATTAGTTTGTGGGTTGTTTGGGTGTTTTTTGTTTTAGGAATGTATATTAGGAACCATAAAGTTAGGATTAGTAATGCTAAATTAGTGACTTTTACATTTTTAGGTCTTTTTCTTTCTGTTGCGGAAACATACTTTTTTATTTTGGAATTATGGTAATGTGACGGATAATGTAAAGGCACTAAAGTTGAGCTCTTTTATCTATTCAATATTTTTGATAATAACATTATTTAATAATAAAAAGGAAGCTATTCCAAAATTTTTGGCTTTTGTAGGTCAAATATCTTTCGGAATATTTTTGTCACATATGTTATTTATCGGTCTTATTCGGGATTTCATTACGAATTATGTTAGTTTTTTGGAGCAGAATGCTATTATGTATCAATTTACACTGATTTTAAGCACATTGATTCTGAGTACATTGTTTGCAATATTTGTTAGAAATTTGCATAAACAAACTGCTTTAAAATATTTAGGTCAGTAATTCTTTAATTTTAAAAATACTTACTTCGGTTTGTAGGATAGTGAGGGCAATCTTTGTCACCTTGTCAGGATAGCTTCATAAAAAGCTACCGTTTTAGAATGATACTTATTCGCTAGCATAACTCTATGTTTGAACTGTCTGTTTTAACGGGAAGAAATTGGGTGAGATTCTTACATTGTAAAAGTATTGATATTTTGCGTTGTAAATGGGTTAATGTACATACCCTTTCCTTCAACTTTTGTTTAAATCAAACACTTAATCGATTATTTTTTGTCTTCGGCGAATAGTCGAATGAATTGACTCAACAGCTGAATTTTCCTATTACTTTTACTGTTGAGAAATAAAATTCTCACCCTACTTATATCAACCCAAAACTGATAATGAAAACTACCGTATTAAAAAAAATTTGGTTGTCACCACCACATATGGGAGGAAACGAGGAAGCCTACGTCAAGGAAGCCTTTGATACCAACTGGATAGCCCCCTTGGGCCCCAATGTCCAACAATTCGAACACGCTATAGAAGATTTTATTGGCAGCGATATACATGCGGCTTGTTTAAGTTCAGGAACAGGTGCCATACATTTGGGTCTTCAGATTCTGGGAGTTGGTCATGGTGACGAGGTAATTTGCCAAAGTTTCACTTTTGCAGCATCAGCAAATCCAATTACTTACTTGGGAGCATCACCCATATTTGTTGATAGCGAGGAAGAAACTTGGAATATTTCACCGGTACTTTTGGAAGAAGCCATAAAGGACAGAATGGCCCAAGGAAAGAAGCCAAAGGCCATTGTTGCCGTACATTTATATGGCATGCCATATAAGGTGGACGAAGTAAATGCAATTGCAAGTAGATATGAAATTCCGGTTATAGAGGATAGTGCAGAGGCTTTAGGTAGCTCCTATCGTGGATTTAATTGTGGAAGTCTTGGTGACTTGGGGATTTTATCATTTAATGGAAATAAAATTATAACCACCTCTGGTGGAGGAGCTTTGCTTTGTAAAGATAAAAGCACCAAAGAAAAAGCGATTTTTTTGGCCACTCAGGCAAGAGATAATGCACCGCACTACCAACATTCTAGTATTGGTTATAATTATAGGATGAGTAATGTATTGGCGGGAATTGGCCGTGGACAAATGGAAGTCCTAAACGATCGTGTGGAAGCAAGAAGACGTAATTTCGAATTTTACAAGGAACATTTATCAAATATATCCGAAATATCCTTCGTTACTGAACCTGAAGGAAGTTATTCCAACAGATGGCTAACTTGCGTATTGACACCTTCTTTTGAATTGCGAGAAAAAATTAGAATGGCTCTTGATAACGAAAACATAGAATCAAGACCGTTATGGAAGCCTATGCACTTACAACCAGTGTTTAAAAACAATCTTTCTTTTGTGAACGGGGTAAGTGAAGATTTGTTTGAACGAGGGCTGTGCTTGCCTAGCGGATCTAGTTTGGCAATTGAGGATTTGGAGAGAATTTGTGAAACCATTAAAAACTTGTTCATATGATCAAAGAATTCTTTTTTAGAACAGGTAAACGCTATGCTTCAAAATGGACGGTACTTTTTATCGATCTCTGTATAGTTTCGCTTTCATTCATTTTAGCTTATTTTATTAGGTTTAACTTAAGCTTTAATTTCGATGTACAACGCTTATGGACGCAGCTTCCAATAGTTGTTTTATTGTTTTTAGTGGCATTTTTAATCTCAGGAAGTTATAAAGGTGTGGTTAGGCACACAGGTATTAAAGATGTTTATGCCATTTTTAATGCTGTATGTTTAGCTAGTATTGGTGCTATAGCAGTTGTTTTGGTTAATAGGTACATGGACATCGTAGAAGGGTTTACAATTCCATTGTCCATTATCATTATTAATAGTTTATTGACCTTCATTATACTTGCTGTTTCTAGATATGTGTTTAAAATAGCCTTTGAAAGTTTGATGAAAAGTGGTCAGGCTCCCTCAAAAAACTTAATTATCTATGGTGCAGGTGAATCCGGTATTATTACATACAATACCTTGACGAACCATTCCAAAATGGGAGCAAAAGTTGTTGGCTTTGTGGATAATAACCTGCAAAAGGTAGGTAAGCAGATAAATGGGGTCAAAGTATATGATAAATCCATATTGACAGAGGAGTTCGTTAAATTCCATAATATATCAGAGGTTATTTTTTCCATTCAGACAATTACTCCAACACAGTTGAGGACATTGGTGAATGAGATTGTAGCACTCCCGGTAAAAGTTAAAATTGTTCCTCCTGTGGAAGATTGGATCAATGGGGAACTTAAAGTATCTCAGATTAAACGAGTACAGATTGAAGATTTATTGGATAGACCGCCCATTGAGATTAAGAACAGCAAAGTGATGAAGGACTTTGAGGACAAGGTAATAATGGTTACCGGTGGTGCAGGGTCCATTGGTAGTGAATTGGTAAGACAAATTTGCAAATACAATTATCGGTCTTTAATTGTTATAGATCAAGCAGAGTCTGCTCTGTATGATTTGCAGCAAGAGCTAAAACAGGCTGGTTTTTTCAATTTTGTTCCTATTGTCAGTGATATCAGGGACAAGAATAAAATGCGTATCTTGTTCGAGCAGTACCAACCTAATAGGATATTTCATGCAGCTGCTTACAAGCACGTTCCATTAATGGAACAAAATCCATATGAAGCTGTGAAAATTAACGTAGCAGGCACCAAAACTATTGTAGATTTAGCTTGCGAATATGAAGTGGAGAAGTTTGTTTTTGTATCTACCGACAAGGCGGTCAACCCAACCAACATTATGGGGGCTACCAAGCGGATTGCCGAAATGTACATAAGCTGTAGACAGCAGGATCGGAAAACAAAATTTATGACCACTCGATTCGGAAACGTACTTGGATCTAATGGGTCAGTGATACCATTGTTCAGAAAACAAATAGAAAAAGGAGGTCCGCTCACGGTTACCCATAAGGACATCACGCGATATTTTATGACCATTCCCGAAGCATCCCAATTAGTATTGGAAGCCGGGGCCATGGGGAAAGGAGGCGAAATCTTTATATTCGATATGGGAGAATCCGTTAAGATCATGGATTTGGCCAAGAATATGATCAGGCTTTCAGGACTTCATTACCCAGACGATATTGACATCAAGATCACAGGTCTTCGGCCCGGGGAAAAGTTATATGAAGAACTTTTAGCAAATGGCGAGAACACACTTCCTACCTATCATGATAAGATAATGATTAGCAAGATTCGTGAAATCGAGTATAATAAAATTCGGACCATGATCGATGAGCTTTGTATCTCGAACCTTTTCTTTAAAGGAAATGTGGTGCAGCTTATGAAAAGTATTGTTCCAGAATACATTTCCAACAATTCTGATTTTTGTAAATTGGACAAAAAAATGCCAACGAAGGACGTTAAAAAAACATCTGAAATTGGATATACGCAACTCAACAACTAAAATGAACATTTTCATGCACCCAAAAATTAAATTGGCATTTATTATTGCCTTACCGTTATTAATTTTCTCTTGTATACCATCTAAAGATGTTGTTTATTTTCAAGATGCGAGTCAGTTTGAAACATTGGTGGATGACAACACCTTCACATCAAAATTTAAGGTAGATGACTTGGTCAGTATTCATATATCTACCTTAGATCCGGAAGCCAGTGCACCTTTTAATCTTATAAGGGGGGCAGAAGAAGGTGGTTTGTCAATGCGTCCGGAACAAGTTAACTATTTGGTGGATGAAAATGGTGAAATTGACTTTCCTGTAATCGGAAAAATAAAGATTGAAGGTCTTTCCCCAAGTGAAACAAAGGCATTATTGAGGGGAAAATTGTCAGATTATTTGAAAGATCCCATTATAAATGTTAGAATACGGAATTTTACGGTTACAATTTTGGGAGCCGTTAATCGTCCAGGAACCTTTCCAATCAATGGCGAGCAAATCACTATTTTAGAAGCATTGGGTTATGCAGGGGATATTAATATTAAAGGTAGACGAGACAATGTAATGGTCATCAGGGATTTTGATGGTACGAAAGTGTATAATCGAATTAATCTCAATAGTAAGGACGCTCTTCGATCACCAGTATACTATTTAACGCAAAACGACGTTGTTTATGTAGAGCCCAACAAATCAGGAAAAGCTGAATCTACTTTAGATCAGAGGAGTAACTTAGCCTTTTCCATAGCTTCATTGTTGATTACTTCTACCATTATCTTGTTAACTAGAAATTAATATTTCAAATACCTTATTTCAACAGGTTAAATTAACACGCTCCAATTTGTATGAACAATTCTGAATTTGATTTTAAAGCCCTTTTAAATAACTATTTGAGAAAATGGCATTGGTTTGCAATCACAGCTATAATTGCATTGACTCTTGCTTTTTTTAAATTAAGATATTCGACGCCAAAGTATCAGATAAACTCTAAAATTCAAGTGATTGAAGAAAGTAATTCGGTTTCAGAGCTCAGTGTTTTACAAGATTTGAATGTTTTTGGTGAGGGAAGTACCGAAATGACGGATGAAATAGAACTACTAAAATCTCGCGATAATTTTATTAAGGTCATTCAGAAATTAAAATTAAACATCTCTTACCAAGTATTGGGTAACGTACGAAATACAGAAATTTATCCAAATTACCCAGTAGCTATTAATTTTTTGGCAGTAGATTCCGTTCAAAACAAAAGTGAATTTTCATTTTTCATTAAAATATTGAATGAAAATGAGTTTACATATGCAGTTGAAGAAGATACCGCCGAGAAAAAGATACCTTTTGGATCAAAAATAAAAACAAATGTTATAGGAGATATAATACTTACACCTAATATTGATTATTTAAACGGTTTTTTAAACAAGAATATTCAGGTAACCATCAGACCTGTTCCTTTTGTTGCCCAAATATACAGAACCAATGTAGAGGTGTCTACTGTAGACGAATTTTCTAGAATATTAAATATTTCTTTACAAGATGCCATTCCTCAACGCGGGATTGACGTCCTTAACTCCTTGATACGGCAAAATAATGAGAACGAGGTTCAAGATAAAAAAACTATTGCAGATAGAACCAGTCAATTCATAAATGATCGAATTGCAGATATTTATTCTGATCTTTCCTCTGTTGAGGAAACGGCTGAAACCTTTAAAGAAAGTAGAGGAATAGCTGATTTGGCATCGCAATCTAGTGTAAACTTTCAACAAAGTGCGGCTAGTCAATCTGAATTACAAAGTGCAAATATTCAGCTGGATATTGCTTCTTCGATGCAAAATATGTTGAGTGAACAGGACAATTATGAGATTATTCCAAATGCCGGGCTTACGGATGCCAGTATAGACAATATTGCTACACGTTATAATGAATTGGTCGCAAGAAGAAATCGTTTGTTGGAAAGTTCCAATGAAAGAAACCCGGTGATAGTGGAACTAGACCAGCAGTTGGAAAGTTTAAAACGAGGAATGCAGTCAAGCTTAAACAATGTTACCAACAACTTGAATCTGCGGGTCAATAGTTTGAGCAAGCAATTATCTCAGATTAACTCTAGAATTTATGCAACCCCAGGTGCTGAAAGGGCATTGAGGAATATTTCCAGAGAACAGCAAACTACAGAGGCATTATATGTTTATCTGTTGCAAAAACGTGAAGAGGCACAAATTGCTTTTGCCTCTGCTTCACCAAAAGCAAAAATTGTTGACAATGCTTATTTGGCAAATCCATTTCCTGTGGAACCCAAACCGACGATAACCTATCTAGTGGCGCTGATCCTTGGATTAATGATTCCATTTTCAGTAATTTATGCTCAAGACCTGTTGGACAACAAAGTCCATAACAAATTGGATTTGGAGCATATTGTCGGAGACATCCCTGTAATTGTGGAGATTCCCAAATTGGGAAAAAAGGATACAAAGTTGGTCAAAAAAGAAGACAGGTCTGTTTTAGCCGAATCCTTAAGGATTTTACGGACCAATCTGAACTACATACAGAAGTCTCATAAATCCACCTTCAATAATATTATATTCATTACATCCAGTGTGCCGGGAGAAGGTAAAACCTTGCTTTCTTCAAACCTAGCTGCCATTTATGCCAATACTGGCAAAAAAGTCTTGCTTATCGGTGCAGATATCAGAAACCCTAAGTTATATGACTTCTTTACTACTGATGACATGGTTAAGACTGATAAAACGAAACCAAGAAGAAGCACAAAGGATGGATTGACCGAATATCTAGTAAGTTCCAACTTGAAAATTCAAGATATAACGATTCCAGCCAAGGTAAATGAAAATTCGATTGATATTATCTTTTCAGGGAAAATACCACCCAACCCATCAGAGTTATTAATGAAGGATAGAATGGGCGACCTATTTGAAAGAGCATCCGAACTATATGATTATGTAATCGTGGATACAGCACCATTAATGGTTGTGACCGACACACTATTGATTAGTGAGTATGCCAGTCAAATTCTTTATGTGGTAAAGGCAAATAGTACAGAGAAGAAGGTAATTGACTTCCCCGTTAAACTTAAAGCCGAAGGAAAACTTAAAGGTTTGTCTTTCGTTGTAAACAACGTAAAGCAAAACAATTTGGGTTATGGTGGAAAATATGGCTATGGATATGGAAAGTCCACGAAAAAATGGTGGAGCTTTTCTTAATTAATAAAAGGTTTGAATCGTGTTTTCAATTACCGGAAGCAAGTTGTTCAGGACTTTTTTGGAAAGTTTAATTTCTTTCAATAAGCCAAGCTGCCTACTATTATGTACATCCGAACCCACAAAATCGACCAACCCATCTTTCAATAATTTTTCGGCAATCTTCTGCACCCCGGCACCATAAGATTCTGAACTAAGGGAAAGTAAATTAAGCTGGAATGAGATGCCGTTGGATTTCATAGAGGGGTATTTGCCATATTTACCATGAAAATACATATACCGCTCTGGGTGGGCCAATATTGGAAAATATTTGTGCTTTGCAATTTTATCGATGGCTACATCAAAATTAAAGGATGGTTGCAGGTACGACATTTCTATCAGCAAATATTCTTTGTTTAGGGGCATTACCTCCTTTTTTTCCAAAATATGCTCAAAATTATCATCGATCATATGCTCTGCGGCACAATTTACTTTAACATCAGATATACCTTTTCGTTCTAATTCCTGTAAAAGCAGTTCATGTGCTTTATTTATTGTTTTGGGAGTGTTGTCGTAATGGTTGTGCATAATGTGGGGAGTACATCTAAAATTGGTAACACCCAATTCTACAAAACCATTGATCAAACCCATGGATTCATCTACGGTTTTTGCGCCGTCATCAATACCTGGAATAATATGGTTGTGAATATCAGTAAGGCCATGTAAATAATCGGCCAAATAAATTTTCTTCTGAAAAAAACTTATCATGTATAAAATTTGGACTACAAAGATAATGGATGTATCGTCAACTTATATGATTGTGTAAAAATAACGCTATGTTGGCTTCACCCAACAAAAACCGGCCCAATAATAGGCCGGTATGATAGATTTACTACTAATGTTCTTTCAACTAAACTTGGGGCCAAGATAGTACTTTATGAAGCCTATATAGATTAACAAAAGATCAAAAAGGTTAATGAAATCCTAATAGGGTTAACTCATAGGTAAATAGCTAATGATTTTTTGTTTATTTAGCAGTATGCTGACCAAGAGAAACCTGTACGTTTTTATTTTTGTGATTGCCGTGATTGGTCTTTTAGTAGTGCAATACCAATATTTGCGTGTAGGCCTTGGGCTTGCAAGAGCTCAGTTTTCAGATAAAATAGATACGGCTAGAGAGAATATAAACAGTGAATTATCTGATGTGAATTCATTGACGTATACCCTGGGAAATGCCATAAGAAAGGATACCGCCGAAGTAAATATAAGCTTGGATAGTTTGGAGAAAGCATCCCAATATTATCTAAACGATTATATTTCGTATCAATTGAACGTTTCGGGGATAGACGCTCCTTTTTCATATACCCTGTACTCCCGGGATTCCATAACCTATTTGAGCTCTGAGAGACAGCAGCTCGAAACAAAAGAAGATTTGACTTACCCTATCCAAATTGAAGGATATCTGCCCGATTTGCTTCAAAAAGAAATTATCTTGGAAATTGGTTTTGAAGACTTGAACAAATATTTTTTGGGGCAATTAAGAGGACTGATAATACCTGGCTTACTTTTTTTGATGATGATTATTTTTGTGGTTGTATGGGTGTTGCGTTCGTTTTACTTACAAAGAAGTATAAATACAACAACCAATGATTTTATCAATAATCTAACCCACGAACTTAAAACGCCCGTGTTTTCCATTGGATTGGCCAGTAAAATTTTGAGGGAGGATGTACCAGAGGATAAAAAACCGGTAGTTGAACTAATCCGTACAGAGTCGGATAGACTTAAGAAGCATATTGATAAAGTATTGGAATTGGCAGGTATGGAATCGGGAAAAAAACTGATGCAGTTCCAAGAAATTGATTTTCGACCCGAGCTACTTCGAATTTGTCAAGGTTTTTCATTATTAGCAGAACATGAGGCTATTGAATTTGATTACGATTTGGAGGAGAAACCATATTACATTATGGCCGAAAAGTTTCATTTGGAAAATGTAATTGGTAACCTGTTGGAGAATGCAAGGAAATACTCGAACCACCCTAAAGTTAAATTAAATGCCCATATCCAAAAAGGAAGGCTGTTCATTAGTATTACTGATAACGGACAAGGCATTGCTAAAGAAGAAGCAAAAAAAATATTCAGTAAATATTATAGGGTCAAGAACGGGGATGTACATAAAGTAAAGGGATATGGACTGGGCTTGTATTATGTTCAGAAAATCATTAAAATGCACCGGGGACAAATTTCGGTTGAAAGTGAACTGGGAACTGGAACCACGTTTATTCTATCTCTTAAATTGACCAAACATGGATAAATTATATAAACTACTTTTAGTAGAGGATGATAATGCTTTAGGGTATTTACTGTCGGAATATTTAGGGATGAAAGATTTTGCCGTTACTTGGGCAAAGGATGCCGCGGAGGCAATGCAAAAAACAAAAACCAGCGTGTTCGACCTTGCCATATTGGATGTGATGCTCCCAGATATGGACGGATTTGAATTATCCAAGAAAATAAAAAGTATAAATCCAGAGCTACCCTTTATTTTTCTTACAGCCCGCTCATTAAAAATAGATGTACTCAAAGGGTTTTCCTTGGGAGCAGTAGACTATCTAAAAAAACCTATTGATGAGGAGGAACTGGTGGTGCGCATCAATGCATTATTGTCCAGGTTGGTTGTTGATGAAGCACAAGAACCTCAAGTTTCCAAATATGAAATTGGGGACTATCTTCTCAATATGGATAATTTTGAACTAAGTTTTAAGGGGCAGCCAATTAAACTTACAGGTAAAGAGTTTGATCTTTTAGCCATGTTGGCCAAAAACAAAAACCAACTGTGCACCCACAAGGAAATATTGACCACCATCTGGGATAAAAACGATTATTTTAATAAAAAAAGCCTCAATGTTTTTATCTCACATTTGCGTAAACACTTATCACAAGACCCCAAGCTCAGTATCGTTAACGTGAGTCGTCGTGGATTTGTGCTTCGGGTAGAAGAAGAATAGAACAAATGTTCTGGCTTGGTTTTTGATGCACATACAGAAATCCGGTTACCCAATATTTGTATGTTTAAGTTTCTAAAATATAGATCGCAAAAACCCTCGTTGCATCAGTTGGACCATCTTTATGGGAAAACTATATGCAATTGCCCTTTGCAAGAACAAATTAACTATTGTCAAAGACTCATCGAACGATCTAAATATCAGTTGGAGCAATCGTGCCCCAACAAAGATTCCAATCATTTTAAGAGCCTTATTGAAGCAGCGGATAAAGAGATTCAGAGATTGAACGCGATGAGGCAGTCATAATAAAATATTGGGAAGTGCTAAAAACCTTCACTTTGACCATAAAACGTTTTAAAAAGCAGTAATTTTAAGACTCAAAAATCTCTAGAATGAAAAAATCAATACTTATCCTAGCACTGTTTTCAATTTGTATTAATGCTTTTGCCACAGAAACTAAACTAATGGTCAGAGCAAAAGCCAAGGACGCCAAGTATGTAGGAAGTTCAATTGGAGGTGCTCATGTAATAGTTACGAATACTTTGAACGGAGAAATTCTTGCTGAAGGTAATACAGTGGGAAGCACGGGCAATACAGACCTCATTATGAAAAGCCCGCATGAACGTTATACCCAACTTGCTGATGCAAAAACGGCTGGGTTTTTAGCGGTTGTGGATATCGACGAACCCACTTTTGTACGAATAGAAGTAATATCCCCAATCAACAAAAAGAATGCACAGGTACATGCAACAACCGAATTGTGGCTTATACCTGGAAAGGATATATTGGGGGATGGAATAGTGATAGAAATACCAGGATTTGTAATCGATATCCTTAAACCCAATACCCATCAATATATTCCTTTGGAATCTGTTGCAAAAGGATTACATATTGAGGCCAATATTGTAATGATGTGCGGTTGCCCAATACAAAAGGACGGAATTTGGGATTCCAACCTCATGGAAGTAAAGGCCATGGTACAAAAGGATGGAGAGCCTTTCGCAGATATAACCTTGAGCAATCCGGCCCAGAACACATTCGAAGGCAGATTGGAAATAACAGAACCCGGCTACTATCAAATTATCGTGTACGCTTATAATTCAAAAACAGGAAACACAGGCGTTGAGAAAATCAATTATGTAGTTACTGAATAGTGTTTTGGTACACATAGCGTTTTAGACGGTTTTCATAGATTTGATTGAGGAAAATTGGTATCTTTTGTGCGCTATCCAATTCCTTAGTTATGAAAAAACACCTATTGCTTTCCTTGTTCCTATTGTTAATGGGAGCAGCTTGTGATTCAACCCCTAAAACTAATCTATTAGCTGAAGGAATTCCCTTGAACATGGCGGAATACCGGAAAGAGCAGGTATCCAATGTAGTTTATACCTTATCTTTTGATATTCCCTCGGAAAAACAAGAACCGATACCTTCCAGATTACAATTGAATTTGGAAATTAATGACCTTTCACAACCGCTCTATCTTGATTTTAATGCAGATGCTTCCTTGCTGAAAAATATTAAAGTAAATGGGGAAGAGCAGGTAATCACCCATCAAAAAGAACACATTATTGTTTCGGAAAATCTTAAAATAGGCCCCAATAGTGTTGAAATAATTTTTGATGCCGGCGAATTGTCCTTAAATAGAAACGAAGATTATTTATACACTCTTTTGGTGCCAGATAGGGCAAGCACATTGTTCCCATGTTTTGACCAGCCTAACATTAAAGCTCGTTATAAATTGGATGTTATCGCCCCAAAAGATTGGAAGGTTTTATGTGGTGCACCTTTAGAAACCACAGCTGAAATAGGGAATAAGACGCATTACATTTTTGGTGAGAGCGACCTAATGAGTACATATCTGTTCTCAATGGTAGCAGGAAAGTTTGAGTCTTATATGGAGGACCCGGGAGCGTTTGATATGACCTTGCTATACCGAGAAACTGATGCTACTAAAATAGCTTATAGTCTGCCCAAAATATTTGACCTTCACCAACGCTCTATTGATTTCTTAACAGATTACACCCAATATGAGTTTCCTTTTCAAAAGATGGACTTCGCGGCCATTCCCGGTTTTCAATATGGTGGAATGGAGCATGTGGGAGCCATCCAGTATAGGCAATCTTCAATTTTTTTGGATGAAAGTGCCACAGAACGCCGTCAGATGGGAAGTGCAAAACTTATTGCCCATGAAACCTCCCATATGTGGTTTGGTGACTTGGTCACCATGGATTGGTTCAACGACGTTTGGATGAAGGAGGTGTTTGCCAATTTTATGGCCGATAAAATCATTAATCCATCTTTCCCAGAAATCAATCATAGGTTACAATTTATGGTTTCGCATTATAATGGAGCTTACGGAGAGGATAGGACCCTAGGCACCAATCCAATTCGGCAAGAATTGGATAATCTAAAGAATGCCGGTAGTTTGTACGGAGGTATTATTTATAACAAAGCTCCCATAATGATGCGTCAGTTGGAGGCGACCATAGGGGAGGAGCTCTTTCGTGATGGTATTCGGGAATATATATCCTCCCATGCGTACGGTAATGCAACTTGGAATGATTTAATCAATATTTTAGATGAAAGAACTCCGCAAAACCTTAAAGAATGGAGCGAAATCTGGGTAAATCAGTCGGGTAGGCCTATTTTAAGTGAGCAAATCGATTATAAAGAAGGAAAAATCGCAAGCTTTACCATTTTCCAAAAGGCCGAAGATGGTAGTGATAAAATATGGCCTCAATCTTTTGAGGTTACTTTGGTGTATCCAGATAGTACCCGAACAATTCCGGTAACCATTTCCGAAAGCAGCATAGTAGTGGATTTGGCTTTAGGATTGCCCAAACCTGAAGCCATTATTTACAATTCAAATGCCTTTGGTTACGGAGTATTTCCAATGAAACCAACAGATTTGAACATAATTCCAACAGTACAGGAGGAAGTGGCACGTGGTTATGCCTATCTCAATACGTATGAGAATACTTTGACAGGAAATATTGCACCCCTTAAAGCCTTTGAACTCTACATGAAAGGTGTTGTCGATGAAAAGAATGAATTGGTTCATGGGATGATATGTGGACAGGCAAGTAGTATATTTTGGAGTTTTTTGGGTGAAGAACAACGATTGGAAAAGCAGATATTGGTAGAGGATTTGCTTTGGAAAGAAATGCTTAATGACACCTATGAACCCAATATCAAAAAAAATATATTTGGACTTTGGAAAGGATTGGCCTATTCCGAAAAAGCTAGGAAAAACTTATATCGGATATGGAGCAAGAATATCCAAATCCCAGATCTAAAATTGAATCAGGATGACTATACCGATATGGCTATGTCCTTGGCTCTTTATGGCCACGATCAAACTGATGCGATTTTGGCGCAGGCCAAAGCACAGCTGAAAAACCCAGATAAGATCCAGCGTTTCGAGTTTTTGTTGCCATCGCTATCCTCGGATGTGTCGGTCAGGGATACTTATTTTAAATCGTTTGAAGAAGCAAAGAATCGAGAAAAAGAAGCATGGGTACTAACAGCCTGTGGTTATTTGCACCACCCGCTTCGGCAAAAAACAGCAATCAAACAGGTGCCCTTGGCGTTGAACCTACTCGAAGAAATACAAAAAACCGGAGACATTTTCTTTCCAAAAAGATGGCTTTCCGCCACGGTGGGCCAGTATCAATCACAGGAAGCATTGGTACAAGTTGAAAATTACCTAAAGGAACATCCAACCATTAATGCTTCCCTAAAGGGAAAACTACTCCAAGCAGCGGACAATTTATATCGTTTTAATGCTATGCAGGAGTAAAAAGTAACTGGAGGTTATTTTTTGGGCAAATACAGGATAAAGGTCTTATTCTTTGTGTTTATCTTATTCAAGTGGCCCATAAAGGATTTGTCCTTCATTAAAAAATGTACGTGTACAAACCCATCTGTAGGGGTGAAAATTCCTTGGTGATGTTGTGAATAAAATCCAATGAATTCCCCCTTGACATTTTCAAAAGAGAACTTTTGGGATGTTACGCCATCTCGGTATCCTTCAATTTCTGGAATTCGAGGGGTTACAATGTGTGCCGTTAGCGTATCAAATTCACCTTCTATTTTAAATGCAAAGGGTTCATTTAGGTCGTAATCATTTGCTTGGGCAATGGAGGCCACTTTTTTCTGAATGTCCAGAACACTGTTGAAATCTCCTTGAATTTCAAAGCGGTTCCATTTCCTGACATTGGAGTACACAAAGAATGGGGAACGGATGTCCCAGTCCTTTCCAACCTCATATTTTCCTTTGGTAAAGGCAGTGGCAAAATAGGGTTTGCCATCCACAACGGTAATTTCTCCTTTCATTTTATCATAGGGTCCCATGCCATATAAATGGTTTTTTGGGGCAATGGTGTCCAACCAAATGTTCAAATCATACGTAGTCCCCATATCTTTCATGGCACCAGAAACATTTAGGTAGGGCATTTGTGCTTTTACAGAAAAGGAAAGCGAAATAATGGAGATAAATAGATAAATTTTTTTAAAGTTCATTGTATAAATGGATTATAAAATTATGTTGAACAAATAACCTGAAACAATAATACAGAGGGTCACTACTCCAAAAAATATTCCGATCAATTTAAGGGTCATTACCTTTTTAAGTAACATAGCCTCTGGTAGGGATAGACCCACCACTCCCATCATAAAAGCAATTGCAGTTCCCAATGGAATTCCCTTTGCTACCAAAACTTGAACAATAGGTAATATTCCGGAAGCATTGGAATACATGGGAACGGCAAAAATAGTGGCAAGCGGCACTGCAAATAAATTGTCCTTCGCCATATAGGTTTCAAAAAATCCTTCTGGAATATAGCCGTGCATTAGCCCTCCGATGGCTATCCCAATAATCACATAGGGCAGGACACCCTTTAAAATTTTAAGAGCTTCGTGCCAAATTATGGGCAACCGTTCTCTAAAAGTTTGTTTTTCGTCTTCAAACCTCTTTTGGTCTCTCTGGGCGTTCGAAAGTACTTCCCTTACCCAAGGTGTAAGGTGTTTTTCCAACTTTAACTTTTGGAGTATCAGACCTGCTATTGTTCCCAAAACCACTCCACTAACTGCATAAATAATAGTGGTTTTTATACCAAATAGACCTATGAACAAGCCTATTGCAATCTCATTCACAAGTGGTGAAGTCACCAAAAACGCAAAAGTTACCCCTAAGGGAATGCCTCCTCTTACAAATCCTATGAAAAGAGGCACGGAGGAACAGGAACAAAACGGGGTGACTACTCCAAAAAGGCTGGCCATTAAATATTCGGCCCCATAGAGTTTATTTCTGGAAAGGTAATTTTTTACACGGTCTATGGGAAAGTAACTGTTGATTATGCCCATTAAGAACACCACTGTAAAGAGCAGTATCAATATTTTGATACTGTCATAAACAAAAAACTCTAAGGCTTTGGCCAAATGTTCTTGGGGATGCATCCCAATAACATCATACACCAACCATTGGGCCATGTGTTCCAACCAATCAAACACTAGGTTCAACTTTTATGGTTCCGGATATGGTACACACTTGTTTTATGGTATTATAGATGGTCCCGAATTTTTCCAAATTTTTTTGTAAAAGTTTCGTGTTTAGGTTCTGATCCTGACTGTAAATGGTCAATTCGTAAAAAATATCGTCCATTCTTGGTGGTTCATCGAGTCTTTGGGCGTTGATGACAATATTTGCTTTTAAGTAATCAAATTTTAAAAGTCTAGAAAAGCGTTCTACATTTTTTAGAATACAAGAAGCCAAAGACCCTAGGAATATTTCTGCAGGATTCACCATACTATCTTCGGTACTAGATGTGGTGCCAAACTCAAAAACGGAGTTTTTAACAGTTATTGAGCCGCTATCGTCCGCTACGGATGTTGCTTTTATGTGGTAACTCATACTTGGTCTATTTATTTTTGAAGCCAACTTATAATTTCGGTTATAGAGGGTACTCTTCCTTTGGAGACCACATTGCCATCAATTACCAAGGCTGGGGTCAACATTACATCGAATTTCATGATTTCCGCTATATCCTCCACTTTATCTATGGAGGCATCAATCTGATGTTGATTTACAGCTTCTTTTACAACATTGGTCAGGTTTTGACATTTGGGACAACCTGTACCCAGAATTTGAATGGAATGTTTCATCTTATGATAATATTGGTAGAAAATTATTGTTTGAAATTTGTTTGTTCACCAATTTTCTTGATGTGATATTTAATACGCTGAACCACCTCTTGTATCCTTTATCGCAAATTTACGATGAACAATAAACACAAAATGTGACATAAGTCACAAATCACAAATTTTTGATGCTAATTAGAAAAATAGGATTACAATGATAATGGAGGGGGTAAGGCTATTTAAATTGATATGAGAATCATTTTAAATATTCTTTTAAACAGTCTACTTTAGATGATTTCCTTAATCGAGCCAAGGCTTTTATTTTTATTTGTCTAACTCGTTCAGTCGTTAGACCAAGATTTTGGGCTATTTGTTCCAATTCAATCCTGTCGTTAGCGCCAATTCCAAAATACATTTTAATGATAGAGACTTCACGATTGGACAGTATTTTCAAAACATTGTCAATTTCAAATTTTAACGACCCTTTGATTAAGTTATCTTCTGGAGAATTGGAACTTTCTGAACGAATAAGGTCGTGCAGGTTGAACCCATCATCATCATTCTTTAAAGCTTCATCCATTGAAATGGGCCACGAAGAATGTTTTAAGCAAAGTTGAATTTCCGGTAGTGTAGAATCTATTAATTCAGATATTTCTTCTGCGGTAGGTGGCCTTTGGTTAATTTGCTCGAAATGTGTAGAGGCGCGGTTAATTTTATTTATGACATTTATTTTGTTCAAAGGCAATCTTACCATTCTTGATTTTTCGGAAAGTGCCTGTATAATTCCTTGTCGTATCCACCATACCGCATAGGAAATAAACTTGAAGCCCCGCGTTTCATCAAATTTTTTCGCAGCTTTTACCAAACCAAGATTACCTTCATTAATTAGGTCATGCAGATTTAGTCCCCGTGATTGGTATTGCTTGGCAACTGATACTACAAATCGTAGATTGGATCTGATCAGTTTTTCCAATGCGAAAACATCCCCATTTCTTATTCGTATGGCCAATTCAACCTCTTCTTCTTCCGTAATCATTGGAATACGGGCTATATCACTAAAATAAAGAGTAAGAGACGGAGTGTCCCTTTTTGTTATCTGTTTGGATATAGATAGCGGTCTCATAGCTCTTACTTTTATATTACGTTTTTGTTCTCACATAAATGAGGTTACCGTTTCCTTTTGGATTTTTTCTGGAACCTATTTCAATTTGATTCAAAGATTTGACCAAAGGTGTCAACTTTCTGAATCCATAATTTCTCGCATCAAAATTTGGCTGTTTTTTTTGGAGCAATGTGCCTACCTCTCCTAAAAACGCCCAACCTTCTTCATCTTCAACATCGGTAATGGTACTAAGAATAAGGTCGATTACTTTTGGTGTAATTTTATCAATTTTGCCCTTATCGTTCTTTTGTGGTGTGTTTGGCTCCCCTATATTCGATTTTTGTAGTATTTCCAGATAAATAAATTTATCACAAGAGACAATAAAAGGATCGGGAGTCTTTCTTTCACCAATGCCAAAAACCGTCATCCCGGCCTCTCTTAATCGTATGGCCAATCGAGTAAAATCACTATCACTGGACACCAAAGAAAAACCATTGACCTTTCCCGAATAAAGAATGTCCATGGCATCTATGATCATAGCACTGTCAGTAGCATTTTTACCGGTCGTATATCCATACTGCTGAACGGGTGTAATAGCATTTTTAAGAAGGACATCTTTCCATTTCCCCAAATTGGGTTTCGTCCAATCTCCGTAGATTCTTTTAATACTCGGGTTCCCGTACTTTGCAATCTCCTCCAGCATTTCCTTGACATATTTTGAGGGGATATTGTCGCCATCTATTAATACGGCGATATTTAAATCCTTGTCCATAAAATTATTCTTCGTTCCTCTTCATGTACTCATTTTTATAGACGGCCTTTGCCAGAAGTTCTCTTCTTTCCTTGGATTTTTTAGTAAATTCTTGGTTGTCCCTAATATTTTTCAGTTGCTTGGTGTTTCGAACCTTATTTCTATATCTTTTCAAAGCTCTTTCTATGTTCTCACCTGGAACCAATTTAATTTTAAGCATATCTAATGTTTATTGAATTATTATGAATATGGCCATAGAACAATGCTGTTTTTAGCATGATCCGAAGTATCCAAGAAATATGTAGATTTCTTGACCAGTAGAATTTTTAGACTTTGTCCTCGCCGGCCTTTTATGAGGGTATTGATACAAGCAAAAAATAGTAAGAAACAGCTCTGGCTATTTGGAAATGAGTAGTGGAGAGCTATCTTTTTATTTAAGGATTGGAGCAATCGTTGTCCTTAATACATCATGGATTGTAAAGGAAAGGATTTAAATTGAGAGTACCCCTGTTTATTTTATTTATTTAACAAAGAGCTAAGATGGTTTTTCCAATCATTAATAATTTAATGATGCGATTATTTCCCGATACAGAAATTAGAAAAAATATTCCCTAATAGATCATCGGTGGTCACACTCCCAGTAATTTCTCCCAGATGATAGAGTGCCTGTCGGATATCTATGGCCATAAGGTCACTGGAAAGTTCCATATCCAACCCTTCTTTTACCTTTTGTATTTCTTCCAGAGCTTTTAGCAAAGCATCATAATGCCTGCTATTGGTGATGATGGTGGTATCACCACTCAACGCTCCGGAATCCACTAATGATAAAAGTTTGCTCTCCAATTCGGAAATGCCAGTTTTGTATTTTGCTGATAATAACAGCACGTTGGGGATTTCTTCTTTGACTTTATTTATTTGCTTCTCGTTCAGAAGGTCCATTTTATTGCAGATGGGCAGCAATTGCTTGTTGGGATATCGATTTTGGATTTGTTCCAATTCCGCCTTATCAAAATCCAAACCATCAAAAAGGTAAATGATTAGCCGTGCCTTTTCAATTTTATCAAATGTCCGTTCAATACCAATTTTTTCAACTACATCTTCCGTTTCACGTATTCCAGCGGTATCTATGAACCTGAAATTTATACCTTTTAAACTAATATGATCTTCAACCGTGTCTCGTGTGGTTCCTGCAATTTCACTTACAATGGCACGTTCCTCATTGAGCAAGACATTTAATAATGTGGATTTTCCAACATTGGGTTGCCCCACTATGGCCACCGGGATTCCATTTTTAATCACATTGCCCAATGCAAAAGAATCAATCAACTTTTTAAGCACTTCGCTAATTCTGGTAAGCAGTTCGTTGAACTGGGTCCTATCTGCAAATTCTACATCTTCTTGTGAAAAATCGAGTTCCAGTTCAATAAGCGAAGCAAAATTCAAGAGTTCTTGTCGTAGTTCTTGAATTTCGTTGCTGAATCCCCCTCTCATTTGTTGCATGGCAATATCATGGGCCGCTTCGCTATCACTTGCAATAAGGTCGGCAACAGCTTCTGCCTGACTGAGATCCATTTTACCATTTAAAAATGCCCTGAGTGTAAATTCTCCTGCGGATGCTGCACGACAGCCATTCCTAAGTAACAGTTGAATGATCTGCTGTTGGATAAAGGGTGAGCCATGACACGAAATTTCAATAACGTTTTCACCGGTGTAGGAATGTGGTCCTTTAAAAATGGAAACCAAGGCTTCATCCAAAATCTTATCACCATCTACAATATTGCCCAAATGAATGGTGTGGCTTTTCTGTTGTTGCAGTTTTTTTCCTTTAATGGATTTAAAAAGTGTATCCACCAAGGTAATGGCGTCTGGGCCCGAAACTCGGATGACTGCTATGGCTCCTGTTCCCGAAGGTGTTGCTAGGGCTACAATGTTATCTGTGTACGACATGGGGCAAAAGTACAAATTAGCTGGTGGTTGTAACATTTTTAATGTTTTGTATACTGATATATTGAATCATCAAAATCAATCAAAAAATGGAAATATTACATCAAAACGCAGTAAAAACGGACAATACGTTGTTGGCCGTGACTCATCTTACACAACTTATATCGTATGCCACGGGCTTTGGAAGCCTAATTGTTCCCTTGGTTCTATGGTTATCAACCAGAAACCGAGTAGAAGGGATGGACGAGCATGGGAAAGCCATAATCAACCTCCAATTGAGTTTAATACTATATATAATTATTAGTATTCCGGCCATTTTGTTATTAGGCTTGGGGTTATTGGGATTATTGGGTGTTGCAATTCTTGGTTTTATTTTACCAATTGTGAATGCGGTGAAGGCATCTAACGGTGAATCGCCATCCTATTTTATGACGATTAAGTTTTTATAAATAAAAAAGCTGGAACAATTGCTCCAGCTTTTTCAATTATGGTTGGGTAGTTAATTTAACTATTTAACATTACTGGCATCACCAACATGGTAACATGTTCACCTTCGTCCAAGCCATCAATTGGGGTAAGGATACCTGCTCTGTTTGGTAAGCTCATTTCCAAGGAAACTTCGTCCGAGGACAAATTGTTCAGCATTTCCAGTAAAAACCGGGAGTTGAAACCAATTTGCATATCGTCACCTTGATAAGAACATGATAGTCGTTCTTCTGCTTTGTTGCTATAATCCACATCTTCTGCAGATATATTGAGTTCGGCACCTGCAATCTTAAGACGGATTTGATGTGTGGTCTTATTGGAGAAAATAGAAACTCTTCTAACCGAACTTTGAAATTGATTTCTCGCAATTGTCAACTTGTTCGGGTTTTCTTTTGGAATCACTGCTTCATAATTCGGATATTTCCCATCAATCAACCTACATACCAACTCCGTATTGTCAAAATAGAATTTGGCATTGCTTTCGTTGTATTCAATGGTAACCTCTGATTCTGAACCTGCTAAAATTCCCTTCAACAAGGTCAATGGTTTTTTGGGCATTATGAATTCTGCTACTTCCGAAGCTGTAACATCATGTCTTTGATATTTAACCAATTTATGAGCATCTGTGGCCACGAAAATCAAATTTTCTGGCGAAAATTGGAAAAACACGCCGCTCATTACCGGGCGAAGGTCATCGTTACCTGCGGCAAAAATAGTTTTGTTGATGGCCGTTGCCAAAATATCACCCAATAGGGTAGTGGAACTCGGATTGGAAACTTCCACTACTTTTGGAAACTCTGCACCATCGGCATATGCCAATGCATATTTACCATGGTTGGAACTGATTTCCACTGTATTGTTATCTTCAACAACAAAAGTTAATGGTTGTTCCGGGAAAGTCTTTAGGGTGTCCAACAACAAACGAGCAGGAACGGCTATGGTCCCCTCGGAATCAGAATCCACTTCCAAAACTGTACTCATTGTAGTCTCTAGGTCCGATGCGGAAACCGTTAACTTACTTTCCTTAAGGTCAAACAAAAAATTATCTAAAATAGGCAAGGTGTTGCTATTGTTGATAACTCCTCCCAAAACCTGAAGTTGTTTCAATAGATATGTGCTGGATACGATAAATTTCATCAACGAAATACTTTAGTATTGTAGCCCTTTGGGCAATTTATCCCTGGTTAAAGGGCTGTAAAATCAATAAAAACAAATATATCTCAAATGGATTAAGCAGAGAAACAAATTTATCAACAGTTAAGCGGAAAACTTGCGCCTCCTGTAGTAGCTAAAGAAGAGCCCGAACAACAATGTTAAAACTACTGGTAATCCAATGTTTATAAGCTGCCACTTGGTTTTTTGCAACTCTATTTTTTTAACATCCAAAAGAGGAATCGAAACTTTCTTGTTCCGAATGTTAATAAGCCCGGTGTTATCCAATAGGTAATTCGTACTGTTCACCAAGAATTCTTTGTTCCCATAGAAGCTATTGGTCCATTTGTCATATCCCAGTTCCAATGGTCTACCGTTTCGTAATTGGTTTTTGATTATATCTCCATCCGAAATCACGATCATTTTATTTTCAGGGCCTTCTTCCATAGTATTTTTCAACTTTAATGGTTTTACCCTGTTCTTGTACATGGAGGTGAAATTACCTTCTATTAGGACCGCCAAAGGCTTGTTGCCATTATTGTAGGCTTCTCGATCTGGCTGTTGGTTGATCATATCCAGACTTACAATCCTTGGTATTCCATCCATTTTAGATAGAGGGGAACTCTGCAATAAAATTGTTTTCTGGTAATCATTTTCCAAAACATCTATTGGGCTTGTAAACTGAAATCGAACTGCTTCAATATTGGTGTTGATAGGATGATTATTGTGTGAAAAAACCATTGGGTAATACAACCAAGGAAGCGGGTTGTACTGGGATTCATTTCCTTCGCCCGTAGCCAGAACTATTTGGGTAAAGTAAAGATCGTTCACCAAAACAGGATTAATTCTAACTCCATATTTAAAGAACAAATCCTTTAAATTAAGATCCTCTGGAATTGCAATGGCTTCTCCGCCACCCGCATAAATGCTATCCATTTCCATAACGACTTGATCCAGCATCCAAATGGACTTCCCGCCCTGGACCATATATTGGTCCATTAGATATTTTTCTTGGTCGGTAAATGGCTGGGTAGGCTTTGCAACAATAGCCAGATCATACCCTTTTAGTTGATCCAATACCTTTTGTGGATTAGAGGTCACCGAGTCCAGGGTAATGGCACCAATGTTGTAATAATCGCGAATGGAGGTAAGGTAGTCAGCGATAAAAATATCATCTAGTTCACCATTTCCTTTAATTACTGCTATGCTTTTTTTGTCTTCAATGCTCAATTTGGTAAAGGCATCGGCAAAGGCATATTCCAATTGCTGAACCGAATTGTTGATGCGTTCTTCTGCGGTGGAACCCAATTTATTCTTTAGCAAAGGCACTTTTACAGTCTGGTTGTTATAATTGACCATTGCCCAAGGGAATACCAATTCGTTGGAAACTTTTCCATTTTCCTCAACGGTAACATTGGCGGGCTGCAACCCCAAACTCTGTAATTCGGCTACAGTCTGCTCTACAAGTTCCTCGTTTTCCAATGGATTCACCAAATTATATTTGATGTTATTGTTTTTAGAACCAAAGGATTCCAATAATTGAATGGTTTCCGTTTTCAGTTTGGAGAATTCTGGAGGAATGTTCCCATCCAACAAAACATCCACAATAACTGGTGTTTCAAATTTTTGGACCACCTCTATGGCAGGTTCGGAAAGGGTATATCGCTTATCTTCGGTTAAATCAAACCTGGCATATAAAAAACTGGCCAATACATTGATGACCACAATCACTAGAACTACTTTTAGTATTGATACAAAAAACTTTCCCATTATTTTGGCAATTGTTTTAAACGTAGAAAGGTGATATATAAAAATAATAGGGTCAATGATATAAAGTAAACCAAATCTCGTGTATCTATTACCCCTCTTGCGATACTGTCAAAATGTGACTTTGCACCTAAATCTTTCACCCATTGTTGTGTTTCCCCACTTGTAAACATGGAAGCGACGGCATCAAATCCATTAAAAATCAGAAAGCAGACCAAAATACCTACTAAAAAAGCTATGATTTGGTTATCTGATAGCGTAGAGGCAAATATTCCTATAGCTGTGTAACAAGCAATCAAAAACAAAAGCCCAAAGTAAGAGCCCAGAACCACTCCAAGATCAAAGTTGCCTTCTATTATTCCTAAACCAGATATGGCAAAAACATAGACTATGGTTGGGATAATGGCAATGACACACAATAATAAAGCTCCCCAAAACTTACCTAGAACCAGTTTCCAAACAGAGATAGGTTTTATCAACAACAATTCTAAAGTACCCATTTTGCGTTCCTCCGAAAAACTTTTCATAGTGATGGCCGGTACCAAGAAAATAAAAATCCAAGGAGCCAATAAAAAGAAGTTGCTTAGATCGGCAAAGCCGTAATCAAAAATGTTGTACTCGCCTTTGAACACCCACAAAAAAAGTCCATTGAGCAGTAAAAACGAGCCTACGATCAAATAGCCGATGGGCGATGTAAAAAAAGACCGTACCTCTCTCTTAAAAATTGCAAACATTAAGATGGGTTTGTTGATTGTAATTTGTTAACACTCCAAGCTTCTGGTTTATCGGAGAACAATTCTTTGGTATTGCTCCAAACCTTTTTAAAGAAATCTGATTTTCTATAATTATCAAGATGTGTTTCCGTGTCCCAAAAACTATAGGTGAAAAATATGTTGGAATTATTAATGTCTTGATACAATTCTACCATATTACATCCATCAAAAGCTAAGATATTATTTTTAGATCCTTCAAAGATTCGCTCAAAACTAGCAATATTTTCGGGTTTAAATGTCAGTTTTACGATGCGTATCAACATTTACAAGAAATTTATGGTTACAGTATCTCTATAATTCAATCCCAATAGGGAAGAAGCCCCACCTACAGAATTGAGGTCACTTTTATATATGGCAAGCTCAATGTAGCCTGCAGAATTGAACAACGCCAAGGCATCACCGGGCCCTTTGCGCTGATTTCGCTCCAAATCATAATTAATGATTCCGTTGTAGCTTTGATGTACCTGTCGAATTTTGGTAGTTCGAGCCATTATTTCAAACTTCCGTCCACTACGATAGGCTTCGAAAAGACTTTTTTGAATATTGGTGACCACATTGCCGTAATTATCTATATAAATCACATTACCAGAAATGGTTTTGCCCTCGTTGGTGACTCTTGGTTCAAAATCACGTAATTCCTTTAATTTTTCAAAGGGTTTGCCAATTACTTCCAATTTGCCGCCGCGAGCTATATGACAGGCTACTTGAACAAATATATTTAGAACGGGAAAGGAACCGGATTCGGAATTGGGTATACTGATTTCGACGACTTTTTCAGGTTTTATTTCAGACGTGATCAAGGAAATCACCCCACTGTTGGCACTCACAAAATAATGTCCGTCCACTTGCACAACAATATGCTCATTTTCTGGAGATATGTCGGAGTCAACACCAACTAAATGAACCGTTCCTTTTGGAAAGGATTGGTAGGCATTTTTAAGGATATATGCACATTCTTGGATATTGAAAGGACTTATGGCATGCGATATATCAACAATTGCATTATTGGGAAGATTACTCAGTATAGCACCTTTCACAGCACCCACAAAGTGATCTTTATATCCGAAATCTGTAGTTAAGGTTATAATCGCCATGCAATACTGTTGATATGTTTTTCCGTGTTCAAATTGATTTTTAATTAAGTTTGTGTGGTAAAATTAGGCAAAAAAGAAAGAATATTATTCTTCAGAAACAACTGTAACACCGTACTTTTTTTGAACGAACTTATAATTGAACTCACAGAAATCAGCCCTCAAGAATTTTTTGGGCAACAAAACGCCAACATTGAGCTACTGAAAAGATATTTTCCTAAACTCAAGATTGTAGCACGGGGCAACAAGATTAAGGCCTATGGCGATGAAGAACTTTTGGCAGAGTTCGATAAACGTTTTGATGAGCTCGTCAGTCAGTTTGCCAAATACAACAAACTGGATGAGAATATGATAGAACGGGTGCTCACCAGTACCAGTAAGGAAGATTACATTTCTTCCTCGGGCAGTAATGATGTTCTGGTGCACGGAGTAAGCGGAAGGCTCATAAAAGCCCAGACGGTTAATCAGCGTCGTTTGGTGGATGCTTGCAAATCCAACGATATGGTTTTTGCCATTGGCCCTGCCGGAACGGGAAAAACATATACTGGAGTAGCTTTGGCCGTAAAAGCCTTGAAAGAAAAACAAGTTAGACGCATTATCTTAACACGTCCTGCGGTGGAGGCTGGGGAAAATCTTGGATTTCTTCCAGGTGACCTTAAAGAAAAGTTAGACCCTTATATGCAACCACTTTATGATGCGCTAAGGGATATGATTCCTACTGAAAAGTTGGAGAAATATATAGAGGACGGTACTATTCAGATTGCCCCAATGGCATTTATGCGTGGCCGTACATTGGACAATGCCTTTGTTATTTTAGATGAGGCACAGAATACCACTCATGCCCAAATGAAAATGTTTTTGACGCGTATGGGGAAAAATGCCAAGTTTTTACTAACAGGTGATCCAGGCCAAATCGATTTGCCCAGAAGAGTGATTTCAGGTTTAAAGGAAGCATTGCTTATTTTGAAGGATGTGGATGGTATTAGCATGATCTATCTGGATGATAAGGATGTAATCCGACATAAATTGGTAAAAAAGGTGATCGATGCCTATCAAAACATTGAACACTAAAATCAATGCTAAAATAATTATGGGAATGAATACGCTCATGTCCACAGATTTTAATTTTAAAAACCAAAAATCTGTTTATAAAGGTAAAGTAAGGGAAGTTTATACCCTGGAGGATGATATTTTGATAATGGTGGCAACAGACCGTTTGTCCGCTTTTGATGTGGTAATGCCCAAAGGAATACCCTATAAAGGCCAAATATTGAACCAAATCGCCACTAAAATGATGGAGGCGACAAAGGATATTGTACCCAATTGGTTAATGGCAACACCCGATCCCAATGTAGCGGTAGGCAAAGCCTGTGAACCCTTTAAGGTGGAAATGGTGATTAGGGGCTATATGTCCGGCCATGCAGCACGGGAGTACAAAGCAGACAAAAGAATGCTCTGTGGGGTGCCGATGCCTGACGGGATGAAAGAGAACGATAAATTCCCCGAACCTATTATTACGCCGGCAACCAAAGCAGAGCAGGGTGATCATGATGAGGATATTTCTAAAGAAGATATTTTAAGACGAGGTATTGTTTCCCAAGAAGATTACGAAGTACTGGAAAAATATACGCACGCACTTTTTAAAAGAGGAACTGAAATTGCTGCCGAACGAGGTCTTATTCTGGTGGACACCAAATACGAATTTGGAAAAACTAAAGATGGGGAAATTGTATTAATCGATGAAATCCATACCCCGGATTCTTCTCGATATTTTTATGCCGACGGATATGAAGAGCGCCAAGCCAAGGGTGAAGCACAAAAGCAGCTTTCAAAGGAATTTGTACGACAATGGTTGATTTCCAATGGATTTCAAGGATTGGAAGGTCAATATGAAGTTCCCGAAATGTCCGATGAATACATAGCATCCGTATCCACACGTTATATAGAGCTCTATGAAAACATTACTGGCGAGAAATTTGTGAAAAGTGATATTTCAAATATTCAAGAGCGGATATTGACCAATGTAACGGCATATTTGGATAATAATTAATCAGAATAACTATTTTATCGCTGATATCTTAGTTCATAAAGATAAAGTAGATTAAGCTCGGAAAATAGATTCTGAATTATCTTGATTTCAAGTGAGAATTGAAAGCATCCGTAGCGTTTCCCGCTATGAGATTCAACGGTTTCTTGGTTTTTTAGACGTTGGACATGGATTGGACAAGAAGGTTCAGTTTATTGCGTCCTCAAAATTCTATGCACCGACCAACTCTTTTCCATTAAGCATTACAAACATTGTTGTGCTCAAATAAATCTTCAAAGTTGACATTGGATTTCAAAACATCACAATGGGTGTTTTAGTAAGAAGCAATCACTATTGTAAATATTCAATTTATTTTAAATTGCTCTTTTCAAGGGAAATAGATGGTAATTACTGTCTGTGTATTATTTCAAAATAACGATTATGGTTGTATCTTCAACCAATCCCTTCCCATCCGGTTTTATTGTATTAGGGACATCCAGGCGCCTGATTTCTTGCATTTCAGATTATGCAAGTTGGCACCGTATCAATATACCAACACTAACATGGGAAAAAGAACGGATTATATGTAACTAAACAAACCAATAAATTATGTCGGAAAAACAAAAAAAGGCTACGGCCTATTGGAAAGAGAACTTGAGGTACCTGGTCATACTATTAATTATATGGTTCGTGGTTTCCTACGGAGCTGGCATCCTTTTTAAAGATGCTTTAAACACAATTCGATTGGGAGGTTTTAAACTGGGATTTTGGTTTGCGCAACAGGGATCTATCTATGTTTTTGTCATCCTCATTTTTGTATACGTGCATCTAATGAACAAATTGGATAAAAAATACGGATACAACGAAGATTGATTAATCGACAAAAACAATAATTATGAGTGATGCACAAATTTGGATTTATGTATTGGTGGCACTATCGTTTGGTCTGTACATAGGAATTGCAATCTGGTCAAGAGCAGGTTCCACTAAAGAATTTTATGTAGCTGGAGGAGGTGTCTCCCCTTTGGCCAACGGAATGGCAACGGCAGCCGATTGGATGTCAGCAGCTTCCTTTATCTCAATGGCAGGAATAATTTCATTTGCTGGGTATGATGGTGCTGTGTATTTAATGGGTTGGACAGGAGGCTATGTGCTTTTAGCATTGCTATTGGCACCTTACCTTAGAAAATTTGGAAAATTTACGGTTCCTGATTTTATAGGTGAACGCTACTACTCAAAAACTGCTCGTGTGGTTGCGGTTATCTGTGCTTTGATTGTTTCCTTCACTTATGTAGCTGGACAAATGCGTGGTGTAGGAATTGTATTTTCCAGATACTTGGAAGTTGATATCAATACAGGTGTGGTAATTGGAATGGTGATCGTATTGTTCTATGCTGTGCTTGGCGGAATGAAGGGGATTACCTATACCCAAGTCGCACAATATTGTGTTCTAATATTTGCCTTTATGGTGCCAGCCATATTTATTTCCATCCAGATGACAGGAAACCCTGTACCGCAACTAGGGTTTGGTAGTACCTTATCGGATGGTTCAGGAGTTTATTTATTGGATAAACTTGACGGGCTTTCTACTGAACTTGGTTTTGTAGAATACACCGATGGCTCAAAAAGCACTATAGATGTATTTGCCATTACCCTAGCCTTAATGGTGGGTACGGCAGGTTTGCCCCATGTAATCGTTCGTTTTTTTACCGTAAAAAAGGTGCGTGATGCAAGAAAATCAGCGGGATTGGCATTATTGTTCATTGCCATTTTGTACACCACAGCACCTGCAGTGGCCGTGTTTGCAAGAACGAACTTGATAGAGACCGTAAGCGGAAAAGAATATGATAACATGCCCGAATGGTTCAACCGGTGGGAAAAGACGGGATTGATTGCCCATGAGGACAAAAATGGAGATGGCAAAATCCAATATGTGGCTTCACCCGAAATAAACGAATTGACTGTAGACAGGGACATCATGGTATTGGCAAATCCAGAAATTGCTGATCTCCCAGCGTGGGTAATCGGTCTGATTGCCGCTGGTGGTTTGGCCGCAGCCTTATCAACCGCAGCTGGATTGCTATTGGTTATATCGTCTTCCGTTTCGCATGACTTGATAAAAAACGTGCTGAAACCCGATCTTACCGAAAAAGAAGAACTTTGGGCAGCTAGACTCTCTGCTGCCGTTGCTGTAGTTATAGCAGGATATTTTGGAATCAATCCGCCTGGCTTTGTGGCAGCTGTGGTCGCATTGGCCTTTGGTCTTGCCGCGGCATCTTTCTTCCCTGCAATTATTTTAGGAATCTTTTATAAGAAGATGAATAGTAAAGGAGCTATATCGGGAATGATTGTCGGTCTTTGCTTAATGCTATTTTATATGTTGAAATTTAAATTTGGAATTTTTGATGGAGGAAAAGAAGCAGTTGCCGGGCTTCAGCAAAGTTGGTGGTTTGGCGTTTCGCCCGAAGGATTTGGATCTATCGCTATGATTGTCAACTTTATTGTAGCAATTGTGGTAAACTTCTTTACAGCTGAGCCTCCTGAAAATGTACAGGAAATTGTTGAGAACATTCGCGTTCCCAACCAAGCTGGCCAAGCAATTGAACATTAGAATAACTGTCAGATTGCTCTCTTTTCCTTATTTTTAGGGCAGCTAAAATTGTTGTACATAATGAGTAACTACCACATTAAACACTTGGAAGAATATTTTCAAGTGTACCGTAAATCTGTGAGAAACCCAGAAGGGTTTTGGGAAGAAGTCGCAGAAGAACATTTTCATTGGCGTAAAAAATGGGATTCTGTTTTGGAATGGGATTTTTCCAAACCTGAAATTAGTTGGTTCAAAGGAGCTAAACTAAACATAACTGAAAATTGTATTGATCGTCACCTTGGAATTCGTGGAGATAAGACTGCTATTATTTTTGAGCCAAATGACCCGAATGAAGAGGCAGAGTACATTACATATAATCAACTACATGAACGTGTTTGCAAATATGCAAATGTCTTAAAGGACCATGGTGTTAAAAAAGGTGATAGGGTAGTTGTTTATTTACCAATGATTCCAGATTTGGCCATCGCACTTTTGGCCTGTGCCCGTATTGGAGCTATTCACTCTGTTGTGTTTGCTGGGTTTTCATCAACCGCCTTGGAAACAAGAATCAATGATTGCGGAGCTAAATTGGTACTCACATCCGACGGTTCTTTTAGAGGAACTAAAACAATAGATCTAAAAGCTATAGTGGATGAAGCACTGGAAAGTTGCCCGGATGTGGAAACAGTCTTGGTAACAAAACGCACAGGTGGTAAGGTAACTATGAAAGAAGGTCGAGATAATTGGGTTCAGCCACTTTTAGACAAAGCTTATTTAGACTGTGTTCCCGAGATTATGGATGCCGAAGACCCTTTATTTATACTATATACGTCGGGCTCTACTGGTCTTCCAAAGGGTATGGTGCATACCACTGGAGGGTATATGGTTTACACAGCTTATACATTTAAAAACGTGTTTCAGTATCGTGAGGAAGATGTTTATTGGTGTACAGCAGATATTGGATGGATCACGGGCCACTCCTATATAGTGTACGGACCGTTGGCAAATGGTGCCACTACGGTAATGTTCGAAGGAGTACCTTCCTATCCGGATTTTGGACGTTTTTGGGAAGTTGTGCAAAAGCACAAGGTTACCCAGTTTTATACAGCTCCAACGGCTATTAGAGCTTTGGCCAAGGAGAATTTGGATTTTGTAACAGAACATGACTTATCCAGCTTAAAAGTTTTGGGTACTGTGGGAGAACCCATTAATGAAGAAGCTTGGCACTGGTATAATGATCATGTAGGTGAAAAAAAATGCCCTATTGTAGATACATGGTGGCAAACGGAAACAGGTGGAATCCTTATTTCTCCTATTCCATTTTCAACTCCGACCAAGCCCACTTACGCCACTTTGCCAATGCCCGGTGTCCAACCTGCACTTATGGACGAAAATGGAAAAGAAATCAAAGGCAACCAAGTGGATGGAAGATTGTGCATCAAGTTTCCATGGCCATCTATAGCTAGAACTATATGGGGAAATCATCAACGATATAAAGACACTTATTTTTCAGCATTTGAAGGAAAATATTTCACTGGAGATGGTGCGTTAAGGGATGAGGTAGGTTATTACCGTATTACAGGCAGGGTCGACGATGTAATAATTGTTTCTGGACATAATTTGGGAACTGCCCCTATTGAGGATGCCATTAACGAGCATCAAGCAGTAGCGGAATCAGCAATTGTTGGATTCCCTCACGACATCAAGGGAAATGCGCTGTACGGTTATATCATTTTGAAGGAGACAGGGGAAGCGCGTAATCGGGATAACGTGAAAAAAGAGGTGAACCAATTGATCACTGATCATATTGGACCTATAGCTAAATTGGACAAGATTCAATTTGTGGAAGGATTGCCAAAAACACGAAGTGGTAAGATCATGCGGAGAATCCTTAGAAAAATTGCATCCAAGGATACCAGTAACCTTGGAGATACTTCAACGTTATTGAATCCTGAAATAGTGGAAGATATTATGAAGGAAAGCCTTTAAAGGCTATGTATACCAAATAAGGGCCTCTTTTACCTAAAGAGGTCCTTTAGTTTTTTTGATTTTAGTTTTTCTACAATTCGTAAAAAAGCGATTGCCGTAATAAACGCATCACCTAGTGCTGTATGTCTATCCTTTCGGGATATACTGAATTTTTTGGCAAGATCGTCCAAAGTGTATCGCTCTTTGCGTTGTACCACTGTAGATTTTAACAATGTTTTACTGTAAAGCCGCTCGGTATCCAGAGTTTGATTTTTTAATTTTGGCAACCCATTTCTTTTTAAAGCTGCATTGATCATGTTTATATCGAACATAACATGATGACCTACCAAAACATGATTTTTTGCATATTTCAAGAACGCTTTTAAAGCTTCAAGCTCTGAAACACGGGCCCGTTTACTTTTCCTTAAAATCCCATGGATTTCCGTACTTTCAGAATTATAGTGTTCCTGTGTTATATACACTTCAAAACTATCTTTTACCACAATAATATTATCCAATAGTTTAAGTGCTCCAATGCATAACATACGGTCTTTTATTAAACTAAAACCTGTAGTTTCGGTATCTAAAACAACAAAGGTGGATTTGTGGATATCATCGGACAACTTTTCTTTGAAATGCGCTTCATAAGACCACCAAAAGTCTGGAAATTCTTGTTGTCTTTTTTTTGAGAACGGCCACATCAGCGTATCAAATTTTTAACTTGAAACCGTATTTCAATCAAAGATTGGATTTCTTTTACCGTTTTAAAAGTTCTCTTCAGTTTGATTTTTTCTTCTTTGTTTAATTTGTCCAAAGCAATATACCTGCCCGAATCGTTGTGCAGTAGTCCTTGTCTTGTCCTAAATTTAAGAAGTGCTTTGCTCGCATAGGAACAAGCTAAATAAAGTTCTTTGTTGTTGGGTTCCAGTTCGGCTAGCTTTTCGTAACGTTCTGCGGTATTGTTTATGGATTTGATGGAGTGTGAGAGAATAAGCACCCGTGCCGCATCAATAATTGGCATAAGTGCACGTAATTTCAAATCAAAAAAATCTTTATGTTCGCCATCCTGTTCCACCAAAAAGTCTCGAAAAAAGCCTGATGGCGAAGGGTTTTTAAGAGCACCACTAGCTAAATGAACAAAGAATTGGGGGTAGTGGTTGGCATGGTCAAAAATGCTATGCGATAGTTCATCAGCAAGTGCTTTCTCTCCAAAAGTAACGTTGTAATCAAAAAATATGGAAGACAGGAGAATCTCTTCTGATCCTGGATTGTGAATCCAATGAGCGGTAATTTCTTTCCATTCTTTTAAACTACGGCACCATGAACGGTTGGAAGCCATCATATCTGCTGGACAGTAATCGAACCCTATGATGTTCAAACCTTTAGTAATAGATTCACCCAATTTTAAAAAGTGATTTCTTGTTTTCTCCAATTCTTCCTCAGGAACATCCTCAAAAATGATTGCGTTGTCTTGATCGGTATTCAATAATTGTTCCCCTCGTCCTTGACTGCCCATACTCAACCACGTAAATTTTACAGGAAGGTCTTCATCCATTTTTGATAATGCAATTTCAATGACCTGTTTGCTTGAAGCATCATTCAATTCAGAGATTATTTTAGAAACCAGCCCTAGGGGTATGTTCTGATCTAAATAACCACGCAGTAAATTCATGATGCCATGTCGAATGTTTCTTAGTCTTTTAAAATCCGTTGCTCTTTTAATGGCTCGTAAGAGTACGGCTGGGTTGTTTCCCACAGCCACCATAATGTCATGTTTCGAGAGTATACCAACTGCAGGTGAATCAGTTGTTCCATCCTCCGTTAATACCAAGTGACTGATGTTGCTTTTCATCATCGCCATTTGGGATTGTGCCAAGGTTAAATCCTTTGGATAAGTGATAATGGGTGTTGACATGGTTGTTTTGGCAGACGCAGTTATCGGAAACAACCCAGTGGCAATCTTTTTTCGAAGATCTTTATCTGTAATAATACCAACTGGTAAGTTGTTTTTCTCTACCAAAATAGAACTAACATTGTGCTTGGTCATTTTGTTGGCAATGGTCTTTATCTTGGTGCCTTCATTACAGCTAATTAGATCGGTGGAATATTTAATCGGCTGAAGGTCTAAAATTTTATTGGTCGAAAATTGATCTTCTTCGTTATTAGTGCCATATAACTTTCCTCGGTGTTTAATGGAGTAGGGGTTGCCGGTGTTGGAAGCAAAGCTTTCTATTAGAAAATTTCCGATTCGTTTGTTTTCGAGTGCCAAAGGCTTAAAGTCTTTGATTGGAATGGCGTATAAAATGGTTTCTTCATATGCCTTGGCTTCCAATTTGTAGTTTTCGTGGGCTAACAAAGGTCTTAGTCCAAAAACATCCCCTTCGTCACAAATATCCAATATCTGGCTCGAACCCTCTTTGGATAATGCTATGGCACCCTTGTTGACCACGTAAAATTGTTCGTGTGGTTTTTCGTTTTCGCCAAAAACAATGGTGTTGGATTCCTTATGGATAATTACCACTTCAAGTGATAATTTTTCCAATTGTTTTGAGTCCATGGCATTAAAAGGCGGATAGTTCTTTAAGAAATCTGCTATGCGTTCGGAAATGGTGTTCTTCATGGCAACCTAAATTTAAGAGTAAATTCCATGAATGCGTGACACAAAGCAAAAAAACAACATTTTTAAAAAGTCTACTATTTAACTGCAACAGTCATTAGTTCCGTTTACTTTCCATTACTTGCTTTATTATATGCGCGAATCATTAAGATAGCCCATATGGCAACGAGTACGACGACTACAATGGAAAACCATAATACGATATCATTTCCCGTCATTGTCCACAAGCTTTAAGTAAATCATAAAACCTAAAAGGGTTGGTGCCCACAACCCTACAAAAAGGCCATGTTCCGGGTATCCACTAAGAAACAGATATTCTGCCACTATTATGATCAAGGCACATAAGATCAACATGAATAGATTGGCGGTTCCTAACTTTTTAAAATAATTCATTCGCAGGTTGGTTAAAAACTTATAAGTTAGGAAAAAAACACCAAAAAAAACAAAAAGTACTTAATTGAAAAACAGTTAAATAACTGTAGTTTTAGTATCAATTGCTGTACCACTCTATTAAAATTTATCCGTTTAAGGGCTGTACTTAATTCATAATAATAAAATTATTTCTGTACGTTAAATGGAAGAACATATTTGTTTTTCAACTCCGTATTTTGTAGTTAAGCGGTTCTATTTGTTATCTCTTAAATGACCCTGCTCGAAGCACGTTCAGTACAGTGAGCTATCAATATCTACAAACTAGTATCCAAGCCATATATCTATAGCAAGTTCTTCTCTTCATGTTTTATATATAAAACGAACCTAAATTAACTAGAATATAGTTGACTATCTACGCACCCCATCACTACAAGGCAGTGCTACCATGGTTTTATTAATCTCAACAGCTTTGCCCATCACCGTCACGGGGTGAAAATACTCTTTAAGTATATGTTGTGCCTCTTTTAAAAACCTTAAATATACATGCATTGGTTGATCAGAAATTTCATATGTAAAAAAAACTCGCGCAATTATAAAATCAATATCATTGTCAAAATCTTCTCTTTCATAAGACATTGGTATACCGTTAATATAGTTGGTTAGATGTGTTATATATACTAAGTTTTTTAAAATTATATCCTTGTCGTTTCCTGTGTAATTAAGAATATTCCATATTTCTTCAGTACAAAACATTATGCTGGTTGAGTTAAGTAGCATTAACTCTTGCAATCCATAATAATCGTATTTTTTAAAACAATCACTTTCATTTTCAGTTTTCCGTTGTAACTCGTAAAAACTTGAAACGTACAATGCCATGGACGCCCAACAGTTTTTTATTTGGCCAAATTCATCATCCATATCGGTTTGTTCCCGTAACTTATCTAAGTCTTCTGCCAAATCATCAAGAAACTCTTTTTCGGCATCATCTAAGTCATCTGAACCTTGACCCATAGCACCTCCAACTTCCTTTTTAACCTGATTAATAACAGCGTTGATGTCTTGCGCATACCCTTGCATGGATATACATAATAAAAAAAGTAATGTGTAAAATAGTGTTTTCATCTGTCTGTGATTTATAATGAACTGCCAAATTGTTTATAATTGGAGGGGGTTAGTGTCTTTTTTTGTTCTTGAATACTAAAACACCTTACATGGATTGGTTTTTCATCAGGATCATTAGATTGGAATGCCAGTTCCATAATCATATAGTTTTCACCTTTAAATAACGAGTTAGGTATGTAGGCGGTTTGTGAGAGACCTCCTTTGTATTGCACTGGCGCTCTCTCTGCTATATATACAACAACCACTCCCTCTGGAGTGGTGATTCTATAGCCCCTACATAAAAGATCTTTCATTTTTTTATAATCCAGTTTTTCTACGGTAACCCCATTGTTGCTATTGCTACCGGGAATACTATTTATATTTTCGGTATGTAGTATATGATCTTTTGCAATGGGAAGCGCTGTTTTAATACTGTCCCCTACAAACAAAAAGGAAGCTTGTTTATTTGGGTCTGTAAGCTGCATATGATATACGTCATCATCATGTATTGACGTGCCAAAATAGGCGTTGTTGGGCTCATAATACATTACTTTTTGTATGTTACCTTTACCATTGTTTATGGTATATATAACCTTATACGAAAAAGTATAGGTACTAGATAGCGATGCCACGGTATCATCTCCTACGGTATTTGCAAAGGCTTCAGCGGCATCTACTTCTACTTCATCTTGTCCTAATTTTATAACAGGAAGACCGTCTTTTGTCACTTCTGTTGTGTTGTTGGTTTCTGAAGTTGTTGAACCCGATTCCCTGGTTTCTGTTGGAGGTTTTTTATCATTTTTTATAATACCATCTATTGTTTCATCGGTCCCTTTTGAAACTTCTTCGTCTGTCTTGTTTAAAATGGTCCTTTCAATTGCATTTTCTGCCTTCTCTTTCAGTTTTTTAAAAAACTGTGCGTGACTGTTGAATGGAAGAATAAAGAAACTAAATAAGAGTGCTATTTGAAATTTGTTCATACTGTTACTTGTTTAAATACGGGTAAGTTTTATTGGTTAAAAATACCATGCCTAAAAAATATGTGGTATCACATATGTTTAATTAATTATCACATATGTTTCAAAACAAATTAAAATAATTAATACAAAGGGTTTACCTTTTTGAGGCGGCATACCCAGTCTCACTTTAAAAAACGAATACATGCTTTTGCGATGCATACGGGGAATAGACTCCATCATTGCCAGTGGTATTTTGTGCAAGTTTGAAGACCTGATTAGCTTTAATAATAGCAAACCACTGGCCGGTAATGTAATTTGACCGCCGAAATCTATCAAAAAGGGATGTTACACGACATACAGGTGTACGTATGCATTGCCGCCGATTGATAGAAGCTATTTTCTCTTGGCCTTCTGGTAGGTGATTAGGGTAGGTCTGGTAATCCAGACACATTATTGTAAGCATTAGGTAAAGAAAGTTTCAGGTATTATCATTGTCGACTTGCACAGTTTCTTTATAAAAACGGGATAATTGTGTCAGAATTGAACCTTTTGTAGATAAAGCATTTTGTTTGAATGTAACTGGCCAAGTTGAAGAACGCCTGCCTCCAATTCTGTTTATGACCATCCTAGGTTTAATTTCTATGCTTCTGTATATGCCTGAAGAGATTGACATAAAAAAAAGCCATTCAACCGTACAATAGTTAAATGACTTTGTTTTTAGTAGCGAGAGGGGGGCACGATCCCCCGACCTCCGGGTTATGAATCCGACGCTCTAACCAGCTGAGCTACCTCGCCATGATTTTGCTAAGCGGGTGCAAATATATGTTTAAATTTTCGCTGAATCAAAATTCAGGATTAATTTATTATTTGACATTTATTTTTATATCTTCCCAAACTATACAAAAGTTGAAAAACGATTTAAAGAACACGACAATGAGTGATAAGGTTAAATTTGAACTGGAATTTGTGATCCAGGCTTCACCTCAGTTACTTTACCAATATATTTCCACTCCTTCAGGATTATCTGAATGGTATGCCGATAATGTTAATTCACGTGGGGAAATGTTCATATTTATTTGGGACGGTACAGAAGAGCGAGCTAAAATGCTCAAACGAAAAAGTGAAGAATTTGTAAAATTGGCATGGGAAGAAAATGAGGATGATTCATATTTTGAAATGCGAATTATTGTTGACGAGATCACAAAAGATGTATCCCTATTTATAACAGATTTTGCTGAGGACGACGAGGTAGACGAAGCTAAAATGCTTTGGGAAAACCAGGTTTCGGATCTTAAACAGGTTCTTGGATCTACCTAGACCTTTTCTCAACTAAACCGTATATTTGGTCCCGATAAAAATCGGGACTTTTTTATGGTCAATTATAACGGAGAATTTTTTGCGGACAATGTAGCTATTTTTGCCAATAACAATAGAGCCTTTAAGTATGGAGATGCACTTTTTGAATCGGTTCGCTATGTAAATGGAACGCTGTTTTTTTGGGAGGATCATTACTTCAGATTGATGGCCTCCATGCGTATACTTAGAATGGAAATTCCAATGGAGTTCACCTTAGAATTTCTCGAGGAAAAAATCAAAAAAACCATCGAATCAAATGGACTTGTAAATGATGCAGTTCGTGTTCGATTAACAATTTTTAGAAACACCGGAGGTTTATACAGCCCAACTACAAACGATGTTTCCTATGTTGTTGAGACCAATCCCATGGAATCACCCTTTTATATTATTCAAGATGATAGATATGAGGTGGAATTGTTCAAAGACTTTTATGTTAACAAGGATATGCTTTCCAATCTAAAGACCACAAACAAAATATTGAATGTTGTGGCAGGAGTTTATGCCGAAGAAAACGGTTATTCCAATTGCCTATTGGTTAATACGGACAAAAAAGTTGTCGAGGCCATAAATGGCAACCTATTTTTAGTGAAAGAGAATAAAGTGAAAACGCCCCCGTTAAGTGATGGCTGCTTGGATGGAGTGATTAGGAAGAATCTCATGAAAATTATAGCTGGTTCTGATGAGCTTGATCTGTTGGAAGAGTCCATTTCCCCGTTTGAGCTTCAAAAAGTGGATGAATTGTTCATTACCAATGCAATTAGTGGAATACAGCCTATAAGCAAGTATAGAAGAAAAGAATTTGATACCAAAGTAGCTAAAAGTCTGGTTGGCAAGTTAAACGCTCGGGCAAGGATAGGGAATTAATTCAACGATGGGTTTTCTGGAGCATTGGACCATAAAAGATAATCTCCACCCAGCTCAACCATTTTTTCTTTCCAAAAAGCATTGGCAGATTTTTCCAGAATATTACTTTCATACTCATTTGGCAAAACCACCCACGATTTCGACGTAAGTTCTTGGTCCAGTTGATTGGCGCTCCACCCAGAATAACCTAAAAAGAACCGGATATCCTGCTGGTTAATTGTTCCGTTGTTGATAAGTACAATGACTCTGTCAAAATTGCCTCCCCAAAAAATACCATCCGAAATTTCAACACTGTTCTCAATGAGGTCGGGTACTTTATGGATAAAATATAGATTGTCTTGCTCCACCGGCCCTCCATTAAAAACTTGACAAGGAATTTCAATATCGGGAACAAGGTCGCAAATAGTATAATCCAAGGGCTTGTTTAATATAAAGCCAACCGAGCCTTCATTATTATGTTCTGCAATAAGTACTACCGATCTATTGAAAGAAACGTCACCGGTGAGTGAAGGTTCTGCAACGAGCAAATTTCCTTTTTTTGGTTTTTGAGCTACCATTGATATGGGTTTCTTGTATTTAAATTTAACATATTATTTAACATATACAAAAAACAAAAACCATTTAAATAAAAAAAGCACTCCAAAAAGGAGTGCTTTCATATATTCGTTTGTAATTGATTAGTTTACTGCACCGCTCAATTCAGCGCCTGCTTTGAACTTTACTACGTTCTTAGCGGCAATCTTAATAGTAGCACCAGTTTGTGGGTTTCTACCTTCTCTAGCATTTCTTTTAGAAACTGACCAAGAACCAAAACCTACCAAGGAAACTCTGTCTCCTTTTTTAAGTGTTCCTTCTACATTTCCCAAGAAAGATTCCAACGCTTTTTTTGCTGCTGCCTTAGTGATGCCAGCATCAGCTGCCATAGCATCGATTAATTCTGTTTTGTTCATAATGGAATTAAATTAATTGTTGTTAATATAATTATAATGCTAAACAAATTTAGATGGATTCTCCAGTAACGCAAGTAAAACCTAGGGAAATAGGGTTTTTTGTTGATAACTTGAAACGTTTGTTGATAAAGTCGGAAAAAATGACAACTTTTTGCCAGCCCAATCATAGCAAGGCCTTAGCGAAGATATGCTTCTTCATCCAATTTTAATCCGTTTAAAACCTCATTGACCTGCATTTTTCTTTTGCCTGGAAGCTGCAATTCTAACAAGGATATAAAACCATCTTTTACTGCAACTTTTAATGACTTTTTCTCCATCATCAATTTCCCTATCATTTCGTTGTGCTGGGTCCTTTCCATTCTAGTTTTAAAAATCTTCATGGAATCTGTCTTCCCATCATTGATCAATTGGGTCCATGCTCCCGGATAAGGACTGAGTCCCCTAATATGGTTGTAAATGTCTTCTATTGAGGCGTTCCAATCAATTCGACAAGTATCTTTATGAATTTTCGGAGCGGGCTTAAGTTCCATTCGCTCGTCTTGGGCTTGTCTGGTAATAGTTCCCCCCTCAATTTGTTTACAGGTATTTACCACTAGGTCTGCACCAACCTCCATCAATCTATCATGTAGGGAACCTGCACTGTCATCTGGCAATATTTTTTCTTCTTTTTGAAGCGCTATAGTTCCTGTGTCAATTTTCTCGTCAATAAAAAAAGTAGTGACCCCTGTTACGGTTTCTCCATTAATTATTGCCCAATTGATGGGGGCCGCACCACGATATTGGGGCAGGAGGGAAGCGTGAAGATTAAAAGTACCGTGTTCCGGCATTTGCCAAACGGCTTTCGGCAACATTCGGAAAGCTACCACCACCTGCAAATTGGCGTCAAGGTTTTTCAGTTCTTCCAAAAAAGCCTCGTCCTTTAAATTAGTAGGTTGCAAAACCTTTAAGTTATGTTGCACGGCAAACTGCTTTACGGCAGATTCCTGAACCTTGCGACCACGGCCTGCAGGTCTGTCGGGAGCGGTAATAACTCCAACCACATTAAAATCGGCTTCCAAGATGCTTTTTAGGGTTCCCACAGCAAAATCGGGGGTACCCATAAATACAATACGAAGGGGATTATTTTTTGATGTACTCATTTTTAAAGTTTAGGGAGACCAACTCATCTTCAAGCAGTCGCTCCAATGTTTTTAAAAGTTCTTTTTCATTGGCCCCGATCACTTTTTCCAACTGTCGGGAGGTATGGGGGCGAATTTCTAAAAGTTCCAAGACTATTTTTTTCAAATCATAAGTAGATGTTACCTCCTCTTTTTTGGTGCAAATATCGCACCTGCCGCACTTTTCATTTGTTTTTTCACCAAAATAATTCAAAAGATAATTGCTACGGCATACCTTTTTATTGGAAATATACCCCAACATGGCTGCCATGTTACCCTGCTTTACTTTGTTTAAAGCCTTAATTTTTTTGGCAAATAGATTAATGGTATGGTCATCCTCTCTTGGCACTAAAAAGGTAATTTCCAAGTCAGAAGTGTTATTCCGATATTCCACAATATCATCAGCTGCAAGTTGCTTTAGAATTTGTTTTAACCTTTCTTCGCCAGTACCTGTTTTACGAGACAACATATACAGATTGATTTTAGTGTCATATTCTGTAATGCCTCCATACGTACGCAATATGGTTTGGATTATAGGTGCTGTTTTTCTGTTCTTGTCCAGATAATTGAATATTTCCGCCTTGGATGCCACAAATTGAAGCATTGTTTTCTCCTTAAAATTTTCGGCAAGAGACAGAACAGAATTTTGATCCAGTAGACGGAGGGCATTAAAGGTCATATTCGGATTAAATTCATATCGTTTACAAAATTCGTTGAATTTGAATGTCAACGGTTCCGCGATCAATTCACCATAGGAAATTTGGAAATAATTATTGAGTTTGGAATATACTTGCTTTACAAAGGCTACATCGGGCAAATTGGACAAAAACTGTTTCTTGGCCTTGTCCGAATCTTCATTTGAAGTAATGATAATTGCTGTTGATGGTTTTCCATCACGCCCTGCTCTCCCTGCCTCTTGAAAATAGCTTTCCAAACTTTCCGGTATTTGGTAATGTACCACCAATCTAACGTTGGGTTTGTCCACACCCATGCCAAAAGCATTGGTGGCGACCATCACCCTTACTTTGCCATTTAACCAAAGGGTAAGCTTTTCCTCTTTATCTGACTTTGGAATTCCACCATGAAAAAATGAAGCTGATATACCATTTTTGATCAAGAAATTGGATAACGATACGGACATTTTTCTGGAACGAACATATACTATGGCACTTCCGGAAACGCTGTTCATATATTTTTTGAGCTGATACAATTTATCCTCCGAGTGCTTAACACCAAATCTGATATTTGCTCGGGAGAATGAATCTTTAAAAATAGTTGCCTGCTTCAAACCCAGATTATCCACAATATCTTCTACTACAGGGGGAGTTGCCGTTGCCGTTAGGGCTATCATAGGAGTGTTGGGAAGAAATTCCCTTAAAATTGAACAACCCAGATATGCAGGTCTAAAATCGTTTCCCCATTGAGAAATACAATGCGCTTCATCAATAGCAATGAGGTTTACATTCATTTGCTGGATACGTTCCTGTACTAAAGTTTGCTGTAATCGTTCTGGCGACAAGTATAAAAATTTATAGTTGCCATAAAGACAATTGTCTAGAAGGTTATTCAGTTCGTCCGGGGGAATTCCGCCTGTTAGCGCAATTGCTTTAATATTTCTTTTTTTAAGTTGTGCTACTTGATCTTGAATAAGAGCTACCAAAGGAGACACTACAATACATATACCTTCCATGGCTAATGAAGGTACCTGGTAGCAGATGGATTTACCACCGCCAGTTGGCATCAGTGCCAAAACGTCCTGTCCAGAAAGGACAGTATCAATAATTTTCTTTTGGGAGCCCCTGAAAGCATCATGACCCCAAAATTGCTTTAAAATGATTGCCGTGTCTTTGTGCACTATAAATTTTTAAGTGTTTCCAAAATAAAATCAATCCTATTGAGGACCGCATCTTTTGGCACTTCTATTGGGTCATAGCCAAATTGTGTATATGTTTTTTGCAAAGCAAGGTGTATTCGCTCTGCTTCTTCAAAAGTTTCCATTCTTTCGTTATCGGAAACATATATTTCTTGCCATGGCGGAACTATAAAAACAGCGTCATACCTATGATTTTCGCAATGCGAAGTAAAATGTTGATCATAGGATTGGCCAAAGAAATCCATATACGCGAGGACATCTGGAATACCGCGGTCAAAAAAACAAATAGGGGTGTCGAGGTTTAAGGACTCTCGATAATGGGATGTTCTGCCTTCGAGCAAGTCTTTGTTGAACTGCATGGCATCATCAACAAAAACCAAAGGGTTTGAAATATATTCTTCGGATTGCCCTACTTGCTTTGCTTCGGAGGTCATCTCCCTTATAATTTCGTGAAAGCAATGAAAACCCTTCCTTTCCAGCCCATTTACTATGGACGTTTTTCCAGTTCCGGGTGCTCCCGTAATAACTACCTTGTTTTTGCCCAAAGCTTTTTAATTAATAATACAAAGTAATGAAATAGCCTGAAAGAAAAAAAATTGAAGGGTATACCATATATTTGTAAAAAAATTGGGTATGGATAAAAAGGATACAGAGGAATTTTATAATAGGCTGAGAGAAAAGCTGTTGGAAAACAGTAGTTGGCCATCCAAGTATCTATATAAATTTATTGTCCCTACAGATGAAGAACGCATATCACAGGTACACAAAATATTTGATAATACAGGTGCTGTGATCGAATCAAAAAAATCTAAAAAAGGGACCTACACCAGTCTTTCCATAATGGTACACTTGGAAAGCCCCGATGCGGTTATCGAGAAATACAAGGAAGTCTCGATTGTTGAGGGTGTAATTTCCCTGTAAAACCGTTGTTTGCTATAATTTTATTAATTTGCAGCCGTTATCGGATTTACTTTCCTAATTTCAAATCACTAAACACATTAATTTGAACGAAGTATATAACTTAGAATACAACACAGAACGTACAAAATTGATTATACCAGAGTATGGTCGTCATTTTCAGAAAATGGTCGATTATGCTGTAAGTATTGAGGATCGCGACGAACGTAACAAAGTGGCCAATTCCATTATTAGTGTTATGGGGAACCTACAGCCCCATTTAAGGGATGTTCCGGATTTTCAGCATAAACTTTGGGATCAATTGTTCATAATGGCCGATTTTAAATTGGATGTAGACTCTCCATTTCCAATCACATCAAAAGAAGTTTTGCAACAACGACCAGAACCGTTGGATTATCCACAAAACCATCCGAAATACCGTTTTTATGGAAACAACATCAAACGAATGATTGATGTGGCAGTGAAATGGGAAGAAGGAGACATGAGGTCTGGTTTGGAATATGCCATTGCCAACCATATGAAAAAATGCTACTTGGTTTGGAACAAGGATACAGTAGAGGACTCGGTAATTTTCAACCACCTAATGGAACTTAGTGACGGACAAATAGATTTGGCCAAAAGTGATGAGAGTTTAACAGAGAGTGGTCAGTTCCTAAAAAATAGGCCTAGTAAGTCCAACAACAACAACCGAGGAAAAAAAGGACAAAGAGGCCGCAAGAAAAGATATTAAAATCCTAAAGGAATAGATGGGTACATTTCGAATAGAGGGTGGACACCAATTACATGGAGAAATCACCCCACAAGGAGCAAAGAACGAAGCACTTCAGATTCTTTGTGCCGTATTACTTTCAGAAGAAAAGATTACCATTAACAATATACCGGACATAGTCGATGTCAATAAATTAATTGCCCTACTTGAAGATTTGGGTGTAAAAATCCAAAAGAACGGCAAAGGGTCCTATACTTTTAAGGCAGATGATTTAAATCTGGATTATTTGCAATCTGCGAAGTTCAAAGAAGATGGAAGGGGGCTAAGAGGTTCCATTATGTTGGTAGGACCTTTGTTGGCTAGATTTGGCAAAGGATACATTCCAAAGCCAGGAGGTGATAAAATTGGTAGAAGAAGGTTGGACACCCATTTTGAAGGATTTATTAAACTGGGTGCAAATTTTAGATATAATAAGGAAGAACATTTTTATGGCGTAGAAGCTGATAAACTGGTTGGAACCTATATGCTACTGGACGAGGCGTCGGTTACAGGCACGGCAAATATTGTTATGGCCGCTGTGTTGGCCGAAGGTACCACTACCATTTACAACGCTGCTTGTGAACCCTATTTACAGCAGTTGTGCAAAATGTTGAACCGAATGGGAGCCAAAATCTCTGGGATTGGTTCTAATTTATTGACCATTGAAGGGGTAGATTCCTTGGGCGGAACTGAACACACTATGTTACCGGATATGATTGAAATTGGTAGCTGGATAGGTTTGGCCGCAATGACTCAAAGCGAACTTACTATTAAAAATGTGAGTTGGGACGATTTAGGTCAGATTCCAACTGTTTTCCGAAAATTGGGAATCCAATTAGAACGAAAAGGTGATGATATCTTTATCCCAAAACATAAAGATGGCTATGAAATCCAGAGTTTTATAGATGGTTCTATCCTTACCATCGCTGATGCACCTTGGCCCGGACTGACTCCGGATTTATTGAGTATTATTTTGGTTATGGCAACGCAGGCTAGGGGAGAAGTACTCATCCATCAAAAAATGTTTGAAAGTCGACTGTTCTTTGTGGACAAACTTATAGATATGGGAGCCAAGATAATTCTTTGTGACCCACACCGCGCCACCGTTATCGGTCACGATTTTAAATCCACGCTAAAAGCAACCACAATGGTGTCTCCCGATATTAGGGCAGGGGTTTCACTTTTGATTGCAGCTCTTTCTGCGAAAGGAACCTCAACCATTCATAATATTGAGCAGATAGATCGTGGTTACGAAAATATTGATGAGCGTTTGCGTGCTATCGGAGCAAAAATTGTAAGGGTTTAAGCTATAAATCCTTAGGTATCAAAATAGTGCCGTTGAACCGGTCGGACCTCCATCATAAAAATACAATACCCTAATTTTTGGGAGATTCAGCTTTTAAAAAATGATATACGCTAAATAGAAAAGGGTATATAGTTTGCCATGGTGTGCTTAAAAGATACGTTTGAAGAACAGGATTTTATCTAAATCATTAGTATAGAGATAAAAAAAGCCTGCTAAAAGCAGGCTTTTCAATAATTATTATTTACCAGGGATTGGCGGTGGGCCATCTATCATGGCTTCATACTTCACATCACCTTTTCTAGCGTTATATTCTTCCTTTACTTTTTCCACCAATTTAGGGTCATCAAAAAGGTCGAGCATTGTCATTCCCATTGCTTTTGAAGCATAGACCATTCCTTTATGACCAATGCTCATGCCGCCACAAGCAACAACGGCCCATGAGTGCCATGGTGTATCTTTTGGTGCCACAGTAACCCCTAAATTTATATTTGGAACGTTCCAGCTCACATCTCCAACATCTGTGGAGCCGCCTCCCGGAAGTTCAGCTGTTTCTTTTAACGGATGAACCTCTCCATCCATGCCTACTTGGGGTTTACCTGTAGCTTCTTGAATAGCTTTACCAAAGGTAATTTCCTCATCTGTATAGGTAATAGGGCCTAATAGTTCCAGATTATTTTGCATTATTTTACCTCCTTCACGGTTTACCAAAGTTTCATAAATACCAGAGATCAATGAGTATTTATAATCTACATTGGCCATGATAGCAGCACCTTCTGCCATGGCTTTCACACGTTCAAAGGTCGGAAGCATTACTTCTCTTTTGGGGTCGCGGACCCGAACCCATAATCTGGCATAATCCGGGACTACATTTACTACTTGACCTCCATCTTGAATGTGATAATGAATTCTTGAAGTGGGCTTTACATGTTCTCTGTAATAATTTATTCCTGTAGTATATAATTCCAAAGCATCTGCAGCACTTCGTCCGTTCCAAGGATCAGAAGATGCGTGAGCAGCTTGTCCGTAGAACTCAATCATAAAATCAATCAAAGACAATCCACTTTGCACGTCGGCTTCAATTTCAGATGATGGGTGCCAACTAACATTGACATCTACGTCGTCCCAAAGACCTGCTTCAACCATCCAAATTTTTCCAAAGTACTTTTCTTCTGCAGGTGTCCCCAAAAATTTTACAGTTCCTTTAATGTTGCCAGCTTCAATTTGTTCTTTTATTGCAATGGCGGCTCCAAGGCTGGCGGCTCCAAACATATTATGTCCGCAGCCATGCCCAGGGGCACCATCTATTCTTGGGTCTTTATTGGGCACTGTGTTTTGTGAAAGTCCAGGGAGTGCATCAAACTCTCCCAACACACTTATAACTGGTTTTCCAGAGCCATAAGTTGCTACAAAGGCAGTAGGGATATCAGCTACGCCTCGGGTCACTGTCATTCCGTTTTCCTCGGCATAGTCGGCCAGTAATTCTGAGGAAATAGATTCTTCAAAGGCGGTTTCGGCCAGTGCCCAAATGGAATCACTGATTTTGATAAGGTTTTCTTTGTGCTTTTCCACGGAAGCAACAACTTCTCTTTTGTCCTTGGGCATCTTTTGAGCCGATAAGTTTATGGAAAGCAGCCCCAAAATGAGTAAGGTTGAAATTTTCTTCATTTTAAAATATTTGAGTTAGCTATTTACAGTTGATCTTGTGTCCCATTGAAAAAATAGCAGAAACGAGGTCAACAGAAACTAAAAATAAAGAAAAACCTTCAACTTACCGCCTCTTTGTACACTTTTAAGCAGCGTTCCCTAGCCGTTTTATGGTCTACCATAGGACTGGGATAACTGGGCTCTTGAAGGTCTGGAACCCATTTATTTATATAAGTATATTCTTTATCAAATTTTTTTATCTGGGTGGTAGGGTTAAAAATCCTGAAGTATGGAGCGGCATCCACACCACTACCGGCTGCCCACTGCCAGTTACCTACATTACTGGCCATTTCATAATCCAAAAGTTTTTCGGCAAAGTAAGCTTCACCCCAACGCCAATCAATCAATAAATGTTTGCATAGGAAACTGGCGACCAGCATGCGTACCCGGTTATGCATAAATCCCGTTTGGTTTAGTTCCCGCATTCCAGCATCGACCAATGGATAACCAGTCTGCCCGGTTTTCCATTTCTGGAACTCATGTTCATTGTTCCGCCACTCAATTCGGTCGTACTTGGAACGAAAAGCTCCGGTAACAGTGTGTGGAAAATGCCAAAGAACCTGCATAAAAAATTCGCGCCAAATCAATTCGTTCCAAAAGGTTTCATTTTTTTCTTCTACAGCTTTTTTATGAATTTTACGAATGGATACGGTACCAAACCGTAAATGTGGACCCAACCGTGATGTGCCTTTATCTTTGGCCGGATAACCCCTGGTATCCTTATATTTTTGAATAAAATGGGAGGAAATCGTAAAATCTGGAACTTGGATGGATGATGTTTTAAAACCGATATCTTCCATGGAGAGTCGTGGAAGGGATTTACTTTTATAGAGATTCTCATCCAATTTGGGCAGCGTGTCATATTCTACTAAATGGATAGAGGGGTTGAAGTTGGATTTCCAACGTTTCATGTAAGGCGTATAGACCACATAGGGATTTCCGTCCTCTTTTACTACCTCCTCCTTTTCAAAAATTACTTGGTCTTTGAAGGAGTTGAAAGATATCTTGTGATCCTTTAAAACATCTTTGACCTTTTTGTCACGTTCTTTGGCGTAAGGTTCGTAATCATGATTGGTATAAACAGATTGTATATCAAATTCTTTAATCAAATTCTTAAAAACTGCCTCAGGTTTATCATGGAACTGGGCAATTCCACTACCGTAATTACCGCTCAATTGATTGTTTAATTTTTGAAGTTGATCATATATAAATGTAACCCTAGCGTCATTCTTTGGTAGGCTCTCTAGAATCTCAGGGTCAAAAATAAATATTGGAACAACTGGCGTATTCTTTTGTAGTGCTTGGTATAGTCCTACATTATCATCTAATCTCAAATCTCTTCGAAACCAAAAAAGTGTGATTTTATCTTTCATGAATTTACATTTAAACTCGAAAGTCCACCATCAACACCTATAACTTGACCAGTGATCCATGAGCTGTTTGTACCGAGTAAAAATATAGCCATGTTTGCAATATCCCCGGCACCACCAACTCTTTTCATGGGATGTCTGTTAGCCATAAGTTCTCTCTTTTTATCATTGCTCAAGAGTCTCGAGGATAGGGGAGTGTCCACCAAAGAAGGAGCAATAACGTTTACTCTTATTTTGGGAGCATATTCTGCAGCTAAAGAGCGAGCAAATCCTTCAATAGCCCCTTTGGCTGCCGAAACACTTGTATGGAAAGGCATTCCTGTTCCCACGGCAACCGTGCTGAAAAATACCATGCTAGAACCTTCAGCCATTTTGTTGATAATGGATTTAACAGTCCTTGCCAAAGCTATAAAGTTGATTTCCATATCCTTTTGAATGGTATCAATATCCATCGTCTTAAATGGTTTTAGATTAATACTTCCGGGACAATATGCAAAACCGTGGAGCACTGTAGGAATCGATTTCTCAGAAAGATTGTCCGTTAAAACGTCAAAGGGTAGGTGTACGACATTAATTTGATGAAGATTTTCATTCCTACGACTGGCAACATATACATTATGTTCAATGGATAGTTTTTTTGCCATTTCCAGCCCTATTCCAGATGAACCGCCTATTAAAAGTATATTTTTTTTCATGCTAAATCTTTCTGATACTTAAATTGGTTTCTTTCCCTTCAACCTTTCCAAATAACGCTGTTAATTTTTGTTCCCTAAATGCAAATATTTTCTGCAGTTGTTTTTTTACTAAAATCGGATGTGCCAACTGCCCCAAAAGTCCCAAAGGCAATTTGTAGTCAATAATATCCTCAATTTCCACGCCTTCGGTCACCTTTTTTAAAAAATGCTTGTGATGCCAAAGGGAGTATGGACCAAAACGTTGTTCATCCACAAAATACTCCCCTTCCTTTACATGAGTAATTTCTGTGACCCATTTGGTTGAAATCAAGGGAAAAGGTTTAACAATATAATGGATGACCTGCCCTGGAAACATTGCCTTTGCGGCGCCTGCCAAAATATGGAAACCCATGTGTGCGGGAGTTATCACGGCAAGGTTTTTTGGATCGGATAGGAAATTCCAAGCTTCGGATTTAGTTATAGGAAGAATTTGTGTTGATTTTAGCTGATATAACCTCATTACTTCAATGATTTACACGAAGATAAATATAATGTTTAATATTATGTTTAAAAAGTTAAACAAATTGACTTGACGCTACATATAACGATTTCTTTTTAGGGTTTCGTTAACAAATAAGGGGTTGCTTTATCCATAGCTTTGCTTTGCTAAACATTTAAAAATTAGAACAACTATGAAAAAAAATGTACTATTATTAATTGCGATTTCTATGTCCTTTTTGGTGGATGCACAAATAGAAACGCCTGCACCGAGCCCATTTTCCAAACTTGAACAAAAGGTAGGATTAACGGATGTTACTATTGAATATTCGAGACCGGGAATGAAAGGAAGAAAGATATTTGGGGAGTTGGTTCCTTTTGACGCTATTTGGAGGACAGGTGCCAACCAAAACACGAAAATTATCTTTTCTGATGATGTAACAATTAAAGGTAAGGAGCTTAAAGCAGGCACCTATGCCATATACACCAGACCTAGTGAAGCAGTTTGGGAGGTTTTCTTTTATACGGATAGCGAAAACGCAGGTACTCCTCAGGAGTGGGATGCATCCAAGGTTGCCGCAACGGTAAAAGTGGAAACAATGCAAATTCCAGTGCCCATTGAAACATTTACCATTACTATAGACGATATGCACAACAATGGTGCTACGTTGGGAATTATGTGGGAGAACACTTATGTCGGGGTTGATTTTGTTGTACCTACGGTTGATAAAGCCATTAAGAGCATCGAAGATACCATGGCAAACAAAACAGACCTAACTGCAAACGATTATTATGCTGCCGGCTCGTACTATTTTGCAGAAGGTATGAATATGGAGCAGGCAAGTGAATGGGTGAACAAAGCCGTTGAAATGGATGGAGGTAAAGCGTATTGGATGATGCGTACGCAATCATTGATCTATGCAAAATTAGGTAACAATAAAGCGGCTATTGAAACTGCTAAAAAATCATTGGCTGCTGCGCAAGCTGCGGGAAACCAAGATTATGTAAAAATGAACAAGGACTCCTTGAAAGAATGGGCGGGGATGTAGCGCATTATTATTAAGAATTTATTGGAAAAACCCACTTTTGAGTGGGTTTTTTTTATTCCTTTATTGCTGTTGAGTTGTCCAAGAAATTATCAAATAGCTGAACAATTGTAGCTAAAATAATAACCAAAATACAACCGAAGGCATTAAGCCATAAATAAGACATCCAGTCCAGTGACCAGCCAATAATCACAATAATCTGTGTTATTATAGCGGCTACAAAAACAGCATTTCCTTTTACGAATTTGAAGAAAAATGCCAATAAAAAGATTCCTAATACATTTCCGTAAAAAATAGACCCTATTATATTGACAAGTTGAATAAGGTTATCAAAAAGGTTGGCCACATTAGCAATTAGAATAGCTATTATTCCCCAAATAAGAGTAAATGCTTTGGTAGCTTTTAAATAATGTTCCTGGGTGTGTTCCTTTTTTGTATTTCGTTTATAAAGATCCAAGGCGGTTATGGTACCAAGGGCATTTAGTTCCGAAGCGGTGGATGACATGGCCGCGGAAAGTATAACGGCCAAAAGTAAACCAATCAACCCCATGGGTAAATTATTCAGGATAAAATGTATAAATACATAATCCTTGTCGTTGGTCTCCACAGTACCATCTGCTTTCGAAATTAGATTTTTTGCGGTTTCTCTACTGGCATTTTCTTTCTCGTTTATTTTTATAATATTCTGTTTGGCCTGCTCTATGGCGTTGTATTCCTTTAGTTCCAGGGCCGCGGAAAAAGAATGTTGGGCCATTCGTTTTTCTTTTTCTAATTCTTTATGATCTTTTTCCAAAGATTGGTAATCATTCGCATACTCCGATTGCATTACAGCTTCAGTTGCTGCCGGATTAAAATTTAAAGGAGAGGAATTGTATTGATAAAACACAAAAACCATGGTGCCTACCAAAAGGATAAAGAACTGCATGGGTATTTTAAAAATACCATTGAAAACCAATGCCAATTGACTTTCCCTAACAGATTTTCCGGACAAATAGCGCTGAACTTGGCTCTGATCTGTCCCAAAATAAGCCAAGGCAAGGAAAAAACCGCCGGTTATCCCGCTCCAAAATGTATATCTGTTATTAGTATCAAATGAAAAATCTAGAATGTCCAGCTTATTGTTGGCACCAGCAATTTTCAATGCCTTACCGAAAGAGAGATCGGTAGGTAGTGCCCCCATGATAAAGAAAAATGCAAAAAACATCCCTAACATTATAATGAACATCTGTTGCTTTTGGGTAACACTTACTGCTTTGGTACCACCGGATACCGTATAAATAATCACAAGGATACCAATGATCACATTCAATGTTCGTAAGTCCCATCCCAATACCGCTGAAAGAATTATGGAAGGTGCGAATATGGTAATTCCAGCAGCAAGTCCGCGTTGCACCAAAAACAGTAGTGCCGTTAATGTTCTTGTTTTAAGGTCAAAACGTCCTTCGAGCATTTCATAAGCGGTATAGACCTTTAGTTTTTTATAGATGGGAATAAAGACCAAACAAATGACAATCATCGCCAAAGGAAGACCGAAATAAAATTGAACAAACCCCATTCCGTCGTTGAATGCTTGGCCAGGTGTAGATAAAAAGGTAATTGCACTGGCTTGAGTGGCCATAACCGATAGGCCAATGGTCCACCATTTTACATTGTCTCCTCCTCCTCGGACATAGTCATCTACATTATTGTTGCCGCGTGTTTTCCATACGCCATATGCTACTATAAAGAGTAGGGTAGTACCAAGAATAATCCAATCGAGTAATGCCATTCAGGATCCTAGTTGTTTAAAATCATTATGAGGTAAAAGACTAAAATATAAATAGCGTTCAAAAGAATTATAATGCTATATTCTTTTTTCCATTCAAATTTGGTGTCCATATCATCCTTTGACATTGCTGTTCTTTTTTACATTATCTTTTCCTACTGAAAGCATATTTGCAAAGAGTTTATATGCGCCCGACACCCCAACTGGTAATTCCCTGAAAAAGCTTAAACCAGTGTAAATATAATGGCCTTCTCCATAGGGTGCTATGATCAGACTTCCTTGCTTCTCGGTTTCCCCTTCATCTTTCATAGAAAGAATTGGGGTAAACTCTTTACTCCACTGACTTGGAAAATAGAGTCCACGTTCTTGAACCCATCCATCAAAATCTGCTTCACTTATTGGATTTGGAAAATTGACCAAGGAGTTCTTTGGCGCTAATATTTTTACCTCTGCATTTTCGTCGGTTACCCTGTCTCTGGAAAGTGTCATATTGTAAGGTGCAATATTGTCGAACTGATTGGACCACCTACCAGCTGTATTGTATTGTACAATCATAGTGCCTCCTTTCTTCACATAGTCAAATAAAATGGGCTGCTTAAATTTAAGAGTTTCTATAACATTGTATGCCCTAATTCCAATCACAACTGCGTCATATTTATCCAATGAGCCATTTTGGATAGTGTTAGGGTCAACCATATGAACCTGGTATCCAATTTGTTCCAAACTTTCCGGAACTTTATCACCCGCACCCATTATATAGGCAACATGCTCACCCGACTTTTGAATATTCATCCGTACTACCTTAGCTTCTGAAGGAAGCAAAACGGATTGTTTTGGAATATGATCGTAATCAATTTCCACGAGTTCTTTAACGTATACCTTGTTGCCAACAGTGATTTTTGGAGCAATTTTCCCTTCACTTTCTATGTTGGGCGGGGTTACGTTAAATTTTACCGAGATTTCCTCTCCTTTTTGAGCTATTGAAAATGGAATGCTGGTTGGAACGATTGTCCAGCCCGCAGGATGATCCAGTACAACACTACCATTCACATCATTCTTTCCTGCACGTATTTTCACCTGTACCTCTTTGGTATCCATAGTAGCGAAAATCAGAACTTTTTCATCAATTTTGGAAGTTACTTCTGGCAGAACGGCAAAGGGTTCGTATAATTCTCCTTTATCTGGTTTGGAATAACGGTAGATTACATCCTTTTCAAATGTTATTTCTACATCATCAATAACCAATGAAAACATAGCTTTGAAGCCGCTGGGCGTTTCAGATTTTCCAATTAATTTTTGATCCTTCACCATGTAGGTGCCCAAAGTGCCAGGCTCGTTCAACCAATAAGGGCTGGTGTACGAAGTGTTTTCTGGAACAGTAAAACCAATATCGAAATTCTCTTTCTGATTGGTGCCCAAAGTTTTGTTTGGAAGTAGTTTGGCATCAACCCCAACAATGTCAATTTGTTTTAATGTAACATTTGGTAATGTCCTATTTATGGCTTCAATGTGGATGACTGCTTTACTGCCGGGAGTAGTAGAACCACTTTCGGAACTTGCTTCCAAATATATCCCCGCGGTGGCCAAAATTATTTTTTTTAATTGTTTAGATTTTAAGGTCCTCCAATGTATATCTTCAACTTGCTGCAGTAATTCATAGGCTCTTACAAGCTCAGGAATGTGTTTTGAAGGATTCTGGAAATCAAATCTCTCTTCAACTTTGTAAAGAATATCTCCTACAGCATCTCCGCCTTTTACTCGCGACCATGTGGTGTTTATACCATCAAAAACATCATTGTTAGTGGGCATTTCACCTTTGATCAATTCAATATAAATAGCAGATATTCCGCGATCGGTCAACCTACCAAAACCTTGGCATAAGTGCTGGCTACGTGCCATTGCAGCTATTTCGTTGTTGGATAGACCAAATTCGGGATAATAAGTTCCAACATCCAATTTTAACATGCCAGACTTGTCTGCTTCAGCAAATTTTTCTTGGCTTCCATACTGCCACCACGAAGTATTATAAAAACTTCTTTTGGGCTGCCAGGTTGTTGTCCATTTTAACTGTTCCGGATAAACTTCTGGGTTATTGGCTAAATCAAAAGCTTCCATACTCAAAACAGCGGAGGAGGTATGGTGACCATGGGTAGACCCTGGTGTTCTATGATCAAATCGATTGATAATTACATCCGGTTTAATATTTCGGATAGCCCATACCACATCAGCTAAAACTTTTTCTTTGTCCCAAATTTTCAAAGTTTCGTTTGGATGTTTGGAGTAACCAAAGTCATTTGCACGAGTAAACCATTGTTCCCCTCCATCTACGTTACGTGCAGCTAAAAGTTCTTGTGTACGTAAGACTCCCAAGAGTTCTCTTAGTTCAGGCCCAATCAGGTTTTGTCCGCCATCACCTCTGGTCAAAGATAAATAGACCGTCCGTGCTTTTTTATGGTTTGAAAGATATGAGATTAGATTTGTGTTTTCATCATCTGGATGGGCGGCTACATAGAGCGCAGTACCCAAGAAATTCAATTTTTGAATTTCATGAAACAATTCGGCCGAGGATAGTTTTTCAGGTTTTTGGGCAAAAGTGTTTGTGAAAAATACAGTGCTAATGAATAAGAATACCCAAAAATGCTTCATCATTGGTTGTTTAGTGGTTACCTCAAATATAGGTAGATTGCTTTCAGATACTAATTTATTTAGAAGAGTTTTAACATAGCCGTGTTATACTTTTTTTATTTTGGCTATAGTCCCAAACTATCCCTTAAAATTGAATCTTTATTTGATTTTTGGTCCCAATATGCAGTTTTTAAGGTTTTGATTTTTGAGGCTGAAGTAATCAATGTATTTGAATTCTGTCCACCTCTGCTTTTCGTTTTCTCTGTCCAACTTTCAATGGAGTAAGGGTGGTCGGAGGTAAAGTGAATGGTTAAGGTTCGTTCTAAATCAGGATAAGTAAGTGTGTATGTTGACAAACCGTTTGCGGATGAAAGGGTTGCTTGGGCACGATACGCTTTTATTTCTTGATGCCCCATGCGTAGAGATTCCAACGATGGAATCAAGGAAATATCACCCACCGGTAAATCCTTGGGATTGATTCGGATTTTCGTCCAGATTTCATTTTCTAGCGTTGATTTTTCTAAAGAAAGCTCTTGGTCAGCTTCATTTTCAAAATAGGAATGGGAGGTATATTCGAAGGTATCCCTATTATTGATTTGCGAATACACGTGTCCACACCATTCTTGTACCGATAAACTTGCCTTTATAGCATGTTGGTTATCATAAACAGGGTAAAAAGTACTGCCCATTATGGAATAAGGGTAAATCCCGGTCAAAAAGTTTTTGGTGGCATTTAGTTTTAAAACGGAAATATTATCAGGGTTGTTGCCATCTGCCTTTACTTGTTTAACTGGTAAAAAGGGTTCGGTTACGTAAATAAGAACGGCACTCCCATCTCTAATTTCCCCATACCTAGCTTGTTCCAATTTGTAAGAAGTAATTTCCGCATCACCTGCATACCAATACTTCTTGAAATCTTCCGATAGTGGTTTTCTGGGAGCTCGTTCAACATTCTCTGAAGTGGTAGTGCTATCGTTGTCGGTTTCCGGGGTGTTTTCTTGTTTACATCCCAAGATAATCAATATCATGGGTAATATGAGGGTTGAAAAGTTAAGTTTCATAGGTGTGTTTTTTCAAATATAAAGGTATAGTCGATATTTATCAATATACTTAACTTTTCGCAATACATGGAAAAATGTAGTTTTGCAAAATATTTAAAGGCTTAAACTTTTTAATATGGAAAAGATTGAATTGATGGCACCTGCCGGTAATTTTGAATCTCTTCAAGCTACATTGGACAATGGGGCGGATTCGGTATATTTTGGTGTTGAGCAATTGAATATGAGGGCGAGGGCGACGATGAATTTTACGTTGGATGACCTTCAAGAGATTGCTAACCGATGCAATACCAAAGGGGTGAGAACTTACCTTACCCTTAATACCATAATCTACGACCACGATCTTTCCATTGTCAAAACTTTGCTAAAAAAAGCAAAGGAAGTTGGGTTGACGGCAATAATAGCTATGGATCAGGCAGTGATAGCCTCTGCGAGAGCTTTGGGATTGGAGGTTCATATTTCAACCCAAATCAATGTGACCAATATAGAAACGGTTAAATTCTATGCCATGTTCGCCGATACCATGGTGCTGAGCCGTGAGTTGAGCTTGCGACAAGTAAGAAAGATTACAGAACAAATAGAAAAGGAGCAGATCAAAGGACCATCCGGTCGTTTGGTGGAAATTGAGGTGTTTGGCCACGGGGCTTTGTGCATGGCAGTTTCGGGCAAATGTTACATGAGTTTACATTCCTATAATTCTTCGGCAAATAGGGGGGCTTGCAAGCAAAATTGCCGTAAAAAATACACGGTCATAGATCAAGAGACAGGGTTTGAAATGGAATTGGATAATGAGTATATTATGTCTCCCAAAGATTTGTGCACCATCGATTTCTTGGACCAAGTGGTAGATGCCGGAATTAAAGTATTAAAGATAGAGGGTAGGGGACGCGCTCCCGAATATGTTGCAAAAGTGATTAAATGTTATCGTCATGCGCTGGATAGTCTTTATGAGGGCACGTATGATAAAGAAAAAGTAATCGGTTGGATGCAGGAACTGGAAAAAGTATACAATCGAGGATTTTGGAGTGGATATTATTTGGGTCAAAAGTTGGGAGAGTGGAGTAAGGTTCCGGGTTCATCTGCTACTCAAAAGAAAGTCTATATTGGCAAGGGAGCACATTTTTTTCCTAAATCCAATATTGGTGAGTTTATAATTGAAGCCTATGATATTGCCGTGGGAGATACTATTTTGATTACGGGTCCCACCACAGGTGCCAAAGAAATGAAAATAACCGAAATGCTGGTGAACGACGCTAAACTTTCCACTGCCAAAAAAGGGGACTCTGTTACTATTCCCTTGGATTTCAGAATCCGACTTTCGGATAAGCTATACAAAATAGTAGAAAATAAGATAGAAGCCTAATGGTTGTTGTTACACTTCAGCGAGAAAAATGTATCGGTTGCAACTATTGTGTGGAAATGGCTCCGGAACAGTTTGCCATGTCCAAAAAAGATGGTAAATCGGTTTTGCTGCATTCCCAAAACAAAAAAGGGTTTTATACCATAAAATCTCCCGACGTGGGAATATTTGATTCTTGCGAACAAGCATCCAAAGCATGTCCGGTAAAGATTATTTCAGTAAAACAAACTTGAATTACAATTCTAGGAGCGTTCTATAAACCAAATGTGTGGGAAGCCCAACAACATTAGTGTAAGAACCTTGGATTTCCGAGATGCCGATCATTCCAATCCACTCCTGGATACCGTAGGCGCCAGCTTTATCAAAAGGTTGACAGTGTTCAATGTAGTAGTTGATTTCGTCATCCAGTAAATCTTTTAATTTCACCTTGGTGGTACAGCTAACTGTTTTTTGACCATCCATTGTTGTAAAACAAACAGAGGTAATCACTTGGTGCCAATCACCTGATAGAGCACGAAGCATGGTAAAAGCTTCTTCTTTATCAACAGCTTTTGCCAAAGAGCTATTGTTGTGCCACACTACAGTATCGGAAGTTATTACGATTTGATTGGGTTCTAGTTCGTTTTTAAAGGGAGTGGCCTTGAGTTCCGCCAAATATTCTGAGATTTCCTGACCTTGTAATGTTTCTGGGTAAATTTCCGCTACGGATTTAGGTCGAATCTCAAAATCGAGTCCCAAATCTTCCAAAAACATTTTTCTTCGTGGTGACCCTGAACCTAATATGATTTTCTTATCCTTGAGTTTATTTTTAAGTGGATTTTCAGTCATTCTTTGCACTAAAATTATCGTTCCAGTCCCCACGTACTTTTAATACTTGTTCTATAATGTCGCGAACACACCCGTCACCACCATTTTTATGGGAAACATAGTCAGAAACAGCTTTTACTTCAGGAACTGCATTTTGAGGCGAAGCGGCTAAACCTACCATTTTCATGGGAGGGATGTCCGGCATATCGTCGCCCATATAAACTACGGATTGGGGATCAATGTCGTGTATATCCAAATACTCTTCCAAAGGTTCTTGTTTGTGGTGTGCGCCCATATAAAAATCTGTGACTCCAAGGCCTTTAAGGCGTTCTTTCACGCCCTGATTTGTTCCACCGGTGATAATACACACATTGTAACCTTTTTTTATAACCGTTTTTAAAGCATATCCATCTTTAACACTCATTTTACGTAGAAGTTCCCCATCGGTGGTGATCAACACCGACCCGTCGGTAAAAACACCATCAACATCAAAAACAAAAGTGGTGATATTGCTTAAAAGTTCTTTATAATTCTTTTTCATGTGCTTTATTTATGGCTTCGCTCAATAATTTATATAGTGTAATGTGTGTTTCGTTGTTTAAAAGTTCCAAATGACCTGTCATGCTTTTTTTATCGTTCCGACGAGCCGGACCAGTTTGCGCATCTTTTGGGGGTATGGTCTGAATCTTCTCGGCAGTCTCCAATATCAACGGCTTTAATAAATCAAAAGATATTCCCTCTTCCAAACAAAGCGCTTCGCCAACATGGTACATATAATTGGTGAAGTTGTTCACAAAAACGGCTGCAAGATGCAATTTTTTTCGTTGATCAGAGTCAATTTGGTGCACGTTTTTGGAAATGGATTTTGCCAAAATTTCCAACGTTTTCAATGATTCTTTTTCTTGTGCCTCAAAACAGATGGGAATATTCTCAAAATCAACTGATTTACCTTTGGTAAAGGTTTGCAATGGATAAAATACACCTTTGTTATCTGGTTGAACCGCATTCAGGTGAATTGCTCCAGAGGTGTGGGCCACTATTCCTTTTTTCTTCGATAAATGTTCGGACACTTCGGAGATAGCATCGTCTTTAACCGCTATTATATAAACATCGGCATCGGCGATAGCGTTAAAATCATTGGAAATTGGAGAATAATCGGAAAACTGTTGTAAATCTTCTTCGTTACGTCCCACTACTTGGATGATTTCAACATCCTTAGCCTTTATAAAAGCGGTACACAAATGTTTGGAAAGGTTTCCGGTTCCTAAAACAACAATTTTGAGCATCCCCAAAACTACAAATTTAGGGTAGATGAATAGTAGTAAGATTTAACAAATATCTATGATTTTTATTCTCTCAGGGAACACGGATGTTCCAAAAAGGCCGTATTTTTGCAAGCCGAAAGTAGACCGAATTTCCATGATCGATATTCTTAAGAAAACGCTTTTTTCCACTAGACTTATGGCTGTTCTTTTTTTGGTTTTTGCAACAGCAATGGCCATGGGAACTTTTGTGGAAAGTAAGTATAGCACAGAAACCGCACGTATTTATATTTATAATGCCACGTGGTTTGAAGCCATCATGGTTTTTTTTGCAATAAATTTCTTTGGCAATATATATAGGTACCGTCTATTGACTTGGAAAAAATGGCCGGTGCTCTTACTTCATCTTTCATGGATTCTGATTATCGCGGGAGCTTTTGTTACCCGATATATTAGCTACGAGGGAATGATGCCGATTCGTGAAGGCGCTACCGAAAAGGTGTTTTATTCTGATAAAACTTATTTGACCGCTTTTGTGGATGGTGATATCAATGGAGAAACTAAACGAAGAGTTTTAGAGGATGATATTTTGGTCACCCCAGAAGGAAAGCGGACGAGTTTACCATGGAAATCCGATTTTAATGGCCAACCTTTTTCAATTAGTTATGTAGATTTCATCAAAGGAGCAGAAAAAGGATTGATTCCCGATGAAAATGGCAAGGAATACTTGCAAATTGTTGAAGCCGGTGATGGACAGCGTCATGAACATTATCTAGAAAATGGTAAAATAGCAAGTATTCATAATATTTTGTTCGCTTTAAATAATGAGACGGACGGAGCTATAAACATTTTTTATGATGAAGAAAATGGTTATCGTATAAAATCACCTTTTGAAGGTAACTTTATGCGTATGGCAGATCAGTTTCAAGGAGAGGTCACCAGTGATAGCATTCAACCCTTGTTATTACGTTCGCTTTATACAATGGGAGGAATGCAATTTGTGGTTCCAGAACCAAGCATAAAAGGTAAGTATGGAATTGTTAAAGTGCCCGAAGAAGAGATAACCAATGTAACACTGGATGCTTTAGTAATTTCTGTATCTGCAAATGGTGAGACCAAAGAAGTTAAACTGTTGGGTAGTAAAGGAACCTCTAATTATTCTGACAAAATCAATGTAGGTGGCTTGGATTTTTCCTTTAGCTACGGTTCCAAAGTGTATGAACTTCCGTTTTCCATTGAACTGAACGATTTTATAGCTGAAAAATATCCTGGCACCGAAACAGGCTATTCTTCTTTTATGAGTAAAGTAACAATACACGATGACCGACCCTTTGATTATGATATTTACATGAACCATGTTTTAGATCATCAGGGCTTTCGCTTTTTCCAAGCAAGTTTTGATCCAGACGAACGTGGTACAGTACTTTCCGTAAATCACGATTGGTGGGGTACTTGGATTACATACATTGGATATTTCTTGCTATATATGGGTTTAATGGGAATTATGTTCTTCGGCAAAACCAGATTTAGGGATTTACAGGCCATGTTGGAAAAAATAAAGGCCAAAAAAGCGGCATTGACTACCATCGTATCTTTATTTGCCTTTCTTTCGGTAAATGCACAAGAAAGCCATGAACATGCTTCGTTGCCCACCAAGGCTCAGATTGACTCGGTGATTCAAGCTACCACCGTAGCTAAAGAACATGCCGAAAAGTTTGGAAATTTAGTAATTCAGGATGCAGGTGGACGAATGAAGCCGGTACATACTTTTGCATCGGAATTGTTGCGGAAATTAAGTGGGAAGAACAAGTACAAAGACCTCTCTCCAGACCAAGTTTTCCTTTCGATGATGCTTAACCCGGGTGTTTGGTATACTGTGGATTTTATTCATGTGGGTAAATGGCAAAATGATAGCATTAGAAAAGTAATTGGAGTTCCATCAGGTACAGATTTTGTGAAAGCAACTGATTTCTTTGATGAGCAAGGAGCGTATAAGTTAAGACCATATCTGGAAAAAGCTACTTCTACCACCAATCCTTCCAATTTTGAAAAAGACATTAAAAAAGTAGGGGAGCGACTAAGTTTGCTGGATATAGCATTGAGTGGCCAAATCGTGAAGATTTTTCCATTGTTGAACGATGAGAACAATAAATGGATATCCGCGGTGGAATACCGTTCTGGTCAGCATCAGGTCCAAGATTCCTTGTATTCCAATTTTATCAGGAATGCTGTTCCATATTATTTAAATTCTTTACAGCAATCCATCGCTTCGGGAGATTATTCTCAACCTGATAAGTTATTGGAGGCTTTCAAACAAAATCAAATAAATCATGGAGAGGAAATATTACCCTCCGAAAATAGGATAAAGACCGAAATCATATATAATAAGCTTGACTTGTTCAATCGTTTGTACAAGTATTATGCATTGGTAGGTGGACTATTGTTCTTTGTTCTTATTGCCAAAATATTTAAGGAGCGAAAATTTTTAGACGCCTTTGCCTATTTACTAAAAGGAACTATCATTTTGTTCTTTATTTGGCATACCATAGGTCTTGTGTTACGTTGGTACATTTCTGGCCACGCTCCTTGGAGCGACGCTTATGAAAGTATCTTATATGTAGGATGGGCCACTATGGGTATAGGTTTGGCCTTGGGTAGAAAAAGTGAACTTACCATTGCTGCTAGTGCATTTGTGACCTCTATGCTATTATGGATAGCCCATCAAAGCTGGGTAGACCCTGCAATCTCAAATTTGCAGCCTGTACTGGATAGTTATTGGTTAATGATTCACGTAGCTGTGATTGTGGGTAGTTATGGCCCTTTAACAGTAGGTATGATTTTAGGTGTAGTGGCGTTACTGCTTATGGTTCTTACCACCGAAAAGAACAAAAAACGTATGGACCTAAATATTAAGGAACTTACGGTAATTAACGAATTGGCACTTACAGCAGGTTTAGTGATGCTTACCATAGGTAACTTTTTGGGTGGCCAATGGGCCAACGAGAGCTGGGGGCGATATTGGGGCTGGGATCCAAAGGAAACTTGGGCACTTATTTCCATTATGGTTTATGCTTTTGTGTTGCACATGCGTCTTGTTCCTGGTTTACGAGGCAAGTGGATCTATAACTTTGCCAGTGTTATTGCCTTTGCCAGTATTATGATGACCTATTTCGGGGTGAATTTTTATTTGGTGGGCTTGCACAGTTATGCTAGTGGGGACCAAGTAATAACCCCAAGCTTTGTATGGTATACAGTACTCGGGGTCTTTATTCTTGGAGGAGTCAGTTTTTGGCGATACAAAGTGCATTACGCCAAAAAATAGGCTATTGTTCCATTAAAAGTTTCATAATTTCTTCTGCGGCAACTTTACCTTTTTCTTTTAAGAATGGCCTCGAAGTATTATCACCCAATTCAAACACAATGGCCGGCATTCCGTGGTGTACGTAAAAGTATTTACTGGAAACCATGGTAGGGTCAATTTCATCAGAGGCGCTAATATTGGTTCTCTTTTGAGGTAATCTTTCGCTTATGTTTTCTATCCAATCAAAGATTATCTTTCCTTTTTCTCCAGTTACCGTGGTATCAATAGGGTAGTAGATATCGTCCCAGGTGGAATGAAAATCTGCTCCGAACACAAATTCATAATCTTTGTCTTTCGCTACCAGAAAATCTCGAACATTTCTTGTTTCGGGCTGGTTAAAGTTCTGCCAGTCACGATTCAGGTCAATTCCGCCCATATTGTGTCTCCAATGTCCGTTGTCCGCACCGTCAGGATTCATCAAGGGTACCACAAAGACCGTATGTTCATGTCTAAACTCCTTGGCTAGTTGAGAATCGCTGGAAATTGTTTCGATAAAAGATTTCATCGCTAAAAAACCCGTTACTTCTGGTGGATGCTGTCTGGAAATGATCATCAATGCTTTTTTGGCATCCTCGTTTTCTTTTATCTCCATTAAATGCATGGTTCTTTTCTCTTTGGAAAGACCAATTGGGTAATTTTCAATAAATGGTTTAAGACTTAACGAATCTACCCATTCTTTAACCACCGATGATGTATAAAGTTCTTGAGCGGTGATCCAGGTTGGGTTTTCATTTACACTTATCGTAAGTTCTGCAGATTCTGGCGCAGCTTTGATTCCAAAATCATCTTCCCCTGGATTGATGGCTTTAAAATTAGTGCTATCCAAGGGTTTAAAGTTTCTACCATCTACACTTATTTTAGGATAGTATCTACTACGGGAGTCTTGATAGTTAAGTTGGACTGTTATGTCGCGAGGCTCTTTGGACCACACTTGAAAAGCATACCAAGGACTCACGTTTATTGGAGTGTTTTCTGCAGTTATCCATATAGAATAGTGGTCATCACCATCGTAGGCCACCCCATTCAAGCGGGCTCCTTCAAATTTGTTTGAAAAGAAAATAGTACTGTCATTAAATGCCCATACCCCTTTCCATTGCTTTTGAACCGGTTTGTCCACCGTAGGTACAATAGGACTTTTTCCTTGGCCCTGATAACCTGATTTTTTTTCGGTTTCTGTAGTATCAGGGTTCTTTTTACAGGATGCTGTGAGTATTATGGAAAATAGTACTCCAATGGCAATCAGACTTTTAATACGCATGGTTTTTAATTTATTTTGAGTTAGATTGATTACGAAAGTATCAACAAGCAATGAAGCAGTAAATATAAAATTATTAATAATGTATTGATTTTTTCCCCATATTTGCGTCATCATGAAGTTATAAGAATTATGTACGCGATAGATATCACCTTTGGTCTAGCACCATTGAGGTAACCGAAACTCCTTCGGCGAATTTGATATTTACTTTCTTTTTCACACATAATTTTTAGATAATGACATCTCAATATACAAATTCATTTAAAAAAATAATTCAGTATTTCTGGATAGCTATTTCTGGTAAAGAAACGGAGTTCACATCCGGAAGCATCCGAAAAGCCATATTTATGCTCTCCGTCCCTATGATTTTGGAAATGCTCATGGAGTCTATTTTCGCTTTAGTGGATATTGCCTACGTATCCAGAGTAAGCGTTAATGCCGTGGCCACTATTGGGCTTACAGAATCTGTGATTACCTTGGTGTATGCCTTGGCCATTGGATTGAGTATGGCCGCCACAGCGGTTGTTGCCCGTAGAATTGGCGAGAAAGACGTGGATGGAGCAAGAACTGCTGCTGTTCAGGCCATTAGTTTAGGATTGGGGATTTCTATATTAATAGGAATCATTGGAATAATCTACGCCAAAGATATTTTGGCCTTAATGGGTGGGGAACCCGATTTAATCGCCGAAGGTTACGGATATACACAATATATGATCGGGGGCAACATCACTATTGTTCTACTTTTTTTGATCAACGCCATTTTTCGTGGTGCGGGAAACGCGTCCATTGCTATGTGGGCCTTGGTGCTTTCCAACGGACTTAATATTATTTTGGATCCAATGTTCATCTTTGGATTTGGACCCATCCCAGAGTTTGGGGTCAAAGGGGCGGCAATTGCGACAAATATAGGTAGGGGAACTGCGGTAATTTTTCAACTGGGAATTTTGTTTTTTGGTTGGGGCAAAATTAAATTGATGGCCAAAGATTTGGTTATTAACCTAAAGGTTATGCTTAACCTGATCAACGTTTCTTTAGGGGGTATTGCCCAATTTTTGATAGGAACCTCCAGTTGGATTTTTCTTATGCGAATCATGTCCGAATTTGGTAGTGAAGTATTGGCGGGTTATACCATAGCTATTCGGGTAATGATGTTTACTTTGATGCCATCTTGGGGAATGAGCAATGCTGCCGCTACCTTGGTGGGACAAAATCTTGGGGCGAAACAACCCGATAGGGCAGAACGTTCGGTTTGGAAAACAGGAAAATACAATGCCATATTTATGGGTACTGTTTCCTTGGGTTATCTCATTTTCGCAACTAGCATTATTTCTTGGTTCAATACAACTCCAGAGGTGGTTAAAAATGGAGCACTATGTCTTCAAATAATTGCTTTGGGTTATGTTTTTTACGCATACGGCATGGTGGTTACCCAAGCTTTTAATGGAGCAGGAGACACCAGAACACCGACAAAGATTAATTTGATTTCGTTTTGGTTCTTTCAATTACCATTGGCCTACATTTCAGCCTTGGTTTTTAACTTAGGTGCAATTGGTGTTTTTATGGCCATAACCTTGGCAGAAATATTATTGGCCGTATTGGCCATGGTATGGTTCAAAAAAGGAAAATGGAAGAATGTTCAAGTATGATCGGTTTCGTATCTTTATACTAAAGTAAAACCATCATGAACAACGATAAAAAAGGACTGAATACCATCTGTACCCACGTTGGGGAATTGGAGGATAAAGAGTTCAAAGGAGCTGTATCCCCATTGTACATGAGTACATCCTACCAATTTGAAGACGTAGCCGTAAAAAGATACCCAAGATATTTCAATACACCTAATCAAGAGGCATTGTGCAAAAAAATGGCAGCTTTGGAACATACTGAAGCCGCTCTGATTTTTGGAAGTGGTATGGCCGCCATTAGTACCGCATTGATGGCTTTTTTACAAAAAGGTGACCACGTGGTGCTGCAACAAACTATTTATGGTGGAACGTATCATTTGGCCGTTAGCCAATTTGAAAGATTTGGAATTGACTATTCCTTTACCACAGGTTGGGAAGTGGAAGATTTTGAAAAAGAAATAAGGCCCAATACCAAGGTCTTGTATTTGGAAACACCTTCCAATCCACTATTGACCATTACCGATGTGAAAGGAGTGGCAGATTTGGCGAAAACGAAAGGAATCCTATCCATGATCGACAATACCTTTGCCAGTCCGGTAAATCAAAATCCTATTGATTTTGGAGTTGATGTTGTGGTGCACAGTGCTACAAAATATATGGGAGGGCACTCCGATATATGTGCAGGCGTAGTTGCCTCTACCCAGGAAAATATGGATAAAGTATTTCAAACTGGGATTTGTTTTGGTGGAAGTTTGAGCGATTATACGGTCTGGCTTTTGGAACGTAGCTTAAAAACGATGGCCATCCGCGTGAAGGCACAGAATGAGAATGCTATGAAAATGGCTACTTATTTGAATGAAAATAAAGATGTGGACCATGTGTATTACCCAGGCTTAGTAGACCATCCCGGGCATGAGTTGGCCAAATCTCAAATGAAAGGTTTTGGGGGAATGCTATCGTTTGAGCTGAATCCAGAAATAGATGCGTCTTTGTTTTTCAAGGAGTTAAAATTGATTAAACCATCCATGAGTTTAGCAGGTATAGAAAGCACCATGCTTTCTCCTACGCAAACTTCTCATGCATTGATGACTCCAGAGGATAGGGCTAAACAAGGCATTAAGGATTCATTGATTCGTTTTTCCTTGGGTATAGAAGAAATAGAAGATTTAATCGTAGATATAGAACAGGCCATTGCCAAAGTAAAATCCATGACCGTAACGGTATAATAATATATGAGGCTAGACATTTTAGTATTCGGTGCGCATCCTGATGATGCCGAACTTGGGGCAGGGGCTACCATCGCCAAGGAAGTTTCCAAAGGAAAAAAAGTAGGAATCGTGGATTTGACCCGTGGAGAACTGGGTACCCGTGGCTCTGCTGAAATTCGGGATCGAGAAGCAGCAAAAGCCGCTCAAATATTGGGTGTATCGGTACGAGAAAACATGGAATTTGCAGATGGATTCTTTGTAAACGATAAAGAGCATCAACTGGAACTCATTAAAATAATTAGAAAGTACCGACCCGAGATAGTACTTTGCAATGCTATTGATGACCGACATATTGACCACGGAAGAGGTAGTAAATTGGTAAGTGATGCCTGCTTTTTGAGTGGTTTGATAAAAATTGACACCAAAATGGATGGCGACGATGCATGGCAAGATGCCTGGAGGCCAAAGATTGTATATCATTATATCCAATGGAAAAGTCTGGAACCCGATTTTGTTGTGAACGTATCTGGGTTTATGGACAAGAAAACCGAGGCTATTTTGGCTTATGGCTCACAATTTTATGACCCTAAAAGCGACGAGCCGGAAACACCTATCAGCAGTAAAAATTTTACGGACAGCGTGGAATACCGCGCTAGGGATTTGGGTAGAATAATTGGGGTTGAACATGCCGAAGGATTTACTGTAGAGCGTTACTTGGGCGTGGACAAACTAGACGATTTAATCTGATTAAGATGCTTTTTGGTACCTGTTCAAAGATTTGGGTACTGTAAAAAAGAATGTGGTTCCATTTCGCGGAACACTATCAACCCATATTTCGCCTTTGTTTTTATGTACCATCTCTTTACATAGGGACAAACCTAAACCAGTACCTTTTTCATTATTGGTACCATAAGTGGTAACATTGGAGGAGTCATTGAAAATGCTTTTCTGGATCTCGGCGGTCATACCAACCCCTGTATCTCGTATAGAAATCTGCCACATCCCAGATTTTTCTTCAGCGTCAATGGTAATCAGACCGTTCTCCGGAGTAAATTTTATTGCATTGCTCAATAGATTTCGGATAACGATATCTATTTGGTTATTATCCGCCCAAATTCGTGGGTTTTCAGGAAGTTGATTAATAATTTTAATGGATTTGCTACTGGCAATCTCAGACAATAACTGGATGTTGCTGGTCACAAGGTTTGACAACGATACGCGTTTGGGTTTAGTGACCACTCCGTTTAGCTGGTTCATACCCCAAGATAAAAGATTATTCAGTGTAAAGGATATATTGTCCACATCTGTTTTTAGTTTGGGAATAAATGAGACCAGTTCTTTTGTACTTATTTCACCATCGGTAAACATCTTCAGAATTCCTTGTAACCCACCAATTGGGCCTCTAAGATCGTGGCCGATAATGGAAAAAAGTTTGGTGTTGGTTTTATTGATTTCATGCAGTTGTGCTTCACGTAATAATATTGCTTGGGATTTATCTTTTAGTTCTCGGTTCAACTTTTTCTGAATGTTCTCGCTCCTACGGATCAAAAAGGTGATTATACTTAGGATAAGAAGTACTATGATGGAAAAATAGATATAATTACGTTGCTTGGCCAAGGCATTTTGATTGGCTTCTATCAATTCTTGTTTTTCTTGTTCGTAGTGCAATTTTGTCTCTAAAAGAGATAAACTTTGTTTGTTTTTATCTCTGAACAGTGAATCAGACAGGGTTTTGAAGGTTTCCAAATAAGCCAATGCTTCGGTGTCGTCACCATTTTTCTTATAAACCTTGTAAAGAGTTTCAGAACAATCAATTTGGCCTTGAAGGGATTTTATCTTTTTGGAAAGCGCAAGTCCTTTTTTAGCATAATTTAAAGAGAGGCTGTCATTTTCCAAACCAAAATATACTTTGGCCATACCGTTCATCAATTGAATTTTGATTCTATCGTCTTCAATTTGATGCTTAAAAAGCATATTACTTTGATCATACCAATAGAGCGCCCATTTATATTTTTTTTGATCAAGATAAATATCTCCTTTCACTTCATAAGCATAGGCAAGCCAATCGTAAATCTTATTCTTCTCAAAGGTGTTGATACTTCGATTAATACTGAACATCGCATTCTTAAAATCCTTCGCATCTTTATAGAGAGACGCCATATTGCTCTGCGTTTCAGCATCTATGACCTCGTTGTTCATGCTTCGGTTAATCTTTTGAACCGTATCGTAAAACATCAAGGCATTTTTAAAATCTTTCTGATCTGCATAGAGACCCGCAATGTTCTCATTAAGTATGGAGAGCATTTGTGGGTTATCAATTTTTTTGGCCAAATCGATACCCTTTAGGTTTAGGTTTAGGGCTTCGGCGTAGTTACCTTCAAAACTATAATTTTGTGCCAGTGCATTTATAATAGATACCTCCGAATTAAAATCATTGGTTTCGTCAGCAATTTTTAACGCCTGCTCAAATAGTGGCATCGATTTTTCACGATTTCCTTTATTATAGAAATAATTAGCTTGGGCATCCAGGGCTTTGATTATACCACGGCTATAATTAATACTCTCACTATATTTCAATGCCCTTTCTGCAATGGAATAAAGACTGTCAGCCTCCAAGTAAAGATAGGAGAACGCTAATCTGTTCAAAAGATTGATGTGTGAAGTATCTTTGGCGTTAAATCGGTTAGTTGATTCCAAACGCTGTAGTTTATAAGCTAAACTATCATGCTTTCTATAGGACTGGGCGTTAATCGGTATGGACATCAAAAGAATGCACGTAAATATACCCAGTGCAATAATTGGTTTCTTCTTGTGAGGTATAAGATTTATTTGAGAAAACAATTGATTATAGATTATATGATGTAAAACTACTTTTACACTAACTTTTTTGAAATTATTTGTTGTGAAAGGTCCAAAAATGTGTGTTTGGTCTTAAAAACGTGCATTTTATCGGTAAATTGTACCATAGAGTCATTATTATTAGTTGCCAGCAACTTGTAGAATAAGATGTAGTGGATAAATAAAGGAGTGCTAAAATAAATTGATGGAATTTGAAAAATATTTTGGTTGAATCATTACAAAAAAGTATTTTTGCATCCGCTTTAAATGGTGGTTGTAGCTCAGTTGGTTAGAGCATCGGTTTGTGGTACCGAGGGTCGCGGGTTCGAATCCCGTCTTCCACCCTTACATTAGTTAAATCCCATATCCTTTCGATATGGGATTTTTTATTCAATTATTAAACAAAAAAAGCCCTTTTAAAAAAAAGGGCTTTTTCAATGCTCTATAAACAGATAGCTTAATCTGCAGCTTTGTCAACAACTAATCTATTTGGTCTGTTGGCAATTTCCCATGCCGTGTAGAATATAAGTCGTGAGCGGTTTTCCAACAGGTCGTAATTTATTTTGTCGGGCGTATCGCTAGGCCGGTGATAATCTGCATGTGTACCGTTAAAATAAAATATGATCGGAATATTGTTTTTTGCAAAGTTGTAGTGGTCACTTCTGTAATAAAAACGATTGGGATCGTTTTCATCATTATAGGTATAATCGAATTCAATGTTTGTATATTTTTTGTTTACCTCTTCGGATAAATTGTGGAGTTCCGTACTTAACTTGTCTGACCCAATGAGGTATAAATAATTTCTAGCCCCAGTATATTTTGGATCTATTCTGCCAATCATATCAATGTTAAGGTTGGCAACTGTGTTCTCCAAGGGGAAAATAGGGTCAACATCCGTATAGTATTTGGACCCCAATAATCCTTTTTCCTCGCCGGTTACATGTAAGAACACTACGGAGCGTTTTGGTCCATTCCCCTCGTCGGCCGCTTTTTTAAACGCTTCGGCAATTTCCAATAAGGCCACAGTTCCAGAACCATCGTCGTCTGCTCCGTTATTGATTTGACCATCAGCGGTGATTCCGATGTGATCTAAGTGTGAAGAAATTACAATATATTCTTCAGGTTTCTCGGTGCCTTTTAAAAATGCGACTACATTTTCCGAATTTATTTCATCGTTACCACCAAGGATATTTAATTCGATGTCCGCGGTAATTGTTTTTGGAACATTGTCTTCGTCAATATCACCTTTTATGGTTTTCGTTGCTTTTTCATCCAAGACAACAAGAATCTCATTACCATTATCCTCTGCGAGTTGCATACGACCACTGTTGTTGGCTTTCATAAATTGAAAATACCCTCGAAAGCGCGGATAATTCTGGGTATCATAATAAAGAATGCCTTTGGCGCCTTTCTCTACTGCAAGAGCCGATTTTTTACCCATGGCCTCGGACATGTTGCTCCACTCGGATTGTTCCATAGATCCGGAAAGTACATAAGTGCCATTGGCGTTTTTGGGTTCACCAGCTTTAATGAGCACCAGTTTTCCGGAAACATCAATGCCGCTGTAGTCGGAGTAGTCTCCATCTTCAATCCCGTACCCAGCATAAACAATTTGATCAAATGTTCCTTGAGCTGATGAGAATGATACCGCATTATCACCCACTTCAAAATTCTCATTATTGATGGTAAGGTTCCCTTTGGGTACTTTGGATACTTCCAAAGGCACTTTCTGGAAATAGTCCCCGTCTGCTTTGGCAGGCGAAACATCCAAAGATTCGTAATGAGCCTTTATATATGCTATGGCTTTTTTCTGTCCCGGTTTCCCTGTTTCCCTTCCTTCAAATTCGTCGGATGCATACGTGTACAAGTGTTCTTTAAGCTCTTCCTGTGTAATGGACTCCGCATATGGTACAGGGCTTGTAACAGGTACTGGTTCTTTTGGCTCGGCAATCGTTTTTTGTGAAGAATTACACGCAAAGGCTAAGCCTAAGACCAATAAGGATAGTTTTTTCATTCTTATATAAGTTTTCTGAATCCTGCAAAAATAGTCAAAAGTTTATGAATGAATTTTTATGACCACAAGAACATTCTCGTTCCCATTATGTATATTGGCGGTCTTTTAGGAATACCTCAAACTAGTAATTATGAGCAAGAACAAAAGTGTTATTGTGGTAGGAGGAGGTATTGTTGGACTTTCTACCGCATATTTTCTACAGAAAGAAGGTCATAAAGTAACGGTGTTGGACAAATCGGATATCTCATCCGGTGCTTCTTTTGTTAATGCAGGATACCTTACCCCATCCCATATAATTTCGTTGGCTTCCCCAGGTATGATTACACAAGGGTTAAAGTATATGTTTAATTCTTCCAGCCCATTTTATATGAAACCGAGAATGGACCCAGACTTTATTAAGTGGGCTTGGTATTTTAAAAAGTCTTCAACCAAAACCAAGGTGGAGCACGCCATGCCCATTATTCGAGATATTAACCTTTTGAGCCGAGAACTCTACGAAGGAATACAAGCTTCTGGAGATTTGGGGGATTTTCAAATTGGAAACAAAGGATTATTGATGATGTTCCAGTCCAATGAAGCTCGCGATCATGAAATGGAAGTGGTAGAAAAAGCAAAACACCTGGGGTTAGAGGGTAGGTTACTTTCAAAGAAAGAATTAAAAACACTTGAACCCAATGTGGAAATAAATGCTGAAGGTGCCATTCTTTGGGAATGTGACCGGCATACCACACCACCTTTGATTATGAAAAGGATGACTGCTTTTCTCATTGAAGCCGGGGTAGTCATTCGTAAAAATGAAGAAGTCACGGATGTTTGTGCAGAGGGAAACAAAATTACAGAAGTTAAAACCGAAAAAGCATCGTACATAGCGGACGAAGTTGTGTTTGCCGCGGGGTCATGGACATCAAATCTGTCAAAAAAATTAAACCTTAAATTACCGTTGCAAGCGGGAAAAGGGTATAGAATCAATGTAGAAGAACCTACACATATTAATTTACCCGCCATTTTAATGGAAAAAAAGATTGCTGTAACGCCAATGGAAGGATTTACGCGATTTGCAGGTACCATGGAATTCTCAGGAATTAACCATACCATTCGCAAAGAGAGGGTAGAAGCCATTGCAAAAGGGGTACGGGACTACTATTATAAATTGGAAATTCCCGAAATAGCCAAGAAGAATGCCAAATGTGGATTACGACCGGTTTCCCCTGATGGACTCCCATATATCGGTAGGCCCAAAAACTATGCTAATTTAACAATAGCAACTGGACATGCCATGATGGGGTGGAGTATGGGACCAGCAACAGGAAAGTTGATCACAGAGCTTATCTCCGGAGAGAAACTATCTATGGATATTTCTCCTTTTGACCCCCAACGCAAGTTTTAGAGGGTTTCTTACCAATTGTGGTCGGATATATGTTGTTTAGATTTTTCAGTTGTGTTTTTAACGACTAATTTTACAGCATGAAAAAAAATTACGCCATTATACTTCTTTTTTCATTATTTCAAATTATTGGAATTTGGGCCCAAGAGGTGAAAATCTTTACTGTTGAGGATTTTGATCTTAAAGGTAGGGTAGCGTCATGTTTGGTTTCTACGGACTATGGTAAGGAATTGTTCGAATTTACCAAAGAGGGCGTTTTAATTAAAACAGTGACACAATACAATGATACCGACCAAGATATTACGTATTACAAATACAACGATGGTGAATTGGTGGAGAAGCGTATGGAAAGTTACAAGAACAACGTTTTGGACGAGTCCACTTCTATGGCGAATTTTTATGAATTAGATACGGTTCCTACCAGAAGAGTAATAGAAAAAATAATCTCGTACGATAAACAATTTTTAGAACAGGAACAATATCTATATGACGAGGAAGGGAATTTGTCTCGTATTATATCATCTAATGGTGATGGAGTGGATGAAACCACTTTTGAATATTCTGAAATAAAAAACGAGCATACCGTAAGTACGTTTACCAATGGAATTTTGCAAAAATCGGTACGTACCTCTACCAAAAAAGCTCCTATTGGCACGCAAGAAGTTATATTGACCAAGGAATATATTGATGGTGAACCCAACACCGCCATTGAAGAAGTTTTTAATAGTGCAGGTGATTTGGTCACTAGTGAAGATTTTTTATACGATATTGTGGAAAAAGAATTTGTGTCGCAAAAAAAACGATATTACTATTACACAAATGGAATTTTGAGCAGGGTGGAAAAGAAAACGATAAATACAGAGGCTGCAGACAAATACATTTTCCAATTTGACAACCATACACCAAGCAATTGGGTAAAACAGATTATAACTCCTGGAAATACATATATCACAAGGACAATCAAATATTACGAAGAGGAGCCAACTGAACAAGAGGGCAATAAATGATGTCTTTACAACAATCCCTCAATGATTTCCGGCTTAACTTCATGACCACCTTTAAAGGATATTGTTACTGCTCGACCTTGGAATAATGTATCTACTTTTAACTTTTCCGTCTGTAACCGGTCTGGGGTTAGGTATTCATCTTGATCACCATAGATAATTTTAACTTCCGAAGTGTCTGGATTCAAAAAATCAAAATCTCCAGCGGTAAGTTCGTTAGGAATCCCACCTGCATAAAGCACAATCAATTTACATTGGATTTTTTTGTTCGCCAACCATCGAGTAGCTACGGAAACTCCCTGGGAAAACCCAAAAAGAACTAGGTTTAGATCTTCAGATAAATTCTCGGATTCAAGTACCGCATCAATATAATTGAGCACATTTTTTATCTCCGTGGCCGTATTTTCCTTGGTCAACCAACTTGCCCCAACATATTTATACTCGTTTTTTAAATAATATTTAGATGGGGCCTGGGGAACAATAATGTAGTTTTCCTCTGCATTTAAACTATTAAAATACTTTACAAAATATCGGCTCAGGTATCCAATCCCATGAAAAACCAACCAAACATTTTTGGTTTTCGGCCCTAATTCATTCTGTGTCAGATATGTGTTTTCAGTGGTATAGCGTACCGTCTTTTCTTTGTTGGACATGATTAGAAGGCTATGTTAGATATTGCAAAAGCTTTGTGTAATTTTACAAAAAAGTATAAAGATGAACGAACACAAGGAGAAGATTCTGTCCGTGTGCAATGAAATATGCAAGGACACATTAATGGAGACGTTGGATATTACCTATATTGATGTAGGGGAAAATTTTCTCCTGGCAAAAATGCCTGTGACGCCAAAAGTACACCAACCCGATGGGGTCCTACACGGTGGTGCTTCGGTGGCACTTGCGGAAAGTGTGGGGAGTGCCGCATCTTATATTTTTTTGGACGCGAAGGAATTTGTTGTGCGCGGTATTGAGATTGCTGCCAACCATGTGCGATCTATCAAGGAGGGGTTTGTGTATGCAAGGGCGTCCATGCTCCATAAAGGTCGGACCACGCAACTTTGGGAGATAAAAATAACGGATGAGGAGGGTAACCTGATTTCCAATTGTAAACTAACTACCATTGCACTACCCAGAAAATAAAGAGCTTCAAGAGGTTTATGAAAGAGTGGAATCCTGCATGCAAAGCGGACTACCTTTTGTAATTTATAGAAAACCTAATGATAATGAGCTATTCGCGGTTTTTCAATCTACTGATGAACTTGTGGTTACCATCGATTTTATAGAAAGGGGATTTGTTTTTGCTCCTTTTGATAGGACCAATGAAGCTGTTCTGATTCAGCCGGATGAAGTTTGGAAAGCAGTATTTAATTACAAGGACTCAAATACAACCAATTTTGATTCCACGGACGAGTCAGGGAAAGAGGCGCATGTCAATTTGGTTAAAAAAGGAATCAAGGAGATTGAAAGAGGGAATCTCAAGAAAGTAGTACTATCAAGAAAAATAGACCTACCTTTTACAAAGGCACCGGTAAAAATATTTAATACACTCTTACATAAATACCCAAATGCATTTGGATACCTTTTTCATCACCCTAAAATAGGCATGTGGTGTGGTGCTACTCCCGAAACTTTGGTGGAAATCAACAATAGAGAACTAAGCACAATGTCCTTGGCGGCTACCTTACCCTATATAAAAAGTAAGGAACCAAAATGGGGCAATAAAGAAATTGAGGAACAACAAATGGTTTCGCAGTACATTGGAGATAAATTGGCTCCTACAATGGAACGTTTGGAAATTGACGAAGCGGAATCCGTGAGGGCTGGAAACTTATGGCATTTACGGTCAGAAATTAGTGGGACCATGCTTCAGAACATTGAAATTAAAGAAGTCATAAATGCGTTGCATCCCACACCTGCAGTATGTGGAATCCCAACAGAAGCTGCAAAACAATTTATCCAGCAGAATGAAACTTACCAGAGAACTTTTTATACTGGTTTCTTGGGGGAATTAAATTTATGGGAACAGGGAGCGGCATCACTTTTTGTGAACCTTCGCTGTATGGAACTTCAAAATGGTAAAGCGTCCATTTTTGTTGGAGGAGGAATTACCAAGGCATCCAATCCTGAAAGTGAATGGATCGAGACCCAAAATAAAAGCAAGACCATGCTAGGTACCTTATAAATTGATAGATCTGAATTTAGAGGATTACCGCTTAGATGATGTATTTTTGTAAGCCATGATGTACTCAGACATACCAGCTGCACAAACCTTGGTGTTGTGTTTTAAATCAAGAGGAGTTAAGAACATTGTTATCTCACCGGGATCAAGAAACGCCCCATTGACCATCAGTTTTACTAAAAACCCATTTTTTAATTGCTACAGCGTTGTAGACGAGCGTTGTGCTGCCTTTTTTGCCATGGGCATGGCCCAGCAATTACAGGAGCCGGTTGCAGTACTGTGTTCGTCTGGCAGTGCCATGTTGAACTTTTATCCGGCCGTGGCCGAAGCGTATTACAGTAACATACCATTGATCGTGGTTTCTGCTGATAGACCCAGCTACCGAATCGATATTGGCGATGGTCAAACCATACGACAGGAGTATGTTCTGGAAAAACATATTGGTTATTCCGCCAATCTAAAACAAGATGTCTCACATGCCGTTGAAAGTATTTCAAAATATGGTAAAATCTTGTTGGAAGATAGCCAGGAAGAAATACAAGCCTATAACGAGGAAGAGATAGCACGGGCACTTTCTGTATCATTCGAAGAAAATTCCCCGGTGCATATCAACATACGGTTTGAGGAGCCTTTGTATGATAGAGTAACGGAACCGTCGGTGAAAATCCAAGATGTTGAAGCAAGCGTAAAAACAAATGTGGTTGAGGAAAACTGGGAAGTATTGGCCGAGATATGGAAAAACAGCCCACGAAAAATGGTTTTGGTAGGGGTAAATCAACCAAATGCGATTGAATCGGAGGTTTTAAATTATCTTGCCCATGACCCCAATACGGTGTTGTTTACCGAGACCACATCTAATCTGCACCATCCCAATTTTTTTGAAAGTATTGACAGTATTATTGCTCCGATTGAAAAATCAGGTAAAAAGGATGAACTTTTCAGAGCCTTGCAACCTGATCTTTTGGTAACTTTTGGCGGGTTGATAGTTTCCAAGAAAATTAAGAGCTTTCTGCGTGAATACAGTCCAAAAAATCATTGGCATGTGGATGTTAAAAATGCGAACGACACTTTCTATTGCTTAACGAAACATATCAAAATAAATCCCAATACATTTTTTAAGAAAATAATTTCCGATGTTAAGGGGAATAGTAATTATAAAGTCTTTTGGGAAAACAAGAAGGATGTATACGAGAAAAAACGTGAAACGTACCTTAAGGAAATTCCGTTTACCGATTTTACTGCCTTTCATCATATTGTAAAGGGTATTCCAGATAACTATCAAGTACATTTAGCAAATAGTTCCACAGTTAGGTATGCCCAATTATTCCCAATGAAAGCATCATTAAAGGTGTTTTGTAATCGGGGGACAAGCGGCATAGACGGTAGCACATCAACTGCAGTGGGGAGTTCCATGCACAGTACAGAACCCACTTTGTTGCTTACGGGAGACCTTAGTTTTTTTTATGACAGTAATGCACTTTGGAACAAATACATACGTCCCGATTTTAGAATTGTCATAGTCAATAATTCAGGCGGGGGCATTTTTAGGATATTACCGGGTAAAGAGGAAACAGAGGAGTTTGAAACATTCTTTGAGACAAGTCACAATTTGTCTGCTGAATATTTGGCCAACATGTATAGTTTTGAATATATAAAAGCTCAGAATGAAAATGATTTGGAAGATAAGTTGAAGCAGTTCTATTCAAAATCCAATCAACCAAAAATATTGGAGGTTACCACACCAAGAGCATTGAACAATAAAATTTTGCTTAGCTATTTCGATTTCATATCTTAGAAGCTTAGCTATAAACAAATAAGAACACTGATTAATTATGAGCAAAAGAGACGAACTAATCGAGAAGTATGCGGAGGATATTAAAAGCAAATTTGGACAAACACCAGATATGGATTTATTGACCAAGGTTGCCATAGGACTTGGGCCTGCCATTTATAACTTGGATGCTTCCAAAGTTTCAGGCTCTGACGATAAAGAGTTGGAAACCGTGAAAAACAATTTTTTGATAAAAAAATTAGGGTTAACCGATACCCCGGCATTAATGGAATCCATTAACAGTGTGATTGATGCTTACGGAAAATCGGAGAAGAACAAACATCGTGCAGTAATCTATTATATGTTGGCCAAGCACTTTGGAAAAGAATCTATTTATAATTAAGATTGCGATCAAGGTAATAAAGCTGTCCAATACAGGGCAGCTTTTTTTATACCCATTTTTTACAACTACCTTTACCATATGATTGAATTGGGAAATTATAACACCCTTAAAGTGCTAAGAAGTACTAGTGTAGGACTTTTTTTGGGAGATGAAGAAGGCACAGAGATATTATTGCCAAACAAATATGTGCCCGAAGATTTTCAGATAGACCAAGAGATGGAAGTTTTTTGTTACCTGGACAATGCCGAACGCCCAGTTTCCACAACCTTAAAACCTAAGATAATCCGTAATGGATTTGCTTATTTGGAAGTTGTTGAAGTTGGTGCTTACGGAGCATTTTTGGACTGGGGCTTGGAGAAACACCTACTTGTTCCCTTTAGGGAACAATCGGAAAGAATGGAAGACGGGAACAAATATATTGTTCATTGTTATATGGATGAAGAAAGTATGCGTCTTACAGGGTCGAGCAGAGTGGATAAGTTTCTTTCCAACGAAAGTGTGGACTACAATCAAAATGATACAGTAAATCTCTTGGTGAATCGTAAAACCCAAATAGGGTGGGAGGTAATTGTTGATGATAGGCACAAAGGCCTGATTTTCGAAAGTGACATTTTTAAACCTATTGCTGTTGGAAACGAATTAAAGGGGTATGTAAAAAATGTACGGGACGACAAGAAACTGGATATCTCCCTTCAACCCATTGGGCCCCAAATGTTGGAGCCAACGGCTAAAATGTTGTTGGATAAATTAGAGGAAAACAACGGATTTTTACCGCTCCACGATAAATCCTCCCCAGAAGAAATAAAAGAGGCCTTGCATCTTAGTAAAAAAGCTTTTAAGAAAGGTGTGGGTATTCTTTACCGGCAGCGTAAAATCAATATCCAAGATGATGGTATTCACTTATTATAACCTAAAAAAACCGCTGAGGCCATATTCTTTCACGCTTTAAGGCTATAAAGTTTTTTTCTTTCTGTAAATTATCTATTTTTGTATAGATTCAAATTAACTTATTGGTTGCTATGTTTTTAGCATAGCATATAATTATAACCCGTCACAATATGCCTTTTATTGAAGAAAGCGATTTATTGGACCTTCATAAGGATATAGATAAGGCCCAGATTATTAACGAAAGATTACTGGACCAGATAAAATACAAGAATAAAGATTTACGCAAAATAAAACTGCAACGAAACGTTTTGTTGGGTTTTGTGGGATTATTTGTAATTGGGACTTTGGCCATTACCTCCTTTACAGCAGGACTTAGCAGTAAGCAATCTTTTGAGAATCAGGGCAATCTTTTAGTGTCCATTGATAGTTTGGATGTAATTAAGGCAAGGATAGATAATTTAAAATCTCAAAATGAGGAACTTAGTTTGGTAAAGGAATTTTACTTGGCTAAAGAATTTTTGAACAAGGAAAAAATCTATTCCGTACAGGTAAAATCATTTGTGGAAAACAATGTAACATTGGCATCCGAAGCACTTACCAATACTCTTTTTGTAAAAACAAATCCGTTTTATGCCTATTCTCTAGGTAACTTTGAAAATTTGGAAGAAGCACAAAAATTTAGAGAACAATTGGTTCGGATGGGCTTCGAGGACGCATTTGTAGCCTCGTACCAAGATGGTCAAAGAGTTAAAATAGAAGATCCGTACTAATCTTGAAAAACACAAAGGCTTGGATACAAGCTGCTAGACTACGCACACTTCCTCTTTCTTTATCGGGAATTATTGTTGGTACCGCATTGGCAATAATCGAAAATCGGTTTGAAACACAAGTATTCATTTTGGCTTTATGTACCACTATTGGATTTCAGGTCACCTCCAATTTTGCCAACGATTATGGGGACGGTGTAAAAGGTACAGATAATGAAGACAGGATTGGTCCAGCAAGAGCATTGCAAAGTGGTTCCATTACACGAAAATCCCTTAAAATAGGAATAATTATCTCCACCCTTATTAGTTTGGTGCTTGCTTTGGTACTAATTTATTCAGCTTTCGGCCCTGAGAATTTTAACTACATCCTTATTTTTTTTGCCCTTGGTCTTTTAAGTATTTGGGCTGCCATAAAATATACCGTAGGATCTAATGCCTATGGTTATAAAGGTATGGGAGACCTTTTTGTATTTCTTTTTTTTGGATTGTTAGGGGTGCTCGGAAGTATGTTCTTATATACAAAATCCCTCGACTGGAGCTCGGTTTTACCCGCAGTCTCTATTGGACTTTTATGTGTAGCAGTATTAAATCTAAATAATTTACGTGATATCGTTTCCGATAAAAAGCATGGTAAAATCACCATGGTCGTCACCATGGGGTTTGAAAAAGGAAAGCGTTATCATTTGTTTTTGATTATTACCGCTTTATTTTGCTTTGCATTATATGTATGGATAGTAAAATTTGGTTGGAACCAAACATTTTTTATGTTGGCGTTTGTCCCATTGCTGATTCATTTAAGAAAAGTGATGATGACCAAAAATCCTGGTAATTTGGATGCCGAACTTAAGAAAGTTGCACTGAGTACCTTTTTGTTAGCAATTTTATTCTTCATCTCAGTCAATATTTTTTCGTAAATTTGATTATCAACCAAATAAACTTAAAGGAACTTGGAACATCCGATAAAAATTTTAATTGTAGAGGATAATGTCATCATCGCAGATGATATGCAATCCATGCTAGAGGAAATCGGCTATGAAATTGTAGATAATGTCATAGTGTACGAACAGGCGGTAGATGTATTGAAAAACAACCATGTGGATTTGGTGTTGATTGATATTATCCTCGCCTCTGACAAAACAGGTATAGACCTAGGTAAGCATATCCGTGAAACCTACAACATTCCTTTTATATTCGTCACTTCCAATTCTGACCGCGCTACTGTTGAAAATGCCAAAACAGTAAAGCCAGATGGTTATTTGGTAAAACCATTTGAACAACAAGACCTTTATACCTCCATAGAAATAGCGCTTTCCAATTTTAACTATGCCAAAAAGGGTATGGATAAAACAGAGGGGCAGGATATAGCTGAAGAAATAACTTCGAACTCTGTATTGAAGGATTCCATCTTCGTAAAAAAACAACATCTTTATTATCGGATTCAGTTTACGGATATCCAATTTATAAAAGCGGACAATGTTTATTTAGAGGTAAATACGGTTGACAAAAAGTTCTTGGTGCGTTCACCTCTTAAAGATTATTTGGAAAAACTTCCAAAAAACAAATTTTATAGGGCACACAAATCATACATTGTAAATGTAGATCATATAGATGCAATCAATTCCAAGGATATAATGATCAACAATAATCTTATCCCTATATCCAAGGATTTTAAAGAGTTTATTCTTTCATCAATGAATAGCTAAGATTCGCTAGAATATAAAAAATATTACCAAGTGTCCATTAGGGCACTTTTTTTGTACAATGTTTTTATTCAAAGAAAACCACAAGTTTTAATAGGTTCACAACAATAATTTCCCTGATATTTTCTATACATATACTTTAGCAGTGTAATAATTAAGAAAGTAATTTTTTCATTTTCATATAGTGTTCTCGTAAAAGGGTCTTGTTGTAAAAGCAGGGCCTTTTTCAATTTTTAACCCGCTGTGCTTCCTTATAAACTCCATAAAAAGCACAAAACACCGATAAAATACCACTTAACATACAAACTTGACCTTTTCACAACAGAAAACGACACTTTCACAACAATAGTGGTGAACTCTTTCCTTTGGGATTTAATTTTGTAGCTAAACTAACGTTCTTTATATACCCCATACATTATAATTCGGTACGCTGTTTTATTTTTTTGTTGAATTGATTATTGTGGGGCAATAAAGGAAAAAAGGGCACGATAATAATATAGGGCAACGTAAGGCGTGGTCCCTGTATCAATTTAATTAATGGAACGTTACGTAAGAATTTTATTTACCTCGATATTTTTTATTTTTCTTTTCACCACATCGGCTCAGAACACTGATGGTGATGAAGAAAGTGTACTGAAGGAGTTTCAGGACGCTAATCAACCAATACAACGTTTCGATGTCTTTTTCAATTCATTAGATCGATACAACATAAATTCCGCTTACGACTGGTTGGATACCATAAAAGTCTACATGTCCAATGCACAAATGACGGAAGACACCATCGCAGCAAGGCTTTATAAAGTTATGCAGGCCCAGGTATACAATGATTTGGGGGAATATGATAAAAGTACCGCTCTTGCCAAAGAACTATATGACATCAAAGATTCATTGGGTGCAGATTCCCAAATAGTGGTTTTGGATGTGCTGGATGACAACTACGCAAATCTCCAATTGTTCGATAAACAAATTGAAATTAGAAAACAAAAACGAGAGTTGGGCCTTACCAACAATGTTTCGTTTTATGATATCTACAGCAATTTAGGATTATATAGAAAAGCCAGGAACCAATATATTATGGAGGTAAAGCCTACCATAGCCGATAATGATTCGTATGGTTTGGCAAAATACCACAGTAAGGTTGGCAATTACCTAAGACTAGATGATTCTGCACCAACGGCCTTGAGCGAATTAAAAAAGGCCAAAGCCTATTTAGATGTCTACGTCAACGATATATCTATACAAAAAAGTGAATCCGATTTATTTGAAAGCGATTTACTAAAAGCAGAAATAGAGGGTAACATTGCCAAATGCCATGTAATGCTTAGTGGATATGAAGAAGCGGTTCCACTATTGAAAACAAGTATTGAAACCTTAAAAAAATCATCCAAGAATAAGGATCAAAAAGAAGTTGTGGAAAACACACTTTATTTGGCAGAGGCGAACCTTCAAATGGAAGATTTTACTGAGGCCAAAAAATACTTGGATGTTCAGTTTGATAACATTACCGTATTGCAGAGCATCAAAAAGAACAGTTTGCTAGCTGCTTTCTATGATAAGGTGGAGAATTTTAAGAACGCCTCTATTTATTATAAACGAAATGAAAGAATAAAGGATTCGTTGTCCAAAAAACAATCCGTACTTATAAAACAACAATTGGTGACCATTGTAGCCAATGAAGATTTGGAGAACTCCCAAAGGCTGATTGACGAACAAAAGCGAATAAACGAATTGGCTAGGAGTGAAATGAAAGCCAAGGATGAACGCATCAATTTAGTGTTTATTTCTTTGATATTTACCCTATTGGGGTTTGCCGGTTTAGTATATGCTTACCTAAAAAGTATAAAAAACCAACGTTTGATTGCCGAGCAAAAACACATAATTGAAAATTCACTTGTAGAAAAAGACTCGCTCTTAAAAGAAATACACCACAGGGTAAAGAACAACCTGCAAATGGTTTCCAGTTTGTTGAGCCTACAAACAAAGAATACCCGAAGCAAGGCAGCCATTGTTGCATTGGAAGAAGGAAAGAGTAGGGTAAAGGCCATGGCATTGATACATCAAAAACTATATCAGAACGATGATCTTTCGGTGATAGAAATGCAGGGGTATATTGAAAGTTTGATCAACAGTGTGCAATCCGTTTACAAAAAGGGAGGACACAATATTAGCATTACCATTGATGCAGAAGGTACTGAGCTGGATATTGACCGCGCCATTCCATTTGGATTGATATTGAATGAGTTGGTATCCAATTCTTTTAAATATGCCTTCCCCGAAAATGATGACAACGGTAAAATCTATATTCACTTACGTAAAAATGGTGATAAAGGTTATTTTGAATATACCGATAACGGCATTGGTCTTCCCGAGGATAGTGATGAACGGGCACACTCTTCCATGGGTATTCGCCTAATCAATCGATTGGTGAACCAGCTTCAATCTAAATTAAATGTTGATAGGGAAGTGGAAGGCGTACGTTTTTGGTTCAATTTTAGTTGATCTTACCTTACGTGACTTTTCAAAACCACTTTGTGCAACAATTTAGGGAAGAATCTCTTTAAATAAATTCCCTTAACTTCTTTACCCCCTATATACACTTCAAATTTACCCTTCTCAATTGCAGAAATCATTTTCTTGGCAGCTAGTTCCGGTGTGATTCCGTTTTGCGTGGCAACATCGTCATCTTTTTGAGGAGAGCCATCTGCTGTTAAGGCATTTTTGGCCACATTGGTTTGTACAAACCCAGGGCACACCAGAGTAACTTTAACCCCATCCTTTTCGTGTTCCATGCGCATTACATCAAAAAAACCGTGCAATGCGTGTTTAGCTCCACAATAGCCCGATCGGTATGGAGAACCAAATTTTCCCATTAAACTGGTAACCGTTACATAATGCCCACTTTTATTGGCGATAAAATGAGGTAAAATTGCCTTGGAAAGTGCCACGGTACCCAAATAGTTGATTTGCATTAATTGCTCATATACCTCTACTTTGGTTTCTATGATTAAGGAACGTTGGCTAATCCCAGCGTTATTGACTAACATATCAACACTGCCGAACTTGGAAATGGCCTTTTCTGCAATTTCCTCCATTTGGTGATGGTTTGTAAGGTCAAGGGGTAGAATGGAAATAGTGTTGGAACCTCCACACAATTCTTTTACTTTTAAAAGTTCTTCTTTATTTCGTGAAGACAAAATCAGGTTACACTGGTACGAACTGAGCTTCAAAGCAAGGCTCTTGCCAATACCGGAAGAAGCTCCGGTAACCCAAATAGTTTTTCCATTGATACTTGACATAGGTGCTGTTTTAGATATAAAATATACTTAAATTTGAGGAACTGCATGAAAGCTAGCTATAAAAAATACACCTTCGATTTTAAAGTTCCCAGTGGTACCTCACGTGGGGTTTTGACTCAAAAGGAAACTTGGTTCCTAGTACTAAGGGATGGTGAAAATTTTGGTTTGGGAGAGTGTGGAATATTACGTGGATTGAGTATTGATGATGTACCGGATTATGAGGCAAAGCTGGGATGGGTCTGCAGTAACATTCATTTGGGCAAAGAAGAATTATTAAATCAATTAAGGGCGTATCCATCCATACAGTTTGGGGTGGAACAGGCATTTTTATCTTTATATTCCAAAAACCCCTTTGAACTTTTTCCTTCAGATTTTACTAATAAAGAAACACCTATACCTATAAATGGATTGATTTGGATGGGTGATGAAACCTATATGCTACAGCAATTGGAGCAGAAATTGAAAGATGGTTTTGGCTGTATTAAAATGAAAATCGGGGCTATTGATTTTGAAAAGGAGCTTTCCATACTAAAACTGATAAGTGAAAACTATTCACCTGAAGTTATAGAACTAAGGGTAGATGCCAATGGAGCATTTTCACCTGATGAGGCCATGAAAAAATTGGAGCTACTATCCAGTTTTACAATACATTCCATAGAACAGCCCATAAAGGCCGGTCAATGGGAGGAAATGGCTAAACTCTGCGAAAAAACACCCTTGCCCATTGCCTTGGACGAAGAATTGATTGGGGTTTTTGATGTAACGGATAAAGAGAAATTGCTACAAACAATCCAACCTCAATATATAATTTTGAAACCAAGTTTGGTGGGTGGAATACAAAGTAGTGGGGAATGGATAGATTTAGCAGAAAAACAAAATATAGGATGGTGGATTACAAGTGCACTCGAAAGTAATGTTGGACTAAATGCCATTGCGCAGTACACAAATTCTTTAAACACCATAATGCCTCAAGGTCTAGGCACCGGCAGCCTTTATACCAATAATATTGAAAGCCCTTTGGAAGTATCTCAAGGGCAACTTTTTTACAGACAGTCAAAAAAATGGAATATGGAGATAATTAACAAAATATGTATATAGAACAAGGGTATAAAGGAAAAATTGGGCTTTGGAAATACTTGGTTATTCCCGTTGGTTTTATTGTGTTTATGATCATAAATTACATTGCAACCATAAATTCTCCTGTGAGCGTAGAGGATGCTATGCAACAAATCATTGACCAATTGGGAACCAACCTTGTATTGGTTATTTTATTGGCACCGTTGGTGGTTGGTTTCTTTGTTGTTTTGGGATGGACATTATTGATTCATCAACAATCCATCACCTCATTGACCACCTCTCGAAAAAAAATAGACTGGAAACGAATCCTATATTCATTTGGATTATGGGGCGGAATAACTATTTTGCTTACGGGCATCGATATTTATTTCTCACCAGATAACTATGAGCTCAATTTTAATCTTGTAAAGTTTATTCCACTGGCCATCATTGCCATATTGTTGATTCCATTGCAGACCAGCTTTGAAGAATATTTGTTCAGAGGCCATATGATGCAGGGCATAGGGCTAATGGCCAAGAACAGATGGGTACCATTAATAATAACCTCATTGTTATTTGGATTGATGCATGCAGCAAATCCCGAGGTTGAAAAATTGGGAATGGGCATAATGATCTATTACATAGGAACAGGGTTCTTTTTGGGGATTTTGACACTCATGGATGAAGGTCTCGAATTGGCCCTCGGTTTTCATGCTGCCAATAACTTGATTACTGCCTTATTGGTTACTTCGGATTGGACGGCTTTTCAGACCGATTCCATTTTTAAAGACGTTTCCGAACCCGTATTGGGATGGGATGTGTTAATACCCGTATTAGTGGTTTACCCTATCCTATTATTTGCTTTCTCCAAAAAATACGGTTGGAAAAACTGGAAAGACCGACTTTTTGGGCGAGTGTTGACAAAAAAAGAATTTGTAGCATTAACCGATGGAGCATCCGACCTGGCATAATGTTCACCCAGATTTTAAGTTGAACGGTATCCCGTCCGCTTTTGAAAATCTTTTTGAAATAGGGTATAGTTTAATTAAAGAAGGAGAGTCCTACGAAAAACCGATAGGTGATTTTTTGGTAGATTGGGCTTCAAAGAAACCGACCATGGAGGTTATTACCTCTGGGTCCACCGGAACACCAAAGACCATAGTGCTCCAAAAAGAACACATGGTGAATTCTGCGTTGGCAACTGGCGAATTTTTTCAACTGAAATCTAAACAAAAGGCGCTTTTATGTCTGCCCTGCACCGGAATTGCCGGTAAAATGATGTTGGTCCGCGCCATGGTCCTTGGTTTAGAATTGGAATATGTAGAACCTTCTTCATCCCCATTGCCTGAAAACAACAAAATATATGACTTTGTGGCCATGGTACCGCTCCAAGTCCAACATTCCTTGAACCAACTATCTACAAGGGTAAAAACTTTGATTGTGGGAGGGGCGGCAGTCGAATCGGGTCTGCGAAGCAAACTAAAAAGGCTTTCTACCCAAACATATGAAACCTATGGGATGACGGAGACCATAACCCATATCGCCGTAAAACACATTGCCCATGATTCAAATGACTATTTTGAAAGCCTGCCCAATATCAGTATAACAAAAGATGATAGGGGTTGTCTTATTATCGATGCACCCAAAATTTCAAATGAACGTATCGTGACCAACGATTTGGTGGAATTGGCAGGAAACTCCCAATTTAAATTTGTTGGCCGTTATGATTCCATTATCAATTCTGGTGGTATCAAACTGGTACCCGAAAATATAGAGCAAAAATTATCATCCTTACTAAAATTTCGTTTTTTTGTAGCTGGATTGCCTGATGAAGTTTTGGGCCATAAACTCATTTTGGTGATCGAGTCAGAACAACAGAACGTGCAAGAATTACTGGTAGGCATCAAGAATTTAAAGAATATTTCAAAATATGAAGTGCCAAAGGAGGTTTACTTTGTAAAATCATTTATTGAGACAGCAACTAAAAAGGTCGACCGTAAAAAAACATTAAATCAAGTAATTTAAGTTTTGTACATTCAACATATTAAAAAATCAACCATGCGAAAAATCATTAAATTAACACTGCTATTATTGCCTATTATTGCCATTTCTCAACAAATTCTTCCCGAAGTTGAACGTGCAAAGGCAGTGGACGAAATACTTGAAGAACGTTTTAACATCTTACTTCCAAAATTAATGGATGACGCTGGATTGGATATGTGGGTCGTAATCTCCAGAGAGTACAATGAAGATCCCGTATTGCGGACCATGCTTCCGGCAACCTGGTTGAATGCACGGAGAAGAACCATTTTACTTTTTTACAGAAACAAAGAAAAAAACACCATAGAAAAACTGGCAGTAGCTCGTTACGACGTAGGTAAGAGTATTAAATCGGCTTGGGATAAGGAAAAAGAGCCCAATCAATGGAAAAGATTGATGCAGTTGATCGCGGAGCGGAACCCCAATAAAATTGGGCTAAATTTTTCCAAGGACCATAATATCGCCGATGGTCTTGACAAAACGGATTATGATGAGTTTATGGCCAATCTACCGAAGAAATATCATTCCAAGGTGGTATCGGCAGAACAACTTGCGGTGCGCTGGATTGAGACTCGTACCCCTCAGGAAATGACAATTTTCAATCAATTGGTAGACATTACCCATGATATTATCGCCGAGGCTTTCTCTGAAAAAGTGATTACCCCAGGAGTTACCACTACAACTGAAGTGGAATGGTGGATGCGTCAAAAAGTAACCGATTTAGGATTGGAAACGTGGTTTCATCCTACGGTAGATGTACAGCGTACGAGTGAAGAGTTGGTGGGTCACTTATATTCTTTTTCGGGAAGACCCGATGATGAAGTGATCCAACGTGGAGATTTATTGCATTGCGATTTTGGAATCACATATTTGCGCTTAAATACCGACTGTCAAGAACTGGCCTATGTGCTCCGGCCAGAAGAGACCGAGGCCCCTTCTTTTTTGGTAAATGCATTATATGATGGCAACCGTGTGCAAGACTTTCTCACCCAAAATATGATACTGGGCAGGGTAGGTAACGAGATTTTGGCCAATGCATTGCAAGATGCGAAAGATGCCGGACTACAACCAGCTATTTATACCCATCCTTTGGGGAGCTACGGTCACTCCGCAGGGACTACTATTGGCATGTGGGATGCTCAAGGCGGTGTTATGAAAGATGATGGCGAGAATTATCCGCTAAATCCCAATACGGTCTACGCCATTGAGTTGAATACCACCGTAAACATTCCGGAGTGGAAAAGAGACATCCGGATTATGTTGGAAGAAGCAGGTTTTGTTGGAGAAGATGGATTTAGGTATGTAAATGGCAGACAAACCGAACTGATGCTAATTCCAAGGCCAAAATCACATTTAGGGAATTAAATTTCATTACACCTGCAAAACCCCCATATTAAACTTTTTCTCAATAGGAGCATGGTTGGCAGCTTCAATCCCCATGGAAATCCATTTGCGGGTATCCTTGGGGTCGATAATTGCATCTGTCCAAAGTCTTGCAGCGGCATAGTAGGGAGAAATTTGATCATCGTAGCGCTGCTTTATTTTATCAAAAAGTTCCTTTTCTTTTTCAGCATCAACTGCTTTACCACTTTTCTTCAGACTGGCTTTTTCAATTTGCATAAGCACTTTAGCTGCAGAATTTCCACTCATTACCGCGAGTTCTGCACTTGGCCAAGCTACAATCAATCTAGGGTCGTATGCTTTGCCACACATGGCATAGTTTCCGGCACCGTAACTATTTCCGATTACAATCGTAAATTTTGGCACTACGGAGTTACTTACTGCGTTCACCATTTTGGCACCATCTTTTATAATACCACCATGTTCACTTTTACTGCCCACCATAAATCCGGTAACGTCCTGTAAAAACACAAGAGGAATTTTCTTTTGGTTGCAATTGGCGATAAATCGCGTGGCCTTATCGGCAGAATCGGAATAAATAACGCCGCCAAACTGCATTTCCCCTTTTTGGGTCTTCACTACTTTACGTTGATTGGCAACAATGCCCACGGCCCAGCCATCAATACGGGCATAACCTGTAAGAATGGTTTTTCCATAACCTTCTTTATATTGTTCAAATTCGGAATCATCCACCAACCTTTTTATAATTTCCAACATATCATATTGGTCACTACGGGAAGATGGTAGTATGCCATAAATATCATCAGGATTTTCCATGGGTTCTTTTGCTTCGACTCTGTTGAAACCAGCTTTGTCAAAATCCCCGATCTTGCCTACGATGTTCTTTATTTTGTCAAGCGCATCCTTATCATCTTTGGCTTTATAATCCGTAACACCACTAATCTCGGAGTGAGTCGTTGCTCCGCCCAAGGTCTCGTTGTCAATACTTTCGCCAATCGCGGCTTTCACCAAATAGCTTCCTGCTAAAAATATGCTTCCGGTTTTGTCAACGATCAGGGCTTCGTCGCTCATAATGGGCAAGTAGGCGCCACCGGCAACACAACTCCCCATCACCGCTGCAATTTGGGTGATTCCCATACTGCTCATTACGGCATTGTTCCTAAAAATTCGGCCAAAGTGTTCTTTGTCGGGAAATATTTCATCTTGCATGGGCAAATACACCCCTGCACTGTCGACCAAATAAATAATGGGCAACTTATTTTCGATAGCGATTTCTTGTGCACGTAGGTTTTTCTTTCCTGTAATAGGGAACCATGCACCAGCTTTTACCGTGGCATCATTGGCAACCACAACACATTGTTTTCCTTGTACATAGCCGATTTTTACCACAACCCCACCAGAAGGGCATCCACCGTGTTCCTCGTACATGCCTTCACCTGCAAAGGCACCGATTTCAATGGATTGGGCATTATCGTCCAACAAATAATCAATGCGTTCACGCGCTGTCAATTTACCTTTGGCGTGGTGTTTTTCGATACGGCTTTTACCCCCACCAAGCTTAACCTTACCAAGTCTTCGCTTAAGTTCTGATAATTTTAGTTTATTATGATCTTCGTTTTTATTGAAGTTTAAATCCATTCTCAAATCATATTCAGTTTGCAGGTTAAAGATAAGGAGTTATAATCATTACTTTTGAAGTATATGAACATGAAAATAAGATGGGGCATTGTGGGCCCTGGAAGAATTGCTAGAAAATTTATAACAGATTTGCTTCTTGTGGAGGATGCCGAAGTAGCTGCTGTGGCATCAAGATCATTGGAAAGGGCACAAGCGTTCGCGAAGGAGTACAATGTTGAGCATATTTTCGGAAGTTACGAGGAGCTTTTTTTGTCTGGTACTGTAGATGTGGTTTATATTGCCACACCTCATAATCATCATAAAAAATTAACCATTGATGCCCTTGATAATGGTATTGCTGTATTGTGTGAAAAACCGATGGGTGTAAATAGGGCAGAAGTGATGGAACAGGTGAATGCTTCCAAACGGAACAACACATTTTTGATGGAGGCCATGTGGTCGAGATTCAATCCATCCATCCAAAAAGTAAAGCAATTGGTTGATAGCGGTGCTATTGGCGACCTTAAATATATGTATGCTGATTTTGCCTTTTATGCACTGGATAGGGACATAAACTCTAGGTTATTAAATCCAAACTTAGCTTCGGGAACCTTGTTGGACATTGGTATTTATCCAATTTTTCTATCCTATTTATTATTAGGAATGCCCGAAGAAATTTTGGCTACTTCAAAATTCTACGAAAATGGTACGGAAATACAGACAAGCATGATTTTTGAATATCCAGATGCGCAAGCTATGCTTTATAGTGGTTTTACAAGCCAATCCACAATGAAAGCAGAAGTATCTGGCACCGAAGGCCAGTTATATTTAAACCCAAGGTGGCATGAAGCTGATGGATACACCATGGTTAAAACTGATGAAACTACGGATGTTAACTTACCTTTGAAGGGAATAGGGTATTCCTATGAAATTATGGAGGTTCATTCATGCTTGAGAAAACATACAATTGAAAGTAATCTTTGGTCGCACCATAATAGCTTGGATTTGGCAAAGTTGTTGGATAAGGTCAGGGAAAAAAGCGGTATAAACTTTCCTTTTGAAACATAATCCTTAATAATAACTTTACATTATCTCTATTTTTACGATATTTGAAACTCTTCTGAAAATTAAACAATGAGTATGAATAAGAACACAGTGCTGGCCTATGCCACATGGATTATGATATTGGTAGGTCTGGGAATGATTGCACTTGGAGCTTTTAAATATGACGAAGTAGCAGGATGGGGCTTTGCTGCTGTTGGAATTGGATTTTTTGCCGTAGCTTGGGTATTTAATGCCCTAAAAGGTAGAGTATAGCCTCTTTTTCAAAAACAATTTAATTTATAGTAGATGTCAGACGATAAAAAAGTAATTTTTTCAATGTCTGGGGTTACCAAGACCTTTAAAACGGCGAATACCCCTGTACTTAAGAATATTTACCTAAGCTTTTTCTATGGAGCCAAAATTGGAATTTTGGGTCTTAATGGTTCGGGTAAGTCAACCTTGTTAAAGATTATTGCGGGGGTTGATAAAAACTATCAAGGTGATGTGGTTTTTTCCCCGGGGTATTCTGTAGGTTACCTAGAGCAAGAACCGCAGCTGGATGAGGACAAAACAGTTCTCGAAGTAGTAAAGGAAGGTGTGGCCGAAACGGTTGCCATTTTGGACGAGTACAACAAGATCAACGATATGTTTGGTCTGCCCGAAGTATATGAGGATGCGGACAAGATGCAGAAGTTGATGGACAAGCAAGCGGCACTTCAAGATAAAATTGATGCTTCGAATGCATGGGAGCTGGATACAAAGCTTGAGATTGCCATGGATGCGCTACGTACTCCAGATTCAGATAAAAAAATAAGTGTACTGTCCGGTGGTGAACGAAGAAGAGTGGCTTTATGCCGTTTGTTGTTAAAAGAGCCGGATGTCCTTTTGTTGGATGAGCCTACCAACCACTTGGATGCAGAATCTGTACATTGGTTGGAGCACCATTTGGCACAATACAAAGGTACGGTGATTGCGGTAACGCACGACCGTTACTTTTTGGATAATGTGGCTGGTTGGATCTTGGAATTGGACCGTGGCGAAGGTATTCCTTGGAAAGGAAATTACTCTAGCTGGTTGGACCAAAAAGCAAAACGATTGGAACAGGAGAGCAAACAAGCCTCCAAACGCCAAAAAACATTGGAACGCGAGCTAGATTGGGTTCGACAGGGAGCCAAGGGGAGACAGGCAAAGCAGAAAGCGCGTTTAAAGAATTACGATAAACTTCTTAGCCAAGACCAAAAGCAAATGGAGGAGAAGTTGGAGATCTACATACCCAACGGTCCCCGTTTGGGAACCAATGTGATCGAAGCGAAGGATGTAAGCAAAGCTTTTGGTGACAAGTTGTTGTACGAGAACTTGAACTTTAACTTACCTCAAGCTGGAATCGTTGGTATTATCGGTCCCAACGGTGCTGGTAAAACCACCATTTTTAAAATGATTATGGGTGAGGAAACCCCAGATAAAGGTGAATTTATTGTTGGTGATACGGCAAAACTGGCTTATGTAGATCAATCGCATTCCAATATTGACCCTGAAAAATCCATTTGGGAAAATTTTAGTGATAGTCAAGAATTGATAATGATGGGAGGGAAGCAGGTAAATTCCCGTGCTTATCTGAGTCGATTTAATTTCTCTGGAAGTGAGCAGAACAAAAAGGTAAATATGCTTTCTGGTGGTGAACGTAACCGGCTTCATTTGGCGATGACGTTAAAAGAGGAAGGAAACGTTTTACTATTGGATGAGCCTACCAACGATTTGGATGTGAACACGCTTCGTGCTTTGGAAGAAGGTTTGGAGAACTTTGCAGGTTGTGCGGTGATTATTTCTCACGACAGGTGGTTCTTGGATAGAATTTGTACCCATATCCTAGCTTTTGAAGGAGATTCACAAGTTTATTTCTTTGAAGGTTCCTTCTCTGATTATGAGGAAAACAAAAAGAAACGCCTGGGAACGGATATTATGCCCAAGCGTATCAAGTACAAAAAGTTAATTCGTTAAATAAAGAGGGTTATTCTTCTCCACCGAGATTTTTGATTCCCTCTTCCAATATTTTTTTGGCTTTATCCAAATAAGCTTTTTGGTGTGCAGTCAGACTGTTTGGGTCGTTACTTTCATTAGGAGTCGACCCTATGGAGTTGGACAGCTCTATCAATTGGTCAATGGCTTGTTCTGCGGATTGTAGTTTGTCATGGGCATGTTTTTCAAAAACCTTGATCATTTCAAGTTCCATGGACGCCACAGTAGCAGTTTCGGTTTCTTCATTAACCGTTTCTTCTGCATACACAGGTGCTATTTCCTCAGTTGCATTGGTTGTTGAAGAAGTACCGAGCGTACATTCATCAATAATGGTAATTAGTTCATTGATTTCATTCAATGCTTTTTTTGTAAAGAACCTTCCAGCTTCCCAGTCAGCAGGTTCTATGGCTTTATCTAGCGTCTCCATTGCGTCCCAGGTTTTGTTTTTGGCTTTTTCACAACTACATTCGGCCATAAAAGCTTCAGACTTCTCTAAAGCAATCAAAGCTCTTTCAGCATAGTACATCTGATGCTCAAAGTTGGTAGCATTCATAGCTTTTTTACCATGGCTGAGCGCATAGGTTACTTTCGCATAAAAGTTATCACATTGGTTGGAGTACGTAGCTTGTATGGCAAAAAGAAATGCCAGTACTACAAAAACATGGGATTTGGGAGCCATATTTCAAGTATTTTGATTTGGTTACTAAGTTCGTTGTTCTAACGAGAATATTAGGTTATTATTTCATCGGCTTAATAATCTTCGTTCGGATACCAATCCAATTGTACTACTTCTATATTAGGGTCACCTTCGTTTATAATGTTTTTGAACTTTTCAACATCGCTGACATTTGGTCTTCCTCTAAAATGATATGGGTATACTTTCTTGGGTTTAAATTCCAATACCCCATCAGCAGCACTTTCAACTGTCATGGTATAAGGAAGGTTCATGCAAATGAAGGCTTTATCGATATTCTCCAAAGCGCGCATTTCTGGAATATCTTCGGTATCACCAGAAAAATAAATGCGTTCATCCTTAAAAGTGAACACATAACCATTTCCTCTTCCTTTAACGTGGAAATCCTTGGCTTCTTCGCGCAGATTATACATTGGGATCGCTTTTACGGAGAATCCTGATATTTCTTGGGTTTCTCCATTTTTAATAGTGGTTGTCTTGGAGGCCAATGCTTCGGGCATTTGAATGGCTACTGCTTCGGGAGCAAAGATTTTTGCCCCATCCAAATCCAGTTCATTTAAGGTGTCAATATTAAAATGATCGCCATGTATATCGGTAATAAAAATGTAATCTGGTGATTTGTGACCTGCAAAAGCAGTTAAACCACCAACAGGATCTATATATATGGTATTGCCATCCCATTCGATTACAGCGGTGGCATGCTCGATAGGTACAATGTTGGCCGGATCTGGAGCATCAACCTGAATATTGGTCTCTATCTCTACTGTTTCCTCTTGTTTTTCGGCTTTCTCTTTGCAAGAGACTTGGATCAGTAACATGGTACAAGCAATTAGTACGATATTCTTTTTCATAATACTATCAATTTATATCCTCTTAAAAATAAGGGATTAAAGGCATAATCATATTTTTTTATGAAGATTATTTTTAACTAAATAATCCAAACCGGAATCCAATGCGTATATAAACCAAATACGATTGATTAAAAACCTTAAACGCAGAATCAATTAAAACAAAAAGTTATGACTGAAACAAAAAGTAATAATAACGGATTAAAGGTAATTGCCGGTCTGTTGGGTGTAGTTCTTTTAGGAACCATTATTTACACTGTTAGTCTTTATCAAGATAAAAAACAAACAACAGAAGCTCTTACTCAAGAAAAAGAATTGGTCGTTGAGGATTTGAACAACTTAAAGTCCGAATACGATAAAGCAATTTTGGAAAGTAATGCAACCAATGAAGAATTGGTGGCCGCTAGAGACAATATTGCAAAATACATCGATTCAGTAAGTGGAATGAAAGCTGATATCGCTACACTTTCCCGTTATAGAAGACAAGTAAGTGTACTTAAAGCTGAAAGAGAAGAATTATTGAAACAAGTTGATTCCTTAACGCAGTCCAATAGCTTGTTGGCCATGCAAAGAGATAGCACTTTTGCTGAATTGGAGCAACAAACTGTTTTCAATGACTCTTTGATTATCCAGAACACTCAATTGGCCGATGCCGTTGAAAAAGGATCAGCACTTAACCTAAACACTATTAGTGTTGATGCCATTAAGGAAAGAAACAGTGGTAAATTGGTTTCTACTTCAAGAGCTAGGGCCACAGATAAATTTAAAGTTTGTTTTACTATAGCTGATAATGTAATTGCCGAAGCTGGTGACAGAGAATTCTACATTGAAGTTCTTGGACCACAAGGTAATGTATTGGGTGAAGTTTTGACAAAAACTACCGAGGAAGGAAGCTCTCTTACTTATAGTAAAGGAACTAATTTTTACTTCGAAAACGATGCCTTGGATGTATGTGACTATATAAATAAGCCAAGTGATGATTTCCAAAAAGGAAATTATATGGTTAATGTTTATGATAGCCAATTGAAATTGTTGGGTACTTCCAGCTTCGAATTGAAATAAAAACACACACTATCACCATTATAAAAAGGCCCGTCCAATGTTGGACGGGCCTTTTATTTTTAGATGAAGAACAATCACACAATCCTGTTATTGCATGCTACCTACCATATCTTCAGGTTTAACCCATTCATCATATTCTTCCGGAGTAACATAACCAAGGTTAATGGCCTCTTCCTTAAGTGTTGTACCATTTTTATGTGCCGTATTGGCAATTTCAGCAGCTTTATAATAACCTATTTTAGTATTTAATGCGGTAACCAACATTAAAGAATTGTTCAATAATGTTTTAATGGTTTCGTGGTTCGGTTCAATACCAGCTACACAGTTTACATCAAAACTAACACACGCATCCCCAATCAATTGAGCGGATTGCAAAATATTGGCGGCCATAACGGGTTTAAACACATTGAGCTCGTAATGCCCTTGGGTTCCACCAACACTAATGGCCACATCGTTCCCCATTACCTGTGCACATACCATTGTTATAGCCTCACATTGGGTAGGATTCACTTTTCCTGGCATAATGGAACTTCCTGGTTCGTTGGCAGGAATAATAATTTCACCAATACCAGAACGTGGTCCAGAGGCCATCATACGAATATCATTTGCAATTTTATTCAAGGAAACGGCCAGTTGTTTCAGGGCACCGTGGCTTTCCACAATAGCATCATGTGCTGCCAAAGCTTCAAATTTATTTTCTGCAGTAATAAATGGCTTACCAGTAAACTCAGCAATATATTTTGCGACCAATACATCGTATCCATTTGGAGTATTTAAACCAGTACCTACGGCAGTACCCCCAAGTGCAAGTTCACTCAAGTGGGGCAAAGTGTTTTTCAATGCTTTTAAACCGTGGTTTAATTGCGAAACGTAGCCCGAAAATTCTTGGCCCAGGGTTAGGGGGGTGGCATCCATTAAATGGGTTCTCCCAATTTTAACGACATCCTTAAACTCTTCAGATTTTTTCTGCAAAGTGTTTTTTAGTTGCTCTACACCTGGAATGGTAACTTCCACTATTTTTTTGTAAGCTGCGATGTGCATCCCAGTTGGAAAAGTATCATTGGAAGACTGACTCTTGTTCACATCATCGTTCGGTTGGATGGTTTTTTCGCCTTCACCAATTTTTTTTCCGGCAATTTCATGGGCACGGTTGGCAATTACCTCATTTACGTTCATATTGCTCTGGGTACCGGAACCTGTTTGCCAAATCACCAATGGGAATTGGTCATCATGTTTGCCCTCAAGTATTTCATCGCAAACCTGGGCTATAAGGTCTCTTTTTTCCAGAGGGAGTACGCCCAGTTCATGATTGGTATAGGCTGCGGCCTTTTTTAGATAGGCAAACCCGTAAACCACATCCAAAGGCATGGATGCTGGTGCACCTATTTTAAAGTTGTTACGGGAACGCTCTGTTTGGGCTCCCCAATATTTATCGGCGGGTACTTTTACCTCGCCCATGGTATCTTTTTCAATCCTAAAACTCATAGTTTAAAATTTTGTCCTACAAAGGTAGGATATAGACCATTTATATGGTAGTTGATTGGAATAAATACACTTTTTTTCGTTCCGGATTTGTTTTTTTTGATAAGAAGAAAGTATCTTTGTTAAAACAAAAGGAGTAAAGATGTTCGATTTTGACCAATATTTAGGTTTTTTAGCTTTTCTAACAATTTTAACAATCGGTTTTTGGTTGATGATATTCTTATTGACCTTTGTGGTACCTTATTGGTTGATTGGCAACCTAAGGGAAATGTTTAAGGAAAGAAAAGAGGCCAAACGCGCCCAACTAGAAGAATAAAAAACAAAAAGAAGCCACATTGGCTTCTTTTTTGTTAAGGATCCTTTCTAATCAAGTATAGCTTTATTAAGCATAGTGCGTACTTGAAAGAAATAGGATTAACGTATACAAAAAAGCAACCTATATATAGGTTGCTTTTTTTATTTAGGTTTGAGGGAGAATATATTTTTTATTTAACCTTAAAATTGACCTTCATCATCGTCATTGTTATTTTGTCCATCACGCCCGCCACGTTGACGTTCTTTAGGTTGATTGAATCGATAGATCAATGATAAATTGATTTGTCTTTCTCTCCATTGAAATTCACTGTCCGAAGTAAATGTAGAAGTTTCGGTAAAGGACTGTCTCTTTCTGGAATTAAAAACATCACTAACGTTTAAGGATATTGTGGCATTGTCATTGAACACGTCTTTACTCATGGCCAAGTTCATAGAGAATATACCTTTATCTTCAGTTTGGGCATTTTGTCTTGGACCTCTATAAAAGGAGTTGGTCTGTAAGTCGATTTTTCCTGGTAAAGTAAACTTAGAGCTAAACCTAGCAAACCAGCTGGTACTTTCTGTACCGTAGTTCACACCATTAAACTCACCGTCCGTATTGAAGGTGAAAAAGTTTATACTTCCATTTATTCGCCACCACCTAAATGGACTATACATAACGCCTGCCTCTGCACCTATACGCTCGTTGGTGGATAAATTTATGGGCAATGACCTAATAATTTGGATGCCATCAGATGTTACTAGTCCTGTTTCTTCCTGTATACGCGCAAAAGAATTGGTTTCCTTTTGATAATAGACAGAAGAGGTAAGAGTTAACTTGTTCCATCTTTTTAAATACCCAAGATCAAAAGCATTGGCAAATGCTGGGTCTAAATCCGGGTTTCCTTGAAAAACATTGGTTCTACTAGATCTAGAAGGAAAGGGATTGATAAACCATCCTCGAGGTCTGTTTATCCTTCTGTTGTATCCCAAAGATATGTTTTCAGTTTCGGAAAACTCATATATTAAGTTGAGCGTTGGAAAAAGTCCTAAATAATTTTTATCAAAGTTTAAATCAACATCCTCACCTACAATTTCCTGAAGTCCTTCGCTATCTATACTGGAATCAACACTACCTCTCAGTTCCGTATTCTCCAAACGTAAACCAAGAAGTACAGAAAGTTTCCCATATTTGTTACCATATTGGGTATAGAGTGCATTTACATTTTCATGATACGTAAAAATATTGGTAAGATCTTGATTGGTCTCAAATTGTCCAGAGCCTTGGTTTATCGTATCTAGTTGATAATCACTTATCTCTTTCTCAAATGTACCACGGTAACCTGCTTCAAATTGGGCCTCTCCCATGGGAAGTACATAATCAATTTGTGCCAATATATCATCTTGGGTCTCAATTTCGTAGATATTTTCACTTGCCAATAAATTGGTGTTTGGAATAACATTCGTCTCTTCAATTTCTGTTAAAACATTTTCATCATCATAAGAGTACTGAAAATCGGCAGTTAATTGATGACCTTCATCATTAAATTTATTGGTGTAGTTCAAGGAGAATTGATAACTATTATCATCTTCTTGTTGATCTTCGCTTCTAAATGTGCTGCTGTCCAGTTCATTATCAATATAACGGAGGTTGTCATTTTCCGTGAGATCGTTCTCATCGGACCATCTGTAGAAAAAACTACCTGTAACGGATGAACTTTCAGTCAGAAAATATTCCATACCAATATTAACACTGATACCATCATCGTTTCTATTGATATCCCTATCTTCCAAAATCCTATCATAATCACTGGCATCAGTAAGGTATCTGTTATCAAAAATCCCATTTCCTGGAGACTCTCTATGGAAGTACCCAAGCGTATTAAAAATATTGAATTTTTCCGTTCTGATGTTAAAATTTGTGGTGGCCCTTGCATTAAAAGGAATACCTATGGTTGTATTTATAGACCCATTTATTCCCAGTGTTTTTTCTTTTTTGAGTACAATATTTAGAATACCAGCCGTACCCTCGGCATCATAACGGGCAGAAGGACTGGTGATTACCTCTACCTTTTCAATAGCGTCGGCAGGTAGCTGTTGTAAAATATCGGTCGACCCAAATCCTGCCAAAGCAGATGGTTTACCATTTATGAGTATTCGAACATTATCGTTTCCTCTTAAACTAATGGCACCCTCTACATCAACATCAACAGAAGGGATGTTACTTAATGCATCACTAACATTGCCGCCACTTGTGGTAATGTCCGATCCTATATTATATACTTTTTTGTCCAAACGTACCTCAACAGTAGTTTTTTCTCCAACAACCTCCACTTCTGCAAGTTGGGCAACATCCGGCGCCAACACAATAGCTCCAAGATTGATGGAGGAATCGTAGGTTTGATTTTTAAGTGAATAGGTTTTGTAAGAAATATATTCAACACTGATATTATATGTGCCAGGTCTGGCTTCAATTTCAAAATTACCCGCAGTATCTGTAATTCCCCCAGTTACATTGCCTGTGTCTTCTGTGTTTTGCAGAACAAATGTAGCATATTCTAAAGGTTGACCAGATTCAGAGTCGACCACCTTCCCTGCAATTGTAATAGGTTCACCATTTCGTTGGGCTAAGCCTTGATTAGTGGAAAAAGCCAATAGCAATAGCGGGATAATTATTCTGTGCATAGTTCAATTTTTACGCTGCAAAAATTGATGGAAAAAAGGAAGGTATGAAATATTAGTCCCCCAACAACGGAATTGATCCTGCGAATGACCTTAAAGAATTGTTAACCCTTGTTCTTTTTCTTCTTTTTTTTCTTTTTGGCCTTGAATTGATTTTCTTGTAGCTTCATAAAGGCCTCGTATTTATCTTCGGGCAGACCGGCCTTTAACTCTGCATCTTGGCGTTGTCTGATTTTTTCAACTTCGCCTTTCATTTTAAGAGGTTCCAGTCCCAATATTTGAAGCTCGATCCGTTGTTGAACAGATTGTACGAGTGTGGTTCTAACTATAGCTTCTTCAAAAGGGTCTAAGTTTATTGCTTCCGTAATGGATGGCATTTGCCCATCCACAATTTCTTCTGCTGTGGGAGGAGTTTCATCTTTTTGGTTATCTGCCGGTCCGGCTTGGGGCACATAACTTCGTCCTCTACCATACATTCCTCCGCGATTACCATAAGGAGACCCGTAACCGTATTGTGCGTACATATCATTTATGGCCAGTATGCCAATAAACAAGGTTATTAAGAATAAGGTTTGTGTACTTTTCATGACTCAAAGATACTATTTTAGGTTTGGTCTACTTAAGTAACCATTGTTAAATATAACTGGATATCAGAATTATAGCAGTTTGGTGATACGCTCTGGAGGCCTGCCCACAACGGCCTTTTTGCCATTGACAACAATGGGACGTTCTATCAATTTCGGATTTTCAACCATAGCTGTGATTACTTCATCATCCGTCAAGGTTTTTCCTTTGAACTTCTCTTTCCAGATGGCTTCGGTTTTACGGACGAGATCTATTGGGGGTATGCCTAAATACTCGATCAACATTTTTAAATCCTCTTTGGTGGGGACATCATCCAAATATTTTACTACTTCAAAATCTTCGCCTGATTTTTCAAGTATAGCTAAACCTTCCCTTGATTTTCTGCATCTTGGGTTGTGATATATTTTAATCATGATTATTTTTTTGATTTTATTCTTGCTCTTCTTTTTGTCCCATCATCATCAGATAGGCTTTTAAAAATGCATCCAGGTCGCCATCCATTACCGCGTCAACATTTCCTGTTTCCTCTCCAGAGCGCACATCTTTTACTAATTTATATGGGTGCATAACATAGTTACGGATTTGAGAGCCCCACTCAATTTTCATTTTGGAGGATTCAATTTCAGCACGGGCTTCTTGCTTTTTACGTAGCTCTATTTCATACAATTGAGATTTCAACATTTTCATGGCCGTTGCTCTATTGTCATGTTGGGAACGCGAATCTGAACAAGAGATTTGTATTCCCGTGGGTTTATGAACCAATTGTACCTTGGTCTCTACCTTGTTTACATTTTGCCCTCCTGCACCACTAGATCTAGCGGTTGTAATTTCTATATCTGACGGATTTACGTCAATTTGAATACTGTCGTCCACCAATGGATACACGTAAACAGAGGCAAAAGAGGTGTGCCTTTTGGCATTACTATCAAAAGGGGAGATGCGCACCAATCGATGCACTCCATTTTCACCTTTTAGCCAACCAAAGGCATATTCACCTTCAATTTCCAAGGTAACTGTCTTGATACCTGCAACATCCCCAGCCTGGTAATTGAGCTCTTTTATTTTGTAGCCGTTCTTTTCGGCCCACATCATGTACATGCGCATAAGCATGGAAGCCCAATCACAACTTTCGGTTCCACCTGCACCCGCAGTTATTTGAAGCACGGCCGTAAGTTCATCACCTTCGTCCGAAAGCATATTTCGGAACTCCAACTTTTCAATGGCCAACTGAGCTTTGTTAAACTGTTTGGTTACCTCTTCTTCGGAAACCTCACCAGCTTGTTGAAACTCCATAAGAACTTCAAGATCACCAATTAATGTTTTGGCTTCCTCAAAATCTTCTACCCAGTTTTTTTTGGATTTGATGGATTGCATTTGCTTTTGGGCTTCTTGTGGGTTGTCCCAAAAACCGGGAGCAAGAGTTTTCTCTTCCTCGTTCTCTATTTCAATAAGTTTGGCATCAATGTCAAAGATACCTCCTTAACGCACCAAGGCGCTCAATAAGATCTTTCTGCTGATCTGTAGTTACCATGTAATCTATATTTTGAGGTAAAAATAAGTTTCTTTCGGCAGATGACCTTACTATATGTTCAATACTCTCCTAAAAAATTAATGCATTGGATATTAATAAAAAAAGTGAAACAGATAAAATATCCTATTTAATTTTATCAATTTTAAGCTTACCATTACTTATGGTATTGGTGCAGATGTTTTTAAAAATGATTTACTTATTTTTAAGGACAATATTTCAACCATATTATGAAGAACACAACTACACTTATCGCTTTATTTTGTTTTGTTTGCGCTTCTTTAGGAGCACAAACGTTCGAGAAGACCAAAGACTTTCAAAAGTTTAGTGGTTATTTCAATTTTTTCTACGACGATTCAACGGATAAAATTTACCTTCAGGTGGATGACCTAGAAAAGGATTTTTTATACGTTTATTCCCTTAGCAGTGGAATTGGAAGCAATGATATTGGTTTAGATCGCGGACAATTGGGCAACGAACAAGTAGTATACTTCAAAAAAGCGGGGAATAAACTGCTTTTGGTTCAGCCCAACCAAAAATTCAGGGCCATTACCGATAATGAACTTGAACGAAAATCAGTGGAACAAGCCTTCGCCAAATCCATATTGGAAGGTTTTAAAATTGAAGAAGAATCTAAGGGAAGTTATCTAATTGATTTTACCGATTTTTTAATGCGAGATGCCCATGGGGTTTCCAATAGGTTGAAAAGAACAAAACAGGGTTCCTACAGTTTGGATAAATCCAAGAGTGCATTGGCCTTTGACCGTACCAAGGCATTTCCAAAAAATGTGGAATTTGATGTGGCGCTGACTTTTAAGGGCGACCCCCAGGGTGCATGGATTCGTTCTGTGTCACCAACGGCAAGCTTGGTTACTGTTGCACAGCACCATTCACTGATTGAACTTCCGGACGATAATTTTGAGAAAAGATTATACGATCCTCGAAGTGGAGGATATCCGTTTGCTTATTATGATTATGCCACCCCAGTTCAAGAATCACTGGTGAAACGCTTTATTAGAAGGCACAGACTCCAAAAGAAAGACCCAAATGCTGAAGTGAGCGAAGCCGTGGAGCCCCTAATTTATTATTTGGACAATGGTACTCCGGAACCTGTCCGTTCCGCTTTGTTGGAAGGTGGAAAGTGGTGGAACCAAGCCTTTGAAGCTGCAGGCTATAAAAATGCCTTCCAAATGAAAATGTTACCCGATGATGCCGATCCATTGGATATCCGTTATAATGTGGTTCAGTGGGTGCACCGTTCCACAAGAGGATGGAGTTATGGAGCTAGTGTGGTTGACCCAAGGTCAGGAGAAATCCTTAAAGGACATGTAAGTTTAGGAAGTTTGCGTATTCGACAAGATTTTATGATTGCACAAGCCTTGATGAACAAGCCTTTTGAAGAGAGAGACGATAATTATGAACCCATGCTAGAGTTGGCACTGGCCAGAATCCGACAGCTTTCTGCACACGAAATTGGACACACACTTGGATTTGCACACAATTTTGCAGCCAGTACAAATAACAATGCTTCGGTAATGGATTATCCGCATCCACAGTTTGAATTGGATGGTGGAGAAATCCGTTTTAACAATCCTTACGATACTGGTATTGGCGAATGGGACAAAGTAACTGTGGCTTATGCGTATTCAGATTTTCCTGAAGGAACCGATGAAACAGGGGCTCTCAATGCAATTTTGAAAAAAGCCCAAGACCAAGGACTACGTTATATTTCAGATCAAGATGCCCGCCCTAAAGGTGGAGCGCATGCCTTGGCCCACTTGTGGGACAATGGGAAAAGTGCCAGTCAAGAACTGGAAAATATGTTGGAAATCAGGGAAAAGGCCATTCAAAACTTTTCAACTAACAATATTAAAACAGGAGAAGCTTATTCTATCTTGGAGGATGTTTTTGTACCATTATATTTCTTTCACCGATTCCAAACCGAAGCTGTTTCAAAAATAGTAGGTGGATTGGACTATAATTATGCTGTAAAGGATGGGGGGCAAATTCCTGTTATGCCAGTAGACCATGCAGTCCAAGAGGATGCGATCGAATCTATCCTAAAAACTTTGGATGCCGAAGTAATAGCTGTACCTAAAGATAAATTGAACCTTTTCCCACCTAGGGCAATTGGTTTTAGTCGTTCCAGAGAATCATTTAAAGGGAGAACAGGAGTTAGTTTTGATGCGCTTTCGGTTGCAGAAACTGCTGCAGACATGACCTTGGAGTTATTATTGCATCCAGAGCGTGCTTCTCGATTGATTCAGCAAAAAAGTTTGGATAATAATCAAATGGGATTGCGAGATGTTTTGAACGAAACTATAAAAGGAACACTTGATTTGTCGCACCGGGATTCTTACCACGAAGAAGTACAGAATACAATCAATTTTAGAGTACTTTACCATATTATGAACCTGGCAGCGCATAACGCTGTACACCCTCAAGTAAACGCTATAGCCAATGAGGCCTTGAACAATCTAAAAACGAAATTGTTGAGTGGAGGTAAAAATGCTATCGCTGCCGAAATGGTAAAAAGAATTGATGCTTTTAATGAGAAACCTTCCGAATTTAAACTTATTCCAGTATCTAAAATCCCGGATGGTTCACCCATTGGTATGGACTGTATGGACTAATTTTATATGGAAATCAATTTAATAAGTGACACTGTCACAAGACCTTCTGCAAGGATGTTGGAGGCTATGATGAATGCTAAAGTAGGCGACGATGTTTTTAAGAACGACCCTACGGTAAACGAATTGGAATCTAAAGTAGCTGCTTATTTTGGGATGGAAGCTGCGCTGTTTTTCCCTAGTGGCACTATGACCAATCAAACAGCCATTAAAATCCATACCGGACCCGGAGACCAGTTGATTTGTGATAAATATGCACACGTTTATAATTACGAAGGGGGAGGAGTGAGTTTCAATAGCGGGGTTTCCTGCAAACTAGTTGATGGAAACCGTGGAATGATGACGGCGGAACAGGTCGAAGAAGCCATAAATCCGCCCGATTTTTACCACAGTCCATTAACTTCCTTGGTTTGCATAGAAAACACAACCAACAAAGGTGGTGGCGCTTGTTGGGATTTTGAGGAATTAAAACGAATCAGGGCCGTATGCGAAAAACACAATCTAAAATATCATTTGGATGGTGCCCGACTTTGGAATGCCTTGGTAAAAAAAGGAGAAGATCCAAAAGCTTACGGACAACTATTTGATACCATAAGTGTATGCTTTAGCAAAGGTATGGGATGCCCAGTGGGTTCTGTTTTGGTAGGAAGCAAAGATGATATTGACAAAGCTATACGAATCCGAAAAATTTTTGGTGGCGGTATGCGGCAGTCAGGTTATTTGGCGGCAGCAGGAATTTATGCCTTGGAAAATAATGTGGACCGATTGGTGGAAGACCACAAAAAAGCTGAAGAAATAGGAGAGGTGCTACAATCGTTACATTTCATTAAAAAAGTGGAGCGCATCGAGACCAATATCATCATTTTTGAAATTGATGAATCCAAAATGTCCTCCGAAGTATTCTTGGAACAATTGGCAAAGAATCAGGTTTCCATTATCGGTATGGGACAGGGTAAACTACGTATCGTCACCCACTTGGACTATACCAATAGCATGCACGTACATTTTTTGAAAATTTTGAAATCAATTGGATGATTTCCTCAATTCTGCCCAATTCATAGTTAATAAAAGTCCACGACTGGGTTTGTAGCAACTTTTTTATTTCATAAAAGCATCCATCCCTGGTATATTGGGCATGCCCTCTTTGGCCACAGCGGCCAATTCAGCTTCATTTACTTTGGTCGCTTTTTCAATGGCTTTGTTTAGGGTAAGTAACAAATAGTCTTCCAATTGCTCCTTGTCATTCAAAAGCGAATCATCAATGGCGATGGATTTTATTTCTCTGTTGGCTGATAGGGTTACTTTTAGCAGCCCATCCGTAGATGCTTCATCAACCATTACAGTATTCAACCGTTCTTTTGTAGCTTCAACTTTTTTCTGGGTCTCTTTGATTTTACCCATCATTCCCATAAGATCTCCAAACATAATTCTCTTTATTTAAACAAATGTACTGTCAAAAGTAGTAAATTGGCTAAAACACTAACCAATGAAACAATCCCTTTTAAGAATTTTTGTTCTGGTTATATGCCTTATTTTTGCCACCGCTTGCAAAAACAACAAAGACAAATCCATGAGTATAGCTCCACCAGTAGCACCTAAACATCCGACTCAACTAGAGAAACACGGCGATGTTAGGATTGATGATTATTATTGGATGAACAATAGAGAGGACCAACAGGTTCTTGATTATTTGAATGCGGAGAACGAGTATTATCAAAAAATGTCCGCACATACCAAAAAGTTTCAAGAGGAGCTTTTTGCGGAAATGAAGGGCAGAATCAAAGAAGATGATTCGTCTGTGCCCTATAGATTAGATGGTTACTGGTACATTACGCGATATGAAATGGGTAAAGAGTATCCTATTTATTCCAGAAAAAAGGAAAGTTTGGATGCCGAAGAACAATTGTTGTTCGATTGCAACGAAATGGCAAAAAATCATGAGTATTTTAATCTACGTGGTGTTTCCATTAGCCCGGATAATACCATGGCTTCTTTTGGAACAGATACCATTTCCAGACGACAGTACAACATTCAGATAAAGAACCTTTTATCGGGTGAAATTTATCCGGATATTATCGAAAACACAACTGGTAGTTCTGTATGGGCCAACGACAACAAAACCATTTTTTATACCAAAAAAGACCCTGTAACGCTGCGTTCCGACAGGATTTTTAAACATGTTTTAGGAACTCCTGCCGATAAGGATGAATTGGTTTTTCACGAAAAAGATTCCACCTACAACACCTTTGTTTACAAAACAAAATCTAGAAAATATATTGTAATTGGTTCCAGCAGCACATTAACATCAGAATATAGAATTTTGGATGCTGATGATTCCGAAGGTGAGTTTAAAGTGTTTTCACCGCGTGAAAAAGGGGTAGAGTATGGTATCTCTCATTTTGAAGGTGATTTTTATGTTTTGACCAACAAGGATAACGCTACTAACTTTAAATTGATGAAAACTGGGGAAAATAATACTTCCTCGGAACATTGGAAAGAATTTATCCCGCACCAAGAAGATGTTTTATTGGAAGATGTTGAGATTTTTAGAGAATACTACGTGGTTACAGAACGTAATAATGGCCTAAATCAAATGAAAATTGCTAAGTGGGACGGTTCCGATAGCTATTATTTGCCTTTTGATAGTGAAACGTATGTTGCAGGCCCCTCGGTAAACTTAGATTTTGATACGAAAATTCTACGTTACTACTACAACGAAATGGGTGAACCCTATGCCATTGTTGATTTTGATATGGAGACCAAGAGCAAGACCATAAAAAAACAGCAGGAAGTGCTGGGGGGTAAGTTTGATAAAAACAACTACAAAACGGAACGCTTATGGGCCACGGCCAGAGATGGTAAAAAGGTGCCTATATCTGTAATCTATCATAAAAACACGCCTTTAGATGGTACAAATCCGTTGTTACAATATGGTTACGGTTCTTATGGTGCTACCATTGACCCATATTTTTCATCCATTCGATTGAGTTTATTGGATCGTGGTTTTATCTATGCCATTGCCCATGTTAGGGGAGGAGAGTATTTGGGAAGACCTTGGTACGAAGACGGAAAATTATTCAATAAGAAAAATTCGTTTACTGATTTTATCGATATTTCTAAATTTTTAATAGAACAAAATTATACTAATCCGGAACATTTATATGCCATGGGCGGTTCAGCGGGAGGGCTTTTGATGGGAGCTGTGATTAATATGGCTCCAGAACTGTATCACGGAGTTATTGCAGGAGTGCCGTTTGTGGATGTGGTCACTACTATGCTGGATGATACCATTCCATTAACCACTGGTGAGTATGATGAATGGGGAAATCCGAACGAAAAGGAATATTATGATTATATAAAATCCTATTCCCCTTACGATAATGTGGAAGCCAAAGAATATCCAAATATGTATGTATCTACGGGCTTGCACGACTCTCAAGTACAATATTGGGAACCTGCAAAATGGGTGGCCAAATTGAGGGAATATAAAACAGGTGCCAATCTTTTGTTTTTGGACACAAATATGGATGCTGGACATGGTGGAGCATCGGGTCGTTTTGAGGCACTCAAGGAGACTGCCAAGGAATATGCCTTTATTTTGGACCTTGAAGGAAAAGCCCTTTAAAAAAAAATGTTACATTTGCATGGAATAATTTTATTCTTCTTGTAAGAATTATTCCTACCTAATACCAGTTATGAAGAAACAGATAAATGCGCACAGCAATATTCTAGACCTAATTGGAAATACCCCCTTAGTTGAGCTAAACAAAATTACCGCCCCTCTTACTGGAAATTTTTATGCGAAACTAGAATGCTTTAATCCCGGACATTCCTCAAAAGATCGTATTGCGATTCATATTATTGAAGAAGCCGAGCGAAAAGGACTTCTAAAACAGGGTAGCACCATTATTGAGACTACATCTGGCAACACAGGCTTTAGCTTGGCCATGGTGAGTATTGTTAAGGGCTATAAATGTATTTTGGCAGTAAGTTCAAAATCTTCTCCCGATAAGATAGATATGTTACGCTCCATGGGTGCCAAGGTATATGTTTGTCCGGCCCACGTTAGTGCAGATGACCCACGTTCTTATTACGAAGTGGCCAAACAGTTGCACAGTGAAACACCGAATTCCATTTATATCAACCAATATTTTAACGAGCTTAACATTGATGCTCACTATTCCAGTACAGGACCAGAGATTTGGGAACAAACCAACGGATTGATCACGCATTTGGTAGCTTGTAGTGGTACAGGAGGCACTATATCCGGTATTGCTCGTTATTTAAAGGAACAAAACCCGGATATCAAAGTATTGGGGGTTGATGCCTATGGTTCGATATTGAAAAAATATCACGAAACGGGACAGTTCGATCATAATGAAATATATCCTTACCGTATTGAAGGTTTAGGTAAAAACTTAATTCCAGAAGCCACGGACTTTAATAGTATAGACAGGTATGTTAAGGTAACAGATGGTGAAAGTGCGCATATGGCGCGTAAATTGGCCCATACCGAAGGTATTTTTGCTGGTTACACTAGTGGTGCCGCAACCCAGGCATTGTACAAATTGAATACCGAAGGGGAGTTTACGGAAGATAGCAATGTTGTTGTTGTGTTCCCAGACCATGGTTCAAGGTACATGAGTAAGGTATACAGTAACGAATGGATGGAAAACCAAGGTTTTTTCGATATCCAGGATGCAGAGATACCCGAAGAAATTAAGTATATTAAATAAAACCAATACCCTATAATACCTCAGAACGGCAATGTAAAACATTGCCGTTTTTTTTATATATAGGTATTTCGTTATGGAAGGTTCATAAAAATCAATACTTTTGCTTTTATATTAAATTTAAGGTAGATGAGAGATTTATTCGATAGAATCATTGAGAACAAAGGGCCTTTAGGTAAATGGGCCTCACAAGCAGAGGGCTATTTTGTTTTTCCAAAACTTGAAGGACCGATTTCCAATAGAATGAAGTTCCAAGGAAAAGATGTAATAACATGGAGTATCAATGACTATCTGGGTTTGGCCAATCGACCGGAGATTAAAAAAGTGGATGGAGAAACAGCTTTGGAACATGGTGCTGCTTATCCGATGGGAGCTCGAATGATGAGTGGGCATACTGACTTCCACGAACAATTACAGAACGAATTGGCAGAATTTGTAAACAAGCAAGCCGCTTACTTGCTGAATTTTGGATACCAAGGATTTATGTCAGTGATTGACGCTTTGGTGGCTAAAGATGATATTATTGTTTATGATGTAGACTGTCACGCTTGTATTATTGACGGTGTTCGTTTACATATGGGCAAACGCTTTACATTTAAACACAACGACCCTGAAAGTTTGCAAAAAAACTTGGAACGTGCCACTAAACTGGCAAATGAGACAGGAGGGGGTATTTTGGTGATTACCGAAGGAGTTTTTGGCATGCGTGGAGAACAAGGCATTCTTAAAGAAATCGTCGAACTAAAAAAGAAATTTAATTTTAGACTCTTGGTGGATGATGCGCACGGGTTTGGAACACTTGGTAAAACAGGTGCCGGTGCTGGAGAGGAACAGGGTGTGCAAGATGAGATTGATGTGTATTTGGCTACTTTCGCCAAATCTATGGCAGGTATTGGAGCTTTTGTAGCTGCCGATAAGGAAATTATAGAATATTTGAAGTATAATCTTAGGTCTCAAATGTTCGCCAAATCTTTGCCCATGGTATACGTAAAAGGAGCTTTAAAAAGACTGGATATGCTACGTACCATGCCAGAACTTAAAGCAACGCTTTGGGAAAATGTGAATGCACTTCAAAACGGGCTAAAAGAACGAGGTTTTGATATTGGTACTACGACCAGTTGTGTAACCCCGGTTTATTTGAATGGTAGCATACCAGAGGCCATGGCCTTGGTAAAGGATTTACGTGAAAATCATGGGATTTTCTGTTCTATAGTGGTATATCCAGTAATTCCAAAAGGATTGATTTTACTTCGTTTGATTCCAACAGCGACCCACACGATGGATGATATTGAAAAAACCCTGGACGCCTTCTCTGCCATTAGGGAGCGTTTGGAAAACGGTACATATAAAAGACTTTCAGCTGCAGTTGCTGCTGCTATGGGAGAATCATAGTTTTTTTTACATAATGACTGTTGATTTGATTTTATTGTCATCAGTACCTGTGTAATACGGGAAAAATGATAATCTAAGGTCACAGAAATTTAAAAAGGCAATCTCGGTTTAAATATTGGGATTGCCTTTTTGTTTTAAGTTGTTAATAGTGAACAACGTTGGTAAAGATGTTTTTCCCTAAAGATGTTCTTGCTACACGTATTACACCTTTATTTACCACCATTTAATTTGAAACTACTTTTAATCCGATAATAGAGGTAACCAATGTGGTAATAAAAAATAGTCGCCAAAATGTAGCAGGTTCTTTAAAAACGAGGATTCCGACCAAAACAGTTCCTACAGCGCCAATTCCTGTCCAAACTGCATAGGCAGTTCCTATGGGTAGTTGTTGAGTTGCTTTTACCAATAAAAACATACTGATTCCCAAACATATCAAAAAACCCATATACCAATAAATTGTTTCAATTCCTGTTGCTTCTTTTGCCTTTCCTAGGCAAGCTGCAAAGGCGACTTCAAAGAGTCCGGCGATAATCAATAGTATCCAATTCATTTCCAGTTATTCTTATGTTGATATTTCGTTGATTGTAAAATTACAATACCTTCAAAATAGCAACTTGGATGGTTTCAATCGAAAATAATGATATTTATTTTATTGAGTTTTCCTTTGGATAAAAGGCTATGGGGTGGATTTATCTATACTCTGGATTTTCAAAACTCCAACGTTCTCCATCATCCCATTCCTTTCTTGAGTTTCCGTAATTTGAGTAGCCATTATTCTCCTTGAGCATCAATGCTAAATGAAGCAGATTATAAGTCATGAAAGTGGTGTTTCTGTTCGTAAAATCACTATTAAACCCAACGGGGTTGTCCAATTTTTCTCCTTTCCATTCCTTATCTCCATAGCTTGGCCCGGGTCCTACTTCTCCTATCCATCCACAATCAGCTTGTGGCGGAATTGAATAACCAATATGCTGAAGGGAATATAATATACCCATCGCACAATGTTTTACTCCATCTTCATTGCCTGTTACTACACATCCACCGACTTTGCCATAAAAAAGGTATTGCCCTTTATCATTTGTTAAACCACTCATTGCGTATAGTCGTTCAATTAATTTTTGTGCAATTGAAGATTTCTCCCCCAGCCAAATTGGGGTTCCAACAATTAGAATATCTGCTGCTTTTATTTTCTTGAATATCTCAGGCCAATCGTCTTTATCCCAGTTGTGTTCTGTCATATCTGGATATACACCGTTCGCAACATTGTAATCCACCAATCGAATGGAGTGTGTTTCCACATTTTCTTCATCCATAATCTGTTTTGAAACGTTCATGAGTATATCTGTATGGCTTTCCGCTGGTGATTTTTTAAGTGTGCAGTTTACAAATACTGCTTTTAAATTTTTGAATTTGTTCTTTTCCATAGTTTTAGATGTTTTACTTTTTCAGGGTTTAACGCTGCCCTAGGATTCTCCAGTAGATAATCATTCTTATGATTAATGTCTCATTATCGCCATAGTCCAAACTTGTTTTGGTGCCTACAACACATCAGTAGTTTATAAAAATTATAAGCATTTATGACTTAATTTTTACTATTGTGTCCAATGGAATTGCTTTAATCTTTTTTGAACCTTTACAAATAGGTTGTCAAAAAAATCCACACATAAGTCTGCGGTAATGATCGTAGTTATTGTGTGTAATTGCTGAATGCCTTTTTAGATAAAACGTCTTGTTTTACTAGCAGCCAATGCTTGAATACAGTTTATGAAAAAGCCAGTAATGCAGATACACAAAAGATACGGTTATATTTCGGCATACCCTAGAAAATAACTTTGCAAACTCATATCAAAGTAAAAATCTATAGGAATTTTGCAAGTAGGGGAGTCAATAATTATGTACTTTTTTTAATATCTCCCAGATGCTTACATCAATATATTTGTCCGATTGCAGTATCAGATTCTTTTTTTACCGTTGAACGCTCTATAATCACATACCATCCCTTTACGTCTTTGTAGAAGTTTACTGGTTAATGTGTATCTGCCGTAATTCCAAAATGTGAAAATGATTTCGGGGATTTTATTTTTTTGTTTCTATATGAATTAGCTTTTGTTCTCTTAATTCAACCGTTTCATCTTCTCCATTATGTCTGCTTGAGTTGTTGCCTCAAATTCAATTTCCACATGTTTATCTGTAGAAGTATTAATGGTTGTCTCAAAAATATAAGGCGTTTCGTTTTTTGCAGATAGCGCTATAATCTTTAAATTTTTTCCAATTGGTATATTCCTGAAAGCAACTGTATTTTTTCTTCCTTTCCAGTACTGTTCCGAAATTATACTATTCATATCACTGAATACTGCATACATTCTCACTCCAGTTAAAGAATCGTTTTTTACAAGAAGTTGAATGTCTGTTTTGGGGCTAGAGTCATTATAAAATCTATCACAATTTATCCACCCAAAATTCATTAACTCCACAGCTTCGTAGGTTTTTCTCTGATGATCAATTTGTTTTTGTTGCTTTTCGTAGTCTGTTTTGTTCGTTAAATACTCTTTTTCTGATATTACTTGTTGTTTCTTGGGCTCAGGTGCAGCAGTATAACGCTCTGTATATTCGAATAAGGGGTCCATGCTGTTCGTTTTTCCGGTGTGCTGTTTTGCCACAGGTTTTTGAGGCTCTTGTGCGTCTTTAATACGCTTTGGCTTGAAGCTATCATTGGTTGGAATCCAATTTATTTGTCCAAGACTATCTCTTTCACCAAGAAAAAGCCCCATTTCATCATCCGTTAGTTTAGGGAATTCAACTTCAAGTCCTTCTCCTTGTTTTATTTTAAGTTGTTTTCCATCGGAAGTCATATTCAAGTAGTAGGCTCCACCAGTTACTAGAATTTGTCCATTGGAAATAGTTGGAGCGTTATTAGATAACATACTTGAATTATTTGTCATTTCTAAAAGCTCGACCTTAATATTATCTCCCAGTGGAGTGCATTCATCGGTTTCTAGTCGACTGGGGTCAATATGGATAATAGTTCCTTTTGAACCCGTAAGAGTTGTTTTCCTGTCAGAAGGAACAACCAAATATTGTGGCTTTTCTGCAATTTCTAAAAGTAGACTGTCAACTTGCCCTAATTCATCAAATGGATTGATTTGTACTTTATTGTCCTGTTCATTGTTGCAACCAGTAAAAATGGAGACAATTAGTAATAAAAGAATGCATTTCTTTTGTTTCATAGTCGTTTGTTACATTGCTCACAACGGTTTTGTATAAAAATGACTGCGGGTTTTCGTGTGAGGAATTTCCGCGGGAAATTCAGATGTAACAAAAGCGCAATTATCCTTAGGTTAAGCACTAATTAAGCGATTATATCTACTGGCCTTAATTTTGATCCTAAACAAAAATCCAATCAGTAAATATTGAGAAGCCTTGGCTTTGACAACATTGATAAACTTCAATTTTATCCTTTATACAATTTTTGCCACATGCTGTCTCCGGTTGCCATTAAACAGGTGTGTGAGCCTTGAATTTCATTTCCAAATTGCTGTGATACAGTTTACCCGTTCTTTAATTCTCCGTATTTGTCAATAAATATAGGAAAACTTTTGGTGTTGACATCGGTAAGGAAGTCTTTTGAGTGGGGGTTAATCTCGACCTGAATGTAATTGGGATTCTTTAAGTTTTATATCAATTGTAGAAATGAAATTATAAAGACAGTCTAATATTTGATGTCCAATTTTTCGAATTTCTTCTTTTTGGATTTCAATTGAATCAACTCTTTTTTGTCCTAAAGTTCAAGTTATCAAGTACTTTTAGTTTGATTTGTGAACTTCCAATTCGATTTCAACCATAAATTCGGGAAATGCCAATCCAGAAACTTCAACCCAAGAACCGGTCGGAAAATGATTTTGGTATACTTCGGCCCGATATGCTGATTTTTCCAGCATTAGCGCCATATTTGTGGTGAAAATATTTTCCACAACTACATCATCAAATGTACAACCGTAATGTTGTAGGATTTTCTCCAAATCCGAATAACAATTTTTAATTTGCTGTTCCATGTCGTCAATTGCGGTTGGGTTTCCTTCATCGTCCATACTTACTGCCCCAGAGATTTTAATACTATTCCCAATTTTTACCGCATGGGAATATCCGAAAGCTTTTTCCACTTCTGGTCGCAGGAGAAAATATTCTGGTTTCTCGTCCTCAACGATTACTTCTTGTTCAACTTCTTTTGTTTCTTCTTTTTGTTTACAACTTTGGAATTCAAAAGCAACGAATAAAAGTGTTGCAATTAAGGTGAGTTTAATCATCGGTTTTTTCATAATTCTGATTGTTTGGCGCCTACTTTGAGCGATTTTTGGCTGTCCCGAATTATGCTTTGTTTAAGTCTGAAGCACAAAGGGTTAGGCTATGGTTAGTTATGCGTTTCAGCTAATGTAACAAATTCTAACTTAATCGAAATTCGTTAGAATCATTGTAAGTAGGGTAGGGCCAAACAGTTGTACACAGCTTAGATTTGATTTTGATTAAACGGACAGTATATTCTGAAAAAAAAATCAAAAGACAAAATCCAAGATTTCTATTTGGATAAAAAACCGGACATAGGCAAAGGGACAATCCTCACTCTTTTAGTGTTAGAATTGCAAACATCTATAATGTTTATGGCATCTCTAAAGACTTTAAATATTTTTTAAACTGAGATTTATATGCCTTGTTATGAGCTATACTTTTACCTTTTAGATTTTTGTGAAATCGTTCTATTGCAAGCGTGGAAAATGAAGTGGCAATCTCTATCTGGTTCAAGGACAAATGTATTTCTTTTAAAAAATTCATATAGTTGACTTGATTAAACACTTCGTAGGTATTGAACAATTTTACCTCACCTTTATTGAAATCTTCTGGTTTTATGTTTAAAAATGGTTCTGGGAAATTATTGAAGCGATTAAAAAATATGTTGCCATTTCCTGCTATTGATTCCCATAATATATTGAACTGTTGATTATTAAAATCTTTATCGTCTGTTAATTGCCAATGATAGGATTTATCTGTTACCTCATTTGGTGTTAACCCAACCAGAAATACCTGGTTATTCGTATCCATTATATTTCGCTTTGGAGCAATAGATGAGGAAAAATTAGAGTAAACGGATAGAAAACAGGAAAAGCTAGCATGTTTGTATGCTTTTTCTATTTTAATACACTTAATAAGATTTGGCACATCATTTTTATAGAATTTAGGGCTTGCTCCGGACCATTTTTCTTTATTAAATTTATTCTTTAAATAGTTGTTAACCTCAAAATTAAAATTGATCAAGTCATTCATTTCAAATTGTGTAAATTAAAAAACCGGCCACTTAAAATAGATGTTTTCAGAGTCTGATTCCTTCAGAGAGTTTACATTTATTCCACTTGCTTCGGCTATTTTATCCAAGGTGTCCCACAAATATTCACGTTCACCCGTTGCAAAAAGTTCTAATTGCTCATCTATCTTATCCAGGGCGTTTGCAGTTTCTTCAAAGAATGCTAATTTCTCTGCTGTGGTTTTATCGGCATTCTTGATTAATTTATCAATCAAGCTTCTTATTTCTTCATCTATTTTATTGCAGTTTTCTTCTGTATATGGTTCTGAGTAATCTTCATAACAATGGAATCTAAAGTCTTTTTTAATAAATTCCAGAGGAGAATCTCCAAAGTGTTCTTTGTATTGTTTTATACCTTCTTCGTCTAAGTGATCTAGAATCTCATCCCATTTAAACAACGTTTTTAATTTATTAAGAGCTCTAAATTTTTGAATTAAGGGTAAATATCCCTTCTTAACTTTAACAAACCACGGTAGTAATTGTAGTTTTTCAAGATTAGGTAAATCAGAAAGGAAGTTAAGATTGTCTATAGCACCTATATAAAGTATTTCAAGCGACTTGAGGTTGGTTAGTTTACTTAAAGATTCTTGATTGGTCATTTTGTCAACTCTTTTTATAGATAAGTTTTTAAGGGCAGTATTTTTTTCAAGCGTAGCACAATCTAAATGTGAGATCCCATCAAAGGTTAAAGACTGCAAAGCAGTTAAGTTGCTCAACCCCTCTAAACCGGTGAAATCATTACTAGAACTTATTTCAAGCTTTTTTAAACGCTTATTGCTTACCTGGGTTAAACTATCTATGGATTTAATATGGGACGAACCGGTAATTTTTAATTCTTTTAGTTTAGTGATTTTTTCTACGCCATCTAATGATTCTATTTTAGAAAGATTTATTTCTAAAGCACTTAAATGTGGTGTGTTGCTAAACTTTTTTAAGTCTGGATAAGGGAAGTTTTCAATAAAAACAGATTTTATACTTTTAAGTGCAGCAATATTTTTAGTTCCATTTAACCACAAAAAACGTAAGGTTTCCAGCTGAGGAAAACTACTAAAATCCAAATTGCCTTTAGGCTCATATCCAGGGGTATAGGTAAACCAAAGCCTTTTTAAATTATGTAATGCGTTTAGCGGACTAATATCGGTATCTTCCAAAGCACTTACATCTATATCTTCAAGGTCGGCGAAAAGTGGGTCGGTAAGAAAATTAAATGGAATGTGGGAAATATAGATGCGTTTAGGTTTTAAAATTTCATAGGCTTTAATACATAGGTCAACACTGTGTTGTTCAAAAAAAATGACTGGGTTTTTCTTGATATTATCGATCCTTACATATTCAAATTTTTTTCCTAAAATCTCAACAATGTCCTCTTTGTTTTTTTTATGCATTTGTTATCAATGTATAATTTATGCTAAAAGTTTTTGGAAACCAGTTCTAGTTCGGTACCGTTAAATAGATAATTGAAACTTCCTTCTATCATTTCCGCCTTGTTCATCTGAAAGTCTGAAGATTTTATATGAAAAACGGCAATACTCTTGTCTATACCCTCGGATGACCATCGACTTAGTGGTTGTTTTAACGTATTTCTGTTATCCCAGACAAAAAGACCCAATATTGTTTTTTCAATAATTCCGTACTCGTTGAAAAGAACTTCTCCATTCTTTTTTTTAGTACTTCTAAACACAATATCACCTGTTTTAATATTCTGTTTGGACAACTTCACTTTCTCAGGTTTTATAATAATCAATTTATTTAGTTCTAAATTCTTGTACGATTTAACTTTTGAATCAAGATCAGGGTAACTTCCCATTACCAATTCATATTCAATTCCCTCTACAGTGAATTTTGTGTTACGAATAACTCCTGTTCGCCAGGTAATTTCTTGGCTGCCATCATTTCCTGTCACATTAAAGTAGAACGTTCGTCTTTCCCATTTTGCATTGTTTGGTCCGGGGATTTTTTTTAGTCGAGTATGTTCAATTGTAAAGTCGGGAAAGTGTATTTTTTTATTCAACTCAAAAGCTGTAATGGAATTATAGTTGTGCGTTTGTTGATCAATCATAATTGTAGTTTTGTCTTTTTCAATACACGAATCATTCAAGCTTGAAAAAAAAATAAGAGATGCTAGTATAAATTTTATGGTCATTTAGTTTTTTTCAAGATTTTTTTAATAGTAGAAAAGCTTCGATTGAATACGGAGTCATTTTTTTAATCTTATTATGAAGGAATCTAAAATTATAACATAGAAAGGTCCTGGTTAACATGCCTTGAGTCATTTCAAATTAAATTCTTTATACCGGATTAAGTATTTCGGTTGTTTTCAATAATTATTACCATTTCCAATTTAATTCTTCAGAATATAAAACCTCATTCTCAGCAGCTATGGTATCCAATGTGTTTTTAACACTGTCAGCATCCTGTATTTCTGATTTGGGTAAAATTATGTAAGCTCCAGCTTTTAATATTAGAAAGAAATGTGTTTTTATCTCAATAATTTTTTCTAGGGAAGTATAAGTTACTTTAGATTCCCCAGTGAAATCATGAATCTCTACATATTCTTCATGAAATGAAAGAACCGATTCTTTTCCAAAATTATTTTTATAATTTTTTTGGACCAACTTCAAGAATCGTTTTTTTAATATGTTTTTATAAAAGTATGGAAAGAATAATATACTAAGAATAGCCACTGGGATAGCCCCTAAATAATGTCCAAATTCAATTTTATCATTGAATAAAAATAAAAGTAATACACTAAAAAATATAATGAACGCAATTACAAATAACCAAACTTTAGACCTTTGTTTTATTGATTCTTCGTTAATAGAATTATAGTATAGAACCTGTTGTAAATAATCGTTTGTATTTAGTTTATATCTTAAAATTAGGTTCATTCTTCTAAATTATTGCCAAGGTGTTTAAATATAGCAAATTGCGTATTTGAATACTGACATTTTTGGATGTAAACTAGGCGTCACATAAATGCAACAAGTATTATTCAAGTACTAAACTAACAATTTTTATGCAGGTCTTAAGTTTGTTTACTTATGATCAGAAGAAACAAAATTGAGCCTTAAAGTTCATATTTATGATGAGTTTTAGAATGGTTAATAAAAGACCATACTTCGATGCTTCTGAAAGCAACACCACGATTTTGGTATCTAGCCAAACAAATTCTTCATTGTGATCATCCATTAAAATGTAGTCGTTCCTCTTCGGTAAAAAAATCAGAAATCGGATACAAAAGTGCCATTTAACCATTACTTTTAAACGTAATTACTGTTTTACAATGAGATATATAATACTACTGCTGCTGCTGCTCTCTTTATCTCTTCTAAGCTGCATAGAGTTACCCCATGATGTAAGGTCTATAGATCACACAGAGTTAATGCAGTTTAAAGTTGATGAAAACAGTTTTGAGCCAGGCTGGTTTCCCAATCCCGACATTAAAAAACCACTCTTCAGGGATTATAGAGCAATGGATGAAGAAATTACAGTTGACCCAAATCTGGATTCAACATCCATTTTCCACCCAACTAACCAACCTGATAAATTGAGCTTGGTCTTTAAAGCTGATAGTATATCGGTGGATCACAAAAAAAAGCTGTTTTCACTACAAGGCAAAATAGCTCAAGACTATGACCAAACAAAACCTGAGGATTATAAGGTGTACATTGGCCAGAGGCAAGACACTATGGTGAATGTCACTTTTGTGATGAGTTCGCATATAGACAATTACTTTAAGGGCAAAAAAATCAATGAGGACATCGATTTTAGCGTACCCGCTTTTTATTTGGACAACTACCAAGAATTACCGGTTGAACAAAACATGGCAACCAAAGAAATGCTCTTGAACATTACCACAACAATCCAAAATAAAAGTGTGCTCGTGATTTCGCAGAATAATCGCTACGCGGAGATTTTCGAAATCGGAAAATTAATGGAATCAATGGAAGAATAGGTTGTTATAAACCTACTTATATATGAAAGCTAGGTGGTTTATCTCTTTAGACTGTCAGTATAGACCAGATAGGAAATGTTATTAGGATACCTTGTAACGTTTAGTTTTTTTTAATTCAACCATTCTTTTATTTTCATTTGTATTTCAGGGTATGTTTCTTTAGAAGGCATGTGTTTAGTATTCTTTAAAAAATAGACCTCTTTTAAGTTTGAGAATATTTCTCTACTTCTTTTTTCAGCACCTTTTCCGGGAAAGAATATATCATCTGAGGCTACCATAATGAAAATAGGTTTTTTAAAATGTAAAACATCTTTTTTAGTTAACAGTATCGGTCTTCGATAATCGATCTTAACACCTAGCAATAATAATTTTTGCATTTTAAACATAAACTCATCATTTTCTGGGACAAATGCTTTTGTAAATGCCTTTAGGTGATGGTCCTTTTTAGTAATCATAAATCGTATAAGTGGAAATGAAAGTTTGGTAAGCGATTCCCAAAAATTTCCGTTTACAAGACCACTGGGAACAATAAAAATACATTTATCCACTGTTTTAGGTTTATGAGTAATTAATTTTTGAAGAATATAAGCTCCATAGGATATTCCTATATAATTTGCGTTTTCAATATTCAATTTTTCAACCACTTCATCCGCCCAAAGAGCATATGAATCATCTTTAATGTTCAAAACTGTTTCAGCACTTTGGGTAGCTTGTCCTATGGTGTCGACAGCGAATAATTGATAATCATCTCTTAATTCCTTAACAGCTTCGAGTGTTAAAGGAGCTCCTGCATTAATACCATGAAATAATATTATTGGTTTTCCTTTGGAGTTTCCTGTTTTAATTACCCTAGTGTTTCCAAATTGTGTCTCAATATCTAATGCCACATAATCAATATTTAAACTCGATAATTTTTCATCATATAAAGACATTATTGCCTTTTTGGCTTTCTCATTTTTGTATATTGACTTCATAACTTTTATTATAAAATTAAAACAATATCAAAAATAGTCCATTTGACCTATTTTTGGAAATGAAATATGAAAACACAACAATTAATCATAAATAAAGCTATTGAATTATTTAATGCTAAAGGAGTTAAGAATGTAACTTTAAGAGAGATTGCTACTGAGATTGATAAAAGTTATGGTAACGTTACATATCATTTCTCAACTAAGGAAAAATTATTAGAAACCTTGTTTGAGGATTATAATACATCATTGATAAAGCTTCAAAACAATGGTTTATCTTTTCAAAACATGCTGCATTATTTTTTAATAGCACCAGAACTCAACTTTGATGTTATGATAAAATATTTATTCTTTTTTGTTGATTATACAGAAATAAAACGGGCCTATCCAAAGCTAATGGACCAAGTTGAATTGTATAATATGGAAAGAATGCAAAAATGGAAAGGACTATTGATGGAGTTGCAAGAAAAAAAATTTCTGAAAAGTGAATTGTCTGAAAGTGATTTAGAATTTATTATGGAATTAAGTATAGGCTTACGAATGTATTATTTTAGAGAAACATCAATAAATTGTTTAGACAAAACAAAATTTTCATTTAAAGTAAATCAATTATTACTTCCTTATTTAAGTAAAAAAGGAAGAGTGTTTTATAATTCCTTTTATTCTTAATCCCATGATATTTTGATTGCTTGTACCTGTCTTAGCGTCGTATGGTAACCAAGGCTTTTGAATAAGGTCCGTTTCGAACTAAATTTAACTTTAAAAAAAGAAGCTCGCGATTAGTTACCAATTAATTAAGCAACATCAAGGACTTTTAGTAGGAGTTGTATTTTCGTTATTTGTACAAATACAATTCTAGTTTTTCTTTCAGTTGCGCTGCTTCATCTCTGTATTTTTTGATTTGGCGTTCAAATCGCCTAAGAATAATACGTCTCCAAAGAATTCTATTTATAAACAATGGAGGATTGGATTGACGTAAACGCGCTTATATAAGAAGATCAATAGCCAGTCAATATAGACCATGGAATACGGCTATTATCATCTGAAATAGGTGCGCACAGCCATTAAACTTAGAGCCATAGTTGTTTGCTCATTTATTTTAACACCTCTATTACAACATTCCCTCTTTTTCTTCCTTTGTCCACGTATTCGTGGGCTTGCACTAATTCATCGAGTTTAAAGGATTTGTCGATAAAAGGTTTTAACGTTCCTTTTTCAGCCATATCCTTTATCAACTTAAGATGATCATCCTTCTCCTTGGTCAGCATTTTAACTGAAACAAAAGCACCACCTTTTTTAAGCACCTTTTTTGCTTTTCCTTTTGAGGTCTTTCCAACGGCATCAAAAATTATATCAAATTTTTCAGTGCCCTCGTAATAGTCCTCTTTTTTATAATCCATCCAACTTTTAGCGCCTAATGATTTTATCATTTCAAAATTCGAAGTACTGCACACAGCTTTTACCCTAGATTCTTTTTGATTTGCAATTTGTACCGCATAGCTTCCAACGCTTCCAGAGGCTCCATAAACCAAAACATTTTGTTCACTTTTTAAATTGGCTTTCTCTAAAAGGTAAATTGCTGTCATTGCTCCAATGGGTAGTGCCGCAGCCTCTGCGTAACTCAAATTCTCCGGTTTTAGTTCAACCACACCATTTTTCCATTTTTGAGGTATGCATATATATTCGGCGTACGATCCTGTGTTTAGCATCGTAGTTGTACCAAAGACACTATCACCCACTTTAAATTCAGTAACGTTTTTCCCGATCTCCACAACTATTCCAGCCAATTCGTGCCCTAAAATCTTCTTTTTAGGTCTGAAAAGCCCAAAAATCAATCGTGCAGGAAGCCAAAATAACAACGGAAAATCAGAACTTCGTAGTCTAACATCTCCAGAAGTAACGGTGGCTGCATGAATTTGTACTAGAAGTTCATCATCCTTAGGTTTAGGTTTTTGTATATTCTTTACTTTAAGGACCTGTGGCGCACCATATTTTTCATATACTACTGCTTTCATATTTTTTAGGTATCATGAAAATGTTCCGTCATAAACGAAAGATAGTGATTTGCTGCAATGAAATCTGATTAAGAAAGCAATATAGGGGACTTTTATTAAGTATTATATTTTCGTTATTTGTTCAAAAATAATTCTAGTGTTTCTTTCAGTTGCGCTGCTTCATCTCTGTATTTTTTGATTTGGCGTTCAAATCGTCTTAGAATAATACGTCTCCAAAGAATTCTATTAATAAACAATGGTTCTTCTTTTACATATTTAAGTAGTTCAGTGCGGTCATTATCTCTTAAGAATGTGCCAAACCAAACGGTATTCTCCCGCCAATACGACATCTCGCTATAAAAACTTTCATCTAATTCTGCGTTAACAACATCTATATCAACGGTAAAAGTGTGATAGAAGTTGGCTATTTGAATATTTAAAATACGTGTTGATTCATTTAGATTTGATTTCTGTTTTAATAATTCATAACGTTCTTTGCTAATATCAAAATCTGGATAAGTAGTAAATGATGGTATTATAGAGTCATTTTCATAATGTTTTTATTTTTTTACTACTGTATATCCTGGTAATCCGTGTAGACATTTTATAATTTGGTTTCCACCTGGTTCACCTGCGTGGTAATGGTATTATTGGGTAAACCAAAAAAACCTCTAATAATGCCATGAACAATTGCAATGGGCAAAAAAAGGATCTCTGCTATAAGTGTACTAATTTCGTAAATTAATGAGCTGTCTTTATAGGGATTTCCTTTTAGTCTGGATATAAATGCACTCAGGGGAATTCCGTACATATTTCCAACAAGCATCAATTGAGAAGCCGAAAGTATAATTTGTGCTTTTTCTTTTCCATATTCTTTCACAATAGCATTATAAGCGTATTTTTTTGGATAACCTTTTGATTCAGCAAAATGTTGGGCAAACAGGATTGCTTTTGCTTCCTCGGGCATAATAAATTCTCCACCGCCACCTTCGCTTAAAAAGCTGTTTATTTCTTCATTGCTCATACCTTGGCGCAAAGCCATTTTAGCATGGCCGTATGAGCAGATTGCACATCCGTTTACTTCGGTTACTGCCAATTGTATGCGTTTCACAAAATTTTGGTCAACTAATTTACTTTTATTGTTTCCAATTAGTTTTGACATTGCCCTTGGGGCAAAAACAGCAGCACCATACATTTCTCGCAAACTGAATTTACGTTTATATTTAATTCTTGAACTTATTGTTTTCACTGCTGTTAAATCGTTATTTATTGTTGTAATCGCTATCGTTAAGCTAAAATCAGTAATTTTTAAAATACTGTGTTGTGTGTAGTGCTTTCTTCAAAGCTATTCGATTTCATACAATTTCGATACCTTTTTTAGGTCCGTTGATTCATTGATTTCGTAAAAGTAATCCAATTGCCATTTTTGTGTTCGTTCAGCTTGTTTGTTTTTCGCAATGTCCCATTTCGGATAAACACGGAACGCTCTTTTTCCTTCTTTCCTTTCCGTGGAGATAATTCCTTTTTTAATGAGCACGGATTTTGGAAAAACAAATTGTCCAAATTCGTTTTTATTCCGAACGCTAACAGCATAAAAATCAATTGGGTCGTTTTCTTCATATGGCTCAATCGGACCATTTCCGTTTCTTTTCCAGAATGTCACGAATTGTCCAACTTTTTTTGGTGTAATTTTAGCGTTTCTGCTTATAATATTCCGTCCATTAAGTTCAAATCGGCAAGCGTCATATTCTTGACTTTCCGATTCGGTTTGGAAGTCTGAAATTTCAAGAGAACATTTGTCATAAATTTCCGTTTTGATTTGATTAAGGTTAGTATACACGGCTTAAGTTTGATTCTCTTTAAATTGATAGTATAAATCAGAAAGTACAAAAGAGGGAATTAAGGTTATGTTATATGGTGAAGCTTTGGACTTCGACAACATTGATAATTGGCTCTTTTTTACTACTCCAAGCACGTTCAGTTCTGTGAGACCTTAGATCTCGTTTTGAAGTTGTTGTGGTCAAGGTAGTCTGCTCTTTCATAAGATCAGTACTTATGAATAAATATAAAGAAACTTTTGGAGTTGATATCAGTTAGGATGACTTTGATGTACATGGTAGTGGGCATGGTCATTCCCGGTTTAAGAATAATGCTCATGGGTTCAGCAAGTTTGAGAATGCGGCACAGCTTTGTAGTTTTGTTGGTATTACCCCAACGATACGGGGGTCGGGAAGCAGTGTCAGGACCCGGGCCTGCATAAGCAAGGAGGCCTGGGATAATATTGTTTCGGATTAAAGAAGAATTTAGTTGTTTTTTACTTCCGTTCTTTGCTGGCAAATCGTTATTCCACTAATGGTAAATATAAAATGGCACCTGATTCTAATTCAATGTCATCAATATGGCCTGATTGATTTGTTTTTTCTTGTAAAAAATGAAAATGTGTTCTATGTCCAGGATGCGTATAAACATTTTCTCCTTTAGCATCTGCCCAAAATCCAACTATCTTAATAGGTTCATTTTCAAGTTTAAATTTTTGTTTGGCTTTTTGATGTTCTATTTTGTTATGAGGTACATTGTCCTTTTTATATATGATATGATAATCTAATGAATTTACATTTCCTTCAATTCTAAAAGGGAATGGTTTTTCCATATTCAATCCATTTGTTGGGATTTCTTCTTTAATATATGCTTCTATTTCGTCTATTCCGCTGAGTGATTTTTCAATAGTTATTTTCTTCCAATTCGAACAACTTCCATATACCGTAAAGATGGCGTTTATGTTCGATGTGTTAGAGGAAAATGCTGAAGTGTCATTTTCAATTGTTGCAATTGAAACTTCACTGTTATAAATTGTGATTTCTCCTTTTAGTCCTTCTATAGGCCCAATAGCATATAAATTTGGAATATTTACAAGGGAATCAACACTAATAGTTGCAGAAAAATCTCCGTCATTTATTATTTTTAAACGACTTCCAATATTTTTTACCCAATAATTCTCTGGGTTTATTTCATCCATAATTTCTTTTGTGGGCTCTTTCTTTTCCATTTTTTTTGAATTACAACTCCAGAAAACAAGTATTCCTACTACTAATAAAATAAATTGAAGTGTGTTTTTCATTGTTCATTTTTTAATGTTTGCCAACGTGATTGTATAAGGTTGGTAGTGTTTACTAATAATCAAGCAATTGGTTTCCAAAAAGGAAACAACTAGCAATTAATTTTATACGGCTTACTTATTGTCATTATTCATTCTATTCACTAGCTTAGAAATTAGGATTACTGCAAAGTAGCCGCCAAAAAATGAAACAACGCAATTAATAGCAAATAGTAGTTTATTAAATGTTCCGTTTTGTATTATTGACTGTGGGTTAAAACCTAACCTTCCAAATAATTTTATTAATAAGATACTTCCAAAAACACCTGCAATGGTATTGCCCACAATACCAAATGAGTACTTTTTAAAAATAAGACCAGAGGTAAATGCTCCGGTTATTCCTATTATTATACTTAATAATGATATTAGGGTTTCTGTCATGATAGATTGAATATTCTAATGCCCATAATCCATATTATCAATTTTTCCACCTATTAATCGCTTTTGAATAATCATGTAACCTATTAGAAGAATGAAACCAATTATTCCCCAATTAAAAGCTACAGACAATCCATATTCTGATGCTGCAGTATTGTAAATCGTTAGATGCTCATGTGTTTTATTAACTGACGGTAATATTACTGGGAATAAAGATGCTAATGATGATGTTATTCCACCAACTATCAATAAGGAAGACAATAAAAAAGCATGAACGTCTTTTTTGATTTTTTTGATAAAAAACAAGCCAACTAATCCTATTAAATAAATAACAGGGAAAATTAATAAATATGGTTTATTGGCAAAATTATCTAAAGAATTAGGATTAACGCTTTGCCATATTATTAAAGAGAAAACGGTAAGGATTGCCAACGCAATATTCAATTTAAAAATAACACCTTTAAGTTTGTTATTTATAGTTGAATTTGTTTTTAAGATTATCCAATTGGCACCATGAATTGCCAAAGTAACCACAGAAATTAATCCAATAATAATAGTGAACCAATCTATAACTCCAGGATGCTCTGTTAATGGACTAAAACTACTATCCCATAGTGGTAAGAAAAAATAATGTCCTTCGTGAGCAGATACACCATTTTCAACACCTCCTAAATTTACACCTCTAACGACGTTTCCTAAGGCGATTCCGAAAAATAAGGCTAATAATAAACTAGAAACACCAAAGGATACATCCCAAATATCTTTCCACATTTGAAATTTAAATTGACTTCTAAATTCTAAACCTATTGCTCTGAAAATAATTAACCACAAAACAATGATTAATGGTAAATAAAAACCACTAAAAACGGATGCATAAAATGTTGGAAAAGCCATAAATAGCATTCCTCCTGCTGCGACTAACCAAACTTCGTTAGAATCCCAGAATAGTCCAGCCGATTTTGCAATGACTTCTTTGTCTTTTTCTTCTTTAGCAAAGAACAAATGAATGATTCCTGTTCCGAAATCATAACCATCTAAAATGAAAAACATAGCTAAAACAACTGCTATAATTATATACCAAAATATTTCCATGATTAATGAGTTTTATGTCTTGGACCTACATTAATAGTTTTACCAACTAAGACTAAAAACAGTAATCCTAGCAACATATATAAAGCGACAAAACCGAGTAAAGTAAAGAGTGTGTTACCAGATGAAACTGTAGGCGATACACCGTCGCTTGTTCTTAATAAACCATAAACCAAATATGGTTGTCTTCCTAATTCTGCTGTGTACCAGCCTGTGATATTTGCTATATAAGGGAATGGAACAAGAAACATTATCGTCCATAGTAAAGGTTTAATCTTGTGCAATTTTTTTCGCCATAAAAAGAAAACTGAGAGTGCCATAATGCCTATAAATATAGTTCCTAAACCAACCATAATATGATAGGAATAATACAACGCAGGAATGTTATCTGGCAACTCATCTTTTTCAAATTGGTCCATTCCAGGAATTTGTTTATCCCATTCTTGATAGGTTAGAAAGCTTAATATATTGGGAACAGCAATTTTATTATCTAATTTTTTCTCGACCATATTGGGTTGTCCAATAAGTACAATTTCTGCACCTTCTTTTTCTGTTTCAAAAATACCTTCCATAGCCGCAAAAGAAGCTGGTTGATATTTTGCTACATTTTTTGCATTCCAATCTCCTGTTGGAAAAGCGACTAATACACTGGATATTAATCCGAAAATAACACCAGTTTTTAAAAATAGTTGTCCATATTCGGTTTGCTTATTTCTTAAAATATAAAAAGCACCTATACTTGCGACCACAAATGAAGAGGTTACAACAGAAGCAAATTGATTATGTAAAAAAGCTGGCAATAACCAAGGATTAGTAAAAAGTGCCGAGAAGTTTTCCAATACAAATTTTCCATTCTCTAAAATCTCATAACCCACAGGATGTTGCATCCAAGCATTGGTGGCTAAAATAAACCAACCACTTGCCCAAGATCCCAAAAACACCAGAAAACCAGTTAAGAAATGTAGTTTTTGTCCCATCAATTTTTCGCCGAAAATGAAGAGTGCTAAAAATGAGGATTCTAAAAAGAAAGAGAACATACCTTCCATTGCTAAAGTCTGACCAATAATTCCGCCTGTTAACTCAGAAAACTTCGCCCAATTGGTGCCAAACTGAAATTCCATTGGGATACCTGTTACTACTCCCATGGTAAAATTAATGGCAAATATTTTCATGAAAAACTTTGCTGCATTATTATATTTTTCAATTTTAGTTTTGAGGAATTTCCACTTAAAATAGACGATCATTAAAGATAATCCCATGGTTAATTGTGGGAATATATAGTGGAATGTGATAGTAAATGCAAATTGCAGTCTATCGTAAAATATCATGTCTTCCATAGACTGTTTTCTTTAAATAATGGGTAACGGTTTTGTGTATGATTTCGTTGCTTGTTTAAGCAATAAAGTTAGCAAATAAATCACAGATATAAAGTCCGCAAGGACTTTCATAAGTAGGGCTTGCACTAGCAATTAATTTTATACGATACGGGAGTCGGGAAGCAGTGTTAGGGGCCCGGCACCGCATAAGCAAGGTGGGCAATAGGACACTGCGGAACCTATTGTTTCTGTGTTCGTTCAATGCCTGTAAGCACAACAGGGCCTGCAAGGAGGTCTATGAGCGGATAACGGCAAAAGATAAGAGCAAAACTTGCTTTGATAGCGGTATCGAACAAACTACTCAAATAGTCCTTTGCCATTACAAAATCAGGAAGGCCGTATGATGAAACCTACGTTTCAATATTGCCTAAGTAAACAGAAAATATATCCGAATAAAAAAAGCCCAAAGAATCAGTTTTTTGAATCTATGAGCTTAGAATAGTATTGTCTCAGATAAAGGAAGAATTTATTTGTTTTTTACCTCAGTTCCTTGTTAGCAGTTCAGTATTATGTCTGTTTAAAGAAGCCTGACCTTTTTTAGCTGAAATTCCAATCTTTCTCCATTCCTTAATACTTTAATCATTATTTCATCAGTCTCTTTTGGTATAAGACCATTGTTAAAGAAATCACACTTGTTTTCATTAGTAATATTGGAGTAATCAATATTGTTTATCTGTAATATTTGATCTCCAAATTGTAATAGTTTTGCTACTTCTGTATCATTATATATAAAATCTACAAATACCTTGTTTTCATTAAAATTAGGATTGAAACCAAAATGGTTTAATTCTGTATTATTAGAAGTACCTTCTTGAAGAACCATTTTGACGTTTCGTTCTTCCCAATTTAAAATCAATCTATAATTTTTAAAGAATAAAATTCCGAGGTTTGTTTTACCATCTTTAATCCTCATCACCTTATTTTTTATGATATGATCACCTATTTTTATCTCGTCTACTTTTGCAGCAAGCTCGTTTTTCTTTTCACCCTTCCCATACATACCAATACCAGAATATCCTGAACCTGATATATACTTCGTTATTTTATTAGATTTTTTTTGTTTTAAAAAATCTAAATACGATAAATGTGGCGTAGAATTATTACCTAAATCAATCATATTATTCAATGCTTTATCGCCATTTATATAGCTAATAATAGATGGTTGACTAGCTGCAGTACCAATAAACATTTTTGATTCTATAGCATCTGCCGGAATATTTAATTTTTGTTCATCATCTGTAATCGTTATTATTTGGTTTTCGAAATCGAAGTCCCAAACAGCAAACCGCATTAAATTAGAACCAATAAAACCATCGGCATTTAAACAAGCAAGTTCACCACTATTAAAATCTGATATAGCTGCAATAGTATTCTGAAAATTAATACCTCCTATTTCAATATCGTCTATTTTTGTATAGTTAAGTAGTTGGCTAGTTTTATGAATATCAGTTACATTTTCACTTCCTAAAGACTTAACGTTAAGCTTTTCTGCTAATTCTTTAGAAAGCACGTTAGAAGCTCCAGTATCTAAGATAAAGTCATATGTTTCATTTTCAATAGTTACTTTAAGGATAATAAGTCCTTTACGGTATTCAAAAGGTATAGTAGTTTTAAAATCTTCCTGAACGATATTTCCTTGTTTAAGGGTTTTATTAATTTTTGAAGATGCACAACTGGTTAATAAAGTAAGTACAATAAGTAAGAATAGTAGTTTGTTATGTTTCATAAATTGATTTAGTCTTTTTCGTTTAGGAATAAGTATTTCTTTATCCTTTCATATTAATAGACACTAATTTTTCTGAAATGGTTGCCTGAGTTGGTTTTTTTTTTGCTGACAGCTAATGGTTTCGGCTCGTATGTTTGTTTCTTAAGTTGAAGATATGGTATTTAGAATAATAAAAGAGTTGGTATAGAAGAGTGATTTCGAGGTTCAGCTAAATGTAGCTTTATATTTTTAGGGAAGGCTACAGCATGTTTGGGTGTATAAAAAATAAGACCGCCTTAAAAAGCGGTTATGGAAGTCATTGTTTTAATTATTTTGGGGTTGTGCAACAATTACCTTTGTTGTAAAAAGTGTTTTTTTGAGGATTACTTGCGTTCTGAAGTCGTTCTGTTAGTTTTGCTTGCGCATTGCGACCCCGATATGGGGAGGTTAGCGTACGGCTTGCGAATTGCTCCGTTTAGACAGGAAAGTTATCTCATAAACCTCCGAATTACTTTGTCGTTGAAACACGTACCAATACCCAATTTCAGATTACGTTATGATTGGCAATGCAGTTTAGGTTTTGTTAGTGAAAGTTTATTAGTACTTAGCTGTTACATTAAATCCAACACTAATAGCTCCAATTTTTTGCCAATCATCTTGACTTGTAGATCTAATAATTATGGGGCTACCCAAAAAACCAGAGGAGAATTTCAACCCATCCTTATCTCCTAAATTTTCAATCCACTCCAAAGAGACGAAGAAATCCTCATATACTACAATGTCATAATCACTAAGATCAACAGTAAGTTTACCTTCTTTAATTTGACTGACAATTATGATGTTATCTTTCAAAAGACTTTTATTGGGTAATCCATCTTTCAAATCGTAAAAATTGAGTCTAAACTTAATACTGTCATACTCATTTTTGATGATAAAAACATTGAAATCTTTAATGTAAGTTGGACTTTTCTTAATTTTAATTTTTATGCCGATTTCATTACCTAAATGATTTGATGAGAAACCACCACTAATTTTTTTCGAAGTAGTTTTATTTCCAAGAATTTTTTCTTTTAATTTTCTACTTGAAACGACAACCTCTTGTAATTCAGTAATTTCTTCTTCCAGTTGTAGGGTTGGATTCTTGAGAATTATATTTTTAAAATTAGATACTTTAAAAATCAGAGATTTATAACCGATTATTGAAATTTTCAATGTATCGTTATCGTATTTTTCATTCAGTTCAATTTGAAAGTCTCCGTTATTATTAGATACAGTTCCAATGTTTTTTCCGACAACCCCAATATTAACATAAGGCAGAACCTCTTTAGAATTCTTATCTACTATGCTTCCGTTATAAGTTTCTTGGGAATATGATTTCGAGGAAATAAGAAGAAGTACTATTATGATTTTTCGCATTTTTTCAATTTATTTTTATAACGGTTTAGTATAAGAATAGTAAGCGGTTAAAACTCACTTATTTTCGATGTAGCACTTGGCCAGATTTACAATTTTCACTGTTATTTTTCTTATAATCGCCAAATTGTAAATTTGGAGCACTTTATTAATATGCGCCAACTTTAGGTTTAGTACTTAACCCTTATTATTTTATACTTTGTAGTACTTTCGTTATTTGTCATATGAAATCCAATTCATTTTTAATAATCCCTCTTTGTTATAAAAAGTAAAATTCGTCTTAACCTGGTATTCATTATACATATCTTCACTAACTCTCAATTTTATCGGTTTGTTTTCATTCATTTTATCTATAACAATACTATAATAATCATATTTCCCACCTGAGACGTATTTATTAACAATAATACTTGTCTCTTTTTCTGGAGTAGAGAAATCTAAAGCACAATTTAATGCTATAGCACCAAAAAAAGTATATCCATAAATAAAAATATATATCATGGATAAACTCACATAGCTCATCAATTTGTTAGATTTAAATTCTTTGGTTCTTATTAAGCATAATGCAAAAATTATTGTCGAAATGATTAATGAGACTTTCCATAAGCCATTGAAATTGATAACATTGAAATCTATAAAATATATGCCAAGCAATATAAGTGTGGGTAGTGCTATTGCTCCAAAAATATAAGTATAAACGGTAGAATTATGTGTTGTAGGGTCCGATTGTTTTTCAATTCTGCGTACCAAAGATTTTCCTGAAAAATCATCTAATTTAATAATGCCTTTAAAATAGAAAATTGCAATAAATGTCAACAAAGGGATAATGATAGCCGGAATTATTATAAATGGCCGTGTTGGTGAGAAAAAATAGAATGGAAATATTATAATTGATGTGCAATTGAGCAAAATAGCTATATTTTTTGCTTTTTTCACTTTCTGCAGGCGTTCAAACCTGTCCATTCCAATATCCTCATCGTTTAATACTTGTTCCCATTCGTTGTGAGCTTTTACAGCATTTAAATTCGTGAAATTAGTTTCTATCCATTTTATTAATTCATTAGAATCATTATAGTAAGGGTATATTTTAATAGTTTTTCTTTTAGTTTTAATTAGAATATACTTTAATGCTTTAGAGTAAGTGAAAGTCCAATATTCTTTTTCAAAACCTATAATTTCATTAAGACTGATCTTTTCTTTTTTTAAGATATTTTGAATAGTTAAATCATTTTTGTTGATAGTTAAATATGAGACATATCTATTCCAGTAATAAATTATTATAATGCAAACTATAAGTCCTATTGTTAGATAAAATCCAGTATTTAATTGAAAATAATTAGATGGTAAAAATATCTTCACTGAACTTATTATTAAAACTAAGACTATAATAAAAACGAGTGGAATGTAAGAGGATTTTTTTTTATAAGTTGTCATTTAATTTTTTATCTCAATCTTAATTTTAATGAAGCACAACGACCTCGGCTTGTATGCGTAGTTGCGTGGTTTAGCACGTAACTTTGCAAGTACACACCAAACTGAAAATCCGCAAGGATTTTCAGAAGTAGGCGAGAACAAGCAATTACTTATAGTCATTGTTGGCACTAGTTATTTTTATCCGATTCAATTCTTTCTTTATTCTCGCATCCACATTGCGGGCCAATTATATTCTCTTGAAATGGCTCTTGTTATTTCGTGAATCAAAGGAAAACCATTATCCGAGTTTGTCATAATGACCGCTCCACGTCCCGTGTCGGCAAAAGAAACTGCATAACAAACAAATCCTGCGTTTCCACCCGTGTGTCTAAAACGAAAGGCTTTTCCTTCTCCGTCTATACCTATTCCAATTCCACCTGCATTTGGTACTCTGGTCATCATTGTCTTCGCCGATTCTTGACTTAATAAGCTATTATCTTCTCCTCGATATGATTTTCCCAAAGCTATCATAAAAAGGGCTAAATCCGTTGGGTTAGTCCAAAGTCCTGCTGCTGCTTTTTCGGGATAGATATGATAGCCTCCATTTATAACGTTCCCATTTTCATCATAACCATTAGCTGTTAAACTGTCCAACTTTTCAGGAAGAGGGTAAGCAAAGGAACTGCTATTCATTTCAGTTGGTTTAAGAACTAAAATGTTTAGTAGTTGAGCAAATTCTTCTCCAGTTACATCCTCCATTAACATTTGCAACACTTCCATTCCACCACCTGAATATAGTTCAGATTCTCCTGGTTTTTGAACAACACGTACAGGCTCTGAATTTGTTATTTCACTTCCTTGTAATATTTCTGTTAATGTTGGGATTGAATCATTTTTATTGTAGCCTTGAAAACCAGCTGTGCCTAAACCAGAAGTATGACCCATTATTCTACTTGGTGTCACTTTTTCTATTTTGGTAAATTCATTATTTGGAACTTGCCACCTTTTTAATTTTGAGTTAACATCTTCATTAAGAGAAAATTTGTTTTCTTCTATCAATTTAAATGCGGCAACACTTGCGATTGGTTTAGAAATTGATGCAGCTTGGAAGAGCGTGTTCTCATTTACATCTTCTCCTGTTTCTTTATTTTTTTTACCATAGCCTTTTGACCAAAGGATTTTATTGTTGTCGAAAACAGTTATACTAACTCCGGAAACATTTAGAGCTTCCATTCTTGATTCAATGCTCGTGGCTATAGAATCATTTTTGCCATTTTCGTCTATTTTGTAAATGTTACTTTCGACCTTTTGCTGAATAGAGGTTTCTTTATCTCTTAAGTCGTCCGTAATTTCTTTTTTCTTATTTGATTGGCAAGATGATAATGAAACTATTGTAATTGCAATTAAACTAAATTTAATTTTATTCATAATGTGACTGTTCTTTAGTTTTAGAAAGACGACATTTTTTTTTGAGTGTTGCAATTTCAGAATTAATGCCAACGGTCTAGTATAACCGTCAGTTACGGGTTAGTATGCGTTAATTTTCGGTTTAGCACTGACCTTAGCAATTCCGAGTGGATTCGGACGTAGTCGAATCCGCCGTAATTGCGGTTATACATTGTTGGTAACCGTTTTTATTTTTCATTTATCATCAATTTCAATGTGAAATTCATTTGTGTGTCCACATTGTTTAAAAAGTCCTCAAAAGTTTGTTGTACATTATAGTCTGGAATAATTCCTCTATTATAAAATTGATTGGATTTTTTAGGAACATCTTGCTCAATATTATCTATTGAAAATTCGGTCAATATTTTTGATTTTGGCAAAACATACCCAAAATCTGTATGTCCATTATGTCCATAATATCCGCCCATAGCTTCTTCGCCAATCGTAATTGTGTTTTCATTTCCTGCAACCATAGCTGCGAATAAACTGCCTGCGGAAGCAACTCTTGGACTTATTAAAAGATAAATGTTTCCTGTAAAAGCATTTTTATTAGGCTCTCTAGCTTTCATTTCATTTGTTTCCTTACTTATGAAATACTTTCCGTCTTTTTCTGTTGGAAACCTTTTTTGAAAATAACGGTTAAATTTTCCAACTCCTAAAGGTCTTAAAAAGGCAGGAATTGGTGAATCGTAATATTTTAATAGTGGAATTTTATTAAAGCTAATCCAAACCTGTTTACTTTCTTGGAATTTTCTTGAAGCTAAATATGAATATGTTATCACGTCATTTGGGTCTGTTCCTCCGCCGTTATTTCGTACATCGACTATTAGATTTTTTAAGCCGTTATTTTTGATGTTTACAAAAATGCTGTCTAACCACTTTTTGTATATTTTATGCTCTGTTGCCTCTTCGTTTCCTCCAATACCAAAAGAGTTTACTGTTAAAAGTCCAGTGTTTTTGTTTATTTGCTTATAGCTGTAAATTTCATCTTCGTTTAGGTTTTCGTATTGTAATCGGTCAAAAGATTTGGAATGTCTGTTTTTAAAGTTTTTTCGATAGTCTGAATATCCTACGCTTTTTACAACTACAGATTTTTGTGTATCTGAATTTTCAGTTTTAAATATGATTTTAAATTCGTTTTCAAGACCAAACAAGTATCTATAATATTTGCTAAATGAACCGTTAATTCCAATTTGTTTTCCCGTTTTGTTGGTTCCGTCTGTTGTATAGAATTTATAAGTTTTCAGAATAATATTGCTAATTTCTCTGTTGTTAATCGATACTATTTCTGCACCTAAAGGTATTTTGTCCGTTTGGAAATTAAGAAGGACTTTGTTCTCTACAATTTTTACTGGAAATGGGAAATATCCTGATTTTTCTTTTTTTACTTCTTCATATCTCTTTTTTGGAAACAGGGTGTTATTGTGTAAACTTCCTTCATAGTCGGTTAGCGTGCAAATCAGATTATAAAAATCTCTGTAAGTCGATAAATTATTAATTTCCTTTTCAGCCCAATTGTAAATACTGTCTATTTGCTGTTTTGTTCGGTATTTGTAAAGTCCGGAATTTGCTTTTAATCTAATTTCTTTAAACACTTCCAAGTCTTTTTTCATTTTCCTTGTTGAAAATGGCTCATCTATTGATTGGGCGAAAATTCCAATTGATGAGATTAGGAAAAGAAAAGTGATTATTGTTTTTGTCATTCAGTTTGTTTTTGTTCAAATGGTTGCCAACGTTGATGTATATGAGCTGTGGCGTGTTTTAGTGCGAACCTCTCCAAATAAAAACTGGCTTTGGAAAATCCGCAGGATTTTCCAAGTAAGCACTGACCAAGCCATAGCTTATATATGGTGTTGGGCACAGTATTTACTTTAGATTATACCTTTCTTTAAATTTCTGTTCATAAGTATTTTTGTCATCAATACTATCTTTATAACCCAAATCCATTTCTTCAATTAATTCGTTTTGGATTTCTTGTGTAAAATCCGAAAACTCCCATCGTTTTGGAAATTCGGTAAAAGGAAGTTTAATTTTTTGAAATGGTTCAGATATTGTATTTCTGGAAATTGAAGTATAAATAGTAATAAAAACCCCAATTTTTTCCTTTAATTCTTTTTTCGGTAAGTAAGAATTATTTAAAACATATAATCGTGTCAGTTTACTTTGCAGGTCAATATTTTCTGATATTTTAATTAATTCCTTTATTTGTTTGATGTATTTATCTTTTTCAACGTCATTATTTTTATTGTCCGAGAGCAGTTCGTTTTTAAAGAAATTTGTATCGTCAAAATATTCATAGTTTTCTTTAAGAGTATGAGTTATTTCCAACATTTCTTCTAATTTCTCGATTCTTAATTGTCTTTTTTCAATTCTTGAATTTTGTAGATAAGCAATTATAGATATCACGATTGCGACTATGGAAATTACACCAGTTATATAATCACTTATTGTCATTCTATTTTATTGTTTTAATGCGTTTTCTCATATTGGGCACAACGCTCTGGCTATGAACAGTACGGGAGCAAACTAGCGTTTGCTTTCCCCCACACATAGCGAAATCTTTTGGTTTATTTTTTTCTGTCAAAGCGAAATCCCAAAGATTTCGCGACCCTATAAAAATACACAAACCATTCGGTAAAGCCCGAAGCCCGTATTGTTTATAGGTTTTGTTGTCATTAGTTTTTAATTTTAACATTTTAAATGTAAGCTTGTTTCGTTTATTTCGTTTATTATTGTAAAGAAGAAAATTAATAAACCAAATGGAAACTTACAATAACGTTAATAAAGCCTCAAAAGAGGAGCAAAAGGTTGCTATTCAATCTTATGATGCTCTTTCTTCTGTGATTAAGGAATTAAAGTCTAATAATCCTGAAATAGAGATAGATGAGACTCAGGAAAGGATAAAAATTCCATTAAGCGCATTGAAACTTTTAGGAGAGATTTTAGAAGCAATGAGCAAAGGTAAACCATTTTCTTTGGTGCCAATTGCCACAGAAGTTACAACGCAAAAGGCAGCTGAAATTTTAGGTTGTTCTAGACCACATTTTGTTAAACTTTTGGAAGAAGGAAAAATTGATTTCACTAAAGTTGGAAAACATCGTAGAGTTAAGTTTGAAGATGTAATGAAGCATAAGAGAAAAATGAAAGAAGTTCAGAAAAAGCATATTATTGAAATTATGCAATCTGACGAGGAAATCGGACTGTATGATACATAGTGTTCGCTTCATTTGTGTCTTAGATACAAATGTTATCTATCCGATTGAGATTAGAGATTTACTTTTTTGGTTTGCTCACTATGATTTATATACTCCTAAATGGAGTGAACATATTTTTGATGAATGGGCGGATGTTATGAAAAGAAAAGGAGTTTCAGAAGAAGAAATTTCCAAACGTATGACAAGAGCAAATTTAGCATTTCCTGATGCTTTTGTACCTAACTATTCGGGGTTGATTTCTGGATTGGAATTACCTGACCCAAATGATTGTCATGTACTAGCCGCAGCGATTAAGACCAATGCTAATGTAATTGTTACAAATAATATTAAAGATTTTCCGAAAGAGTATTTATCGTCGTTTGGCCTTTCCGCCAAGACCGCAGATGACTTCTTAACTGACATTATTGACTTAAATCCTGAAGAAGCTGTAAAAGCGTTTAAAGAAATGGTGTTGTATCGCCGGAATCCTGATTTAGATGAGTTTGATGTCTTAGATATACTCAGAAATAGAGGATTAAAAGATACTGCTGACTTCTTGCATTCGCAACTTTGAGAAATTAATGACAACGGTTAGTATATGGCTTGTTGCGTGTAGATAAGCACTTGCCTTTCCGTTTAAGCACGTAGCCGAATTTTTTAATTTTTTTTACCTTATATTCTCAAAAAGCCAAATTAAAAAATTTGGCGGACTTCGTAAACAAGCCTAAAACTTCGGTTAGTACCTGATTAGCAATGAGCTATATACATTGTTAGCAACTGGCTTTTCCGCTCTGTCTTTCTATTCTGATTATTCTTTTAAATTCCTAACGTAATTAATTCCTTTACGTTGTGATAGGTCAAAGATGCTTTGATGCACGCTTTTAATTCCATTTCTGGAACTTTTTGGTTTAATTTAAAAACAATTGCTCGTTTTCCCTCGTATTCAAATTTGTGGTCGAAAACCAATCTAAACGTATTTACCAATCTACTTGTGCATTGAAAATACATAGCGTATTGGTCTGGCGATTTTTCTTTCCAATCCATTCGCAATGTACTACCGTTTTTAGTTACAAAACTCGGTTCTCCCCATTTTAGAGTTTCTTCCAATTTGTTAACTCCTTCTGTTTCTTCCGCTGTTTCAATGACCAATTCACGAAGAAATTGCATTTTATCCCGAACAAAGTCGGGATAATTTGCAAAAACTTCATTTACTCTTGGGTCTGTTTTTATTTCAAACTTTTTTATTCGCATATTTTTGTTAGCCTTTAATGCCTACATAAAACTCGACTTCCGCATCTGCTTGATTTTGAGCCTTTTCTCCAAAAATTTCAAAGTCGGCATCATAGGTTCTGTCAAGTTCCATTTCAAATATTTTCGACCATTGGTTGACTACCAATCCTTGCATTAAATCTCCTTTTGCCGTGGTTTTGGAATATGTTCCTCCGTCAAATGATTTTCCGACCATTCCGTTTGGTACATTATCTAAATTTTCAACTTTACAGCCAAGAATTGCCGTGTAAGGTTTTGTGTGGTCGCTTTCGTACTCCGTGTATAATGAATAAACGGCATTGTCTATTTTGTTCGGAATTTTAGAAAGTATGTTTTCGGACATAAATCGTTGCCATAATTCGGCAATTTCTTGAGAAGCCTGTCCGTTTTCATTTGTTGTTCTTATCGAAATTCCGATAATTTTAAAAGGTTCAATTTTTACTGTTTGCATATTCTTATATTTTTTGATTTAATGCAAAGTTAGATTGACCTTGTGACAAAGGTGTGTCAAGGGTGTTTTTATATTTTGAACTACAATTTTCAAGATATTCCTGCAACGTCATTTTATGAGGTTCAAAATGTTTCTCCAAGATTTGTAATTTTTGGATGCAGTCAAGTCTAAAGGCTCTGAAGTCCTTTTTTTGTCTGCAAAATGCGATAAGTACCCAATTTTCTTGTGTCGTGTAAAGTGCAAATGGCTCTATTTCCCTTTGACTTTCTTTATTTGCCAATGATAAATAATCCATTTTTACCACTTGATAATTTGAAATGGTGGATTGAAGTTTTATAAGATAGTTACTGGTTTTTTCGTTTTCACGATTGTTGCGAACTTGAATTCTGTTTGTCAACAATTCGGTTTTTTCTTTTTGGTTATATTTTAAAACAGATTTGATTTTGTTAACTGCACTTTCGTATTGTTCGGTCAAAGATTGGTCTTTGTTTTTGCTAATCAATTGTTCAGCCGTTATAAGTGCGTTCGCCTCGTCTTGGGTAAACATTACAGGTGGAATTTTATAGCCTTCCATTACCGAATAGCCTTTTCCTTCTTCCGTTACTATTGGAATTCCCGATTTTTCAAGTGTTCGGATGTCTCGATAAACCGTTCTGACACTTACATTATGTTTTTCGGCAATATCTTTTGCAGTTACAATTCGTTTCGATTGTAATTGGGTTAGGATTGCTGTCAATCTTGCAAGTCTCGGTTTTTCTTTGTCCATTGGTTTTTTTCAGCTTGTTGCCAACGGTTTTGTGTAAGATTAGTTGCGTGTTTTAAGAACTAAAGTTAGTAAATAAATCACAGATAGAAAGTCCGCGAGGACTTTCGTAAATTGGCTAAAAACCAGCAATTAATTTTACACGGTGTTAGGCGCTGTGTTTTTTATTTATAATTTTTCTTTAATTGCTTTTCTCCAAAAGTAAATTCCAAAAACACAAGTCACAATTGCAAACATAATTCCGTTTTCGCCAAGCCAATGTTCTGTTCCTTCATTTTTAATTGTTAATTCAGGTAATATTTTTTGAATATATACATTGCTTACAGCGTGAAAAATTACTGCTGGCCATAGGCTTTTAGATTTAAAAGTATAATAAGTCATAATAAATGACATTGAAACAATAACAACATAAAATGTCGTCAATTCCAAGATTACATTTTCTCCATAATATACAATTAATGGCCAATGCCAAGAAGCCCAAATTATTCCACTAAAGACAGAAACACCAGTAAAAGAAAGTACCTTTTTTAATTCAAAAATAAAGAAACCTCTCCACCCAATTTCTTCTCCTAAAGTTGTTGCTACTGCTCTTATTACTTCAATAGTTCCTAATAAAATAATAGCTATGATTCCAATCGAAGTTGGATTTAAAGTTCCTATTCCAATCAAACCAAGTTCTTTTCCCCATTCAGTAATTTCTTCTCCATTTGTCAAACTTCCAAAGCCAAAAACCCAAATTAGTATATAAGTGATTAAGCCATATAAAGCAGGAATAAAATAAGAAAGTCGAATATATTTCCAATTTCCCCAATTCCAATTTAGTGAAGAAATAGGACGTTTTATCAGTTTTAAAGTGATTATGGTAGCTATTGCAGGACACCACATTAGTCCTCCAATGTATATTCGTGATGGATATAAATTAACTATTGCATAATGAAATAAAGAGCTTAAAATCGTAACAATAGCGAGGAAAATAAAGATTATATTCCAAGTTTTTTTTCGTTCCATTAAATTTTCTTGCATTTTAACTTCTGATTGGTTTATTAAAGGAAGACGAAGAGCTCGTAGTTTTGTTACATTGCGCCTAACTAGGGTATAGACGCAATACCCTAATATTCTACTAAAAATAGCATAAAACCAACAAGCACAGGACAAAAGCCAGATATAATTGCTTGTAACCGTTTCCAACTAGGCACAAACGGGTATAACCGTTTGTATACGAGAAAAGTAAAAACGAAAAAGGGTAGGGGCTACAGGTCTTTTACATAGGTGCGTCTACGCTTAATCACCTTGGGGTCAAAGTGCTTCCACATTTGCTGTATCGCAATATTGTCTTCCAGCTCTGGTGTACGAATGCAGTTTACAACGCCTCGCTTGTTAAACGTATGATGAAATTCATTAAAAATAATGGAGGTAACCCCTTTGTTTTGGTATTTTGGATGAATACCGATCAGGTAAAAAATGGCATCCTTACTATTTTTGCGAGCATTGAGCAAATGGAAAATCCCAAATGGAAACAACTTGCCGTTCGCTTTTTGCAAGGCCTCCGAGAAGGAGGGCATTACAATGGCAAAAGCCACTATATTATCTTCCGAATCCACCACAAACTTTATGTATTCTGGGTTGATAAAGCTGATGTACTTTTTCTTAAAGTATTCTTTTTGGATATCGGTGATCTTTACAAAGGACGATAGCTTGGCGTAGGATTCGTTGAAGAGGTCGAACATTTTGTCCACCCATGGCATAATATCGGCACTTTTTTCAAAGTTCATCTCACGTAGGCCATAGCGTTTTTTAATCAATACATTGGCCTTGGCGAACAATTTTGGGTCTGCATTAGCTGCCGGAAATTTACTTTCCCTATATTCCTTTTCCTTGGTAAAGCCGTGCTTTTCGTAATGCGATTGGTAGTACGGATGGTTGTACCAGGTTACCATGGTCCCAATATGGTCAAAACCTTCGGTAAGGACACCAACTTTGTCCAAATTGGAAAACCCTACCGGCCCTTCCATATACTCAAGGTCGTTTGCATTGCCAATCTCACGAACCTTGTCCAACAAAGCTTTGGATACTTCAAGGTCATCCACAAAATCGAACCAGCCAAAGCGCATTTTTTTAAGTCCTTGATCCTTTACCTCTAGCCAATTGATAATGGCAGCTACACGACCAACAACTTTATTGTCCTTATATGCCAAAAAGAATTTGGCCTCTGCGGTTTTAAAAACAGGATTTATATCGTTATCAAAGGATTCCATTTCGTCCTTGATGATAGGAGGTACCCAATAAGGTGAATCTTTGTAGAGTGAAAAGGGAAACTTTACAAAATGTTTTAGGTCTGATTTGGACCGAACCTGCTTAACAGTGATCATAGCTGCAAATTAATTCATCAATATTATGAATATTACTTGCAGTAGAAAAATGAAGTTGGCATAAAACGTAAAATTCTATAGGTCCGTTTTATTTTTTATCAGGCTTTTTGGACTTACGCTTGTTGGCGTTTTTTTTGATTTTACCGGTCATACCGGACTGCTGCTCGTTGATGGGGATAAGTTTGTCTTTATGGAAATCCAAACGATAGGAAAATCCGAGAACTACGAACACCCGCGATGGGTCGTTTTTAAATCCGGAACCTAAATGAAAATCGGCTTGAAAATTTGGACTGATCAAACGGGCCACACCGGTTCGTAAAATAATGTCCGAATAACGATCTCCGGAAATCCCCTGTCCCTCAAAAAACACACTCCATCGTGGATCACGAAACGCATGCGATAAAGATAGGGCGTAGCGCCATTCGGGAAAATCGGTGGTGATACGATCGTAGGCAATATTGGAAATCAATACAAATCGAGGGGAAAGCCTACTTTGGGTTTGAATGCCCCCACGGTAGGAAACAGTGGGTTCTCCAGGATAGAACGGATTGTCCCCAATTACAAAATTTGCTCCTCCATATACCGATATGGCAGGAATCAGATTTTTCCATTGAAAAAGATTGTTCGCTCTCCAACTATATAAGTTGGGCTTGCTACGTTCTGGATTTTTGTAAGGATCATACACAAGGTATTTTAATCCCACTCGGTTGCGCGAAAAATTGGTCAATGTTCCTTCAATCCCCAAATCGGGATACAAAATATTTTGTGTAATGAAAGATCCTTCTGCAATAACTTCCAACTCTTCAAAAAACAACCCATACCTTAAGGCATAATCTGCCCCAAAAATGTTGGAATCCGAATTTAGATCGGCATTGTCCTGTTGTTCGTACATCAATCCGATTTCTGCCTGTACCACATTTTTACCTACTGCATAAGCACTGGCAGCACGTCCCGGTCGGTTGGAATTGATGACATCGGTATATTGGGCACAAAGAATTGTTGGGAACAGAACGAAAAGAAAAAATGACTTTTTGATCATGGAAATTTCCATATAACAGGGTTTTTAATACTATTTTAAGATACGTTTGATGGCTATAAGAGACTAACGATGTAACTTTGATTCAATAACTAAGGTTATATGGTTTTATTACAAACGATTTTAATTGTCATATTAGTATACTACGGTCTCAAATTCCTTTTGAAATGGTTGGCACCGAAGATTTTAAATTATGCAGTTAAAAAAACAAGTGAACGTTTTGGGCAACAATTCGGGGGGAATCCACAGGATTACGACAATGAACCAACTAGGGAAGGGGAAACCTTTGTTTCCAAAAAACCGTTTCCAAAATCAAATCCCTCAAAAAAAGTTGGAGAATACATAGATTTTGAGGAAATTGATTAATATTTGCCTTATCAAAACCTATTCATGAATCTTTCTCCAAAAGCCATAATCACCCATATTTGTGTAATTGGTTTATTTGTCCTGGCCTCACTGGTCTATTTTTATCCGGTATTGCAGGGAAAAGCCATTTTTCAGTCCGATATAGCCCAATATAAGGGCATGGCTCAAGAACGCGATGCGTATAAAGATGTTACGGGCGAGGAATCGTATTGGACCAATAGTGCGTTCGGTGGGATGCCCACGTACCAGCTGGGAGCCAATTATCCACATAATTACGTTAAGGAATTGGACCGATTGATTCGGTTTTTACCGCGACCGGCAGATTATCTTTTTCTATACCTGATCGGGTTTTATATCCTTCTTTTATGTTTAAAGGTTGATTTTAGACTTGCTGCTCTAGGGGCATTGGCCTTTGGTTTTTCCACATACCTTATTATTATTTTAGGGGTGGGACACAATGCCAAGGCGCATGCATTAGGGTATATTCCCATGGTTTTGGGTGGAATAGTGCTAGTTTTTCGGAAAAAATATATTTTAGGATTTGTGCTAACGGCATTGGCCATGGCATTGGAAATTAGTGCCAATCACTACCAAATGACGTATTATTTTATGCTTTTGGTATTGGTGATGGGCTTGGTGTACCTTATTTATGCCATAAAAGAAAAAGAACTAAAACACTTTTTTGCCTCTGTGGGTATTTTGGTTTTGGCCGTAGTATTGTCCGTGGCCACAAATGCCACCGGTCTTATGGCAACCAAACAATATGCCGACTGGAGTACGCGGGGAAAATCGGAATTGACCATAAATGCCGATGGAAGTACTAAAGAAATCGGTGATGGCTTGGACTACGACTATATTACCCAATACAGTTACGGAATCTCGGAATCCTTGAACCTGTTTGTACCAAGGATCTTCGGAGGTTCGGGAAATGAAGATTTAGGCACAGACTCCAAAGCTTACGAGTATTTGACCAACCAGGGTTTGACACCATCCAAGGCCTTGGAATTTTCCGGAAGTATGCCCTTATATTGGGGTGATCAGCCCATTGTTGCTGCCCCAGCTTACGTGGGCGCCATTGTTTTCTTTTTGTTTTTACTTGGAGTTTTCTTGGTTGATGGAAAAAAGAAGTGGTGGCTACTTGCCGGAGCAATATTATCCTTGTTGCTGTCTTGGGGGAAGAATTTTCCGCTGCTCACCAATTTTATGATCGATTACTTCCCCATGTACAATAAGTTCAGGGCGGTTTCTTCCATTCAAGTGGTGCTGGAACTATGCCTTCCGGTACTCGGTATATTAGGGTTGGCGCAACTTTTTAAATCATCCGTAGATCAAAAGGAAAAACTCAAAGCATTAAAGCTGAGTTTCTTTATTTCTATTGGTCTTGGTGTTGTAATATTTCTGCTGAAAGGGTTCTTTGATTTTGAAGGACTACGGGACGAAATGTACCGTGGTTATTTTGGTGATGAGCTAATGACCATGATCCAGCGAGATCGTGAAGCTGTTTATATCAGCGATACCATCCGATCCTTGATTTATGTTGCTTTGGCCGCAGCGGTTTTATGGTTTTTTATCAAAGAAAAAATCAATAAAAATATATTGGTATTTGCTTTGGCCGCACTTATACTATTTGATTTGGTAGGAGTGGATCTCCGCTATGTGAACGAAGGTGATTTTGTTCGCCAGCGTCAGGTAAACGAACCATTTCAAGCCAGTCAGTTAGACCAATTGATTAAGCAGGATGATTCAATTTATAGGGTTTTTGATCCTCAAGAGGGAATAAATGGGGCACGGACCTCTTATTTCCATAAATCCATAGGGGGTTACCATGCGGCAAAACCACGGGCACTCCAAAATCTGTTTGAATTCCATTTATACCAGAACAATCTTCAGGTTTTAAATATGTTGAATGTGAAATATATCATTCAACAAGATGATGAAGGGAACAGTTATCCTGCCGTAAATCCCGATGCCAATGGTAATGCATGGTTTGTGGACCAGTTGATACCGGTTTCATCTGCCAATGAGGAAATTCAAAAGTTGGGTGATTTTAACTCCAGTACGCAAGCGATTGTTAATACACGTGAGTACCCCGATCTAACCAAATTACGCTATTCGGTAGATTCTTTGGCAAGGATTGATTTGGTGGATTACCGTCCAGATCATATAACATACAGGGCCAATAATCCGAATGATGGTTTTGCAGTATTTTCGGAAATGCATTACCCATCCGGTTGGAATGCGTTTATTGATGGACAACCACAAGAACATTATAAAGTGGATTATGCACTTCGTGGTATGAAGATACCTGCTGGGCAACATGATATTGAGTTTACATTTGAACCCGAAGTGGTGGAAACTGGAAGCCAGATATCCTTGGCCGCAAATGTACTTTTGGGGTTGATCATAGTTGGTGGACTGGGCTTTACCTTGTTCCGAAGAAAAAAGGAAGATTCCTAATGCGAAAAATTTTGGTCATAGCATACTATTGGCCTCCTGCTGGGGGACCAGGGGTACAGCGTTGGCTCAAGTTTGTAAAATACCTTCCCGATTTTGGTATTGAACCTATTGTGTATGTACCGGAAAATCCAAGTTACCCCCTTGTGGATAAAAAACTGGTTTCAGAAGTTCCCGATTCCATCAAAATAGTAAAATACCCCATAAAAGAACCTTATGGCTGGGCCTCGATGTTGTCCAAAAAGAAGACCAAAACGATTAGTTCCGGCATCATAAAGGAGAAGGATCCTTCATTTGTGGAAAAGGTATTGTTATGGATTCGTGGCAACTTGTTTATTCCCGATGCCAGAAAATTATGGGTGAAACCCTCCATTTCCTATTTGGCCAAAGTGATTGCGGATGAGGGGATACAAACCATTATTACCACAGGGCCACCGCACAGTTTACATTTGATTGGATTGGGGCTCAAAAAAAAATACAATGTGCAATGGATTGCCGATTTTAGGGACCCTTGGACATCCATCGGCTATCATAAAAAGTTACGTTTAACGTCCTCTTCGCAACAAAAGCATAAAGCCTTGGAGAAAAGTGTGCTCTTAAAGGCTGATAAAATTGTGGTAACCAGTATCACTACCAAGTCAGAATTTGAAGCCATTACCCCTAAACCTATCAAGGTGATCACCAATGGTTTTGATGATGAGCGACAGTCTGTTGTACTGGATTCAAAATTTAGCATCTCACATATTGGTTCATTGTTGACCGGAAGAAACCCTTTAGGGTTTTGGCAAGCTTTACAAGAGATGATTACCGAAAATGAAGATTTTAAGAATGCTGTAAAGGTACAATTGGCCGGTGTAGTGGGGGAAGAGGTGCTGCAATCCATACATAATTTTGGGCTTGATGAAGTTGTAGAACAATTAGGTTATCTTTCCCATGATGAAGTATTGAAGTTGCAACAAAAATCGCAACTACTGTTGTTGTTGGAAATTGATTCGGAAGAGACCAAAGGCATCATTCCAGGAAAATTGTTTGAATACTTAAACGCCAAGCGTCCTATTTTGGCAATTGGCCCTGAAGGATGGGAGGCAGGTGCTATGGTGGAGCAGCACAAAGCTGGGCATACCTGCCCGCATGATAATGTCGCAACTTTAAAAATGGTACTTTTGGAGGCATTCAACCAGTATCAAAAGGGAACATTGACTTGTAATTCCAAAGGGGTTGAACGCTATCACCGAAAGGCATTAACGGAATCTTTGGCTAAATTTATCTAATGGGCGTTGTTCTAAAACAATCCATACAAAATATGGTGGTAACGTATATGGGCTTCATTTTTGGGGCAATCAATACGTTGTTTCTTTATATCAAAATCCTTCCGGATGAATACTATGGCCTGGTTACGTTTATATTGGCTTCGGGTGCCATTCTTATGCCTTTAATGGCGTTTGGTGTGCACAATACCATGGTGAAATTTTATAGCAATCACGAAGAAGGGGAAAAAGATGGCTTTTTTACCCTGATGCTTTTAATTCCTTTACTTGGGATATTGCCCATAGCTTTAATTGGTCTGATTTGGTACGAACCCATTGGAGATTGGGTGTCCAAAGTAAACCCCATGGTCAAGGATTATCTGTGGTATGTGTTTTTTGTAGGATTGGCCATGGCCTATTTTGAAGTGTTTTATTCCTGGGCCAAAGTGCATTTAAAATCAGTTTTCGGGAATTTTATGAAAGAGGTTTTTGCTAGGGTGGGGGTTTCCATATTGCTACTTCTTTTTTATTTTGATGTGATTTCGTTGGACGTTTTTTTTAAATGCTTGGTGGGCTTGTACCTTTTGAGGACGTTGATTATTAAAATTTATGCCTTTAGGTTGCGCTTTCCTAGGTTGGACTTTAAATTTCCTGCATACACCAAAGAGATTCTGTCCTATTCTTTTTTGATTATTTTGGGTGGTTCTGCGGCCTTGATCTTGTTGGAAATTGATAAGGTAATGCTGAATCAATTTATCAGCATTGAAAATGTAGCGTACTATGGGGTCTCTGTGTACATAGCCACGGTAATAATTGTACCATCTCGTGCCATGCACCAGATTACCTATCCCTTAACGGCTGAGTTATTGAACAAGAACGATAATGAGGGGCTCAATACATTGTATAAAAAAACTTCGTTGACACTATTTATTGCTTCGGGTTTATTGTTCGTTTTGATTATTCTCAATTTAAACGAATTGTATCTAATGTTGCCCGAAAATTATAGAAATGGTTTTACGATTGTGTTCTTGATTGGCTTGGCCAAGGTGATGGACTCGCTCTTGGGAAATATTAATTCCATATTGTACAATTCAAAATACTACAAAACAGTTTTGGTATTTGGGGTTTGTTTGGCCGCTTTGACCATTGCTCTCAATTATTTTTTGATTCCGAAATTAGGGATGGAAGGTGCGGCTTTGGCCAGTTTCGTCTCCATATTTATCTTCAATTTGGTGAAGTTGATTTTTGTAAAGTTGAAATTTGGAATTTTACCTTTTACTTCGGCAACTTTTAAAGTGTTTGCTACACTGGTCTTAGTTGCCGTTTTGTTTGATGTATTACAGTTTCAGTTTCATCCTATCTTTAATATTGGACTAAAGTCGATGCTTATAGTGGTGATGTATGTTGGGATTTTGTATCGTTTCAATATTTCCGAAGATGTTTCAGGTTTCTTGTCCAAATGGCTTAAAAAAAATACCCCGTAGTGAATAAATTCTACTACGGGGTAAACAACTAACCAACCTAAATCTTATTAATTATTTCTACCAGAAGCACTTCTTGAGCGTGATGTTCTAGCACTGCTTTTTCTGCTCACCGTGGTTTTCTTTACACTTGGCCTTGAACTTGTGGTTCTACTTACAGTACTTTTTCTAGCACTGGGACTGGTAGTTCTGGAAGCCACTGTTCTTGAGGTAGTGGTTCTTTTGGTCACCGTAGACCTACTCGATGTTCCGGTTCTTGTCCGTGGTTTGCTATACGTGCTTCGGGTGGTACGTTTAACCGTTGTACTTTTAGCAATAGGAGCTGCTTTTCTAGAATTTATACTTCGTTGGTTTGAAGTACGGGTTGCTTTAACTGTACTTCCAGCCCTTGATACATTGGAAGGCTTTCTATAAGCAGTACTTCCCGATGTTCTTGAAGCAACTGTATGTCTTTTTACAGTATTGCTGGAACGGTTTGTAACACCACTTCCTCTTCTAGAAGAATTTTTGGTAACCGTTGCATTACTTCTACCATAATTCGCTCTTCTGATCGTATTATTACGTACAGCAACTCGCTTATCATTTCTATAAATATTGGCTCTACGGTACTTATTATTTTTTTTATAAACCTTGCCCACCTTCGCATAAGCACGTCTTGTATTGTACCTATAGGGCTTGTAAAATGTATATCTTACAGGGCTGTAATATCTTCTATAAGGTCTTGCATACACTACACGAAATCCAGCTGCAGGTCTTGCAAAATACCTATGGAAAGGTCTGTACACATAACGTCTATTATAAATATTGATAAATCCTGTGTAGTGACTGAAAACACCACCGTTATAGTAAACGTGCAATCCGCCAATTCTACGAACCCTACCATTGTTGTACGAGAGGTCTACATTTCCAATTTGTGAAACACGTCCATAATAATCATAGTAAATAGGAGTGTTTTCTACTTGGATAATAGCTCCATAATCGTCATACTGCACATATGGATTATAATTGTAACCAGAATTGAATGTGATTCCCACATTACCGATACTTGCTCCAACACCTACGTTTACCCTGTTGTCCATGTAAAAATCGAACTCACCATCTGGATATACAGAAAAGGTTACACCACCTTCTGTAAATATGAAAGAATTTCCATATCTATAATTAGTTGTGGTAACTGGTGAATTGGTTGTTTCTGCTTCTAAGCTTGGTATTCCAAAAACAACCGCTGCTATAATGAGTATAAAATTTTTCATAACACAAGGTTTTACGTTTTAGATGCAACTATTTACATCCATCCCTGTAAATGCAATCAGCGTGCCAAAAAATATAACACGCTGATTTACAGTCATAAAAATTAATCTAACAAACTATTTTTGAATAATGAACATGGATCTTCTATTTAATTGATGTGCCTCTTCTGAACAGTTTACATCATTAGAACAGTTGTTTATGAGCTGTGATTCTCCATACCCTTTTGAAGATAAACGGTTACGGTCAATACCATGATCAACCAGCCATTCGAGCGTGGATTTAGCTCTTCTTTCAGAAAGTTGCATATTGTAATCATCATTTCCTCTAGAGTCGGTATGTGATTCAATGTGGATGTCCAATTGTGGGTATTGTTTCATGGCCTGCTGAATTTTGGCCAGTTCCACTTCAGCATCAGGTCTTATATTGTGTTTGTCAAAATCAAAATAGATGGGTTGTAAGTCCAATCGGCATCCCAAATCGTTGACTGCGCAATCTGGAGGGGTAAGTGCCAGGTCCACCTGCAAGATTTTGGAGCCTTCCGGTGTCATCACTACTTGTTCTTTCGGGAGGTATTCTTTTTCGTCATTGGATGCTCTTACGACATATTGGTTCTCACAGTCGATATTTTCTTTAAACTCATAATTGCCATTTACTTCCGTAATCTGCTGGGAAACCACTTTGTTATTATTGTCTATTAGGTATACGATAGAACCATCCAATGGTTCTCCAGTTTTAGCATCTGTAATAGCGCCATAAATTGTTGGAGCACAGTTTTCGGTAATCAAATAAATATCATCTGAGCTACTTCCAGCTATACCGTCTCTATTAGAAGATACGTACCCTATTTTCCCGTCTTCCTTTACAATGAAGCTAAAATCATCTTGATTTGAATTAATTGGCTGTTCAAGATTTGTAATTGCATAGAATCCTTGTGCATCGTCGTACGAAGCCCTGAAAACATCTAGACCTCCGAGACCTACGTGGCCGTTACTTGAAAAGAACAGCCTATTCTTTTCACTTATAAAAGGAAAGGTTTCGCGTTCTTCCGTATTAATTTCAGGTCCAAGGTTTACCGGTTTTCCATAGTTTCCATTTTCAAGAAGATCTACGTACCAGATATCCGATTCTCCCAAAGTGCCATCCATGTTGGAAGAAAAATATAAACGAGTTTCGGCTGGATTTAATGCAGGATGTGCAACGGAATAGGAGTCATCATTGAAAGGGAGTTCTTGTACATTGCCCCAGGTTCCATCATTATTTTTTGTTGCTTTATATATTTTTAAACTGACCAATCGTTTTTTGCCCCTTTTCTTTTTACCATTTATATAGTTGTTGCGTGTAAAGTAAACGGATTTTCCGTCTTTGGTAAACACTGCTGAAGATTCGTGATATGGGGAATTAATGTCGCCCTGCAAGGGTTTTATATTGGTCAACATTCCGTCTTCGCCAATCTCAGCTTCAAAAAGATCTAGATAGGGGAGACCGTTCCAATCGTGAATTTTACTTCCTTCGGTATTGATTGATGAAGATGCAAACACAATTTTATTTCCATAAAATGATGGACCGAAATCGGACCCGGACATTTCAGCCGTAATATTGGCTACTTTATATTTTTTACTCTCTGACTGGATAAGATTTTCAAACGATTCCCAGTTGTTCATTTGGTTTTGTGCCAAACCGGAACCTTGGGATGAAGCAGTAAACTTTTCCATCATAATTTTGGCCTCCTCATACTTCCCAACACTTTTGAGGGTTTGTGCCGCCCGGAAAAAATATTCGGGTTTTACTAGATCAATGTAGTTGTCAATGAGTTTTCCATACCATTTGTTTGCTTCGGCATATTCGCTGTTGAAATAGTAGGTATCTCCCAATTTTTCAAATACTTGTGCAGATTCATAACCATCCTCGACAACGCTTAAATATATTTTTCGCGCATCTATATAATCGTAACTTTCGAATTCATCGTTAGCTTTCTTGATTTTATTTTCTTGTGCATTTATATTTCCAATCATTAAAAAGATGGAAAACACATTTATAATTATTCTTCTCTTCATGGTGATTATTTTAAAAGAATCTTGGAGTTACGATTCTGTCTGATTTGTTGAAAATATCAAAGCGAAGAAACACTTCGTAGGAGCCATCACTATATTGTTCAATATTGGTTGACTGATAATCATAGGCGACACCTGCAAAGAAGTTTGGTGATACTTGGAAACCGGCCAAGGCACTTATAGATGCACTCCATCGGTAGGAAGCTCCAAGTGTAAATTTTTCATTGATCAAAAAATTAGCGGAAAGGTCCCATTGTAGGGGAGAACCACTTACATACTTCACCAAGGTGGCAGGTTTGAATTTTAAATTGTTGTTTAAATCAAATACATAGCCTGTGATAAAATAATAATGTAGGCGTTCGAATGCAATATCATTGGTATTGACATTTTCCAAAGTGCTTTCATCAAAATGTTTTGTATTTAAAAAATTCGGAACAGATAAGCCCGCATAGAATTTATCAGTATTTAGATATAATCCTGCACCAATTTGCGGTTGTAACTTGTTGTCCACATTGGTTTGAAAATGAGGGTCTAGTCCATTGAAAATTGTCAATTTGCTATAATCAACATCTAACATGTCCAAACCAGCTTTTAATCCCATGGATAATTTTGTGGCGTAGGAAAGGTTTACGGAATACGAATAATCGACCACCACATTGGATTCAACTGCCGGACCAATCCGATCATATACAATGGAAAGGCCCAATCCCATATTATCGTATAACCCAATTGGGGAGTTCACTGTAAATGTGCCCGTTTCTGGTGATCCTTCAAGGCTTACCCATTGTGTTCTGCCCAAAAGGCCAAAACTCAATACCTCTCTATTACCGGCATAGGCTGGGTTTACTACTTGGGTGTTGTACATATATTGCGTGTACTGGGAATCTTGTTGTGCCATAGTGTTATATACGGCTGATAGAAACATTATTGCTAAGAAATAATAGCTTCTATATAATTTTAGATGTATCATCTTTTCTATAAATTCTTGGTTCTTGAATTTTAATTTGTGTGCTCTGGTTAATCCCTATTTATGTACAGGTATCCTGAATAATTATTTTCTCCTGGGTTTTCATCACTGGTAAAGGTCAGTATGTAGAAATAAGTACCACTAGGAAGCTCTCTTTCTTGTTGTAATGTAGCCCTGCCTTCTGAAATGCCATAGAATAGATTGTTGCCCTGTCCATAATTATTGATTTCATAGACTTGAACACCCCAACGATTAAATATTTTCAAGTTGTTATCCGGGTAATTTTCTATTCCAAGGATTTTAAAATAATCGTTCATTCCATCACCGTTCGGTGTTATACCATTGAAGATTTTGAAATCAGAGCCTCCACCTGTAAATTCACAGTAGGTTGACACATTGATTGAGGTAATATCATTTTCTTGGTAGCTATTATCATCGGAGTTATCGAACACAGAATAGGTAGAATCCAATATATCTGCAATAGCAACAGCTTGGTTATCTACGAAAATGCCATCTATATCTTCAAGGGTCAAATTATATGTTGCTGTATACAGCCACTCTTCTCCTGGTTGTAGGATACCGTTCTCGGTTTCTTCTGTGATTGTCAATTCTGGTAAGGAACCTCCAAGAAGTTCATCTTCTACCACTACATTTTCTAGGTTGAGTATTCCTGAATTTATTACCCTAAAACTGTAGTTGATACTGTCATCACACCCATCAAAATCAGCATCCACACCTTCTCCAGTTTTTATAATAGCTATTCCATACAAGGGAGTTCCATCCCCATCGCCACCCCCATCACCTGGGCATGCATCATTGGGAACTAGGGTGTTGGTAGCATCATTTTCGAAGTTGCTATCATCGTCGGATAAATCACCTATTTGGATATCTAAACCTACCAGTTCAGCGAGTACTGTTGCTTGATTTATGACAATTTGATTGTCAATATCCACTTGTTTAATGGGGTAAGGTGCTTCATACACCCATGTTTCATCTATAGACAAAATTCCATCATTATTATCATCTGAATCATTTATTGGCCCTAATATATCTTGACCTTCAAATAATTTTTCGTCGTTTAAGATAAGTCCAGTTAAATCTACATTTCCAGTGTTTGTCACCGTAAATGTGTATAATATACTTTCAAAGCATCCATCCGCATCGATGTCGACCAAGGTGCCTTCTTTTATCAATCCAATACTCGCAGATCCTTCTGTACAGGCATCATCGGGAACCGGTGTAATGGTATCAGCGTTCTCATTTAAGTTGTCAAAGTGTGATAGGTCGGAGACAGAAATCTCCGTATTTACAATTTCGCCGATCACCTTGGCCTGATTTTCTACTGAACCATTGTTAATATCGACTTGCTCAATAGCATAAATGGCCTGATAGGTCCATGTTTCGCCTACGGAGAGAACACCGTCTTGGTTGTCATCCGAACCATCAATAGGTCCGGGCACTTCTCCATCAAGAAGTTCATCCTCCAAGACTATCTCGTCGATGTCCACATCTCCGGTGTTGGTAACGGTAAATGTATATAGTATACTTTCCAAACAGCCGTCAGCGTCGATGTCCACCACAGTACCTTCTTTTATCAATCCAATACTCGCAGATCCTTCTGTACAGGCATCATCGGGAACCGGTGTAATGGTATCAGCGTTCTCATTTAAGTTGTCAAAGTGTGATAGGTCGGAGACAGAAATCTCCGTATTTACAATTTCGCCGTTCACCTTGGCTTGATTTTCTACTGAACCATTGTTAATATCGACTTGCTCAATAGCATAACTAGCCTGATAGGTCCATGTTTCGCCAACGGATAGGATTCCATCCTCATTTACATCCGAACCATCAATAGGTCCGGGCACTTCTCCACCAAGAAGCTCATCCTCCAAAACTATCTCGTCGATGTCCACATCACCGGTGTTGGTAACGGTAAATGTATATAGTATACTTTCCAAACAGCCGTCAGCGTCGATGTCCACCACAGTACCTTCTTTTATCAATCCAATACTGGCAGATCCTTCTGTACAGGCATCATCGGGGACTGTTGTGCGGGTAGGCGCATCTTCAAAAAGGTTATCAAAGTGGGATAAGTCGGATACGGAGATTTCTGTATCCACGATTTCTCCGTTCACTGTAGCCTGATTGACTACGACTTCATTGTCTATATCTACTTGTGTTATGGCATAGATGGCCTCGTATATCCAAGTTTCCCCAACTGAAAGGACACCATCATTATTATCATCTGAACCATCAATAGGTCCAGATACTTCTCCACCAAGAAGCTCATCCTTCAAGATTATCTCGTCGATGTCCACATCTCCGGTGTTTGTGACTGTGAAAGTGTACAAAATGCTTTCAAGGCATCCATCGGCATCGATGTCCACCACAGTGCCTTCTTTTATCAATCCAATACTGGCAGACCCTTCTGTGCATGCATCATCAGGGACAGGTGTTCTTGTAGGCTCATCTTCCAACAAACTGTTATTGTCGGACAAATCTGAAACTTGAACGTCAGCTAAAGTAAAACCGGTTGCAGTTGCTTGATTAATTACCGAGGCATTATCAATATCTTCTTGGGTAATGGCATAAATAGCCTCATAGACCCATGTTTCACCAACTGATAGAATACTGTCATCATTTTCATCTGAGCCATCTATGGGACCTGGAACTTCACCATTTAATAAAGGATCTTCTACCAGTATTTCCAACAAATCTACATCCCCGGTATTTGTAACTGTGAAGGTATATAGTATACTCTCTAAACAACCATCATTGTTCACATCTATCAACACACCATCTTTTATGAGGGCAATTGATGGATTTTGACAATTACTTATATCCATTATGGTAGGGTCATCTTCTGATACACTGTCATCATCCGATAGGTCTTGTATCACAGTGGCATCGCCTTGTAGGGTAGCCGTAACGGTGGCCTGATTTATAATTTCCCCTTGATTTATATCTTGTTGGTTAATACTATATTCAATTTGATACAACCATACTTCATCCAAGTCTAGGATATTGTCATTATTATCATCTCCCGATACTGGCCCCGGGATTGGGTCTTCACCAATAAGCGGGTCAATGATTTCTATATTTTCAAGTGGTATTGTCCCTTCATTCGTAACTGTGAACACATACAGAAGAGCATCACATCTTGGTTCAGCATCGGGTAGCAATAGATATGCCCCTTGTTTGATTAAACCAATGAAATTTGGAGGACAATGGCTAATATCTGTTAAAGTAGGATCATCTTCAAGAACGCTATCATCATCTGAAAGGTCTTCTATTTGAATATTAGTATTTTCAATAGTAGCTGTTACCGTAGCATGGTTTACAATTTCTCCTTGAATTTTATCTGCCTGTGTAATATTATATTCTATTTGATATACCCAAGTTTCATCCAAGTCTAGGATATTGTCATTATTATCATCTCCCGATACTGGCCCCGGGATTGGGTCTTCACCAATAAGCGGGTCAATGATTTCTATATTCTCAAGCAGTGTTGTCCCTTCGTTGGTCACTGTAAAAACATAGAGGAGAGCATCACATCTTGGCTCCGCATCTGGAAGCAATAAAAATGTACTTTGCTTGATGATAGCTATATCCGATTCACAAGGTTCCAAACTTATTAGAATATCGTCGCTTACTTCATTGACAACAGCTCCACTTCCTTGAACCTCGGCTGTTACATTTGAAGTACCATCAACAAAACCGTTATCGATATCATTAAGAGTTATTTCATATAACACTGTATAGACCCATATTTCACCAGGATCCATCACACCATCATCATTGAGATCACTATCAGGGGCTTGGGCTATTTCTCCCAAAAACTCATCTTCCAAAACTATATTTTCAAAGACCTCACCTAAATCACTTTCATTGGTAACTGTAAATGTATATTCAATAAAAGCACATCCTCCATATATTCCTGCGGCATCTAGTGTTACCGCTGTCTTAACCAACGATATTACTGGAGCAAATGGAATTGTATTGCTGGTAATTGAAGCAATACCTTTTTCTTTTAATGGAAAGTTTATGTTATTCGCACTAATTTTTATATTACAGGAAAAAAGTATGAAGAATAAAAGTGCAATGAATTTCCCCTTATTAATTGAATCAAGTTTATAATACATGGCTGGAGTATTTTGATATCGATATCATTAATGGTTAATTTTTTTGGACAACTACACTAGTATTGGATAGGATATTGTTGTCTTTTTAAACAACATACTATTGTTGTAATTCAAATACAGAAAGTTGTTGCCTATATAAATTTGGATGCAAATGTCTAGGAAGATGATCAAGAAATAGGGCATGACTTATTGTATACCCCTTTTTAATTGATGGATGCCATATATGATCTGACAGAATATTTCAGTGAAACCTTTAACAAGAATAAATCGTAAGTTTAATCTTTGTACTATGAAAGTTTTATCTAGCGTATTTTGACCGTTGAGATTCGATCCCTATAGATTAAATGATATAAAATGCTAGTAAAGAGTTTCTTTTAAATATTGGGCTGTATAGGATTTCTTATTCTTGATAATTTCTTCAGGGGTACCTTCAACCACTAAATTCCCACCTTTTTCTCCACCTTCGGGACCAAGGTCAATGATATAATCGGCACATTTAACAAGTTCCATATTATGCTCGATTACAATCACGGAGTGTCCTTTATCTATAAGTTCATCAAAAGATTTCAGGAGTTTTTTAATGTCATGGAAGTGCAATCCAGTTGTAGGTTCATCAAAGATGAATAACGCCTTTTCCTTGGTATGCCCTTTTACCAAAAATGAAGCAAGTTTAATGCGTTGTGCCTCACCACCGGATAGGGTGGAAGAGGACTGTCCTAAAGCTACATATCCTAAACCTACATCTTGTAAAGGCTTTAATTTGGTTACTATTTTGTCTTGTTTGTGGTTGGAAAAGTGTGCAGTGGCCTCATCAATGGTAATAGTTAGGATGTCGTCAATATTTTTTCCTTCAAACTGAACCTCCAAAATCTCTTTTTTGAAACGCTTGCCATTACATACGTCACACTCCAGATGCACATCGGCCATAAATTGCATTTCCACAGTGATTTCACCTTCACCTTTACATTTTTCGCAGCGGCCACCATCTACATTAAAAGAAAAATGCTTGGCTTTATATCCGCGTAGCTTACTCAGTTTTTGAGATGCAAAAAGGCTTCGAATATCGTCATATGCTTTTATATAGGTAACAGGATTAGATCGGGAAGAACGACCAATAGGGTTTTGGTCTACGAATTCCACATGTTTTATGTGGGCATATTTTCCATCTATTGCCGTGAAGTGACCTGCCTTTTCTCCATATCCACCAGTTTCTTTTAATATGGATGGATACAATATTTTCCTGACCAAGGTGCTTTTTCCACTACCTGAAACTCCAGTAACCACGGTAAGTACATTTAAAGGAAAAGTAACGTCTATATTTTTTAAATTGTTTTCTCGGGCTCCTATTATTTGAATGTAATGTTTGGAGTTTCTTCGTTCTTTGGGAACTGCTATTTCCATAGAGCCATTAAGGTAAGATGCTGTTAACGAATCAGATTGGAGAATGGTTTCCCAATCTCCTGCTGCGACGACCTTGCCGCCAAGGGTCCCTGCTTCCGGCCCAATATCTATAATCTCGTCGGCAGCTTTCATAATATCCTCATCGTGTTCCACTACAATAACGGTATTGCCCAAATCCCGTAACGATTTGAGAACTTCTATCAAATTTTCGGTGTCCCGTGGATGGAGTCCAATACTGGGTTCATCCAAAATATACATGGACCCTACCAGACTACTCCCCAAAGATGTAGCTAGGTTTATACGTTGACTTTCTCCACCAGACAATGTATTGGATTTACGATTAAGGGTAAGATAGCTCAAACCAACCTTCTCCAAAAAACCTAAACGTGTACTGATTTCCTTGAGTAATCTTTTGGCAATTGTAGTGTCGTGGTCAGAAAGTTGTAACTCTTCAAAAAATGGGGTGAGTTTATTAATGGGCAATTCAATTAAATCAGAAATGGATTTACCTCCAACCTTAACATAATCTGCTTCTTTTCTAAGTCTTTTACCGTTGCAGACAGAGCATCTCGTTTTTCCACGGTATCGAGACAACATTACCCTGTTCTGTATTTTATAGCTTTTTTCTTCTAGCTGTTCAAAAAACTTATGTATGCCAATAAATTGATCATTACCTTCCCAAACCAATTGTTTTTGTTCTTCAGAAAGCTCAAACCACGGTTTATGTATTGGAAAATCGAACTTATACGCTGAGTTTACCAATTGGTCACGGTACCACCCCATACTTTCGCCACGCCAAGGAAAAATTGCATTTTCATAAACCGATAGTGCTGTATTGGGAATCACAAGATCTTCATCGATACCTATAACATCTCCATACCCTTCACATTTTGGGCAAGCACCGTAAGGATTGTTAAAACTGAAAAGATGCACATTGGGTTCCAAAAACTTCATTCCATCCAGTTCAAACTGATTACTAAAGGTTTTTACGGCTCCAGTTTGAAGATTTTCAATGGCGCATTTACCTTTTCCCTCAAAAAAAGCATTGTCCACGGCATTGGCCAACCGATTGTAAAAATCCTCATCATCCTTTACAATAATTCTATCCACCACCAAATCAAACTTTCTTCCTATATCTTCTGGAGCCTGATCAATTCGGATCACTTTACCATTATATTTTATACGTGCATATCCCTGTTTGGAAAAAAGTTCCAAAGACTTTAAAGGTTCCCGTTCTTCTTTTATGGTAATTGGAGCCAACAATAACAGTTTGCTCCCTTCGTTCAATCCCTTAATATATTGGATAACATCGGTTACGGTATGTTTCTTTACTTCTTTGCCAGAAGTAGGGGACAAGGTCTTTCCAATACGAGCGTACAACAATTTTAGGTAATCGTAGATTTCTGTAGTGGTGCCCACCGTAGATCTAGGGTTGGTGGAATTCACTTTTTGCTCAATGGCAATGGCTGGGGCTATACCTTTAATATAATCCACTTTTGGCTTGTCCAGCTTTCCCAAAAACTGTCTTGCGTAGGACGATAGGCTTTCTACATATCTGCGCTGTCCTTCGGCGTAAAGCGTGTCGAATGCCAAACTAGACTTCCCAGAACCCGATAAACCAGTGATAACCACCAGTTTATTTCTAGGTATAACAACATCAATATTTTTAAGATTATGCAGTTTGGCACCTTTAATAATAATATTCTGCTTAGGATCTACGTTTATATTGATTGCCATTTGTTAAAATTAGGGTCTCAAAGATACGATACACCACACTTAATACGTATATTGTAACAGTTAACATATAAAAATCGTCAACTCACAACATAGATTTTAGGTAGCCTCCCTGTTTATCTATATTTGAAGTGTAATTAAAATCCTGATAGGCCTATACAGAATAATTACTTTTTTAAAGATTAAAAACTGAATAACTAAAGTCTTCCTTTAAAAGGATAGACTGTGATTTTAACCCAAAAAAAAAGTAATTTGTATGGAACAACTACAGATTAAAGACTCGATTTTAGTAAAGAACTACATTGGCGGAGACGAAAAGGCTCTAGAAATCCTGATTAACAGGCACAACCAAAGAATCACTAGCTTTATTTACAGCAAAGTATTGGACAGAGATGTTGCAGAGGACATCTTCCAAGATACTTTTATCAAAGTAATAAAAACTTTGAAAAGAGGAAGCTATAGTGAAGAAGGCAAGTTTCTACCTTGGGTAATGCGAATTGCACACAATTTGGTAATAGACCATTTCCGCAAAAACAAAAGAATGCCCAAATTTGAAGGCAGTGATGACTTCAACATCTTTTCCGTAATAAAAGATGAAAAGCTGAATGCTGAGAAACAAATCATCAAAGATCAAATCGAAAGTGACCTAACACTTCTGATCGATGAACTTCCAGACGATCAAAAAGAAGTGCTGATCATGCGAATCTATAAGGACATGAGCTTTAAAGAAATATCTGAGAATACAGATGTTAGTATCAATACTGCTCTTGGAAGAATGCGATATGCATTGATCAACCTTAGAAAAATAGTGGAGCGTAGAAATATCGTTTTAACGAATTAATAAAGCATTACGACGAAACCTGCAATATTTTCAATCTAGCGCCGTTATACAATGGAAACAATTACTTACGCTAGAATATGGAAAACATTTACTCTGAAGAACAAAAATCCGTAAAAACGGTAAAAGCTGGTCAGAAAACAGTTGATTTCTTACTTAGCTTTTCAAAATCGATTCATGTAGTTGACTACAAAAAACATCAGTTTGAAGTAACATTGAATTAATTTAAGGACCAAACTGACGAAAAGAGCCGCAATTAGCGGCTCTTTTTGTTTTTATAATACTCGTTGATCACCGATTTACGTCCAATGGTACTGGTTATTATGTCTTTTTCCAAATCCCAGCCACGAGCAGGTGAATATTCCCGTCCATACCATATCATTTGAAGATGTAAACGATTCCATATATCTTTAGGGAACAAACGTTTGGCATCTCGTTCGGTTTGTACAACATTTTTGCCATTGCTAAATCCCCAACGGTACATTAACCTATGTATGTGTGTGTCCACAGGAAAGGCTGGTATTCCAAAAGCTTGTGAGACCACAACACTGGCCGTTTTATGTCCCACGCTTGGAAGTTCTTCCAACAAAGCTATATCCCTGGGTACCTTGCCATTATATTTTTCAATCAGAATTTTGGAAAGACCATAAATACCTTTGGATTTCATAGGGGATAGACCAACAGGTTTGATTATTTCCCGTATTTCTTCTTCTGATAGCTTTACCATATCGTACGGATTGTCCGCTTTTTCAAATAAAATCGGAGTAATCTGATTTACACGTACATCGGTACTTTGTGCAGATAGCAATACCGCTATCAACAAGGTATATGGGTCCTTATGATCTAATGGAATTGGTATGGTAGGATATAGTTTATCCAAGGTGTTGATTGTAAAACCAACCTTTTCTTGTTTGGTCATATTTGTTTAGCTTTGTTTGTCTGAATATTAAACAATTAATTCAAGAGCAACATATATGAATATGTTAAAAGTAGGAGATAAAGTACCTGATTTTTCAGGAAAAGACCAAGACGGGAACACAATTAATTTAAGTGATTATACAGGAAAAAAATTGGTGGTTTTTTTCTATCCTAAAGCCAGCACACCTGGTTGCACAGCAGAGGCTTGTAATTTGAGGGACAATTATAAAGAATTGCAAAAACAAGGTTTTGAACTTCTTGGAGTTAGTGCCGATTCAGAAAAAAGACAATCTAACTTTAAGAATAAATATAATTTCCCTTTTCCATTATTGGCAGATGAGGACCATAGGGTAATCAACACCTTTGGTGTATGGGGACCTAAAAAATTTATGGGTAGAGAGTATGATGGAATCCACCGTACCACCTTTGTGATCAACGAAGAGAGTGTTGTGGAAAAGGTCATTGAAAAAGTTAAAACCAAAGATCACGCCGCCCAACTATTGGCGTAAAAAAAAGTTGTCTAAAAAGTATTGAAATACGTTATTCTGAACTTGTTTCGGAATCTCATTATATTGATAAACAAAATGTTATGAGAACCTGAAACAAGTTCAGGTTGACAAAAACCAACTTTTTAGACAGCCTCTTTTATTACTCTTTCTCTTCAAGAAGCTTTCTGGTAAACAAGTTCTTTTCCTTTATAATTTCTGCGATACCTTCGGGCAGTTCCTTTTCCCACCCTTCATCTTTATTTATAATTTTTTTGAGTACGTCCCTAGAGAAAATATGTAGTACATCGGGATCATAATCAATAATATCCATCACCTTTCCATTGTACTTAAAGAATTTGTACAATTCTTTCATTCTTGGGTGTACCTTAACATTGTTACTGGTAAGTACTTGCCCTGTCTCTGGATCCTTCATAGGGTAGAGGTACACCTTTAGATCTTTGAAGAACAGTTTTCCAAAAGCTTCCAAAATACCACCACTTAAGTGTCGGTAATATTTTTCATCGAATACATCCACCAGGTTACTAACACCCATGGTTAATCCAATTTTAGCTTTGGTATAATTATTAAAGTACTCCACCAGTTTATAGTACTCTTGGAACTTGGATATCAGAACCGTATGCCCTAAAGAGCATAAAAGTTCCGCCCTATCCATAAAATCGTGCTCATCAATTTCCCCAGATACTTTTAGGTTGGAAAGGGTAATTTCAAAAACAACAATTGTATTTTCATATTCTACCGTCTGTTCACGCACAAAAATATCGTACGATTTTTGGAACATATCCATGTTCACTTTGGTAACAGGTCTAAAACTGCCCCTTAATGCCAATATGCTTTTTTTATAAAGTACTGCAGCGGGCAATAAATTATTTCCGTCTGGACCAAACATGACCGCATCGGTCATATCATTTTTAATAAGTTGAAGGCTCATCAACCTATTATCAACATCCGTAAAGTTGGGACCTGTAAAATTGACCATATCAATCTCCAACGTATCATGGTCGATATGATCATACAGGTATTTTAAAAGCTTTTTAGGCTTATGAAACTTAAAAAATGCGCCATAAATCAAGTTTACACCTAAGATTCCCAGTGTTTCTTGCTGTAACCTCGCTTCATTTTGTTTAAAACGGATGTGCAATACAATTTCATCGTATTCCTTTTGATCAGGATCTAATTGAAAACGAAGACCAACCCATCCATGACCTTTGAATCTTTTAGAAAAATCGATAGTGGCCACTGTGTTGGCATAGCTAAAGAACAAATAATCTGGATTACTATCCCTACTGATCCGTTCTTCGACCAACCGCATTTCGTGATCCAACATCTTTTTTAAACGGGATTGTGTAACGTAGCGTCCGTCTTCTTCGATGCCATAAATAGCATCACTGAACGATTTATCGTAAGCGCTCATCGCCTTTGCAATGGTTCCAGAGGCTCCACCAGCCCTAAAGAAATGTCTGGCAGTCTCTTGTCCTGCGCCTATCTCTGCAAAGGTTCCATAAATATCTGGGTTCAAATTTATCCTAAGGGTTTTTGCCTTTATGGAAGGAATATTTTCAAAAGCATTTTCTTTGCTTGGTACGCTGGGCATATGCGAATTATTAAAGTACGACAAAGTTACACTCTTCAATCAATCTATTAAATAAATAAGTTATAATTTTGATTTTAATGGATGATAAGATGACCATTACTTTTTTGGGCACGGGCACTTCGCAGGGAATCCCAGTTATTGGAAGCAATCATCCTGTATGTCTAAGTACCAACCCTAAAGATAAAAGATTACGTGTTTCTGTTCTTGTTTCTTGGGATACGTATAACTATGTGATTGATTGTGGCCCCGATTTTAGGCAACAAATGCTTGCCCATCCTATAGATAAATTAGATGGAATTTTGTTTACACACGAACATTCCGACCATACGGCCGGTATAGACGACATTCGCCCCTTTTTCTTTAGACAAGGAGATATTCCCGTTTATGGACATCCAAGGGTTATGGATTCGCTCAAAAAACGTTTCGATTATATTTTTGCAGATGAAGACCGTTATCCTGGCGCACCTGCCGTACAGGTTTTTGAAGTTGACAAAGATCAAAATATTCAGCTTGGGAATTTGGACGTGGTACCCATTGAAGCCTATCACAATAGACTACAAGTTTTTGGATACCGATTTGGTGAGTTTGTGTATATGACCGATGTTAAAAAAGTAGAGGAAGAAGAAATCAGAAAAATAAAGGGAGCCAAGGTTTTAGTGATAAACGCATTGCGTATAGAACCGCATCATTCCCATTTTAATTTAGAGGAAGCGCTAGAGTTTGCAGAAGAAGTAGGGGCAGAGAAAACCTATTTTACACATATTAGCCATATGTTGGGGTTTCATGATGAAGTTGAAAAAATGCTGCCCAAAAACATACATTTGGCCTATGATAACCTACAATTGAATATTTAAGACCTATGAAAAGTAAAATTTTTCTGTACCTATTTGTTTTTGCCCTGTTACTGGCCCTGTTCCAATTTGTAACGGGGAACAATATGCAAGAGGCATTGACCACCGACGTTAACCAATTACAAACCGAGGTGGAAGAGCTTAAGGACTCCTTGCAAACAATGCACCTTAAAGTATTGGACATGCAGTACTTTACGTTGGAGAACAATGATGATGCACTTGCATATTACGATCACTTGAACTTGGAAAACCCCTCCTTGTATATCCAAGATAAATTATTGGAAACCAATGAAAAATCTGGTGACAACCCCTTAATTCCTTACGAAGGAATGGAAAGCGATTTTAAGATAAATAAGATTAAGGTGCTGAACCATAAATGGATATTGGCCGATTTTTCCGACGGTAAATATTGGGGAGACCTTATAATAAGATATGAGCTTAAAGATGACTTGAGTGTAGATTTTACCTTGGCCGAACATTTGCTTTATGCACCACAGAATTATTAGTACTACTTCTTCAATTCAATCCAAACAAAATAGTGGTTAGTATAAATTCCAATAGGGCAATCTAATTGTATTGGCATGTTTAAGAAGTTCCTTTATGAGGATGAATTCCGTAACAATCTATAAATGAAACCTATAGATGTGCTTCTAACCATTTTTTTAATGAAAAGAAATTCTGCTGGGAAACACCATGGCCCACAGGAAATTCTTGATAAGAGGTAGGGATGTGCAAAGCCTTTAGAAACTCCGGTGCTTTTTGAGCCCATTCCAAAGGAATAACTTGATCAACTTGGCCATGGGATACATAAAAGTTTAGCCTACTATGGTCTTTACCTATATAATCATTGGTCAAAATATTTTCATTGATATAGCCACTTAGGGCAACAACATTCTTTACTTTTTCCGGATACGATAAGGCTACTGCATAACTTAAAATGGTTCCCTGACTAAATCCTAAAAGGGTGATGTTTTCCTCATCCAGATTATACGCTTCAATGGCTTCATCAATAAATGCCATAATTTTATCCCTCGACTCCTTGGCCTGGTCATCATCACTCCATTTACCCTGTTCGGCATCAAAATTAATAGCGTACCAAGCATGGCCAAATGGCTCTAGGTCATAAGGAGCCCTTAAAGATAAAACCATGAATTCTTCTGGTAGTTCCGATGCAAAAGAAAAAAGATCTTCTTCGTTGCTGCCGTAACCGTGGAACATAAAAAGCGCCGGGATTTTACCAGAAGTGATAGAAGAGGGTTTAAGTAAGTATTTTAATGATAAAGGTTTTGGGGTCATTCTTGTATTTTATAATATAAATTTAAACCATTGTTGAAAGTATTTGCCCAATAGAGGCAACGGTTTTGTTGTTTCACTTAAAACCTGTAGAAAACCATATACCCAAATAATAAGGTAAAATATATAAATGGGAATAAAGAGGTATGCCAATCCAGTATAGGTAATCAGTATTGCCAAAGCATGAAACAAAACATGAATTCCAAAAGCTTGCCGAATGTGGAAACGGGCAAAAGCATTCTTAGGTTCAATGTTCATGGTAATAGCTATCAAACAGCCAATTATGGTAATATATGAGACAATAGCTGTGGTTTTCCCTGGTGTGGAGTTACTCATTATAATGTACTTTGTTCGTTGTTGATGATTCCATACACCCTTCCTTTTAACTTGGAACCCAAGAACATGCTGTTTTTAGAAGAAGAAAGAATGTCTTTTGTGTCAAAAGTATATTCACCTTCAGGGTTGAACAGGGTTAAACATGCATTGGAACCTTCTTTTAATGTAGGTGTTTTTACTTGAAATCGCGAACGTCCTTTGATCAACAGGGATATGGTTTCTTCCAATCCAAAAATGGCATTCAATCCACCAAATGCTGATTCCAGTCCTAAACTTCCGCTTTTGGCATTATCAAACTCAACACGCTTATGTTCAATATCTAGCGGAATATGGTCGGAGGTCACATAATCTATGGTGCCTTTTTTAACACCTTTGATTAATGCCTTACAATCCGATACGGTGCGTAGGGGAGGTGAGACCTTAAAGTGCGTATCAAAACTATTTAGCGTATTATCCGAAAAAAATAGATTATGAACTGCCACACTACAGCTTACGTCCAATCCTTTATTCTTGGCATCGGCAATAAGTTTTACCGAGCCTGCAGAAGAAATTGTGGGAATATGGAGTTTCCCCCCTGTATATTCCAAAATAAACAGGTCTCGTGCAATCTGTAATTCTTCCGCCAAGGCGGGAATACCTTTCAGTCCTAATTTTGTGGAGATTTCTCCTTCGTGTACTACACCTTTACCTTTTATATCACCATCTTGTGGAAAGGAATATACCAAACCATCAAAATTTTGGGCATAAAGCAATGCTATTTTAAGCAAATTGGGATTTGAAATCTGTTTTTTAAAATCATAAAACCCAACTGCACCCGCATTTTTCATATCGAAAAGCTCAGCCAGAGCAACTCCTTCCGAATTTTTGGTCAGTGAACCAATGGGGTGTAGCGTGGTTGCATTTCCAAGTCCACGTTCTTTCAAAAATACAATATCAGAGCTGGTATCTGGTACTGGATGCGTATTCGGATTCAGAACAATATCGGTAAACCCACTTTTACCTGCTGTATAAAGACCGTTTGCAATGGTTTCACGTTCCTCATAACCAGGTTCTCCAAAACTTACGCTGCTATCGAACCAACCGAGGGATACATGTAGATTATTTTTTTCCACCACTTTGGTATTGGATGTGGTTTCTAGGGAGACACCAATTTTCTCAATGATTCCTTTTTTTATAAGGATATCACGTTTTTTCAAATGAAGTTCCTTGTTCTCCGGGCATACAATTTTTGCAGACTTCAGCAGCATGTTCATGTAACAATTTTTTGAATGATAACCTCCAGTAGTGCCAGAAGCAACGCTAAAATAACAAACCATTTCCAATATGCGGTAATGTTGTTCTCCGTTTCCAAATATTCAAATAACGCTGGAATGGATTCCATGGTATTTATATTTTCCAATGTTCCTATATCAAGATATTTGAGCAAACTTTCGGTTCTGGGATAATTAAAACTAATATTTTCCAATGGTTGTTCGTTTTTCAAAATGGAATAAATTCCATCTACCACTGGGTTTTGGTCAAATGTAAGCCGTACACGGTTCGGAAAACTTTGTTGTAAAGGAATAAAACCATGGTTTTCTTTTGAAACTTTCAAAATGTCATCGGTGTCTATTTGAACAGCAATGTCAACTGTTGAGACACTACCAAGGGTTTGGTAGGGCTTTGGCAATTGTAGACTGGATTGTGCCATATTATAAAAAGTGGGCACAATAAGTGGGGAGTTGATGAAATTGGAATTTTCCAACGCCAAGGGTGCCGTAAAAATAAACAACCCATTTTCCCCTGTTAAAAAGGAATCACCGCCCTCCATGGACAAGGCTATGGGCAGTGTTGACCGTATCCTAAAATGTTCTTTAACCGATGGGTATTGAAAATTGGTCACTCTCTGTTCAAACACATCACGGTACAATGGATGGTCAAAAGTTATGGTGGTCAACTCGGCGTTTGATGAAATTTTTTCAGTGAACTGTGTACTGGACACCGTAGATAAAAATGTATTGTATGAAGAAATATCACTGTTGATTGAAGGCACAATTATTAACGTGCCGCCATCGTCTTTAAAAGTGCGTAGGATATTTTGCAAGCTGGTAGGGATGGTTCCTAAATCATCTAGAATCACCACATTTTGTTCCGTTAAATTACTGTAATCCAACTGGTTTAAAGGATATTTCTGAAAATCGTATTCATTGCCACGAAACAATCGGTTCAGGTAATCATTGTCCGATTCACTAATGGCCAACACCTTTATCTTTTTGTTGGAATTAATATTGAAAAAGAACTGATTATCATACCCCAAGGCATTATCAATAATACTAAGTTTTCCATTCAATACTTCATTTAATGGAATGGTAAATTCAACTTCGGCATCTCCGGATGCCCTGAACGTGGCTCCCGTTTTAGCGATCAATTCATCATCATTATATAAGGAAATGGGCAACACCTCATTTTCTTTGCCTCCGGAAAGAAATACTTGAAGGGTTGCTTGTTCATTTAGACCCTCTTCCAAAAAAACGGAATCAATGGAAATATTTTGAATTTCCCGTGGTCGCATCGGAACAAAATGTGTCGTCAAAACTGAATCTAAAGCAGTGTTGCTTGCAGCTAACCTTTCTTGAAAATCGGAAATCACGATTAAGTTTTTTATGCTGCCTTTGTTTTGGGAAAACAAACTCGTGGCCTTTAAGCCAATTTCGTTTAGGTTTAACTGCTTAAAGGAGTAGGAGAGTGAGAGTAAAGCATTTTGGATATCGGCTTTCTGAACATTGGTAAATGTTTTTTCATTGGTATACAGACTGAACGCTGTTTCTCCATCAATATTTTTAAGTAAATCTTGCACTGCTTTTTCCAAAAGTGAAATACCGTTGGTATTCGCTTGCATACTAAACGAATCGTCCAAATAAATAACAGTTTCTTTTTCCTTAAGTGCTGAAACGGCAGAAGTGAAAGGTTGGGCAAAGGCAATAATAATGGCCGCAAGCAATAAAAGCCGTGTAAAAAGAAGCAACCATTTTTTAAGGGAGTTACTCTTTCTGGACTCCGAAACTACCTTTTGAAGCATGGCTACATTGGTAAAAGGTGTTTTGGTAAACCTTCGTAATTGAAATAAATGAATTAAAATAGGTATGACTAGAAGAAAAAGTGCCCAAAGAATTTCTGGATGTTTAAACTGCATTCCCATCATTGCTTAGTCAAAGATAGGCATTAAAACATTCTCATTTTAATGTTCATTTATCAATTGTTGCTGTTCACTACACAATACAGTTGTTCATTGTGGTGAGATTATTCTTTTTTGACATAAATGACTTCTTCAATAGTATGTTTGAAAAACATAAAAAATCTTAACCACCTATTTTCTTACGTCAACAAAAAAAGAAGTAATCTTCCATGGGTGATTGTCCCAACTTAGAAAAATAGACACGTATTTCTTTTTGGGCAGCTTCGTTGGCTACGGTAATAATGCTTTGGGGATTGTCCAAGTCTTGTAATGCTTCAAAATGAACCAATTCGACCCCATAAATACTTTTACCTATTTTTTTAGGATTATCGCAGAGCCATATAAATTCTAACCCTTTATTTATAAGGCCTTTTGCAATTTTTTTACCTTTAAATCCAGCTCCCCAAATTACCAAAGGACGACTGGTTTTATAGTTTAGTTTTAAAAAATAATGAAGTTTTATATCCAAAAAATAGTTTTGGGCATAGTGCTCGTGGGTGCGGGACGTACGTGTATCATAATCGCGCCAAAGGTGGAGTATTTGGTCACATGGAATAATTTTAAGTCCCTGTTCGTAAAAGCGAAAGGTGAGGTCGTAATCCTCGGGGTATCGATTAGGTTGAAACCCTCCACTTTTTTCAAAATCTTCTCGATAGGCCATCCAACAAGGAGAAGGAATTACACATTCCTTATAAATTTCATCGAAATTGTTTCCCCTTGAAGTTAACCGGTTTAACCATTGCTCATATCGTTCATAACCATTACTAATGCCCCGATTTGAAAAATACTGCACCTGTCCCACAGAAATGTGGCCTGTCCCATTTTCAATCAACGTATTTATCATGACTTCTAGTCGTTCAGGTTTCATAATATCATCCGAATCCATACGGGTCACAAAACTTCCACCACTGTGAGAATAACCAGTTTGAAGTGCTGGTATAATCCCTGAGCCCTTATTGTTAAAGACTTTTATGCGATTGTCTTTATTGGAGTAAGTGGAAAGTAGCTCAAAACTTTTATCGGTAGAATGGTCGTTTACCGCCAAGACTTCCCAGGCAGTATAGGTTTGATCTATAATGGAATCCAAACATTCGGGCAGAAAATGTGCGGTGTTTTTAAAGGGGATTATAATGCTGACCTTAGGTGTGTGCATATTTTTAAGGAACTTAGTTCCCGTCGCAAATTGTTGATTGGTTATAAAAGCATATTATTTGGTCTGTAGAGCCTTGTTTATCGCTTTTTTCACCATTACTTCCATAATCTCGTATCCAGCCTTTGTTACATGAACTTCGTCCGTTGTCAATTTAGAAGGAAGACCATTTCTATCATCGGCCATTTCGGAAAAATAATCCAAAAACATAACTTCTTTTTCTTGCGTCATTGTTTTGAGCATATTGTTAAGCTTCGGAATTTTAATATTTGGCTCCAGGCCGGTCCGCCATGGATAATCGAAAGCAGGAAGCACTGAGCAAACAATGGGACAAATCCCATTGGTTTCTGCCAATTCCACCATAGATAAAATGTTATCTCGAATTTGTTCCAAGGTCATAGGGCCGGTGTTCCCAGCAATATCGTTGGTCCCTGCCAAAATCACCACCACTTTTGGGTCAAGGGCCACTACATCTTGACGGAACCGCAGCAACATCTGAGGCGTAGTCTGTCCACTGATGCCACGATTAATATAGGGGTTGTCGGCAAAAAAATCAGGGTGAACATCTTTCCACATTTCGGTTATGGAATTACCCATAAAAACGACTCTATTTTCATCTTTTTCGGGTGAGGTCAATGCTATATTGGCCTCTTTGTACTTTTCAAGATTTGGCCAATCCTGAGCATTGATTTTCGTAGTGTTCGACAATCCTAAAAATGATAGCATAATCAATAGTAGTGTTCGTTTTTTCACCGTTTGCGAGTTTTGTTAAAAATAAAAAAATTATCTAAAACTGATGTAAACAAATAAGCGGTAGGATATAATTAAATCCTACCGCTTAAAATCATCAATTTGATTAATCAACTAGTATTTTGCGCTTTTCCCTTTGGCTTGGGTTCTTAAAATAAACGCTCTAATATCATCGTTGGCCGTTTTTAAATCTTCTTTTCTCAGATACATCATATGACCTGAACGGTAACCTTTAAATTCGAAACGGTCTTTCATTCTACCACTTGGATCTACTTGTGACATGGTATATTTTGCTGCAAAATAGGTGCAGGCACCATCATAATAACCAGATTGTACCAAAACATTCAAGTATGGATTTTGTGCCATGGCTTGGCGCAAATTGTCTCGAACATTATCATCACTGTTGTCCCAAGGGTGAACGGGGCCAAACATGTTGTATTTTATATCGGTCTGAAAATTAAGGTCTTCCTGTAAATAATAATTGATGGCAGGAGTAAAGCTATGTAACCAAGACGTCAATTCAGGAGAGTAATCTGGTCTAGTACCTGCCAAGGTTTTATCAATCCCTAAGTATCGACTATCCAAACGTCCGATAGTGAATCCACCTTTTTCCCTTAATAAAGCTTTCCAGAAAAATTGGGTGGGCACATCCAAATTATGATCCATAATATCTTTGGCATCCAATCCGGAGTAACGGGCCATTTTATTGGCAATTGCTTCACGTTCAGAATCAGCGATGAAACCACCTTTGGCAATGGCCGGGATTAATTCATTTATAGTAAATTCCTCTACTTCGGGCAACACATCCAATAAATCTTTGCTTTGCAAATCAGATGGTAAGGCCTTATGGTGCCAAGCTGCAGCAGCGAAATAAGGAAGGTTCAATGCGCTTGAAACAGGGTCGTCGTCGCGGAATACCTTATAATCTGCAGGAGATACCATTATTACTCCATTCAAATACATCCATTGTTGGTTTTGAAGTGCCAATGACAGCCCCATTACTCGAGTACCTCCATAACTTTCACCTACAATGTACTTGGGTGAATTCCAACGATTGTTACGGGTTACAAAAGTGCTTAACCATTCTGATAAATATTTAGTGTCAGCATTGATTCCAAAGAATTTTTTACGATCCACTTCCTTACCAGTTTCAGGAATGGTGCGAGAATAGCCCGTATTTACAGGGTTTACGTACACAATATCGGTAACATCCAACACAGAATATGGATTTTCTTTAACACCATATGGTTGCACGGGATAACCTTCGTCATCAATTTTTAGGATTCGAGGCCCGGTGTAAGCCAAGTGCATCCAAACAGAGCCTGAGCCCGGTCCTCCATTAAAAGAAATCAATAATGGTCGGGATGCTCTATCTTTTACACCGTTTTTGGTATAATAGGTATAATGCAGGGATGCGACTGGGTCTCCCAATTCGTCCCAAACAGGTTGTGTTCCAGTTGTGGCCGAATAATCCAATCTAGAACCATTGATGGTCACGGAATGTTGTGTGGTTACCGTTGTGTCAACGGGTAATTTTCTGCTTTGGGCAAAGGTCAATGACGTACACATCGCCACACCTAGTACTAAGAGTTTCTTCATTTTTAAGGGTTGAATTAGACTAGCTATAAAAATAAGGAATTTGGAGATTCTTATCTGATAAAAGCAATAAAAAAGTATGAAGAAGTATTCGATTGTTCCTTCATTTCTAAATTTAACGGTCTTCATTAAATCCAAAATCCAAGAAATACTCACCATACATATTATGTATTTGAAAAAAACGCTGGTTCCCCTTGCCGTAGCTATAAGTTGAACTCTGTTATATTATTATCGGTGTCAAAAATATGGGGATAGTGTTCTTTAATATTTTTCTTCATGAACTCCAGTGGCACGTCCTCAAAGTGTCCGTAATCCGCAGTATATTCCATAAATCGTGTTCCAGAACTGTTATACGCTTGTAAAAACGAGTGGTTTTCCCCGTCAAATTCCAATGGCTCTACGTTTAGTTTTTTGCACAGGGTTTTGTTGAACGCAGGTGACATTTTCAACCATGTATTATTGAGAAAAACATTTACCATTCCATGGGGTGTAAGTTCGTTGGAACCAAATTTTTCCATCAACCTATCCACGGCAATGTGGTTCTTTACCTTCCCCAAATGGAGTCTGGCAGGTATCCGCATCGCCCTGAGCCCAGCAATCAACACAATTGACTTTTCCACACAATTCCCGGTAGATTTCTTGGCAATGATACTAGCCTTAAAATTCTTTTTAGACAGACTTATGCTGTAGGGGTCATATTTCCAATTATCCCGTACTTTGATGTACAGACCAATTGCTTTTTCCTTATCCGTTAATGATTTCCCTGTAAATTCGGATATAAGTGATTGAACTGAATCACTTTCAAAATCAAAGAAGTAGGAAGGTGCCAAGTATTTCATGTAATTGTTTCTCCTTTTAAGATAAGGTTTATGTACTTATAATGAAACTATACTCATTTTATAAATAATGCATCAGGTGGATATTTCATAGTAAGATACGCTTAATTCAAAACCGCTCAAAAACACCCAACCCAAACAACGCAAAATCATACTTTACAGGATCGTTGGCATCCAGCTTTCTTAGGTTTTTATCCAGTTCCTGTAATGCTTTGGCATCGTTCTGTTTACGTTTGAGCAATTTTAGTTTACGTGCCACATTACCCGAGTGCACATCCAAGGGGCAGGAGAGTTTGGCAGGGGCAATATCCTTCCAAAGTCCAAAATCCACTCCAGTAGCATTATCGCGAACCATCCAGCGTAAAAACATATTTATTCGCTTGGCCGCCGAACCTTTGTTGGGGTCGGAAACGTGTTTTTGGGTCCTATTTGGATGTGGCAATTCAAAAAATACTTCCTTGAACTCGGAAATAGCGGGCTGCATAGAGTCTTTTGTCTGATGCTCAGTAAAAACAGCCTCCAAACCGCCGAGGTTTTTATAAATGTTTTGCAAACTGCTTACAAAGTAAGCAAGGTCTGATCCATTAAAAGTCCGATGCACAAAAGGGGAGAGAAGTTCCAAGTCGTCCTTCGAATGGTTCATTACAAAATCGTAAGGAGAGTTGCCCATCATGCCCATGAGTTTTATGGCATTGTTGATAATACTTTTACGATTGCCCCAAGCAATAGTGGCCGTTAAAAATGCACTGATTTCAATATCTTCTTTCTGGGTAAATCGGTGTGGAATCTGTATGGGATCAGCTTCCAAAAATATGGGGTGATTGTATTCCAACACTTTGGCATCCAAAAATTCTTTAAGTTCTGCTTTGGTCATATCAATCTTTGGAAACGATCAAACCATCCACCATAGTGAGTTTTCTGTCCGCCATATCGGCAAGCTCCAAATTGTGGGTTACCAGCACAAAGGTCTGCCCAAATTCGTCCCGTAGTTGAAAGAACAGTTTATGAAGATTGTCCGCACTTTCAGAATCTAGATTTCCACTGGGTTCATCTGCTAAAACTACAGATGGTTTGTTCATTAGCGAACGTGCAACGGCAACACGCTGCTGCTCACCTCCAGATAAAGCATTGGGCTTGTGATGATAGCGTTCCTTCAACCCTAAAAAATCCAACAGTTCTTTGGCACGTTTTTCTGCCGTTGCCCGTGGTGATTTTTTAATGAATGCTGGAATACACACATTTTCCAATGCAGTAAATTCAGGTAACAACTGGTGAAACTGGAAGATAAAACCAATATGTTCATTTCTAAACTGCGCCAAACTCTTATCGTTGAGTTGATTTACATCGGTATCATTTATCAATAGAGCACTTTCACCCTTATTTGTCGGAGTATCCAAGGTGCCCAAAATTTGTAATAAAGTGGTTTTTCCTGCACCCGAGGCACCAACTATGGAAACCACTTCCCCTTTTTTTATTTCTAAATCGACCCCTCGCAAAACCTTGAGATCTCCGTAACTTTTTTGAATATTTGTGGCCTTTATCATAAATACAGCTTCGGTGATCGAAGATAATCATTACAGTTGTATCACAAAGATCGGAGTTTTCGAATAAAGTTCTGATACTTATTTCGACTAAGCTGAAAAGAAATAGTTGATACATTCAAACAATTACACTTAAATATTGTTTAATTTTGATTCAAAATGAATAAACAGAATAATTTGGATTTCGAGGTTGCTATTTTTGCCGGAGGTTGTTTTTGGTGTACCGAAGCTGTTTTTCAACGGCTTGATGGCGTAGTGGAAGTGATATCCGGTTACACGGGAGGAAATATAAAGAATCCAGCATATAGGGAAATATGTACGGGCCGAACCGGACATGCCGAAGGAATTAAAATCACTTTTGATTCAACTAAGATTTCCTATGAAGAACTTTTAGAAGTGTTTTTTGCAACACATGATCCCACAACCTTGAATCGACAAGGAAATGATGTAGGTACCCAATACCGGAGTGAAATTTTTTATACAAATCCAGAGCAAAAACAAATGGCCGAGGATTTTATCCAGCTTTTGGAAACAGAAAATGTGTTTAAATCTCCCATAGTAACAGCGGTTTCTGAAGAAAAACCATTTTATTTCGCAGAAGAAGAGCATCATGATTATTACAATGCAAACAGGCAACAACCATATTGTCAAATAATAATTGACCCAAAAATTAAAAAATTGAACAATTATTTTTCAAAAAAAGTAAAGCATGGCACCATATAGACACCTCGAAGAGTATAACATTGAAATTACCAATGAGGTTAAAGACCATTTCTCCAAAATTGTGGGTGATATTGGTGAAGATGTTACCCGGGAAGGATTGATAAAAACTCCGGAACGTGCAGCAAAAGCTATGCTATTCCTTACCCAAGGGTACAAGCAAAATGCGGAGGAAATCTTAAAAAGCGCCATGTTTGCAGAAGATTATGACGATATGGTAATCATTAAAGATATTGAGTTGTATTCTCTTTGCGAACACCATATGTTGCCCTTTTTTGGGAAAGCCCATGTAGCTTATATTCCCAATGGTCATATTGTTGGTTTGAGTAAGATTCCAAGGGTGGTGGATGTTTTTGCCCGCAGGCTGCAGGTGCAAGAACGTTTGACCCACGATGTTTTGGAATGCATTAACAATACGCTTAAACCCAAAGGGGTTGCTGTTGTAATAGAGGCCTCGCATATGTGTATGATGATGCGTGGAGTTCAAAAACAGAATTCTGTAACCACTACTTCTGGTTTTAGGGGACAGTTTGAAAAAATAGAGACTCGAAATGAGTTTTTAAAGTTAATCAGTGCTGATTTGTCATAATTGGTTTTTCCAATTGGGTCGGAATTGCTATTTTCCCCATATGACAGAAGAAAAAGACAATAAATATCGTAATCTCCTATTGGGTCTGCTTTTCGATGGTATTGGAATGTTGTCCTTTGTTATTCCAGGTATAGGCGAGTTTTCCGATATAATCTGGGCACCTGTTGCGGGATGGTTAATGACGCGATTATATAAAGGAAGAGTAGGGCAGGCCGCTGGTTTGATCACTTTTACAGAGGAATTGGTTCCCGGTATGGACGTGATTCCCACCTTTACCTTAACATGGATCTATACTTATCTTTTGAACAAAAAAAAGAACAACAAGTAACCAATGTCCCCTGTTGTTCCTTTAGATGAATCTGTTGTTCTCTAGAGTGGAATATTTAAACTGAAGGCAATATTTCTACCAATGTTACCAATTCCATCTGCTTTTAATCTAGATAGATGGGAAATATAATTCTCATTGAAAAGGTTATTTCCTGTAACGGAATATCCTACCTTTTGATTAAAGATTCTCATGTCACCACCAATACCCACGTTAAAAAGATGGTATCGTGGGGTTTTGGTTTCAAAATCCGCTACTTTATTTTGATTAAAATGTGTTTGTAGCGTTACGAAAGAATAGCATTTGTAATCTTGATTTCTCTTTTTCCATTCTACTCTAAAGGTATTGGTCCAGCGATTGGCAGGAATCAATGGTAGATTGGAGTTATCTTCCAGTTCTCCGTAAACTATATCGTACGCACTTTCCAAATGCAACCAATCTATCGGGTGCGGATGTAAATGAAATCCAAACTCCCCGCCATACAATAGTGCATTTTGCTGTTGAAAGTTATAAATGGGATCCAAGTCCCTAAATTCTCCAGTAGGCTCTAAATATATGTAATCATTTACGATGTTATAGAACGTATTGATATAAGCCTCTAGGTGCCGGTTACCATATTCCAAAGCCAAGTCAACTTGGAAGTTTTGCTCACTATCAAGGTCAGGGTTTCCAATCTCTACTCTGTTTGCCCCACTGTGCAGTCCATTCGAAGTCAATTCCGATAAGTTTGGGGCTCTGAACCCAGTAGCGAGATTCAACCGTCCTATGATATTCTGGGTTAGGTCCATACGATATCCCGCTGCAGCATTGAAACTATTGAAATCTTTATTTAATACAGGAATGTATTCTTCGTCGCCATCAATACCGCTTTCTTCCCCATTAAGGGATCTAAGGTCATATCGCAAACCAATCTGAAGGTCACTTTTGTCAAAATGAATATGTGAGGTGGCCAAAACACCAAAATCATTGGTAATAGCATTGGGCACCAATACTTCTTCTCCAAAGTTTTCATTAGTTTGATGCATTCCTTGGATTCCGAAAATCGTAGTCATTTTACCCCATTGTGGGTTAAATTGAATGTTGTAATTAAAAGTGGTCAATCTCATATCCAAAGCTGCACCTTCATGTTCCTCTTCCTCATGATCGAGACTTTCTTCTTCATGGTCGTGGTCGTGGTCATGACCTTCATGATCATGATCATCTTCCTCTTCTCCATGATCATGATCATGTTCCTCAAACTCTTTTCTATTATTCACAGTATAACCAAAAGTAGCCTCTAAACTCGATTTTTTGAAAAATAGATTATTTTTTGAACTCAGTATATGTGTTGAGAGCTCTTGATAGGGCATTAATGGGTCGCGATCGTTATTTTGCACACCAATTTCTTCTGGAATTCCGAGTTCCGAAGCATTGTAATTGTACCTAAGTTCCGATTTAAACATAGCCGTCTGGTAAGCCAACCCTGTTTTAATATCAGCTTCGTTGAACCTTGAATTTGTAACGCTGGTTCCATCCCCGGTTTCATAATCTGCATTTGAGGCATAAGCACCTCGAACCAGAAACTTAAGCTTTTCACCAGATGTTTTGAACCCGGCATTGGCATTGTATCCAAGCGTATTTGTAAAATACCTCATGTTTATATCTCCCGAAGTTTCTCCAGGAGTCTCAAACTTTTCTGGATTCAGATATAAAACACCTCCTAAAGCATCAGAACCATATAGTAACGAGGCAGGCCCTTTTATAACCTCTACACTTGAAACTCCTGCATCGTTGATTCCCAATCCATGTTCTCCACCATATTGTTGATTCTCCAAACGTACCCCTTGTGTATAGACCAAAACACGGTTAAAACTCAATCCACGGATAACAGGCTTTCCAATGCCAACACCAGTAGAAACGGATGATACGCCAGGAATGTTCGTAATTCCTTCGGATAATGTAATACCGCCTTGCTGTTTTAAATCTTCCATGGATTTTTGTTCCACTTTCATCACGTTCTCGCGCTGCAGTTTGTGGAATGGAGTGGAAAGAACAACTTCATCTATTTCTATGGCAGATGTGGCCATTTGATAATCAAATTGATTACTACCTTGGGTAATTTCAATGGATATAGAATACGTTTTAAAACCAATATACGAGATAACCAATTTATAATTCCCTTCCGGCAAGTTCCTCAGCATATAAGTTCCATTTTCGTCGGTTACCGTACCATTTTCCAACTGTGGGATATATACCGATACTTGTTCCAAAGGCTCACCGCTTTCAGCGTCCATAATAGTACCGGATAATGTATGCTGTGAATATGCGCTAATAGATGTCAACGCCAAAAGCATTGAAAAGTACAATTGTTTCATTGTTAAGGTTTAATTTTTTAAAAATCTTAAATCAATCTTGCTAACCTATAATGGGAGGCACCTCATGTAATCGATTGTGGAGGTTGACAGGTATATTGTGCATGACTAATTAAGTTACGATAACTGTTATGTTACTATAAAACTATTACTACGAAAAGAAGGCTCCCAGCCCCATTCGTTTCAACATTTTTTTCTCAAAATTCCAAAAGAATTGATATTGTCCGAACAACCAGCCAACAAAGACAAGAAGTATTTGGTAAATAGGGAAAATTAAAAGTATTCGAAGCACCCAATATACCATAACGTGAACATTATCATCATCTAACCCCATCCAATGGACCAATGGGCCGGCCAATTTACCCGAGGCACTTCCGGTTATAGCAAAAACAATAAAAATTGCAATCATTTCCCATTTATAATCCACTTTCCATTTGCCTTCCAATTTTCTAAAACACCATATAAAAAATTTGACCAACAAAAGGTATAGGACCAATGTTGCGCCAATGGTAAATATCCATTCAATATAAGTGTTGTTTAAACCAAACAAATGTAGAAAACTCCTAGAAATCATATAGGATGTAAGAAAAACCAATAACATTCCTAAAATTGGAAAAACCATTTGCCAGTTTTTTTGGATTTCCCAACGTTGTTTTAATTTTTGCATAGCAATATATTAATGCCGCAAAAATAGCACATTAAATTCTTGGAAGAAAAGGACCTAGTCGCTGATTATATTTTCTCTGAAAATAAATGAAGTAATTGTATAGTTTGTAGTTTACCTCGTAACCATAATCGATGTTTGGGTCGTAGTTGATTTGCAATTCATACAGATTTGGGTTGAACCTATTGGGCTGTAGCACTCTTTGATTCCATGTAATTACCATAATTGCATTTCTGTTTTCTAGAAAAGACTGGGAGTAGTAGCCTTCAGGTTTTGCTATGGAAAGTAACCAAGCATTAAAACCTGGTTCTATTATTATAATCTCATATTCTGTTTCATCACTCTTAATTTCGACTGGCTCCTCTTCTGTAGAATCAAAAAGCGCTTTTTCATCTTCTGAAACATCAAGTATAGCTTTCTGCGAAGTACATGAAAATAAACAAAACACAAGTGTCAAACAAAACAACAATGGGTTTGCAATCTCCTTTTTCATCTTTATAAGATACAAAAAAGCCACTTGAAATTTCAAGTGGCTTTGTTAAATATATAGTTATGTTGTAATTTTTATTTTCCAAAAAGACCGCCCAACACTCCGCCAAGACCACTTTTTTTCTCGTTTCCTCCATTCAACACCATACCGGCCAAGTCATCAATAACACTACCATCACCATCACTATCCAAAAAGGTTTCGATTAAAGATTGCTGTTTATCCGCTACTTGGTTACCACCCATTAATCCACCTAATAATCCGTTTAGGCCTTCTGGGCTACTCACATCTTGTTGTTTGGTCTGTTTTCCCAAATAACCTAATAGAATTGGTGCCGCAATTTTTAATATTTGAGAAATTGAGCCAGCATCAATACCTGATTTACTACTTAGGGCATTTTCTACCTGAGGTTGTTTGGAACCTAATATGTGTCCCAATATTCCAGCACCATCATCCACTACATTTTGGTCGACACCTCCTCCAAAAAGCCCTCCAAGATCATCTAAAATTCCACCATCGTGTTTCGATGAAAGTGCATTCATAAGTCCTTCAGCTCCTCCTGGGGTAGATGCATTCTTTTTCATGGCACCCATTAATAATGGCATGGCCATACTTAATACTTCTGCCGTTTTGTTTTCCGGTTGTCCTGTTTGACCAGCGACACCGTTAACCAACTGTTTTCCTATTGGGCTATTTATCAAATCTAATAATCCTGACATTTTGTTCGTGTTAAGGTTGAAAAGGCAATGTACAAAAAAGAGTCTTTTGATTGATTATTTACCGTAAGAAAACCTCTTATTTTAGTAATTTGATGACTTTCTTGGCCAATTCTATCCCGATACGTTCTTGCGCTTCAATAGTGGAACCGCCCACATGTGGACTTAAAGAAATCTTTGGGTTCATCAATATTTTGATTTCAGGAGTAGGTTCCGACTCAAATACATCTAGTCCCGCAAAAGACAAATGATCCGATTCTAATGCTTCGATTAAAGCAACTTCATCCAAAACCCCGCCACGTGAGGTATTTATAATTCCAGAACCGGGTTTCATAAGGCCCAATTCTGTTTTTCCAATTAGGTATTTTTCTTGGGAAGGCACGTGCAAACTCACAAAATCGGAGTTAGACAATACTTCTTTTAATTCACTCCTTTTTAAATCAAAATTGATTGTTTGTCCGTCGTAAAAAGAAAGCGTAAGAGTGGTTTCTTCCAAATGGTTATCGGTAAACAATACATCCATTCCCAATGAAAGGGCCATTTTTGCCGTCGCCTGACCAATTCTTCCAAAGCCTATTATACCAAGTGTTTTTCCACGTAGCTCTATTCCGCTAGCATAGCTCCTTTTTAATTGGTTAAATTGACTATCGCCTTCCAAGGGCATATTTCTATTCGCATCGTGCAAAAACCGGATGCCATTGAGTAGATGTGCAAAAACCAATTCTGCCACCGACCCTGACGACGCTTGAGGTGTATTAAATACCTTTATCCCTTTGGATTCAGCGTACTTTACCTCAATATTGTCCATACCAACACCACCACGTCCAATTAGTTTTAAATTGGGACAATCATCAATTACTTTTTTATCCACTTTGGTGGTGCTTCGAATTAGAAGGACATCAATTTGGTTTTTGTTTATATAATTTGCCAATTGCTCTTGTGCAACCCTTGTGGTTTTTATTTCAAAACCTGCTTTTTCGAGCAAGTTTGTTCCTGCTTGGGCCAAGCCATCGTTCGCTAAAATATTCATCATTGAAAATTATCCTTTCTTTTCGAGTTCACTCATTATATCAACTAAAACGCCAACACTTTCCAAAGGAAGTGCATTGTACATGGATGCGCGGTAACCACCAACAGACCTATGTCCATTAATGCCACTTATCCCAGCTTCTCTGCACATCTCATCGAACTCATCTTTAAGTTCATCATCGGTGATGTTAAAAGTTGCATTCATTGTAGAACGATCCTCTTTGGCCGCAAACCCTGAGAATACGGGATTGAGTTCAATTTCAGAATAAATAAGGTTCGCTTTACGTTCGTTGATTTCTTCTATAGCTGCTATACCCCCTAAGTTCTTCAACCACTGCATGGTTAGCAAGGAGACATATACCGCAAAAACGGGAGGAGTGTTGAACATACTGTCTTTAGCAACATGGACAGAATAATCCATCATTGACGGTATTTTTCGCGACATCTTTCCTAAAATATCTTCTTTTACCACTACGAGTGTAGTTCCTGCGGGACCCATATTTTTTTGTGCTCCGGCATAAATCAAATCAAATTGGGCAAAATCCAATTGTCTGGAAAATATATCTGAACTCATATCGCAAACCAATGGAACGTTGGTTTTAGGAAATTCCTTGAACTGAGTACCAAAAATAGTATTGTTAGAGGTAAGGTGAAGGTAATCCAAGTCCGATGGGATCTCAAATCCTTTTGGAATGTATTTAAAATTTTCTTTTTGTGAAGTGGCCACTTCTACAATATCACCAAATAAGCGAGCTTCCTTAATGGCTTTTTGGCTCCAAGTTCCTGTATTTACGTACCCTGCTTTCTTATCCAAAAGATTGTAGGCGGTCATTAAAAACTGCATGCTGGCACCGCCTTGAAGAAACAAAGCTTGGTACCCTTTACCTTCTAGACCCAAAAGTTCCAGGGCCAAGGAGCGAGCATTCTCCATTATGGCTACAAATTCTTTACTTCGGTGTGAGATTTCTAGAAGTGATAGGCCAATGCCATCCAACTCTATAACGGCCTCTGACGCCTTTACCATTACTTCTTGGGGTAAAATGCATGGACCTGCACTAAAATTATGCTTTTTCATTTCCTTGGTTTATTGGGTAAAGGTCTTAAAAAATGTTGGATCTTAAAACGTTTGCTAAAGTTAGCTTTTTCTTAAAGTTTTAGCAGGAACTCCATGGTATCAATTCCATCCGCGTAGTCGTTTAAGCTTGGTTTTTGAGTTTCACCAAAATTGATGTGATTTTCCCTTGTACTACCGGAAACCACACATTGGATTTGCTCATTAAGTTCTTTTAATTCTTTTGTAAGGCTGGTTTCATCTTCATAATAAGAATAAAACAATGCGGAAATAGGAGAGGAGAGGCTTTTTTCTTCCTTTAAAATTAAAAAGCCGTTGTCGAGTATTTTAAATTCACTCATTAAATACACCGCTTTGTTATAATCGTAATTATTGGCATATTTATGATGATGGATGATATCTTTATAATGAAAAAGTGCATTGAACAGCACTTCAAAATTATAGTTCTTTGGCACAAAGATTTTGGAAACATTACGACAGCCTAATCCATAGTACTGGAAAATATCTTCCCCAAGCGCTTTTAGTTCCTCTTTTGTTTCATTTCCAGTGAGGATAGCTACCGAATTTCTATTCTTCCTGATTATATTCGGTTTATTTCCGAAATAATGCTCGAAGTAACGGCTTGTGTTGTTACTTCCAGTGGCAATAACTGCATCAAAGTTCTCCAATCGCCCTTCCACAAACACTATACGGTTCGCTAAGGAAGGCTCTTGTTTTATCAAATATTTTGATAGAAAAGGTAATAGCAATTTATCATTTGACGACAACTTGGCCAATACTTTGTTTCCAGACAGCAGCACACATAAAAAATCATGAAATCCGACCAAGGGAATATTGCCAGCCATTACAATGGCTACGGTTTTTGGTTGGATTTCTTTAATAGCATTATAATTGGACAACCAGTCCTTAAGATTTTCCTCAGTCAATAAAGCGCCCCATTGTTGAAGGGAAAACACAATATTATCTTCGTTAAACCACCCATTATGGTGTCCAGCAACTGCAATAACTTCCTTGAGTCCAGTGTGGTCTTCAGCCTCTTTGAAATAGCCATTATTGCAAAAATCTGTTAGGTATTTTCCAAGTTTAACAAAAGCTTCTATAGTTTTAATATACGGTGCCATTAAATTTGTACACTAATTTAGTAGGGTTTATTTTTGTAAAAGTAAGCATGCTGATATGAATCAGCCCAAAAGGAAAAGAAAATTATGGCAATTATTATAACAGATGAATGCATAAATTGTGGTGCTTGCGAGCCAGAATGCCCAAATACAGCAATTTATGAAGGTGCAGATGAATGGAGATATAGTGATGGAACTTCATTAAAAGGCGATGTAGTTTTGCCCAATGGCAAAGAAGTTAGCTCTGATGAGGTTCAAGAGCCTGTCAGTGATGAACTTTATTATATTGTTCCAGATAAATGTACGGAATGCAAAGGCTTTCATGAAGAACCACAATGTGCGGCAGTTTGTCCTGTGGATTGTTGTGTACCGGATGAGGACCACGAAGAAACCGAGGAAGAATTACTGGGCAAACAAAAGTTTATGCATCCAGATGGTTAAGCCATAAAAAACATTTAATTTAGCCCGAACCTTAAATGATTCGGGTTTTTTTATGCAAAAAAAAGATTATAACGGTATTTGGAAACATGTAGGGTGCACATTGTCCCTAATTGCCATTTTTGGAATGATCGCTTTGGTGGTTATCAGTCTTTATTTATTGATTCAAGGCTTTTAGTCACAGTATTAAAACTTCAACTTATATTTGCAGCCTCAAATCAGTTTTCAATGATTGGTTAGCATTTAGCAATTAAAAATGAAATCAAGATTCTATACTAATTATAGAAATTTTTTTTTGAATACTGATAACAAAAATCTGATATCGAAATCTAATAGCTAGTAAATGAAAGCAGGTATTGTAGGATTGCCCAACGTTGGAAAATCAACACTTTTCAACTGTTTATCCAATGCAAAGGCACAAAGTGCCAATTTTCCGTTTTGTACCATAGAACCTAATATTGGTATAGTCAATGTACCGGACACACGTTTGGAGAAATTGGAAGAATTGGTCGATCCTGAACGTGTACTGCCCGCAACAGTGGAAATTGTGGATATAGCAGGGTTGGTAAAGGGTGCCAGTAAAGGGGAAGGACTTGGGAACCAATTTTTGGGAAATATCCGAGAAACCGATGCCATTCTACACGTACTCCGCTGTTTTGATAATGATAACGTAGTACACGTTGACGGTTCCGTGGACCCAATAAGGGACAAGGAGACCATTGACATGGAATTGCAATTAAAGGATTTGGAGAGTGTTGAGAAAAAGCTTGATAAAGTAAAACGAGCAGCTAAAACCGGTAATAAAGAAGCCCAGAAAGAAGAAGCGGTGCTTTCTGCACTAAAAGAAGGGCTTGAGGCTGGAAAATCCGTAAGGGCCATTGAAGTTGGTGAAGATGAACGTGAAGAATTCGTAAAACCACTACAATTGATTACGGACAAACCTGTAATGTATGTTTGTAATGTGGACGAAAGCGCAGCTGTCGATGGAAATGCTTATGTAGAAAAAGTAAAAAAAGCAGTTGCCGACGAAAATGCCGAAGTCATTTTTTTGGCTGTAGGAACAGAAGCAGACATCACTGAGTTGGAAACCTACGAAGAACGTCAAATGTTTTTGGAAGACCTTGGTCTTTCAGAGCCTGGTTCCGCAAAATTGATTCGTGGCGCCTATAAATTACTCGATTTGGAAACCTACTTTACTGCAGGTGTCAAAGAAGTGCGAGCATGGACCATTCCTGTTGGGGCTACTGCACCACAGGCTGCAGGTGTCATCCATACCGATTTTGAAAAAGGATTTATCCGCGCCGAAGTCATTTCTTACGACGACTACATAGAACACGGTAGCGAAGCCAAAGTAAAAGAAGCCGGCCGTATGCGTGTAGAAGGTAAAGAGTACATTGTAAAAGACGGTGATGTGATGCACTTTAGGTTCAACGTATAAAGCGCTGGACATCGTAATCCTTATTGTTTTGATTTTCCAATCTACTGACGTGGACTAGTTTTGAATTATGTCCAGAAAGAGTTTGGGGGTTATATATGGTGTTTTGGGAGTTGTTATGTTCTCCTCGAAAGCTGTTATGGTAAAACTTGCCTATGCCTACGATGTGGATACACTTGATTTGCTTTTGTTTCGAATGTTGTTTTCCCTGCCGTTCTACATTTTCATGCTCTTTCTGATTCGTAAAAAATCTACAAAAACAACAATTGCCGGTAAGGATTATGCTTGGCTCTTTCTTTTTGGTTTCGTTGGCTACTATTTGGCTAGTTATTTCGACTTTTTAGGGTTAAACTACATAAAGGCAGGATTGGAGCGGATTATTTTGTTCGTGTATCCCACCATTGTTGTATTTCTTAGTTGGTTGGTTTTTAAACAAAAGATAACCCGGGTACAGTTTATTGCTATTGTCATTACATATATTGGCGTAGTGATTACATTTTGGGATGAATTGGACGTTGCTGGAACTAAAGTACTTTTAGGCGGTTTTTTGGTTTTATTGAGTGCCATTACCTACGCATCATATCTAGTAGGAAGTGGTTGGTTGATACCCAAATTTGGGGCACTACGGTTTACCTGCTATGCTATGATAGTGTCCACCATCTGTATTGTATTCCATTATGTGGTTTCTGGCAATTGGGAATTAATGGATTACCCTTGGCCTGTTTACGCTTATGGTTTGGTCATGGCCATTTTTGCCACATTTATTCCGTCTTTTTTAGTTTCGGCAGCAATCGAAAGACTGGGCGCCTCCAATTTTTCAATTTTGGGAAGTTTGGGGCCCATTTCAACCATATTGTTGGCTTTTGTGTTTTTGGACGAAAAACTCACATATTGGCAACTTGTTGGAATGTTAGTGGTTATTTTTGGAGTGACCTATTTATCGATACAAGGAAAAAATAAGGCTAAAGGCTGATATATATTAACAATTATTGTTTTTCATTGTTGATTACTTTCTACCGCACATACTCTTATTTTAGCCCCTATATTTTATATTGCAATGATTAACCCTTAACTAATGGCAGACACCCAATATACTGAGGATAATATCCGTTCGCTGGACTGGAAGGAGCATATTCGTATGCGTCCGGGGATGTACATTGGAAAATTGGGCGACGGTTCCTCCGCAGATGATGGAATTTATATTCTCCTAAAAGAAGTTCTCGATAACTCTATCGATGAATTTGTAATGGGAGCGGGAAAGACCATCGAGATCAATATCAAGGAAAACACGGTACATGTTCGCGATTACGGTCGTGGCATTCCACTTGGCAAAGTAGTGGACGTGGTTTCCAAAATGAATACGGGAGGTAAGTACGATACCCGTGCCTTTAAAAAATCCGTAGGATTGAACGGGGTAGGTACCAAAGCTGTGAATGCACTATCTACATATTTTAGAGTTGAATCCAACAGAGACGGACAATCCAAATTTGCAGAGTTTGAAACAGGGAATTTGGTCAACGAAGAGCTTTTGGAAGAATCATCCAGAAGAAAAGGAACCAAGGTAAGTTTTATTCCCGATGAATCCATCTTTAAAAAATACAAATACAGAAATGAGTATGTAGAGCGGATGCTCAAATACTACGTTTACTTGAATCCTGGTTTAACCATTGTTTTTAATGGAGAAAAATTCCATTCCGAAAATGGTTTAAAAGATTTGTTGGAGGATAACAATAATCAAGAAGACTTTCTATATCCCATTATCCATCTCAAGGGTGATGACATTGAAGTGGCAATGACCCACAGCAAAACACAATATAGTGAAGAATACCATTCTTTTGTAAATGGACAACATACAACGCAAGGAGGTACGCACCAATCTGCATTTAGAGAAGCTGTGGTGAAAACCATTCGCGATTTCTATGGTAAAAATTATGATGCGTCGGACATTCGAAAATCGATTATCTCCGCGGTTTCCATAAAAGTAATGGAACCCGTGTTCGAGAGCCAGACGAAAACAAAACTAGGCTCTACCGATATGGGAGGTAATTTGCCCACAGTACGTACATATATAAATGATTTTGTAGGTACACAATTGGACAACTACCTGCATAAAAACCCGCCGACCGCCGAAGCGCTTCAAAGAAAGATAGTACAGGCAGAGAAAGAGCGAAAGGAACTTTCCGGTATTCGAAAGCTTGCCAGGGACCGTGCCAAAAAAGCCAGTCTCCACAATAAAAAACTTCGGGATTGTCGTGTCCATCTTCAAGACATGAAAAAAGACCGCCGTTTGGAATCCACTCTTTTTATAACAGAGGGCGACTCCGCATCAGGTTCCATTACCAAATCCAGGGATGTGAACACCCAAGCCGTATTTAGTTTACGTGGGAAACCCTTGAATTCCTACGGAATGTCCAAAAAAATTGTGTACGAAAACGAGGAGTTCAACCTTTTACAGGCTGCGCTTAATATTGAAGACTCCATGGAAGATTTGAGGTACAACAATATCGTAATTGCCACGGATGCCGATGTGGATGGAATGCATATTCGATTGTTGTTGATTACCTTTTTCTTACAGTTTTTTCCAGAACTAATAAAAGAAAATCATTTGTACATTCTTCAAACCCCGTTGTTCAGAGTACGCAATAAAAAAGAAACCATTTATTGCTACAGTGATGAGGAAAAAAGGAATGCAATTGAAAAACTAACCGGAAAAACGGAAATTACCCGATTCAAGGGATTGGGCGAAATTTCACCGGATGAGTTTCAGCACTTTATTGGAGATGATATTCGCTTGGAACCGGTAATGCTGGATAAGGCAATGAGCATAGATAGTCTATTAAAATTTTATATGGGGAAAAATACACCGGATAGGCAAGAGTTTATCATAAACAACCTTAAAGTAGAACTTGATTTAATAGAAGAAAACCAACTATAACCCAAATAAATGCCTTGCTTCTAAATGGAAGATAATGAAGAACTGAACCATGAAAGTTTAGACCACCAAGAGGACTCCCAAGATAGCCTGGTGAAGGTTACGGGGATGTACAAGGATTGGTTTTTGGATTACGCTTCGTATGTAATATTAGAACGTGCCGTACCTGCCATTGAAGATGGATTTAAGCCCGTTCAGCGCAGAATCATGCATGCATTAAAAGAATTGGACGATGGTCGCTATAACAAAGTTGCCAATGTTGTGGGCCATACCATGCAGTATCATCCCCACGGCGATGCCAGTATTGCTGATGCCATGGTTCAAATCGGGCAAAAAGATCTACTAATCGACACTCAGGGTAACTGGGGAAATATTTTGACCGGGGATGGAGCCGCAGCACCACGATATATAGAGGCTCGACTTTCAAAGTTCGCGCTCGAAGTTGTGTACAGCCCAAAAATTACAGAATGGCAACTATCTTATGATGGCAGAAAGAAAGAACCGGTAAATCTGCCCGTAAAATTTCCATTGTTGCTTGCGCAAGGTGCGGAAGGAATAGCCGTGGGGCTTTCCACAAAAATTTTACCCCACAATTTTATTGAATTGATAGACGCTTCCATAAAACATTTACAAGGAAAGCGATTTACCATTTATCCCGATTTTCCAACAGCCGGAATCATTGATGTAACTAACTACAACGACGGTATGCGCGGGGGCAAGGTTCGGGTGCGGGCAAAAATTTCAACATTGGACAAGAACACTCTTGTTATTAACGAAATTCCGTATGGCACCAACACTTCTTCATTGATTGATTCCATTTTAAAAGCCAATGATAAAGGGAAAATCAAAGTAAAAAAGATTGAGGACAACACGGCAGCCGAAGTAGAGATATTGGTACACTTGCCAAATGGAATCTCTCCCGACAAAACCATTGACGCCCTCTACGCTTTTACCGCTTGTGAATCATCCATATCGCCCCTAGGTTGTGTTATTGAAGACAATAAACCTTTGTTCATCGGTGTAAAAGAGATGCTTGAAAGATCCACAGACAATACAGTGGACTTACTTAAAGCAGAGCTTCAAATACAATTGGACGAACTTGAGGAGCAATGGCACTTTTCATCGTTGGAAAGAATCTTTATTGAGAAAAGGATTTACCGTGAAATCGAAGAAGAGGAAACGTGGGAAGGGGTGATCAAGGCTATTGATGAAGGGTTGAAACCACATATTTCACATTTAAAGAGGGCCGTAACCAAAGAAGACATTGTTCGATTGACCGAAATCCGAATCAAACGAATTTCAAAATTTGATTTAGATAAAGCACAACAACTCATTGAAAGTTTAGAGGATAGGATTGCCGAAACCAAGCATCACTTGGAGCATTTGATAGACTATGCAGTTGCTTATTTTAAAGAGCTCAAAAAGAAATATGGTGAAGGCAGGGAGCGGAAATCAGAAATAAGAATTTTTGATGATATCGAAGCTACCAAAGTAGTCATTAGAAACACGAAGCTCTACGTAAACCGCAAAGAAGGTTTTATCGGAACCTCTTTAAAAAGAGATGAATACGTCACGGATTGTAGTGACATTGACGACATTATTGTCTTTACGGAAAAAGGCGAAATGATGGTCACCAAAGTGGATTCCAAGGTGTTTATCGGGAAAAACATTATCCACGTAGCCGTATTTAAAAAGAAAGACAAGCGCACTACTTACAACATGATTTACAAAATCATGAAAGGCGGCCCAAGTTACGTGAAGCGATTCAATGTAACCAGTATGACAAGGGACAAGCTGTATCAGCTCACTGGAGACAAGCCATCTGCCGAAGTACTATATTTTTCAGCAAACCCCAATGGCGAGGCCGAAGTTGTCACAATAATGCTGCGTCAATCGGGAAGCATAAAGAAACTTAAATGGGATCTTGATTTTTCAGATGTACTTATCAAAGGCCGTGGATCTAAAGGAAATCTAGTTACTAAATATGCGGTAAAACGCATTGAATTAAAAGAAAAAGGAGTTTCCACCTTAAAACCGAGAAAAATTTGGTTCGATGATGTAGTGAGCAGACTAAATGTTGATGGAAGAGGGGAGTTACTTGGTGAATTCAAAGGAGATGACCTGCTGTTGGTAATAGACCAGAAAGGCATTGTTAAAACCATTCCACCAGATTTGCTGACCCGATTTAACGACAACATGGTCGTGTTGGAAAAGTGGAACCCAGACAAGCCAATTTCAGTTGTACACTACGTAGGTGACAAGGAACGCTTTTACCTAAAAAGATTTTTGATAGAAAATCCAAACAGGGAAGAAGTTGTAATTTCCGACGACACCAATTCTTATATGGAACTCGTATCCACAGATTGGAGACCTAGATTGGAAATAGAATTTGTAAAACCACGAGGGAAAGACCCTAAACCCAACCAAGAGGTGGATGTTGAGGATTTTATATCCGTTAAAGGAATTAAAGCCCTCGGAAATCAAATTACCCCGGAAAAAGTCAAGAATATCAACGTTTTGGAATCTTTACCATACGAAGAACCCCAAGAGCAAAAAACAGAAGATATTGAAGTGGTTGGTGAAGAGCAAATAGAAAACGGCGATGATGATATAGAGACAAATAATGACAGTTCCGACCAAACCACTTTGTTTTGATGCTTATTATGGCTTATTTTCGCAAACAACATATCTAAAGCGTAAAGCTTAAATTTTCTTTATGGATTTTACAAACCCCCTGGTATACGGTGTGCCAGTATTTATCGCCTTTATATTACTGGAATTAACATATAGCAAAACCCACGATCACGATCATCACGATCTGTATAATTGGAAGGATTTGGCTGCAAGTGGTTTTATGGGAATAGGATCGGCTATTTTAGGGCCATTATTTAAAGTGGCATTTGCTATTTTGCTGTTCGAAGGAACCTACGAGCTTTTTAATCCCGAGGTTGATGGGGTAAGAACCAACATTATGGGATATGCATCTTTTGGTTACGCTTGGTTTGTTTGGATCCTGTGCCAATTGGCAGACGATTTCACCTATTACTGGTTCCACAGGGCCAATCACGAAATCCGGATTTTGTGGGCAGCCCACATTGTTCACCATTCATCGGACAATTTTAACTTGGGTACGGCCATACGTAACGGGTGGTTTACAATATTATACAAGCCCTTCTTTTATATATGGATGCCGGCCATTGGATTCCCTCCAGAAATGGTTTTGGTATGTTTGGGAATTGAAGCCCTATGGCAGTTTCAATTGCACACCGTATATGTTCCAAAGCTTGGGTTTTTGGAAAAATTTATGAACACGCACACCATGCACCAAGTGCACCACGCCCAAAATGTGGAATATTTGGATAAAAATCATGGAGGGTTCTTGAATATATTTGACAAAGTGTTCGGCACCTGGAAAGAATTGGATGATGATATCGATGTTAAGTACGGTGTAATACATGCGCCAGATTCTTACAACCCTATGGTTATTCTTACGCATGAGTTCAAAGACATTTGGAACGACATGAAGAAGTCCAAAAAATTGTCACATAAATTGATGTATATCTTTGGCCCTCCGGGATGGAGTCATGATGGGAGCACGCTTACGGTAAAACAACAGCAGCGCTTGTTCAATAAGCAAAAAGCAGCAAGTCCAGAGTTGACGTACCAGAGACCCAATTGATGTATTTGTGAACATTACACTTCATAAAGGCAATATCATCACTTCTAAATCCTGATGTGCTAAAACTGCATTAGATCAGTCAATTTTAAAGGCGGTTCCTTTAAATTTATTATTATCACCAACAATGTTGTATTCAAAAGTATATGAAGACCCCGATGTCGTCAATATTTTTATATGAATAGGTTTCTCTTCTGCTTTGTTTTTGGGATTCAAATTTTTTAGCACATACTCACAGTCATTGATCCAGCGAATAGAAGAGGAATCCTTTTTACCTTCAAATTCGTCAACCTCTAAATCCAAAGTCCTATGAAACACAGTCTCTTTTTCTTCGCCATTAATTGTGGCTTTAAAAGAGAAAGACCCTGTTTTAAAGTCTTCACAGTTACGTTGTGGAGCTTGACCGCATGCCATAAAAAATAGTAAAATCACGAAAGAAAAGATGAATTTTATCATAACAGCAAAGAAACGGAAAGTAGGTGAAAAGGTCAATCGTTTTTTGGACTGAATGTTTTAAAAGTACCATCAGTATAGAAAAAAACAATTTTATAAGGCTCTACAGGTCCGTTTATCTGCTTTTCATTGTTCGAATGGCTTATTTCGAGATTCTCATCTATTGACATTTCCACCTCCTCTGAAGTTCCATCAGTTTCATTTAGAATTTCGGTATCTGCTTTTCTTGGAAAATACCCTTCGCCTTTTAATAGCCAATATAAATCAACCTCGGGGTAGGTGTTTACCAATTTCATGACAAAATCCAGACTAGGTTTATTTCTCCCATTCAACAAATGGGAAATGCTGGATCGTTGCACACCAATCTCATCAGCAAATCCTGAGACAGATAATTCGAAATGATCGATGATCGCTTGTATGCGTGTTACAATATCTTTATTCACAAGTGTAAATTAATATGTGCCCAAGATAACATTATAAGTTTTAAATCAAAACAAAACATATGAAATACACTTGTATTAATTCAATAAATACTAGACATAAAACATTGTATTTCTTTGATAAATAATGCAATATATGTATAAACAATGCGGTGTTTACAAAAATATCTAAAACTGATAATTTTCATTGCTCATCAAATTACATTTGTAACTATTTTATATCGATGTGGTGTTACAAATGTAAATTAAAGGTTGGTTACTTTTGTAAACTTTAAGAATAAGCCCCATGATTGATTATTTATTGTATAAGGAAAAGTCCATTAATGGCAGGTACATAAATGCGGACATAATACAGCCTTGTTTTTCGAAATTACCGTTCCCACTAATCCATATTGGAAATTCTGTTGACGGAATTGAAATCAACGCTTTTAAATTAGGGTCTGGGCAAAAAAAGATTCTTATGTGGTCCCAAATGCACGGGAACGAATCCACAACCACCAAAGCAGTTTGGGACATGGTTAATTTTCTACAATCCGAAAATCCATTGGCTACACAAATTTTAAAGGAATGTAATTTGCTTATTGTTCCTATGCTTAATCCTGATGGAGCTAACTTGTATACTCGCGAAAACATAAATAAGGTAGATTTGAACCGTGATGCAAAAAATTTATCTCAGCCAGAGTCCATTGCATTAAGAAATCTATTTAAGTCGTTTCAGCCCAACTTCTGTTTTAATTTACATGATCAACGCACATTGTTCAGTGCTGGAAACACGGACAAATCAGCAACCATTTCATTTTTGTCGCCCTCAAGTAATAAAGCTAGGGATATAACTCCTGCCAGAGAGGTTGCCATGAAATTAATTGTTGGGATGAATAAAATGCTCCAAAAACATATTCCTGGTCAGGTTGGGAGGTACGATGATGGGTTTAATGATAATTGTATTGGTGACACATTTCAAATGTTGGGGGTTCCTACAATTTTATTTGAATCAGGACACTACCCTAAAGATTATGAACGAGAAAAAACTCGGGAATACATCTTTCTTTCTATGTTGGAAGCACTAAAAATTATTGCCGAAGACAAAATTGACATGTATAGCACAGGTGACTACTTTTCAATTCCCGGGAATCAGAAATTGTTTTTTGATGTGATAATTGAAAATCCAGAATTGGTCAATCCTGAAATTGAACAAGGACAAAAGATAGGGATTCGCTATAAAGAAGTTTTGGATGTTGATAAAGTTATTTTTACGCCTGAAATAGTTGAAATTGGAGCGCTTGACAGGTTTTATGCTCATAAAACAATAGTATGCGTTGATACCAAGGATTTTGGCTTTAATTCTGCGGAAATAAAACTTTTAGATTTGTTGTTAAAAACCAAGAATTAAACACCGTTAATCGTTAGTTCTTACATTTTATTTTAAAATTCCCCTTTTTTATTACGTAATTTTTCATTTTTAACTACTTTTGCTGCAAATTCGATGTAATGAACAAAGTTAAATTAGACGAGATAGATCACCAGATATTGGATATGTTAATCGATAATACCCGTACACCATTTACGGATATTGCCAAGAAATTGCTGATTTCAGCAGGTACGGTTCATGTTCGTGTCAAAAAAATGGAAGAATCCGGAATCATAAAAGGTTCTTCCCTTACTTTAGACTATGTTAAGCTAGGATATTCCTTTATCGCTTATGTAGGTATATTTTTGGAAAAAACACATCAAACCAAATTTGTACTGGAAAGACTTAGTCAGATACCTTATGTTACTGTAGGTCATATTACCACCGGAAAATTCAATATTTTCTGTAAAATCAGAGCAAAGGATACCACGCATGCCAAAAATATCATTTTTAAAATAGATGATATAGACGGTATCAGCAGAACGGAAACTATGATTTCCTTGGAGGAAAGTATCAACGATAAAAAACGTTTGATGCACACCATTTTCAACGAGCTGTAATTCCATAAAAACATTGATGCTTCTTTCGGAACTGCCACCTTCTGAATACAATCCATTCTATCGAACCTATATAATGGCGTTAGGTGATGTGGATTTATTTGAGGAATTAAAAGCTGGTAGGTCAGATTTTTTGTCGCTTTTAGAGAAAATTCCAGAAGGAAAGCTTCATTTTGCATACGAGAAAGGTAAATGGACTCTGGCCGAATCCATAGTACATATGCTGGACACGGAACGGATATTCCAATATCGTTCGCTTTGTATTGCCCGTAATGATAAAACCCTGTTGCCTGGTTTTGATCAAGACGACTATGTACCATTTTCCAACCCCACCAATCGAACAAAAAATGATTTGATCGAAGAATATTTGGCGGTAAGAGGTGCTACTGCAACGTTATTTTCATCTTTTGATGAAGAGGCATTAAAAAGAGTAGGGACGGCTAGTGGTTCAAAAATAAGTGTACGGGCCATGGGGTTCATTATAAGTGGACACCAGGCGCACCATATTCGGATAATAGAAGAAAGATATTTGTCGTAATCAATAGTTTTGGTCTTCCTCCAAGTTTTCTGGGGTAGATTCCAAATCTTCATAGGTGTTTTCTTTAAATTCAGAAGAAACTAAATCTTTGTCCAGTTCTTTTTCAATGGTTTCTTCAAAATTTGCTATAAAAGTGGAAAGGCTTTTACTTATTTTCACCAAATAGACGGTATCTTCCGTTTTTACCTCCACAGCTTCAATGACCACCCCATTCGGTTTTTTAATGGTAATAATGTCATCGTCGCCATATCCGTCGGGATAGGTGTCAATCAAAATAGCTGCGACTCTGTGGTCCAACTTTTTGTAATCTATCAAAATTCGTTTCATAATGGTTAGTTATTAATTACATTCCTAAACTAGGAATTTTGAACTTGATAGTACTCAAAGAGTTGCGAACTTAAAAATTAAGTATGCGAAGTGTTTATTCCATGTAGTAAGCAAACGCTTTTTGAAACAATTCTTCAGGAATTTCAATGTCAGTTACAGCTTCACCAATAGCTTGAAGCAAAACAAAATTCACGTTGCCATGTGAGTTCTTCTTGTCATATTTCAACAATTGAAGGATGGCATGGATATCACTATAAGTAAAATTTTCTTTGTCAAAATGCGTCAAAAACCCTTTTTTGATTTCATCCAATGCCAATTTGGAAAGTCCACGGAGCTCGTGCGATAAGTAACCTTCCAAAATCATCCCCACGGCTATGGCCTCACCATGGAACAGGGTTCTCTTATCTTGATTTTCCAAGCAATATGATTCTATGGCATGCCCTAGCGTATGTCCAAAATTTAAGATTTTTCGTAATCCCTTCTCCGTTGGATCTTGTAACACTACTTCGTTCTTAATCGCTATTGACCGTTGAATACAAGAAGGGTCGGTAAAATTATGTTCCTCCGTAAGATCTTTCCAATAATTCTTGTCCATAATCAGGCCATGCTTCAGCATCTCAGCATACCCACTTTTGGTTTGACGTGGGTCCAGCGTTTTTATGAATTCAGGGAATATTAATACCATTTGTGGCTGATTGATTACCCCAATCTGATTTTTCAGCGCACCAAGGTCCACGCCAGTTTTACCTCCGATGGACGCATCGACCATGGAAAGCAGGGTAGTAGGGATGTTGATGAAATCGATACCTCTTTTAAAAGTAGAAGCTACAAATCCTCCCATATCGGTCAATACACCGCCACCAAGATTAATCAGCAAACTTTTTCTGTCACCATCTAAATTTGAAAGGCCTTCCCATAGCTGTAAACAGGTTTGGATATTCTTATTTTCTTCACCAGACGGGATTTCCAACATGGAATCAACAGAGCCATTGAATATTTTATCGAAAATTGGCAAACAATGTTCCTTGGTATTTTCATCCACCAACAGGAAGATTTTGGAATATTTCCTGCTTGCAACATGTTGGTTGAGGGCAGCTTTTGCCAATTCATTAATATGTACCTCGTAAGACTGTGATTTAACCGACTCCATAATTTTATTTACACTGCTAAATAAAGATTATTTTTATATAAATGGTTATAGATTCCGTACTTATATTTGAATCTTTAATGGATTATAATTAATGCGACCAAATTTTGAGAATACTGCAATAGCTTTTGAGCTTAAATCGGACTCCCAGCTGGAGCGAGCCTATTTTCTTTTTAAAATGATTTCCAAGGAACCTTTGGTTCGAATTGGTACCGCGGTCACCAATTTTGCAATCAAGGTGCACCTTCCGGTTGAAGGTTTGATAAGGGCCACGGTATTCGACCATTTTTGTGGTGGGGTAAACGAAAAGGATTGTTTGCCAATTATTGACAATATGTATGGTAATGGGGTATATTCCATTTTGGATTATTCGGCCGAAGGCAAAGAGGTGGACAACCAGTTTGACTTTGCAATGGAAAAAACCTTGGATATTCTCGATTTTGTCAAGGAAAAGGATGCTATGCCCTTTGCTGTTTTCAAACCCACAGGTTTTGGACGGTTTAAATTATTTGAAAAAGTAACTGCTGGCTCTGAATTAGATGAAAATGAACAAGCGGAGTGGAACAGAATTGTGGCTCGATTCGATAAAGTCTGTCAAAAAGCCTACGATTTGGATGTTGCATTATTGATAGATGCCGAGGAAAGTTGGATGCAGGATGCTGCGGACGATCTGATCCTCGATCTTATGCGAAAGTACAATAAGCAGAAAGCCGTGGTATTTAACACCTTTCAGATGTACCGTTGGGACCGGTTGGATTATGTTAAGAAGCTATGTATAATAGCGGAGGCAGAAGGTTTTAAGATTGGAGCAAAAGCAGTTCGTGGAGCCTATATGGAAAAGGAGAACGATAGGGCCAACGAAAATGGCTACGAAAGCCCTATTTGCAAATCCAAACGGGATACCGATGAGAATTTTGATGCTGCTATCCATTTTATTATAGACCATTTGGAACACTTCACCATTTTTGCAGGCACCCATAATGAAAAGAGCACCCTTAAGTTGGTTGACCTCATGGAAAAAATGTGTATACCGGCGAACCATGAAAAAATTTGGTTTGGGCAATTGTTTGGAATGAGCGACCATATTACCTACAATTTAGCAGCGCAGGGGTATAACGCCGTAAAATATGTTCCATTTGGTCCCGTGAGGGATGTAATGCCATACTTGATCAGAAGGGCAGAGGAAAACACCTCAGTTGCTGGACAGACTTCTAGGGAGTTGGCCTTGATTAAAAAGGAAAGGAAGCGTAGGAAGTTGGAGGAAGCCTAGAACAATGGAATATTCTGTATTTAGAAACAAGTTTTTTTAAAAGAGTTTGAATTTTCTTGTAACAAAATATCTAGCTCTTAGACATATAGATAAATTAATGTTTATATGGAACTAGATGCACTGAAAGAAAGTTGGCGGACACTTAATTTTGAATCATTTGATAGTATAGATAATAGTAGTTCTTCTTTCTTAAAAGATAAATCGGTTTTAAGTTCTCGGTTAATCACAAAAAAACTTTTTTGGATTTCACTGGTTGAGTTTGCTATTTGGGGTTTTATTGGTATCGGGTTTCAAATCTTCTTCATGCATTTTACACCCCAGTCCTTTTTAGAGTTCAAGCCTTTAATTTTATTGGATAAATTGAATTATGTTGCTTTAGGACTTTTTGTCCTAACATTTTTGATTTCCTTCAAATCCATTAACGCGTTGAGTGATGTTAAGCTTGTTATACATAGGCTTTTAAATACCAAACGGATAGTCAATATCTATATCTATTACAACTTAGCCATATTTGTCATTTCATTTATGACGAGTTTTATTTGGGAGCTTTACAACAATGATGAGTTAAAAGTATTGCTTCAAGATAAAGAAGGATTTATTTATGTTGCTATTATTGTTTTTGGAACCACATTAACCTTAGCCTTTGCAACTATAATATATAAACTGTATAGGCTGGTTTATGGAAGTATGATAATCAATTTCCAGAAACACTTGAAAAATCTTAGGAAGCTAGATGATGAAATTTCCACATAAAAAAAGCCAACATTATTGTTGGCTTTTATCTTGATTAATACACTCTTTTAGCAGATAATAACTTCAATTATATCTACAATAATTTCAACTGTTTTTTTTGCTAAAGCCATCATAAGAAGTAGGATTTTAAGTTAATATTAAATGATAAATCCTTATGGATTTTAAAGAAAAGTATCATTAATATTATCAAAATATAACAGCTATTTGATGGAACAGGCGTTTGAATTGATGACTACAGCTTTTGAATTGACCGATAGTATTTTAAAACCTTATTTATTGCTTTTCTGAAGATTTTCCACTTCAACTCTATCCAAACAATTCTTAGCCTTTAGCTCCAATTCCTCCCCATTGTATTCGTGGGAGATAAAATAAATTTTACATGGCTCGGCTTTAGTGTCGCTTCTTCCAAAATCCACATCGCCATCTTTAAAAAATGACTGAATCATCAAAGTATCCCGGTATTGCTCGGGAAGAGATTCTGAGAAATTCAAGGGTTTGGAGCGCATATCCTTGAGCACTCTACAATTGGGAAAATAGCAAAAGTCCAATCCCTCTTCACCTGATTTTTTCTTCAAAATAAAAACCAAAAAAATCAATCCAATGGATAGTCCTACTAAGTACCATCCCAATCGTTTTAAAAATGCCATTTAAATTAAAAAATAAGAAAGTTAATATCGTTATAGTTTAGTCCAAACCAATCCCCAACGGATTTATTGGTTAAAATACCATGGTACATATATAGTCCATTGCGCAAACCTTTATCAAACCGAAGCGAATGTTCCAAACCACCTTCTTCACCAATTTTCAATAAATAGGGGGTAAAGATATTACTTATGGAAATGGAGGATGTTCTAGGGTATCTGGATGGAATATTGGGCACACCATAATGGATGACCCCAAATTTATCAAATGTTGGTTTTCTGTGTGTAGTGACTTCCGAGGTTTCAAAACAGCCCCCCATATCAATACTTACATCAATGATTACTGCGCCCCTTTTCATGTTTTCTACCATGGAACTAGATACAACTACAGGCGACCGGTCCTTGCCGCGTGTGGCTCCAATGGCCACATCGCAACGTTTTAGAGACTTTATTAAGTTCTTTGGTTGCACTGTAGAAGTGTAAAGCGTTTGGTTGAGATTTGTTTGGAGGTTTCGTAATTTACTTATTGAATTATCGAAAACCTTAACATTGGCTCCCAATCCCAAAGCTGATCTTGCTGCAAATTCCCCAACAGTTCCAGCACCAATGATCACAACTTCAACTGGAGGCACACCACTAATGTTCCCAAACATAAGTCCATTGCCCGTATTGGGGTTGGACATTAATTCCGAAGCAATCAGAATGGAAGAAATCCCCGCAATTTCACTCAATGAGCGAACGGCCGGGTAATTGCCATCATCATCTCGAATATATTCAAATGCAACAGCAGTCAATCTTTTTTTGGCCATGACCTCAAAATATTCCTTGTTCTGGGTCTTTATCTGCAAGGCTGAGATTATAATGGTCTGTGGGTTCAGAAAATCTATTTCCGAAAGGGTAGGGGGCTCTACTTTTAGAATTAAGGGGCAGGAAAATACTTTTTTGGTGTCGCGGGTAATTTCGGCTCCGGCATTGGTATAATCAATATCCGAAAACTTTGCTCCTTCACCAGCACCGGACTCTACCAGTACACGGTGTCCATTAGCGGTTATTGCATTAACAGCGTCTGGGGTTAGACAAACCCGTTTTTCTTGGTATTGGTTCTCTTTTGGGATACCTATAAAAAGTTCCCCCTTTATATTGGCAACCTCAAGGGTTTCTTCTTGGGGCAATAATTGTTGTTTGCTAAATGGAGAGGAAGCTTGACTCATAAGAGGAAAATCTGTTCACAATACCATAAGGTATCAAAGCAAATTTACATTTTTTTTGCAGCAGTCTTCTTGCGTTGTTCCAATTTCTCACGTTCCTTACGCAATTCTTCTTTTTCCTTGAGGATTTGTAGTTCTGTATCCATGGCCTCTAGATCAATCCCATGTACGTGTTTATCCACCAATTTTAACCTGATAAAATAAACTACCGGAACCACTACCATGGTAACGGCAATCACATACATTACTTCATTCTCATCCACTATACCGGATTGAAATGTCAATACGGCAAATAGCTGAAAGCTGTACATTGCTATAGGAATCAAAATAGCATAATACCACCATTCTTTACAGGTAACAAACCAAATGACAAGGGCCAATAAAGGAACGATTTTACTAAAGTAATAGTAAAATGCCTCCGATACATCGTTAAAACCATTGGGTTCGAAACTAATGCCTAAAAAAGAATATGTTTCGACATCTACAGGTATATACTTATACCAATAGAACAATATGGGGGTTATTGCTATCAAGAGTGCAAAAACACCTTCCATAATCAACTTCCTCCTGATACTTCGTTTATCACTCATTAGTCATGATAACACTAAAATCAAATTTTTATTGCAAAAAAATGGCCCTATTTAAAAATAGAGCCATTTTGGTCGTTAAAGGAATAAGAGAATTATAGTTTTCTTATGTCCTTTTTCTTGATGCTAGTAGTTTGATTGTCATCAAAAGTCACTGTAGTTGATACAGCAGTCATTGCCAAAAAGGCAACAGCTAGCAATCCAAAAAAAACTTTCTTAGTGTTCATCGTAAAAGAGTTTTTAGGTTAATAAATGAATTCATTATCAGAACAAATGTAGGAAAATATATCAACTAACATCACCTTTTATCGATAAAATTGGTTTTTAATCGCAAAAACACAGCGTTTTATCGAAATTGGCTTGTTCTGAACAATAATTCCACTGAAAATAGACCGATATTATTTTAAGTAATATTTAACTCGATTGAACGTGTGTTTTCTTCGACAAAGTGCAAGAATAGACTTACAGCATTCTCTGGTAGTAAAGAAGATATTTTCTCCGGCCATTCAATAAACAACCATTCATCCGTACCGAGGTAATCTTCAAAGCCTATATCAAAGGCTTCTATTTCATCATTGAGTCTATAAAAATCAAAATGATATGCAATGGGGTTATTATTTTGATCGGAATATTCGTTTACCAAACCAAACGTTGGGCTACTTGCCAAATCTATCGCGCCAAGCTCTTTGACCAAAGCTTTTACCAATGTTGTTTTGCCAACACCCATATCTCCATACAAACAGAGTACTTTGCTGGGAGCAATTTGCAGCACTTCTTTTGCCACTTCGTTAATTTGATCCAATTGGAAACTTCTCTTCAAAACTGTTTTATTTAGGGTCTAAAACTACAAAGGGAATAATCATTTCTTCTAAAGAAACCCCACCATGCTGATATGTATTTCTATAATAACTCACATAATAATTGTAGTTATTGGGATATGCAAAAAAGAGGTCGTTCTTGGCAAAAACATAACTACTACTCAAATTTATGTTGGGTAAATGAATCTCCTGTGGGCTTCTGGTTGCCAACACATCCTTATCTTGGTATGTGAGGCTCCTACCTGTTTTATAACGTAAATTTAAGCTGGTTTCCCTATCCCCGATAAGCTTGGAAGGTTGCTTTACATTTATGGTACCGTGGTCTGTGGTTAAAATCAATTTCATGCCAAGATCTTGTGCCTGTTGAATGATTTCCAACAAAGGCGAATTTTTGAACCAACTCAACGTGAGTGAACGATACGCCTTATCGTTGGATGCAAGTTCTTTTACCACTTCCATTTCGGTTTTGGAGTGGGACAACATATCCACAAAATTATAGACAACTACGGTCAAATCGTTATCCTTTTGTGATTTAAAGTTTTGCGCAAGTTGTTTTCCCTGCTTAAGACTACTTATTTTATGGTACTCCCAATTTAAATCCATTCCCAATCTTTTAAGCTGTTCGCCTAAAAATTCTGATTCATATAGATTTTTACCCCCTTCATCCGTATCATTCTTCCACCAATTGGGATAACGCTTCTCCATTTCGGATGGCATAAGGCCAGAAAATAGAGCATTCCGGGCATACTGAGTCGCCGTGGGCAGAATACTAAAATATGCTGACTCTTGTTTCTTTTTATAATGAATCGATAAGGTTTTCTCAAACGCCAACCATTGATCATACCTTAAATTATCGATAACCACCAAAAGTGTTTTGTTGCCCTCCAGTTCGGGTTGGATTTTATTCTTAAATAAAGTATGCGACATTACAGGAGCTTCACTGTCCTGGAACCAGGCCTTATAATTCTTATCCACAAACTTGCCAAATTGGGAGTTTGCCTCCACTTTCTGGGACTCTAATATCTCGAACATACCGGAATCTTCAATCTGTTCCAGTTCCAACTCCCAATAAATTAATTTTTTATAGAGTTCAACCCACTCTTCGTAAGTGTTTACCATGGATAAATCCATGGCTATTTTGGTGAATTCTTGCTGATAATTGGCTGTGGTTTTCTCAGAAACCAAGCGAGAGTTGTCCAAACTCTTTTTCAAAGACAAAAGAATTTGGTTGGGATTTACAGGTTTTATAAGATAGTCCGCAATTTTGGAGCCAATTGCCTCGTCCATAATATATTCCTCTTCACTTTTGGTAATCATCACCACAGGAATAGAACCATCATATTTTTTAATTTCCATAAGTGTTTCCAAACCAGAAAGTCCTGGCATGTTTTCATCTAAGAAAACAATATCAAAAAAAGCGTTTTTGATCTCTTCCAAGGCATCTTGGCCACTTTGGCTCGTCACCACATTATAGCCTTTACTTTCTAAAAATAATATGTGGGGTTTTAATAGGTCTATTTCATCATCGACCCATAGAATTGTTATCTTGTTCATATAGTAGTTATCTTTGTGGGAATTAAAACAAAAATCCTTGGTAAAAACCAATAAGCTTAACGTTTTCAACGATCCAATTTACGGTTTTATTGGAACTCCAAACGAACTAATTTTTAGTTTGATATCGCATCCTTATTTTCAAAGGCTGAGACGAATATCGCAAATGGGGCTTTCATATTTGGTATACCCAGGAGCGCACCATACCAGATTTCATCATGCCCTTGGCAGCATGCACTTGATGACGAAAGCGATTCAGGTGTTAAAATTAAAAAATGTAACGATTACCGAAGAAGAAGAAAAAGGTTTATTGTGTGCCATTTTGCTTCACGACATTGGTCATGGACCATTTTCACATGCTTTGGAAGGTTTTGTGGCAAAAGAAATAAGCCATGAACAAATCTCTTTACAATTCATGATGGAGTTGAACAAAGAGTTTAATGGCCAACTAGATTTAGCCATTGCGATTTTCCAAGGGAACTATCCCAAGCCGTTTTTAAATCAATTGGTATCCAGTCAGTTGGATATGGACCGTTTGGATTACTTGAAAAGAGATAGTTTTTATTCAGGGGTAACCGAAGGAAACATTAATTCTGAGCGCCTTATTTCCATGTTGAATGTAGTAGAGGGAAATTTGGTGGTAGAGGAAAAGGCTTTTTATGCAGTGGAAAAATTCCTTATGGCCCGTAGATTTATGTATTGGCAAGTATACCTCCATAAAACAGGATTGGTAGCGGAACAGTTGTTGATTCGGATAATGCAACGGGCGAGATTGCTTCTGAGTCAAGATGAAATACTTACAGGCAGTGAACCATTGTTATTTTTCCTAACGAATAACGGTAAGTTATCCTTTGATTCACACGTTTTGGCAACGTTTGCCCAACTTGACGATATTGATATTCTTAGCGCTTTAAAAAGTTGGCAATTCCATGATGACTTTGTGCTTTCTAAACTATGCACGATGCTTTTAAATAGAAGTTTACTGCATGTTAAAGTGAAAAATAAACCAATGTCCCAAGAAAAAATCGAAGAGAAAATGGATTGGATTACGGAAAAATATGACCTTACAACCAAAGAAGCCACTAACTTTGTATTTCAGGGTGAAATATCCAACAAGGCCTATAGTAAGGATGAAGCTATACAAATTTTAAAAAAGAACGGAAAAATATCTGACGTCTTGAAAGAGTCGGACCAGTTAAGCTTAAAAGCATTGGCCAAAACCGTTACCAAATATTATAGCTGTTATCCAAAGAAAGCCGTTTAACAAATTTTGTTACTTTTGCACCAATGAAATTTACAGCTACCCAAATTGCCGGAATCTTAGAAGGGGAAGTTGAGGGTAATCCTCAAATCGCTGTCCACAAATTATCTAAGATCGAGGAAGGTGAAAAAGGGTCGTTGACCTTTCTCGCCAATCCAAAATACACCTCTTATATATATTCCACGAAAGCATCCATCACCATCGTCAATAAGGATTTTGTGCCAGAACAATCAATTTCCACTACTTTGATCAAGGTAGATGATGCTTACCAATCTTTTTCTAAATTGTTGGAATATTATAATCAAGTAAAGAATAACAAGACAGGGATTGAAAACCCCTCTTATATTTCCGACAGCGCTACATATGGCGAAGGTTTCTATCTAGGTGCCTTTGCATACTTGGGAAATAATGTATCCATCGGAAACAATGTGAAAGTCTACCCAAATGTCTACATAGGCGACAATGTTACTATCGGCGACAATGTATTCGTATTTGCCGGAGCCAAAATTTATTCAGAAACCGTTATTGGTAACAATTGTGTTATCCATGGAGGAGTCATTATCGGAGCAGATGGGTTTGGGTTCACACCAAATACCAATGGTGAATACAGTAAAGTGCCACAGACAGGTAATGTAGTTATAGAAGATAATGTAGATATTGGGGCAGGTACCACTATTGATCGTGCCACTTTAGGCTCCACCATATTAAGGAAGGGTGTAAAATTGGACAATCAAATCCAGATTGCCCATAATGTGGAAATAGGTGAGCATACCGCCATTGCAGCACAAACAGGGGTCGCTGGATCCACTAAAATTGGCAAAAATTGTTTAATCGGTGGTCAAGTAGGTATTGTAGGGCATATCACCATAGGTGATAGAGTCCGTATCCAGGCCCAATCAGGGATTGGTAGAAATATAAATGATGATGAAGTACTCCAAGGGTCGCCTGCCTTAAACTATGGTGACTTCAATAAATCATACGTACACTTTAAGAATTTGCCAAAACTGGCAAATCAAATCTCCAACATAGAAAAAAAGGTTGAAGGTGAGCAAAATAAATAATAAACAACGCACTATAGCGAAAAAGGTTACTCTACAAGGTGTAGGGTTGCATACAGGGGAAAATGTCACAATGAGTTTTCTTCCTGCAAAAGAAAATCACGGCTTCGCGTTCAAAAGAATCGATTTGGAAGGTGAACCCATAATTGAGGCAGATGCCAACTATGTGGTAAACACCCAACGTGGCACCAATTTGGAAAAAAATGGTGTAAAAATACATACTTCGGAACATGTACTTGCCGCTTTGGTAGGTTTAGATATAGACAACGTACTAATTGAACTGAATGCTCCTGAACCACCTATTATGGACGGTTCTTCCAAATTTTTTGTGGAAGCCCTGGAAGAGGCCGGCATCGTGGAGCAAGATCAAGAACGTGAAGAATATGTAGTAAAAGATGTGGTTTCCTACAGGGATGAATCCACGGGAAGTGAGATAACCATAATCCCAGCTGACGAATACCAAGTAACCACCATGGTAGATTTTGGAACCAAAGTTTTGGGAACACAAAATGCCACATTGGAAAAAATGTCGGATTTTAAAGAACAAATTGCGGACTCGCGTACCTTTAGTTTCCTACACGAACTTGAGATGTTGTTGGAGCATGGGTTGATCAAAGGAGGAGACCTGAACAATGCCATTGTTTATGTGGACAAGGAAATTTCGGACTCCACAATGAAAAAATTGGAAAAAGCCTTCAACAAGAAAAAACTTTCGGTAAAGGCAAATGGTATTTTGGATAATCTTACATTGCACCACCCAAACGAAGCAGCACGGCATAAACTATTGGATGTAATAGGTGATTTGGCCCTGGCCGGTACCCGAATCAGGGGAAAAGTCATTGCCAACAAACCTGGACACTTTGTAAATACGCAATTCGCGAAAAAGTTGTCCAAAATTATCAAAATAGAAAAAAGGAATAAGGTACCTAGCTATGATTTGCACCAAAAACCTTTAATGGATGTCAATGAAATTATGGAAAGGCTACCTCACCGTCCTCCATTTTTGTTGGTAGATAAGATTTTAGAATTATCCAATACCCATGTGGTTGGGGTGAAGAATGTAACCATGAACGAACCGTTTTTTGTAGGTCACTTTCCAGGAGCGCCTGTTATGCCCGGGGTACTACAAGTAGAAGCAATGGCTCAAACTGGGGGAATACTGGTATTGAGCACCGTTCCCGACCCAGAAAACTATCTTACTTTCTTTATGAAAATTGATAAAGTAAAGTTTAAACAACAAGTAGTTCCAGGGGATACTTTAATATTTAAATGCGATTTAATTTCTCCCATCCGTAGGGGAATATGTCATATGCAGGCTTATGCCTACGCCAATGGAAAATTAGTTTCTGAAGCTGAACTGATGGCACAAATCGTGAAAACAAAAAATACAGATTAGTAGATGAACCAACCTTTAGCATATGTACACCCAGGGGCTAAAATCGCCAAAAATGTGGTAATTGAGCCCTTCACCACCATACATAACAATGTAATTATTGGAGAGGGAACATGGATTGGTTCCAATGTTACTATCATGGAAGGTGCTAGAATCGGAAAAAATTGCAATATATTTCCGGGCGCCGTGATTTCCGCAATGCCGCAAGACCTTAAGTATCAAGGTGAAGACACAACCGTGGAAATTGGAAACAATACAACTATCAGAGAATGCGCCACTATTAACAAGGGTACTTCCGATAGAATGAAAACGGTAATTGGAAACAACTGTCTGATAATGGCGTATTGTCACGTGGCACACGATTGTTTTGTGGGCGATGGCTGTATTTTTAGCAATAACTCCACACTGGCCGGACATGTTACAATTGGCCAGAATGTTGTATTGGCGGGAATGGTTGCCGTACACCAATTTGTTTCAATAGGAAACCACGCATTTGTAACTGGGGGCTCCCTAGTTCGTAAAGATGTTCCTCCGTATGTTAAAGCAGCGAGGGAACCACTTTCCTATGTGGGCATAAATTCCATTGGATTACGTAGAAGAGGTTTTGATTCTGATAAGATCAGGGAAATCCAAAACATCTATCGATTATTATATCAAAGAAATTATAACAATTCACAAGCGGCATCCCTCATTGAGGTCGAAATGGAGGCCACACCTGAACGGGACGAGATACTCCAATTCATTAGGGATTCGCAAAGAGGGATTATGAAAGGATATTTCAGTTCAAACTAAATTTATGGCAAGTACTTCAGATATAAGAAAAGGATTGTGCATCAAGTACAACAACGACATCTATAAAGTTATAGAGTTTCTTCATGTAAAACCAGGTAAAGGGCCTGCATTTGTCCGTACCAAGCTAAAAAGTGTGACCACGGGCAAAGTGGTGGACAATACGTTTTCTGCTGGGCATAAAATTGAAGATGTTCGAGTGGAAACGCGCTCTTATCAATTTTTATATAATGATGGGGAGACCTATCATTTTATGAATACGGATGATTATACCCAGATTGCGCTACAAAAAGACGCTCTGGATGCTTCTGACCTATTGAAAGAGAGTGAAGTAGTGACTATAATTTTCAATGCAGAGGACAATATGCCCCTTTCGGTTGATATGCCTGCCAGTGTTGTTCTGGAAGTTACCCATACAGAACCTGGTGTTAAGGGAAATACCGCTACAAATGCTACAAAGCCTGCTACCGTAGAAACCGGAGCAAGTATAAATGTACCTCTTTTTATAAATGAAGGGGATAAAATCAAGATCGACACGGAAAAAGCGGCTTATTTGGAAAGAGCCAAAGTGTAATCCAAATGAAATTCCATAAAACCTATACCTTAAAGGAAATATCTAAAATCATTGAAACTGACTATGTGGGAGATGAAAATTTCCCCGTATTGGGGATGAACGAGATCCACGTAGTAGAAGAAGGCGATATTGTTTTTGTGGACCATCCCAAATACTATGATAAAGCACTTCAATCCAGAGCTACTATTGTACTCATAAATAAGAAAGTGGATTGCCCAGATGGGAAGGCGTTACTTCTCTCCGATGATCCATTTAGGGATTTCAATAAACTGACGAAACACTTTAAACCTTTTGAAAATGCCAATTCTTCCATTGCCGAATCGGCAAAAATAGGGGAGGGGACTGTAATTCAGCCTAATACGTTTATTGGCAATCATGTGAAAATTGGTAAAAACTGTATAATACACCCCAACGTCACCATTTATGATGGATGTATTATTGGTGACAATGTAACCATACATGCAGGTACGGTATTGGGGGCAGATGCTTTTTACTATAAAAACAGACCCGAAGGTTTTGATAAACTGCTATCCGGCGGAAACGTTGTAATAGAAAGTAATGTAGACATTGGCGCAGCATGCACTATTGACCGTGGTGTATCTGGTTCAACCACAATAAAAGAAGGTTCAAAACTTGATAACCAAATCCAAGTTGGCCACGATACGGTTATTGGAAAAAAATGTTTGATTGCATCCCACGTAGGCATTGCAGGCTGTGTTGTTTTGAAAGACGAAGTAACACTTTGGGGACAAGTTGGAATTACAAGTGGTGCTACCATTGGTAAAAAGGCTGTGGTTTTGGCCCAATCCGGTATATCCAAATCACTGGAAGGTGGAAAAACCTATTTTGGATACCCTGCAGAAGAAGCCCGTGAAAAGCTTAAACAAATAGCATCCATTAAAAAGATTCCAGAAATCTTGAAAAAACTAAAAAAGATTTAAGAAATCAATAGATAAAAACTTTAGTAAACCATATTTTTGTATCTCTACATTAAGTTAAACATATGAGCGTCTTAGTAAACAAGGATTCAAACATAATTGTACAAGGATTTACCGGTAGTGAAGGAACTTTTCATGCCGAACAAATGATTGAATACGGAACCAACGTGGTTGGTGGTGTGACCCCCGGTAAAGGTGGTCAGGAACATTTGGGAAAACCAGTTTTTAATACAGTGGAAGAAGCTGTAAAAGAAGTTGGTGCAGATACCACGATTATTTTTGTTCCACCAGCTTTTGCCGCGGATGCCATTATGGAAGCCGCCGATGCAGGAATCAAGGTGATTATAACAATTACAGAAGGTATTCCAGTAGCGGATATGGTTAAGGCCAATGATTACATCAAAGACATGGATTGTACTTTGATCGGCCCTAACTGTCCAGGTGTAATTACACCCGGAGAGGCCAAAGTAGGTATCATGCCTGGCTTCGTTTTCAAAAAAGGTAAAGTAGGTATCGTTTCCAAATCGGGAACGCTTACTTACGAAGCTGCCGATCAAGTTGTTCGTCAAGGATTGGGAATCACAACAGCCATAGGTATTGGAGGTGACCCCATTATTGGAACCACTACAAAAGAAGCCGTTGAGCTATTGATCAACGACCCTGAAACCGAATGTGTTGTGATGATCGGTGAAATAGGTGGTCAGTTAGAGGCTGAGGCAGCAAGATGGTACAAAGAGAGTGGTAGCAAAAAACCAATTATTGGTTTTATTGCTGGTGAAACTGCACCTGCCGGAAGAACGATGGGACACGCTGGTGCCATTGTTGGAGGTAGTGATGATACTGCACAGGCCAAGAAAAAGATTATGAGCGATTGTGGTATCCACGTAGTGGATTCTCCAGCTGAAATTGGCGTAAAAGTGAAACAAGTGGTTGGGTAACCCAATCGTTAAAACCATACTAAATCCCGTTTTATGCGGGATTTTTTTTCGTCTATACATAAAACAACAACTATATTTGGTTAAAAACCATTCAAACACAATCATTCTATGAAACTTTTGGAAGGGAAAAACGTAATCATAACAGGAGCAAGCAGGGGAATCGGTAAAGGAATTGCCGAAGTATTTGCAAAACATGGTGCAAATGTAGCTTTCACCTATAGTTCCAGCGAAGCTCCTGCATTGGAGTTGGAAAAAGAATTGACCCAAATGGGTGTTAAGGCCAAAGCCTATAAGAGTAATGCCGCTAGTTTTGAAGAATCCGAGGCCTTAGTGGCCAAGGTTTTGGAGGACTTTGATGGCAGAATCGATGTGCTTATCAATAATGCAGGTATCACCAAGGACAACCTGTTGATGCGTATGGGCGAGGACGATTTTGATAAAGTGATTGAAATTAACCTAAAATCAGTTTTCAACATGACCAAAGCAGTACAGCGTACCATGTTGAAGCAAAGAAAAGGTTCCATTATCAACATGAGTAGTGTTGTAGGAGTAAAAGGGAATGCCGGACAAACCAACTATGCAGCCTCCAAAGCTGGCATGATTGGTTTCACCAAGTCCGTTGCACTTGAATTGGGCTCTCGAAATATTCGTTGTAATGCCATTGCTCCTGGATTTATAGAAACTGAAATGACCGATAAATTGGACGAAAAAGTTGTTCAAGGATGGAGAGAGGGAATCCCCTTAAAACGTGGTGGTAGCCCCGAAGATGTAGCTAATGCCTGTGTATTCTTGGCATCCGAGCTTTCCAATTACGTTACCGGACAGGTATTGAACGTGGATGGTGGAATGTTAACTTAAATGAATGGAGTTGAGCACGGTACTTCTTATATTTTTTGCTGTTGCTGCCGCGCTTGTCCTTGTTTATTTTCAATATTTCTATAAGAATCCTAGAAAAGGTTCACTTAAAATAATATTGGCCACATTAAGGTTTGTAACCTTACTTTGTGGCCTTTTGCTTTTAATAAATCCAAAATTTGTTTCCAAGGAGTACTTTGTTGAAAAGGCAAACCTAATTCTATTAGTGGACAACTCTACATCCATGGAAGATGCCACTTCTACAGTGGAAATTTCCCAAGCAATTGATAAAATTAAAAAGAACGAAGCATTGAACGAACGGTTCACCGTTCATCATTATGGATTTGGAAATGACCTAAAAGCTATAGATTCAATCAATTTTAACGAAGGGAACACAGATATTTCCAAAGCACTCACGGCACTAGGCAATGTTTTTACCAGTGGAAACAATACCGTGGCACTCTTTTCCGACGGTAACCAAACACTGGGCAGGGACTATGAATATGTAGACCTGAACCAAAATTTTTCGATAAATGCGATTGTGGTCGGCGACACTACACAATATGAGGATATTTCCGTAGGCTTTATCAATGTAAACAAGTATGCATTTTTAAGGAATAACTTTCCCATAGAAACTTCGATAAAGTATCGAGGGACTAGATCGGTTTCTGAAACCGTTACCATTTTTATTAATGGAAATAGAGTGCACCAAGAGCGAATTAATCTAAATAGCACCAAGAACAGTCAAACTTTAAGCGCGTTGGTCGAAGCTCAAAGTGTGGGTATTAAAACCATTAAAATTGAAGTAGGATCGTTGGAAAACGAACGAAATACCGCTAACAATATTAAAGAGACCGCCATTGAAGTTGTAGATGAAAAAACCAATGTGGTCATTGTTTCCGATATAATACATCCTGACATAGGTGCCTTAAAAAAATCGATTGAATCCAATGAACAACGTTCGGTCTCTATAATAAAACCCGATGCAAGTCAATCTTATTTTGAGGATTCGGATCTTTTAATTTTATATCAGCCCAATCGGAACTTTAGCAAAGTATATGACTTTTTAAAGAATACGGGAGGTAATTACTTTACCATTACGGGCAGTAAAACAGATGTGAGCTTTTTAAATAGTATACAAGAAAGTTTTTCCATAACAGGAAGTAGGCAAACAGAAGCTATTTTACCTGTATTGAACAATGCCTTTGGATTGTTTGGTTTAGGTGGATTTACAGTCAATGGATTTCCTCCATTAACAGGAACCTTAGGTGATATTCAATTTAAAAAGAATGATAATACCATTATGTTCCAGCAATTACAAGGTATTGATCTAGATAAGCCATTGTTCAGTATTCTTGCGGAACCCAACACAAAAGAAGCCGTGCTTTTTGGTGAGGGTATTTGGCGTTGGCGGGCACAAGTATATCGGAATGATCAAAGCTTCCAAAAGTTTGATGAGTTTATTGGCAATTTAATGGTGTATTTGGGTTCCAACAAACAACGAAGCCGATTGCAGTTGGATTATGAACTGATTTTTGACAACGCAAGCTCGGCCACTATTAGAGCATCGTATTTTGATGAAAGCTATCAATTTGATTCCAATGCTCGTATTTCGATAAGAATAGAAGGCATGGACAACGACTTTACCAGAGTGGCTCCCATGCTGTTAAAGGGAACTTTTTATGAAGTTGACTTAAGTGATTTACAAGCTGGTAAATATGGATTTACAGTAACGGTCCAAGACGAAAACATGAGCCGATCGGGAACCTTCAAAATACTTGATTTTAATCCTGAAAAACAGATGGTTTCATCAAATTATAACAAAATGGGACGACTAGCTCAAAAAAATAAGGGTAAGGTTTACTATCTAGATAGTTTTGAAAATTTTCAAAATGACTTGGTATCTTCCCAGCAATATATTCCTGTTCAAAAGAGCAGAGATAATGTTGTATCTTTAATAGATTTCAGTATTTTACTCGGACTGATGGTTCTTTCCTTGGCACTGGAATGGTTCATCAGAAAATATAACGGATTAATATAAATCAAAATAAATATGGATAAATTACCAAAGATTGCATTGCCTGCATTGGCAGCGGCTATTTTCTTAATTATTATTATTTCAAAATCAGCAATCACCATCGGATCAGGAGAGGCCGGGGTGCTTTACAAAACCTTTGGGGGAGGTGTAGTAACGGATGGTCCGCCCTTAGGTGAAGGCTTTCACTTGGTGGCGCCTTGGAATAGAGTGACTATTTATGAAGTTAGACAACAAGAAAAGACCGAAAAAATGAATGTGCTATCTTCAAACGGTCTGGACATTAAATTGGAGGCATCGGTTTGGTTTCAACCTGCTTTTAACGAACTGGGCAAACTTCACCAAGAAAAGAGCGAACAATATATTGATCGTGTCTTGTTGCCTGCAATTCGTTCTGCGGCCCGTAGCGTTGTGGGAAGATACACGCCCGAACAGCTCTACTCTAGTAAACGTGATGCTATTCAACAAGAAATTTTTGAAGAAACCCAAAAAATTGTTGAAGATCAGTATATACAACTCAACGAGGTTTTGGTTAGGGATGTAACCTTACCGCCCACCATAAAAGATGCCATTGAACGTAAATTAAAGCAAGAACAAGAATCCTTAGAGTATGAATTTAGATTGGTCACTGCATCGAAAGAAGCCGAAAAAGTTCGTATTGAAGCTCAAGGTAAAGCAGATGCAAACAGGATACTTAGTGCTTCATTAACCGATAAGATATTACAGGACAAAGGTATAGATGCCACCATTAAACTATCGCAATCACCAAACTCCAAAGTAATAGTAGTCGGTTCTGGAGACAGTGGTTTGCCATTAATTTTGGGAAATAACTAAATTTCCCTTTTTTGATATAAAAATATATCCTACTTTTGAATCGTAATGAGAAACAAAAACACACATCATCATTTTTATACTTGCCCTCAAGCGAGATAGAAATGTATTGTTGTTATTAAAATATGTTCTAACCCGTTTGAGAAATCAAACGGGTTTATTTTTTGCACCCATTTGGTCTTTCAGACAAAACGATTGAAAAATGACAAAAATTAGAATTGCGGTTCAGAAAAGTGGCCGTTTAAATGATGACTCCCTTAAAATTTTAAAGGACTGTGGTATCTCCATAGACAATGGAAAAGATCAGTTAAAAGCAACATCCCGTAATTTTCCGTTGGAAGTGTTTTACTTACGGAATGGTGATATACCTCAATACTTGCGTGATGGCGTAGTGGATATCGCCATTATTGGAGAAAATGTTCTTATTGAAAAAGGAAAGGATATTTCTATTGCAGAAAGATTGGGCTTTTCCAAGTGCCGTGTATCCCTTGCAGTGCCAAAAAGTGAAACTTACACCTCCATTAAAGATTTTGAAGGTAAGAAAATTGCAACTTCCTACCCAAACACAGTAAAGGACTACTTGGCATCCAAAGGGGTTACCGCTGATCTGCATATTATCAACGGTTCTGTGGAAATTGCACCCAATATTGGTTTGGCTTATGGAATCTGTGACATTGTGTCCAGTGGAAGCACGCTGTTCAAAAATAATTTGAAAGAAGTGGAGGTAATGCTTAAAAGTGAAGCGGTTTTGGCCGTTTCTCCAACGATTTCCGAAGAACGAAAAGAACTATTGAAGAAAATCCAATTCAGGATTAAATCTGTTCTTCAAGCCCGTCAGAATAAATATGTGTTGATGAACGCGCCAAACAACAAGTTGGATGAGATAATTTCCATTCTACCTGGAATGCGCAGTCCTACAGTGCTTCCTCTTGCCGAAGAAGGGTGGAGTTCAGTACACACGGTAATTAATCGTGAAACCTTTTGGGAGGTTATTGATGAGTTAAAAACTGCTGGTGCCGAGGGTATTTTGGTTTGTCCTATTGAAAAAATGGTATTGTAATGCAACGTATCAACTATCCAGAGCAAAAGGAATGGACCAAAATATTGAAACGCCCAACGCAGACCGTTTCCGATATTGAAAGTGTGGTCAACAATATTTTCAAGGAAGTACAATCTGATGGTGATATCGTTATAAAAAAATACACGACCCAATTTGATAAAGTTACCTTGAATTCGCTAATCGTTTCCACTTCAGAAATCGAGAAAGCCAGTTCTACGGTTTCAGATGCTTTAAAACAAGCCATTAATTTGGCCAAAAATAACATTGAGAAGTTCCATGCAGCCCAAAGAACATCAAAAGTTGAAGTAGAAACCATGCCCGGGGTAGAGTGCTGGCAAGAAAAACGCCCTATCCAGAAGGTTGGATTATATATTCCAGGGGGTACGGCTCCCTTGTTTTCTACTATTTTGATGTTGGCCATCCCAGCTAAATTGGCGGGATGCAACGAAATTGTGCTTTGCAGTCCACCAGATAAGAATGGTGAAATCAATCCTGCTATTTTATATACGGCCCAACTTTGTGGCGTAACCCAAATCTTTAAAGTGGGCGGTATTCAGGCCATTGCAGGGATGACCTTCGGAACCGAATCCATCCCACAAGTGTACAAGATTTTCGGCCCTGGAAACCAATATGTGACCGTTGCGAAACAATTGGCCACCAAATATGGGGTAGCCATCGATATGCCCGCTGGACCAAGTGAACTTTTAGTGGTGGCAGATGATTCTGCCAACGCATCTTTTGTGGCTTCGGATTTGTTGAGTCAGGCAGAACATGGCGTGGACAGTCAAGTGATTTTGGTTTCAACCTCCAAAAAATTGATTGCAGCTGTGGAGGAAGAAATTGACAAACAGATACCTCAATTGCCAAGAGCAGAAATTGCCAAGAAATCCATTGCCAACAGTAAATTAATTTTGGTAAACAATGACCAAGAAGCTTTGGAATTGATTAACGAATATGGTCCTGAGCACTTTATTGTTTGTGTTGAAAATGAAGATTTTTATGTAGCGAATATTCAAAATGCAGGCTCAGTGTTTATTGGTAATTTTACACCCGAAAGTGCGGGGGATTATGCATCTGGTACCAATCACACCTTGCCCACTAATGGGTATGCCAAACAGTACAGCGGTGTAAACTTGGATAGTTTTATGAAGAGTATGACTTTTCAAAAAATTTCAAAAAAAGGCATACAAGGTATAGGTAAAGCCATAGAGCTTATGGCGGAAGCAGAAGGATTACAAGCACATAAAAATGCTGTGACCCTGCGATTAAAAAATTTGAAATAATGGAAGGGTTCAATGTAAACACTTTGGTAAGAGAATCGGTGCGCAAACTACAACCTTATTCTTCGGCACGGGACGAATATGTTTCCGATGGCTCCGATATGATTTTTTTGGATGCCAACGAAAACCCATTTGATAGTGGGGTCAACCGCTACCCAGACCCTTATCAGCGAAGCTTAAAATCACTATTGGCAGAGCAAAAAGCAGTATCGGAAAATCAAATTTTACTCGGTAATGGAAGCGACGAGGTGTTGGATTTGATTTACAGGGCATTTTGTGAACCTAATAAGGACAATATCATCACTCTACCGCCTACATATGGCATGTACAAGGTGCTTTCCGGCATCAATTCCGTGGAAAATAAAGAGGTATTGTTAACTACTGATTTTGAGCCCAACGTGGATGAAATTCTAAAGGTTGTGGATGCCAACACCAAGCTTATTTTTATCTGTTCCCCCAATAACCCCACAGGGAATTCCTTCAAAAATGATGGCATAAAAAGATTACTGGATTCCTTTAAAGGAATAGTTGTAATTGATGAAGCTTACATCGATTTTTCCAAGGATCAAAGTTGGATATCACAGCTTAAAAAATATCCCAATCTAATTGTGACCCAAACCTTGTCCAAAGCCTATGGTTTGGCAGGAATCCGATTGGGGATATGCTATGCATCGGAAGAGATTATTGGGGTTTTAAACAAAATCAAACCACCATACAATGTCAATCAACTAACGCAACAACGAGCATTACAACGTGTATTGAATCAGGATTTGGTAAATCAAGAGGTACAGCAAATTCTTGACGAAAGAACTGAATTGATGAAAGCTTTGGACAGCTTGGAGTTTGTAATAAAATTATATCCGACCGATGCCAATTTTGTATTGGCTAAGGTGGATGATGCCAACAAACGCTACCAGCAGTTATTGGAAAAACAAGTAGTAGTGCGCAATCGAAGTACACAACCACTTTGTGAAAACACCTTGCGGTTTACCGTAGGCACACCAGAGGAAAACAAAAAATTGATAGCCATTTTAAAAGCAATACAGTAATGGGCAAAAAAGTATTATTCATTGATCGTGATGGAACCATCATCAAAGAAACTGCCGACGAGCAGATTGATGCCTTTGACAAAATGATTTTTTACCCAAAAGCGTTCACCTTTCTCGGTAAAATTGCCAAAGAATTGGATTTCGAATTGGTGATGATTACCAACCAAGATGGACTGGGAACCGATATTTTTCCCGAAGAAACTTTTTGGCCTGTACACAATTTTATAATCAAATCTTTTGAAAACGAAGGTGTTGTGTTTGACAAAGTATGCATTGACAGAACTTTTCCTGCCGACAATGCCGATACACGCAAACCGGGGACAGGAATGCTGACCTCTTATTTTTCTGAGGAATATGATCTCGAAAATTCATTTGTTATCGGTGATCGTTTGACAGATGTAGAATTGGCAAAGAATCTTGGTGCCAAAGGAATTTTTATCAATGATGAAACCCATTTGGGAACCAGCGAGATTACAGTGAAACGAGAAGAACTGGATGAATATATTGCTCTAGAAACCAACGATTGGCAAAAAATCTACGAGTTTTTAAAATTGGAGAACCGTGTTGCAGAAATATCACGGAAAACCAACGAGACGAATATCCAAATCATAATCAACCTAGATGGAACTGGTAAAAGTGAAATCGACACAGGTTTAGCGTTTTTTGATCATATGTTAGACCAATTAGCGCGACACGGTCAAATGGATTTAAAAATTAAGGTAGATGGAGATTTGGAAGTGGATGAACACCACACTATCGAAGATACGGCTATTGCTCTTGGAGAGCTATTTTCCAAAGCGCTGGGCAATAAATTGGGAATCGAACGCTATGGCTTTTGTCTGCCCATGGATGATTGCCTAGCACAGGTGGCCATTGATTTTGGTGGAAGAAACTGGTTGGTTTGGGATACCGAATTCAAACGCGAAAAAGTAGGAGATATGCCCACGGAAATGTTTATGCACTTTTTTAAATCGTTCACAGATGGAGCCAAGGCCAATTTGAATATTAAAGCAGAAGGCACCAATGAGCATCATAAAATAGAGGCCATATTTAAAGCGTTTGCCAAGTCCATTAAAATGGCGGTAAAGCGAGATGCGGAAAAAATGGTGTTGCCATCAACTAAAGGAATGTTATAAAAGTTTGAAGAGGGAAGTTCAAAGTACGAACTACACCGATTAGTTGAAAAAAACCGATGAGAAAGGAGTTGAAGGATAGAACAAAGGCATTTGCTATCAGAACTTGGAAGTTATGTTCGGACATTCCAAAGTCTAGAGAGTTTAATGCATATGTAAACCAATTGATTAGATGCTCAAGTTCGGTAGGAGCTAATTATAGAGCTTCACAACGTGCAAAATCACGGGCAGATTTCATTAATAAGCTCAAAATAGTAGAGGAAGAAATTGATGAGAGCATGTACTTTCTAGAGCTTTTAATAGAAATAAGTCAAAATAATTTATCAGAAATGAAATCATTACATACCGAGGCGAGCGAAATATTGGCCATAGTGGTTTCCTCAATAAAAACGGCAAGAGCAAATGCAAAATAATAAAGAGTTAAATAAATCACTTCGTACTTCAAACTTTAAATATCGTACTTCGTTATGAAAATAGTGATAATTGACTATGGTGCAGGAAACATCCAGAGTATCATGTTTGCCATAAAAAGGCTTGGTTATGAGGCCATTTTAAGTCATGATGCGGAAGAGATTCAAAGTGCGGACAAAGTTATTTTCCCAGGAGTGGGGGAAGCAAGCTCAGCGATGTCAAAATTGAGGAATACTGGGTTGGATAAAGTGATTCCAAACTTAAAACAACCTGTTTTGGGCATATGTTTGGGTATGCAATTGATGTGTCATTCCTCAGAGGAGGGTAATACCAAAGGTCTGGGTATTTTTAATTTGGATGTTGTGAAATTCTCTAACAATGTAAAAGTGCCACAAATTGGATGGAACCAAATTTCAGATTTAAAGAGTAAGCTTTTTACCGATATTCCTGAGAAATCATATATCTATTTGGTACACAGTTTTTATGCACCCATTGGAGATGAAACCATTTCCACTTCGGAATATGACGTAACCTATAGCGCTGCCTTGCAGAAAAATAATTTTTATGGAGTGCAGTTTCACCCAGAAAAGAGCAGTGATGTCGGCGGTAAGATATTGCAAAACTTCTTAAACCTATAATTATGAGATTGATTCCAGCAATAGACATCATAGATGGAAAATGTGTCCGGCTCTCCAAAGGAGATTATAGCACAAAAAAAATATATAACGAAAATCCATTGGAAGTAGCCAAGGAGTTTGAAGCACACGGTATTCAATATTTGCATTTGGTGGATTTGGATGGGGCAAAATCCAAGCATATTGTTAACCACCAGGTTTTAGAAACCATTGCTTCAAAAACCAATTTGCAAATTGATTTTGGTGGGGGATTAAAATCCGATGAAGACCTGCACATTGCTTTTGAAAGCGGAGCATATCAAATCACAGGTGGGAGCATAGCGGTGAAAGACCATGACACCTTTTTGGGTTGGTTGGAAAAGTTTGGTGCAGAAAAAATTATTCTAGGAGCAGATGCCAACAACGAAAAAGTTGCTGTTTCCGGCTGGCAAGAAGAATCTGACCTAGATTTAATTCCTTTTGTACAAAAATATCAGGTAGAGGGTATTGAATATGTTATCTGCACAGATATCAGTAAAGATGGTATGTTGGAAGGTCCAGCATTTGGATTATACCAAAAATTTATCTCTAAAACTAAAAAAGGCTTAAATTTAATAGCTAGTGGTGGTATCTCCTCCTTTGACGAACTCCCAAAACTTACCGAAATAGGTTGTGAAGGCACAATTATTGGCAAGGCCATTTATGAAGGTAACATCAGTTTAAAACAGTTGGAACAATACATTCTCAAAAATGGATAAAGACAAACAACTCCAAGAAGAATTAATTTGGAATTCGGGCTATCGTATGAAGGAAAGTCTTCGTATGATCAAAATATGCTTGGATCAATTATCAGAAGAACAAATCTGGCAAAAACCTAACAAATCCAGTAATAGTATAGCCAATCTAATACTTCACCTTTGTGGTAATATTACACAATATGGAATTTCATCTATTCAAAATTTGGAAGATGATCGGCAGCGAGATGAAGAATTTTCAACAGAATCAGGCTATACTAAGTCGGAACTTATCAAAAAGCTGGAAGATACCATAGACGAAGCCAAAAGAGCTTTTTACGAAGCGCCATTGGAAGAATTATTACGGAAACGATATGTTCAAGGGTTTAATTTTTCTGGCGTTGGCAACATTATTCATGCCACCGAACACTTATCATACCATACCGGTCAGATAGCGCTTTGGACTAAAATTTTAAAAGATAAAGATTTGGGCTTTTATTCAGGAGTTGATTTAAATGTAAAAAACGACTAACATAAAAGCGTCATGCTGAACTCGTTTCAGCATCCCATCAACAAGAGTGGTGAGGCCCTGAAATAAATTAAAGGTGACGACAACCAATTATTGGTGATTCAATTAATAAAAATAAATGCTTACAAAACGAATTATACCCTGCCTCGATATAAAGAACGGAAGAACCGTAAAAGGCATCAACTTTGTGGATCTCCGCGATGCAGGTGACCCAGTGGAATTGGCAGATATCTATGCTAAAGAAGGCGCCGACGAACTGGTGTTTTTAGATATATCCGCCACGGAAGAAAAACGAAAAACCTTGGCCGAACTAGTGTATCACGTAGCGGAAACCATCAATATTCCGTTTACCGTTGGAGGAGGAATCTCTTCTGTGGAAGATGTAGATGTGCTCCTTAAAAATGGGGCCGACAAGGTTTCTATAAATTCCTCTGCGGTGAAACGACCTGAATTGATTAATGAACTAGTAGCCAAATTTGGCTCGCAATGTATCGTTGTTGCTATTGATGCCAAACAAATAGAAGAACAATGGAAGGTGCATTTGGTAGGAGGTAAAGTTCCTACGGAACTAGACCTTTTTGAATGGGCAAAAGAAGTGGAAGAACGTGGTGCTGGTGAAATTTTGTTTACCTCCATGGATCACGATGGCACCAAAAATGGCTTTGCCAACAAAGCTTTGGCAAAATTATCGGAATTGGTCAATATCCCTGTGATTGCATCAGGTGGTGCGGGAACCATCCCACATTTTACTGATACGTTTAAAGATGGAAAGGCTGATGCCGCCTTAGCTGCTAGCGTTTTTCATTTTAAAGAAATCGAAATCAACAGATTAAAACAAGAATTAAAGGAAGAAGGAATTCCTGTAAGAATATAGAAATGAAAATAGACTTCGATAAGAACCCAGACGGACTTGTACCAGCCATTATTCAAGATGCAACAACCAAAAATGTTTTGATGCTGGGCTATATGAACCAAGAAGCGTTCGAAAAAACCAAAGAGACTCAAAAAGTCACGTTTTATAGTCGTTCTAAGCAGCGATTATGGACCAAAGGGGAAGAAAGTGGTAATTTTTTAAACCTTGTGGACATGCAAGTGGACTGCGATAACGATACGCTATTGGTAAATGTGAATCCCGTGGGGCCTACGTGTCATAAAGGAACTGATACTTGTTGGGCAGAAAAAAATGTTCAAGATTATGGTTTCTTGTCCACTTTGGAAGATGTTATCACATCTAGAAAAAATGATCAAGAGAATCCAGATAGCTATGTGGCATCCCTGTTCCGCAAAGGCATCAATAAAATAGCACAGAAAGTAGGGGAGGAGGCCGTAGAAACTGTGATTGAGGCCAAAGACGATAACGAGGACCTGTTCTTAAATGAAAGTGCAGACCTGTTGTTTCACTATCTGATTTTATTGCAAGCCAAAGGATACACCTTGGACGATATTGCCAAAGTACTCCAAAAACGGCATTAAACAAATCCGTTAAGTTTTTTATAAAGACCCAGTCGTTACAGCGAAATGCCGTAATTTTATGTAATGGCTATGAATACAAGGAAAGGATTTCGTTTTACCAATTACGAGGCTCCGGACCAAACTCCGTTTGAAAAGCTCTTTGAGATTTTCCAGGAACTCATCACCCACACTTCGGGCGATTTGGAGGAAGCTTTGGACTGGCTTCGTGAACTGGATAAAGAATACGAACTTACCGACGACGATTACACGATAGATGATTTTATAGAAGACCTCAAGGCCAAAGGTTACATCCGTGAGGAGTTTGATATGAATGATCCACGGGGCGGCGAAGGCGAAGAGGGCGATGAAAATGGAGGGAGTGGAAGCTTCTCGATTACTTCCAAGCTTGAACGCATGCTACGACAAAGGGCTTTGGATCAAATATTCGGAAAAATTAAGCGCAGCGGTTCTGGAAACCATAAAACGGGCAAATCCGGCAAAGGCGATGAACATACGGGCGAGTTTCGGGAATACCGTTTTGGGGATTCCCTGGAACACATCAGTATGACGGAAAGCTTGAAAAATGCCCAAATAAACCACGGTTTGGACAATTTTTCGTTGAGTGAGGAAGATTTGGTTGTTGAAGACACCCAATACAAGGCTCAAATGAGCACGGTTCTCATGATCGACATTAGCCATAGTATGATTTTGTACGGTGAAGATCGAATCACACCAGCAAAAAAAGTAGCAATGGCCTTGGCGGAATTCATCACAACACGTTATCCAAAAGACACATTGGACATTTTGGTTTTTGGTAATGATGCGTGGCCGATTCCCATCAAGGATTTACCATATTTAAAAGTAGGGCCTTATCACACGAATACTGTCGCCGGGCTTCAATTGGCTATGGACATGCTTCGCAGAAAAAGAAATACCAATAAGCAGATTTTTATGATCACCGACGGAAAACCATCTTGTTTGCGGCTTCCCAATGGTGACTATTATAAAAACAGCGTGGGCTTGGATGACTATATTGTTGAAAAATGCTACGCAATGGCACAACAGGCTCGTAAACTTCATATTCCAATAACTACTTTTATGATTGCAGAAGACCCGTACCTAATGCAGTTTGTACGAGAATTTACCAAAGCAAACAAAGGCAAAGCTTTTTATACAGGACTTAAAGGTCTGGGTGAAATGATTTTTGAAGATTACGAACAGAACAGAAAAAGAAGAATTAAAGGATAATACAACATATGAACTTGGATCATACCAAAATAAAGACACTAGGCGATTTAAAATCAGCGGGCTATACAAGTCAAAGTATTAAAGATGAGCTCAGGGCAAACCTTCTGGATAAAATCTCCAAAGGAGAGCAGGTGTTTGAAGGGGTTTGGGGTTACGAAAACTCTGTGATTCCAGAACTTGAAAGGGCCATACTTTCTCGCCACAACATCAATTTATTGGGTTTAAGAGGACAAGCTAAAACACGTTTGGCCCGTTTAATGGTACAATTGCTGGATGAGTGGATGCCGATAGTGGAAGGTTCAGAGGTACATGATGATCCATTGGAACCCATTTCTCGTTATGCCACCGAACTCATCAAAGAAAAGGGTGATAAAACTCCAATAAGCTGGGTGCACAGAAGTGATCGTTTTTATGAAAAATTGGCTACACCAGATGTTACCGTAGCAGATTTAATTGGTGATGTAGATCCCATAAAAGCTGCAAACCTAAAGTTGTCCTATGCCGATGACCGTGTGATCCATTTTGGGATGATTCCGAGGGCAAACCGCTGTATTTTCGTAATTAATGAGTTGCCCGATCTCCAAGCGAGGATTCAAGTAGCGCTGTTTAATATTTTGCAAGAAGGAGATATTCAGATTCGCGGTTTTAAGCTTCGCTTGCATTTGGATATCCAATTTGTATTTACTGCTAATCCTGAAGATTACACCAATAGAGGTAGCATTGTTACTCCTTTAAAAGATAGAATTGGATCACAGATTCTTACCCATTACCCGGAAAGTATTGAAATCGCCAAAAAAATCACCAAGCAAGAGGCGCAGTTAGACAAACGTCAATCTGATATTGTCCATGTTCCAGAGATTGCTTTAGACCTATTAGAGCAAATCAGTTTTGAAGCAAGAAACAGTGAGTATGTGGATGCAAAAAGTGGCGTAAGTGCCCGGATGAGCATTACTGCCTTTGAGAATTTATTAAGTACAGCAGAGCGACGAGCTATCATTTCTGGTGATAAACAAACAAACGTCCGACTAAGCGATTTTATGGGCGTAGTTCCTTCCATTACAGGAAAAATAGAATTGGTATACGAAGGTGAACAGGAGGGAGCGGATTCGGTAGCAGAATCATTGATAGAGGACGCCGTTAAATCCTTATTTCCTGATTATTTTCCCAAAATTGATAAGCTTCAACGTAAAGAAGAACAAAATGAATATGATGAACTGGTAAGCTGGTTCTTTGATGGCGAAGGTTTTGAGCTTTTAGAAGACGAAAAAGAGGAGGAATACAAATCCAAACTAGATTCCATCGGTCCATTGAATCATCTATTAAAGAAATATCAACCTGAAATATCAAAAGATGATTCCTATTTCCTAAAAGAACTATTGCTTTGGGGGTTGGTTGCCCACAACAAACTGAGCAAACATCGCTTTCAACAAGGATACCAGTTTAAAGATCTATATGGAAACTATATCCGAGGACTGTAAATTATTGCCAAATATTCAAATTGTCGTTATAATTTTCAAAATTGTAGTTTCCTATGTACCGCTTTCTTAACCAAAAAGTGTACAGTGATAGGATAGGTAGAATACTGTACAATACCAAAGAAAGTGTTGCCATAGGTTTAAAGGTTGCCGGTATTACATGCTCCTCAAACGTTTCGATAGAGTACAATACCATTGCACTATCATAAATTTTAAATAAGTACACAATCATAATTGCATAAAGAGCATACTCGATGTTCCGCATTTTAGGGTCAGGTAGTTCACCTTCGGTAATCTTGAACCAAATTACATATAGGTAAAGGAAATGTACCGAGGTGAGAATAGGAATGATATAATTATCAGGCTTTAAGAAATAAAACTGGTTGGTGTATACGCCATAAAAGCTTAAAACCATTAAGGTTAACAAAACTGCTGTACTGGCCAGGATATTTCTTTTCCAAGTGATGATTTTTGATATTGTATTCATGTTAAATGTAGGTTTGGGACTTAATTCAACATAAAGAACGGAGTTTTTAAACCACTATTTTAAAGAAATCGATGAGCCGCATTCAATGTTGGATAACACGGTAAATACAAGGTGAAACCCTAAAAAATCGACATGAAAAAGGCTTCTTTAATCGAAAAGGTCCGAAGATAGGTAACGATCACCACGGTCACAGACAATGGAAACTATGGTGCCACTCTCCAAATTTTCCGCAAGACGCAAAGCTACCGCCGCTGCACCGCCGCTGCTCATTCCCGCAAATATACCTTCTTTCTCTGCCAGTAATTTTGCCATTGCCCTAGCTTCTTTTTCACTGACCTCCATTACCGTATCCACTTTACTGGGATTGAAAATTTTTGGCAGATACTCTTGTGGCCATTTACGAATTCCCGGAATCTTGGAATCATCCGTTGGTTGTACACCCACTATTTGAACGTTGGGATTTTGTTCCTTTAAATAAGTAGAAGTGCCCATTATGGTACCGGTAGTTCCCATACTGGATACAAAATGTGTGATTTGTCCATCGGTATCCCTCCATATTTCTGGCCCGGTGGTTTTATAATGCGCTTTCCAGTTATCGTCGTTGGCAAACTGATTCAACAATCGAAAGCCTTCGTTTTCAACTTTAGCCTCGGCATAGTCCCTAGCACCCTCAATGCCTACATCGGCAGGGGTCAAAGTAACTTTGGCTCCATAAGCCCGCATGGTCTGCACACGTTCTTTGGTTGAGTTTTCGGGCATCACCAGTTCAATATCAAGTCCAAAAATACCTGCAATCATGGCTAGGCCTATACCGGTGTTTCCACTGGTAGCTTCAATTAGTTTGGTTTCCTTGGAGAAATCACCTCGTTCGAGTCCACTTTGGATCATATTATAAGCCGGTCTATCCTTTACACTTCCTCCGGGATTGTTCCCTTCCAGCTTGAACAGGATTTTCACGTTTGGATTTGTATTCAAAACTTTGGATTCCACCAATGGCGTGTTTCCGATAAGATCTAGTATGCTGTTAGACATTTGGAGTTGTCTTTATTTTAATTTCTGGTGTATGATAAACTTTGGAATTGGCAGGAACTGATGATGTCAACCAAGCATTACCGCCGATAATGGAATTTTCACCTATTACGGTCTCACCACCCAAAATGGTTGCATTGGCATAAATGGTAACATTGTTCTCTATCGTAGGGTGTCGTTTTGTGTTTTCTAAATTTTTGGCAACATAGAGCGCGCCAAGGGTAACGCCTTGATACAATTTTACATTATCATGGATTATAGCTGTTTCGCCTATAACAACACCAGTGGCGTGATCAATAAAAAATGATTTTCCAATTTTAGCTCCGGGGTTAATATCAACACCGGTTTGTCTGTGCGCATATTCGGTCATCATCCGAGGAATCAAGGGTACATCTTCCTCATAAAGTTCATGTGCCAATCTATAAATGGCGATGGCATAAAAACCAGGGTAGGCCATATATATTTCCTGAAGCGACAATGATGCTGGGTCACAGTTCAATATGGCCTCCGCATCCAAATTCAAATTTTCCAGAATTTGTGGTAAATGTGAAATGTAATTATTCCAAAGCTCATTTTTGGGTTTTTCCAAATCCCAACAAGCCATATCCATTAAGTTGTTGAATTTTTTTTCCAATAACTCTAAGTTCACCGCCACCGGAGTGTTAGTGTCGAATAGAGTATAAAAAAGAGTATCCGTAAAATCTTCAGTCTCTTGTTTAAGTCTAAAATCCAAACAAGGCATTTTTTTATGCCTATTGAGTTCAGTTATGATTTTTTCCTTGTCCATACTGCACATTATGGTCTTAAAATTAGAGAAATCCTTACCATACAACAGTATAAAAAGTTAACTTTAGTTTAAAAATAACAAATTACCCGTGTATGGCGTCAAATAACACTATTTCTAAAAATGTTTTCGATTTTCTCGATTTACTTGAAAAGAATAACAATAGGGAATGGTTTGAATCACACAAATCAACTTTTAAGACCCATCAATCTGAAGTTAAATCTTTTTTTGAGTCGGTAAAAGAGAACTTGAACCAACATGATGATATTGAAAAAATGAAGCTGTTCCGTATATACAGGGATGTACGTTTTTCCAAAGATAAGACGCCGTACAAAAGTCATTTTGCAGGCTCTTTTTCACGATTGGGATCACACATACGGGGCGGTTACTACATTCACATCAAACCTGGAGCGTCACTTTTGGCCACAGGGTTTTGGGCTCCGAACAAAGAAGATCTTTTCCGTATTAGAAAGGAACTGGAAATGGATGCTGGGGAATTCCGAAAAGTTGTCAATCAAGAAGAACTAAAAGCCATTTGGGGAGATTTGAGCGGCGATGAATTAAAAACCGCACCAAAAGGTTTTGATAAGGAACACTCGGATATTGACCTTATTCGAAAGAAACAATTTGTGTTTGTCAGAAATCTTACGGACAAGGAAGTGCTTTCATCTTCATTTTTAAACGAAGTAGATAAATCCTTTAAAGCCATCCGACCTTATTTTGACTTGATGAGCAATATCCTTACCACAAATTTAAACGGGGAGTCAATCTTGTAACAAGGCTTCAGCTTCCAAAAGTTGGATCTGATCTTTTAAACGTTCTACTACCATATTCATCATTCTTTTGTTCAATGCTGAGGAATTGGTGATGTAGTCGCGGTATTCTTCCACTGTAAATTGGCCTATCAACATTCCCTTTAGGGAATTCCTGAACTTAATGTCTTTTTGGATAGCCCTTTCAATGTATTCAAATTTTTTCTCCAAGGAAAGTTCGTAAAAAGCACCTTTATGTTTGTTGGCGTAATTTTTAAATGCCTCTACCAACAAATCGTTTTGGAGTTTGATAACTGGTCTCAGCGTTCGGTTCTGAAAGCGCTCGTTAAAACTCATTTGACTATTAAAATGTGCCTGTGAAATGGTCGGACGAATGTCCAATCTACGGTCGGATTCTGAGTCCATGGTTGTGATTTTTAATAAAATTACAGAATGATGCACTGCACTCTTTTAAATATGGCAATAGTTGTCAACGATGTTATGAACAAGCTTTTAGCTTTTATTGGAGTAAAGCAACATTACCATTACAAAAAATTTATCTGATTAAAATATACCGATTAATCAAGGTATCAATATTGGGCGTTATAAATTACTTACTCATTATTAGCCGACCACTAAATATCTAAAATTCATAATTCGAATCAATTAAAGGGATCAGCAGGAAAAACCTTAAAGGGATTGATTTAACTTTGTGCTATATTATTTAAAACACTATAGCTATGAGATTTCACACAAGAAAATGGGTAAAACCCGGAGATTTGAATGCTAATGGAACGCTATTTGGAGGCAAGGTCTTGGCTTGGGTAGATGAAGAAGCTGCACTCTACAGCATTATTCAACTGGAAAACAAAAAAGTTGTCACCAAATATATGTCCGAAATAAATTTTATGAGTACTGCCCTAGAAGGCGATATTATTGAAATCGGTATCGATGTGGTAAAATTCGGGGTCACCTCAATGACGCTCAACTGTGAAGTGAGAAATAAGATGACCCGCGAAAGTATTGTTACTGTAGACAATATAATAATGGTTAACCTGGACCAAAATGGCAATCCAAAGGCTCACGGCAAAACAAAAATTGAATTCGTTAAAGACCGTTTGGCCAAAAAGGAAAAAGAGGAAAACGCTTAGTTCAAGGTTTTAGCCACCGCTTGTACTTCGTCCAACACTCGTAATAGGTTTTCACCCCATAGTTGGGCAATTTCCTTTTCGGTGTAGCCGCGTTTTACAAGTTCCATGGTTACGTTGAAGGTTTCAGAGGCATCCGACCATCCTTCAATACCACCGCCACCATCAAAATCGGAGCTGATACCTACATGGTCAATTCCAATCAAATCCACCATGTAGTCAATATGGTCCACAAGGTCGGATACATTAACGGCTGCAGGTGCATTGGGGTCAGTTTCGGCCATTTCATCAGCTATGTTCATTACGTTTTTATAATTGGCAAAGAATGCTTCCCGTTGTTCCTCGGTCAAGGAAGAGAATTGCGAACGTTCGTACCAATCAACGTTAAGTGAATCAGCTACTTCTTTATATATGTTCTTCATATAGGCAGATCTTGCCTCATGCTTTTCGGTATTTAAATAGGAACTAAAACCAACGGTTTGAACAACACCTCCGTTTTCTTTTAGTAACATTAGCTGTTCGTCATCCAAGTTACGACTGTGATCGCAAAGCGCTCTTGCCGAAGAATGCGACGCAATAATCGGAGCTTTGCTAAGCTCGATCATTTGTTTCATAGCTTCTTTGGATGGATGCGAAATATCTATCATAACTCCTACGCGGTTCATTTCAGCAACGGCTTTTTTCCCAAGCTCACTAAGGCCATTATGAAGCCAAACACTGTCTTTTTCACCAGTATTGGAATCACTGAACTGGCTATGCCCATTGTGTGATAGGGATATGTATAATGCCCCACGTTTTTGATATTCTTCAATTTTGGAAAGGTCTTCACCAATTGGGTAGGCATTTTCAACACCGATCATGGCTACTTTTTTTCCAGAAGCTACAATTCTTCTTACATCATCAGAAGACATGGCCAATTCAATTTGATCTGGCGCAATTTCTTCACAAAGTTTGTGTATGGCCTCAAATTTGGAATTGGCATTTTCCGAAGCTTTGGCATAACCTTCGGCATTCAATTCACCTTGTCCTGTATAAACAATCAACCAAGCGACATCCAATCCACCTTCTTCCATTTTGGGAAGATTAATTTGTGTATCCAGTCTTTGCGTATAATTGATGCTGTCCGTAAAATTATTGACATTGATATCGTCGTGGGTATCAATCGTTATCACGGAATCATGGATACGTTGGGCTTTTTCTAGCACGGTTTCAGTTTTTTCAGTTTTTTCAGGTTTTTTTTCTCCGCAGGAGATTAATAGCACAAGGCTCGAGAATAAATAAAAATATTTCATGGTTGAATCTTTATACATACAAATATCGCGTTTTGACAACAAAATATGGATAGTACGGAACAATAAATTGTAATCCCCCGGTTTAATTGACATTTTTAGAATGATTAATAACCATAATACCGCAATAAATTGGGAACACGGGAATTGCTGACGTATTTAGAAAAACTTGAGATAGGATTGAGTTCCTTTTCTTACGAGGAATTGGGAGTTGTTGAAGCTGGTGAGCTCAAAAAATCCTTTGAAATGTTCAAGTTTGGATTGGAAAGTAAGGTTTTTGGAATATCTGAAATGAGGCAATTGGAAACCATCTACAAAAAAGTGGGTATCCAAAGTAACGACATCCGAACTTACGATAACCAAGAACAAGAAAAAATAGAAGCACTTATTAAATCTCTCGAAAAAACAACATTGTCCGAGGAACAACGGGAAGTTGTAAACAAATTAAAGCAGATGGTTAATACCTCTCAAGAGGATCTACTTCAAAATTTTGATGACCATATGGATCATAAATCCAACGATATTGAATTTATCGAAAAAAGCTTAAAAGCTGAATTTGCCGCTCAGAGTATTGATTTAAAACCTGTACTGGAAGATTGTATGGGGCAAATGGACCTTTTGGAAGAATTGGTTCGTATGTTCAAACAAAATGTGTTGGAGTTTATGGGTAGTGCCAAAATAAACCTCATGAACGAAAATTTTAATGCACTGGAACGAACCTGTCAAAAAATAATGCCATCCTTGCGCATGATGCAAACCTTTGGTCTTGTGGAGATAACACAGCAAATATCCAGACTTTGTAAAACTGACCACGACTTAAAACATCTTTCTTTTTTATACGATCAGTTTCTTAAAGAGTACCCAAGTGTAGAGGAGCAGATAGATTTTGAAATGGAAATGTTAAGAACAATGTAAATCTAGTGCCATGCCAAACAACGACCTACCAAAATATTTACAAAGTATATTTTATCCTTTGTTCCAACACACCAACAGTCTAGAATGCCAATTAATGCTTCTGGATGAGATGTTGGAAGTAGGGGACAAGAAGGAAATTCCTTTTTTGGCCGAGTTGGAATCCCATGAGAACCCCAAAATAAGTAATAAGGCTTTTGAAATTAAAAATGAGTTGCAATCCAAATTGGGCCTCCTCACCGAAACAGAACGAAGAAGAATGCCTATGAACCTTTGCTTTATATATGATGAATTCAATATTAGACCGAGCAAAGTGGATAAAGGCCTTGAATTTGAAATAGAACTGGATATTTTAAATATGAAAAAAAATAGGATTTCACCATCCTAATGAGGGTTTTCACCACATTTTATGATTTAAAAATAATCTTCAAGATGAATTAACGTTATACCTAAAACCCCGAAACAAACCAAAGATTATCATGTTATACGATACCTACGGCGAAGAATACTTGGCATTTTTACATGAACTCAACGAAATTTTGAGCATTAACGAACTTGCCGAACTTGATTATTTATAATTAACAAACACCCCAAAATTTGTTTATATGAAAAACCATAAAAAAGAAAACACAGCCTATTTGAATTTTATTCAAGATTTGAAAAAAATGCTCACCGACTTTGACATTAGTCTATTGAGCAAATCATAATATTTAGGTAAGTACCATAAAAAAGGGGTATCGTAATCGATACCCCTTTTTTATTTATAACAATATGTAATTCTTATCCCAAATAAGACTTTAGGATTTTGCTTTTTGAGGTATGCCTTAATTTTCTAATTGCTTTTTCCCGAATTTGACGAACCCGTTCTCTTGTTAAATCAAAAGTACTGCCAATTTCTTCCAAAGTCATGGAAGGTTGGTCCCCGATTCCATAATACAATCGCACCACATCGGCTTCCCGTGGAGACAATGTATCCAACGCCCTATTAATTTCAGTGTTCAATGATTGGTGCATCAACCCTTTATCTGGTTTTGGAGAATCACCCGCATTCAGCACATCATATAAATTGGAGGTTTCTCCTTCTTTTAAAGGAGCATCCATGGATACGTGTCTGCCTGTATTTTTCAAGGATTGTTTCACTTCGGAAACCGTCATGTCCAATTCTTTAGCAATTTCTTCTGGAGATGGTGGGCGCTCGTGCGCTTGCTCCAAGTAAGAAAATGTCTTTTTTATTTTATTGATGGATCCAATCTTGTTCAAAGGCAATCGAACTACACGGGATTGTTCCGCCAACGCTTGTAGAATGGACTGGCGAATCCACCATACCGCATAGGAAATAAATTTAAACCCACGGGTTTCATCAAAACGTTTGGCCGCTTTTACCAACCCTACGTTACCTTCATTAATCAAATCAGGTAGTTTAAGACCTTGATTTTGATACTGCTTTGCAACAGATACCACAAACCTTAAATTCGCATTGGTCAACTTTTCCAAGGCAGCTTGGTCTCCAGTCCTAATCTTCTGTGCTAGCTCAACTTCCTCCTGCGCGGTAATAAGATCGATTTTACTGATATCCTGCAAGTATTTGTCAAGTGATTTAGATTCCCGGTTTGTGACCTGTTTAATGATTTTTAGCTGCCTCATTCTAATTTATGGTTTTACAAGTGTTACAAGCTATCATAATACATCATAATCTCCATTTTTCCAAGTGCAAAATGTTATTCTTATCAAAATGTTATCAGCCAATATCGGAAACATGGAAAAATCAACCAATTATAGATTGTTGATACTATTTTAGTAGAAAAGCTTCTCAGTGTTGGTCGTAAATGCAAAAAACCCCTAATTTTGTAGGGTTTTTTATTTAAGAATCCATAACGCCCTTTTTCCATTGGAAGTAAACAAAATAATCAAGAAGAAAACATTGTACGATTATCAGGAGGAAGACCTGAACAAAATCTTCACCCAGCTGGAAAAACTTCCCGCAGGCACTAACATTCTGTACCAATTGCCCACAGGCGGAGGCAAAACCGTGGTGTTTTCCGAAATAACCAGACGGTTTATTGAGCAAACGGGCAAAAAGGTAATGGTGCTCACGCATCGGATTGAGCTCAGCAAGCAAACTTCCAAAATGCTTCACGGCTTTGGGGTTGCCAATAAGGTCATCAACAGCGAGGTAAAAGAATTGTATGATCAAGATGATTATATGTGCTTTGTGGCTATGGTGGAAACGCTGAACAACCGCCTACAGGAAGAAAAGGTGAAAATCAATAATATTGGCTTGGTCATTATTGATGAGGCCCATTACAATTCCTTTAGGAAACTTTTCAAATATTTTGAGAATTCCAATATATTGGGGGTTACGGCCACTCCGTTGAGCTCCAATATTAAACTCCCCATGAAGGACAACTATAAACATTTGATCATCGGGGAGTCCATAAAATCCCTTATAGACAAACAGTTTTTGGCCAAGGCAAATCTGTACAACTACGATGTAAGCCTTCGAACCTTAAAACTGGGTATCAACGGGGATTACACGGTTAAATCGTCCGATGAGTTTTATAGCGCCCACAGTATGCTGGGCAAATTGGTAACAGCGTACGAAGAGATTGCGAAGGGAACCAAAACATTGATTTTCAATAACGGGATCAACACTTCGTTATATGTTTACGAAACCTTTAAAAAGGCAGGATATAACGTAAGGCACTTGGATAATAAGAACACGGCAACGGAACGGAAAGATATCCTGGAATGGTTTGCCAATACGCCTGACGCAATTTTGACTTCGGTAAGTATTTTGACCACAGGTTTTGATGAGCCAACGGTGGAGACCATTATTTTGAATAGGGCAACACGCTCTCTTACTTTATACTTTCAAATGATCGGTAGGGGTTCGAGGGTATTGCCCAACAAGGAAAAATTCAATGTTATCGACATGGGTAACAATATTGCCCGTTTTGGATCATGGAATGCACCTATTGATTGGCAGGAGATATTCCATTTCCCAGATTTTTACTTGGAAAATATTAAAAATGATGAAGAAATCGAGCGTGAATTTGTTTACGAAATGCCCGATAAGCTACGTGCCAAGTTTAGCAAATCTGATAATGTTAGTTTTGATGTAAAGGCTGAGTACAAAAAAGTATTTGCACAAGGGTTAAAATCCAAGGTGGTTCTCGAAAAAAGTATTGAACAGCACGCTCAAATTTGTGTTGAAAACAGTGAAGATGTGTTTGATGCGCGTATTTTGGCAAAAGAACTCAAAGATGAGATCGCCTATCGGGTAAAGCAATATTCGTACTGTATTATGAACAATACCAAAAATTATAAAGAATGGCTGGAAGAAGATTATGAACGTAAACTCCGCTCCAGCATTTCCAAAATGTTTGCAGCAAGGATGTAACCATCAATCGTTGATTCAATTATTGGATTGCCAGGTTTTTACTTTTAAAGTTTAACCTTGTCCATACAATTCCAACTTCGTACTTTTCAAAATGTCAAAGAATCTCCTTGTTGTAGGTTATGTTTGGCCGGAGCCCACCACTACGGCAGCAGGCTGTCGGATGCAGCAGCTTTTGGAAACATTTATAACCTTTGGTTATAAGGTTACGTTTGCAAGCACCGCCAGTAAAACCGAATACAGCCTGAATTTACAGTCCTTGGGCGTCGAAGAGGTTCCAATTAAACTCAATCACGCCAGTTTTGATGTTTTTATTAAAGAACTTTCTCCCGATGTGGTAGTGTTCGACCGATTTATGGTAGAAGAGCAATTTGGATGGCGCGTGGCTGAATTTGCACCCAAGGCTCTCCGAGTTTTGAATACCGAAGACTTGCACGCACTACGAAAGGCTAGGGAAGAGGCTCATAAAAAAAACGCATCCTTTACAATAGCAGATTGGAAAAATCATCCCTTTACCCTTCGAGAAACAGCAAGTGTCTATCGCTGTGATTTAAGTTTGATGATTTCGACCTACGAAATGGATATTTTGCAGCAACAGCTGAACATTCCAGCGGAACTATTGCACCATATACCTTTTATGGTGGGGAAAACCAAATTGGAATGGCCGCCTTTTGGAACACGCAATGGTTTTGTGAGCATTGGTAACGGAAAACACGCTCCCAATGTGGATGCCGTTAAAATTTTAAACCAGGAGATTTGGCCACGGATACGCAAAAAACTGCCAGCGGCCGAACTACATATTTATGGCGCTTATTTGCCACAGCAGGTTACCCAAATGCATAGTCCTAAAACAGGTTTTTATATAGATGAATGGGCAATGGATGTTAGCACTGTCCTCCAACACGCACGCGTAGTTCTGGCACCGCTCCAGTTTGGTGCAGGGATAAAGGGAAAACTAATGGATGCCTTGAAAACTGGAACGCCCAGCGTAACCACCACCATCGGTGCTGAGGGAATGCATTATAATTCACCATGGAACGGTACCATTACAAACGATTGGGATCACTTTGCCCAAGCAGCTGTTGACCTGCACCAGAACCCCACGGTTTGGGAAAACGCCCAACTGCAAGGGGAGCAATTACTGCATACTTATTATAATAAAGAGGTTTTGCAGGCCCAATTAAAAGAACGATTACAACAACTAAGCAACACTTTGGAAGCGCACCGTTCGCAAAATTTTATCGGTAAGTTGTTACAGCATCAAACCATGGCAAGTACCAAGTATATGTCCAAATGGATTGAAGAGAAACATCGCAAGTAATTTATTGTTTTCCAACGATTTGGTTCAATTATATGTTGTCTTAGTTATTTCAAGATTTAACCAATTAAAATCGCCATCGGGTAATTTCCACAGTACTTTACATTTATACGGGATTTTAACGCCATGGTACACCTTGTAGTCGGTTACGTTAATAACCCATTTTTCCAGCGTAGCATTTTTTCCTCCACCATAAAAACGGTCAGCTTCAAAAGAAACCATATCGCCATTGTTGTTAAATTTAAATATTCCAGAAACATGCTTGTCATCAAGGGTGAATGTGGCTTTGGCCGATGTCGCATCAATAGCTTCCCAAGTGATGTAATCGTTTAAAGCCGCTGAAGGAAACCAACAAATCTCCCCTAAAAAGCGTAGCATAGTTCCCGTATTGATTTGTTCGTTGTCGGATTCATCAACCACTGGGATCAATGAGGCCAATTTTATGAGCATTGAACCTGTACCATCATAAAATTTGTCCCTCCCTATCATTTTTATTGAAGAAAATGCTGTTACTTCCGTGGACCAAACAAAGCTTGGGTGCTCAACATCAAAATATTGTTCTGCTGTAAATGGCATCCATTTTCCCTTAGGCTGCGTTCTCATTTCACCTGCTTGTTTCAACTTTACCAAATCCACTTTTTCTTTTCCAACTACGCCTGAGGCGTTCAACCATTTTTGAACAATTTCCGGTAAATGATGCATACGTTCATTGGATATCATTGTTTTGTTCGTTGAACTATTGGATAACACGGTATTTACTTCTTTTTCAACCATGATATTAAATTGGTAACTACCCCAAGCTGACATACAGACCAAAAGAATAATGATATTTGGAAGAGTGCCAAATTTTGCATCATTCCAATACATAATGATTAAAATTTGGGAAAGTACCACAGCAATGATGACCACAAAAAACCACCAGTCCTTTTTCATTACAAACACTATTGCCCCAAATACAAAGAGAAGAAAAGTTAACAACCATAGTACCCCAACTGGTTTTGAAATGTCTTGGGATAGTTGATGTATCGGTGCTAATTGAAATGCTTTTACAAAACCCATCAAATGGATAAGTGCATGTATTACAAGCATGAATGTAAATACAAATTTCATTGTTCAGATTTATGAGATTTTTTCATCCTGAAATTGGTAACACTTTACTATTACAAACCTAGTATATGGTAGTATTTTGAAAAATGATATTTATTAGTTTACTAAGTTATTTTATGCCTAATCTATTGTGCATCATTCTCAATCAAACCATAAAAATGTGTTCTGGTTGTTTCTTTTTAAATCAATATCTTTAAAAACACTTATTTTTATACATATGATACTTAAAACCACCATCCGTTTCATTGCGGTACTGATTTGCTTACCAGTACTTTCTCAGGAAACCAGCCCATCAGAAAAATTTTGGAATACTTTACAGTCCCATTGTGGTAAAGCCTATGAAGGTAGTCTTGTACTGCCCGAAGGAGATGAAGCCTTTAGTGGAAAAAAACTTGTTATGCATGTTAGGGCCTGTGATACAGATGAAATTAAAATACCTTTCTATGTCGGCGATGATAAATCTCGTACCTGGGTGCTTACCATGAATGAAGGCATAATTACTTTAAAGCATGACCATCGCCATGAAGATGGCACCGAAGATGACGTCAACCTGTATGGTGGTACCGCAAGTAATGAGGGTAAACCGGAAATTCAGTTTTTTCCTGCAGATGTGCATACCCAAAAGATTATACCCGGGGCAGCCACCAATGTATGGTGGATAACCATTGATGAAAGTACCTTTACCTACAATTTGAAAAGGCTAGGTACAGATCGCATTTTTAAAGTTGCGATGGATCTTACCAAACCTATTGCAACACCCGATGCCCCTTGGGGTTGGGAGGAGTGATTTTCATGGCTGAACCTGAAAAACGTAACTGGTTCTCTGTGATTACCTGGTATTCTTTCTTTCCTTCTAGAAACTTCTTCTAAAAGGTAACGAAATCGACGTAAGAGAGTCACGAGGTCCGATCTAATAAAGTAGGAGTGAGCCGAGTAAATACTTTTTAGGCGACAGCGTAGGAGGGGAGTGTAATTTGTGGGATGGAAAAGAATTATGTGGTTTTTTTATAACTCCAAATCGCTAAACCATTCATAATTATGGCATAAAGCAATGTTTTGAACAATTGTGGAAGGATGTCCATAAACTCGGAACCTTTGAGCATTACCATTCGCATGACCTCCACAAAGTATCTTATGGGATTAAACTGCGTGATGATCTGAGCCCAATTCGGCATACTTTCTATGGGCGTGAACAAACCACTCATCAAAATGAAGATGACTATAAAAAACCATGAAATAAACATGGCCTGTTGTTGTGTTTCCGTAAAATTGGAAATAAACAGCCCTATGCCCAACACCACCAAAATATAAATTGAGGTATATAAATACATCAGTGGTAAACTGCCGACCATGGGAATATGGAATATAACTTTTGCCAAAACCAATCCAACGGTCAACAACCCCACGCCAAGAATCCAAAAAGGAAAAAGTTTCCCGATAATAAATTCCCTCTTTTTAATGGGTGTTACATTTATTTGCTCCAAAGTGCCAATTTCCTTTTCGCGAACAATGTTCATTCCTGATAGAAATAATGTAATCATGGTGACCAATAAAACCAATATACCGGGAACCATAAATGTTTTATAATTTAACGTTTCATTGTACCAAAACAAAGGAATGGTTTCAATGTTTATAGGCTGAATTTCTTGATCGGAAACTTGGAACAGATCAATTTTTAAATTTTGGTTGAAACGTTGCACAATCTGAGTAACATACACATTTTCAACGCCGGCAGCTGCGCCATCAATGGCATTTATGGTAACGCCTAAATTGTTGTATTTTTCTTTTTGTAGATCACGTTCAAAATAGGGGGGGATATGTAGAAGCACATCTACTTCTCCGTTTAGCATCGCTGCACTGGCCAATGCTTCCGAAGGAAAATCCGTTAAAACATTAAAATACGTTGAAGCATCGAACCTTTCCACCAAGGCCCTGGATGTGGAAGTATGGTCATTATCAATATAGCCAAATTTGATGTTTTTTACCTCAAAAGTGGCGGCATTGGATAAAATAACGAGTTGGAGTATGGGCATTACAAAAATAATGGGGAGCATACCTTTATTTCTAAAGATTTGCTTGAACTCCTTTTGTACGATGTAAAGAATGGTTTTCATATCACTTCCTGTAAAAGCAGGAATCATTTTTTAATTTTCTATTCCAATCTGATCTTATATTTCTTCACACTTAATCCAATGAAAAACACGGTCATTCCCATCAAAATCAAGGTTTCTTTCCAAATAAATTGAAAGCCGACCCCTTTGAGCATAATGCCCTTGATGATGATGATAAACCATTTGGCCGGAATGATATTACTGATCAGTTGCAATGGCAGGGGCATACTTGAGATAGGAAATATAAAACCAGAGAGCAAAATAACGGGAAGCATCAATCCCATCAAGGAAATCATCATTGCCGTTTGTTGGGTGGCGGAAATGGTAGAGATCAAAATTCCCAAAGCCAATGCACTTATGATAAACAATATGCTTTCCAAAGCCAACAGAAACAGACTTCCTTGAACCGGCATTTTAAAAATGAAAATGCTCAGTATTACAATGACCACTGCGTTGATTATGGACAGGAAAATATAAGGAAACACTTTGCCCACAATAACCTGAATGGGTTTTAAAGGTGACACCAATAGAATTTCCATGGTGCCTAATTCCTTTTCCCTTGTAATGGAAATGGATGTCATCATGGCCGAGACCAACATCAAAATTATGGTCATTACCCCGGGAACAAACATGTACACACTTTTTAGTTCTGGATTGTAAACCATTCTTGTCCGGGGTATAATTTGATATGCGACCGTAACATCTTTGTTCAGTTCTTTTTGATATTGGGCAAGAATCGCATTTACGTAATTGCTGATGGTGTTTGCCGTATTGGGATCTGTAGCATCGGTAATGATCTGGATGGTCGCTTTGCGCTCTTTGATCAGGTTTTTACTGAAATCTTTTTCAAAATTTAGAACAGCTTTGACTTTTCCTTTTTTGAAGATGGCCTCGATATCGGATTCCTTTTCAATAATTTGATTGATGCTGAAATATTTTGAAGCTGAAACTTTATTGATGATTTCTTTGGTATCCGCATCTTTGGAATGATCTAAAATGGCAATATCCACATTATTGATCTCATTGGTTATTGCAAAGCCGAACAACATAATTTGGGCAATGGGCATTCCAAAGAGAATAAACAACGAGCGTTTGTCCCTAAAAATGTGGTAGTATTCCTTTTTTATGAATCCTATGAATCGTTTCACCCTCTGGCCAATTTTAAAAATACATCGTTCATGGTATCCGTTTTAAACCGTTCCTTTAATTTTTTCGGTGTATCCAAAGCTTCAATTGTACCATTTACCATAATCGAAACCCTATCACAATATTCTGCTTCGTCCATATAATGTGTGGTCACAAAAACGGTTGTTCCTCGGTTGGCAGTCTTGTAGATCATTTCCCAAAATTGACGACGGGTAATGGGGTCAACACCTCCTGTGGGTTCATCCAAAAACACAATTTTAGGGTCGTGGAGCAGGGACACGGAAAAGGATAATTTTTGTTTCCACCCCAATGGCAGGGAACCAACAAGTTTGTTTGCTGCTTTTTCCATCTCCAGCTCTTTGATCAATATTTCAGATTTTCCCTTGATTTCTTTTCTGGACAAACCATAAATCCCACCAAAAAATGTAATGTTTTCCTTTACCGTCAAATCGTCGTACAAGGCAAATTTCTGGCTCATATAGCCAATATTTTTCTTGATGTCCTCTGCATTGGTAAACACATCAAAACCAGCAACATTGGCTTTTCCAGCGGTTGGAGTGGAAATACCGATCAGCATTTTCATGGCCGTGGTTTTCCCTGCCCCGTTAGCTCCCAGAAAGCCAAATATTTCGCCTTTTTTAACTTCAAATGTAATGGCGTTCACCGCGGTAAAATCACCGAACATTTTGGTCAGCCCCTCTACTTTTATGACGTGGTTGTTGCTCATTATTTCGCTAATTCCATAAAGGTGTCCTCTATGGTTGTTTGGGTTTTCTCGATTTCGATATCGGATAATTTTTTGGATTCCAAATACAGAAGCAAATCTTCCGGGTTAAAATCTGCTCTCTTATCGGTATAGTGCACATATTCACCAAAAGGATACACGCTATGGCTGTGTTCATAGGTATTTAAACTGGTGATGAGTTGGTACACATTGTTTGCACGAACGTTGTAAATCTGTTTTGTATAGTGCTTTACAATGGCGTTTGGTGTATCAATCTCCAGAATTTTTCCATCTTGAATCAACGCAATTCGATCACAAAGTGCAGCTTCATCCATATAGGGTGTAGAAACTAAAATGGTAATGCCCTTTTGCTGTAAACGCTTGAGCATTTCCCAAAATTCCTTTCTGGAAACAGGGTCAACACCAGTTGTTGGCTCGTCCAAAAACAATACTTTGGGTTTATGGATCAATGCACAGCATAAGGCAAGCTTTTGTTTCATTCCTCCGGATAACTTGCCAGCCCTACGGTCTTTAAAAGGGGCTATTTGCACATATATATCTTTGATCAGGCCGTAGTTTTCTTCAATCGTTGTACCGAAGATGGTGGCGAAAAATTCCAAGTTCTCTTCAACGGTCAAATCTTGGTAAAGGGAAAATTTCCCGGGCATATATCCTACGCTGTTCCTTATCTTTTTATACTCTGAAACCACCTCGAAACCGGTGACCGTTGCAGTGCCTTCATCCGCAATAAGCAATGTTGTCAAAATTCTGAAAAGGGTCGTTTTTCCGGCACCGTCCGGTCCTATCAAACCAAAAAGCTCACCCTCTTTCACAGTAAAGGAGATGTCCTGTAATGCTTTTACGGTTTTGTATGATTTTGATATGTTGGATACGGTAATGCTCATTATTCTTCGGATATCCACATTTCTGCCGGCATGCCTATTTTTAGGCTGCCATCATTTTTAACATCGATTTTTACGGCATATACCAAGGCTACGCGTTCTTCCTTGGTCTGAATGATTTTGGGGGTGAATTCCGCATCCGAAGCAATCCAAGAAACGGTTCCCGGATAGGATTTCATCGATTCACCATCATCAATTTTCACGGTAACCTCTTGCCCGATCTTAATATTTGGTAATTGGGTTTCGCTGATATAGACCCGTAATTGCATGGTGTTCAAATCCGCAATTTTATACAGGGGTTTGCCAAAAGCGGTGATTTCATTTGGTTCTGCGTATTTGGTCAAAACGGTTCCGTTTATCGGGTTTATGATTTTACTTTTTTGAATCTGATCATCCACTTGCTTTAACTGCACATCAATGGATTTAAGTTCATTGATAACCGGTGCGTTCTGGATTTCCACACTTCTGATTTGATTTTTTATCACATCAATTTCCCCATTGACGTCATCCAACTGTTTTTGTGTCCCTGCGTTGTCTCTTATCAAATTTTCAATACGGGTTTTGTTGATGTTCGCAGTTTTTAATTTGGAATTCAACACTGCAATTTGAGATAGGACACCTTTGGATTTTGAATTGATTACAGCTTTGGAAACTTCCAGTTGTTCCCGTTTTAAGGCTAGGGGGATGCTATCAATATGACCAATAAATTGACCTTTTTTGAGCACATCTCCTTCATCAACATCAAACTGGATCAGTTTTCCATTGTTCTCGGCTGAAATGGTTATCTCCGTAGCTTCAAAGTTTCCGTATCCATCGGCCTTTCCATTACCATTTCCACAGGAAAACAAACTAAAAACGATAATGCCCAGTCCTAATATATAATTGTATCTTTTGCTTTGTTTCATGTTATTGACCTTTAATGAGGTTGTAATTTGCTTTTGCCAACTGTAATTGGATTTTATGTTTGACCAAGGTGTTTTCATCCTCGTATAAGTTCGTGAGTTCTGTAATGTATGCCGAAGATGTGATCACGCCGTTCTTGAGTTGCGAATCAGCTGTTTTCAACACCTCTTTCCTAAGGTTGGTGATCGCTAGGTCAGATTCTATAAAGCTTTCAATCTTATTGATCTCGTTTTGTTGCTGATTCAGCTCAATACTGGTATTTAGTTTAAAGATTTCAGATTCGTTTTCAATAATTTCCTTGTTGATGCTCAAGGATTCACGTTGTTTTTTGTTGGAGTTCCAGTCGAACACGTTCCAATTCAATTTTACACCTACAGTATAAAATGTTTGAAATGAATTGTCCAGCATGTTCAATCCGGGATTGCCGTAGCCACCAGTGGCAAAACCAAATAATTTTGGCATATTTTGCTTTGACAACAAACTTTGGGTGTTGTCCACCTCTTCCTTTTTAAGTTGAAATAATTCCAGTTCCGGACGGACCATATCTGGTTGTAATTGAATTTCGACAAGCGGATTTTGAAATGTGGTGGATTTATCCAATGGCCTATTTATTAAACTTGAAAGTGTATGGGTAAGTGTTGCCTTATTGCTTTCCAATTCCTGATATTGTTGGTCTATCTTCAATAATTCGGCCTCTAAGACTTTGTCCGATGATGGGAGTATGATTCCGTACTTTATTCCTGATTGTACTTCTTTGAGCTTGGATTTTACTTGTTCTTTTTTAGCGTTGAGCAACAACCCTGATTCTTGTGCCAACAGGATGGAAAAATACAATTGATTGACTTGCTGTTTCAGTTGGTACAGACTAACTTCTAGCTGCTTCTGTTTGGTCTTGAGCTGTGCCGATTTTAAGTGTAGGGAAGCATCAGTGGCACCTCCGTTATAGATAAGTTGGTTGACAGATACCGTGGCCCGATATTGATCTTTGTTCAGCGGTTCTATACCGGACATGGCCAAGGGAAACTCAATGACATCGGATTGATAGGTGGCGTAGGCATCCATACTTACTTGGGGCAGATTTGCGGTTGACACCACTTCTTTGTCCAATTTGTTTTGTGCATCCAAGAGCTGAAATTGTTTGACCAAAGGATAATTTTCCGTCACCAAACGATAACATTCCGCTAGCGATATGTTTTGCTGTGCTACACCTGGTAGGGTAATCAAGAATGTGAAAATGACTAGTACCTTTTTCATTTCAAGTCGTTTTTATGGAATTAATGATGAAATTGGCAACTTCGGACTTTCGGTCTTCCATAAGTTGTTTGTAATCTTCATCATCTGTGTTTGTAAGGGCCATGATCAAAGGTTTTGCAACAAAGGGGAAGACATTTAACGCCATTATGTTAATGAACAATTGTTCTGCACTGATGGGTTTTAAACTGCCATTTTCTATTTCCTCATCCACTTGTTTTTTAAATTTTTCAATATTGGGAAAGCTTGGATTGTCCTTTAATTTTAGGATAAAGTCCGGATTCCTATTGAGCTCTTGAATGATAAAGTTGGGTATATAGGGATGGTCCACTATAAACGAAATATAATTTGCCGTAAAGTTTTTTATCTTCTCTTCGATGGTAGAATCATCATTTAAAACAGCATTTAATTGAGGTGCCAATAAGGAAAAAGCATTACTAAAAACCGCTTCAAACAACAACTGCTTACTTCTAAAGTAATAATGGAGCATGGCTTTGTTAATACCTGCTTTATCGGCTATTTCTTGCATACGGGCACCAGCCATCCCCTTAGCCTGAAATACTTGTTTTGCCGCTTCCAATATTTTAGCTTCTGTATTTTCGTCCTTTTTTTTAGCCATTTTTTCAACTATATAGTTTAACCATATGGTTAACAAAGGTAAAAATTAAATTGCATTGTTATACAACGAGATCGGTAAAATTTTGGCAATACGTTGGAATAGGGGCGTTTAATGAGTGTGAAATGGAAATAAATTGCGTAATTTTCAAACACAACATTTTTGTTTAGACAATTCCCTCTATCCATTTAAACCAAAAATGACGTAAGCAACCGTCAAAACCGACCCTATGCCATTGTTTTTGGATTTACATGAGCTTCCTGAAGGAATCACAGCGGCACATGTTGCAGAAATGCACCAGGCTGATCTGGATGTTGAGCACAAATACAATTGCCGGGGCTTGACCTATTGGTGTGATGAAAAAAGAAAAACGGCCTTTTGTTTAATTGATGCCCCAAACAAACAAGCGCTCATAGATTTACATGAGAATTCCCATGGCGCAATCCCAACCCGAATAATTGAAGTCAACGATACCATTGTAGAATCATTTTTAGGTCGTATCGAAGATCCTGAAAAAGCAAAAAATGTAAAACTCAACATCATTAATGACCCTGCGTTCAGGACACTAATGATCATTAAATTAAAACGGACCACTTTAAGGCGTTCCGAAATGGAAACTTTAAAAGCGGCCCTAAGGGGATACTCAACTTCAATTACGACTTTGGTTTCAGAACATAATGGACGCTTGGTACGGAAAGAAGGGAATACGTTTTTACTGTCTTTTGCATCGGTAACCGATGCTGTACATTGTGGTTTAGGAATTAAAGCTATCTATCATAGTGTAATTACACCGGATTTAACGTTCAAAATTGGGATCAGTTCCGGAATTCCCGTTACCGATAAGGAAGGTATTTTTGAAGATACCATAAAAACCTCCGATTATTTAAGTGATATTGTTCGGGGTGATTTTTCCATCACCGCGGAAGTCAACGATCTTTACGAAGGTGAAAATCAAAATAAGGCATTGCCCAATAGAGGGGAGATTACTGTTTTGAACAGTAACGACGAAGACTTTATGATGCAATTAATGTCCTATACAGAAAAAATCTGGTCGCAGACGACAATAAGTGTCGCAGACTTTGAAAGAAATATGGGCTTTAGCAAATCTAAATTGTATCGAACCATGATGAATTTGGTCGGTAAATCCCCTAACCAATTTTTAAGGGACTATCGTTTGGATAAAGCCTTGGAATTATTGGAAAAACAAAACAGCAATATTTCTGAAATTGCCTATCAAACAGGGTTTAGTAGTCCTTCGTATTTCTCTAAATGTTTCCATAAAAAATATGGGGTTTTACCATCATATCTTCATAATAATTAAATAAGGCAATGTAATACAGAAAGTTGCACCAATAATTTATTTGGTCTAAAAGTGCCATTATTTGGTCTAAACGTAGATTTTCAAAATACGGTTCTATACTAATTTTGATTCACACTAATTTTAGAACCTATAAAGATGAAAAATTCAGTAAAAGAAATCGCTCCCAACATCCTAAAAACCTTTGCTTCCCAATTAAAAGGAAAGCTGATCTTTCCAACGGATTTAGACTATAATGAAACCCGCAAAGTTTATAACGGTATGATTGATAAACATCCCGGTGTATTTGCCATGTGCGAAAATGCTGAAGATGTTGTGGCTGCCGTAAATTTTGGAAGAGACAACAACGTATTGGTGGCCATAAGAGGCGGAGGACATAATGGTGCAGGTTTGGGCCTATGCAATGATGGTTTGGTCATTGATTTATCAGGAATAAAGTTTGTTGAAGTCGATACGTCGAACAATACCGTAAAAGTGGGAGGTGGCAACATTTGGAATGAAGTCGATACCGTAACGCACGAACATGGTTTGGCTATACCTTCGGGAATGGTTTCAACGACAGGTGTTGGTGGATTAACACTTGGGGGTGGTATTGGATATTTATCACGAAAATATGGACTCACTATAGATAATTTATTGGAAGCTGAAATGGTGTTGGCAGATGGTTCTTTTGTCACTGTCAACGCTACCAATAACACCGACTTATTTTGGGCCGTTCGTGGTGGTGGTGGAAATTTTGGTGTGGTAACGTCCTTTGCATTTCAAGCACATCCTGTTAAAATGATTATAGGCGGGCCTACGCTATGGCCCATTGAACAGGTCGAAGAGATTATGGCATGGTACGATACGTTTATTCAAGATGCACCAGAAGATTTGAACGGGTTTATCGCCACGATGGTCATACCCGAATCTCCGTTTCCAGAACAGCTGCATAATAAAAAGTTCTGTGCAATTGTTTGGTGTTACCTTGGTGACCCGGATAAATTTGAAACCTTGTTTAAGCTGGTACTAGATTTAAACCCGGTTTTTGCCCATGTAGGCGAAATGCCGTTTCCAGCATTGCAAAGCATGTTCGATGGACTGTTGCCACCGGGATTGCAATGGTATTGGAGGGCCGACTTTTTTAACGACTTAGGGCCAGAAGTACGTGCAGAACATTTAAAGTACGGTTCAAGTATCCCTACACCCTTATCGCAAATGCACCTCTACCCATTAAGCGGTGCGGCAAGCAGGGTAGGGGCAGAAGACACACCTTGGGCGTATAGAGATGCCAAATATGCCGGAGTTTATATCGGCGTTGACCCAAACCCAGAAAACGCTGCTAAGATTACAGATTGGTGTAAAGGGTATCAAGAAGCGCTACACCCGTATTCAGCAGGAGGGGCATATTCCAATTTTATGATGGAAGAAGGTCAAGAAAGAATTAAGGCCAGTTATAAGCACAATTATGAAAGATTGGTTAGGATCAAAAGCACCTACGATGCCCATAATTTATTTAGCGTGAATCAAAATATAAGGCCTAGTTCGTGAGTTTTTAGCCTATTAATTGATCATAGGTTGGATTAACTAGATTTTACCAACCAATTTTTGAATTAAGAAAAGTGATTATCCAATAGTAGGTAATCACTTTTTTCTACATGTAGACTCTGATAGGAATCACAATATAGCCTAGGAGTTCTCTGAAATTACTTATAATTTTTCGCTATTTGATATAACGTCAAATTATGTTTCTGTTTTGAAACATAATGTTTGCGTTATGTAACTTTGCTTGGGTAAAGCAAAGTATTTGGTACTACACTTTCTTTAAATTTTTCTTCTCAAAACTCACTCTGAAAAGGTAATGGAACACTTATTATGCGAGCCGACAATAGGAGGGGAGTGTAATGTGTGTGGAATGGTATTATTCTGCCTAATTCACAAAACAATTACTAAATTCCGTAATTTTTTTCTTGTTAAAAGTTCTTATATTTAAGACCTAAGTGAATCAAATTTTCACCCAAATAAAGAATTCAATTTATCCATAAATAAATGAGTGAAACTAAAATTCCTAAGGCTTTAATTGACCAGATAAAAGATGGTAACGTTATTTTATTTTTGGGTGCAGGTGCTGCATTCGATGCTAAACATCCTCGAGGTGAATCGCCGCCAACAGGTAACCAACTATCTAATCTCATAGCAAAAAAATTCTTGGGAGATACATATCTAAATATGGACTTACAATCTGTATCTGAATTAGCGATTAGTGAAACTGATTTATTTACAGTCCAAAAATTTGTAGCTGATATTTTTAAAGAGTTTAAACCAGGTGACCATCATCTTAGAATTCCGTTATATCGCTGGCACTCCATTTTTACCACAAATTATGATTTAATCGTAGAGAATTCTTTTGAAATCAAAGACAGACAACAAGTACTTGCGACATTTGTAAAAGATGGAGAAAGAATAAAGGATAAAATGATTTTTCCAAATTCTCTTATGTACAACAAATTACACGGATCAATTACGGATATAAGCGATAAGGAGTTGCCTTTAATCTTAACTCCTGATCAATATGTAGATCATAAGGAAAATCGTTCACGATTGTTCAAACGATTGCAAGAGGCATCGTATGATTATCCAATTCTATTCGTTGGATTTAGTTTTGCAGATTGGGACATAAGACTAAATCTTAAAGAGCTAAATAAGTTGGGCGATGCTAGACCAAGATCATTTATGGTTGGTCCAAATATAACCGACGCTGAACAACGACTGTGGGATTTAAAAAAGGTTTCCTCTATAAAATTGACTTTCAACGACTTTATGGAGTGTTTGAAATCAGAAATAAGTGAGAATGAAAGAGTTTTAAGTGGCATAGTTAAAAAGGATTATTCTCATCCTATCATGCATAAATTCATTTCTGGAACAAAAGAGCCCACGACCAGATTAATGGAATTTCTAGAGAGAGATATTATTTTTGTTCATGCTAATCTGGCAGAAGAAAATACGGACCCTAAAACTTTCTACAAAGGTTATTTTAAGGGTTGGGACCCAATAATAAAAAATTATGACGTACAACGGAAAGTTACGGATTCAATTTTGTCCGAAGTATTTTTAATTGAGGAAAATGAAAGAATAACAGAACAAGATTTGTATTTAATTAAGGGTAATGCAGGCTCAGGAAAGACTGTTTTATTACATCGATTAGCTTGGGAAGCATCAGTAACTTTTGAACTGTTATGTCTGTATTATAAATCAGACTTGTCAATAGAATATAATCGAATATCCGAGTTGTATCAATTAGTGCAGGAAAGAATTTACCTTTTCATAGATGATGCTACAGAAAAGGTTGAAGATATAGAATATATTTTAACAAAGGCCAAAAAAGATAAAGTTCAAATAACAATAATAACAGCTGAAAGAACTAATGTATGGAATTCTGTGGGAGATAGACTATCATATTTACTAAACCGTAGTTACACCTTAGGTTATTTAAATGATAACGAAATAGATAGCTTAGTCCAACTTTTAACTAAATATAGGTCCTTAGGTTATTTGACAGATAAAAGCATAGAAAAACAAAAAGAAGCTTTATCTGAAAAAGCTGGCAGAGAATTACTTGTCGCATTATATGAGGCAACCGCTGGGAAACCATTTCCAGATATTGTAATGGATGAATATAAGTCCATACCGAGTGAAGAAGCACAAAGTTTATACTTGACAATATCTATGTTTCATAGAATAGGCACTTATGCCAGAGCTGGTAATATCTCTAGATTACATAATATTAATTTTGCTTATTTTAAAGATAAATTATTCAAGCCATTAGAATCTGTAGTTTACAACCATAGAAATTACGTAATTAATGACTTTGTTTTTACTACTAGACATCAATATATCGCTGAGTTGATATTTGAACAAGTATTAGTAGATCAGGATGCTAGATTTCAAAAATACATCTCGATAATTTCAAGTTTAGATATTGACTATGATAGTGATAGACAGGTATTTGTAGCTCTTACCAATGCTAGAAAATTAATGGAAACTTTTAAAGATGCAACAAATATTAGAAGTATATATGAGGTAGCCTTTGAAAATGTTGGAGAGCAATCATCTCTTTTACAGCAGGAATCAATTTTTGAAATGAATTCTAGTGGAGGTAATTTTGAAAAAGCAAACTTATTATTGACAAGAGCTCACGAGATTGATCCTGATAATCCCTTTATAGCTCATTCAAAGGCAGAATTTCTACTTCGAAAAGCAGAAAAGTCAACTCAAAGTTTGGTTACTAAAAAACTTTTGACTTCAGCAAAAGAAATGTGTAACGATATTATTAAGAACAGGAAAACTAAAAACAAATCACACGGTTACCATACTCTTTTAAAAATCTATCTTTTTGAATTGGAAAAGTTGTTTAAAAGTGAGAGTAACGAATTATTGGAAACTAAAATTCAGGAATTTGAAAAGACTATAAATAAGGCTATGCAGTCGCATCCTAACGAAAGTTTTCTGTTGGATGCTGAGTCAAGTTTTAATGAGCTTTTAAATAATACTCCACAAGCCTTTGAATCTTTAAAATCTGCTTTTGATTTAAATAAGCGTAGCGCTTATTTAGCAACCAGATTATCCAATTATTATTTTAATAATAATGATATTGATTCTGCATTAGCTGTTTTACTTGAAACTATAAATTTAAACTTGAGTAATAAAGATTTAAATTTTAAGTATGCCCAACTACTAATGAGAAAGAACCCTGAAGATTATAGTGAAATTAAACACTATTTAAGAAAATCTTTTACTAAAATGGATAAAAGATATGATGCCCAGTTCTGGTATGCTAGAACATTGTATTTATTAGGTGATAAGGAGTTTTTGGATTATTTCGAATATTTAAAAACGGCTCCCCTAGATGTTAGAAGAAAGAAAAAACCTCAAGGAATTGTTACTGAAGATTTGTTAGTGAAAGTTTTTGATGGCACTATAACTAAACTAGAAAGTTCATATGGTTTTGTAAAACAAGATTATAGCGGCGAAACAATTTATTTTTATAGAGGAAGGGAATTAAACGACTTAAGATTCAATTCTAGGGTAAAATTCAATAAAGCTTTTAATTATAATGGTGTAGTAGCCTTATTGTTGACATAATCTGAAGCGGCCTAAGAGAATTTTGGTAAAACAATAGGGGAGAGGAGCGTTAAGAATTTTAGGGGGCTGGTTACAATTATTGTTAACCACCGAATTGGTCGTATTTCCTTTAAGTAGTCTTAAGAGTTACAATGGATCCTAAAATTTAGCGACCGACCCGTACATTGTTTCTAAAATTATCTGTAAGCCTTGATTTTTTTTGTTTCTTTTTTTATCAAGAAAAAAAGAAAAGAATTATATTTTTAATTGTTCAAAATACCTTATAATTAGATTGATTCTTACAATTTAAACAATAACAGAAAAATAATTATGATTACAGGAAAGCAAATAAATGAGGCTAAAGAGCTATCAAAGGAGTGCAAAATAACTATGGCAGAGGCTTTAGGAATATTAATTCAAGATGAAAGGAATGAAATATTAAAAAGAGCCTTTGTTTTATCTGATTCAGACAGTCATCCATCGGCATTGGAAGCTATTGCCATGCAACTTGGAGAAAAAGAGGCTCGATAAATCCTATTTTACATAATGTTAGAAACACCTAAAGAAAAGATTCAATCAGAGCAAGAGGTTAGCAAGGGCTAAGAAATTATCTCGCAGAGTAATTTTTAGCTGTTGCGGCAAGCTGACGAGAATGCTGTAGAAAAAAATCTTGCACACATTTCCTCGAATACTCAAATTTTAAATGATTCTAAAAGGCTAGCTTTTAAATGGCGTTGGCAAGCGATGGCAAATTGTGTTTAGAAATGAGCGCCGTAAAACGTTTATTTATAAAAAACAGACGAGCTTGGCTTTTACATAATTGCTGACGATATAGTCCTAATGGCCGATAGCTGCAACTATGTAAAATAGATCAAAAATGGTCTATCCGCTAATTTACTATAAATGTACTATAATATATATTATGTAAAATAGGATATGTAAAATGCTCTATATCTCAACAATTCAACCCACTACTTGTTTAAAAAAGAAAATCTAATGTAATCCTTCATTCACACATTCCGCTACATTAAAAACCAATGAAAATATCTTGGCCGATGCATTAAAAGAAATGCTTGAGCTTCTTTATCCATTTCAACGACACATTGTAAGGTGCATATCGAATAGCTGGATCCAGCCAATTACCTCGTTGTACAATCGCTTTATGATGTGAGAACAAATCAAAAGTATGTTTTCCATGGTAACCACCAATTCCGGATTGTCCAACACCACCAAAAGGCAATGCTTTGTTCGTGATGTGCACTACCGTATCATTAATGGTTCCACCACCAAAGGAATAGTTCTGCATCATGCGTTGCTGGAACTTTTTAGTATTGGAAAACACGTAAAATGCCAATGAATTTGGGTAATGCGAGATGTATTCGTCCAACTCGCTTTTATCAGCATAAGAAATTATGGGTAGAATTGGGCCAAATACTTCCCCTTCCATTACTGTACTGTCCAGTTGGGGTTCATCTACCAAAGTAGGCTCCAAATACTGATCTTCATCATTATAGTTGCCCCCAAACAATACCTGCTGGCCTTTAAGCATTGCTTTAAGTTCTTCGTAATGCTTGCTCGTCGTGATTCGGGCAAAGTCTTGGGAAGCCTCAATGGATTCCCCATAAAACCCGGCGATGTTGGTTTTTAATCCTTCCACCAGAGCTTTTTTTACATTTTTGTGCACTAAAATATAGTCCGGTGCTATGCAAGTTTGTCCAGCATTGATGAATTTACCCCAGGCAATACGTTTTGCTGCCAGTTTTATGGATGCGGATTCATCAACAATACAGGGATTTTTTCCACTCAGCTCCAAAGTGACCGGTGTTAGGTGTTCCGCCGCTTTTTTGTACACAATCTTACCCACGCGTGTACTGCCCGTAAAAAAGATGTATTCCCATTTTTCTGCCAGTAACGCGGTAGAAGCCTCTACTCCACCCTCCACCACAGTAACGTATTCGGGCGGAAACACTTTTCGTATGATCTGGGCGATAATTTTGGAAGTATTGGGACTAAATTCGGATGGTTTTAGAATAGCGGTGTTCCCTGCTGCCAACGCACCAATTAAGGGTGATATGGAAAGCATAAACGGATAATTCCATGGCGAAATTATAAGCACCTTGCCATACGGCTCGGGCTGCACCCATTCCTTTGATGGAAAGTTTAAAAGTGAAGCGCCCACATGGTTTCGTTCGCTCCAGCTTTTCACACTTTTAATCGCATATTTAAGTTCCGCCAAAACCAATTGGGTCTCCGTGGCCAAACTTTCAAATTTTGGTTTTTTAAAATCGGCATATAGCGCATCGCAAATACTGTCTTCCTGTGCTACAATCTCTTCTTGTAACTTTTTAAGATACTGCTTTCTGTATGCGACTTCTTTTGTTTTCTGTGTGGCAAAAAAATCATTTTGTGCCGCTACCAAATCTTTCACCATAAACTTGATTGTTTCCTTAAATATAATCAAACTGAAACCTGAATCCTATAAAAACAAAAAAGCACCGGCGTATACCGGTGCTCTTTCGTATATATTTTTTAGAAAGATTACAACATAATCTCTTCTGTAGCTCCGTTCGGATAGATAAGGGTGGCTGTATTATCACACGCACCATTTCCAAGGTCCACTGTTACGGTCAAACCATTTTTGGAAACGGTCATGGATCCGGTAGTCATGTATTCACAAGATGCATTGCCTTGAAGACTTTCCAAGGTTTCCACAGCATACGTGTTTCCTTCGGCCTCAATGGTCCAGTTTCCAGAAAGTGTGAAAACAGTGGTTGCCAAACTGTCACCAATGGTAATACTGAAAGTTTTGGTGCCATTTTCAGAAATAATGCTCTCATCTTCCATTTCAACGGACATATCGCTCATCACGGTAAATGTCATAGTGGATTCTCCACTATTCCCTGATATTTCGTAAGTTCTAGTGCCATTTAATTTAATGGTACCAACGTAAAAATCCTGATACGTTGCCGTAAAAGAGGAAGCTTCATCCCCTACGTTGTAGGTAACCGTAACGGTACCATTTACATTATCCGTTCCGTTGAGCACACAATTGTTGAACGTTGCCACAAATCCGGTCTCCGAATATTCGGCAGAATAACACTCCCCATCCTTTGCAGTAGGAGTTTTGGCCGTATTGCCTGCAAAAAGTTCAGCTAAAGTTGTGTCGGCTGCCCCGGCAATTTCATCGGTCGTTAAAATCGTCTGTAATTCGGCTTGTGTAAGTTCTTCGCCTTCACCTGGCATGGCATCTTCACTACACGATTGGATGCTAATTAGCGTACCAGAGATAAAAGCAATGGATAAGATTCTTAGGGTAAGTTTCTTCATTGTATTTAGTTATGTATTTACTTTTTCTCAACGTATAGCCAATTTTTTTAGTATGAAAAATAGCTGCAATTCGATGAAATGCCGATTAGATTTGGATATTATTATTGAAATTGTGTTATTTTCATCGAAACTTGAATTAAGTGTCCCATGAAAAAAATAGCCGCGATCACGCTTCACATCTGTACCATCTTGCTCTTAATTTCCTGTAGTGAGGATAATGATGACGATAATGGATTTTCCAGTGCAGAACTCGTCGGCACATGGGATCTGGTAGAAGTCAATGTCAATACCGGAATTGATCTAGATGGGGATGGGTCTACATCTTCCAATTTATTGGATGAAGAAAATTGTATTTCCGGAACTCTTGTACTAAATGACGATTCCACCTATCAATTTGAAGAGTCCAATTTCTCATTGACCTCAATTACCAATGGTTTATACGTTGTTCAATGTACTGGGAGCACCTTGGCTACAGGGGCATGGGCCAGCAATGGTATGGAAGTGGTGTTTCAGGGCAGCACAGTATTGGGAACTTTGCAGTTGAATAATAACAAAATAGTAAAAACCACTGGTGACGATCTGCCGGGCGTTGCATCTTACGTATATGAGCGCAGGTAGTTCAACATTAGTTGGGCCGTTCCAAATCTTCCAATATTTTTTTAAAACCCAAGGCTACACCGTTTGTCCATCCAAAACCATCTTGGGTAGGGTACTCCCCTCCCCCTGAAAGTAAGGATAGATCCTCCACGTTGTATTTTTCCATCATTTTACCGGTGTTGGCATATACTTTCTCGTTTAGGGACAACCACCGTTTCATAATAATTTTTGATTCCTCCACATAACCATAGTTCAAAAGCCCGTTCACCGCCAACCATTGCAAGGGTGCCCACCCATTTGGAGCATCCCATTGTTGACTACTATGATCCAAAGTAGTTACCAGCCCTCCATCCTTTAAAAAGGTGTTCATGATCATATTTTTTACTTGCTCGGCCTGTTCGTGAGAGGCAATTTCGAAAAATAAAGGAGTAACACCGGCCAAGGTAAGTTTTGGGGTCATGCCTTTGGTGTCAAAATTGTAATCGTGATAAAACCCTGTGGCTTCGTTCCAAAAATAATCTTGAATATTGGCTTTTCTGGTTTCGGCCAATTCCGAATAGTGTTTTTCCGCTTCATCATCCCCTTTGATGCTGTTGGCCTTTGCCAAGGTCTCTTCCATAAAATACAGAAGACTGTTAAGGTCCACCGGTACTATTGATATGGTTTCTGTGGATTCAAGACCGCCCTTTTCCCCAAACCATCTGGAACTAAAATCCCAACCAGAAGCTGCAGCGGAACGTAAATTTTTATACAGTTGCTGCTTCAATGAATCTGAAGGAAGTTGTTGTGCCAGTAAGTAATCTTCTTTATAGGATTCTGGTCGCGGGGTGTTGCCCGAATCCCAGTAACGGTTCAGCGTTATTCCATTTGTAAGGTTTACTACGCGCTTCACTGGCTCCACATTATCCCCTACTTTAGCTCCCTCCATCCAATAGTTGTATTCAGCAGTCATTTGTGGAAGGTATTTTAGATATAAATCTTCATTGTCTCGTGCGATAGCGTCCACCATCAAAGCAAAATAAGGAGGCTGGGAGCGCGTTTTATAGTAATTTCGAGTACCGTTCGGTATAAAACCAATGGAATCAATTAAAAAAGCGAAGTTGTCCACCATGCTCTGTGCCACTTCATTTTCATTGTCCACCACTAATCCTTCCAAGGTAAAATAACTGTCCCAATAATAAATCTCGCGAAAACGTCCCCCGGGAACAATATAATTATGTGGCAATGCTATTCTTGAGGCGTTGGCATAAACACTATCTGGAGCTCTTTTTAAATTTTCCCACATATGGGACATATGATCATACATATTTTTGATGGTATCCGTTGCAACGGTATGGGAATCCATGTATTTGTCCTCAAAATTGGCAAGTACAAAATCCCCTAACCTAAACCCATCGTTGGTCTTACTTTTAAGGTATTCTGTTTCAAGTGTTGCGATATCTTTTTTGGGAACCAAATCCACAAAAGTTTTGGAATCTTCAAATATATCCGACATCTGTACGTCCTTAAACAATTCCGTTTCATATAAACTTAATGGTTCTTGTACAGTGGTTTCGGCTTCTTTACAACCTATCACAAACAACAGCAGGAATGCCCCTAACAAGCAATTTTTCATTGTATTCAATTTTAATTAGGCTAAATATATAATAATAAGCCCAATGCAATATCGTTAAATCGTATACGATTCTTAATTTAGTGGTATGGAGCAGAAATTTGTTTTACGGGACCAAATCAAACAATATTTATTGTTGCAAATACAAAATGGGAAGTTACCGGTGGGCAAAACAATTAATTTAGCAGCGCTTTCCCGAGCAACCGGAATCAGTGTCACACCCATTCGTGAGGCCTTGAGCCAATTGGAACATGCACAGGTATTACAAGCAGTTCCAAATCGAGGTTTCGTTGTTGCCAAGCTTTCAAAGTCCGAGGTAAAGAGCCTTATTGAAATTGTTGCGCAACTTGAGGTAATGGCCTTGGAGAACGCAGCATTCGAAGCTTCGGAAATAGCGCAGTTGGCAACATTACAAACTAAAATGGAAGAAGCTGGAACCATTGAAAAAGGTTTAGTCGCTCGGTTCAATTTCCACAATTATTTGGTGCAAAATTGTAGTAATAAGGTATTGTTGCAAATTTTAAAAGACCTTAAACTTAGACTGCATTTCTATGAACATGATTTTATCAAAGACATTGACTTTTTCCAAAAACTGACTATTCAGACCCGCTCTGTGGTCGAAGCAATCCAAGAGGACAATGTGCCTACAGCCGCCTTGATCCTGCGTATGCATTGGATGTCCATTTTAGATCATATTAAAACCCAGATTATTAAAAATGGTTCCTCTTCTTGTTTATAGCATCAAAATAAAACACCAACCATTCCGTTTTAGTTAAAATAGCTTTTCATGCAATTCTTAAATAAGGAAATTGAAGCCCTTACCAAACGCAAAAAATCAAGGTCATTGATTAAAAAGCAAATTTCTTGTGGTATTTTCCAAGATTTGGAAACGTTGGACCTTGACAAAACTAAAAGGAAACATTCCAACGAATAGGCACTACCCTATCGATTCAAAGTTTTTTGCACAAACTCCATATCCGCAACGGTATTGGCGTTAAATAATGCTTTATTGTTTTTTAATTTCAACATGGCGATATCCGACTGCATCAGAAATCTTTTGGGACTTGGGCAATCGGTATTATTAAGATGCTCCAGTGCATGTTTCAATGCTCTTGGCTCCCAAACGCACACCAATGGTTCCGGCAGACCAGTTTCTTGATTGGCAAAGGTGGTTGCAAATTTTTTAGAATTTCGATGTGCTATCAATTGCCCTAAAGTCTCCGAATCCATAAAGGGAAGGTCACAGGCCACTACCAACCAAGCGCTGTCAATATATAGATTATGTGCACTCAATATACCATTAAACGGACCTTTGCAGTTATTTTGGTCCACAATGGTTTTAAACCCTTCCGGCACCTCGGTTGCTTGATCCTGTCGAACACTTAGGAAAACATCATCACAAAATTGCATCAAAAGGTGGTACACATATTCCCGTTGCGGAATGCCATGATAATCCACAAGGCCTTTATCCTTTCCCATACGTGCACTCGTACCACCAGACAATACCAGCCCGAATAATTTGGGAGTCCCTGTATCAATGGTTTCCTGCTTTTTTTCCATGCTTTTGTCTCAATGCATCATATTCCCGGTGGGGGAATCAGTGCAATTTCATCATAAGAATTAATTTTTTCATTGTCCGCAGCATAGTTTTGATTGACGGCAACGGTCACCTTTGATATTTTTTTAAGTTCTGGATAGGTGTTTTCCAGAAATTTTTTGAGTTCACCTACCGTATTTGGAATTTTCTTTCCTGACAGGCTTGCGGTTGGAACCGACAAGGTGGGGGTTCCCACAATATCTTTAGTAGCTCCGAACAAGAGTATCGTCATAAAATCAACCTATTAATGTTAGTGTTTGTTTTGTTTTTGGTTAGATAGGTTGGTATGTTTGATGGGTGAAAATATTAAAAATTGCTCGGACACCTATCATTTTAACATCCCCAATTTTCTTTTAACTTTTCTTTAGTTTAATTCTTGGGTTTCCCTATACTTTTCAATCAATATCTACGTTGTGCTTGCAGAACCTTAACTTATATGAACATGAAAAACATACTTCAGTTTACATTCCTATTAGCTTTTAGTTTAATATTGTTTTCCTGCGGAAATGCAGATGATGATATCAGTTTTGATATTAATGACAGGGAGCTTGGTCTAGGTGAAGAACCCGATGATTGTCTTGGTTTTGGCGAAAACGAATTGTTGTTGTCCATCCAAGATGAGTTTACTTCTTTACCGGGTAAGGTTTCTGTACTGTTCAGGGTTTCCGACCTTATGGGCAACCCTATTTCAGGTTTGTCCGCGGATCAGTTTTCCATTTACGAGCAGGGGCGAAACGATAATTGTTTTAATACTATATCCTCTTCGGAATCTTTTGCACGCATTTCGCCCAACTCGCAAGTATTCAACAACAACACCCTTTTGGTATTGGATTTGAGCAATAGTGTGTTGGAAAGCGGTTTGGACGAACTGAAGACTGCTACCACCAGCTTCATCAACAATGTAATGCCCACTCCAGCTACGGATTCTTTCAAAATGGCTATTTATTGGTTCGATGGTGAGGATGAGCTTCATTTGCTGAACCCCTTGACGACTTCGGTGTCGGAATTGACAACCTCCGTGGACGGTATCACAGCTGACATAAGCAACGATTTTTCAACTGATTTGTACGGGGCTGTGATAAAATCAACGGACATTGCCGAGGATTTACTCAACGAAAACTCAGAAGTGATCAACGCGGCTTCCGTGGTATTGTTCACCGATGGTACCGACCAAGCATCCCGGTACCGGGAGTCCGATGCATTAAAAGCGGTGGAAGAAGCAGACAGAAACATTTCTTATTTCACTATTGGGCTCGGGGCAGAAATAGACACCGAAGTATTGACGAAAATCGGAAAGACTGCAAGTGTTTTTGCCAGTAATTCGGAGGAGTTGGAAAATACCTTTAACGATATTTCACAACGCGTGGAAGAACAGGCAGGCAGCTATTATCTATTTGAATATTGCACCCCAAAACGTGATGGCAGTGGCGAGAGCAATTTGGTTATTCAACTAACTCATAACAGCCTAAAAGGAGCTGTACAGACCAAATTCAGTGCCAATGGATTTACAGGCGGTTGCGAATAAACCAGTCCGGACCCAATTGTAACCTTAATTTTTTTTGGATTATACGTATCTTGGACCACAATAAAACTAAACTACGTATGATAACCCAAAGAAGAATAATTTACACTTTTATTTTTACCTTATTTATAGGGCTAACTAGTACTATTTATGCTCAGAACATCAGTCCATTGGAGGGCAGATGGGATCTAGAAATGGATTTTATGGGCAAAACCTCCCCTTCATGGTTGGAGATAAGGCATTCGGGACATGCCACTTTACTGGGCCGTTTTGTCTTTGCTTTTGGTAGTGCACGCCCCATTGCCGAGGTTAAAACATATGGGGAAAACAAATTTACTTTTAGTATTCCCAACCAATGGGAACCCAAGGGAAGCGATATGATTTTTCATGGAGAACTGGAAGATGGAGCATTAAAGGGTACACTAATTTATACCGATGGTTCTGTATTGCACTGGACAGGGGTAAAAGCTCCAGAACTGGAATATACTGAAAATCCAAAATGGGGAAAAACCACTGATTTGTTCAATGGTAAGGACCTTACGGGATGGCATATTGATGGAGAAAAGAACCAATGGGTGGTGAAAGATGGCATATTGACCAGTCCTGAATCTGGGTCCAACCTGATTACCGATGAAACATTCCAAGATTTTAAGCTTCATGTAGAATTTCGTTACCCAAAAGGAAGCAATAGTGGTATTTACTTGCGTGGACGTTACGAGGTCCAGATTGTTGACAGCCAGGGCTATGAACCATCCGACATTTATTTGGGTGGTGTTTACGGTTTTTTGGAACCCAATGAAAACGCTTCCAAACCAGCTGGAGAATGGCAGACGTATGATATTACCTTGATAGGCAGAAGGGTTACCATTACCTTGAACGGTAAAACCGTTATTTCCGATGCGACCATTCCAGGAATCACGGGAGGAGCCTTGGACAGCAAAGAAGGTGAGCCTGGACCATTTATGATTCAAGGAGATCACGGCCCAATTGAGTATAGGAGTTTTGAAGTGACTCCACTGAAAAAATAAAAGATTAGAAATTACAGCAGAGGCTGTTTGATATATTCGTCATTCCGAACTCGTTTCGGAATCTCATCTTACTTTATTGATGAGCATTATGAGAACCTGAAATAAGTTTAGGTTGACGCATCACATTTCAAACAGCCTCTTTTATTGTCTTCAATCCAAAGAAACATGTTGAATGTTTCTCCATCAAAATAGCACGTAAAAGGCATCTTAATTTCAAAAGATGGAGGGTTCTTTTGCTATAATCAATCTATCACAAATCATTTGTAAATCAATCCATTGCCAGTATGTTGTTCATCCAATGGTTTGGATAGATCAATTAGAAAACCATTGATTACCGCATGGGTTAAACTGCCCTCTTTTTCCAAGAAGAAAGTAGGATTTACTCCAGGCTGAATAGTAAAATCATTTAATTTGAAATCGTTATGCACCAATATCAAAGGAAGCTCAACAAATGCACTGTTTTCGGGCAATTGGGTCTTAACGTAGGCAATGCCGTTTTTTAATAAATCCATGGCGTCTTCAACATGGTTCACAGTGGCCATCTTTGGAGGTATTATTTTATAGCCCGTAGCATCAAAAGTCTTATATCCATAAAAAGTGGAAAGATCGCCTTGATCTGCAACCGAGGATTTGTAATAGAACTGATTGTGCTGTTCCACATCAATCTCGTTCGTAAAAATGCCAAGATCAAGAATATAATCATCGCCCAATAACTCGTAAGTGACATTTTCTATTTTTAAATCAAAAAGCTTGCGGTCATTGTGCGGAATTTTTTCATAATCTTCGATGGGAATGTTATGGTAAGAACCTGTGGCCACAGTATATAATGCGGATAGAATTGAAACATAGTTTAACTTTCGTATTTCCTGCTTTTCGGGGTCGTTGGCATAACCGCCCGACTCAATAAGGATTAAGCTAGTTCCCCACTTCGCAATATTGTCGCCAAAAGCGCGTGGCTCAAAATCATCGCTATATCGTCCTACCTGTCCTGGGGCGTAGTCTTGTATGATCTTATTCATATAAACGATTACCTTCATGGCGTTGGCACGTACTTCATTAATGTCTTTTTCATAATTGTAGGCCGTTGCCAAATATGAAATGGTAGCGGGCTTTTCAGTACGCTCGGCATTGTAATAGGTGCTTTGATCGTGAAGGTTAAAGCCAAAATCAGCATCCAAACTATCGCGAAGTCGCTTTAAGGTTCTGCCTTCTGGTGATTGTAACCGCAGTGCATCTCGATTAATATCAATCCCTAAGGCATTTCGTCTAGTGAACACTTCCGCCCCATCAGGATTAAGCATGGGTAAAAAATGAAGCTTTACTTTGGATAGTATTTCTTCCTTCTCTTTTTTGAACTGTGGTGCATCCAAAAAATTCAAAATATCAAATATGGCCTGTGTGGCCGTAGGTTCGTCACCGTGCATTTGGGACCAAAGAAAAATATTACTTTTCCCGGAACCGATACTGATCAGCTGCAAATCCCTGCCTTGTATGGACTCCCCTACTTTTTGAACTTCAAATTTCGGGTTTTCCTTAAATTTTTGAATCAACGGTTGTATGTCTGCATGTTTAATTCTTCGCTTTCCTATACTGGATTCTTTATATTCCTCATAGGTCTCATACAATTGCGACGTTAATCCATCTTGAGCCTGTATTGTAAATGCAAGTAGGATGATTATCAATGACAGCAGTTTCTTCATTATCATTATTGTTTTGTTGGAATAGGTTTAAAGTTATGTTTTTTAGTGGCTTTCCTTACTTTTTCGACAAAATCCATTCCTGGATCTGTTTTTTTGGTTCGATAGCCATCATCCACCTCGAGCCATAATGGGTGATCTTCAAATAAGGTGTATTCTTGGTGACCGATCACATATTCAATATCATATTTTGAAGCCAAATAATCTACCAAGTAAATATTGGCTTTTACTTGTTGTTTTGTCAACGGCAACTCTTCGGTTCCTCCAACATTTTCAATGCCTATGGCACAATGGTTTAACCCAATGGTATGGCGGGCCATGGTTGTTTCTGACATTAATCTGTAAATGGTTCCATCTTGGTCCACCAAAAAATGAGAAGAAACATTTAGGCCGCTCACATTTACCAGGTCGGGCCGCCAATTGGGCAGTGTGGAACGGTTAAAGGCTTCAAAGGATTTTTTTAGGGACGGTATGGCCGTCCAGTGCAAAACCACCATTTTTGGGGTAATTTCAGGGGTGTCCTGCTTTAGTTCATACCGTTTCAGTAAATATTCCTTGGTCAATTCAATCCGTTGTTCGTCAAAAATTATGGGAATATCCACAATTTCTTTTTTAGTGGAACAACCTCCCAAAATAATTGTCAACAATAAAACCAAACTTGTTTTCCTCATTCAGTAACATTTAAAATTGTATCCAAGGGAACGGCATAACAGATTATCAATTTTTTCCGCCCCCATTCCCGTGCTTTCTTCACATCTTGCCCCATATAAATATCGATTCTATTCTGCCATCGACCATGCATTTTATCCTTAACCAAAAAAGTGTCCTTAAAAGCATCTATTTTGACCATAGTATTGTGTGTCAACCCCATTTTAATAAGATCTCTTGACACGGCAATACTTTTCATTCCCGGTTTTAAGGTATCTCCCCAAGCAGCCACTGCTGGGCTTATGCTATCGGTCTGCCAATATACGGAGTTGTACGCAGAAGCCACGACCTCATGACCATACCATTCGTGGGTAGGAGATGGTTCGGTCCGGGGATTCTCTTTTGGTGTACAACCAATAAGAATCAAAACAATTATGGGAACCAATTTCTTCAAATAATCAAATTTTACAAGACCCTAATATTCATTTTATTATTGCTATCATCTTCTCGTTGGCAGAAAAATAGAAGTCGAAGTGAAATTATTTGCCATAACCTTCTCGTACATTAATTTAAATTCCCTGTACCTTTCTTCAATGATCATTCCAATGTTGGACATGTATAAATGTTTATATTTAGCTGCAGAAAGTTACAAATACATACTATAACCATGAAACTACTTAAGCGTGTTTTGCTACTCCTACTTGTTGTAATTGGAGTGGTCTTCTATTTCAACTACCCCAAATTAAACATTATTTCCGGTTATGCCGCCAAAAACATGGCTTCCGGAGTTTATGTAGCCCATCGCTCCTCAGCCAGCTTAAACCAATATGATAATAATGCTCCGTTGATCGAACTTGCTTCTACGGAGGTTAATGAGACTGAAAAATCGGCATCCTCTACTGTCTATGGCCTTATGAAACGTACGGCGGTATATCGTGAAGGGTTGGGTGCTGTTTTGATCAATGATGATTATGACCCGAATGAACTCGCCATTCGTCCCAACAGAAAGCAGGATATGGACACCATCCCGTATCCCTACGGACAAGCCGCTCCTTTGGATACCATTCTGCCAGAAGTTGATATGAATCAAATAAATAAGGCTATGGCCATGGCTTTCGCTAACCCAGAAACCCAAAAGACAAGAACCCTGCTCATATTATATAAGGGACACCTGATTGCTGAAAAATATATTGATGGTTTTGACAAGAACACACCGATCTTAGGGTGGTCAATGACCAAAAGTGTATTGGCAACCTATTTCGGCATCTTGGAGCACCAAGGAAAATTGGAAATGGAATGGCCCGCACCGATAGCTGAATGGAAAGATGACGAACGGCAGAACATTACACTGAACCATTTGCTCCGCATGCAAAGCAGTCTGGCTTGGGAAGAAGACTATACCGGTATTTCGGATGTAACGAGAATGTTGTTTTTGGATAGCGACATGACCTTGGCACAACGGAACAAAAAAGCCGTTGCCAAGCCTACAGAAATATGGAACTATTCTTCGGGAACCACAAATTTATTATCAGGAATACTCAGACAGCAGTTTAGAAGTCACCAAGAATATTTAAACTTTCCCTACACTTCTTTAATTGATAAAATAGGGATGTATTCCATGATTATGGAGACGGATATTGCCGGGAACTATGTAGGTTCATCCTATGCATGGGCCAATACTCGGGATTGGGCCCGCTTTGGGCAACTTTATTTGGATGAAGGTACTTGGAACGGAGAGCAATTGTTCGATTCAAGTTGGGTGGACTACATTACCACCCCAACTGCCCATTCAAATGGTACCTACGGAGCCCATTTTTGGTTAAACGCCGAAGGAAAATACCCGGATGTTCCCAAAGACTTGTTTTCGTGCAATGGTTTTGAGGGACAACATGTTTTTGTAATTCCTTCCAAAGATTTGGTCGTTGTACGAACCGGATTGGCCGAAGAACCACATTTTGATGCAAATGAAGTATTGTCAAACATCGTAAAAGCAGTACCATAAATCGGTGACATGTACTAAAATGTAACAAAAACCACAGAATATAAGCCCTTCACAACAATATTTTTGAAGATAGTAACCCTAGTGATACTTTTACCATGTAATAAAAAACGAAGTAATTTTTTCATTTTCATATAGTGTTCTCGTAAAAGAGTCCTGACCCAAGTGGCAGGGCTCTTTTCTATTTGGGGCTATTTTGAATTTTTCTAGACTTACACGAATTCCTCCAATTAGTTCAAGAACTGAGGTCATAGACAATAGAAAGACTTCTTTGCTTTGTCAGGCTGTGCTTAGCGAAGAATCTCCATGTTACTATAGATTCTTCAGTCGTTACACTCCTTCAGAATGATAGAAAATGGCCAAAAAATCACAAAAAACAAGAGGCTGACAACAGCTAAACATCACTTCACAACAATATTTTTGAAGATAGTAACCCTAGTGATACTTTTACCATGTAATAAAAAACGAAGTAATTTTTTCATTTTCATATAGTGTTCTCGTAAAAGAGTCCTGACCCAAGTGGCAGGGCTCTTTTCTATTTAGGACTATTCTAAACTTATAGCCTGAGATGTATTCTACGAATCACACTATCTAATCCCGTGTCATTCAAGGTTTGGCGAAGCACCTCTTCCTGAATAAAACTAAATAGAATCTTCAGTCGCTTCACTCCTTCAGAATGACAACAACTCATTGTAAATTGCTAATTGAGCATTGATCTACGGAATCCAATTGTCCTTGCCAAAATCGGGCTTACGCTTTTCTAAAAATGCATTTCTACCCTCCTTGGCCTCATCGGTCATATAAGCCAAACGTGTAGCTTCGCCTGCAAACACTTGTTGCCCCACCATGCCATCATCGGTAAGGTTCATGGCAAATTTTAGCATTTTAATGGATGTTGGGGATTTGGCCAATACTTCCTGAGCCCATTGATATGCTGTATCTTCCAATTCGTCATGTGGGATTACTGCGTTCACCATGCCCATCTCATACGCTTCTTGTGCGGAATAATTTCTTCCCAAAAAGAAAATTTCACGAGCTTTTTTCTGTCCTACCATTTTAGCGAGATACGCAGAACCATATCCACCATCAAAACTGGTTACATCGGCATCGGTTTGTTTAAAAATGGCGTGTTCTTTACTGGCAAGTGTCATATCGCATACCACATGCAGGCTATGCCCTCCCCCAACGGCCCATCCGGGCACTACGGCAATCACCACTTTGGGCATAAAACGGATGAGTCGTTGTACCTCCAAAATATTCAAACGGTGATACCCATCATCTCCAACATAACCTTTGTGTCCCCGTGCTTTTTGGTCGCCACCGCTACAGAATGCCCATTTACCATCTTTGGAAGAAGGTCCTTCACCAGAAAGCAAAACCACTCCAATCGAAGCATCTTCTTGCGCATCGTAAAATGCTTTATAAAGTTCGCTGGTGGTCTTTGGTCGGAATGCATTGCGTACATCTGGACGATTGAAAGCAATACGGGCAACACCGTTACATTTTTTATAGGTAATATCCTCAAATTCCATGGCGGTCTGCCAGTTGGGTGATTCCATAATTCATTTTTTTGTTGTCCCACAAAATAACGGAAAATCTATGTTATGACCATCGATGATAGATTGGTTTAGCACATTAAGGTTCCAAAATACTATCTTTAATGCTGTTCTATATCCCTTAGAATAAAAAGGGATGAACAAGTTTTTAACCTTGGTATAAATTTTAAAAAAAATGAAAGAATCGATTATAGAAACCGCTGAACTTAAAGTTGCGTTGGCACAGATTGCCCCTGTTTGGCTCAACAAGGAGAAAACAATTGAAAAAGTAAAATCCTATATTGTTGAAGCCGGAGAAAACAACTGCGAACTTATTGTTTTTGGTGAAGCATTGTTGCCAGGTTATCCCTTTTGGGTTTCAATTACCAACGGGAGTGAGTTCGATTCCGACTATCAGAAAAAATTATTTGCGCATTATGCCAACAATTCGGTTCAAATTGAAAATGGTGATTTGGATGAACTATGTTCATTGGCGAAAAATAATAATATTGCCGTGTATTTGGGTATAATTGAAAGACCTAAAAACCGAGGTGGACATAGCCTGTATTGCTCTTTGGTGTATATTGATGCAACTGGCGCCATAAAATCTGTACACAGAAAATTACAGCCCACATACGAGGAACGACTCGTTTGGTCTCCCGGTGATGGCAACGGTTTGCAAACCCATGCTTTAAAGCAATTCACCGTAGGAGGGTTAAACTGTTGGGAAAATTGGATGCCATTACCAAGGACAGCGCTCTATGGATTGGGAGAAAACCTGCACATTGCAGTTTGGCCTGGCTCGGATTATAACACAAAAGATATAACGCGGTTTATTGCAAGAGAAGCTCGTTCCTATGTCATATCTGTTTCAAGTTTATTGAGCAAATCGGATATTACTCCTGATATACCAGGTTATGAAAGAATAATCGAAAACGCCCCAGATGTTTTGGGCAATGGAGGTTCTTGCATTGCGTCTCCCTCAGGTGAATGGGCTTTGGAACCCGTTATTGGCAAAGAAGGTCTCATTATGTCCACATTGGATTTTAATAAGGTGTTGGAAGAACGACATAATTTTGATCCCGTAGGACATTACTCCAGGCCAGATATTACAAAGTTGTCAGTGAACAGGGACAGACAATCAGTTCTGGAAATTACGAATGAACAGGTCAACAATACAATAACGAGTAACAAAGACGAATAATATCATATTTGCCCATGCCATTACAGGTCTCTTTTTCTTACCATTAGTTTTACATCCGCAAACACTCAGCAAACCTAGGGCAAATGAGGGGCAACAATACCCATACATGGATAAAAAACAATACAATAAACAGTAATCCGATAATCAACGCATGGCTTATGTAAACTTCATCGCCTTCTGGTTTTATTTTGGGCCATAACAATCCAAAAGCTCCTGTAACAAATAATAAAAAGGGTACTCCTGAGAAGAATACTAGAAATTGTAAGCCCAATTGGTCTTTCATGGTGCCATAAATGATAAAACCAATAATTAAGGACAGTACAATCAATATCCAGAATATGCTTTTCGTTGAATTTTTATTTTGATTTCCCATTACATATAAGGTTTAGAATTATTTTTCTATAAAATTATCTTATTGACTTTGGTTTTTAAGTGATTAAGATCAGTCCACCTCATTTATTTGGATTATTATCAATTTTGATAAGACGTGAGGATGAATCCAAAACATATAAATGCAACAACCTATATATCAACATGTTAATATTGAATTTGCTGGCCCATAGGTATGATATGAGCATCAGAGCACTAATTTTCATATCCACGTACCATGTTTTTCTCTCGATTGTTTTATTGATTGGATTATGGTACTTGGTCATCACCCGAAAAATAAACCCGGATAATTATTTTAAACATCAAATGCCCCCGTTTTGTTTATCAATTTAGATGTTGAATCCAATAAAGGAAGTGTGCAAATTACAGCAAACCTTGACAATAATTATCGTAGTACGTCAATGGGTATAATTCGCTACTCCATAAATTATGGCTACACACTTTACAATGATGAATATTCCTTTGAGGTTGATGAAAACAGTACTTTTAAATTAAAACAACTCCAAAACCATAGGTGAGTAAATTGATTTTTAAAGCCCGTTGAATTGATGTAATTTTAAAGATAAAATCAATTTGTTTAATGGACAACGATTGGCTACAAATGTGGAATACCCGTTTTGGGAAAGAAGAATATGCTTACGGGACGGAACCGAATCAATATTTAAAGAAACAGCTCAAACATCTTAAACCAGGTTCAATCCTGTTTCCCGCAGAAGGTGAAGGAAGAAATGCCGTTTATGCAGCTCTATTGAAATGGCAAGTTTCAGCCTTTGACATCAGTGAGGCGGGCAAGCTTAAAGCCATTAAACTCGCAGAGCAAAAACAGGTATCCATTGATTACAAAATAGGCGAATTGCCCCAATTGGATTTTCAACCATCGCAGTTTGATGCTATTGCCCTTATTTACGCCCACTTCCCTCCCAATATCCGGTCACGATACCATAAATTGTTGAGCAGCTATCTTAAAACAGGAGGTGTCATTATTTTTGAAGGATTTAGCAAAGCACATTTGGAATATAAAAAAAACAACCCAAAAATTGGAGGTCCAGGGAACTTGGACTATTTATTTTCCATTGAAGAATTAAAATCTGATTTTAAAGATTATGAAATTTTAGAACTCAAACAAACTACAATCGAACTCAACGAAGGTGATGGACATGTGGGTACAGGTTCCGTTATCCGCTTTGTAGGTAAAAAGAAGTAGTAAAACCCTTATTTAATTAGTTCATTGATATACAGGGTGCTAATTTTTAGCGTCAATAATTCTAGGGTATGCATCAACAAGGGGCGTATGACCGCGCTATTTTCGTGATGGATTAGAAACCCCAAAATTTTTATATCATGAAAAAGAATTTAATACTATTAGGTATCCTCTTTACAGGACTTACCTCTTTTGCCCAGAATACAAACAATGTACAATTAGGTGCACGTGGTGGTGCTAATTTCGCAACCGTAGCTGGTGATGATTATGATAGCCCAGATTCAAGGACTTCATTTTATCTTGGTCTGGTGGCCGAGGCACCATTGTCCGATCATGTATCCTTACAGCCAGAGGTGTTTTATTCGGCACAAGGTTTTGATATAACCGATGAGCCCGATACGCCAGATGCACAATTTCAGGTGGATTACATACAAGTACCGGTACTTTTGAAATTTTACATCGCAGATGGACTCAATATACAAGCAGGGCCACAATTCGGTTTCAAAGTAAATGAAGAATTGGATTTTAACCCGGGTGAAGATTCCGGTGATTTTGATTCAGATTCCATCAATAGCTTTGATTTTCAAGGTACTGCTGGTGTAGAATACAAATTTGCATCTGGATTTTTTATCCAAGGAAGATATTCCTACGGATTTTCAGAAATGATTGAGGATGTGGACATCCACAACTCCGTATTTTCTGCTGGTCTAGGATTTATGTTCTAACAGCATATTAAAAATTATTGAAAAAGAAAATGAAGAGCTCCATCTGCCTCGGTAGGATGGAGTTTTTTTATGCAATAGCTTTAAATTTAAGCTTTGCTAGGTATTCTTAAATTATAAGCTTAAGTTAATGTTCAGAAAAGTATTTCTTCAAAAAAGATGGTTGAAAGGGTTGTTTTTACTGAGTATGACACAAAGGTGACATCTAAATGTCGTGGCGCTGTCGTGCCTACGCAGATACCTTTGTTCGTGAATTTAAATCAAAAATCATGAGCAATACATCAATTGGAGAACGACTCAAGTATCAAAGAAAAATCAAGGGATATTCCCAAGAGGAACTCGCCCACAGAACCAATGTTACCGTGCGTACCATTCAACGAATCGAAAAAGAAGAGGTATCCCCGCACTTAAACACAGTTAAATTATTGGCGGTTGCTTTGGAGGTAGAAGTGGATGAACTTTTTCCTTTGGATAACCCTAAGGAAGAAACAGTTAAAAAGAAATGGCTGCTTTTAATGCATGCCACTCCGTTGATAGGGATATTTTTTCCAGTATTGAATGTGCTCATCCCATTATTTTTATGGATTCATAAGCGAGAAGACAATCCAATATATAACGAACATGGTATCAAGGTAATCAACTTTCAAATTACTGTACTTATTTTGGCTGTTTTATCGTTTGTAAGTTTGATGACCATCGAAAAATGGGGATTCATCATTTTTATTTCTGTTGTTCCCATATGCATAGGAATCATTATTTTCAACAGTATCTACGTGGTACAAAAAAACAAGTGTTACTACCCTTTTTCCATCCCGTTTTTACGTTTGAAAAAGTATAAAACATTTAGTTTATTGCTCATGATGGGCATATCACTACTTTGTAGTTGTTCAGGCCCAACACAGGAAACCATTGAACGCCTGGACGGTTCGATGATTACAAAAGATACCGTAACCAAAAAGATTGATCAGTTAATGACAGATGCCGAAGTATTCGGTTTGGCGGTATCCATTTTTGATGACAACCAACCCGTTTACCAAAAAGTTTTCGGCTATAAAGATTATCCAAATAAAGTGCACATGACGGATTCAACCAATATATATGGTGCATCGTTTAGTAAGGCTGTGTTTGGAGTTTTAGTAATGAAATTGGTAGAAGAAGGTGTTATTGACCTAGATACTCCATTGGAATCCTATTTGCCCAAAAAACTGTATGAATATGAGCCGCGGACCCGTTGGCATGATGATTTTTCAAGTTTAAAAGAAGATACACTTTACCATATAATAACCGCTAGAATGTGTTTGGACCATACCACCGGGTTTAAAAACTATAGATGGTTCGAGGACGATTACAAACTAAGGATACATAATGAACCAGGAACCAAGTTTGGCTATAGCGGTGAGGGTTTTATATACTTACAGGTAGTTTTGGAGAAACTGACCGGTAAGGGATTGGAAGAACTTGCCCAAGAAAACATTTTTAAACCTCTGGGCATGAAAAATTCTGCTTATGAATGGAAAACAAGGTTCGATAAGGATTTTGCCCTTGGACACAATGAAAACGCAGAAGCACTTAAAAAAGATAAAGATAATGAACCCAGAGGTGGTGGAACGTTAGAAACTACAGCAGAAGACTATACCAAATTCTTGACTGCAGTACTCAATCAAAAGTTGATAAGTAAAACATCCTATGATGAAATATTTAGCCCACATATTCGAATATGGGGAGAAAAACAATTTGGGGAAGCTGCCAATATGATCAGTCATAAATACGATAGCATCAATTTAAGTTATGGTTTAGGTTGGGGCTATTTTGAAACGCCTCATGGAAAAGCTGTTTTCAAAGAAGGACATGGCAGTGGTTTTGTGCATCATTCCGTGCTTTTTCCAGAGTCTGGAAAAGGAATTATGATCATGACCAATTTCGAACGTGGCAATAGTATTTTCAAGGAATTGTTGGAAGTCACCCTAAAAGATATCTACACCCCATGGGAATGGGAGCATTATATACCTTACTCCCAAATCCTTGAATAAACTAGACTAAATCCATATACACATAATAAAACAACATAACTTGGTTGGATTACTAAATAATAGTACCATATAGTTTACCGTTAGTAAATGGATAAAAAAAACGCCTTATCAAATTAATGACAAGGCGTTTTTTCCTATAAAAATCTTATCTTAAAGTATTTCAACCACTTCAAGGTCAAACACTAAATCTTGTCCGGCCAAAGGATGGTTCGCATCTATAATAATGTCTTCTTCCTCTACCTTGGCAACTCTAAATTGTTGTTCCTGTCCTTCTGCATTGGCACCGACCAACCCCATTCCAACTTCTGGTTTAAGGTCTTCAGGCAATTGAGACTTGGATACTTTCTGAAAAAGCGCTTCATTCACCTCTCCATACGCCTCCTGTTTATCAATGGTAATGGTCTTCTTTTCGTTCACGGCCATATCAATAAGTCCCTTCTCAAATCCAGGGATAAGTTGACCTTCACCCAACTTTATTTCTAACGGTTCTCTTTCCAATGAGCTGTCAAAAACCTGCCCATCAGTTAGTTTTCCCGTGTAATGTACTTTTACAGTATCGCTTTCTTTTACTTTACTCATAAATTTAGTTTACAGTTTTAAAATCAAAACGTTGCAAATATATGAGGTATAAAATGGTTCAACGAAAAAGTTGCCATCCGTTTTCTCTAAATACTATTTTTATACTCCTGTTACCTTGAAGTCATAAGCATACTGTACTTAAGGTTGATACCTTTATTTCAACTGAGGTTTTGTTATATTTTTGGACGTTTTTAAGACAGCGTATTTATTTTGATTTTGGATTTATTACAGCGTTCACTGCATCGTATGCATTAATAAATCCATGACCACTTTGATAGTCAAATCCGGGGTCGCCAATATCTTCGGCAATACTTAGCAAGATGGACTTGATTTCCCAAGGCAATAAATCGGGGTTTGCTGATAACATTAACGATACAATACCTGCCGTATGTGGACCGGCCAATGAATTTCCACTGGCCATATTCAATAGTTTACCTTCGGGATCTACACAGGGTACTTTGTAGTTTATTGTGGTAAAATCCGGTTTGTTCACCAGACCTTCTCTGTAATATGCTGTGTTCCATTCCACTGGACCTTGACTGCTAAAAGCAGGTCTCTGTCCATCTTCACCAATTCCTGCCACTCCCAAAACCGCATTGGGTATATCCTCTGGATTTCGCATTTGTACCGGTATTGGCGCAAAACTATTGCCTGCGGCAAAATTTCCAGCCCCAGAAATAAATACCACACCACATAGGGTGCCTTGTTCTAAAATTTTTCTCCAATGTGTTCTATATTCTCCTAAATTTGGATGAGAAAAACTCATGCTATACGTGTCGGCTCCTTGTTCAATGGCCCATTCTATAGCATCCTCAATATGGTTGACTCCAATTAGTGGAGCCCAGTTAGCACCAGGGGCCACACCTATAGCTTTTTTAGTTCCGGTTTCATATGTTCCAACAATCATTGCGGCACATAAATTTCCATGTATATTGGTAGCCCGGCGAATATTCGGCTCATTTAGATTAGCCTTACCCTGATCAAAATGAAAACCATGGTAATCATCAATATATCCGTTGCCATCATCATCTATCCCATTACCCGGTATTTCCCCTTTATTAGTGTAAATATTTGAGGCCAATGGGGGAATGTCCAATTTAAAGCCAGAATCGTGTACCACGTTCAGTACACCCTTACCAGTAATACCAAACTCGTCCCAGACCTCTGGAGCTCTTATTTTTTCAATGTTCCAAGGGTAAGATTCTACCTCTTTGGGATTAAAATTGGAAACCGGTATACTTTCCAAATATTCTGGCCCCATATTATTGCCTTTCGGGACTATTGAGGGTTGTTTTTTAAAAATAAATGCTACATTTTCCAATTTTTTGAGAGCGGCAATACCTTCTGGCGCAACATTACAACTAAACCCACTGATAATCCAATGTTGGTTGATATTGGTCAACACCCCAGATTGTTCCATTGCTTTTAGCTTTGATTCAACTTTACCGAAGGCCATATTGCTGATTTCTTTCAAAGTAGAGGTCACCTCAGAACGTAGTTCCAATCTTTTCCTACCTTTAAATTCTTTGGTTTTTTTCAAGTATGAATCTGCATTTTCCAAGTATTGATCTTTAAACCATACTACTACGGATTGTGTTCCGTCTGCAGGGTCATAGGCGGAATCTACCCAAACATTTTCTATTTCGGTTTGCACTTTTCCTCCCCATTGAGATTGCTGGGAAGAGACTATAAATGAACTAAATAATAAAATAGCCCCTAAAATCACGGGTAATTTTGACTGCTTCATCTACTTTTACTTTACTCAAAAAATGTTTTGTTAAATTCCACAAACTTTACAAATATATAAGGCATATAGTAGTTCTCCGAAAAAGTAGCACTTTGCTTTCCATAAAATAATCGTTGTTACAAATTCGTAAAAAATGCATTACATCACAATGCACAATTGTTTCTTAGTTAATAGATTTTCTACGGACGGATACATGGCTTTCTTTAGATGTTGGCCAAGATGGTAAAAACCATCATTTTTGATATGGAGGGAGACCTGCACCAACCCTATAAAAATATGGAATGAAGAAAAAAGAGGCTGTCTAAAATAAATATCGATTTTCGTCAACCTGAACTTGTTTCAGGTTCTCATAATTAGTTATTTGCCAATATGATGGGATTCTGAAACAAGTTCAGAATGACGTATTTAAATACTTTTTAGACAGCCTCTTTTTATATAACTGAATTAAAGGAAACTTGTTTACCAAATTTTAATTCGCTCCTCCTCTGATTTGTAATTAGCTTCCCCTGGTTTTACATCAAAAGTTTCGTAGAAAGGTGTAAAGTTCATCAAGGGACCGTTTACTCTCCATATTGCGGGCGAATGAGAATTGGTATTTACATAATTCCGCATAAATTCATCCCGTGTCTTAACCCTCCAAATCCGTGCGATGGACATAAAAAAGCGCTCGTCAGGGGTATATCCGTTTATTTTTACCGTATCCTGCCCTTGCTCGGTCATTTTAAATGCGTCATACGCAATAGAAATACCTCCATTGTCGGCAGTATTTTCACCAATGGTCATAGCACCCTTAATATGTACCGTATCCAATACGGTGTAAGAACTATAACGGTCAATGAGCTGTTGTGTCTTTTCCTTAAATTTCTTCAAATCAGTATCGGTCCACCAGTTTTTCAAGTTTCCTTCTCCATCATACTGAGAACCATTATCATCAAAAGCATGGGTGAGCTCATGTCCTATCACCATTCCAATACCACCATAATTCACAGCATCGTCCGCAGCCATATCAAAATATGGAAATTGCAATATCCCCGCAGGAAATACGATTTCGTTGAGCGATGGGTTATAATAAGCAGTTACCGTTGATGGCGTTGTACCCCAAGCATCTTTGTTCGGAGGCTTGTTCAAGTATTTCACATTATATGCGTAGTTATTCTCCTGAAGTGCAACCACATTTTCAAAATAGCGTTCTCTATCAATATCTACATCATATTCCCTCCAAACATCGGGGTATCCAATTTTTTTAGTGATGGCATATAATTTTTCTTTGGCTTTGGCCTTTGTGCTATCGCTCATCCAATCCAATTCTGACATTCTATTTTCAAACGCCTTTTGAAGGTTATTGACCAAATCCAGAACACGCTTTTTGGCAGCTTCATCAAAATAACGCTTCACGTAAAGTTGTCCCAATGCAAAACCTAGGTTCCGATCCACCTGTTGTGCCATTACCTGAGGTCTTGGTTGTTGTTTCGATTGACCCAACAACACTTTATTGTACTCAAAAAGGGCATCTTCAAAAGGTACGCTCAAAAACCGTGAGTAATGATTCAACGTATGAGCTTTTACATAGGTCTTCCAATCTTCTATGGAAACAGCTCCAAGCATTTCATCCAATTTATTATAGTACGCTGGTTGACGCACATTAATGGAGTCCGCACTCAACTCAAGTTTTGCCAACAAATTTTTCCAATCTATGTTAGGGTTCGAGGCCGTAAGCTCCCCTACGGACAATTTATTGTAATTGGCCTGTATGTTTCGTCTTTCTATTCGGGTTTTGTGTGCTTCTGCCAATTGTTTCTCAACAGCATACACAATGTCAGATTTTTGTGCTCCACCCTCAATATCAGCAAGGCCGAACAGTGAAGCTACATACGTTTTATATGCATTTTGAATACCTACGGCAGAAGAATCTGTTTTAAAATAATAAGCGCGATCGGGAAGTCCCAATCCAGATTGACCCGCATGTAAAATATTTATCTGGCTATTTTTATTGTCAGGAGCAACGCGTAGTCCCAAAATGGAGTTGTTTCCTTTTGTAATTTGCTCGGAAACAAAATCCATAAGCTCCCCAACATTGGAAATTCCATCGATTTTTGCCAAAATTGGCTTCAAAGGTTCATATCCTCTTTTATTGAGGGTTGCCGTATCCATTCCAGAGGCAAAGAAATCTCCCACCTTTTGTTCCACAGTACCCTTTGAATGTTCAGCAGCCGAAACTTCTTCTAAAATATTCTGAAGTAGCTGTCTTTGTGGAATGTTCAAAAAGCTATAAGAGCCAACTCCCACTTGATCATCGGCAATTTGAATGGTATCGTACCACTTTTTGTTTACATGATCAAAGAAATTGTCTCCCGGTTTAATGGATTCCGAAATTCCGGTAAAATCTATTTTTGAAGGTTTTTCCGTTTTTTGTTCCTGTTGGCAAGAAACTAAAAGAATAGTCATAATTGCCAAAGCAAAAGTATATTTCATAAGGTTAATTAATTTGCCCCCAATATACTCAATAATAAGCAGCCTTCTTTTAAGTTCTGTTCAAAAAAAATCGGTTGGAATCAACAACACTTGATCATCCAACCGACTTGCTCAATAAATTATACTATTTATAGTTGTATGGTACCCACAACTTCGTAAGCCCTAGCACCATCTACCTGTACTTTTTCATATAATACGTTGGCATATTCATAATATGTATAACCATCTATTTCCACCTTTTCGTACCCTCTTGGCAAGTTGTAAACAATCGTTCCAATTTCTGGTTCTACAACTTCGTATTCATTACCAATATTAATATAGAATATACCTTGATAATTATAATAATTCCTAGTTCCCATTCTTAGCGTTACAAAACCTGGTGGCAAGGCAGAAATTTTGACCCCTGGCCTAGTTTTAATGACTTTTTCATAATTCTGGGATTTAATAGTTCAACTTCTACTAAGATTCTTTCTTGTTGAATCTATATCAAATTTCATCCCAAATGCTCCAAAAAAATGTACGATAGACATACCCTGGAAACTAATCTACCAACTAAGGTATTTTATAGATGTTATTACATCGTTACTTTTTTGATGAAAGGGTTTTGGGGCTTTTATTCACCATATATATAAAGATTTGTCAACTTCTGCTACTTAATTGTGTAGGATGTTAAGGTTTTTGTTGATCCTCAACAACGAACTGCCCATTATACAATGATTATTGTTCGTTATATCCTTTTCCCATAAAAATTTTAGGAATAAACTTTTCAATTCTTGTAACGCGGGTTTTGGATTGTTTTGCCTGCGAAATATGAAGTATATATCCCCGTTGCCTACCTGGGGTCAATGCTTCAAAGGCAGTTTTGAAGGCTTCATCTGCATCCAATTTATTTTGAAGCTCTTTGGGCATATTAAAATCAGACGTTGTTTTCATTTTGACTTCCAATCCTGCCTTTTCAATCTCAATGGCTTCATAAATATAGGCTTTGAGCACTTTTTGCATACTGAATATCTCATCTGTGTGGGTAAACCTGATCTGCCGTGCAGATTGTACATTTTTTGTCTGTTGAACCAAAACACCCTCCGTATCGTTTAACAAAACCCCCTTATGGAACAGTAATGCACAATATTCTTTAAATCCGTGAATCAAAAATATATTGTTGCCTCTATAGGTATAGCATGGCACTCCCCACTTTAGTTCCTCGGTTACACCTGTTTCCAGTGCCAAGGTTCGTAAAGTTCGGAAAGCATCTTTCCATTGTGATGGTTTATCAAAAAAGAAATCAACTTTTGGATTCATCGGTTATCTTTTAACTTGACTGTATTTTTAAATAAAATGCAAATTCTTTAAACATTTAGCATCACTTCTTGCCTTTTTACTTCCAAAATTTCAATCAAACCCTTAAATTTAAGTGCTAATTCAAAACAATGAAAAACAAATTACTTCCTTTACTCCTACTTTTAGGAGTAATCAGCGTTACGGCCCAAGATAAAATTATTGGGTTTAGTGAAAAAGCTTCTGAAGCGCAACAACAACTCGAAGCAAATTACGAAAAACAACTTTCCGCCAACAATTTGGATGAGTGGATGAAACTCATGGCAGCCGAACCCCATTGGGTCGGTACCGAGTACGGTGCAAAGAATGTAAAATGGATGGAAAAGCAATTTAAATCTTGGGGCTATAAGACCCGAGTGGATACTTATGATGTGCTTTTCCCTTATCCCAAAGTGCGTTTATTGGAGCTTACGGCTCCAACCAAGTACACCGCAAAATTGGAGGCCGTTGCCGTGGATGGTGATCCGTACACCGCACAAGGCGATAAATTGCTGCCTAGCTACAATGCCTTCTCCACCGATGGTGATGTAGAAGCCGAACTGGTTTTTGTTAACTATGGTATCCCTAGTGACTACGAGGAATTGGAGAAAATGGGCATCGATGTAAAAGGTAAAATTGTAATTTCTAAATATTACGGTTCTTGGAGAGGAATTAAGCCAAAACTGGCAGCCGAAAAAGGTGCCATTGGTTGTATTATTTATTCCGATCCCGAGGATGATGGCTATGCCCAAGGCGATGTGTACCCCGAGGGTCCCTTTAAAAACAAAACTGGTGTACAGCGTGGTTCGGTTATGGACATGCCGCTCTATCCTGGTGATGTTTTAACTCCAGGTTATGCCGCTACCAAGGATGCCAAGCGTTTAAAGCGTGAAGAAGCGCCTACCATTACCAAGATTCCGGTATTGCCTATTTCGTACGAAGATGCACAACCTTTGTTGGAAGCGTTAAAAGGCCCTGTAGCGCCAGCTTCATGGAGAGGTGCCCTACCCCTCACCTACCACATTGGACCCGGACCTGCCAAAGTGCATTTAAAATTGGAATTTGACTGGCAAATGAAACCTGCCAATAACTTGATAGCTACCTTGGAGGGTGATGAGTTCCCGGATGAGTGGATAATCCGTGGTAACCACCACGATGCATGGGTACACGGTGCCAGCGACCCTGTTAGTGGCATGGTGGCTTTGATGGAAGAGGCCCGTGTAATAGCCAAGATGGCCAAAGAAGGCAACAAACCAAAACGTACCTTAGTGTATTGTGCCTGGGATGCCGAAGAACCGGGACTTATTGGTTCCACCGAATGGGTAGAGGACCATATTCCAGAACTTAAAGAAAAGGCCGTAGCCTATATAAACACCGATGGTAATAGTCGCGGATATTTGGGTGCCGGTGGTTCCCACTCGCTACAGGCCATGGTGAGCCAAGTGGCCGATGCGGTCACCGACCCTCAAAAAGGGGTTTCCGTAGCGGAACGTCGTAAAGCGGCCAATATGATGCGTGGTGGTGACAGTACTTTTAAACTTTCCGCCCTCGGTTCCGGGTCGGATTATACGCCTTTTATACAGCATACCGGTATTGCCTCGTTGAACTTGGGCTACGGCGGTGAAGGTCGTGGTGGGGAATACCACACCATTTATGATACCTATACCCACTATACCCGTTTTAAAGATCCTGGGTTTGATTATGGCGTGGCTTTGGCAAACACGGCAGGACGTATTTCGCTTCGTTTGGCAAATGCCGAGGTATTACCGTTTGAACTGACCCAATGGCACAGCACTATTGAAACTTATTTAGGTGAGGTGATGAAAACTTTGGAAGACATGCGTACCGAAGTAGAAAAGCACAACAAACTGGTAAAACAGGATGCACAACAATTGGTGATGGACCCTAAAAAACCCATAGCACCGGCACAAATGAAGGCAAAAGTTCCCTACTTGGACTTTTCGCCCATACAAAATGTGGTTGCCGATCTAAAGAAAAGTATAGCCGCTTTTTCCAATGCCGATGCACTGCAATTACCCGCCGCCAAAAAGGCACAGCTCAACCAAGAGTTAATGGGGATGGAGCAGGTATTGTTACAGGATAAGGGACTACCCCGCAGGGATTGGTTTAAACACCAGATTTACGCCCCCGGATTTTACACCGGTTATGGGGTAAAAACACTTCCAGGCGTGCGCGAGGCCATTGAACAACAAGAATGGAAAGAAGCACAGGAACAAATTGGGGTATTGGCCACCACCCTTAAGGCTTTTGATGCACAGGTACAAAAACTGAACAGTATTGTGCAGTAATTAATGTATCACTAAAAAGTAAAACCGCCTCTTGCATTAAATTGTGAGGGGCGGTTTTTTATGCCCAAAGGGCATTTTTGTTTTTTTCACGGGCATGGACTACCTTTCCCAAACCCAAAAACAACAACACACCTACCATGAACGTACGGCTTACCCAAGAACAAAAGATAAAAGTGCTCAACTCCGCGGACATATATGCGATCATGCAGCAGGTATTGCTTCGCGAAAACAAGATACGCCGCAACCAAGAGCATTTTTGGGTGGTGGGTCTTAACCACAACAACAAAATATTGTTTGTGGAACTTATTGGCCTTGGGGCCAGCAACCGCGTAAATGCCGAACCACCCGATGTGTTTCGAATGGCGATCTACAAACTGGCAAGCAAGCTCATCTTGGTGCACAACCACCCCAGCGGTACGCACGAAGTGACCGATGCCGATATTACCTTTACCGACCACATGCTGAAAGTGGGGAAATTGATCAAAGTGGAGGTGCTGGACCATTTGGTGATTACCGAAACCAATTACACCAGTTTTGCCGACCAAGGCGTAATGGACGAACTCCAAAAAAGCGGCCTGTTTGAAATTATGGGGCCCGAAAAGCAAGAACTGGAACAGTTTAAAATTGATACGGAGAAAAAGCGGGCCGAAAAGGAAAAGGCCAAAGCTATTGCTAAGTCCTTAAAAGAGAGCGGTATGTCGGATGCCGACATTAAAAAGCACACGGGATTGAGTTTGAAGGTGATTGGGGGGATTTAGTTGTTTTAAATAATCCAATTTGGCATAACATTAATCTTTACTAATAAATTGATAGTAACTAAATGGTTTGCCATAATAAATGTTTCTTCGATGCTTTGGAATTTTATCCTGTTTCAATTTCTTCTTTTTCAAATAACGAAGTTCTCTTTTTAAATAGGATATTTGCTGCTCTCTTTTTTTATCTAATAGCTTAAGTTGTTTTGACACTATCTTATTATTTTTCAAGACTCTAAAACCGTTGATCCAGCACAAACCTTGGTTAATATTATTCTGGTAATTGTATAGTTCTACTCTACCAACTGACATAGACATTAATCTTTGTTGATGGCTATATATAATTTGTTGTTTACTCTTTCTTGAAAACTTATTTATATTTTTCAAGCTTCTATTCTTATCCATTCCCAAAGCATGTAAAACCCGTTGGGTTTCGTTACGTTGCTTTTTTATTTCTTTTTGAATTGAAGATTTCCTAACCCTAATTTTTCCTTTATAATTTATTTGATATCCAACAAAAGACAACCATGGCACATTTAAAACACCTTCATTTGGATTAGACCAAAAATATGGCTCCTTAGACTTAATCTTTTTGCTCCAGAAAGCTTTGGGATTTTTTTTATAATCTTTAAATTGCTTATGAGGGTGATACAACAAAAAGTTACTATGAATACCCTTTTTATAAACCTCTAGTCGATTTTTACATACAAGTTTATCTGTGTGGGCTAAAACCATATCATCACAATAGCGCACATATAATAAATCCTTGTCTATATCCAAAACATCCTTATCAACCTCATTTAAAATCAAATTTGAAATAAAGCATGAAACCGCATTACCTTGTGGCACACCAATTTTAAAGACATCGGTATAATTAATTCCAAAATTTGTTTTCAGTTCATTAGAAACCCAACCAAACTCTCCTGGAGGAACACCTCTTTTTTTAAAGAAAGTTGGATCATAGTTTTTTGGTAAAACATCTTTGTTAAATGAGTATGAGTCTAAAAACAAATTAAATAATCTTATTGCCTTTGATGAAAAATAATGACCTTCTGATTTAAGTTGTGCCACCCTTTTGCGGAAAATTCCCTCCAAATGAACATGTTGAACCGTATCGAAAAATTTTTGAATATCACATTCTGCCACCCACAATTTCTTATGTCTTTTCCTATAGTTTAAAATTTTAAGAATCGAATCGTGATGATTTGGTATTTTACCTTTTTTTCGAGACCTAAAAGCAAATGAGCAATCAAGAAATATATTATCGAATTTAATGGTAAGGTATCTGGCAAAGGCCGAAGTGATAATTTTATCTTCGAGAGAATATTTTGTTATTGGTCTGTAGATAAATTTATTCTTCTCAACTGACTTTAACAAAGGGTAAATTTCTGGCTTAGCTAAACTAAATGAATTGGTTTCTACATTTTCTACAATGCCCCTAATTTTTTTGCAAAATTCCAACAAGTTTACATACCAGTCTTCAGGTGTTTTACCCTTTTTGGTTACCCAATATTTTTCATCAACATAAGATTTCCAAATTCTTTGCTGATTTTTCTCTATACTATCATTGAATTTATTCGGATGACTTCTTTCCTTTTGACTCAATTTTTTCCATTTTCGCCTAGATGGTAAAATGGATTGGAGTAAGATTAAATCAGAATCTTTTGAAGAAATTTCAATTTTATTAGTTCTTTGATGAAGACTTATATCCCTAGTCATATGCGTTTTATGTCTTTTATGGGATATCCTAGCTCTATACTTACAGAGCATTCTGATTATTGATTGGTCTGAATAGAAATTAATTAAATCATCCATAAGTAAATAAGGCGTAGACGTAAAAAATCTATATGATTGAGATACATAGCTGCATACAAATACAGCTGAGACCATTAGCATCAGGATTATCGGGCCTCGCAAATTTTTTCGGTACTTTCTGTAAAACTAATTTTATCATACACGCACCTAGAGATATTTCATCTCACACCTGTTCAATATAATGGAGACATAAGTCCCACTCTTGTCTACGCCTTAATTCAAATATTTTATATTTATTATTCTTTTTACTAATCCAAAATAATACATGAAAGTTTCAAGATTCAGTAGTATTTATAATACCGACAATCCTATTCAAACTGATTTGCAGGGGGAGTTAATGGATATCAAGAACGGAAAATACAAAAATTTAATTAACAATTGTAGATATTATACTTCTATTGGTGATTACGATTCTTACAAATCATTAAAAGTTAAATTACCTATCGTTACATTTTGTGGAACTTTTGAAAATGGTCGAAAACTCGAAAATTTAGTCTCTTACAATGGATTAATGATTTTAGATATTGATGATCTTGAAATTAAGGAAGTCGAAAACCTGAAAGGTCTTATTTGTAAGGACAAATTTGTTTATGCTTTATGGCGATCCCCTTCGGGAATGGGTTTAAAGGCTTTAATAAAAGTTTCAGATGACCCTAATTTCCATAAGTCAAGTTTCCGTTCCTTGCAAGATTACTTCCAAAAAAAATATAAAATTGAACTGGACAAAAGTGGAAGTGATATAACAAGACTTTGCTTTGTGTCTTGGGATAAAGATTTGTATCTAAATGAATCTTCTGAAGTTTATTTGGATAAAATTATTGAAACTGAAAGCTCAATAGAAAAACTCCCTAAAGAAAAAGTTCATACCTCATTGACAAAAAGTGCATTTGCAACCGAGGGTTTAAACAAGCCTGAGCATAGAAAAATGATTCAATTGGTAATAAAATATATTAAAAGAAAAGATATATCTATTACAGAAACATTCGACAAATGGTTCAGAGTCGCATTGGGAATTTCAAACACTTTCAGTTATGATTTAGGAGAAAAATACTTTTTACAAATTTGTGAACTGGACAAAGAAAAACACAGTGAAATTGAAAGTGTGAATATTTTAAAATACTGTTACAATAATCGTAAAATTCAATTACCGGGTTCAGTTAGCTTAGGCACAATTGTTTTTTATGCTAAAGAAAAAGGCTTTGTAACAAAAAAAAATAAGCACACCTAAAGACCTATAAAAATTCTATAATATTAAATATTCTCCCCAACAACTCCTCCGCCATTTCTGGGTCCAATCCATAATCCCGTAGACTGCCCACAGGGTTTTTAAAGCTCAGTTGGGTGGTTTGGGCATCAATTTCTTGTAGTACCAGTTTTAAGGGGATATCGTTTATGGCCAAGGGGTCGTTCTCCATAATCTGGGCAATGTATTTGGGCTCAAAAAAGAGCAATTGTCGCAGTTGGGGTATGGCTACGCCTTGTTTGGCCACAATGGCTTGGGTGTCTATCTCGTGCAAAAGCAAAAAACCGTGCGCTACAATGCGTTTTTTCAATGTGTTGTACACCTGCCCGAAGGGCTGTTGCAAGGTTTGGTGGTTTACATTTGTTTTCATTCCAATACAAATTACATTATGACGGCATGAAGATAGCTCACTGGGTTACCTTAAGTTTTCAGCTAGATGTCTATAATGTTCTTAAAACACAATTCTTGTTGTGTTCATCATCACACAGTACGAAGGTATGCATCAAATTTTATTTGGTTTCTTCTTATATATCAAATTTATGGAACAACATTTCGGTACTACCATAAATTGAAAAAGCTCACCAACAAAGGTCCATATTTATACATAAAAAAAGGGAAGACCCTAAGGCCTCCCCTGCTAAACACTATTCAACAACAAATTTTTAAGGCAAGTACAGTTCTGGTAATCCCGAATTTTTAATAAGGGTATTTACAGCAGCAACATCTTGCGTTTTAATTTTTTGTAGGTCGGATTTTAATCCGCTCCATACGTTTAGGTAATCACGAGATACATCGCGAACACCTTGGGTAACTGGTAGGTTACCTCTACCAATACCGCTCATAAAGCTTTTAAACTTGACCAGTAGGCGTGCTTCGAACATATAATTGTTCTGTGATGTACGCAGTTCTTTTTGCAAAATTTCAGCAATCCAAGCCTCAATGGTATCATCAAGTTCCTTGCCTTTGGCTTGTAGTTCGGGTGAGGTAGTCTCTCCCAGTACAAAATCCAACTGCTGCTGAACTTTTCTAAGGTCACGTACTCCTTTTGCCATTTCGGTGGCACCTTTATATATAGATTTAAAAATACCATCGCGCTCTACGTAAGCAGCTTCCACGTTGTCCACACTTTTCTTAATACGTGGATCAATAGTAATGGCGAAATCTTGGGTTTGGGTAAAATCACCGATAGTGAGTTTTACTTTATAGTTTCCAGGAGCGGCATCATAGGCACTAAGTCCTCCACGGCTGGTTGCCGTAATTTCCTTGAGGCAATCAATAGTACCAATTTTCATGTTCCACTGATAGCGGTGTGCACCTGCACTACGCTTTAACTGAGGCTTTTTAAAGGCATCGCATTCGGTTTTTGGAGCATCGGTATACTCCGAATATACCAATTCGCCTTTGCTATTAGTGATTTCAATCGACATAGGGGCATCTTTGGATACCTCTTTATTGAGCACATAATTGATTTGAAGTCCACTAGGTGGATTCTGTCCCGGAGTATTTCTGGTAGAGTAAGCTATTCCAAGTGGTGAATGGGTATCTTGTGGTTTGTACAAATAGTATTCTGCCTTGGCCACCTCATCGGAAACTTGATGTAATGGGGTTAGATCATCCAATATCCAAATGGCACGTCCTTGGGTGGTCACTACCAAATCATTACGCTGAACCCTCATATCCGTAATGGGCACTTCGGGAAGGTTGTTTTGCAATGGCATCCACAATTCACCATCATTAAAGGAAACAAATACTCCCGTTTCTGTTCCTAAATAAAGTAATCCTTTACGTTCCGGGTCTTCACGAATGGTACGAGCAAACGTATTACCTGGGATTCCGTTCACGATTTTTTTCCAAGAAGCTCCGTAATCGGTAGTCTTATATACCTCTGGTGTAAAATTGTTCATTTTATATCCTGCCATGGCAAAATAAGCTGTAGCTGGATCATGTGGAGAAGGCTCCACTACATTGATGATACCTTCTTTTAATCCTTTAGGCGTAATATTGGTCCATGTTCCTCCTCCATCTTGGGTTAGATGTACCAGACCACAATCCGATCCTACCCAGACTACCCCTTCTTTAATGGGAGATTCCTCAATATTGAAAAGGTTATTATAGCTTTCTGCCGTAATCTGCTCATTGGAGATTGGCATTCCACCCTTTCCTTGGTGGTCTTTATTGTTTCTTGTTAAATCTTCACTGATGGTCTCCCAAGTCACACCTCTATCCGTTGATTTCATTACATATTGTGAACCGTAATAAATAACATTTGGGTTATGGGGTGATACGATAACAGGTCCGTTCCAGTTAGCACGAAGTTTTAAGTTTTTTGGTTGTTCTCCACTAATACGCTCCGGATAAGGACGAACCATCCGTGTATTGTCAATATCACGATCCCATTCCACAAAATTGCTGGCAAAGTAGGTTGAGTATACGTAACGAGGGTTATCTTTATCTAACGCTACGGTGGATGATTCACCGGCACGCATAATGTCCCAGTGCATTTGTCCTATTCCTCTATCCATGGCACGGCTATCAATGGCAATAGTACTATTGTCCTGCTGACCGGAATATATCCGGTATGGATAGCCATTATCCGTAAGGGCCCTGTAGAACTGTCCGGTTGGCTGATTATAGATTGAAGACCATGTTTTACCACCATTATAAGTGACTGCTGCTCCCCCATCGTTACCGTTGATCATTATATTACTGTCGTTGGGGTTGATCCACATATCGTGATGATCTACGTGTGTTCCTTGCATTCCGGTGTAGGTTTTACCACCATCAATGGACTTCATCGCCCAACTGTTCAATACCCAAATTTCATCTTCATCATTGGGATCAGCAATAATATGCATGTAATACCAAGCACGTGCATAGGTAGTTGGGTCGTTGGTTACTTGCTTAAATGTCTCTCCTGCATCATTGGAACGGTAAACACCACCTTCTCTTTCAAAAGCTTCAATAGCCAAATAAACCACGTTAGGGTTTGCAGGAGAAATATCAACTCCCATTTTTCCCTTCAAGTTTGGTAGCCCCTTCGTAATCTCCTTCCAATTTTCACCTCCATCTGTGGTTTTAAAAACCTTACTTCCAGGTCCACCACTCTGTACCACCCAAGGCTTTCTTTGAAAGTCCCAAGAAGTTATCATCATAAAATCCGGGTCGCTATCACTTACAGAAATTTCAGCTATTCCCGAATGGTCGTTCACATAAAGGATTTTCTCCCAAGTTTCCCCACCATCGTTGGTAAGATAGAGTCCTCTATGCTCGTCTGCACCCCATGGATTTCCCTGTGCGGCTACATAAACTTTATTAGGATCCTTAGGATGTACAAAAACTGCCCCAATATGCCTAGTAGCCTCTAAACCAATGTGCTTCCAAGTTTTTCCGGCATCGGTAGATTTGTACATACCGTCGCCATGCGAGGTTTTTACACCACGAATAGGCGATTCACCTGTACCCACATAAATGATGTTATGATCGGATGGAGCTACTGAAATATCCCCAATCCCTGTTGTATTAAAATAACCATCTGAAATATTGTTCCATGTTTCGCCCCCGTCGGTTGTTTTCCATACTCCACCCCCAGTAGCACCCATGTAATAGGTGAAAATATCATCTGGTAAGCCCTCAACGGTTGTTACCCTTCCTCCTCGAAAGGGACCAATGTTTCGGTAAGACATGGATTCGTACAATGTTTTGTTGATTGTTGGTCCGGATGCTTTTCGCTGACCGAAACTACTAATCACTATTCCCAGGCTTACGAACCATAGGAGTGCAAATTTTTTCATGGATTTGTTGTTTAGATTTAATAAAGGCTTCTCATTAGTATAAAGTTGAGCAAAAAGTATAATAGGGTGACAAAAGATTAAACTTTTAGCAAATTTTCTATGGAATTGTAAAGAATCAAGAAACCTATCAATCCAAATGACCTATATATAAATCCAAAGGGTGTATTCGTCAATTGTGTGCGCAAAATAATTACGTATCGTGTAGCTTGTCGTAAAATTCAAGAATATGACTACACTCGAAACTATAAACGCCTTACAGATATTTTGTTTGGTAGTACTGGGAATTATTATTTACATGGCCGGTTGGCTGTCCGGTGCCCACTGGGGGAAAAGAAACAAGGTTTAAAGCAATAGTGAAATCGTATTGTCGTTTCCATACCAACCGAACCTACTTAAACCTACGAGGCTATTTTTTGGAGTGATCCCAACATAAAACGCATTCTGGCTTATTTTGGCGACCAGCAGTTCACCGTAAGAATCGATAGACTGCGTACAGGTGAAATAAGATATCTCTGTTGGAACAAGAGCAACAGTATTTTAAAAAGGCCCAATTTGATATTAAGGCATGGAAAGGCAATTGAATCTACTAACGGCGACATGACCGAATTTATTTTTTACCACAAAGATTCAACATTTACCGTGGAACACATTGTATCCAATACGGAAGAGGATGCCAACTACTTTTTTATTGAGGTTGCGGATAAGGACCAAAAAAAAAGTACTTGGAAAATGGAGCAAATGCCCATTCCCAAGTACTTACAAGATTTTTCTTAATGCAATTATCCCGTATAGGTAACTCGATAAATTGCGTTGCCCTCATCATCGGAAATCAGTAAGGAACCATCTTCCAAAAACAAAAGGTCCACTGGTCTACCAAAGGCTTCTTGAGCCTCTTCATCCAACCAACCTTCTATAAAGGGCTCGTAACTTACGGCTTCCCCATTTTCCAATTTTACCATGGTGATTCTGTATCCAGATTTGGATGAGCGATTCCACGACCCATGTTCTGCCAAGAATGCATGACCTTTATATGCTTCCGGAAACATAGGGCCTTTTCCAAATTTTACACCGAGGGCTGCCACGTGGGCGTCTAAGGGTTGCACTGGTGGCACAAAATCTGAACATGGGCGTTGATCACCATATTCTGAATCTTTTACTGTTCCACCGTGGCAAAATGGATAACCAAAGTGTTGTCCTTTTTCGGAAAGCTTGTTCAACTCACCAGGAGGAACATCGTCTCCCAGCATATCCCTGCCATTATCTGTAAACCAAAGTTCATCGGTATCCGGATGCCATGTAAAGCCCACTGTGTTTCGTATACCGTGTGCAAGAATCTCCCTATTGCTACCATCAGGATCCATTCTGGTTATGGATGCATAACGTTTATCAACTGTTGCACTATCACAAATATTGCATGGTGCGCCCACAGGTACATATAATTTATCATCAGGGCCAAAGGCAATGTATTTCCATCCGTGGTGAAACTCGGTTGGGTAATCATCATAAATCAATTCGGGTTCTTGTGGGTTTTCCAATTGCGACTCAATGCCGGAGTATTTGAATAAACGACTCACAGCCGCCACATACAATGCACCATCTTTAAAGGCTACACCATTGGGCTGTTCTAAATCGGTGGCTATGGTATAGGTTTCATCTGCCCTATAATCACCATCTGTATCCTTTACAGCATACACATTACCTTCATTTCTGGTGCCTATAAAGAGGGTGCCATCGTCTCCCATGGCCATAGATCTTGCACCTTCTAAATTTTCCGCATATACATCAATGCTAAACCCTTCTGGGAGTTTAAGGCGATCCAAGGGCAAGCTGGTGGTCGACTTTGGTGTTGCGTCTTCCGGGGATTCTACAATTTCTTCAGAGTTTTCTTCATTTTTGCTTTCTTTTTTTCCGTTGCATGCTAGAAAAGTTATTGAAAGCGCCAACATAAATATTGACCTCAGGGTCAAAGTATACATTTTCATATTGAATGTTTAAGTGTTTAGGTTCCTAAATTTATAAAACTATGATAAAATCATCGAAATACCCTAGCCGTCAATACATTCTTTTGTGATGTCTTTCATTCTTTTTTATGTTTGGAAAGATTGCCCTGGTACCACATTGTTGTTCGATGGGTACTCGAAATGGTAAGTCGAGCTGTACCGTTTGCATACAATTGCGCTTGTACTTGATAACCCTCAGATTTTTCTTTTATTGAAAAACGCATGGTTTGTTCAGCTCCATTATTATTTGAAGAAAATGTGAGCTCTTTAGGAATACCGTTGAATATAATTCCCGTTTTGTTCTGATTGTAATAACCACCCATTCTGCGCTCTCCATAGAAAGGAAGGTCGGCCATAACACTATCACCCTTCATACGAAAATATCCTCCAGTTCCAGAGACATCTATTTGGGAAGCGGTACTTCCCGGAGGTAGTAATCCGGCATTTGCAATACTATTCAAGCTTTGGGAGGCCATCGGCTGTGCCCATTTGGCACGAACCTCGAAGTGTTTGTTGGCAATCATATTCTCCAAGACAGTTATTTCTTCCGGAGTTGCCTTGCTTTTACTGGATACACATCCTATTGTTAGGCATAGTAAGATACATGCTGTGATTTTTACTATGGAATTCATTTATTTGATTATTAACTTATTACAAATTACAAAATAGTAAAAACAATTCCGAGTTAAATAACGGTGCATTAACGTTTGAAGCGTTCAAAAATGGCCAAGGTTTTTTTGGTATTTATAAAATATACCCCTGTAAGTAGAATAGATGCAGCGATAATGGATTGTAATGTGATCTTTTCATCCAAAAAATACCAGCCCAGTAATAAGGCCACAATCGGGTTAACGTATGTAGATGTGGCCACTTTTTCAGGTGAAACTGTTTTTAAAAGATAGTTAAAGGATGTAAATGCCACGATACTTCCAAAAAACACAAGCAACAGCATGGATACTTGCACCTTACCGCTCCACAATAACGGAGAAGACCATTCTTCCCCAAAACCAACACTCATCAACGCCAAAACAATACCTGCAAAGAACATCTGGTAACCTGTATTCACAAAATAATTGGTAGGCAAGTCTGCCCGTGCTACAAAAAGACTGGCGAACGACCAGCAAAGCATACAAAAGAAAATCATAACCATGCCCACAATGGATTCTTCCTGAGCAATAATTTGTTTTTGACTCACCAATAAATAAATACCAATTACCCCCAAAACAACGCCGACCACCGACATGGGCTTAATTTTTTTGCCCTGAAGTATTCGCATCATTAATAGTATTATCAGGGGTTGGGACGATATTTCAAGTGCAGCAAAACCCGTATCCACGTAACGGAGGGCCCAGACGACCAATCCATTTCCGATGCTTAAAAACAGTACTCCGGCAATTATGGTATTTCCCAATTGTTTTGGAGTAATCCGAAGTGATATTCCCATTATTTTTGCCAACAGAAAAATAAAGACTCCCGCTATTGTAAAACGAGAAGCTGCGAGCATAAAAGGGGGCAACTCCATTACAGCAATCTTGTTCAGCAAATAGGTGGAGCCCCAGATAACGTATATAGCAAAGAAAGCCAAAACAACAAGGGCGGAGTTTGAGGATTTTCCCATTTTTAAGATTGATTAACTATCCTGCAAAATTACGGATAGTTGATGGAGAAAATAACCTTGTCCATGTAATTTTAAGTAATGTGTGGCAACCCTAAAGTCAGAGGGGCATCTTAAGATCAAGAAGGTATGCGGCAAACTCGCTTTCCAGTTTTTTAAAGCGCTCTAAATGTTCATCGATTATTCCTAAATCGGTAAATTCCATATTAAATTTTCCCTGCCTTATTTTGGACATTATACTGTTATGGTTCTTGTAATATTTTTGAATACTCCTATTCAATTGGTAATATTTTTCAAATCTCTCTGGACATTTAGGCTCATAAGTATAAGAGTTCAGCTTTTCGGATAAGCGTTGCACCATTCTATGGTTCCGTTCTATCCGCACTAGCAATTCTTGTTGATCTTTAAGATGGTTTTGGACAATGTTATCCATAGGGCTACGAGGATTATAACTTTAAACATTTGACTAGCTTTAAGTTACATAACTTCTATTAAACCACCGCTGATTTAACCCATTTTTAATGGTTTATTTAACATCTGGAAATAAAAAAGGCCCGATTGTATCGGGCCTTAGCTTATTATTGAGCGAAGTATTTAGTTTTCCGTTTGCTCGCGAGCTTCCTCTTTTAGCTCATCACTTGCAACAATGGCAAGCTCAACTCGCCTGTTTGCCGCTTTACCTGCCGCAGTCTCATTTGTTTCAATGGGCTGTTCTTCACCATACCATTTGGTAGTGAATCGTCCGCTGGAAATACCTTTGGCCACCAAATAGCTAGTTACTGCCTGCGCCCTACGTTGGGATAGTCCCATATTATATTCAGCTGCGCCATCACTATCGGTATGTCCTTCTACCAATACGTTGGATTTTGGATATTCCATAAAAATACCGGCCAATTTGTCCAAAGTTGCAGCGGAGGCCCCTTTAATATCGGATTTATTGGTATCAAAATACACACCATTTTCCCCGCTAAAGGTTACATTGATTCCCTCACCAACCCGTTGCACTTCGGCACCAGGAATTTCTTGTTCAATTTGTTCTGCCTGTCGGTCCATCCGGTTTCCTATGTAACCTCCGGCGGCACCACCTACGACGGCACCAATAATGGCGCCCAAGGCGGTATTTCCATTTCCTACATTGTTTCCAATGACACCACCGATAACAGCTCCACCACCAGCACCTATTGCAGCGCCTTTTTGTGTGTTGTTTGCATTCTTAACTGCATCACAACCAATAATCATGGTCAACGCTAAAAAAGCTGTTGCCCCTTTTAATGCTATATTTTTCATGTAATTATTTTTTTGAGAATTTGTAAACTATGGTCACGGGTTGTCCATCAACCGAAACATTGGAATTAAGGGTCATGGATTGTTCGGATAAACTTACAATGTTCAAACGGTAGCCATACCCCCCGGAGATATCCTTTCGGTTTTCGTCAATAAATTTAAATTGAAGTTGGCTTTGGTAATTCTGTTCCGGCTCCACAACGGACCATCTAAAAAATCGGTCTCCGCCTTGGCAAAGGGAGCTTTGGCCTATAGTGTAGCGTCCGCTGCTGTTGTTGTCGCGAAAGAACCATTCACTGTCTTCAAAACAGATATCCTCCACATCATTGAAGATGGTAGATTTAAAGTTGCCAGTGTTATTTTCGTAATAAACATTGTCCAGATTCCAAGTACCACTAAATAAATCTCGCTGTGTTCTTGCTGATTTGGAAACAGAACACGATGAGAGCATAAGTCCCATCACAATAATCATAAGTACTGATTGTTTCATCATAAGTATTAAAGTTAATGTTCAAAAATATACGTTTGGGGACGTATTTATAGTTGTTAAATTATTAAAAAAAAGGTTAACCGCCTTACTTTAACTGCGATAGAGTAAAAATTAGTATTGATACAGTTCAAGTAAGGCTGATTCAAACCGATTTTTAGGTAAAAAATTCGCTTCCAGTGACTTCGCGAAAGGTACGGGTGTCTCTAAACTTCCTATTCGTTTAATGGGGGCATCCAAATATTCAAAACAGTTTTCCATTACCAATGCAGAAATATCACTGGCTATACTTCCAAACAAAGTGTCTTCCTGAAGTACAATCAATTTTCCGGTTTTCTTTACCGAATTAAAAATGGTTTCGGTATCAAGCGGCTGAAGTGTTCTCAAGTCCACTACATCCGCATCTATTTCTGAATATTTATCTAGAATTTCCAATGCCCAATGTACCCCGGCACCATAGGTGATTACGGAAATGGATTTTCCTTCTCTTAAAAGATTGGCTTTCCCAAAAGGCAAGGTATAGTAATCCGTAGGGACATCACCTCTAATGCTTCGGTATAAACCTTTATGCTCAAAAAAGAGCACAGGATTTGGGTCGTTAATTGCTGTGTTCAACAATCCTTTGGCATCGAACGGAAATGCTGGGTACACAACTTTGAGCCCCGGGGTTTTGGTAAACCACGCTTCGTTGGTTTGGGAATGAAAAGGTCCCGCACCTACTCCACCACCGCAGGGCATACGTATAACCACGTCTGCTTTTTCGTTCCAGCGGTAATGCACTTTAGCCAAATAGTTAACAATAGGATTGAAGCCTGAACTTGCAAAATCGGCAAATTGCATTTCCACAACGGCTTTCATTCCATTGATGGACAATCCCATGGCTGTGGCCACAATTGCCGATTCACAAATGGGCGTGTTCCTTACCCGACGTTTACCGAATTTGGGCACAAAACCTTCGGTAATTTTAAAAACCCCTCCATAATCCGCAACATCCTGACCCATGATGATTAGGTCGTTGTAACGGTACATGGATTGTTCTAAACCTTGAGAAATGGCATCTACAAAACGTATGTTTTCAAGTTTATTTGATTCTGATTCAATATGCTCGTAATCAAAATGTTTGTAAACCTCTTTTAACTCTTTACTTTCATTGCAAGAAACCTCTGGCTCATCAAAAGCCAATTGCAAATTTGTATTGATTTCTTCTGAAATTTTCTCTTTGACACTTGCTATAAATTCTTCTGTAAGCACTCCTTCTTTCAGTAGGAAACTTTCATAATTGGCAATAGGGTCCTTCCCCTCCCATTCTTTCATCAATTTCTCTGGGACATACTTGGTACCACTTGCCTCTTCGTGCCCACGCATCCTGAACGTCTTGAACTCTATCAATATAGGTCGCGGACGCCTACGTATGGCCTTGCACAACTCATCCACTTTAGCATACACCTCCAAAATATTGTTTCCGTCAATTATTCGCGACTCAATACCGTATCCTTTGGCTTTATCCGCCAAATGTTCACAGTTATATTGCTCCCTGGTTGGTGTGGAAAGACCGTACCCATTGTTTTCTATACAGAACAACACAGGCAGGTTCCACACGGAAGCCACATTCAATGCTTCATGAAAATCACCTTCGCTGGTTGCGCCTTCACCCGTGAAAACAGCAGTTACCCGCCTCTTTCTCCGCAACATATCTGCCAAAGCAATACCATCGGCCACCCCTAATTGAGGCCCCAAATGTGAAATCATCCCAATAATTTTGTATTCCTGAGTGCCAAAATGAAAGCTACGATCCCTACCTTGGGTAAAACCACTTTGTTTGCCCTGCCATTGCGCGAAAAGTCGATTTAACGGAATGTTTCTGGAAGTAAAAACCCCTAAGTTTCTGTGCATGGGCAGGATATACTCATTTTCCTTGAGTGATTTGGTAACCCCGACCGAGATTGCCTCCTGACCTATTCCACTAAACCATTTGGAAATTTTGCCCTGCCTGAGTAGAATCAACATTTTCTCCTCAATCATTCTTGGCTTCAGCATTCCTGTGTACAAATCCAGCAACTTTTGTTCTTCCAAGTCGCCAATATGATACCTCATACAATAAAATTCTGTTGGCTAAAAGTAGTAAAAAGCCCTTCAAAATGCTTTAAAATTTTATATCCTTCGTCAATATTCCCTATTTTTGATACTATTCCAAAGATTGTAATATGAGCGCTATCCCAAGTGTCAACCTAGAAGACTTTATCTCGGGTGACCCTAAAAGAAAAGAAAGATTTGTAAAGGAAATTGGTACTGCTTTCGAAGACATTGGCTTTGTGGCACTAGGTGGACATTTTTTATCTGATGAATTGGTGGAAAACCTTTATACGGAAATAAAAAAGTTCTTTAAACTACCGCAAGAGGTCAAGGACCACTATGAAATTGAAGGCATTGGAGGCCAAAGAGGATATACTTCCTTTGGAAAAGAGCATGCGAAAGGCAAAAAAGAGGGTGATCTTAAGGAATTTTGGCATTTTGGCCAATATGTTGAAGACAACCCGGAACTAGAAGCGGAATACCCGGACAATGTTATGGTAAAAGAACTTTCTTCCTTCAACAAGGTTGGAAAAGAAACCTATAAAATGTTAGAGAAAACCGCAAAATATGTACTGAGAGCCCTTGCTTTGCACCTAGGCCTGGAAGAAACCTATTTTGATGACTATATTAAAAACGGTAACTCCATTTTAAGACCCATCCATTATCCGCCCATACAGGAAGAACCAAAAAATGCCGTGAGAGCCGCCGCCCATGGCGACATCAACCTAATAACACTGCTCATGGGGGCACACGGAAAAGGGCTTCAAGTTAAGGATCACAATGGCAACTGGGTAGATGCTATTGCCCAACCCGACCAATTAATGATCAATGTTGGGGATATGTTGTCCAGACTTTCCAACAACAAATTAAAATCGACCATACACCAAGTGGTCAACCCGCCTAAGGAGCTATGGGGCACTTCCCGTTACTCCATTCCTTTCTTTATGCATCCTGTTAGCGATATGCCCCTAAATTGTCTGGAAGGCTGTGTTGATGGTGAGCACCCCAAAGCGTTTGAGGATATAACTGCGGGAGAATATTTACACGAAAGATTAATAGATTTAGGACTTATAAAAAAGTAACCATGGACCTTGGAGACCAGTTAAAAAACCTATTTCCCGACCATGTTTCGGAGGAAGAGCCTTCAAACGAAAAAGAAAAGCCCTTGTATTGGCTACAGGACGACCCCATTATCTGTAAATACGAAAAAAGAAAGGGCAAACCTGTAACTATACTGGAAGGATATAACGGAGCCGATACCGATTTTAAAAAACTGACAAAAGACCTTAAAACACTATTGGGAGTAGGTGGAAGCTATAAAAACGAAACTATTATTATTCAAGGGGATTACAGGGGTAAAATCATGGATTTTCTTAAGCAGAATGGGTTTTCAGTGAAGCGTGTGGGCGGATAACTGCCGATTCCACAATATTCCGATTAAGTTTTTTATACATGTTAAAAACTTGGCCCAAATACCAATGTTTTGTGAAAAAATTTTTGTGTTCTTGCTTTAAACCTTACTTTTAATATTCCTAACCAACGAAATTGAGCTGAAAATGAAATCACTGTTGCACATAACCAACGGGGACAGTTTCACGACTAAACTACAGTCTTTACAACTAAAAGGAGATGTAATTACTTGGAGAGAAATGCTATGCGAAGGAAAAACCCTTTCCACCGTGGGCAGCGAATCTTTTTGGAAAACAAGGTTCGAATTCTTGAACAAAAATTACAAAGTCTCCAAATCTTGGTTCATTGAAAAAACCCTAAAGGAATATCGATCGCTTTGCAATCACAAGCAGCAAGATCATATCGTACTATGGTTCGAATATGACCTTTTTTGCCAAATAAATATGCTGGCGGTTCTAAGCTGGCTGAAAACACACAGGAGACATGCCGAGATTTCATTGGTATGCAGCGGCAAAGAAGACGATTCCGACAAACTATACGGTCTCAATGAACTTAGTGATGAGAAATTACTGGAGCTTTACGATGAAAGAAAAGTGTTGTCACAGGACGACATAGAATATGCCGATTACATTTGGCAACTATATTGTAGCGACAACCCTATCCGATTGGAAAACCAGATTGCCAACAACGATTTTCAATTTGAGTACCTATCGGATGCACTTAAAACGCATTTAAAGCGATTCCCGACCATTAAAAATGGGCTCAACGATTTGGAGAACCATATTTTGGAGCTAGTTAAAAAAGAAAAACCTGAGTCCAAAAATGAGTTGATGCATAAATTGCTGACAAACCAAGGTTATTATGGCTTTGGTGATACCCAGTATGAACGGATGCTTTCTTCCCTAAAACCACTATTTAGTTCTTTTGACCCTGTCAAATTGACAAAAAAAGGGTTGAACGTGTTAAAACAGGAAGCAAATTACTATTCGGAAATACGTGATAATCAATTATATTTAGGCGGCTCCTTAAAGTATAACTTCTTGTACAATACTGAAACAGACCGAATCCTTAAATTATAATATGAGCTCATCACTGGGTAGTTCGGAGCTTGTTCTGAATCCTGATGGGAGCATATACCATCTTAACCTTCTACCCGAAGATATTGCCTCCACTATTATTACTGTAGGTGACCCTCAACGCGTAAAGGAGGTGTCCAAATACTTTGATTCCATTGAAGTAAAAAAAAGCAAGCGTGAATTTGTTACCCATACCGGTCAATTTTCCGGTAAACGTATTTCTGTCATATCAACCGGCATCGGAACAGACAATATAGATATTGTTTTTAATGAGTTGGATGCTTTAGCCAACATAGACTTTACCACGCGACAGGCAAAAACCAATACGACCAAGCTAAATTTTATACGGGTCGGTACATCCGGTTCTTTACAAGCGGATATTCCCGTGGACTCATTTTTAATCAGTTCCGTAGGCATTGGCTTTGATAACCTAATGCACTTTTATGACTGTGGACACATCAAGAACATGGAACTGGAACAAGCCCTCGCGGCATACTTAGGCTGGAGCAAGTACAATATACACCCATACGCCGTGGATGTAGACAAGGATTTAAGCACTATTTTTAAGTCAAATCGTATACGATTTGGCGCAACAGGAACAAATTCAGGATTTTATGGCCCACAGGGAAGAGTATTGAGGTTGGCGCCCACTATTAAAGATTTTAATGAGAAGTTATCCGAATTTTCCCATGGGAATATAAGAATCACCAACCTTGAAATGGAAACCGCAGCCATTTACGGTATCGCAAAGCTACTTGGGCACCGTGCGGTTTCACTCAATGCAATATTGGCCAACCGAGCTACAGGGGAATTTTCCGATCAGGGGCATAAGACCATTGATGAACTGATTCAATACACCTTGAAATGTATCGCTGATAGTCAACTGGTATAATTTTTAGAGCCACTTTTTTTGAAAGATACCAGTTGGAATCATATTTTTAAAGCATAAAGAAACGAGACGTATGAAAAAGGTAAAGATAATAGGTGTTCCAGAACATTTTAACCTCCCTTGGCACTTGGCCATGGAAGACAATGCTTTCGAGGACAGAGGTATTGAAATGGAATGGACCGATATCCCCGAAGGAACAGGAAAAATGACCCAGATGCTTCAGGATGGAGAAGCGGATTTAGGCATTATCCTTACCGAAGGTATCATTAAAAGTATCTCACAGGGCAATCCGAGCAAAATTGTTCAAGAATACATTTCCTCTCCCCTGCTTTGGGGCATTCATGTAGATGCGAACAGTGAAAGAGATTCTATAAAGTCCCTAAAGGATGATAAAGTGGCCATTAGCCGAATGGGCAGCGGAAGCCATTTAATGGCCTATATCAATGCGCAAAATCAAGGATGGAACACCGAGAATCTCGAGTTTGAAATCATTAATAATCTAGATGGCGCTGTGGAAAGCTTAACAGATGGCTCCAATGCCTATTTTATGTGGGAACACTTTACCACAAAACCTCTTGTGGACAATGGAACTTTTAAACGAGTGGGCGACTGCCCTACCCCTTGGCCTTGTTTTGTGATCGCTGCTTCAGATGGATTTTTGAAAGAAAATGAAGGGGTGGTCAAGCACATCCTGGAAGTAATAAATACCTACTCCATCGAATTTAAACAAATCCCCAGTATTGATAGAACACTTTCCAATAGATACGGGCAAAAACTGGAAGACATTAAAGAATGGCTTTCCAAAACCACTTGGGGGCAAAAACAATTATCCGAGCAAACGGTAAATGAAGTTCAATCTAGGTTATTTGACCTCAAATTAATTGACGAGGTAAAATCCCCGGAAACATTTCTCTGGAAATAACATCCAACTATTGCATCAGCATAACGCTACCAATCTATGGGCTCTTTACCCATTTGGGTTAACAACGTATTTGTTTTACTAAAATGCTGATTGCCATACCACAGCCCACGGTTGGCACTTAATGGCGAAGGATGTCCTGAAGTCAATATATGGTGCTTACTTTTATCTATTAATGATGATTTCTTCTTGGCAAATCCGCCCCAAAGCAAAAAAACAACACCCTCCAATTCTGAGGAAACCGTTTTTATCACCGCATCGGTGAATTGCTCCCATCCCTTTTTTTGGTGGCTCCCAGCCTGATGTGCTCGAACGGTAAGGGTTGCATTTAATAGCAATACCCCTTGATTTGCCCAGCGTTCTAAATTGCCGCTTTCTGGATATGGCTTTTCCATATCCACTTTGATTTCCTTAAAAATATTTACCAATGACGGTGGATGCTTAATGCCGTCTTTCACGGAAAAGCAGAGTCCATTGGCCTGATTGGGCCCATGGTACGGGTCTTGACCAATAATAACGACTTTAGTTTCTTGGAAAGGACAGTGATCAAAGGCTGAAAAAATGTCCTCATACTTTGGGTAGCAGGTATTTTGCTGATATTCCTGCTTTACAAATTCTATAAGTTGAAGAAAATACGGTTTCTCAAATTCATCATGCAATTTTACTTTCCAACTGGGCTCAATGTTCACATCCATGTGCTAAGGCTACTTCTTTTTTGTGAGTTTATAGATCAAATATCCAATGCCCGCCACAAAATGCAGTATAATAACCCCAGCGATAATATAGATCACAGTATTGTCTCCCCTCATTGTGATGCGTTTAAAGCAATATATCAAAAGTACACAATGCGGATTGTTTTTACCAAGCTGTCCACCCCCAAAAACACATCAAAATCCTATATTTGCGCTGCTAGCAGAAAAAGATGCGGAACATTCACCCAAAAACACTTCAAGATCTCGAATTTCCAACAGTATTGACCCAGATTGCGGCAAGGTGCATTACTGAGTTGGGAAAAGAACATGCTTTAGAGATTCATCCTTTACCAAAAAAAGATGAATTGATGCAGGTTCTTGGGCAAACTTCTGAATATTTGGCCTCCTATTCCAACGACAACCGTATTCCAAATCATGGCTTTGACCAAATCAATAGTGAACTAGGGCTGTTAAATATTGACAACAGCACTTTGGAGGTTTCTGGTTTCCGTAAAATTGGTAGTATTTGCAAAACAGTGGCCATTCATCAGAAATTCTTTAGAAAGTTCAAGGAATACTACCCGCTACTTCATCAAAAGACAAGTGCATTGGAGCTACATCCAGAAATTCCAATTGCCATAGATAATGTTATTGACAAGTTTGGTGAAATTAAAGATTCCGCTTCAGATGAGCTGCGATATATTCGTAGCCAAATCAATGAAGTGCGCAGTAAGATCAATCAAAGTTTCAGTGCTGCGCTAGGTCGTTACCAATCTTCGGATTTTTTGGATGAAATCCGTGAATCGGTAATGGAAAACCGTAGGGTTTTGGCGGTAAAGGCCATGCACCGCAAAAAGGTAAAAGGCACCGTTATGGGGACTTCCAAGACTGGAAGTATCGTATACATTGTGCCAGAAGCCACTTTGGCTTACACTAGAGAACTCAGTAATTTGGAGTTTGAGGAGAAAGAAGAGATCCAGCGCATCCTAAATATGCTTACTGACGAGATAAGACCTTATTTGAAGTTGTTACGAGCGTATCAATTACATCTTTCCGAGATTGACATCACTTCGGCAAAAGCCAAGTATGCCAATGAAATGAATGCAGTCTTGCCCGACATTAATGAAGAGCAAGAACTTTATCTCAGAGATGCATTCCATCCGTTACTATATCTTTCCAATAAAAGGAAAAATGAAAAAACCTGGCCGCAGACCATAAAGCTGCAAAAAGAGAACAGGATCATCGTAATTTCCGGCCCTAATGCCGGAGGAAAAAGTATCACATTAAAGACAATCGGACTGCTTCAAGTAATGCTTCAAAGTGGCATGTTGATTCCAGTCCACGAGCGTAGTACGGTCTGTTTTTTTGATAAGATTTTGACAGATATTGGAGATAATCAATCCATTGAAAATCATTTGAGTACGTACAGTTACCGGCTCAAAAACATGAACTATTTCTTAAAGAAATGCAACGACAAAACTTTGTTCTTAATAGATGAGTTTGGAACTGGAAGTGACCCCGAATTGGGAGGTGCGCTTGCAGAAGCATTTTTGGAAGTGTTCTATGAGCGCGAAGCCTATGGGGTAATCACAACCCACTATGCCAATTTAAAAGCTTTGGCCAACGAACTGCCACATGCCACCAATGCCAACATGCTGTTTAACTCTAAAACGTTGGAACCTACTTTTCAATTGATACTAGGTGAAGCCGGGAGCTCTTTTACGTTTGAGGTCGCCCAAAAGAACGGCATTCCCTACTCTTTGATCAATAAAGCGAAGAAAAAAATTGAACGTGGAAAGGTTCGGTTTGATGCTACTATTGCCAAGTTGCAAAAAGAGCGAAGTAAAATGGTAGAAACCGGCTCTAAATTGAAGGAAGAGGAAACCAAGGCGCGTGAAGAATCGGAACGAATGGAGCAACTCAATTCCAAAATCAAATCCAAATTGGAGAGCTACCAAGAAATGTACGACCACAACCAGCGTATGATTCAACTAGGAAATAAGGTGAACACTGCTGCTGAAAAATACTTTATAGACAATAAAAAGCGGCCATTGATTTCCGAAATGCTCAGGATTGTGGAAACGGAGAACAGCAAGCGCAAAAAAACCACAGCTAAAAAAGCAAAGGCAAAACAAGAAGAGAAAAAACAGGTTGCCCAAGAATTGGAGCAAAAGATCAAAAAAGTCCGTGTAAATAAAAAAGTTCAAAAGAAAAAAGAGATACAGGCCCAAAAGAACAAACCTCGCCCTGTTTTTAAAGTGGGCGACCGTGTACGTTTAATGGACGGTAAGGCCGTAGGCAGCATAGATACCCTGGAAAAAGGTAAAGCTACCGTGAACTACGGTATGTTCACCACCAATGTAAGCGTAGATCAGCTGGAATTGGTAGAGGCCAAAAAGAAATAGCGACCAAATAGATTTCCACCACCAAGTACGTATTGCCCGATAGTATTCTTAAATCCATATATCGTTTGAAGAAAAGGCTTCGGCTTGAAAAAGAAATAGATTTGGGCAACTTCTTAAAAGCATTGTAGCATTATTCAATCGTAGATCAATTGGTTTGGTTCAAAAGGTGGTAATGTCTAGTTATGCCCTTTAAACGCTTTTTGATCATGGTAAAACTGAAACAAAAGTTAAAACATTTTTTTTAACTAAACGATTGTTTAGTTTTGTGCTCTAGAAATTATGTCAAGAACTAAAACATATAATGAGCAAGAAGTAATTGAAAAAGCCATGAACCTTTTTTGGGTCAATGGGTTTAAATCCACTTCAATGCAAATGCTGGAAAAAGAAATGGGGATCAATAAATTTTCCATCTATTCCAGTTTTGGAAACAAAAATGGGGTTTTCTTGGAAAGTTTGAAGTGCTACAAACAAAAGTTGAACCTATTGATCAATAAGTTGGAAAACGCTACCGACGGTATTGATGGCATCAAACAATACTTTTACGACTTTATTGATTTCTCAAAAGAGAATGATTTTGGAAAAGGTTGTTTGATAACGAATTCCGCCAATGAAATTGGTACATGTGGCGATCAGAAAATAATTTCAGCACTAGAAAATTTTACTGCGCATGTGAGAGCGGTTTTTGCTGAAGCACTCCGAAAAAATTCTCAAAAAAATGAAAGCCTAGTGGAACAGCAAGCTGATTATTTAATTGTGTCAATATTTGGTCTTTCATCAGCCACGCGAGTTTTTACTAGAACCCAAGTAAACAATTATATTGAAAACATCTTTTTAAGATTATAACTTTTTTTTAACCCATATCTAAACGATTGTTTAGATATATTCATTATTTTAAAATCAAATAAATAATAGCTATGAGTACAACAAACACAAGTGAAACAACAACAATACACACTATTGAATCTGCGCCTGAAAAAAGTAAGCCATTTCTAGAAAGTTCAAAAAAAGCCAATGGCTACGTGCCAAATTTGCATGGTGTTCTTGCCGAATCCCCAGAACTATTGGAGGGGTATCAAAAGCTGCACCAATTGTTTATGAACACCTCTTTTGATAAAGACGAGTTAACCGTGGTTTGGCAAGCTTTAAATGTAGAAAACGCATGCCATTATTGTGTTCCGGCCCATACCGCAATCGCTAAAGCAATGCAAGTTGATGATGCGATCACCGAAGCACTGAGAAATGAAACAGAATTACCTTCAGAAAAATTGGAAGCATTGCGAAAAATGACATTGTCCATGGTCAGAAACCGAGGAAATGTAAACGATGCTGAAATCAATGCCTTTTACAGTGCTGGATATGGACAAAAACAATTGTTTGAAATAATTCTTGGACTTGCCCAAAAAACCATCAGTAATTATACCAATCATATTGCCGAAACCCCGTTGGACAGTGGTTTTAAAAAATATGAATGGAGCAAATAAGCAAATCTTCTTAGAGAGGTTGTCTAAAAAGTCTGTTTTTGTCAACCTGAACTTGTTTCAGGTTCTCATAATACTTTATTTGTCAATGTGATGAGATTCTGAAACAAGTTCAGGTTGACGTATTTTAATACTTTTTAGACAGCCTCTTTTTAATTTTAGGCCCAACCCAATAAACAATCCCAGTAATCCCTTGTCGCTACAACATGAGGCGCATAGGGCGATTAAGAAATCTTAGTACTAGAATAGATTTCTCACACTCCCTACGGACGGTTTAAAATCACCTTAAAACAACACCATGCCATTCCTATGAACGTAGGAAACCTGTTTCTTTATAACCAAAAGGCTTTTGTGTTGATAATTAGGGGATAACGGTATCATTCACCCGTTGTTATTTAGCAAAAAATCCTCGAACTTCGTTATCGCTAGCTATAAATCATTAAAACGGATTCATAGCCCTAAACGTTGTAAACAATTATGACTACCTTAAAATACGTTGCACGACCAAAAATCATTAATGGAAAAATTTAAGGAAAATCCTTTTTGGAAAAAGTTCATATTCGGACTTCTGGCAATCGCAATTATTGGAACAACTACCTATCATTTATTAAAAGACTACAGCGTAAAGACGAATAAAAAACATGTGGCTGGAAAGATAACGGATTTCGAATTCATTAATATGGCCCGATATTCCATTGGTTACGAATATATTGTGGACAATAAAAAATACGATGGGACAGTTGGAGTTGAATATTTTGATTGCTATAAGAATAAGAATTGTATAGGATATGAGGTAGATGTCTACTATTCTTCGGAAAATCCAAAATTCTCACAGGTGGACTTAAGAAAATATGAAAAATATAAAACGACTGTTTATCTCATTAAATAACTGTTTACAACAGAACCTAAACGTAATGCGGTCATTAGGGCAAAACCGAAAGGTCTGTGTATTTTTATGTAGTCGCTAAATCTTATGGATTTAGCTTTGGACAAAAAAAGAAAAAGCAAAACAATAAGCTTTAGCTTAGTGCGCAGACGGAAACGAAAAGTTTCCTTACAACCGCACTACGCTTAGCTCAGACGATAACGAAACCTCACCCCTTAGACATTCACCCCCAAATCACCTTATGTTTGCAAAGCAAGTGGCATTTCGATAAGAGACCCGTAGCGACCTGTTTAGGAATCTTGGTTTTTTACACTGACAGATCAATATTAATTATTAAAACGAATTCATATCTTTAACGTAGTAGGCAATACATCCCTCATACTACACAATGATTAGAACTGGTTTAAAAACATTTTTGACTTCAAACTTTGATATTGACGAAGCGGAAATTTTATCGTTAATTGAATCTTGCACGGTTAAAGAAGTGAGAAAAAATCAGTTCCTATTGCGTGAAAACGAACATTGCAAACACACTTTTTTTGTTGAAAAAGGGTTGTTGAGACAATATTCCATTGACAACAAGGGTAAGGAACACATTCTATCTTTTGCTCCTGAAAATTGGTTTGTAACAGATCGGGAAAGTGCTTATTTCAACCAACCCTCAAAATATTATATTGAAGCCTTGGAGGATAGTACGGTGGCCATGATAGATGAGGATTTTATCCAAATGCTTTCAGATAAAATCCCAAACTTTACCCACTTTAATAACCGATTGCTTCACAATCATATCCGTCAATTACAAAACAGGATCAATCTGCTCTTGAGCGCAGTTGCAGAAGACAGGTATTTACAGTTCATAGCAACCTACCCCGACATACTTTTGAGGGTCCCGCAAACAATGATTGCTTCATATTTGGGCATTACACCTGAAAGTTTAAGTCGCGTACGTAAAGAATTGGCCCAAAAGAACTTCAAAAAATAGGCTCTTACCATACATCAATGCACAGCCCTTTTTCTCCAAGTACATTTGTGCTATAAAAATTAATGGATATGGAAACAAAAACAGTAGAATTGATTGCAAGTCCAAGAGAACCACATTTTGTTGGAGACGGTTTTAGAGTGCACAACTTTATTCCAAGCGGATATAGAATGGATATGAAACGTATGGACCCGTTTATTATGTTGGATTATAATTCAACCTATTCATTTCCGCCATCAGACAAACCAAAAGGCGTTGGTGTGCACCCTCACAGAGGTTTTGAAACCGTGACCATAGCGTACAAAGGAAAGGTAGCGCACCACGACAGCAGTGGCGGAGGTGGCATTATTGGCGAAGGCGATGTGCAATGGATGACAGCGGCAAGCGGCGTATTGCACAAAGAATATCACGAAGAAGAATGGAGTAAAAAAGGGGGCGATTTTCAGATGGTGCAACTTTGGGTAAACTTGCCCAAAAAGGACAAAATGAGCGCTCCAAAATATCAAGCCATCAAATATGATGATATCGGTCGCTACGACATTGAAGATAACGCTGGTACTATTGAAGTGATTGCCGGAGGATATAAAAACACCCAAGGAGTGGCTTCAACGTTTACACCAATCCATATGTTGAACGCCAAACTCAACAAAGGTGGCAAAGCTGAATTTGAATATCCAGCCCATTACAACACCTTGCTACTTGTTTTGGAAGGAAACATTGTGGTGAATGGAACGGAAGAAGCTCCTACTGACCATTTGGCCTTAATGGCCAATGATGGTGAAAAATTTGAAATAGAAGCGACTGAAGATGCCGTTGTACTGGTATTGAGCGGCGAACCTATCAATGAGCCCATTGCCGCACACGGACCTTTTGTAATGAACACACGAGAAGAGCTACAAGAAGCTTTCAACGATTTTAACAAAGGGAAATTTGGGTATTTAGAAGATTAGAAACAGTAGGTTGAAGAGAGTTAGAGTTAGGTGCTGATATACACTACAGCATCTAACTCTTTTTTGTTCATTTTAATACAAGAATATAATACAGGTAGCCATTGCAGTACTCATGATTTTGTAAAAAGACACCAGCTATGTATACGTCATTTTAACCTGATGAGCCTAGCTACCTTGGAGAAATCTAGATTTTTCACGCTCCCTTCGGGCGATTCAAAATGACAGTAAACTATAATCTGACTCCATGTTATTACTGTGAAAGTATAGGAATCCGATTTATTAATCCTTAAACACGATGATTGAAATGACGATGTAGAAATTTCCTGGGCCTGGCAAATGATATTAAAATTAAACGGGTTTATTCCTTTTCCACCAACAAGCGTTCGCACACCATGTGACTTAAGCTTTCTGACAAATGATTTTCATAACTCACCACCATCGTATGATCAAACGGTTCAACAGAATTAATTTTTATTTTCAATCCTAAATGTATTTCTCTACTATTCAAGAATTTTAAAAACTCATCTGAAGTATTGATAACCGCAGCCATTTTTACTGTATCCCCCTCATTACATTCGCTCAACTTACGATATGCCTTCCCAGTAATTTTTCCATTTATATCCGGAATAGGAGAGCCATGGGGGTCAAATTTGGGGTAATCCAACAGTTCGTCCATTTTGGAAAAAAAAATGGGGGATTTAATATGTTCTATCTGTTCCGCTATTTCGTGAACTTGCTCCCATCCAAACCCCATTTTTTCTACTAAAAACATTTCGGTAAGGCGATGTTTACGGATTACTAAGGCTGCTTCTTTTCTTCCCCTTGCAGTAAGTCGTAATGGTTTGTAGCTTTTATAATGTACCAACTTCTTTGCTGCCAATTTTTTCATCATACTCGTTACAGTAGGCATTTTAATCTCCAAATGCTTGGAAAGATCATTAACATTCACTTCTCCATCGCCATTTGACAAAGAGAACAAGGCTTTGAGATAATTTTCTTCTACCAATGAGTTCATACTACAAATATATAAATCATACCTCCTATTTACTTTAACAACTTAAAATATGATAAAATAATTTTGTTAGAACACTCTAACTTATTAGTTTTGCTTTCAAAATAATGAAAATGAAAATAACACAACAATTGCCTGAGCTGCCTTTTGATAAGAATGCGTTGAACCCTATAATTACAGAAGAAACATTTGATTACCATTACGGTAAGCATCATGCAGCATATGTAAACAATCTTGCAGGACTGGTGAAAGACACATCATTGTCCGAAATGAGCGTGGAACAAATCATTAAAGTAGCATTTGCGGAAAACAACACTGCGTTATTTAACAATGCTGCACAACACTGGAACCACAGTTTTTTTTGGCACTGCCTTTCTCCGAACGGCGGTAAAGCTCCAAACGGTAAAATAACAGAGTTGATCAATCGTGATTTTGGCAGTTTTGAGAAGTTTAAACAATCCTTTTCCGAAACGGCCATAAAATTATTTGGGTGCGGTTGGGCGTGGTTGGCACAAAACGAAGCAGGGCTTTTGGAAATTATTCCTATGAAAGAAGCCCACACACCATTGACCAAGGGCAAGACCCCTATTCTTACGCTGGATGTATGGGAACATGCTTATTACATTGATTACCGCAATGCCCGCCCAAAATTTGTAGAAAGTTTTTGGGATATCGTGAATTGGGATTTTGCAAATCAAAACCTAAAATAAAAATGAGTGATCCTTGTATACAGCACATTGAAAATTATTGGAAAATTAAAACTACTGACTCTAATGAGTTATTTAATAAAGGGAGCTTTAAAGCTGCTTTAACAGGTTACGAAGAAGCACTCTACAGGGCAGAAGTATTAAATACTAATTTTGCCGATTGTATTCGTGTAGGTATCCCGTTCTTACAGATTTACATTATTTCCTGTAATAATATTGCGAACACTTATGAAGAGCTACATCAATACGAAAAAGCTGAAAATATATTAAAACGGATAATCTATTTTTTACTCCATTTTGAAGGGAATAAAATTTTGGATAGCAATGAAATTCAATCAGAATTAAAAAGAGCATCATTGACCTATGTAAGTTTTACAGAAAAAAACAATTTGAAAAAGCTCCAACAAGAACATCTTTTCAGAAAACTGAAAGAACGTTTTGTTACCAATTAGGTGACACTAATGTAAAAGTCCGTGCAATTCATAATCCTATCATTAAAGTAAGGTTACTGTGGTATTTCTTTTTCTTATTTTTAAGAAAAATGAAAAGCAATGCAGGATTCCTTTTTCGGAAATATATATAATCATCCGTCTATTAGTGATGCGGACTTAAAGTCCATCATTGGAGCACATAAGCAAGTTACCTTTAAAAAACACGATACAATTCTCAAGGAAGGGAGCATGAGCAATGCTTATTACCTTATAGAAAAAGGTATGTTTAGATCATACCTCATTGATTATAGCGGAAATGAAATTACAACTGATTTTTTTGACTCCAACGATATTTTAATTGATGTTGCCTCCCTATTTCTTCGTGTTCCATCAAAAGAGACGATACAGGCACTTTCAGACAGCAAGGTATGGGAAATTGATTTCAATGCCTTTCAAAATTTATATAGCACTATTGGAGGGTTTACCGAATGGGGACGAACGTGGATGACCAACCAACTTTTTGAAGCGAAGAGCCGTGCGGTAAGCATGCATACACAAAGTGCTTCTGAAAGATATTTGAGTTTGATGAATAAAAAACCCCAAATTATTAAGGACGTCCCGCTTAAATACATCGCCACCTATTTGGGCATTACAGACACTTCTTTAAGCAGAATAAGAAAAGACATCTTGCAGCAGACTTAGAACTTGTCCTATGGCAAGATTTTAGTGAATTCATTTTCTGAGTTTTGTATTCATAATCATGTAAAACTAACAAAATGAAAAAGCACAATCCCGTAGTGTGGTTTGAAATATATGTGAACGACTTAGATAGAGCTGCATCTTTTTACGAAAGTGTTTTCAAAATTACTTTTGAAGACATGAAGGATCCAACCGGTGGTAGTATGAAAATGAAGCTCTTCCCAGATGATATGGAAAATCATGGATCCGGCGGTGCTTTGGTAAAAATGGAAGGTACAGAACCTTCTGCCAATGGCAGTATTGTGTATTTTGGTTGTGAAGATTGCAAAGAACTTGAATCACGTGTTGAAGAAAACGGCGGCAAAATCATTCAATCTAAAATGTCTATTGGTGAACACGGATTTGTTTCCATCATAATGGACAGCGAAGGGAATTCCATTGGGTTTCATTCGTTGTCGTAAGGAGTCATTTTAAAAATTCAGAAAGAAGAAATAAATGGGACAACTTATTTTGTTTAATATGATGAGCCTTGATGGTTTTTTTGCGGATAATAATGGAGAATTGGATTGGCATAATGTTGATGACGAATTCAACGAGTTCACCCTTGGACAATTAAATGATGCAGACCATTTGATTTTCGGTCGAAAAACCTATGAATTAATGGCTGATTATTGGCCAACGAAACAAGCCATTTCCAGTGATCCAAAAATTGCTGGAAGAATGAATGGACTGGTTAAAACTATATTTTCTACGACTCTGAACGAAGTAAATTGGGAAAACACAAGGCTTTATAGTAACGAAGTTGTAAAAGTAGTTTCCGACCTCAAAAAAAGTTCAGAAAAGGACATTTTGATTTTTGGGAGTGCCAATTTGACTGAAGCACTGATTGAAAATGAGTTAATAGACTTATTCCGTATAATGATTAATCCCGTAATTCTTGGAACTGGAAACCCTTTGTTTCCGAATTTTAAAATCCAAATGGATTTGAGTTTAACACACACCAAATCATTTAAATCGGGTAATCTTTTAGTAGAATATACACCAAAATAAAACAGTATGAAACCTACAAACATTTGGGCAAACCTGGAAGTAGAAAACATCCAAAGAACTCAAGACTTTTACTTGGAATTAGGGTTCAAATTAAATGGCCATCCTGCTGATGATTTGGTGAGTTTCTTGTTTGGAGATGATGATTTTGTAATTCACTTTTTTAAAAAAGAGAAACTGAAAACAAGTATCGAAGGAGAATTATCAGACCTAAAAAAAGGGAATGAAGTGATGTTTTCTTTATCAGTTGAAAGTAAGGTTGAATATGATACTTGGGTAAATGAAATAAAAAAAGCGGGAGGAACAATTTTATTCGACTCGAATACAGACCGTAAAGCGTTCTATGATAAAAACGGATTTATTGTTTGCGTATTTGCCGACCCAGATGGGCATAAATTCAATTTGCTTTACAACACTAATTGATAAAATAATGGAAAACGCTCTAATTATAATTAAAGAACAAGTCGTAGAAGCTAATCCCAAAGAGATTTGGAAAGTAATTACAACACCTAAATACTTCAAGGAATGGATGTTTGTTCCTGGTAAAGCTACAGATGAAAATTCCTTTGGTTTAGGTAGTAAAATTGAATGGAGAAACGATAAAGATATTGTTTACCTAACAGGGAAAGTCATACACTTTGTCCCAAATCAAAAATTGGTGATTTCTATGCAGGACATTAGTTGGAAAACGGAAGTTCCCAAAGAAGCTGTCACTTATGAGTTTCACTTAGTCGAAACCAGTAAAGGGACAAAAATTAAGTTTTATTTAGGCGACCTGGCAGTTGACCCAGAAGGACAACTTTGGTATGATGCTTACAATTCTAGTAATGAAATTGGAGCCATTGAACAATTAGTTAAACACAACCGAGAGAAAAAATAAATACTGGCTATTGATTCATAAATATGGAAGTAAGAAATAATATACGAATAGGATGGAAAGCATAGAAATCGTCAACTACGTCAAAACACCTATTGCAACAGTGTATAAGGCACTTACCTCAGAAGAAGGTTTGGGAAACGTTTGGACAAAGAAACTAATAGTAAAACCAGAAGTTGGCTTTGTTAACGAGTTTGATTTTGATGAAGGATATATTACAAAGTTCAAAATAATTGAACTAAAGGAGAACAACAAAATTGTTTGGGAATGTATCGCTTCTGATGAGGAATGGGTAGGAACAAAAGTATCATTTGAGCTTTTAGAGAAAGGTAATAAAACAACAGTTACTCTTAAACATTTTGATTGGAGAGAAAGAACCGATTTTTACCGATGGTGTAATTACAATTGGGCAATGTTCTTATTTCGATTGAAGAACTATTGCGAAAACTAAAACAGCGTATAAAATCAATATGATGAAACAACAAATTACAACTTTTCTAACATTTCAAAACAACAACGCTGAAGAAGCAATGAATTTTTATATCGATTTATTCGATAATTCGAAAGTGATTGAAATACATCGCTACGGAAAAGATGGACCAGGGAAAGAAGGAACCGTTGAAAAAGCTTTATTTGAGTTAAACGGTAAGCAGTTTATTTGTAGCGATAGTTTCATTCAACACGAATGGACTTTTACCCCTGCGGTATCCAATTGGGTAGAATGCGAAAATGATAAAGAAATTGAACAGCTTTTTAAAAGGCTATCCGAAAATGGGGATGTAAAAATGCCCTTAGACAATTACGGTTTTAGCAAACAATTTGCTTTTGTAGAAGATCGGTTTGGAGTTTCTTGGCAATTGAATTTGGAGTAAAGTACCCTGATTGTTATTCTGAATTTTATGTATTCCAAGGAATGAACATAAAAGTAATTACCTCATAAAGCATTAAAATATAAATATGAAAAGCATCTTCGACCAAAACACAAGAGAACAGTTGATTCTGCGAATTGAGCAAATAAACGAAGAGAGTAAAGCGCAATGGGGTAAAATGAATGTTAGTCAAATGCTAAAACACAATACCTATTGGAATGGCTGGATGCTTGGAACAGAAGACCACATTTACAAACAGGCGTTTATGGGAAAATTATTTGGCAAAATAGCCTTGAACCGAATGATAAAAAACGATAAACCATTGGACAAGAACATTCCCACATCCGACCAATTTAAGGTTAAGGCGTTTGATGGGGACATGGAACTAGAAAAATCAGAATGGATTGCACTTATAAAAGCGTATGAAAATTACAACAATCCAAGATTTATTCACGATTTCTTTGGAAAAATGAGCAGAGACCAAATTGGAGTTTTGGTCTACAAACACACAGATCATCATTTAAGGCAGTTCGGGTTATAAAAAAAGTAAATTGTCAATATTTTGGATTAGGATTTAGCGAATACCGCAATGGTTCGTTCCACACCTCCCTCACCCACCGATGTATATAACACACTAATTATTAATTGTTTATGTTTTATTATTTAAATAAAAGATGTTTTTATTGCGTAGCTAAATGACTTCATTTATATTTGTAGTCAAATAACTTCGCAATGAAACTAAGAAGAGATGTTTTTCAAGCCATTTCCGACCCAACTAGAAGGGCCATATTGGTACTGCTCGCTTCACAATCAATGACCGCAGGTGCCATTGCTTCCAACTTCGATGTGGCCAGACCTACAATTTCCAAGCACATTCAAATTTTAAATGAATGTGAACTAGTAGAGGCAAACCAACAAGGTAGAGAGATTCAATATCAACTAAAAATTGATAAAATGAAGGAAATAGATCTCTGGTTGGAGCAATTCAGAAAAATCTGGGAAAACCGTTTCGATAATTTGGACAACGTATTAAATCAATTAAAAAACAAACAGTCATGAACAAATCTTTTTTATTCAACTTCAAAGTAGATAAAGAAAACAAGCAAATAAATGTAGCGCGATCATTCAACGCCCCGAAAGATTTAGTTTGGAAAGCTTGGACAACACCCGAAATTTTAGAACAATGGTGGGCACCCAAACCTTATAAAGCAATCACGAAATCCATGGATTTCACCGAAGGTGGCCAATGGCATTACTACATGGCCGGGCCACAAGGCGAACAACATTGGTGTCTCTTCGATTTTGAAAAAATAGTGCCCTTAAAGAGTTTTTCGGGTTTGGATGCCTTCTGTGATGAAAATGCTGTGATAAGCGATACCAAACCAAGGGTTAAATGGTATAATGAATTTGTAGCCAAAGGTGATACTGCTGTTGTACATATTAAAATTCAATTTGACCTATTGGAAGATTTAGAAACCATCATCAGTATGGGCTTCAAAGAAGGATTTACTGCAGGGCTTGAAAACTTAGATCGGTATATTGAATCGCAAATTAAGTAGCATTTACGTTTCATCGCATAAAATAAAATCATTCCAAAATTAAATACTTAATGAGTACCATCAATCAATTCATAGAAGATAAAATCAAGGAAGAGTACCAGCCTATCTTCTCAAAATTTAAGGGCTTGATTAATGCAAAATTCCCAATGCTAAAAGAGGAAATGCGCGGAGGAACCGAGAAGTATTATGGCGTTCCAGTGTATCGGCACAACAGCATTATCATCACGGTGAGTCCTACTAAAAAAGGGATTACGTTCTCATTTACAGACGGGAAACAGTTTGAAGACAAATACAATCTATTGGAAGGGGTTGGTAATAAATCGTTGAACTTAAGACTGAGTGATCCTAAAGATTTTAAAGATGATATTTTTGAATATTACATTTTACAAGCGATTGATTTGGATAGGTAGAAAAACTTGATTTAAAAGAGTAGAAAAACAATAAATATGGAAAATTTTAAACCAAAAACAGTAGATGAGTTTATCGATAATTCTCCCATTGAATCACGAGAAGTGATGATTGAACTTAAAAAGCTGATTGAAACTACTGCGCCAACTGCTGAAAGCGGCATCAGTTGGAATGTGCCTATTTACAAATATCACGGTATTCTTGCTGGCTTTTCGCTGGCCAAAAAGCACGTAAGTTTTGGCATCGATTCTTTAACGGATGATGTTCGTGAAACCCTTCATGCGAAAGGGTATAAAACGGGCAAGAAAACCATTCAGATAAAGTTTGACCAAAAGGTCCCAACTACGGAAATAGAACTACTGATTAAAGAACAGGCTAAATTAAACAAGGTCTGACCTTAAAAAATGGATTAAGGGAGCATCTGCATGTTATTGGTATGGTCGCAGAAAACATCTCAAGTGAGATATTAAATGACACCATAAATATCGGCTTGAATTTACTTGGAAACTCGTACCATCAAGAGTTTGATAAAATAATCTCTTCGAAATAAATCTTCCTCTGATTTTTTTTAGTCTACAGATAAGACTTGCAGTCGATATATCCCAGAAATTCACACAATACAATATGGCTTTAACCATTATTGGGACTTCACGAAATCCGAAATATAGGCAGGCTTAGAAATAATCAACTGAAGCTGTGGCATATCCGTCTTTTCAACCGAATGTAGTAAATCGTATTTTTTGGGTATTCTTAAAACAAAAAACCAACCACAACTAGTTATGTGGTTGGTTTTAACTATCTATAAGTAAGCTAAGGGGATTTTGTTGTGGTGAATAATTAAAAGCCTTGTTTAATTATGGGTTACAATTATTGTTTTGGAACTCCAGTTCGTCATCATCACCGATTTCAAAGCTCACTTCAACCCCATCATCATCATCATCATCATCATTTTCAATTTCGTCTAAATACCAGGTATCATTAATATCATCCAAACCTGGAATTGAAAAGACCACAGTAATATTATTTCCTGTTCCACTTGCGGTCCATGTACCATTGGCTGAATCTTCATTCCAAGTTACTGTTACGGTATTATCTGCTAAGAAATTAAAACTATAGCCCGAAAAGTTATCTTCAAGATCATCGTCGTTTCGTTCCAATTCGTCAATATACCAACCAGAACATGAGGTTAGAATAGATGTTAATTGGCTTGGCGTACAATCATTACAGTCGTCATCACCATAATCATAATCGTCGTCCTCATCACAATCATCGTCATAATCATCTATGGCATCATCCAGGGCATCAAAATCGTGAATTATAATTTCAGATCCATCAGCAACTATAATGCTTATAGGAAATTCAAAACCAATCAAATCATCTTCATCTATATCATCTATAAATTCATAAAGATTATAATCATTGGTAAAGGTCAATGTGGCAATAACTTCATTATTGGTGTTAAATATAGACGCTGAAATGGGGTATACAAAATCCAAACATTCGATGTCATCATCAATTTCATTTTCATCGTTGCAATCATCTGCATAATCTTCTAATTGGTCCAGACTATTGACTTCCAACTCTGTATAATCTGCAAAAACAATGGTGATGGGAAAATCGATGTCAATAATGTCGTCGTCATCGTCAAATTCATCCAGCAGGTCTTCAAGATCATCGTAATCATCAATATTGGTAATTGTTAGTTCCGTACCATTTATGGTCAGATCAATTGGAAGTTGGATCGTAAAACAGTTTGCATTGTAAACGATATTATCTACAGAACCATCGTTCATGGCAACTCTTTGAATCTGGTTCGCTAAAGCTGAATTAGCTTCTAAAGTGGATTCTGCAGGTGGGTCGATACTTAAATCATCTTCTGTTCTACATGATGTTATGGTTAAAAATAAACCTAATAAGACAAACATGAGAGGTTTAAACATTTTCATAATTAAATTGTTTTTTAGCATTAAGGTTACACTTATTATTTTTAAAGACATTTATAATTGCTGCCTTTATACTTAGAACAACTTACTGAATGAATGTCCCAAAAATTTTATTGTTTTTTTTAATCTTACATTCTAATTATAACTTTTTCAGACTTTTACGGAATATATTTTTTTCCAAAAGTAATTGAACAAAGTTGCTTCTATTGGTCATAGGTTGTTCATGGGGCCTTAAAAGTTGATGTTTTGGTAATATTGACATTTTTACAGTGTTTTTAAAAAAGTATACTTTTAAGGTTTTAATTTTTTTAAGCCCACAAATAATTGCCTAAGTCACTCCACAAAAATGTCTGTGATAAATTGCGCTTTTCCCATCTCTACGAAAAGTATGCACAGAGTATGAGCAATATTCTATATTATAAATATGGAAGCCTACTAAACCCTTCCGATAAAGTTCAGGATGCTTTTATTAAATTATGGGAAAACTGCGCCAAGGTAGCTCCAGAGGCGGCAAAATCATATCTATACACCGTTGCGAACAATTTAATGCTCAATGAAGTAAAGCACCGGAACATTGTGTTTAAACATCAGGAGGTAAAACCTAAGGACTACACCAATGAAACACCGGAGTTCATGTTGCGTAAAAAGGAATTTTTAAAACGTTATGAAACTGCATTGTCCAATTTAAAGGAAGAAGAACGCGTGGCTTTTCTACTAAGCAAAGTAGATGGTAAAACACATCGGGAAATAGCAGAATTACTAAATGTCACCAAAAAAGTTGTGGAACACAGGATTTATGCCGCTTTAAATAAATTAAAAGACCAATTGGAAGAATTGAATCAAAAATAATTTTGGGACAATTGAAAGCTGAGTTGTTTTATAAGTATAGCATCTAGTTATGGACAAAGAAGATTTACTGAAAAAATGGTTGGACAACAACTTATCCGAAGCAGAGGCGGAAGCTTTTAAAGCTTTGGATGATGCGCCACTATATGAAGAAATAGTGGTAGAAGCGCAGCGGTTCAGTGGTAGTAAACAGGCAAAAGTCCCTTCTTTTGAAGCGCTGGAAAAACAGTTGCACCATAAAAAAACATCGCCCATCAACTGGATGAAGGTAGCTTCCAGATTTGCAGCTGTTTTCGTGATAGGACTAACCGTGTTTTTGTTTTGGAACAATAATAAGGCAAGTACCATAGCAACCGATTTGGCACAAAAAGAAACGATCACACTCCCAGATAACTCTATCGTTCAGCTAAATGAATTGTCCCAACTCACCTATACCCCTTCCAATTGGGATGAAGAAAGAGCATTGGATTTGAAAGGGGAAGCATTCTTCGATGTCGCAAAAGGAAAGCAATTCACTGTAAATACCGCATTTGGCAAAGTTACTGTCTTGGGCACCGAATTCAATGTATTCACAAAAGACAGTATTTTTAAAGTAAGCTGTTATGAAGGTTTAGTACAAGTGAGCTTTAATACCAAGACCATTGAATTGCCGGCAGGTTCTGAGTTTGTTTTAGCATCGGGAACCGCTAAAAAATCCAATATTACCGTTGCAGAGCCCTATTGGCTCAATAATATGAGTGTGTTTAAAGACGCACCTATAAATGCCGTATTTGTAGCATTGGAAAAACAATATAACATTACAATTACCCCCACTATAAATACCGAAGGTTTACGATTTACAGGTGCATTCGAACACAACGACCTTAATAGTGCTTTAAAAGCTATTACGCAACCTCTTGACTTGACCTATAGTGTTACAGATAATAAAAAGGTCACAATACAGAATGCTAATAATTAAAGTAATAATTTTTCTGGCAAGTTTTCTTTGTTGCTTTTCAATAAGTGCACAAACTACTGACGAAAAGGTCGATGTAGCACATGTGATCCATCTGGTTGCAAAAGCACACAACATTACTTTTAACTATAAAAGTGATTTGCTACAAAACGTGTATGTAACCCCATTGAAAGAAAACCAAAGCCTTATTGCCAATATTAAAAGCCTGGAAGAACAAACCCATTTAGTTTTCACACGAATTAGCGATAAGGTCATAGCTATATCTAAAACCGTTACCGTTTGTGGCCATATACTGGACGGGGCAGAAAATCCACTTTATGGCGCAACAATCCATACCAAGAATGGCTATACCGTAGCTGATGAAGATGGTTATTTTACATTGGAAGCACGATTGTTAGACGCTGTTTTGACCATTCGCTTTATTGGTTTTAAAACCGTGGAACGCAAAGCTGTGGATTTTGATCTGGAAAATTGCGACTATATCCTAATGGAGGAAGAAGCGGAAGCGTTGCGACCGGTGACCCTAAATGGTTATTTGATCAAAGGTATCGACAAACATGAGGACGGCAGTATTGGAATTGATTATAACAAATTCACCTTGTTGCCAGGCCTTATTGAATCGGACGTATTGCATACGGTACAGGCACTGCCCAGTGTACTCAGTGTAGATGAAACAGTTTCCAATATAAACATCAGAGGCGGATCGCACGACCAAAACCTGATTCTTTGGGATGGTATTAAAATGTACCAATCCAGTCATTTTTTTGGGTTGATCTCTAGTTTTAACCCACTAATGACACAAACAGCGACGGTAATCAATAACGGTACGGATGCTTCATATACCGATGGGGTTTCCGGGACTATAGACATGCAGTCCAATAAAGCCATTGCACCAACATTTGAAGGGTCTTTTGGTGTTAACCTGCTTAATGCAGATGTGTTTTTGAACATTCCTTTCGGAACAAAATCCTCTGTACAAGTTGCTGCGAGAAAATCCATAGACGCATTGGTGCGAACACCCACGTACAGCACCTATTTTGAACGCGTTACACAACACACGGAGGTAGAGGAAAATACATCGGACGTTAGCAATTCCAATCATTCTTTTGATTTTTACGACACCTCTTTACGATGGTTGTACAAACCATCGGAAAAAGATTATATACGGTTAAATGCCCTATGGGTAAACAACGATTTAACTTTTGATGAATCCGCATTTGTCAACGGGTCACAAGAAACCAAGGAAAGCCGTATATCCCAACACAGTATTTCCGCTGGTTTGCATTACAAACGACAGTGGAACAATAAAGTAAGTACCGTTGTAAACGTTTACAATACCGACTATAAATTACAGGCCATAAATGCAAATATTATGGCAGAACAGCGCTTTTTACAGGAAAATATAGTTTCGGAAACATCGGTAAAAGCAGAGGGCTTTTATTCCCAAAACCAATGGCGGTTAAATTTGGGCTACAATTTTATCGAATCAAAAGTTACAAATCTTAATGATATTGACGAGCCAATATACGTAAGGCGCGATGAAGAAGTGGTAAGGGAACAGGCCGCTTTTGCACAAGCACAGTTTCAAAATGAAAACAAAGATATTACCGTAAAGGTAGGTTCGAGGGTAAATTATATTAAAAAATTCAATGTGCTGCTCACAGAACCCCGTTTAAGTATTCGCAAGGCCTTGGGTAAACATTTTGAATTGGAGGCCTTAGGCGAATTTAAGCATCAAAACACCTCGCAGATCATCAATTTTCAAAATGACTTTTTAGGCGTGGAAAAACGACGATGGCAACTCACAGACAATGATAGTATACCAATCATTAAAAGCAAGCAGGCATCGGTAGGATTACTGTATAAAAATAAAGGCTGGTTGTTAGATGCAAAGGCTTACGTAAAAAACGTTGATGGCATTACCACCCAAAGCCAAGGTTTTACCACGAAATACGAATTTGAAAAAGAACAAGGAAGTTATGATATCATAGGTGCTGAATTTTTGATGCGGAAAAATTTCAATACGTTAAGTACGTGGTTGAGTTATTCATATATGCAGAACACGTATCACTTCGAGAAACTTGAGGACACAGAATTTCCAAGCAATTTTGATATTACCCACGCTTTTACATTGGGGAGTACATATAGCAGCAATTCTTGGAATATCTCTGCAGGATTAAACTATAGAACAGGGAAGCCAACATCCATACCCATGCAAGGCAATGAAGTTATAGAGGGTTCCATTAATTTTGATACCGCAAACAACGAAAGATTATTGTACTATTTTAGAATCGACGCTTCTACGCTTTATAAATTTAAAATAAATAGAAAATTACGTTCAGAAATAGGGGTTTCAGTTTGGAACATTACCAATTTTATAAACCCGATAAACAATTATTATAGGATCAACGCGGAAAATAGTGCTACGGAGTTTACGCGATATTCCTTAGGAACCACAACCAACGCTATTTTGCGGCTGTATTTTTAAAGAGTGTCCAATTAAGCGAATTGTAGTTCTGTTCAGAACGAAAACCTAAGTTTTGATAGGCCCGTTTGCATATTTAGCTCCTCCTATGCCGGAACATTTATGTTGATAATTAAGGAATAAGAGTACTGCATAACTAATTGAATTTGTAAATAAATCCCCGAAATTCGTTATCGGTCATTATAAATCAATAAAATAGATTGATATCTCAATATGTTGTGCATCCATAAATAATGAAAACAAATGAAAAAGATTATTTACATAGATATGGATAATGTTCTTGTCGATTTCAAAACAGGAATAGACAAACTTGATAAAAATATCATTCATGAATACGAGGGAAGGCTAGACGAAGTTCCTAATATTTTTTCGCTAATGGAACCCTACCCTAATGCAATAAGATCTGTTCAAGAGCTTTCTGATAAATATGATCTGTATATTCTTTCAACAGCGCCATGGTTAAATCCAAGTGCTTGGATAAATAAAATAGAATGGGTACATAAACACTTTGGTAAAGAAGAAAATAGTTTGTTCTATAAGAGGTTGATTATATCACACAATAAGAATTTAAATTCCGGAGATTATTTAATTGATGATAGACCTAACAATGGCGCAAAAGATTTTAAAGGGGAATGGATTCACTTCGGAAGCCAAGAATTTCCTAATTGGGATAAGGTAATAGACTATTTAATATAAATAAATAAAAAGGGAGCCGAACGCACAACAATAGATATGAAGCCACACTCCCTCTAGGTCGCACAGACCCATATCCAAACCGTTACCAGCAATTAAAATAAATACCGATAAATAGTTATGAATGATATGGTCGTAAGTATAATATTGATTATCATTTTGTGTTGCCATTTAGCAGTCCTTATCGTTGGGTATAAAACGGGAGAAACAACTTTAATAATATCGTATTTAAATGCCGTTTTTGTGATTGGTCTATTTGTTTTTTGGGCTATTAATAGTTTGAATAAAAAACAATATAACTTCGAAATGAACGAATTATATGTAATATGTCTAGAAGCTTTTATTTTAATATTCGCCCTTTACTCTAGTATAGGTTTTCATAATAAAACCTATGTAAAAGTCATAAACAGTATAGGCTTTGGAATTCATTTATTGGCTACAGCAGGAATGCTTTATTTTATATCGACATTCAAATTTGATAGACTTTTTTAAGATAAAATGCTCTTGCCAATTAGTAGTTGAGAAATCTGATTAATTACGTAGTTCAAACTTAACTTATGTAAATCCTCGCGGATTTACTATTCGGTTTGTATTTGCTAAATTAGGTACTTGAAACACGTAATTAACCATACACAAGACCGTTACCAGCACGCAAGACAATAGCTATATAGCAATGAAAAAAATAATTACGACCTTAATCTTAAATATTCTTGTCAGCACAGTTTATTGTCAGACAAATGACTCTACCTCAATAAAATTAACTGTAGAACTTGAAAAAATATACTCAAGAAAACATATTAACGGATTCTCTGTAGCTATTGTAAATCAAGATGGGACTTTATATAAAAAAGGGTTTGGGTACTCTAATATTAAAGCAAACAAGAAATACACTAATAATACCATTCAAAACATTGCTTCCATTTCCAAAACTATTATTGGCATTGCATTGCTAAAAGCTCAGGAACTTGGAAAACTTAACTTAGACGACCCTATAAACAAACACTTATTATTCAATGTAAGTAATCCATATTTCCCTGATGAACAAATTACAATACGACAATTAGCAACTCACACATCTAGTATTAAAGATCCTTCAAGATACGAGAAGAACGGATATATTTTAAAAGAAAAAGAGAATAAGGAGGCTAAAGTAAATAGTAATTTTCGTTTACCTGATGAAAAAATAATTCTGGATGATTTTTTAAAAAACATATTAAGTAAAGAGGGAAAATGGTACAAGAAAAATAATTTTTTAAAGACAAGGCCCGGAGCTGTATTCGAATATTCAAATGTTGCCGCAGGATTAGCTGCCTTACTAATAGAAAAAGCAACAAATCAATCATTCAACGAATTCACGAATGAACATATTTTCAAACCAATTGAAATGTCTAGCACAGGGTGGTCTTTTAATGAAGTAGATTTTTCAAAGCATTCTAAACTATATCTAAATAATGAAACTGAAATAGCTTTTTATAAATTGGTTAATTATCCAGATGGCGGTTTAATTACTTCATCGACTGATTTGGGAAAATATTTAACTGAATTAATTGCTGGTTATAGCGGAAATGGCAAAATCTTAAATAACAATAGCTACAAGGAGTTATTTAAACCTCAATTGACCGATATAAATTATACCGAAAGAAATGAAAACATCTACAATGATGAATACAATATGGGTGTTTTTATGGGAATATCTGCTCACGGACAAATAGGTCATACTGGTGGCGACCCAGGGGTTGCAACACATATGTTCTTCAATTCTGAAACTAAAATCGGAAAGCTTTTGATTGTAAATACCGACCTTAGAAAAGAAGGAATAAAGGAATTTATAGACATATGGAACAAATTAGAAGAATATGAAACTAAATTATAAGCCCACTGGTAAGTCGGGCCTATAACGAAACCTCCCTCCTCTCTCTGTGTACCTTCTTCCACAATCATCAATCCTTTTCGAAGCAAACGTCATTTTGAATTGAGGCATAGTAACGATGCATAAATCTGGATTTCTCACCCTCCCCTAAACTCGGTTCGTTATAACACCAAGACATAAAACAGGCCACATACCATCACTTTTCTGTTGATAATTAGGGTATAACAGTATCGTTCACTCCATTGCTATTGACAAAAAAATCCCCGAACTTCGTTATCGGTCGATATAAATCATTAAAACAGATTCATATCTCAATACGTTGTATGCCATTAAAAAAACGACATGAAAGAAACGATAAAATTTAAAGATCAAATAATACCATTTGATTCATTGTACCTAGACCCAAACAACCCTAGATTCTTATCAATGGACGAACCTGAGAGTAAAGTTCCACCTGATAGAATAAAAGAGGTCGATGTTCAAGAAGCTGCATTCCAGAAAATGCTTAGACCAGAATTTCAAGTTAGAGCATTGAGAGATTCAATTCTTGAAATAGGCTATCTACCAATGGATAGAATTGTTGTTTCAAAATTAGACGATGACTCTTTTGTTGTTATTGAAGGTAATAGAAGATTAGCTGCAATTCTATGGATTGAACAGATGATTAAAGAAGGTGCCAAAGACAAATCGATCCGATCGACCTATGAAAATCTCACAGTGAGCGTTTTAGAGTCAGAAAGTGATACTGATATAAATCGATTAAAAGTACAGGGTGTAAGACATATATCAGAGGCGAGACCTTGGGGCACATATCAAAAAGCTCAATTAATTAGATCGTTAATTGAAAATGAAGGTTTATCCCCTCAAGATGTAGCACTAGCAATCGGCTACAGAACACAAGAAGTAAATCGTATTTATAGTGCATACCTTCTCCATAAACAAATGCACGATGATGATGACTATGGACAATATGCGACTCCAGAGCACATTAATTACTTTTATGAACTAGTAGGTCGAAAAAAATTAAGAGAGTTTTTTGGGTATGATAACGATACAGGCCTATTTGAAGAAGTAGATAACGACTACCATTTATTTTTTAAGTGGATAATTGAGGACCCAGATAATGGTCATAGAAAAAAGTTAAACTCAACTCGTGATGTGCGAGAATTAACCAAAATCATAGCTTCAAGTGAAGCATGGGATAAACTGCTTGAAGATAGGACTTCAATTACTGAAGCTTTGGCTGTTGCACTAAAATATAATACTGTTAATTGGAAAAAAGAAGTTACTCAAGCAATTGACAGCCTTGAAAAAATCCCACTTGATCAATTAGAGAAATTTAATGATGAAGATATTGAATTGCTCAATAAATTGAAATCTATGATTACTAAAAGAGTAGCTATATATGACCAAGTCAAAGGAATATAAGTTACACGTCCAAGATTATTTTTTTGAAATTTTGGAAAGATTTAATCCTTCACAGAATTTGGATATTAATCAGGGTCTAGATAAATACCTATCTAATAAAAAAGTATTTCTCAAAGAAGCAGAGTTTAATGATGCATTAAAATCATTAAAGACAAAACTTAGAAACCACATAAAATATAAAATTAATAAAAGCAGTCTTTCAAAATTTGAGTTCAGTAAGTCTGACGACAATTTAATTATAGGAATTGCTAAAAGAAATCCAGTTTACAAGGAAACACCAGCAATTGTTAGATACTTGCTAAACTGCGATGATAAGGATTTTGAGTTAATAAGTGCCGTTTTAGTAAACCACTTACTCACTGAGTATTCCGTAGTCACTAGAAAAAGTGCTGATGGCGGAATTGATTTTGTTGGAAAAGGAGATTTTTCAAAAGCAATTGACCCAAAAATTGATACTGTACTATCTAAAAAAAATAATGTAATCTTTAGGGTTGTTGGTCAATCTAAAAGATATAATCCGAAATCAGTTAAAATCAAAACGAAAGATATAAGGGAATTCTATGGTAGCGCAAAAATCTTGCAAAATGCACTTGATGAACATTACCTTTCAGGATGGCTAGGCGATAGTAAAATCCTATCAGAAATAAGACTAGCTGACCCTTTTCTTTTAGTTTACATAACAACAACATATTACAGTTCTGATTCTATTGCATTGTCTGATAAACTAGGAATTCTAGTTTTTGATATTGATGATATTGCCTTTGAAATAATTGAACATTCCATTGGGTTAGATAATAATGAATTTGATGAAGTAAAGTTTTTACGAGAAATAAAAAAACGGCATACAACAAAACCTATAAGCAATAGCGCCCTGCGGGACGCTACTGCTCATAGCTAAACCGATAACGAAACCTCCCTCCTCTCTCTGTGTACCTTCTTCCACAACCATCAAGCCTTTTCGAAGCAAAGCAAACGTCATTTTGAATTGAGGTCCAAAGTAACCATTAAGAAGTCGAGATTTCTCACCTTCCCTCCTGGAGGTTCGAAATGACCCCAAACCTACCCCCTACATACCGTAACTTTAATGTTGATAATTCAGGGATATGAGAACTGATTACACGATTGATATTGAGAAAAAAATCCCGAACTTCGTTATCGGTTGATATAAATCATTAAAACAGATTCATATCTCAATACGTTGTGCATAATGCAAAAAACGTCTTGCCAAGATTCAAAATTACGCAATAAAAGTTTTCAGAAAGTTTAAAATAAGGTATCGTAAGAGCATAAAATTTTTCCAACTCATCATCCATACAAAAATTTCTATGCCCTTACTCGTTCTGTACTTCAATTAAACATGCAACACTTTCGTTGTTTTATCATAAGCCAAATTGTTTTTAGACTTTCCAAACTTGTTCAAAATCAGAACACCTATAAGTATTCCTAACATCCCTAAATAATGCCAAAAAACCAACTTTTCGCCATCTAAAACACCCCAAAGCACAGCAACAACGGGAATTAGATATGTAAGCGAACTAGCAAAAACAGCTGAAGATTTTTGAATTAATTGGTTTTGCATAAACTGAGCTAAAGCTGTTCCCAAGACACCTAATGTAACTAATGATAGCAACGGAAAAACTTGTTGCTCACTAACGTTGATATACGACTCATATCCACTAAAAAATAAAAAAAGAAAGCCGAATATTCCTGAAAAAGAAACAGCAATTGTGGTTACGTGAAGTGAATTAACATCAGATAGATATGTTTTTACAATATTAAAATTTAATCCGTAACAAATAGTTGCAACAATGATTAATAAAGCATATTCGTTTAACGAAAATGTGCTTCTTATATTAATCAAAATTAAAAAACTAGCAGAAATAAAACCTATAGCAAGACCCAACCATTGTAATTTATTAATAGATTTTCTAAAAAATAGTAATCCAAGAACACTTGTAAACATTGGAACTAAAGCATTTAATATTCCTGCAAGTGAGCTACTAATTTGAGATTGTGCGATACTAAACAGATAGGATGGAAAAACCATACTCAACAAGCTTACTAGTAAAATTACTGGAACTTTTTCACTTGGTATTTTTCTAATATGCCGAATGGCAAAAAAAAGCATTACTAAAAAAGCAGCTACTAACCGGATAGTTGCAGCCTGCCAAACCGTATAACCTTTTAATCCATTTTTAATCAAAATAAACGAACTGCCCCAAACTAAAACCAACGCTATAAAATAGAACCAAACTTTATAATTGTTTTTTACTCGCATCTCTAATATAAATTGAAATACAAAGGAAGGACACTCTATCAATTAAAAAAAATACTTAATTTTGATTAATTGATAACATATTTCAATCAATAAAATGACAACTACGCAATTACAAAACTTTTTGGTATTGACCGAAACACTGAATTTCAGAAAAGCATCGGAACGGATTTTTATTGCCCAACCCGCTTTAAGTAGGCAGATTCAGGTGCTTGAGGAAGAACTCGGTTTTTTATTGTTCGACCGTTCACGAAAGCAAATTGCGTTGACTAAATCGGGAATATTCTTTAAAACGGAGGTTTCCAAAATTTTGAACCAACTCGACCAATCCATTAAAAAAGGAGTTTTGATTAATCAGGGAAAGGCAGGCGAAGTTAAAATTGGACACGCAAGTTCGGCGATGCATACTGTCTTGCCAGACCTGTTACGATATATGGAAACGAATCTGCCCGACTTAAAATCAAGTCACGTAGAGGGAACTAATGAAATGATATTCGACAAATTGAACGACAAAGAAGTGGATTTTGGTTTTGTTCCAAACGCATTTATTCCCGATGGACTTTCGAGCCTTTCAATTTACAAAGAAAACTATCTTTTAATTTTACCCGAAGATCATCGGTTGAACACCTCTAATTTTAAGGATTTGGCGGACTGTAAAAACGAAAAATGGGTCTTGAATCCACAAACCGAGGGAGTTGGATATATGGAAGAAATTCTGAAAATCATTGGAAATTATGGGTATTCCCCAAAAATTGTGCATCGTTCGCCAAATACATCTACCGTCCTAAGAATGGTTTCTGCAGGACTTGGAATCACGATGATGGGAAAATCGACCTTAAAAGGGTTTTCGCTTGACCTAAAAAGTATAGAACTTTCTGATTTGCCATACCAATTGGATATGAAATTGGTGTGGAAAACGGAACGGGAAAATGAATTGGAATCATATCTAAATTTTTTGAAACACTATTTGAACATTTAAACATTGGAACACTTAACCCGTTACACACACTTTTACACCAACGCTTCATCCGTATATACTAACCTTAATTCTCTCTTTTGTTCTTTCTGATTTATACTATCAATTTAAAGAGAATCAAACTTAAGCCGTGTATAATTAATTGCTTGGTTCTTGCCTACTTACGAAAATACTCTCGTATTTTCTATTCGGTTTGTATTTGTTAACTTACTGGCTGAACCACGCAACTAACCATAGGTAACGATTAAGAAGTCGAGATTTCTCACCCTCCCTTCTGGAGGTTCGAAATGACCCCAAATCTCCCCCCCTACATTCCGTAACTTTAATGTTGATAATTCAGGGATATGAGAACTGCATACTTGATTAAATTTGTAAATAAATCCCCGAAATTCGTTATCGGTCGATATTAATCATTAAAACAGATACATATCTCGATACGTTGTGCATAATACTGCCAAAAATTAACTTCAAACCATACCTTAATAAAACATATATATCCAAATTGACCTTGATAATTTAAAATTGATAGTACTTAAAAGAAATGCTATCACACCAATAATGACGAAAACTTTTAAAGGCGACAAATCAATTAAATACCAAAAGATTACAAGACTTGTTATCATTTGTGCCGCCGCAAGTGCATAACTCACAAACATAGCCCCGAAAAAGAAACCAGGTTCTCTTTCAAATTTATAATTACACTCTGGACATCTATCATTCATTTTCGGAAAATTCAATAATAATATATTCCCTCCATGCATAAAAATATTTCCTTTTTTACAATTCGGACACTTACAGTTTAATGCATCAACAACTTTATTCATTACAAATATTTTATACTACAAAATTAGAATTGTAAATAATTTTTAGTCTTATAAAATATTCTCCATTATTTGTACTTTTAGGACATACAATATGAAAACACCAGTTCTAAATATTAATCAATTTAAAGAATCCGAACCACTCAACGATGTGTATATAAATTCTTTTTCGAATCACATACAGCGTAATAAGGATATAATAAACAAACCACATAGTCATAATTTCTATCTATGTGTACTATTTACTGAAGGCACAGGTGCACATGAAATTGATTTTAATTCTTATAGTATAAACCCTGGCAAGGTATTTTTTTTAAAACCAGGGCAAACACATTTTTGGAAATTTGAAACACAGCCTGAAGGATTTATCTTCTTTCATTCTCAAGAATTTTATGAGTTAAAGTTTTTAGAACATAAACTCCATTCATTTCCTTTTTTTTATTCCAATCAGAATCCTCCTGTTTTAGAATTAGCTCCAAAAAAGCTTCATGAATTAAATCTTAAGTTTCAGGAAACTTATACTGAATATTTACAAACCAATCTTTTAAGAGAGTTAAAAATAGTAAATTCACTAAACAACATTTATATAGAATTAACAAGGGCATATACAGTTAATATCAATTTGGAAAAGCTTAATTCTCTAAACTATTCTAATATACTTGAAGCTTTAGAGAGTTTAATAAACGCCCATTTTTATAGTCAAAAATTCCCTAAATTTTATGCTGATAAATTAAATATAACCACCAAGCATCTGAATAGAGTAGTAAACAAAACACTAAATAAAACGACAAGCCAATTAATTTCTGAAAGGATAATTCTAGAGGCAAAAAGATTGATTGTACATTCTCAAGACAATTTGGCCAATATCGCATATACTCTTGAATTCTCGGACTATGCCTATTTTTCAAGGTTTTTCAAATTAAAAACAGGTATGACGCCTTTGGATTTTCGGAAAAAGTATTTTAGATGAAATTTAGATTATTTAAAAGTACTATGCACAACAACAGTAAAATTAATTGCTTGGCAGTGGTCGCTTACTTAGGTATATTCCATGTTTAACTATTTGCTAATTAAACTGTTCAAACTACGCAACTGAACATCAACAAAACCGATAACGAAATCTCCCTCCTCGCCCTGTTTAACTTCTTCCACAACCACCAATCCTTTTCGAAGCAAACGTCTTTTCAAAAAAGGTGCCTAGTAACGATGCATAAATCTGGATTTATCGCCCTCCCCTAAACTCGGTTCGTTATAACACCAAAACATAAAACAGGCCACGTACCATCACTTTTCTGTTGATAATTAGGGTGTAGCAGTATCGTTCACTCCATTGCTATTGCCAAAAAAATCCCCGAACTTCGTTATCAGTCGATATAAATCATTAAAACAGATTCATATCTCAATACGTTAGTGAAAAGCTGAGGACAGAACAATGAGAAAAGAAATTAAAAAAATCAAGATGAAATTAAATTTTCTAAAACAAGGATTTTCAATTGTCAAACCAATGATAATTAGTTTGATTTTTTGCATTTCTTCATGCGATAAAAATGACATGGATAATAATAAACCTGAATTAAACGACAATTACTATGTGCAATATATAATAAAAGGAAATGGTGCTTATGGTCGTTTTAGTAATTGGACAGCCACTACGCCTCAAGGTATATATACCAATAATGGATTACAAGTTAGAAGTTGGAATCAAACATATGGTCCTGTAAACAGAGGATTTAAATGTGAAATTCAAATAGATGATTATATAAGTGGAGCTCCCACTATTGAAATACATGTTTCAAAAAACGATGAACCATTTGCATTAAAAGAAAGTGAAACGGGTGACTCGGCTTCATATACTATAGATTTTTAAAATGTTGATTAAACAATTTGACAAAAAAAGCCAGCCACTAACACCGTATAAAAAAAATTGCTAGTTTTAGCTAAACCAAAGGTAGTTACTTGTTTGCTAGCTTCTGATTTTCCTTCGGAAAATCCTCACTTACAAACACGCAACTATTCTTATACATAAACGATAACGAAACTTCCTTCCTCGCCCTGTTTAACTTCTTCCACAACCTTCAATCCTTTTCGAAGTAAACGTCTTTTCAAAAAAGGTGCCTAGTAACGATGCATAAATTTGGATTTCTCGCCCTCCCCTAAACTCGGTTCGTTATAACACCAAGACATAAAAATGGCCACATACCATCACTTTTCTGTTGATAATTAGGTTATAACAGTATCGTTCACTCCATTGCTATTGCCAAAAAAATCCCCGAAATTCGTTATCGGTCGATATAAATCATTAAAACAGATTCATATCTCAATACGTTGTGTAGCATTAAAACATTAGATGCCAATGAATATAGATCAAAACAAGAAAAACGCCATTGCATTTTACAAGACTGCCTACCACGGAGATCCTAAGTCAGCAATTGAAAAATATGTTGGTAAAGAGTATATTCAACATAATCCTGATGTGGCAAATGGAACTCAAGGCTTTATTGACTATTTCAATAGAATGCAAAACGAATACCCTAAGAAATCGATAGAATTTGTTAGGTGCATTGCGGAAGGAAATTTAGTTGCTCTCCATACACATCAAACATGGCCAGGAAACGATCAATATGTTACCATGGACTTTTTTAGATTCGATGAGAATGGAAAGATTTGCGAGCATTGGGATTCAATTCAGAAAATACCTGAAATTTCGGCCAACCCTAACACCATGTACTAAAGCCACCAATTATTTAAAATAGAAATGACGGAAAAAGAAATCATTCGTAATGGCGAAGGAAAAAATTACAACTATTCACAAGATCATTGTTTTATAAAGCTTTCTTCTAAAAACACAAACGGAGAACTATGCTTTGTTGAGGACAAAATTAAACCTGGATTCTTCTTACCAAGGCATTATCATAAAATTATGACAGAAGTCTTTTATATTCTTGAAGGAGAAGTGCAGTTAATATTTGATGATGTAACCTTAATCTGTAAACCTGGCGACACAATATCCATACCTCCCAAAATTTGGCATGCCGCAAAGTGTGAAAAAGGTGGTAAAATGCTTTCCATTTTCAAAAATGGTCAGTTCGATCAGTACTTAGAAAAATTGTCTCAAATGTCAGATAGTGATTTTGCCAATAAGGATTTAATGAAATCAGTTTCTGCTGAATTTGACATTTACACAGAATAAAACGCTACACAACAAAACCTATACGCAATGCCCTTCGGGACACTGCGCATAGCTAAACCGTTGTGCATAATGCAAAAAACAAAATTTAAAAATGAAACAAACCTTCCTATTGTTATGTATTTTATGCTTTAGCTGTAATACAGAAAATAAACCGGATGAATTAAAAACAGAAAAACCAATTGAACAAATAAATGATAAAATCAAAGTTTTAAACTTTGGGACATTTCACTTTGGTTTCACCCCTGATGCTAACAAAACAGAATTCGATGAACACAGCGAAAAAGCACAAAAAGAAATTAGAGAAATTTCAAAAATGTTAGCTCAATTTAAACCTACGATAATATGTATTGAAAACTTACCAAAATTTAATATTGAAATCAATAAAGCTTATCAAGACTTTTTAGATAATCCTACTACACTAAACACTAATTATGGTGAAAGTAGTATGATTGGTTTTGATGTTGGTAGATTGAGTGATGTAAAAAAAATATATGGAATAGATAATCATATGGGATATAATTATAGTGTTGGAGATTTTATCGAAAACAGTCCAGAACATAAAAACAACATTGATTCAAAAACATATTTACAACTAACAAATGAGCCATTTAAAGATTATCCCGAAATGGCTAGACGAGAAGAAAATTATGATAAACTGTCACTACTTGAGAAATTAAAATTAATTAATGAACCCTTACATCTTGATTATTCAATAAATACTAATGCAGATAAATTACTTTATGTAGGAATAGAGGATGGATTTGAAGGTGCTGATAATGCAGCAATATTCTATCATAGAAATATGAAGATATATTCTAACCTAAACAGAATTCCAATGACAAAAAAAGACAGAGTATTTATAATTATGGGGACTGCTCATACTGCTTTTTTAAGAGAATTTATGAGAAGAAGCCCAAAATTTGAAATGGTAAACACATTAGAATATTTAAAATAAAAACTGGCTACAACAATGGCTATAAGTAATTGCTTGTTCCTGCCTATTTCTGAAAATCCTCGCGGATTTTCAGTTTGGTGTGTACTTGCAAAGTTAAGAGCTAACCCACGCAACTACTCATAACCGAGACCGTTGCCAGCAATATTGAAAACTCATTCGAATGAAAAGGTTTTTAGAATTTATTTTTATTGGCTTGCTTTTTTGCAGCTGTACAAGTAAAAAAACTGAATTGGTGCTTCTTGGAACTGTTCATCAGACCGTCCAAAATTTTACACCTGACAGCCTTTACAATATCTTGGTTAAAATTGAGCCTGATTTGATACTTTTTGAAGTGGATTCTTCATTCTTTACCAAAGAATTTGACTTTAAGAAAACTTGGGAAAGTAATGAAAATATTGCCACTGTAAAGTACATGAACAACTTTAATGTGGATGTAAGGCCATACGATTTCACAGGAAGAAACGAATACAGGATAAAAATTGGGTCTCGACCAACAGATAGCAAAGCATTCGAATTGTTAGACAGCCTTTATAAAAATAATCAGCTGAACTCTTTGAATAAAAGAATCTATCAAAACTTTCTTGAAGCAAATGATACCCTTAATTCATTTGCCTATTTAGGTGCTCGAGCCTTTAATAACTCTGAAACAGATAAAGCTGCTGAAATCAGGCAAAAATATCATTATAAAGAGCTTTTAAGCATAATGTCTCAATATCCGCTTTTCTCTAACACCTATTATGTTAAAAATAGTGGTGACAGCATCAGTTATTTTGAAGGTTTTAAAAGGGCATCTGAATTTTGGGATTTAAGAAACCATACAATGTCTAAAAATATTTTGCACTTTGTAAAAGAGTACAATGGCAAGAAAATAATCGTGTTGAATGGTTATTTTCATAGATACTATTTGAATTCTTTAATTAAGCCTAAAGAAGAAGAATTGAATTTCACCATAAAAGAGTTTTACGAATATTAAAACAACTACCAACAATGGCTTTAAATTATTGCCTGTTCTCGCTTACTTTAGAAAGTCATGTGGAATTTCCAACTTGGTGTGTACGTGCAAAGTTAAGTGCTAGACCACGCAACGATTCATAGCCGAAACCGATAACGAAACTCCCCTCCTCGCCCTTTGTCCCTACTTCCACAACCATCAATCCTTTTCGAAGCAAACGTCGTTTTGAAATGAGGCCCAAAGTAACCATTAAGAAGTCGACATTTCTCACCCTCCCTACGCTCGGTTCGAAATGACCCCAAACCTACCCCCCACATACCGTAACTTTAATGTTGATAATTAAGGGATAAGAGAACTGCACACCTTATTAAATTTGTAAATAAATCCCCGAAATTCGTTAGCGATCAATTAATCATTAAAACAGATACATATCTCAATACGTTGTGCTTTATTATCAGAAACCGCTAACCAATGATTAAATTCTTTAGAAAAATCCGACAACAACTATTAACTGAAAATAAACTCAGTAAATATTTGATTTATGCTATAGGAGAAGTTATTCTCGTCGTAATTGGTATTCTTATTGCCCTGCAATTAAATAATCTTAATGATATAAAAAAAAACAAAGGTTATGAAAAGGAATACCTTGTTAGAATACAATTAGATATTAAGCAGGACTTAGCAGAATTAGAAAGGCTTTTTCAAGGGGATACGGTTAAATTAGATGCTTATACTTTTTTGGGACGTTATTTGCATTCAGATTCAATTCACACAGACCCTACTTTAATAGTCTCAAAGTTAGGTTATGCTTTTGGAATCCAATGGTTTGAAGGTAAAAATATAGTTTTTGATGACATGAAATCGTCTGGCAAAACAGGACTCATTACTTCAGATTCCTTAAGAAATAGTATTCAATATTACTACAGATTATTTGATGAAGTAATAAAAGAAGAGAGCGTACACAATAATTCCATCATAAAATATAGTGATAATATTTATCCTTTTTTCGAAACAGGTTCTGGGTCAGACCTTGGGATGCCAGAACGGTGGAAAGAAAACTCGAATGAAAAATCATTTTATAAATTTTATAATTCCCTGATAAACCTAGATGAAGACCAAAAACAAATAATTTCCAATAATTTTGGCCTGACAAAAGCTAACATTTTACTGAATCATAAAGTGCGACTGTTACTATACCAAGAAGGACTAAAGACAACCAAGGCCATTGATGCTTATTTAAAACAAGAAAAATAACGAAATCATACACAAACACGATAACCAAACTTCCCTCCTCGCCCTGTGTACCTTTTTCCACAACCATCAATCCTATTCGAAGCAAACATCTTTTCGCAATGAGGCATATGGTAACAATTGAGAAGTCAACATTTCTCACACCCCGTCCTAAAGGTTCGAAATGACCCCAAACCTACCCCCCACATTCCGTAACTTTAATGTTGATAATTAAGGGATAAGAGAACTGCATACCTGATTAAATATGTAAATAAATCCCCGAAATTCGTTATCGGTCGATATTAATCATTAAAACAGATACATATCTCAATACGTTATACTTAATTAAAAAATAGAATGAAAAAGGTATTTAAGTGGATGAAGCGAATTTTAATAGCAATCATTGGCTTAATTACAGTTTTAATGATTGGTCTTTATATCACTTTCTTCTTTTGGAAAAAAGCAGCAATTCAAAATTTACCTCAAAATTCGGAAGTCATAACTACATCCGAAGGACCCGTAGAATACTCTTTAAAGGGTAATTCAGACCGATATATGCTCATGATCCATGGATCGCCTGGTAGTGTACATGTTGCAGGGGGTGAATCATTTCTTAATAAAGGCTTTAGTGTATTGGCAGTCTCAAGACCCGGATATTATAAAACACCTTTATCCTCTGGGGGTACCCCCACAGACGAAGCGGCACTCTATAAAAGCTTATTGGATGAGCTAAAAATTGATTCTGTATTTGTTAATGGAATATCTGGTGGTGGCCCCCCAAGTATTCAGTTTGCAATAGATTATCCAGACAGATGTGCAGGACTGATACTATCTGCAGCAGTTTCTGAAAAAATGGAAGACACAACGGATGACAATGGCCTTTTAAGTTCATTCTTTCAAACTGAATTTGGTACATGGTTAGGAATTCAAATTGCTAAAACTCAAATGTCTAAGCAAGAAAGTGAAATCATGGATAGGTTTGTTGAAAGAGGTGTGTTCCCATTCGTGTCAATTGATGATGGTTTAGCAAACGATAACAATGTGGTTCTCCATTTAAAAGATTTTGAGATGGAAAGAATAATGTCTCCTACCATCCTATTTCATGGTGACAAAGATGAGAACGTTCCTTATACTCACTCACAGAATGCGGCCAAAAGAATACCAAATTCAACGCTTTTTGAAATGAAAGGAAAAGACCATTATGTTTTTTTTACTTCCTATAGCGATACTATTAATACTGAAATCATGCAATTTATCGACAATATAGAAACACATGAAAAATAAGTATAACACTATATATGAAATCATAGCACCTTTCGGGATGCTACGCATTATATACTAAACGTTAGCCTTCATTAAGACCAACCATTAACCAAATGATAAAATTCTTTAGAAACCTAAGACAGCGACCACTCTCAGAAAATAAATTCAGCAAATATCTACTTTATGCCATTGGAGAAATTGTGCTTGTTATTATTGGTATTCTTATCGCACTTCAAATAAATAATAAAAACGAGCAGCGTAAAACCGAAAACAAGATTGTTTCTATTTTAAAAGAAGTACAACATGATTTAGGACTAGATATTCAAAAATCGGACGAACTAATTGCCTATTATAAAACAAAAGATTCGATAATCAACTTAATACAAACAGATAAACTAACCTATGATGATTATAAAAATGATCATCTAAATGCTTTGAGAAATGCTATAATGAACGCTTTTCATATGAAAATTCATGCAAATGGCTATGCTAACCTCATAGAAAATGTTGATAATGTTCCAAAAAAGCTAGAAGCAGTTATTGAGCCATTACACGAGATCTATATTTATAATAAATACGAAATAGACAAGTTCGATAATCGATTGGACTTTATTACAGATAGAGTGATGGATGGGTTAGCCAAAAGTAAAGATTGGTATTACAGATTAAATCGGCCTCAATTAGAAGATGAGATGATTGATTTTTTCCTAAATGACCCTTACTATAAAAATGATGTAGCTCTATACCAAAATGCTGGCTGGGAAAATTTGGCAAGTTATCATGTTATGCAATTTAGAGAAAACGCAATTAATGCATACAAACAAATTAAAGCACTTGTTGAAAGTAATGAACCGCTTCCCGATTTTATACCACATAATTTAGTTGATCTAACAACAGAACAACTAAAAGAATATGTGGGCACCTATAAGGTTGTAGAGATTGAAGGTTTTAATGGTCAATTTCCTGATATGAACTATAAAATTCAGATACAAGACAATGATTTAATAGGCGTTATGAATGGAAATCTTGAAGATATAGATCTTTTCTATTTTGAAACTGCAGATAAGATATTTGGCCAGACAGATATTTACTTTAAAGGAGAGTTTATAAGAGATAGTACGAATGAAATTACTTCTTTAATTATTATGAAATTTGGAACAAGAGTTCACTTAAATAAACTTTAAACTAATTAGAAGAAATGAATAACGAAAGGCTAACATTGTACATGTAAAATTACTATTTGGCACTTAACCAATATTAGTTGTTTTGTTTGCTGGCGTCTGATTTTCCTTTGGAAAATCCTCGCACACAAACACGCAACTTTCCATGGTCAATAATCTACAGTATTTATGATTGTGAAATAATAGAGGAATCCTCGTGATTGTTATTGCGGAAAAAATCACCGTACTTCGTTACATGTACTTAATTGGATTCTATATGGGTAACTAAACCGTATTAAAAACGGTTAGTAACACTTAACCTTACCCATCCTTTGAAAAAGCTAACTATGAAAAATAGAATTGCCTTTATCCTCATTCAACTCATGTTTATTTCAACTACATTCTACGCTCAAAATATAAAAAAAGAAAAAATCAAAATGAACAAGGAAATAAGGGAGTTGGTAAAATTGGGGAAAGATTCAATTATTCAATTGGCCCTACCCTTGATCGATGAAAGGGCAAGCTTAAAAAACTTCTCTCATACAAGTGTCCAAACCAATGGAGAGGAAATCTATGTTGCATTTTCAAATCCAATTATGTTCCTGCCAATTAACACCATATTTTACGATAATGTAGGGATAAATATGAGCACAAAGACAAGTTATAAAGGTAACGTTTCAAACCCCGAGGATTTTTCTACAGCAAATACGATTCCGTACTATGTGCAAACAGATCATTTTAAAAAGAACATTGATTTTATACTTGAAGCAATGACTGATATCGATAGTATGGATATTACCAATTTTAAAGGTGAGATGCGCATTCGGGAAAAAGAGGACCATTACGATATAAATGTTGTTTCGGAAATGCAAGAATCGTGGTATCAAATAAAAAAAACAACTGGTGAACTATATAATGAAGGACATGCTCATGTAACACCGGCACCCGATCTGGAAAATGATGAAGCGCCATTCAAAGAAATACAGTTCCCTAAAACAAATCAATAAGGTCAATTACCAATTTAATACGTACTCAAAATAAGGAAAACTGAAATACAGTTTTACGACAAACGTATTCTATAAACATTGTAGCAAGCATAAAAAATTTTCCCACAAAGAACTGAGGTGAATTACCAGTTCCACTTGAATATGAGGCGCACGGCAACAATTGAGAAACCTAATTATCTCGCACTCGCTTTGATCGGCTCAAAATGACACCAAAGCCCAAAGTATACCCAGACATCGTGGCTTTTATGTTGATAATTAAGGGATAAGAGATTTACTTACCCGATTGTGATTGCAAAAAAATCACCGAAATTCGTTACTGGTCGATATAAATCATTAAAACGGATTCATATCTTTAATACGTTACCACCAATTTGAGAAAATGAACGAAATCACAGAGATATTTAATAAATATTCGAATATAGATATATCTGAATTTTCAAAAACGGAAATAGAACTAAATGAATTTATAATTAAGTTTTCTAAAGATTTAGGAGAATTAATTGATTTACTTTCAAGAGTAATAAATCACGAAAAACATCCCAATTATTACAATTTAAACGAATCTACAATCGTTGGTTCGATTACTCGAATTGTAAAATTTTATCAAGAATACGTTAACTACCAAGAATTAAATAAACTTGAAATTCAGACATTATTTGCAAGACCAATGTATGAATCGTTTATAATCACAAAATATTTAATAAAAAACGGAACTGAATCGCAACGCAATTTTAGATTAGTTTCTTATCAAGCAAGACACCAGAATTATAAAAAATTGATGGAATTAAACGACAATAACCATCCAATTATCAAACGTCAATTATTAAAATTAGAAACTAAATTACAAGTTGATGGATTTACCATTGAAGATTTAGAAATAGAAAGCAACAAATCATTCAAAAAAAGATGGAAACTTGACGGAAAGTCATTCTGGAAAATACATAGTGAAGTTGACAATGAAGATTTATATTCTTTTATTTATGGTGTTGGTTCAGATGCAGTACACGGAAATTGGCAAGAGATATTTGACTTTCACCTAACGAGAAAAGAAAGCGGATTTTTTGGATTCCTAAATTATGAAAAATGCGATTGTAGAGTGATTGTGCCGATGAACTCAATAGTCATTGAAAGTCTATTAGAATTTATGAATTGGAATGAATGTCTTACGAACGAAATAGAAAATGGACTTATGAGAATGAATGAAATTAGCAATTCATTCTATACAGTTTGGGAAAAAAAATTTGGAGAAACATTGGAATAAAAACTGGTGGTAACAACGTATATAAAAAATAGCGCGAGTCGTTGTTAACACAAAGGTTCAGGCATTTTTAGGAAGTCGCCAAATTTTTAAATTTGACGATTTTCCAAAAATAAAATAAATAGTAAAATTTAAAAATTTGGCTTGTGTTTCATCCGAAAAATTATCGCTTATTTTCAGCGCTACGTTTCATATACAAGACCGATAACGAAACCTTCTTCCTCCCTCCTAGACTTCACCCCCAATCACCGTATCTTTGCAAAGCAAGGGTCATTTCGAAATGAGATGCGAAGCATCCATTGAGAAATCTAGATTCCCCATGCTCCCTATGGGCGGTTTAAAATGACAAATGCACCAAACAATTAAGTAAAAGATTTCTGCCTGTGCAGGAACGATAGTATGGAAGAAGGTAAAAAAATAATTTTGTTCGATGGGGTATGTAACCTCTGCAACAGCTCAGTACAATTTGTGATCAAACGAGACAAAAAAGACTTGTTCCGGTATGCTGCGCTGCAAAGCGATATTGGTCAGCAATTGGTAGCACAACGCCATATAGATACCCTCACAATCGATTCCATCATCCTTATTGAGCCTGGGGTTGCCTATTATACCAAATCCGATGCTGCCTTGGAAATTGCAAAGGACTTGGGTGGATTATGGAAGTTGACTGCCATTTTTGCATGGATTCCAACTTCCGTTCGCAATGTTATCTATGATTTTGTAGCCAAAAATCGATATAAGTGGTTTGGCAAAAAGGAATCCTGTATGATTCCCACGCCCGAACTAAAAGCCAAGTTTTTGGATTAATTATTTTACCTCATCATAATGATCGTCCCATTCCTGCGGATGTGGATCGCCCAGTTTACCAACCGATTTGGCCACTACCATGGACACCATAGCGTCTCCTGTAACGTTCACAATGGTACGGCACATATCCAATGGCCGGTCCACAGCAAAAATCAATGCTAGACCAATGGCCAACTTATCAGCAGGGAAACCAATGGACTCCAACACAATTACCAACATCACCATTCCCGCCCCGGGAACTGCCGCGGAACCAATGGAGGCCAATAAGGCTGTAAGCACAATAGTAAGCTGATCTCCAAAAGTGAGGTCGAACCCAAGCGCCTGTGAAATAAATACGGCTGCAACGCCTTGGTATAAACTTGTACCATCCATATTTATGGTTGCGCCAACGGGCAATACAAAACTGGAAACTTCTTTATCCACACCAATATGCTCCTCTACCCTTTCCATGGTAACAGGAAGGGTTGCAGCACTGGAACTTGTGGAAAAGGCCAGCAACTGTGCCGGACTTATCTCTTTTAAAAACCAGAACGGATTCTTTTTTGTCACAAAGGCCACAATAAGGGTGTAAAAAACAATCATAAGTGCAAGACCCAATAAAACCACACCGGCATACTTTAACAATGCCAGTAATAAATCTGGGTCGCTGGAGGATACCACAACCCCAGCCAATAAGGCAAAAACCGCATATGGCGCCGAAAGCATAATCAAATCCACCATTTTTAAGACCACATCGTTGAGTGAATCAAAGAAGTCTTTCAATGGTTTTGCCTTTTCCTCGCCAATCAACAACATGGAAATACCTAAGAAAATAGTAAAGAAAATTACTTGGAGCATCAGCGCATTGTCCGTCATGGCAGCCAAAGCATTGTCAGGCACCATATCAACGATAAATTGGAGCGGTCCGCTATCTTTTTGACGTGAAGCTTCCTCTATTTTGGAAGTAACCCCAGCATCACTTGCATAAGTATCTGTTAGTTTGGTAACGGTTTCTTCCGAAATACCACTACCGGGATTCATTACATTTACCAGTAGCAGACCAATGGTTATTGCCACTACCGTAGTAACTATATAAGTTCCGATCGTACGGAGACCTATATTTCTAAATTTTGAAATATCCTTTAAGTCGGAAATACCCTTTACCAAAGATGCCAAAATCAAGGGTATGGCAATAAGTTTTAGAAGTTTTACAAAAATGGTTCCTAATGGCTGGATCCAATCGTCTACAAAATCCTTACCCCAATCAATTTGGGTCATTGCAAATCCAAAAAGAATACCGAGAAGCATTCCAATAAGGATTTGCCAGTGCAATTCCAATTTCTTCATAAAGTAAAATTCAGGACGTTAATATACTTTATAGAAAGGAAACCTCCTAATTGGGCACTCAGATTTTGTTTGTACGGGCCAAAAGAGCGTAATCTGCCAAAACCAATGAGGCCATGGCTTCTACTATGGGAACAGCTCTTGGAACAACACAGGGATCGTGTCGCCCTTTTCCTTGGGTGGTTACTTTTTCACCTGCTTTATTAATGGTCTCATAAGACTGCAATACCGTAGCAACGGGCTTAAAAGCCACACTAAAATAGATATCCATCCCATTGCTTATGCCACCCTGTACCCCACCACTACGATTGGTTTTAGTGGTACCATCTGGATTAAAGGCATCGTTGTGCTCACTTCCCTTCATGGCCACCCCGGCAAAGCCACTACCATACTCAAAACCTTTTACCGCATTGATGGACAACATGGCCTCTCCCAGTCTGGCGTGTAACTTATCAAAAACAGGTTCTCCAAGACCAACTGGTACATTTTGGATAACGCAGGTAATCACTCCTCCGATGGTATCCCCTTCTTTTTTAATGGATTTGATATAATCCTCCATTTGTTGGGCCATTTGGGTATCGGGACAGCGAACTGCATTGGATTCTATCAAGGAAAAATCCAACTCTTGGTACGGTTTCTCCAATTTCATATCCCCGACCTGCGAAACAAAGGCATTGATTTTTATTTCCTTTAAAAACTGTTTGGCAATGGCGCCACCCACTACCCTACTGGCTGTTTCCCGAGCAGAGCTTCTACCGCCTCCGCGATAGTCGCGAAACCCATATTTTTTATCGTACACATAATCTGCATGCGATGGTCGGTACGAATCCTTAATGTGTGAATAATCCTTGGATTTCTGGTTGGTATTATGAATAGCAAAACCTATAGGTGTTCCCGTGGTCTTTCCTTCAAAAACACCAGAATATATTTCAACGGTATCTGGCTCTTTGCGCTGTGTTACAATCGCAGATTGCCCTGGTTTTCTACGGTTAAGCTCCCATTGAATTTTGTCCAAATCCAACTCAATTCCGGCAGGACAACCGTCTATGATGCCTCCCAAAGCTTTTCCATGAGATTCACCAAATGTGGTGAGCCTAAAAAGTTGTCCAAAAGAATTTCCTGCCATTGAATATAAAATTTTACTGCCCCAAAGGTAGACGTTACAAATCTAATTCAAAAACAGTGTTATGGCTTAATATTATTGTAACATATTTAGTTTCAAGATGATGATTATTTAACAATATCCTCATGTATTAATGACTTCGATTTGATATTAAAATAAATACCATGATTTAATTTTATAATCAAACCCTATAGCATTGAAAAAAAGGAAATTAGAATTAGTCGTTATCTCAGATACTCACTTGGGAACCTATGGTTGTCATGCCGACGAGCTCATTACCTACCTAAATAGTATCCAACCCAAAAAGCTTATTTTAAATGGTGACATCATTGATATTTGGCAGTTTAGCAAAAGATATTTCCCTCCTTCCCATTTAAAGGTTCTAAAAAAAATCATTGGCATGGCCTCCAAGGGTACCGAGGTATATTATATTACTGGAAATCATGATGAAATGCTTCGTAAGTTCAGTGATACTTCCATGGGAAACTTTAAAATAATGAACAAGTTGGTTTTGAACTTGGATGGTAAAAAAGCTTGGTTTTTTCATGGTGATGTGTTCGATGTTTCCATACAAAATGCCAAATGGTTGGCCAAATTGGGCGGGTATGGTTATGACTTTTTAATATTGACCAATTATTTTCTCAATTGGTGTCTGGCCAAAATGGGACGCGAAAAATATTCGCTTTCCAAACGAATCAAAAATAGTGTCAAGGGTGCGGTAAAGTATATCAATAATTTTGAAACGACAGCAGCAGAACTCGCCATTGAAAATCATTATGATTATGTTGTCTGTGGACATATACATCAGCCTAAAAAAGAGGTTTATGAAAACAAACACGGGAGCTGCACCTACTTAAATTCAGGGGATTGGATAGAAAACCTGACAGCTTTGGAATATTCCTTCAAACGATGGAAAATTTACCATTACAACCACGATAGGCTATCCCCGTTTTTTATGGATGAAGACCTCAAAGAGATGGATATGAACGAACTCATAGCCTCCATCACCAATAGCGGAATTACCAACACGGATGTTGACGCTGAGTATTTGAACGAAAATAAGACTGACAATGATTTCTTAGATAACCAGGGCTTTTCTCAAGATTGAAACCGGGTGTTGCGCCTCCCTTTTCGTCCCATCTTTAATTTGATGCCTACAGCTTGTGCCATTTGCCGCTATCAAAGTGTCTTCTGGACTCTTCGCCACTGCTGGGAACAACTTGAGCCCCCCAACCTTCATACTGGTTTCATAATGCTCCTTCTCATATCCAAACGAACCCGCCATACCACAACAACCTGATGGTATAATGGTCACTTTATAATTTTTTGGAAGATTGAGCATATCAAAGGTCACCTTTTGGTTGCTCAATGCTTTTTGGTGACAATGCCCATGTATTTTAACGCTTCGTTCTTCTTCGGTAAAACTATCGGAAGTAATATGTCCGGCAGCAATTTCAGCAGCAAAAAATTCTTCTATTAAAAACGAATTGGCAGCTAGTTTTTCCAACTGATCCTTATCGTCGTGCAAGCGTTGATATTCGTCTCTAAAGGACAAAATGGCCGAAGGTTCCAATCCAACGATGGGTAAACCTGCATCTAAAATATCTTTTAACTTTTTCATATTTGCGCCTACCAGGTTTTTGGCCTGCTTTAAATATCCTTTGGACAAATAGGTCCTACCACTTTCTCCATAAAACAGTTCTATATCGTAGCCTAGCTTGCAAAGAAGTTCTATTGCATCCTTGCCCACCTCAATATCTAGATACTTTACAAATTCATCCACATATAGTACTACCCGTTTTTTGGAAATATCAGTACGTTTTACACGATATTTTTTTACATGGTTCTTAAAATTGAATCGACCTACTTTGGGCAGTGTACGTTCAGGGGCCACACCAACAGCTTTTTTTAGCATTCCACCTACTATTTTGGACTCGTACATCCAATTGGTTATCCCTGACACTTTACTTCCCAATGCATTTAATTGGGTATTATAGGCAAACAGTTTGCTTCGCAAAGAATAACCGTTAGCTTCTTGATAGTTATACAGAAACTCAGCTTTTAATGCCGCAACATCGACATTACTAGGGCATTCACTGGCACATGCTTTACAGCTCAAACACAAATCGAATGCATTTTTAAGCTCTTCATGGTTGAACCTATTGGTCTTTTCTGAATTGGTCAAAAATTCACGCAACGCATTGGCCCTACCGCGCGTCGTGTCTTTTTCATTTTTTGTAGCTTGATAACTTGGGCACATCCCACCATTCATGTGGTGACTTTTTCTGCAATCCCCACTACCATTGCATTTTTCTGCAGCTTTTAAAATACCCTCACTGTCTGAAAAATCCATCAAGGTTTTCACAACGGGTTCTTCACGATCGACTTCGTAGCGTAAAGATTCATCCATCGGGTATGCGTCCACGATTTTTCCAGGGTTCAATATACCATTAGGGTCAAAAAGTGTTTTTACCCTTTTCAACAATTCATAATTGGTTTCACCGATCATCAAGGGAATGAACTCGGCCCTCACAATTCCATCACCATGTTCACCACTAAAGCTCCCGTGGTATTTCTTGGTCAGTTTTGCCACATCAGTAGTAATGCTTCGAAACAGTACTACATCTTCAGATTTTTTTAAATTGAGGATAGGCCGTAAATGTAATTCTCCCGCACCGGCATGGGCATAATACACCGCACTTTGGTTGTACCCTTTCATTATCTGTGTAAACTCACCGATAAAATCCTTCAAATCCTCTAAAGCAACAGCAGTATCTTCAATACACGCCACCGCTTTTTTGTCCCCGACCATATTTCCTAAAAGTCCAAGTCCTGCTTTACGAAGCTCAATGGCCTTATTAATATCATCGCCGTACAAAACAGGATTGGCATAGCTTAAACCAGACCGTTCAATCGTCTTTAATAGATTATCCAATTGCTTGTTCAGGTCCTCTTTGGTATCGGCTTTCACTTCCAGCATTAATATCCCGGCAGGATCCCCTTCCACAAAAAAACGGTTGGCTAATTGTGCCCGGTTGTTTTTAGTGCAATCCAGAATAACTTTATCCATCATTTCGCACAAATGAAGGTTGTGTTTCATTACGGGAGCCACATCCGATAAACAATCTTCCAGACTTTTATAGTGCGTGGCCACCATAGCCGCGTATTGTGGCGGCAAATCGTCCAATTGCAGGGTAATCTCAGTTGTAAAAGCAAGGGTACCCTCACTACCCGATAACAACTTACATAGATTAAAATTCGCACCACTATCCCCCATTACAGGGTTGTTGAGCAGTTCATCTACCGCATAACCTGTATTTCTTCTGTGTATACTTGGTTTTGGAAACTCTGATGTTATTTTGTTTTGTGTTTCAGGCTTAGAAAGTTCTTCGAATAAGCTGTTGTGAATTTTGGCTTCCAACGCATCACCTTTCTTTCTTTCTTCAAACTCCGGCTTGGAAATCTCCGAGAAAAACGCATCGCTTCCATCGGACAGGATACAGTGCATTGCCAAAACTTTATCCCTAGTTACTCCATATTGGATTGATGTGGTCCCAGATGAATTATTCCCTACCATACCCCCAATCATGCAGCGATTGGAAGTAGAGGTGTTTGGTCCAAAAAAAAGGCCAAAAGGTTTTAAATATAGATTAAGCTCGTCACGAACAACGCCCGGTTGTACCGTAACTTGCTTGTTATCCTTATCCAAACTTATGATTTTAGTAAAATAACGACTTACATCCACCACAATACCATCACCCACACATTGACCTGCCAAAGATGTACCGGCAGTTCTCGGTATTAGTCCAATTTTGTTTGTATTGGCAAATGCAACCAAAACCTTTAAATCATCATTGGTTCTAGGGTAGGCCACCGCTGTGGGCATCTTACGGTATACCGAAGCATCGGTAGCATACAATGTTTTGCTCAATTCATCAAACAACAACTCGCCTTCCAAGGCATCTGAAAGGTCTTTTAACAAATTTTTATCCAATTTGGAATACTTTTTGGGAACTAATACTGTTTTTCAAACGTAAATTTAACACAAAACTATCTCTAATTTTTAACTTAACGAGAACCTGATGAAAATTACCACATTATTTTCAGTATTTATTTTGTTTGCAACAGCCAGCCTAAGCGCACAGAGCATATCGGAACATGCCTTGGGACTTAGATTGGGAGACAGCGACGGCTTTGGAGCCGAAATTTCTTACCAAAAGTCCATTGGACAATATAACCGTGCCGAATTTGATTTAGGCTGGAGGGACAGTCGCCATTTTGACGCTTTTAAAATAACCGGAGTATACCAATGGGTACACCAGTTGGATGGCAATTTTAATTGGTACTACGGCGTTGGCGGTGGCTTGGGCAGCGTAGACTTTGACTATCCGGGAGACCCCGATTTTGATGATGACAACGACGGACTTTTTGTATTCGCAGCAGGTGATATCGGTATAGAATACGATTTTGATATCCCACTGCTCCTATCCTTGGACTTTAGACCGGAAATTGGCCTGATTGGGTATAATGGCTTCGACAATGACTTTGATTTTGACATCGCATTGGGTATCCGATACCAATTCTAATTAAGAAAATTTTACAAAAAACCCTTGGCACATAGAAGTGCCAAGGGTTTTTTTATGCCATAAGTATTGAATACCTTAGCACCCTAAACATTTTTGAAATGAAAAGATTACTTGTAATAACCTTTGGAGTTCTATTTTTAACTGCTTGTAATTCCGACCCCAAAGGATACACTTTGAATGGTACGATATCGGGGGAACCTGAAAATGGCACCAAAATATTTTTAAAGACTACAGATTCCCTAAACCAGCTAATCGATATTGACACCGCTGCAGTTGAAAATGGTTTGTTCAGCTTTAACGGAAACCAAATCGAACCTAAAATGCACTATTTATTTGTGGATCAAGTTAATGGCAATGTTCCTGTAATTCTTGAAAATGGAACTATTGCAGTGGAGTTCCAAAAAGATAGTATGGACCTAGCAAAGATCAAAGGCACCGAACAAAATGACTTGTTTATGGGCTTTTTGACAGAGTCCCGTCAATTATCACAACGTGCGAGATCCATGCAAGATGATATGCGCGTAGCAGCACAGCAAAGAGATACAGCTACCGTTACCGCATTGCGCGAAGAGTTTATTGAGTTTCAGGAAGATGCGAAGAATTTTAACACCACTTACGTCAAGGAGCATCCCAATGCATACATTTCCGTACTGATTATTGGAAATCTATTGGCCACAAAGGCACTTCCGGTTGACGAAATCAAAACAATGTTCGAAGGGCTTTCTTCAAACATGAAAGCGATAGAACCGGCAAAGCAAATAGCAGAACAACTTGATAATTTAAAATCTACCGAAATCGGTGCGGTTGCGCCAGATTTCTCTGCTCCTACGCCAACTGGCGATGTGCTTGCCCTTAGTGATGTCACCTCCAATGCAAAACTAACCCTAGTGGACTTTTGGGCCGCTTGGTGCAGACCTTGTCGCATAGAAAATCCCAATATTGTTTCAGTTTACAACAAATACCACGAAAAAGGTTTTGATGTTTTAGGCGTTTCTTTGGACAACCAAGAAGAGCATTGGAAAAATGCAATAGAGTCAGATGGTTTGGCTTGGAACCATATTTCCAATTTACAGCGTTTTCAAGACCCAATTGCTCGTTTGTACAATATCAATGCAATTCCTGCCGCATTCTTAATGGATCAAAACGGTGTTATCGTTGCGAGAGACTTAAGAGGTCCTGCTTTGGAACAAAAAGTTGCTGAACTGCTCAACTAGCGAAGCATTCAACAAAACAATAGAAAGCCCGTATAATTCGGGCTTTTTTTATTACTCATATTTTACCCATTTTGTCCAAAACAAATAATATAACAATAGGGACAGCCAAGAGTATAACAATCAAAGTATCGGTCACAAAAAGCTCTGGTTTAAACAACAAGGTGGCAGCATAGCCACCTATAGCTCCTCCAAAGTGTGCCGTATGACCAATATTGCCCAATCTACTCTTCATCCCATAAATGGAATACAACAGATAAGCAATCCCCAAAACATAGGCGGGTAAGGGAATGGGGATAAACATAATACCCAACCGCATATCCGGGTTCAATAATATTGCTGCATACAAAACTCCCATAACGGCTCCACTAGCCCCAACAGCGCTATAAAAAGGTTCATCCTTATGAAAAAAGAGCGCAAGTAGGCTACCTGCTATTAAGCTCACAAAATAAATAATCAAAAATTTAGCAGGTCCAAACCAGCTTATGACCACATCAGAAAAAAAATAGAGCGTAAACATGTTAAGAAATAAATGGGAAATGTCTACATGCAAAAAACCCGATGTCACCATCCGCTCACGCTGCCCTGCCTGTATGGCATTGATACTGAACTTATATCTATCAAAAAAAGCCATGTTGTTGAATCCCCGCAGTGATACCAAGACATTAGCGGCCATAATGGCTATGGTTGCAATATGTAAATTGAGCATATAAATAAAGGTTTGGGTTCAAATATAGCTATATTTGCACACAAGAATAGTCTATGCAGCTCGTAGTTTTTATCCTTGTTTATCCGTTGCTTTGGATAATATCCAGGCTTCCGTTTAAAGTATTGTACTTACTGTCCGATGGAGTATATCTATTGCTATACAATCTTATTGGCTATAGAAAAAAAGTTGTTCGGAACAACCTTGAACTTGTCTTTCCTGAAAAATCTGAAGAAGAACGCTTAAGAATAGAGAAAAAATTCTACAGGCACTTATGCGATATGTTCTTAGAGATGATAAAAACATTGGGGATCACCAACGAACAAATGAAGAATAGATATGTTTTTACAAATGTTGAAGTTTTTCAAAAGCTGGAGAATGAGGGGAAACATATTATGATAATGATGCCCCATTATGCAAGTTGGGAATGGGTGTTCTCTTTAAACTCAATGGTGAAATCAAAGGCATACGCTGTTTATCAACCCATACAAAATAAATATTTTGACAAATTGGTACGGGACATACGAAGCAAGTATGGGACAACACTTATAAAAACCTTTGAAACCCGGGAAATTATTGCAAAGGCAACACAGACAAATGAATTAATAACTGTTGGAATAATCAGTGATCAATCGCCTATGTTGAACAGGGCTCGTCATTGGGCCAACTTTATGGGGGTTTTTGTACCAATACATGTAGGTGCCGAAGAAATATGCAAAAAAAATGGAATTATCCCGGTATACCTTAAGGTAAAAAAGGTTGGGCGTGGGTATTACCAGGCTACTTTTAAAACTTTGGCAGAAAAACCCGAAGAAGTGGAAGATTATAAAATCTCCGAAGCATTTATAAAAGAAACGGAAAAATCTATTCGCGAAGCTCCAGAGTATTACTTCTGGACGCACAAACGTTGGAAACATAAAGATAAAGCCCCAAAAGAGTTTCAACCAAAAGATTAAAAAAACCGGTCAATTCCTAAATCCCTGCCACCTCTTTGATTTCACCAATAATACGATCTGCCAAATTATCGGCTTCTTGTTGCGACTTGGCTTCTGTGTAAATTCGGATAATTGGTTCCGTATTGGATTTTCTTAGATGCACCCAGTTTTCAGGAAAATCGATTTTTACACCGTCAATCGTTGAAACCTGTTCGTTCTTATATTTATCGTGCATAGCTTCCAAAAGAGCATCCACGTTTAAATTTGGAGTCAATTGTATTTTCTTTTTGCTCATAAAATAACTGGGGTAACTTGCACGAAGTTCGGCCACGGTACCACCTTTTTCCGCCATCAACATCAAGAACAAAGCTGTCCCTACCAAAGCGTCGCGTCCATAATGACTTTCAGGATAAATAATCCCGCCATTACCTTCACCTCCGATGATGGCATTACTGTCTTTCATTTTGGTAACCACATTCACCTCTCCTACTGCAGCAGCCTTATATGTGCCGCCATGTTTTTCGGTAACATCGCGTAGCGCCCTGGAAGATGAAAGGTTGGAAACGGTGTTTCCTTTGGTTTTGCCCAACACATAATCAGCGCAAGCCACCAAAGTATATTCCTCACCGAACATTTCACCATCATTACTTATAAATGCCAAACGATCCACATCAGGATCCACCACAATTCCAAAATCGGCTTTTTCTTCCACTACTTTTTTGCAGACATCCCCTAAATGCTCTTTCAAAGGCTCTGGGTTGTGGGGAAAATGGCCCGTAGGATCACAATAAAGTTTCACCACTTCCACGCCCAGTTCTTCCAATAATTTGGGAATCGCGATACCCCCAGTGGAATTTACACCATCGACCACCACTTTAAAACCTGCTTTTTTAATGGTTTCTGCATCCACCAAAGGCAATTCCAAAACTTCATCTATATGGATATCGATATACGAATCATTTTTAATGATCTTGCCCAAATCATCGACCTCTGCAAATTCAAAATCTTCTTTTTCTGCCAACGCCAAAATTTTGGCCCCTTGCTCTGCATCCAAAAACTCACCACGTTCGTTCAATAGTTTCAACGCATTCCATTGTTTCGGATTATGGCTGGCAGTCAATATGATACCTCCATCTGCCTTTTCCAATGGAACTGCAATTTCTACCGTAGGTGTGGTGGAGAGGTCCAAATCAATCACATCAATGCCCAGACCTACCAATGTAGAAACCACCAAATTCTGGATCATCTCACCGGACAATCTGGCATCCCGTCCAATTACCACTTTCAAATCCTCTTTATTGGAATACGCTTTTAACCAAGTCCCATAAGCAGCGGCAAATTTAACCGCATCCAATGGTGTTAGGTTGTCGTTTGTATTTCCCCCGATGGTTCCTCGTATTCCCGAAATTGATTTGATTAGTGTCATAATTGTTTAAAAAGTTTGTGCAAATATAGTTGGGCATATTCTATTCCACGATTTGAATTTGTAAATTTCGACCTAAAAGGAATTTGCTCCGATGAACTTCTTGGCACACATCTATCTTTCATTTGATAATAAAGAAATTACCTTGGGCAATTTTATTGCAGACCATATCCGTGGCAACAAGTACAAACATTTCCCCGATAACATTCAAAAAGGCATCCTTTTACATCGGGAAATAGATACCTTTACAGATTCACACCCCATTGTGAGGCAAAGCAGTAAACGCCTTCACCAAAATTATAGTCATTATAGTCGGGTCATTGTTGATATTTATTACGATCATTTCCTGGCAAAAAACTGGCATGAATATTCCGACACACCCTTGGATGAATTTGTGGAATCCTTCTACGATTTGCTGGAAGATAATTATGATTTACTTCCCATGGCCACTAAACGGATGATGCCCTACATGATTGCGGACAATTGGCTATTGAATTATGCAAACTTGGCCGGGATTGACCGGGTTCTCCATGGAATGAACCGACGAACCAAAAACAAATCCAGAATGAATTTTGCCATTTTAGATCTTGAAGAACATTATCTTGATTTTGAGAATGAGTTCACTTCCTTTTTTAAAGAATTGATTACCTTTTCCAAACAAAAATATATTTCCCTATGCGAAGACTAATCCTCCTACTGCCCTTTATCCTATTCATTAATTGCAAACAACAACCCGCTACGCAAACCGGACTTATTACCGAAAAAGCCATGGTGGTTTCGGCACGGGATGAAGCATCTCAATTGGCCTCCGATATTATGCAAAAAGGTGGGAATGCTTTTGATGCCATGGTTGCCACAGAGTTATCCTTGGTAGTTGCATATCCTTTTGCCGGAAGTGTTGGCGGCGGTGGCTTTATGGTTTACCGCAAAAACAATGGCGAAGTTGGAGGTATCGATTATAGAGAAAAAGCTCCCCTAGCCGCCCATAAAGATATGTATCTGGACTCTTTGGGGAACGTAATTCCGGGCATGAGCACCTCTGGTGGAACTGCTGTGGGCGTACCTGGCACAGTGGCGGGGGTCCTTGAAGTTCACAGAAAGTTTGGAAAACTTCCATTGACGGACATTATTAACCCTATAATTGACTTCGCAAATAGAGGCGTTGTGGTCACGGAGAAGCAAGCAAAACGTTTAGAAGGGTATCGGGACCAATTTATTGAGGCCAATGGGGACGGCACCAAGTTTGCGGGGCCTTTTAGGGCTGGCGACACCATAAAATACCCAGCTTACGCCAAAACCCTTCAAAAAATTGTTGAAGAAGGACGAGACGGTTTTTACAAAGGTGAAGTGGCTCAAAAACTGGCCGCATTTGTACAGGAAAATGGAGGTTTGATCACTGAAGAAGATTTGGCCAAATACGAAGCCGTCTGGAGAGACCCGATAGTTTTTGATTATAAGGATATTAAAATTATTTCAATGAGTCCGCCCAGTAGCGGAGGGGTCACTATCAACCAAATGTTTAAAATGATGGAACCCTATGATATTTCAAAATTTGGGCATAATTCGGCAAAGACCATTCAACTGTTCACTGAAGCATCTCGACGTGCATATGCAGATAGGAATTACTTTTTGGGAGACCCTGATTTTGTGGATATTCCTTACAACATGATTCTGGATGATGAATATCTCCAAGAGAGAATGGCAAATTTCTCCTTTGACAAAGCCACGCTGTCATCTAAAGTAAGCCATGGCGAGGTGGAAATCATTGAAAGTGCACAAACCACACATTTTTCCATTGTGGATAGTGATGGCAATGCAGTTTCCGTTACATCTACCCTAAACGGAGGTTATGGGTCTAAACTGTATTCTGAAGAGCTGGGTTTCTTCTTGAACAACGAAATGGATGATTTTAGTGCAAAGCCCGGTGTACCCAACATGTTTGGGCTCATTGGTGCCGAAGCCAATAGTATTGCCCCTGAAAAACGCATGTTGAGCAGTATGACGCCGACCATTGTAGAAAAAGATGGTGAATTGTATATGGTTGTGGGAACACCAGGAGGATCAACCATTATTACAGCCGTAGCGCAAACTATTTTAAACGTATATGAGTTTAACCTGAGCATGCAGGAAGCAGTAAATGCTCCAAGGTTCCACCATCAGTGGTTACCGGATTTAGTGATATTTGAACCTGAAGGGTTTTCGGAAGAACTCAAAACTGAATTAAAATCCAAAGGATATATAATCAATGAAGAACGTACACCAATTATTGGTAAAGTAGATGCTATTCGTGTTCTCCCCAATGGAAAGTTAGAAGGTGGAGCTGACAAACGAGGGGATGATACCGCGGTCGGATTTTAATTTTAAGTGAATGGAATTTGATGTTGTTGTTTTGACGGACCATAGGTATGTGGCCCCAAAAAAAAGTAGCCCTTATATTAAAAATGTATTGCTCGAAGACCAACTGGTTCTGGAGGCATTAGAAAATCAAGGTTTTAATGTAGTTCGAAAATCATGGGACGATTCCAATTTTGATTGGTCGACCACAAAATTCGCCCTGTTTCGAACCACTTGGGACTATTTTGACAGATTTTCTGAATTTTCCAAATGGTTGGAATCTACTTCAAAAAGAACACGCTTCATCAATTCCCAAAAACTCATTTATTGGAACATTGATAAGCATTATTTGCAAGATTTATCAAATAATGGAGTGACTATTCCCAAGACGGTTTTTATTGAAAAAGGTACAACTATCACACTGGCAAATGCAATTTCAAATTCCGAAGTGAACAATGGGTTCAATACTGATGCTTATATTTTAAAACCCTGTGTTTCTGGAGCAGCACGTCATACCTATAAGATTCATAAAGATGCGATTGAAAATTATGAGAGTATTTTCCAAAAATTGGTGGCCGAAGAGGCCATGATGCTCCAAGAGTTTCAAAAAAACATTGTATCGGAAGGAGAAATATCCATGATGGTATTTAATGGCGAATTTACCCATGCAGTTTTAAAAATCGCCAAACCGGGAGATTTTAGGGTTCAGGATGATTTTGGAGGCACCGTTCACAATTATACACCCAATCAAGAACAAATAGCGTTTGCCCAGGGCGTAGTTAAAGCTGCGCCTGAGCTTCCCATTTATGCCAGAGTGGATATTTTTAGGGACAACGAAGGTAATTGGGCCTTGGCCGAACTGGAAATTTTTGAACCCGAGCTTTGGTTTCGGCTCAACCATAAAGCGGCAGACAAACTTGCATTTGCCATCAAAAATAAATTCTTTGCTTAAGGGTTATTTGGCAATTTGCTTTTTCAATTCTTCCATCGATTGTTGCAACTGTTTCAACAAACCAGTTTCGGTAGTGGCATCCACATTAAAGGTAAGTTTACTGCTCACTTCCCAAACTTCTTGGATTTGAAAAGGCTTGATCTCGTATGGAGGATACGTTTCATTTAAAGAAATCAGCGTAATATTATTTGAGTTTGGCTTTCGCTCTATTTTTTTAACCATTACCGAATCTTGAAGTACTACAACATACATCTTATTTGAACTCACATAATCAATATGCTCGATAGCGCGGGCCAAAACCCAATCGTTGGGCCTCAAATTCGGTAACATACTATCCCCTTCCACTTGAAAACCACGATATGTGGCATTTCTAAATTCTGGAATAGGCATATCAAAAGCAGGTAATTGCCGATACCAACTCGTATCTGAAATATTTTGGGGATATCCGGCCGCAGCTTTGGCATTCACCATCACCATGTTGTCATTGTCCGAATTATCTACGGTAACCACTTTGGGGATAACGCTGGTTTTGGAAGTATCCAAATGTTTCTGGTCACTTTCTCCAAATAACCACAGCGGATTTATTTTAAACTGTCGCAAAAGTTCAGAAACTACCTTTCCAGAAAGTTTGGTCCTACCCCGCTCAATATCGGCAGTTGTGTTCTTAACCCCCAACAACTTTGCAAACTCAGTTTGGGTATGTCCGAGTTCCCTCCGGATATCTATAAAACGCTTTATGGTCAATTCATTTTCCACATTTCAAATATACATCATTTGGATTATTTCCAAAACATTTTATGGATTATTTCCTTATTTGGATTATTTCCATATCTTTGATAGGAATATTTCCAAGTTATGAATTTTGATAGGATACGCGAAAAACTAAACATCTTGGCCGATGCCGCTAAATATGATGTTTCCTGTGCCAGCAGTGGGAGTAATAGGACAAACAAAGCCAAAGGCTTGGGAAATGCTTCCAAGATGGGTATCTGCCACACCTACACAGCAGATGGCCGCTGTGTTTCCCTACTAAAAATACTGCTCACCAACCATTGTATTTTTGATTGTGCCTACTGTGTTACCCGAAAAAGCAATGATGTTCCCCGAGCAGCTTTCAAAGTACAAGAAGTGGTAGATCTTACCATCAATTTTTACCGAAGAAACTATATTGAAGGATTATTCTTGAGTTCTGGAATATTCAAAAGTCCGAACCATACCATGGAACGTTTGGTTGCAGTGGCCAAAAAACTGCGTGAAGAAGAAAACTTCAACGGTTACATCCATTTAAAATCGATACCCGGAGCGAGCGATGAACTCATGTACGAAGCAGGCCTGTATGCCGACCGGCTTTCAGTTAATATTGAAGTTCCAACAATTTCTGGGCTGAAGCTATTGGCTCCTGACAAGAAGCATGAAGATTTTATCAAACCTATGGAAAAGGTGAAAAACGAAATCGTGCGGTATCAATCGGAACGAAAAACAATTAAAAACACTCCAAAATATGCTCCAGCAGGACAAAGCACCCAAATGATCGTGGGCGCCTCTGGAGAGTCGGATAAGGATATTATGTATTCGGCAACCCACTATTACAAAACCTATAATATGAAACGGGTATATTATTCTGGTTACGTACCTGTCACCCACGATTCCCGCTTACCAGCCATAGGTTCAGCTGTGCCCATGCTTAGGGAAAACCGGTTATACCAAACCGATTGGTTAATGCGATTTTACGGATTCTCTGTGGGTGAGTTATTGAACAGCCAACATCCCAACTTGGATATGGATGTGGATCCAAAACTCTCATGGGCCCTTCGGAACCTACAGTATTTTCCTGTGAATGTGAATACTGCCGAAAAACATCTATTGGCAAGAATTCCAGGTGTAGGGATGCGTTCGGTGCACAAGATTATGATGGCCCGCAAGTATCGGAATTTGAACTGGGACCACTTAAAGAAAATCGGAGTGGCCCTCAACCGTGCCCAATTTTTTATGGTGTGCGATTCCAGTTACTGGGAACGCCGCGATTTGGATGCGGATAAAATAAAAGGCATGATCCTGCAGAATTCTTCAGGAAAGTTTCGGGGTCAGTACAGTACGCAATTGTCATTGTTCAATTAATAATATGAAATCGACAATCTTATCATTTCGAAGAAGTTCACGACCAAGAAATCTAGATTTCAAACATTCGTTCGAAATGACATCAAAATAATATAACATAAACGCTATGAACACATCAACAACCTTAGTTTACGACGGCAGTTTTAACGGATTTTTGACCGCCGTTTTTATGGCCTTTGATGAAAAGATCAATGTGGCCGACATTCAGAAGAACAACCAAACACAAAGTGGGTTGTTTTCCGATACCGAAACCGTTTTTACCCATGTGGAAAAAGCCAAGCGTGTATGGAACGGCATCCGAAACAAGAGTCATAACGCCATATCCAATGTATACTTCGCTTTTTTGAGTGAGTCTGAGGGTGTGGAAATGATACTCTACTCCTACATCCAGAAATTGATGCGAACCAATAACGGCAAATATTTGGACTATGCAGACCCTACAGTACTCCATATTGCCCAATTATCTAAAAAAGTAGGGCGGGAAAAACACCGGATGGAAGCCTTTGTTAGGTTTCAGTTAACTAAAGATGGCATCTACTTCGCGAATATTGAACCCGATTTTGATATGTTGCCCCTTATCTCCAAACATTTTCGGGACCGCTATGCGGACCAAAAATGGTTGATTTATGACGTTAAACGTAAATACGGCATTTATTACGATTTAAATCATGTAGAAATGGTCTCTTTGAACTTAAAGGATATCCACCACAACAAAATGACAAAAAATGATGCTTTTACCAGCGAAGAATACGAATATCAAACTCTTTGGAACGATTATTTCAAAAGCACAAATATTGCATCGCGCATTAACCCAAAATTGCATAAGCAGCACGTTCCCAAAAGGTATTGGAAGTATTTAAGCGAAAAAAAGGAGGCTGTTTAAATAAATTATTTAATATAGTAAGAAATCTTCCCCATACAAAAAAGCATTTACAATAAAATTTAATAATTGTTATGTCCGAAGATTTTTTTCAAAAACCGTTCACTGAAGATACTAATGTTAAGTTATCGCTTTATAAAGAGTATCTAAAAGAATGGTTTCCTGTCTTTATTGCTGCCCATAGACCATTCAAGAAAATAGTTAATTTGTTTGATTTCTTCTGTGGTCCTGGAAAAGATTCAGAAGGCAAGTTTGGGAGTCCGCTTATTACTCTTGAAATTTTAAAGGAATACCAAGAACATGTTCAAAATACTTCAGTTCAAATTAACCTTTATTTCAATGACTCTGAAAATGACTATATTAAAACTTTGAAGAAAAATATTGAAGAATTTGGCATTCCAATGGGTAAAATCAATATTCACTTTTACAACAAAGATTTTATCGAATTATTTCCAGAACTACTTCCAAAAATGGTTAATGCCGCAAATCTTATTTTTCTAGATCAGTTTGGTGTAAAATATGTTAATGAAGAAAGATTTAAAGTTCTTGTGGGATTACCCGTAACAGATATAATTTTCTTCATATCTTCTTCCACGTTCAACCGTTTTCACAACGATGGCAATGTTACAGATGTGATTGGATTATCTTCAGAAGAAATACAGAAAAAGCCTTTTTATGAAATTCACAGGTTGGTTCATGAAAAATATTCTGAGCTAGTACCTGAAAAAGCATCGTACCTACTTGCTCCTTTTTCAATAAAAAAAGGCACAAATATTTATGGCTTAATATTTGGAAGTGGGCACCCCTTGGGTATGGAGAAATTTTTAGGCATTTGTTGGAAACAGGATGAGGAAACTGGCGAAGCAAATTTTGATATTCAAGGCGATAAAAAATTAATCTATGCTCCTTCCCTATTTCCAGAACTAAATGATCAGAGAAAAATACCAACTTTTCAAAGAGAGTTGAAAGAAAAAATATTAAGCGGAGAACTTACTTCAGATTTAGAAATTTTCATTCATATGATAAATAATGGCTTTATTGGAAAACATGTTACTGAAGTCATCAATGATTTAAAGAGTTCTAAAAAAATAAAAATTAAGTATCCATCGTTCAAATGTTCAACTGTTTGGAAGTATAATAGAGAACCTCAAAAAATCGAAATTTTATAATTATGGCTCAATCTAGTATCGAATGGACGGAAATGACTTGGAATCCAACCACAGGTTGCACTAAAGTAAGCCAGGGTTGTAAATTCTGCTATGCTGAGGTAATGTCCAAACGACTTCAAGCAATGGGAGTTGACAAGTACAAAGATAATTTCAAGGTTAGAATACATGAGTCCGAATTAAAAACACCTTACACATGGAAAAAGCCTAAAATGGTATTTGTAAACTCGATGAGTGATTTGTTTCATCCAGAAGTTCCATTATCATTCGTACAAAAGGTGTTTCAAGTAATGAATGATAATCCGCAACATATTTTTCAAATTTTGACAAAAAGACATGAAAGGTTGTTGGAATTACATGAAAAATTGAACTGGACACCCAATATTTGGATGGGAGTTTCAGTAGAAAATTATGAAGTTAAACACCGCATAAATTATCTTCGAAAAACCAATGCTAAAATTAAATTTTTGTCATTAGAACCTCTAATTGGCCCACTTCCTAATTTAAACCTTAATGAGATTGGTTGGGTAATTGTAGGAGGAGAAAGTGGAAGAAAGCCACGACCTATAGAACCTCAATGGGTAGAGGACATTCAGAACCAATGTAAAAAAGCGGGCGTTGCCTTCTTTTTCAAACAATGGGGAGGCACAAACAAGAAAAAAAGTGGACGTCTACTGAACGGTCGTACATATGATGAAATGCCCGATCATAGGTTAATTGCTTAACTATTTACCCCTCTCTCCTACAAAATGGTCACTTTTAGCTTTAAACAGAACATTAAAACTGGTTAAACTACCATAAATACGGGTAATGTATTGTTGAAGGTCCACCTTTTCTTGGTCGTCCAAGTTTTTGCTACTGTTTATTTTTTGTTCCATCACGCGGATGCGGTCGCGCACCATCACAATTTTATGGAAAAAGGTCTCAATTGGTATTTCTTTGTTGGCAGCTCCAAAATTAATTTACCACCTTTCCATTTATCTGCAATAGCCACTTTTTCATGGGTATCGCTCCATTTTTCCAATATCTTCACTAAAGAACGCTCCACATCAAAAAAACTGACACTGTCCACTTCATCTTCCACACCTTCTATCACTTCAAATTCGGCGTCCAAATCAATGGTTTCCAATCCATTTTCCAAAAAAGTAACCCAATAATGTTTGGACGACACATTCGTTACCACCCCTTTTCCATACTCTGGATGATCAATTCTTGACCCTATACCTAGTAATTTCATTTCTATATCGTTAATATCATTTCCAAACTCAAAAATAAACCATCGATGAACAAAAACGAAACCAAAAGGCCACTTCCTTTTTACATCCCAAATCGCTACTTTTGATGTTTGCTATGATTTATGATCAACTACGAAGAACATATTGAGGTTAAGGGCGCAAGGGTCCATAACCTAAAAAATATAGATGTTACCATTCCACGCGAAAAACTTGTTGTAATCACAGGGCTTTCGGGGAGTGGAAAATCCTCTTTGGCATTTGATACCATCTATGCTGAGGGCCAGCGTAGGTACATCGAAACTTTTTCTGCCTACGCCAGACAGTTTTTAGGCGGACTGGAACGCCCCGATGTGGATAAAATCGACGGGCTTTCACCGGTAATCGCCATTGAACAGAAAACCACCTCCAAATCGCCCCGCTCCACTGTGGGAACAATTACCGAAGTTTACGACTTCTTACGCTTGCTCTTTGCACGCGCTGGAGATGCTTACAGTTATAATACCGGCGAAAAAATGGTAAGCTACAGCGATGAACAAATCAAAGACTTGATTATTGAATCGTACCGGGAGAAAAAAATCAATGTACTTGCCCCTGTCATCAAATCCAGAAAAGGACATTACCGCGAACTTTTTGAGCAGATTGCGAAGCAAGGTTTTGTAAAGGTGAGGGTCGATGGTGAAATTACCGATATTACCAAAGGTATGAAGGTAGATCGCTACAAAACCCACGATATCGAGATTGTAATAGATCGTTTAAAGGTTGGCGATAGTGAAGATTTTCATAAACGATTGAGCGAAACCATCAACACGGCCATGTACAGTGGCGATAATGTGCTTATGGTTTTGGAGGAAGGCGAAATGGAACCGCGTTATTTTAGTCGGGACCTTATGTGCCCATCCTCAGGAATCTCCTACCCTACACCTGAACCCAATACATTTTCTTTTAACTCACCCAAAGGAATGTGCCCAGAATGCAGCGGACTTGGACATGTATTTCAGGTAAACGAGGATAAAATCATCCCCAACAAAAAGGTTTCCATAAAATCGGGTGGACTTGCCCCGTTGGGCGAATACAAAAATTCCTGGGCCTTCAAGCAATTGGAAACCATTGCCCAACGCTATTCGTTTGACCTCACTGATGCCATTGAAAAGATTCCAGAAGAAGCCATGGACGTTATCTTGAACGGTGGCAAGGAAAGTTTTGAGGTGGATTCCAAAAGTTTGGGCGTAAAACGACAATATAAAATTGATTACGAAGGTATTTCCAACTTCATCAAAACCCAATATGAAGAAGCCAATTCCACTTCGATAAAACGATGGGCCAAAGACTACATGGACCAAGTAAAGTGTCCGAATTGTAAAGGTTCTCGCCTCCGAAAAGAATCTCTTTATTTTAAAATAGCAGGTAAGAACATTGCCGAACTGGCGCATTTGGATATTGCCGAACTAGCTGGTTTTTTCCAACATTTAGAGGATACACTGCAAGGCAACCAAAAAAAGATTGCCGAGGAAATCATAAAAGAGATCAAAACACGCGTTGGTTTCTTGTTGGATGTTGGGCTAGATTATCTTTCATTGAACCGAAGCTCAAAATCACTTTCGGGTGGCGAAGCACAACGTATAAGGCTTGCCACACAGATAGGTTCGCAATTGGTGGGTGTACTCTACATTTTGGACGAGCCAAGCATCGGTTTGCACCAACGGGATAATGAACGGTTGATCAAATCCTTGGAAGCGCTTCGCGATATTGGAAATTCGGTCATTGTAGTGGAACACGACAGGGATATGATTGAAAGTGCGGACCATGTTATTGATATTGGTCCCAAAGCAGGTAAACATGGTGGTGAAATTATTTCTGAAGGAAGCCCCAAAGAATTGATAGAGCATCACACGATGACCGCCCAATACATAACAGGGGAAGTGGAAATCCCTGTTCCAGAGCAAAGACGAAAAGGTACGGGCAAAAAAATCACACTTACGGGTTGTACGGGCAACAACCTTAAAAATGTGACCGTGGATTTTCCTTTGGGCAAACTTATCGGAGTTACGGGAGTTTCTGGTAGTGGCAAGTCCACCCTGATCAACGAAACCCTCTACCCCATTATGAACGCTCACTACTTTAACGGGGTGAAAAAACCTATGCCTTACAAAAAAATTAAAGGGCTTGAACATATTGATAAAGTTATCGATATCAACCAATCTCCAATTGGACGAACACCTCGTTCCAATCCAGCTACGTACACCGGGGTTTTTAGCGAAATACGATCCTTGTTCTCTAAAACCACCGAAGCTACCATACGAGGTTATAAACCCGGAAGGTTTAGTTTTAATGTGGCCGGAGGAAGATGTGAAACTTGTCAAGGAGGTGGACTCAAGGTCATTGAAATGAATTTTTTGCCCGATGTATATGTGGAATGCGAAACTTGTAATGGAAAAAGATTCAATAGAGAAACTTTAGAAATCAGATACAAAGGGAAATCCATTGCGGACGTATTGGAAATGACCATTAACGAGGCTGTGGGATTCTTTGAGAATATTCCAAAAATTCATCGTAAACTTGAAACAATAAAAGATGTAGGGTTGGGTTATATATCATTGGGACAACAATCCACTACCCTTTCAGGGGGCGAAGCCCAAAGAGTAAAGTTGGCCACAGAGCTTTCCAAGCGAGATACTGGAAACACTTTTTACATCCTCGACGAACCAACCACAGGCCTACATTTTGAAGATATTCGAGTACTTATGGAGGTACTTGACCGTTTGGTGGACAAAGGCAACACAATATTGGTGATCGAACATAATATGGATGTGATCAAAATGGTGGACCATATTATCGATATTGGTTACGAAGGTGGTAGAGGCGGCGGAAAGGTTGTTGCAAAAGGTACTCCCGAACAGGTGGCGAATGACAAAAAAAGCTATACCGCAAAGTTTTTAAAGAAAGAATTGGACAATACTAAACAAAAAATTGCAAGAGCAGTTTAAAAGAATATACAACTATGCAAATGCGAGACGAACAACATTCCAAAGGGTGGAATGAGATCAAGACAAATGATTCTTGGGCCATATTTAAGATTATGGGCGAGTTTGTCAATGGATATGAGAAATTAAGTGCTATAGGGCCTTGTGTTTCTATTTTTGGGTCGGCCAGGGTTCGAGAAGGACACCCTTATTACGATCTGGCGGTAAAGGTTGCGGAAAAGATTTCTGAAGCTGGTTACGGTATAATCACCGGTGGCGGACCAGGAATCATGGAGGCAGGTAACAAAGGTGCAAAATTGGCTGGAGGCACATCCGTAGGACTAAACATCGACCTTCCTTTTGAGCAACACGACAACCCTTTTATAGATGAAGACAAGAGCCTCGATTTTGATTACTTTTTTGTTCGCAAAGTAATGTTTGTTAAATATTCGCAAGGTTTTGTGGTAATGCCCGGAGGGTTTGGGACCTTGGATGAGTTCTTTGAGGCACTGACCTTGATTCAAACACACAAAATTCATAAATTTCCAATAATTCTTGTCGGAACTGAATTTTGGAAAGGATTGTTGGATTGGATCAAGAATACCTTGGTCGAAGAAGGAAACATTAGTCCAAAAGATTTGGACCTCATAAAATTAGTGGACACAGAGGAAGAAGTAGTCGAAATTATAGATGCTTTCTACAAAGGTAGAACCCTTAGTCCAAACTTTTAATCTTTACGTATTGATTATCCATCGTGAATTTCTAAGCATTTTGCTACTTATTAGTATGTTGTGCCCCAATTTATGGGGGCAACATAAAAATGAAATAGTGGCCACACTCGATGGACCAACCAACCAAATCCGGATTCGCCAACACTTTACTTACACCAACCCATCGGATAAAGGGCTTTCCACGCTATACTTCAATGATTGGAACCACGCTTATTCCAATAAAAATACAGCCCTCGCCAAACGATTTGCGGAAGAATTCAACAGGAGTCTTCATTTGGCGAAAGATAGAGAGCGTGCAAAAACAACCATTAGAAGCATTGTGGATGATAACTATACCGGGTTGGATTGGAAGCGGGACAATAATAAAGACATTATAGCTGTAACCCTCAACGAAATTCTGAAACCCGGGGAGTCCCTACAGCTTTTTTTTACCTATACCATTAAATTGCCTACAGCTAAATTTACTGGGTATGGATACACGGATAACGGAGGTTACAATTTAAAAGATTGGTATTTTACACCCGCTGTTTTTGATGGAAATTGGAACCTGTACAATAACATTAATCTTGACGACATTTTTACCGAGGTTACAGACACTCGGATCAACTTTACTTTTCCTGAAGATTTGTATTTGGCCTCAAACTATCGCACTTCTAGTGTTTCCAGCTTTCCTGGAGGACAAAACGTACAGCTTATTGCCAACAAAAGAAAAAATTGCGAGATCATCCTAACTACCGATGATAGGTTCACCAAACACATTACAGACAACATAATGGTTACCACGGATATAGAATCCAATAAATACGAAGAAATACCCCAAGGAATCTCAATAAATAAAATAACACAGTTTCTTCACGAAAATCTAGGGGCGTATCCGCATGGCAATCTTTTGGTAAGTGAATTTGATTACAGTAAGTCTCCCTTGTATGGTATTAGTCAACTTCCATCATTTATAAGACCGTATGAAGAGCAGTTTCAGTTTGAAATGAAGTTCTTGAAAACGACTATTCGCAGTTACCTGAAAGAATCTTTATATCTAAATCCACGTAAAGAACAATGGGTAAACGACGCCATTGGATTTTATCTAATGATAAAATTTGTGGATGAAAATTACCCTAATCAAAAATTGGCTGGAAAGCTCTCCAAAATTTGGGGGCTTAAAAACTTCCATTTTGCCCAAATGGAATTCAATGAACAGTATTCGCTCTTTAGTATGCTTTCAGCACGAAAAAACATAGACCAAGCCTTAACAACTTCCAATGATTCCTTGATTAAGTTCAACCAAAAAATCGCCAATGCGTATAAAGCCGGTCTTGGAATGTCATATCTATCTGCCTATTTAGGTGAAAAAAAGATAGATAGTACTATCCTGGACTTTTATCAAAATAACAAACAAAAGAAATTTGTAAGTGCCGCTGATTTTAAAAAGACCATAGAAAAATATTCAAACAAAGAGGTTGATTGGTTTTTTGACACCTATGTGGCAACGGATAAAAAAATAGATTTTAAAATCAAAAAAATTCAAAAAACGGAGGATTCCATAACTTTCGTGCTAAAAAACAAACGGGGCACCAATGTTCCCATATCGGTTTTCGGGCTCGAAAATGATTCGGTAGTCTCCAATTATTGGTTTTCAGGTATAGATAGTACCAGGAGCATTACTATTCCACGTAAAAGTGAAGACCGATTAGTTTTGAACTACGATCAAAAAATTCCCGAATTTAATCAAAGGGACAACTGGAAAACTTTAAATGGTTTTTTCTCAAGCAATAAAAAATTGAAATTTCAATTCTTTAAGGATACGGAAGACCCATATTATAACCAAGTATTTTATGTTCCGATTGTAAACTTCAATTTATATGATGGTGTAACACCCGGATTACGGCTTTACAATAAAACTTTTTTGGAGAGACCTTTTCAGTACGATATATCACCGACCTACTCGTTTTTAGAGCATACCATGGTGGGTAAAGCCAGCTTCAGATACCGTAAGTATCACAAAAAGACAGGTTTGTTTGTGTCCAATTATTCATTTTCAGCATCTACCTCTCATTTTCAAGAAAATTCTCGTTTTACCACCCTAACACCTGCGGTAAGTTTTGGTTGGCGTCCCAACGACCTGCTTTCCAACCGTAGACAATACCTGTTGCTACGGTATAGAAGCGTTTTTAGAAACATTGATCAAAATTTGGAGGGCGAGTTGGATACCGATCCCGATTATGGTGTTATCAATGCACGATTTACCGATGTGGACAATAGTATCCTCAATTATTCATCTTGGTTCTTGGATGCCCAGCATTCCAGTGAATTTACCAAGATTGCCTTCGAGTGGGAATACAGAAAATTGTTCCATAGTAACCGACAGCTGAACCTACGATTTTATGCTGGTAAGTTTTTACGTAACAAAACAAAATCCAACTTTTTTAGTTTTGCCCTGGATAGACCAACGGATTACATGTTCGACCTTGCCTATCTAGGTAGATCGGAAAGTTCTGGGATCTATAGCCAACAAGTAATAATTGCAGAAGGAGGGTTTAAATCCAAGTTAGAAAATCCATTTGCCAATGATTGGATAGCGACCACCAATGCCAGCACAAATATTTGGAGATGGATAGAGGCTTATGGTGATCTTGGCTTTATAAAGAACAAAGGTGATAATACTCATTTTGTTTATGACTCCGGTATCCGATTAAATTTAGTGACAGATTATTTTGAACTTTACTTTCCAGTATATTCCAACAGAGGATGGGAAATTGCTCAAAACAACTATGGGCAAAAGATTCGGTTTATAGTTACCATAAGCCCTAAAACCCTCATCGGACTATTTACTCGCAAGTGGTTTTAATTGCCATATCGATAATAATAAGCTCAATTTACCCATTTGTATTATAGAATAATCATTTATAGCATTATTTTTTTAAGGGTTATTCATTTAATCGACGTATTTTCAAGTTGCAATTCTGATGGATTTTTTGTAATTTCGCACAAATCTTCAATAATACATGAAACCCGACCCAAGCACAAGTAACGATATTTCTTTTGACGATTTTAAATCACAGATTTTACAGGATTATGAAACCGCCGTCACTAGTAGGGAATGTAGTTTGATGGGAAGACGGGAGGTACTCTCCGGCAAAGCGAAATTTGGAATTTTTGGGGACGGTAAGGAACTTCCACAGTTAGCTATGGCAAGAGCCTTTCAAGATGGTGATTTTAGAAGTGGATATTACCGTGACCAAACTTTTATGATGGCGCTTGGATACTTAAGTCCAAAAGCGTTTTTTCACGGACTCTACGCCACTACCGACATAGAAAAGGAGCCAATGAGCGCCGGAAGGCAAATGGGCGGTCATTTTATGACACATAGTTTAAATGAGGACGGTACATGGAAGAACCTTACAGAACAAAAAAACAGTAGTGCCGATATCTCTTGTACTGCAGGACAAATGCCTCGATTACTTGGTCTTGCGCAAGCATCCAAAATTTACCGTAATGTAGAGGGCATCGACCAAACCAACTTTTCCAAAAATGGAAACGAAGTAGCATGGGGAACAATAGGCAACGCCAGCACCAGTGAAGGGCATTTTTTTGAAACATTGAATGCTGCGGGGGTAATGCAAGTTCCTATGGTAATTTGTATTTGGGACGATGAATATGGAATTTCCGTACCCTCGGAATACCACACCACCAAAGGTGATATTTCAGAAGCGCTAAGTGGGCTCCAACGCGATGAGGACAAGAAAGGCTTTGAGATTCTAAAAGTAAACGGATGGGACTATACCGCCCTTATCCATGCCTTTGAAAATGCTTCGGACATTGCGCGTGAAGACCATGTGCCTGTACTTATCCATGTAGTTGAACTTACACAGCCACAAGGCCATTCCACATCAGGATCCCATGAAAGATATAAGTCGTCGGAACGCTTGGAGTGGGAGCGCGAAAATGACTGCAATAAACGATTTAGGGAATGGATACTTGAAAATGGCATTAGCACAGAAGAAGAACTTAAAAAAGTTGAACGGGAAATAAAGCACAAGGTCCGTGCAGCTAAAAAACAAGCATGGTCAGAGTTTATAGAACCTCAATTGAAAACTAAAAAGGAGTTGGTGCAATTGCTTGACAAAGCTGCGAGACAAAGCCCTAACAGAGCTTTCATAATCAAGCTAAAAAATGATTTGATTGCCATTGAGGAGCCCGTAAAAAAGGATTTAGCTTCTAAGGCTAGGAAAGCATTACGCTATTTATTGGGAGAATCCACTCCCGAGAAAAAACAACTTCAACAGTGGGTGGACAATTTCATCACAACAAATGAATACTTGTATGGTTCCCATTTGTACAACGAAGTAGGTAACAAAGCCACAAAAATTGCCCCTGTACCTCCCTCCTATTCGGATAATGCCGATAAAGTAGATGGTAGGGTCATTTTAAGGGATAATTTTGACAAACTGTTCAGTAAGTACCCAGAGGCTTTGGTTTTCGGTGAGGATACTGGAAATATTGGAGATGTCAACCAAGGGCTCGAAGGACTTCAGAAGAAATTTGGCAAACTTCGTGTAGCAGACACAGGAATAAGGGAAACCACTATAATTGGTCAAGGCATTGGAATGGCTCTGCGTGGTTTGCGCCCCATTGCCGAAATACAATATTTAGACTACATCTTTTACGCCATACAGACCTTGAGCGACGATTTGGCCACTTTAATGTACCGCACCGTAGGTAAGCAAAAAGCACCGCTCATTGTACGTACTCGAGGCCACAGACTGGAAGGAATCTGGCACTCAGGCTCACCCATGGGTGGACTGATTCATTTGCTCAGGGGAATGTACATCCTAGCTCCCAGAAATATGACCCAAGCTGCCGGTTTTTATAATACACTTATGAAAAGTGATGAACCGGCCTTAATCATTGAAAGCCTTAACGGATATCGGTTAAAAGAACAAAAACCTTCTAATTTGGGTGAATTCTGTACACCCATTGGAAAGGTAGAAACACTCAAGGAAGGAACGGATATCACTTTGTTATCGTACGGTTCCACTCTTAGAATTGTAGAGAAAGTAGCCCAAGACCTTTTAGAGGTGGGTATAGATGTCGAAGTAATCGATGCCCAATCCCTGCTTCCTTTTGATTTGGAACACGACGTGGTAAAAAGTTTGAAAAAAACCAATAGGTTCTTGGTAATCGATGAAGATGTTCCAGGTGGCTGCTCGGCGTATTTGATGCAGGAAGTTGTTGAAAAACAAGGAGGTTATCGATACTTGGATAGCGCTCCTCAGACTTTATGCGCTAAGGCACATCGTCCAGCATATGCATCAGACGGCGATTACTTCTCCAAGCCTAATGCGGAAGATATATTCGAGAAAGTCTATCAAATTATGCACGAAACCGATCCTAAATCCTATCCAATGCTTAGGTAATGAATATAGATGTTTTTATTCATGAAATATTTTTCGTTAATTATTGTTTCGTTTTTAAAACATAATTTATATTTTCACGAGGACTAAATTTCCCCACATGAAAAACAACACTTTGGTACACGTAGGGCTTGCATTATTAAGAATTGCGCCCTCGGTATTTATGCTTACCCATGGTTACCCAAAACTCATGAAACTTATCAGCGGAAACACAGAATTTGCCAACCCATTTGGTATTGGACAGGCACCGTCACTTTTCTTGGCGGTTGTAGGCGAATTTATCTGTCCCCTTCTTATTATTATTGGGTTTAAAACAAGATGGGCGGCCATACCAACGGCCATAACCATGTTCGTAGCTGCGTTTATGATTCACTCTGCCGACCCTTTTAGTGTAAAAGAAAAGGCTTTGCTGTTTTTAGTGATTTTCATTACAATAATACTGTTGGGCCCTGGTAAATACAGTATTGACAAAAGATAAACAATCAATCAAATAATTTTGTAGAGAAGCTCTTTTAGCAAATCAGCTTGAGCCATATTGCTGGCACCGACTCCTTTGCCTTTTAAATCCAAGGTTCTAAGACTGGAAATAATACCGCTAACTCGTTTCATGGGGTAATTTTTTGCCGCAACCACGTACTCGTTTACAAAGTAAGGATTTACACCCAAGACTTTCGCTACATTACTGGGTGAGTGGTCGTTGAGTCCATGATATTGCAATAGTTGTGTAAAAAACGTGTTTAATAGGGTAACGGTTACTACAAAAGGATTGTCTTTTGGGTTTTGTGCAAAATAATCAATGATCCGTGAGGCCTTTTTTACATTGCGCTCTCCAATTGCCTTTTTCAATTCAAAATTATTGAAGTCTTTGCTAATACCAATATGCTCCTCTATTAGGTCAGGAGTAATCTCCGTGGCCGGCGGTACAACTAAGGTCAACTTATCAAGTTCGTTATTGATTTTACTCAAATCCGTTCCTAAATACTCTACAAGCATCACACAAGACTTGGGCGACATCTTATATTTTTTATTCGCCAATGTTCGTCTGATCCAATCGGCCACCTGATTTTCGTAAAGTTTTTTACTTTCAAAAAGCTCTCCATTTTTTTTAATGGTCTTATAGAGTTTTTTACGTTTGTCCAACTTTTTATACTTGTAACAAAGTACCAAAATAGTGGTCGGTTGTGGATTCTCCGCATAGGAAGCTAGATTTTCTATGGTTCTGGATAGATGCTGCGCCTCTTTTACAATAACGACCTGATGTTCGGCTATCATGGGAAACCGCTTGGCATTCGCAACCACTTCATCAACACTGGTCTCTTTTCCATAAAGCACCATTTGATTAAAACCCTTTTCATCTTCGCTAAGCACATTGTCCGCGATGTATTGAGAAATACGATCAATATAATAAGGCTCCTCCCCCATCAAAAAATAGATCGGTTTCGGATTACCTTTGTTTATTTCCGCGACAATCGCTTTTACTTTGTCCATTCAAAATATTTCACCAGTTTTGTCCAATGCAAGATTTGAACTTTCCACCATATTCATTTCGAATCAAAAATAGCCAAAATAGACAGTACATTTTTGATGGAATACGGAAAAAATTTGTAGTACTGCAACCAGAAGAGTGGGTACGCCAACATGTACTACGCTATTTGGTATCTACAAAAAACTACCCAAAAAGCCTCATCAATGTAGAAAAACAACTTACGGTAAATAAACTAAAGAAGCGATATGATGTGGTTGTGTTCAATCCGGATGGCACAATTTACCTATTAATAGAATGTAAAGCACCGGAAGTTGGAATAACACAATCCGTTTTTGACCAGATAGCACGGTACAACTATCAACTAAAAGCAGAGTACCTAATGGTGACCAATGGCTTGGAACATTACCATTGTGAGATGGACTTTAAAAATGAAAAATACAGGTTTTTGGAGGATATTCCTGATTTTAGCCGTTAATTTGCCACCGTTTTGAAAATCGCCGTAGTCATACTCAATTGGAATGGAGAAACCTTACTGGAAAGGTTTCTACCCTCAGTTACCAAGTATTCCAAAGGAGCTGAAGTATTTGTTGTCGACAACGCGAGTACAGATGGTTCGGTATCATTTGTAAAACAAAATTATCCCAACATTGGCATTGTACAAAATAGTTTAAACGGAGGTTTTGCCAAAGGCTATAACGATGGTCTGAAACATATTGATGCCGACGTATTCTGCCTCTTGAATTCTGATGTAGAAGTTGCTCCCAATTGGTTAGAACCCATAAAAGAAACTTTTGAAACCCTTCCCCATGTTTCAATCATCCAACCCAAAATACTTGACCTAAACCAAAAGGACCATTTTGAATATGCCGGTGCTGCCGGGGGATACCTTGACATGTTTGGGTACCCTTTTTGTAGAGGGAGGATTTTCCAGACCATTGAAAAGGACGAAGGCCAATATGATGATGTCAAAGAAGTTTTTTGGGCCACTGGTGCCTGTATGTTTATAAAAAGTGATGTTTTTAGATCTCTTGAAGGCTTTGATGAGGACTACTTTGCCCACCAAGAAGAAATTGATTTATGCTGGAGAGCAAAAAATGCTGGGTACAAAGTTTATTATGTTGGTCAAAGTAAGGTTTATCATTTAGGAGGAAGTACATTGTCCAATATGAATCCCAAGAAAACTTTTCTCAATTTTAGGAACTCACTTTACTCCATCACCAAGAATTTACCGGGAAAAAAAGCTTTCCCCATCATTTTCGTTCGATTGATTCTGGATGCCATTGCTGCAATACGATTTGTATTCCAATTAAAATTCGATCACTGTTTCTCTATATTTAGAGCTCATTTCAGTTTTTATGTTAACTTTATAAAAATGTACAGAAAACGGGAAAAAGCAAATTTTTTATTAAAATACTACATTACAACATCCATAGTGTGGTCTTATTTCGTACATCAAATAAAGAATTTTAACATTTTAGTAAAAGATTAACGAAGCCGAAATATGGAAGCCTTGCTTTTTAGCTAATTTTGGTGTAGTTATTTAATATTTGATAATCTAACAATCCTTAAATTATACTCTGAACTATGAAAAAAGTTTTTCTAGGAACACTAGCGATGACGATCCTTTTATCTTCCTGCGTGTCGCAAAAGAAATATTCTGAACTGGAAGCCCAACACAAAGAAACCCAAGACCTCTTGAATTCTGCAACCGTTAAACTAAACGGCTGCTTGGAAGAAAAAGCAACAGCGGATTCTAGGTTAAAAACACTTGAAGATCAAAACGCATTTTTAAAAGCGAACAACCAAGAGCTCATCAACAATATGGGCAATTTAACAACGCTTACCACCAAAGGTGCTGAAAACCTTGAGAAATCCCTTGAGAGCCTTCAAGAAAAAGATCTTACTATCAGAAAGCTTCAAAACGCCGTTACACGTAGAGATTCTGTAAACCTTGCATTGGTACAGAGCTTAAAAGGTGTATTGGGCAACTTGGATGATGAAGACATCGAAATAAGTGTTGAGAAAGGTGTGGTATTTGTATCCATTTCCGACAAATTGTTATTTAGAAGCGGAAGCTACAACGTAACCAATGCTGCTAAAGAAGTACTTGGTAAAGTGGCCAAAGTGGTGAACAACAAGCCTGACTTTGAGTTTATGGTAGAAGGACACACTGATAATGTGCCAATTAAAACTTCAGAACTTGCAGACAACTGGGACTTGAGTGTGAAAAGAGCAACTTCTGTGGTTAGGATTCTACAAAATGACTTTGGTGTAAGCCCAGCTAGAATGACAGCTGCTGGACGTAGTCACTATATTCCACTTGTAGACAACAATACATCTGCAAACAGAGCTAAAAATAGAAGAACACGTATCGTTGTACTTCCAAAAATTGACCAATTCTATAATATGATAGAAGAAGGAATGAAAGATCCTGCTATCGGTGGAACTGGTAACTAAGAAAATTTTTACCAATAAATGAAAAAGCGGCCAATTGGCCGCTTTTTTTATTTAATAAATTTCCAAACTTCCTTTCCCCTCTCGAATGACTTCGGGTTCATCACCAGAAAGATCTATAACCGTAGAAGCTACATTATCTCCATAACCACCATCGATTACAACATCTACAAGGTTTTGCCATTTCTCAAAAATAAGCTCTGGGTCGGTAGTGTATTCCAAAACATCATCGTCGTCCCTAATCGAAGTAGAAACAATAGGATGTCCCAACTCGGACACCAGTGCCCTAGCAATGGCATTGTCCGGCACACGAATACCCACTGTTTTCTTTCTCTTAAAATCTTTTGGAAGATTATTGTTACCCGGAAGGATAAATGTATAAGGCCCCGGAAGGGTTCGTTTTAAAATCTTAAAGGTAGAACTGTCAATCTGTCGAACATAATCGGATAAGTTGCTTAAATCCGCACATATAAAGGACCAGTTCGCTTTTTCCAATTTTACTCCCTTTATTCTTGCAATACGTTGCAATGCCTTTGAATTGGTAATATCACAACCAAGACCATACACTGTATCTGTAGGGTAGATTACAAGCCCTCCTTTCCTAAGCACGTTGACAACTTTCTCAACTTGTTTAGGATTTGGATTTTCTTCATAAAGTTTTATCAGCTCCGCCATCAATAAAAAATTAAGTCAAATACATTAAAGACCTACAACAAAGATACTACTTATTGCCTCTAATCAGATAGATACAGCCATCCACCAAATAGGTTAAAGCGCTCCCATGTTTCAAAGCCCGTTAAGGCAAATACCCCATTCATCAATCCATATGGGTGTTTGGTTGATTTTGACCATAATTATTGAAATAAATCATTCATTTTTAAGAAAAAGTGTGCTATGAAAGTATCAATAAACATTCTTTTTATATACATCGCAGTGCTAATGCTTGTAGTACGCTGTCAAATTAGTAATCGTAATTCCAAGATGAAAAAAATTGATATGAAGGAAACTCTCGCAAAATTGGACCAGTTGATGGTTCAATTACATCAAATGAATGCTCCGGATTGTGAAGACTTGGATGAAATCGTTACAATAAACGAGAAAATGAGAAGAATGATTGAAAACGTAAGGTCGGTTACAGCGTTTGATGATCTAGTAAACAGTTTCGACCAGAACAATCATAAAATGAACTTCTCTGTTTCCAACGATGGAAACTTTGGTGTTTTCTCTTGGCATTCCAAAATGGATTGTCTGGGAATTCATATTAAAAATATAGCACTTTATAAGACTGACGGACGAATTGTCGCTTCATCGTTGTACGGAGAGCCAATGGCTTACTATAAGATAACTAGTATGAATCTTAACAAGCACAAAACCATATATCTGCTAAAAGGAAGTTCATCTATAAAAGCATCGGATTCTATACTAAAAACATACACAATAACCAATGGCGATTTGGTAGAGTCAAGAATCTCACTACAGTAAATAGATTCAAGAAATGACTATTTTCCTAATCTATCGGCTTTTTCATAAAACCCAATATCATCCAATACAATAACTCCAAGAGAGTCCTTATCAAATACCAAATGAATACTTTTTAGTTTATCCAGTTTCAGACTATTATTTTTCTTTACAAAAGAAGATATCGGAACATAACAACTCTTGAGTTGGGTCTCGGTTTCTTTACCAATCATATCCTTATCCAAAAAATCAAACTTAGTGAACTTGGTTTTTATTTTACCCGGAAGCCTATTTTCTTCAGACAACTCAACTGAAGCCATATTATCCAAACTATCTTTAAGAACTATACTAAAATTAAACCCTGTTTTTTGTGTTTCAGCTTTTTCATCTTCTTGATTCCTGTTTTTTAACTCGGAAATATCTCCCATTGCTATGGAAAATGCCAGGGAATCCACTGAACTAAAATCCGAAATAGTTGGTAGTACAATGCTATAAACTGGAATGGAATCGTTATCGACGTTTGTTTTATGGTTCCAACCAAGTACTAAAGCATTGTTCTGTTGGCTATCTCCATCTCTAGATTCCAATTCCATCTCGCGCCAGACTTTTAAGTTTTCGGCCATCAGATTGATACCTCCGGATGCACTGGTTACATCCATATCATCTTCAAAATTCACCAATATATTTTTGTACGTATCCGCATACTGACTCAAATAATCTTCTTTGGGCAACCAATCATTAACCAAATCCACATTTTTAAACATCGGCAGGTAATTCTTATTCCCTTTAAGCACTGCCTCTGCAAAACCACTAACATAGACTTTGGCCACTTGGCGCTGTTCTTCACCACTGACCAAAGGCTCAAGATTGAGCAACCATTTCATTGGAGCTCCAAAGTCTGACCTTCCCCAAGAAGAATTGAACTGGCCATGGTTTGCATGGTTCATATAGAGCCCCGCCTTAAATCCATTAAAATCATCAGAAAAATTAAGTCTATGATAAGGACGCATTCCCCAGAAACTAGTCTCATCGGAATCATATGCGCCTTGAATAGTCAAATAATTAATGTTCTTTAAACTGATCTCTCTATTGTAGCGATAGTCGGTGGGAGCAATCGTAATAACTCCTTTTATTCCATAATTGAAATCAAACTTTTGGTTGCCGTTGTCAGGAAATCTATCCAATGTATTAAAAGCTGCTGCAATGGATACGGCCTCCCCTCCTCTGGAATGTCCAACAAGAACAATATTGTCCATATCCACCTTACCCTTAAGCTCGGCACGCTCTCCATGGTTCCACTTCTCCCACAGTTCCAAATGTTTAAGTAACATCCATCCCCTAGTTGGCATTTCCTTCCCACGAAAATCACCGGACCAATGTCCATTGATAAAGTTTTCATCCACAGACACCCCTATTACTCCTCTACTGGCCAAGAGTTCACCAAGGTAAGCATAACCGCCATCCGAATAATCAATCATGCTGTGGTTTCCGTGCACCATCATCACCATAGGAAATGGCCCCTCACCTATAGGCATATAAACCCTTGCGTTCAATGGAAAACTATCCACTCCAAATCCCCAAAATTTTTCGCGCCACTTCTTCTTTTTCCCTTTCCATTCGGGAAGTAATAAAGTGGCATCTACTGTTGGTGTTTTTATTTTAATCCCCTCTGCAAATTCTGATCTTTTTTGATCTGTACCGCTTCCATAGGTAAAAACTTCCACATCAAAATTTCCTTTTATTGATGGATCCTCAACACCCATTTCACTCAAAGAGATAATATCTACCGCTTTACTGTTTGTTGCTGTATCTATATAAGGGTCTCCATCCAAGGAATTGAATCCATAAAACCCTACGGCCACAAGCACTAAGCTCAAAACTACGAGCGTGCCTCCTACTTTTACATTTTTCGTTTTGATGATTTGCCAAACACCCAAGGTGAATAATACCAAACAGGCAAAGCCAAACAAAGCAAGACCATAAAACAGAACCGATGGCCAACGAAAGGCGAACATGCGCATGATGTACAATACCAAAAAACCACTTAAAACTGTTGTGATTAGTGACAAGGGCACTTTTTGTGCCAGTGGTCCCATCCAAGTAAGCAATACTTTTAATATTACAAGCAATACAATACCTAAACCTATACCTGTAAGCATAGTTACCCATGCAGGGTACCCTAAGGCATAGTGATAACCAGCTACTCCAAAAAGCACTATTATAAGGATAGCAACAGCAAGAAATACAGGTTTGAGAAATAATTTTTTCATAAGGCGAGGTTAGTTGGTTTGGTCTAAATATTATGGCTAACAGCCTTGAATTTAAACAATTTTAACCACTCGAACCTATTTCTTAAAATTAAATAGGAAATCGCTAAACCAGTGGCACCTATATTAAAAAAAAGCCTATAAATGTTTTAACCATTGTCTAAAACCTCAAGTTTGGCAAAACGAAGAAGTAATTTTTTAATCCCCCCTTGATCAAAGTGAATTTCTGCTTTTCTATCATTTCCAACGCCTTCAATGTTGAGTATTTTTCCTCTTCCAAATCGAGTGTGGTTCACACGTGCCCCAGTGACCAGTGCAGGGTCAATGTCCATAGTTTTAGTTGGTGAAGAAATTTCCGGTTTCAATTTTCTTAATTTCCGCAACTGGTTTTCATTAGGCTTTTTAACACTTGGAGGGGTGCCATTTTTGGGTTTTATTTGCCTCAATTTACTTTTATCAACCTCCCCAAAAATGTCCTTGTTGATTGTGGATTTATACCGATACCCATCATTTAGGGGTGTTAAGTTCTCCACGTATTGTTCCTCTATTTCCTCCAAAAACCGACTAGGTTCGGCATCGATGAGCTTGCCCCATCGGTATCTGTTTTGGGTATAGGTGAGAAAGGCTTGTTTTTCTGCTCGTGTCAAGGCCACATAGAACAATCTTCGTTCTTCCTCCAGTTCGCTTCGGGTATTCATGCTCATGGCAGATGGAAACAAATCCTCTTCCATTCCAACAATATATACATAAGGAAACTCTAACCCTTTGGCCAAGTGAATAGTCATAAGGGCTACCCTGTCATCATCATCGATATCTTTGTCCATATCGGTGGCCAGGGCCACATCTTCCAAAAACTCGGTGAGGCTTCCCGTAGCATCGGCAATTTCTTTTTGCCCTTCCACAAAATCTTTGATACCGTTCAATAGCTCTTCGATATTCTCCATCTTGGCTATTCCTTCTGGAGTACCGTCCTTTTTAAACTCCAAAAGCAGGCCTGTTTTCTTGGCTACATGTTCTGCCAAGATAAAAGCATCCGAACCTTCATTCATTATCTGAAAGCTCTTGATCATAGTCACAAAATCGGTCAACTTACGCTTCGTTCCTGCGTTAATGTTCAAATTGAGCTTATCCAAATGTTCTACTACCTCATAAATCGAACGATTATAATGATTTGCTGCCACTACAAGCTTATCTATGGTGGTTTGACCAATGCCCCTGGTCGGAAAATTGATGACACGTTTAAGAGCCTCCTCATCCTTCGGATTGATGATTAGCCGTAAATACGCTAGAACATCTTTGATTTCTTTTCTTTGGTAGAAAGACAAACCTCCATAAATACGATAGGGAATATCGCGTTTACGCAGCGCATCTTCAATGGCCCTTGACTGTGAATTGGTCCTGTACAATACGGCAAAATCCCCGTTTTGCATTTGGTTCTGCATTTTATTCTCAAATATGGAACCTGCAACATACCTACCCTCTTCCGCATCTGTAACACTGCGATGGATTTTTATGAGCCCACCATCATCATTGGAAGTCCAAACATTTTTCTCTAACTGATTTTTATTGTTTGCTATAATGGAATTGGCAGCGTTGACAATATTTTTGGTGGAACGGTAGTTTTGCTCCAACCGATACATGCCCACATTGTCATAATCCTTTTGAAAATTCAAGATATTACTGATGTTAGCACCTCGGAAGGAATAAATACTCTGTGCATCATCCCCTACCACACAAATATTCTGATATCTATCAGAAAGTGCTTTTACAATAAGGTACTGTGAATGGTTCGTATCTTGGTACTCATCAACCAATATATAACGAAAACGGTCTTGATATTTCATCAACACTTCAGGGAAACGGGTCAATAGCTCATTGGTCCGCAACAAAAGGTCATCAAAATCCATGGCACCAGCCTTAAAACATCTATCCACGTAATTTTGATAAATCTCCCCCAGTCTTGGACGCTTTGCCATGGCATCGGCCTCCATCAACTCTGGATTCTGAAAATATGCCTTAACGGTGATCAAACTATTTTTATAAGATGAAATCCGGTTCTGTACCTGTTTGTATTTGTAGATATCCTTGTCCAATCCCATCTCCTTGATGATTGCAGCGATCAAACGTTGAGAGTCTTGCGTATCATAAATGGTGAAATTGCTCGGGAATCCCAGTTTATCACCATCAAAACGCAACAATTTGGCAAAAACGGAGTGGAACGTTCCCATCCAAAGGTTCTTGGTCTCGGAACTACCTACGATTGTGGCAATACGTTTCTTCATCTCACGTGCTGCCTTATTGGTGAAAGTCAATGCCAAAATATTGAAGGAATCCACTCCCTGTTCCATCAAGTGGGCTATTCTATACGTTAGCACCCGAGTTTTACCCGAACCTGCCCCAGCAATTACCATCAGAGGTCCATCCTTGTGCAGTACGGGAGCGCGCTGCGCATCATTCAAATCATCTATAAAATTACTCAAGGGCCAGTAGCTTTTAAAAGTAAGTGTGAAATTAGCCAATATAGAACTTTTGCTAAAATGAAGCTTTAAATATTTATAAACACTGTTCTCGGATTTGGCTTGAATTTTAAATATATTTAAACCCTTAACTAAAAAAAATGATGAATCTTAAACACTTTTCTTTGTTCGTATTAATTATTATTGGTTTTGCTGGGTTTGCACAAGATAAAAAGTCCGGTCCGGTAATAGAAGGGTACGGTCAAGTTTGGGCCATAGAAAACCCTGATTTCAAAACCAACACTTCACAAGAGTTTAAAGTAGCCTTTGATGTAAAGGACGGGCCTGAGTCCGATACCGAAATCAATATAAATTTTGATACCGTTGCCCGCTTTTTAAATATGCATGCGCAAAGTGGGATACCTTTGTCCCAAATAAAAGTAGCACTGATTGTCCATGGTTCATCTTCCAGAAACCTGCTTACTGATCAGGTCTATCAAAGCAGATATCAGGTGAAAAATCCCAATCGTGAACTTGTAGAGAAATTGATAAGTGCCGGAGTAGAGGTTATACTGTGTGGGCAATCATCTAAATCCAGGGATTTGCCCAAAGAAGATTTGGTTCCCGGTGTTAAAATTGCCCTATCCGCGATGACGGCAAGTATTCAATTGCAAGGCCAAGGGTATCGTCTAATGAAATTATAAATCAAATTGCTTATGAAAAACATTTTAGCACTTGCACTCTGCGTGGTAAGTTTATCCATGCATGCCCAAGACCGTGGGCTGGAAAAGGACATTGCAGCAGTCGAATCAAAGGTGATTGAATGGCGTCGTGATATGCACCAAAACCCTGAACTCAGCAACAGGGAGTTTAAGACTGCCGAAAAAATAGCGACCCATTTAAAGTCTCTTGGGATTGAGGTGCAAACCGGTGTTGCACATACAGGTGTGGTTGGCCTTTTAAAGGGAAACCATCCCGGAAAAGTTGTTGCCCTTAGAGCCGATATTGATGCATTGCCTGTTACCGAAAGGAACGACCTTCCATTTAAATCGGAGGTTACATCCGAATATTTAGGACAAGAAGTTGGTGTAATGCACGCTTGTGGGCACGACACCCATATAGCCATAATGATGGGGACCGCAGAGGTTTTGGCTAAGAATAAGGATAAAATCCATGGAACCATCAAATTTATATTCCAACCTGCCGAAGAAGGAGCACCTCCCGGAGAAGAAGGTGGTGCGGAACTTATGGTAAAGGAAGGCGTTCTTGAAAACCCTAAAGTAGATGCAATTTATGGACTGCATATCGGTTCTTACCTGCCTGTAGGACATATTGCTTACAAGCCAGGTGGCGCGTTGGCTGCCGCCCAGCGATTTGTGGTCAAGATTAAAGGAAAACAATCACATGGTTCGCAGCCATGGGGAGGGGTTGATCCTATCTTTGTAGCTTCCAAAATTGTGGATGGTTACCAATCCATCATCAGCCGTGAATTGGAACTGACCAAAGAAGCAGCAGTGATCACTGTTGGAAAAATCAGTGGAGGGGTGCGGAACAATATCATTCCGGAAAGTGCTGAACTCATAGGTACCATTAGAACCCTGGACTACGACATGCAAAAGCAAGTAAATGCCAGGATGAAAGAAATGGCAGAAACCATTGCAAAAGCATACCGTGCGGAAGCTACTGTGGAAATTGCCAAAGGACTTCCAATTACCTACAACGATCCAGATTTGACCGCAACATCCTTACCAAGTCTTCAAGAAGTGGCGGGAGCTGAAAATGTACATTTGATTAAAGCTATAACCGGAGCCGAAGATTTTTCATTTTATCAAGAAAAAATACCTGGCTTCTTTTACATTTTAGGTGGAAAAGACCCAAATGCAGGGCCTGATGAGCATTTCCCTCATCACACACCCGATTTCAAAATTGATGACAGTGGTTTAAACCTAGGTGTAAAAGCCATGACAGAAATTGCACTGGACTATTTGGACAGAAGCAAGTAAGATCTAAAATAACTATGAGCCCCAATATTATCTCCAGCATTTGGAATTTGAATGTTGGGGCTTGATATTTGTAGCTACTACTTCAAATTGCGCAAATGGAAGCATTCCTTGATTTTTTGGCCAACATCCCTTGGTGGGTTTGGATATTATTTTTTATCCTCTTGGTAGCCATACGTGATATCTTTTTTCAAAAAGCTCATACTATTAGCCATAACTATCCCGTAGTAGGCCACTTACGTTACTGGTTGGAGAGCATAGGGCCCGAAATGCGCCAGTATTTTGTAGCCAACAACCGAGAAGAACTTCCCTTTAATCGAATAGAGCGTAGTTGGATCTATGCATCCGCTAAAAAAGAGAACAACTACGAAGGTTTTGGAACAGATAGGGACATCTACAAACACCAGCATATTTTTATTAAGAATGCGATGATCGGGTTTCAATCACCTAAGGATCATACCAATACCAAACACCCTTACTTTTTACCTTGCGCCAAGGTTATGGGTGCATACAACCAACGTAAGAAACCGTATCGTCCAGCTTCCATAATCAATGTTTCTGCCATGAGCTTTGGTTCTTTGTCCGCTGCCGCCATTGAATCTCTGAACGCAGGCGTTGAAAAATGTGGGGCCTATCATAACACAGGCGAAGGTGGACTTTCACCCTATCACAAACAAGGCGGTGATGTTATTTTTCATTTTGGAACGGGCTATTTCGGTGTTCGATCTAAAGATGGAGGGTTCTCCATGGATAAATTAAAAGTATTGGTAGATGAAAACCCATGTATCAAAGCAATTGAAATAAAACTCTCGCAAGGAGCGAAACCAGGTAAAGGAGGGGTGCTTCCTGGTTCAAAAATTACGCCAGAACTAGCTGAAATAAGAGGTGTTGAGGTTGGAGTAGATGTTATATCCCCCCCTACTCACAAAGCCTTTTCAACAATTCCCGAACTTATGGACCTCATAGAGTCCATTGCAGAGGAAACAGGGCTTCCAGTGGGTATTAAAGGTGCCGTTGGAAAGGTGGACCAATGGCAGGAACTCGCGGATTTAATGAAAAAAACTGGTAAAGGTCCCGATTTTATAACCATTGATGGTGGAGAAGGTGGAACAGGAGCGGCACCCCCAAGTTTTGCGGACCACGTTTCCCTACCTTGGAGCTACGGGTTTACCTCTGTGTACAAAATATTTTTGGACCATGGCCTTACCGAAAGAATCGTATTTATAGGCAGCGGCAAATTAGGATTTCCCGGTAAAGCGGCCATGGCCTTTGCCATGGGGGCGGATTGTATTAATGTGGCGAGAGAGGCCATGATGAGCATTGGGTGCATACAAGCTCAAGTATGCCACACCAATAGGTGCCCTGCCGGTGTTGCCACCCAGAGTAAATGGCGACAGAGCGGTATAAATGTACCCTTGAAATCCGATAGGTTGGCACAATATTTTAACACATTTAAAAAAGAATTTTTAGAAATAACCCACGCTGCAGGATACGAACATCCTTGTCAATTTCATATGGAAGATATACAGGTAAATGTGGATGATGATTATCTTAGCAGCGACATTAGAAAGATTTACAAATACCAAAAAGATAAAGTACCATTTACCTCTATGCAAGATCTGTATCAATGTGAACATCTAGGAGGCAAAAAGGAACTTAATTAAAAACATTATAACTTACACCCAAAATTATATACTACTTATGAAAAAAATATTACCCCTTATTCTAATGCTAATTGTAGCTACAAGTGCTTTTTCTCAAAAGAAAAGTGAACTTTTTGCTGAAATTGACGTATTAAAAACGCGAGTTTCTGAAGTTGAACAGGAATTGGCCAAGGCAAAACGAGAAATATCTTCTAGCAGTGCAGAGGCAGAAGCTTTAAAATCGGAAAATGTAACCTTACGTGATGCGAATGCCACCCTTTTAGGCAACTTGAGCAACTTCTCGGAACTATCCAAAAAGAACTCTGACAACGTAGACCGTGCCATGGATGCCTTGGCAAGGAAGGAAAGACAATTGAGCGGTATCAATGATATGATTTCTGCGAACGATTCCACCGCCATTGTTTCTTTGACTCGAATTAAACAAACCTTGGGTGAAAATGCCAAAGTTGGTGTTGAGGGAGGTATTGTTGTTATCAGCAATAGTTTAAATGCACTTTTTGGTTCGGATACTTCAGCTGAGTTGACCGAAGAAGGAAAAACGTGGTTGACCGGGGTAGCCAATGTAATCAAAACCAACCCTGATTTTAAGGCCGAAGTGGAAGGTTTGAACATTACCGGAGAGTTTGGTTCCACCTACAATCAAGTGGCGGCTATTGCTACAGAACTGATTGCTAGTTTGGAAGTTCCTGCTGAAAGTATCGCAGTTTCTGCCAAGGATGGTAATTTTAAAGAAGGTATCAATATTAAATTGCAACCGGATTACAAGGGTTTTTATGCCAAAGCCAAAGAAACTGCCAACGTGGTCCAATAACCTTTCATCGTAAATACTTTTTGTGCTTTTGATACGTTCTTGGTAGTGTAAAATCAATAAAAACCAAACTACCTTATGAGTGGAGATCAAACCCTTCAGTTATTTGCTTATTTACTTCCAGCAGTTGTAACCGGTATGGTTGCTTTCTATTTTTTTAGATTACATACCAAAAATGAAGACGGACGCAGGAGATTTTTGTTGCACAAAGACTCTCAAAAGGAGACTTTACCAATTCGTTTGCAAGCATATGAGCGTATGGCGCTCTTTTTAGAACGTATGGCACTGAACAATCTTGTGGTGCGTGTTGCACCAACAGGTAAAAGTAAAAGTGATTACGAAAATCTGCTAATAAAACAAATTGAAACTGAATTTGAACATAATTTATCCCAACAAATTTACATGTCAGATTCTTGCTGGAATATAATCAAAACAGCAAAAAACGCAACAATACAGATTATACGCTCCGCTGGAATGAGTGAAACTGATTCGCCCCATAAACTTCGAGAAGATATTCTTAATGAGACCATGGAGAAAGAGTCTCCATCCAACGCAGCTTTGGCCCTTGTAAAAAAGGAAGTCACAGAACTATGGAAATAGCAACTATTCTTGCCTTTCAGGTTCGATTGGGCTAGTTTCTTCGTTCTTATTCTTGGCATATAAATAACCCCGTTTCCACCACAGCGTCATTCGTTCTTTATTAAAAATCAATGAATTTGTGGTGAGAATGGTCGGTGTATAATAGAAATTGATGATGGCATCCTTTTGATTGGCTACAAATTTCCCAATACGAATGTTCTGGTTTTCGATTCTGTCCAAAACAAACCCAAAAATCGTAGTGATCAAATCAAAAGGGTTTTTAGATGACATTCGGTTTAGATAGTTTATTTCAGTATGCAACACAACTACATCAACCTCTGTTGCACCACGGTTCAAAGCCTCCTCAATAGGTACTAGGGTCCCCAATCCACCATCGGCATATTCGCAACCATTCTTTTTTACCAAGCTCATAAAAGGTGTGTAATTCGAAGAAATCCAAATCCAATCACAAAACTCATCATAGGTACAATCATTTATGGATTTGTATTCCACCTGATTCAGCGAAAGATTGGACACTGTGACCACCACGTCCATATTACTCTCCTTTAACTCATTGAATTCTTCCACGGTAATAGATCTACGTATCAGTTTTCGAAGATTTTCACTCTCCCCAAAGGTTTTTTTTCCTTTTATAAAATTTTTGAGAACGTTCCAGTGATTGATGGCAATAGTCTCGACTCCATATTTTTTCTTGATGATAAACGGACAGTTATTAAAGATGCTGTCCTGATTAACCGAAGAATAAATATTTTTAATCTTGTCCAGTTTATTCAGTGCCAAATGTGATATTAGCAAACTGCCCGTAGAAGTTCCAACGAACAAATCGTAGTCATGCTGGGCTTCTTGAATCAAAAATTGAGCTACACCACCTGCAAAAGCACCTTTGCTACCTCCACCAGAAATGACCAATGCCCTCATTCACCTAAAGTTTTGTTCAAATATTGCTTTTCTTGCTGACTTAACAAAGGGTACAGCCCCTTAATACGTGCTACGTTTCCTTCTGCCCTTAAAAATTCTTCCAATATTTTTCGGGCTGATTTTTTAAAATGCCATACATGATGACTACATGATTCAACCAAATTTTTTAGTGTAACATCAGTAAAGCCCCCTATAGTTTTTAAGTATTGGAATGCCAGCAAACGTGTCTCAAAATGGTGTTCGGCTCCTGTATACTCACTCAATTCATCAAAATATAGCGCCTTGTCGTCTGGGTTATATTCTTGGGTCACCAAAGCTAAAGTCAACCAAAGTAGTCGAATGTTTTTATTGGGAAAACCAGTAATTTCATTGGTTTCATCAAGGTATTTGTTCCTATTTTCAGGGAAATCCGTCCATAATCGGTATAAAGCGACTTCCACAGTGGTATAGCTCTTATCTTTTAAAAGCACTTCGATATCTGTCTGAAGCGCTGTTGGTATGCTACTTTGGGACAACAAAACAGCTTGTCTTACTTTTAAGCCCTCCGATTTTAAAATATTGGTCAAAAATTCCGAGGATAACTTACCTCCGTGATTCAACAAGAGGTTTTCTTTAAGTTTATTGGATTTTATGTTACCCCAAACGCGTGTTACTATTTTTTCGGAACGCTCCGGCTCTTCCCTTAGCTTATCTTTTATTTCAAAATATTTTTTTATGGATTTGTTCTGCTTTTTTAAAAACAAAATCCCTTCGTCATATGGAAAATCTGGGTTTTCCAACCATGTTTTTTCAAAATTTGATAGATCCACACCCGAAACCTTTTCCATTACTTTCATAAAATCAGCTATGGTCACATTTTTAAAGGCGAATTCTTCAAGATAGTTTTTTATTCCTTTTTTAAAATTGGCTTCTCCTATCCTATCTCGTAGCATAACTAGTGCCCAAGCCCCTTTTTCGTAAAACGTTAAGCTGCCTGCGTTTGGATTACGAAGTGCTTCTCCCCCGTCATCTCCAGAAAAACGCTGTAAGGCGTTGGCTGTTTCCAATAAATGCCAATAGTAATAATCGTCACCAAAGATGTCCCTTTCCGCCAGGTACGCATAAAATGTTGCAAAACCTTCGTGCAACCAATGGTTTTCACTGCTAGTTTCGGTAACCAAATCACCAAACCACTGGTGAGCCAGTTCGTGGGCATTGACATTTACATAATTTTTGTCCACAAATGCCGTGGAATCTATTACATACTGGTTGGAAAAAATGGTGCAAGTGGTGTTCTCCATTCCCGCATATAAAAAATCTTGTACGGGAACTTGTTTATAGTTCTGCCAAGGATAGGCAACACCTATTTCGGTCTCCAAAAAGTCAAAAATACGCTTCGTGTATCGATACGTTGGTTCCACTTTTGAAAAATCCGTGGGTTTGTAGTACAACTCAACAGGTACGCCCGAAGTCGATTCAATAGTTTTTTTGTTATAATTTCCAATGGCAAAACCTACCAGATAGCTACTCATAGGTTCTTGCATATCAAACTGCCATAAATACCCTTTAGAATCTGGCAAAGTGTCTCTTTTAATCAAGTGGCCATTAGAAATTACGGTATAGTTTTGCTTCAATTTAATCGCAAGGTCAAATTCTACTTTTTCCATCATATCATCAAAGCTGGGCAACCAATGGCTAGTATATTTTCCCTGGCCCTGGGTCCAAACCTGTTCGTTGTTCCTTACACCATCATCCCAGCCTAAAAAATATACCGTTTGTTTTGGTTGGGCTACAAAATCCAAGGATAGAAAATACGTTCCATCTTTTTTTAGTTTCCCATTAACGGTTATTTTTCGACCGTTATAATTATAATCAACTTTTTTACCATCGAGTACAACAGATGAAAAATCAAGATCCACTGCGTCAAGATATATGGAACCCACATCTTCAATTACATCAATTTGATAGGTTACGCTACCATTTATGCGGTTTTCGAAAGGCTCGGGTTCAATCAAAACATCTGCATGTACAAAGTCAACCTTATCCTGAATTTGACCGAACAACACTTCTACAATTAGGAAAAAAACAACAATGGGACTCAGCTTCATATCATCATCTTATCAAAAGTCCTTCCAAATTACATATTTTAGTTCGATGAATCCCAATTTTCTACAAACTCCCGTAGCATATCTTAAAGGTGTTGGTCCAAACAGAGCCGATGCCCTTAAGTCCGAATTGGGCATTGAAACGTTTAAAGACCTATTGCACCTCTTTCCCAATCGATATTTGGACAAAACCAGTTATTACAAAATAAATCAACTGCAGCCCAGTGGTGCCGATGTTCAAGTCATAGGAAAATTGGTTCACATTAAAATAGTAGAACAAAAAAGAGGAAAACGTTTAGTAGCCTCCTTTGTGGACGAAACAGGACAAATGGACCTCGTGTGGTTTAGAGGGCATAAATGGATCAAGGAAAATTTAAAACTGAACGAACCCTACGTGGTTTTTGGTAAAGTAAACAAGTACGGAAGCACATTCTCCATGCCCCACCCCGAAATGGAAACCCTACAAAAGCATCAACAGGGATTAAAATTGGCCATGCAGCCCATCTACCCCTCAACTGAAAAATTGAGCAACAAGGGTATCACCAACAGAGTCATTGGTAAAATGATCCAACAGTTGTTTTTGGAGTGCAAGGGACAATTTCCAGAATCGTTATCGCCTTCAATTTTGGACGAGTTAAAGTTGATCACTAAAAGTGCCGCACTATTCAATATTCATTTTCCAAAAAATCAAGAATTATTGGCCAAAGCACGGTTTCGTTTAAAGTTTGAAGAGTTGTTTTTCGTCCAATTGCGACTCATTTCTCAAAATTTACGAAGAAAGCAAAAAATTAAGGGGATGCCGTTCGGTAATGTGGGCGAAAAATTTACTGAATTCTTTGAAAACCACCTGCCTTTTGAACTCACCAATGCCCAAAAAAGAGTTATCAAAGAAATTCGGGGCGATTTGGGCAGCAACGCCCAAATGAATCGATTGTTACAAGGCGATGTGGGCTCCGGTAAGACGATTGTAGCATTGATGTGCATGCTCTTGGCCATCGACAACGGTTTCCAGACTTGCCTGATGGCTCCCACTGAAATATTGGCTACGCAGCACTACAATGGACTTAAGGAACTTTTGGCCAACATGGATATTAAGATTGCCTTACTGACGGGGTCCACCAAAAAATCCGAACGCACCTTGCTCCACAATCAATTGGAGAATGGCAATTTGAACATTCTCGTTGGCACCCATGCTGTTTTGGAAGACAAAGTACAGTTCCAAAACCTTGGTTTGGCCATTGTGGACGAGCAGCACCGATTTGGCGTTGCACAGCGTTCCAAACTGTGGCACAAAAATCAGATACCGCCCCACATATTGGTAATGACGGCGACCCCTATTCCAAGAACTCTAGCCATGAGCCTATATGGCGATTTGGATATTTCGGTGATCGATGAATTGCCACCTGGCAGAAAACCAATCAAAACCGTGCACCGTTATGACAGTAACCGATTAAAAGTATTTGGATTCATCAAAGATGAAATTAAAAAAGGGAGACAGATCTATATAGTTTACCCATTGATCCAAGAATCCGAAGCACTGGATTACAAAGATTTGATGGATGGCTACGAAAGCATTGTTCGTGATTTTCCGCAACCCGACTATCAGATTTCGATAGTGCACGGCAAAATGAAGCCTGCCGACAAAGACTACGAAATGGAACGTTTTGTGAAAGGTGAAACCCAGATCATGATTGCCACCACGGTCATCGAAGTAGGTGTGAATGTTCCCAATGCATCCGTTATGATCATTGAGAGCGCGGAGCGATTTGGGCTTTCCCAATTGCACCAACTTCGTGGTCGTGTTGGACGAGGTGCTGAACAAAGTTTCTGTATTTTAATGACGAGCCATAAACTATCCGAAGATGCTAAAACCCGTTTACAGACGATGGTGGGAACCAATGATGGTTTCAAAATTGCAGAGGTTGACCTTAAGCTTCGCGGTCCAGGGGATTTAATGGGCACCCAACAAAGTGGCATGCTAAATCTTAAGATTGCGGATATCGTCAAGGACAATCAAATCCTAAAAACCGCTCGTTATCACGCCGTTCAATTACTTAAACAAGACCCAAGACTCGAAAAAGCAGAAAATGCACCTATTCTCAACGCCTATTCCAAGATGATGGCCAATAAAACCATTTGGAATTATATTAGTTGAAACCGATTAGGTTTGTAATCCAAAGTTGAAATTAACAATCGCCCCTACTTTGTTATAAATTGAAAATCAATCTCTAAGATTTGTTAACTTTAATTACTACAGCTTGAAATTGCGGTTGAACATCGTAATTTTACACGAACAGAAAATCATTTTTACATACAAATTTTAACTTTGTAGGCTTACAAATTATTGAAGACACAATGAGCAAGACACTATTTGATAAAGTTTGGGATTCCCACGTGGTAAAGCATATCGAGAATGGTCCAGATGTACTCTTCATCGACCGACATTTGGTACATGAAGTAACGAGCCCCGTAGCATTTTTAGGATTGAAAAACAGAGGTATTAAAGTATTGTACCCGGAACGTACTTTTGCAACCGCCGACCACAATACCCCGACCTTAAACCAACACTTGCCAGTAAAAGACCCATTGTCCGCCAATCAATTAAGGGCTTTGGAGGAAAATGCCACCGCACATGATATTCCATATTGGGGGCTTGGACATAAGAAAAACGGAATCGTACACGTAATAGGCCCAGAGAACGGGATAACCGTACCAGGAGCCACCATTGTTTGTGGAGATTCACACACCTCTACGCACGGAGCCTTCGGTGCCATTGCTTTTGGTATTGGTACCAGTGAGGTAGAAATGGTGCTGTCCACGCAATGTATTATGCAGCCCAAACCCAAAAGTTTGCGCATCAATGTAAATGGAGAATTGAGTGAAGCCGTTACCCCGAAGGATGTAGCCCTTTTCATCATTTCCAAATTATCTACTTCCGGTGCCACAGGCTATTTTGCAGAATATGCCGGAGATGTCTTCAAAAATATGTCCATGGAAGGCCGTATGACGGTTTGTAACCTAAGTATTGAAATGGGTGCCCGTGGTGGTATGATTGCTCCAGATGAGAAAACTTTTGACTATGTTGAAGGAAGAGAATACACTCCAAAAGGAAAAGATTGGGACAAAGCAATGGAATACTGGAAAACCCTGTATTCTGACGAAGATGCGGTCTTTGATAAAGAAGTAACTTTTGATGCCAGTGAAATAGAGCCTATGATCACTTTTGGCACCAATCCAGGAATGGGCATGGGTATAAGTAACAACATCCCTTTTGCAGACACTATTGATGGAGCCAAAGCCACTTACAAAAAGTCGTTGGAATACATGGATTACAATGAAGGTGAACCTATGGTGGGTAAACCTATAGACTTTGTTTTCCTTGGAAGCTGTACCAATGGTAGGATTGAAGATTTTAGAGCCTTTACTTCCATCATCAAAGGAAGAAAAAAAGCCGACAACGTAACCGCTTGGTTGGTTCCAGGCTCCCATAAAGTTGAAGATGCCATTAAAAAAGAAGGTATTTTGGATATTCTTACGGAAGCTGGTTTTGAATTGAGAGAACCCGGTTGTTCCGCTTGTTTAGCCATGAACGACGACAAGGTTCCTGCTGGAAAATATGCCGTGAGCACCTCCAACAGAAACTTTGAAGGTAGACAAGGTCCTGGAGCTCGTACTTTACTTGCTAGTCCTTTAGTAGCCGCAGCAGCAGCCGTAACCGGAAAAGTAACCGACCCAAGAGAGTTAATGAACGAGGAGGTTTTAGCTTAACAACAAACAATGAGTACAGTTAACAATAGACAATCCATTGTTAATTGATAATTGAAAACTGATAATTGAAAAAAGATGGCTTACGATAAATTCAACATATTAAAAAGTTCAGCGGTACCATTACCCATTGAAAACGTGGATACCGACCAGATTATCCCTGCACGATTCCTTAAAGCTACCGAGCGTAAAGGATTTGGCGACAACTTGTTCCGTGATTGGAGATACAATCCAGATGGAACACCCAAAGAGCAATTTGTATTGAACAACCCCATATACTCTGGAAAGATATTGGTTGGAGGCAAAAACTTTGGATCAGGTTCTTCAAGAGAGCACGCTGCTTGGGCCGTTTACGATTATGGTTTCCGTTGTGTTGTTTCTAGTTTCTTTGCGGATATATTTAGAGGTAACTGTTTAAACATAGGTGTACTTCCCGTTCAAGTAAGCGCTGAGTTTTTGGACAAAATTTATAAGGCGATTGAAGCCGACCCAAAAACCGAATTGGAAATCAGTCTACCAGAACAAAAGATTACCATTTTGGCCACAGGTGAAAGCGAAAGCTTCGACATCAATGATTACAAAAAGGACAATATGCTCAATGGTTTTGATGATATCGACTATTTGTTGAACATCCAAGAGGATATTGAAAAATACGCCGAAAACACGCCTTTATAAGCTATTGGTCGGAACACTACGGCAGAAAACATGAAAACACGCACCATAGAAATTATGGACACCACCCTTAGGGATGGTGAACAAACATCAGGGGTATCTTTTTCTGCATCGGAAAAACTCACCTTGGCCAAGCTCCTCATTGAAGAACTTCAAGTAGACAGGATTGAGGTTGCCTCTGCCCGTGTTTCCGAAGGAGAACTGCAAGCAGTTAAAAACATTACAGATTGGGCCGCCTCGGAAGGTTATTTGTCCAAAGTGGAGGTATTGACATTTGTGGACAATGGTGTGTCGCTTAAATGGATGCAAGAGGCAGGTGCAAAAGTTCAAAATTTACTCACCAAAGGTTCATTGAACCATTTAACACATCAACTTAAAAAGACTCCAGAACAGCATTTTGCAGAAATAGAAAACACTATTTCAGAAGCTCAAAAACTTGGAATAGAAACCAATGTGTATTTAGAAGATTGGAGCAACGGAATGCGAAATTCCAAGGACTATGTTTTACAGTATTTGGACTTTTTGACCAAACAGCCTGTAAAGCGGATTTTGTTGCCCGATACATTAGGGATTCTAACACATACAGAATCAAGTGTGTTCCTAAAGGAAATCATTGAAAGATATCCTAATACGCATTTTGATTTTCACGGTCATAACGATTACGATTTAAGTGTTGCAAATGTTATGGAAGCCCTAAAAGCTGGAGCACACGGATTGCACCTCACCGTAAATGGAATGGGCGAACGCGCAGGTAACGCACCTCTTGCAAGTGCTGTTGCCGTAATCAATGATTTTTTACCTGAAATTAAAATCGGAGTAAAGGAATCATCTCTTTATAAAGTAAGTAAATTGGTTTCTGCATTCACGGGATTCAGTATACCTGACAATAAACCTATCGTAGGTGACAATGTATTTACCCAAACAGCTGGAATACATGCAGATGGAGACAGTAAAAAGAATCTTTACTTTAACGATTTACTGCCCGAGCGATTTGGCAGAAAACGTAAATATGCCCTAGGTAAAACATCTGGGAAAGCCAATATTCAAAAGAATCTTCAAGAACTTGGCTTGACCTTGAACGATAACGAACTGAAAAAGGTTACAGAGCGAATCATTGAACTTGGAGATAAAAAAGAACGCGTTACCAAAGACGATTTACCGTATATCATTTCCGATGTGTTGGACAGCAACCTACATCAGCAAAAAGTGTTTGTGAAGTCCTATGTGCTTACCCACTCGAAAGGATTAAAACCCTCCACTACCCTTTCCATTGAAATTGAAGGCAAAACATATGAAGAAAATGCGCAAGGAGATGGACAATTTGATGCGTTTATCACAGCATTGAAAAAAGTATATAAAAAAGAGGGGCGGGAATTACCAAAATTGGTGGATTATGCTGTTAGAATCCCTCCGGGAAGTAACTCCGATGCATTGTGCGAAACTGTGATAACATGGCAAACGCAGGAAAAAGATTTCACTACACGTGGTCTGGATTCAGACCAAACGGTATCCGCCATAAAAGCCACGGAGAAAATGTTGAATCTCGTATAACGACCTATTGATAATTATATATTGAAAACTGATAATTGAAGAAATGAAATTAAACATAGCACTCTTGGCCGGAGATGGAATTGGCCCAGAAGTAATCGACCAAGCTGTAAAAGTATCCGATGCCGTAGCTGCAAAGTACGGACATGAAATAAACTGGACACCTGCCCTCACTGGAGCCGCCGCCATTGATGCCGTAGGCGAGCCATACCCAGATGAGACCCACGAAGTGTGTGCAACCGCAGATGCTGTACTTTTTGGAGCTATTGGCCATCCACGTTTTGACAATGACCCCTCAGCTAAAGTACGTCCAGAACAAGGGTTACTGAAAATGCGTCAGAAATTAGGTTTGTTTGCCAACGTGCGTCCAACCTTTACTTTTCCATCATTAATAGATAAATCCCCATTAAAGAGAGAACGTATCGAAGGTACGGACCTAATTATTCTTAGAGAATTGACAGGTGGGGTGTATTTTGGTGAAAGAGGCAGGAAAGATGATAGTAACACTGCTTTTGACACCATGACCTACCAACGTTTCGAAATACAACGTTTGGCAAAAAAAGGTTTTGAAATGGCCATGAAGCGTGGTAAAAAATTATGTTGTGTGGACAAGGCCAATGTTTTGGAATCTTCCCGTTTATGGAGAGAGACCGTACAAGCCATGGAAAAGGATTATCCAGAAGTAGAAGTGTCCTACGAATTTGTGGATGCCGTTGCCATGAGATTGATTCAATGGCCCAAGGGCTACGACGTAATCATAACCGCCAACCTTTTTGGCGACATTTTAACTGATGAAGCCTCCGTTATTTCGGGTTCTATGGGACTAATGCCGTCTTCTTCATTAGGTAGTGATGTTTCACTGTACGAACCCATTCACGGTTCCTATCCGCAAGCAACAGGTAAAGATATCGCCAACCCATTGGCCACGATTCTATCGGCCGCAATGTTGTTTGAAGATAAAAACCTTACAGAGGAAGCTCAAGCTATTAGAGATGTGGTCAACAAATCTTTAGCCGAAGGTATTGTTACCGAAGACCTTGCCGAAGGAGGGAAAGCATACAAAACCAGCGAAGTTGGTGATTGGTTGGCCAAGAATATTTAATCAAACCGAGAAATCGTTCCAAAACACAGATGCATCATTCTGAATTTATTTCAGAATCTCATCATTTGGGAACCTGAAAGAAGTTCAGGTTGACGTTGACCCTATTTTAAAGAGTTTTTCAAAAACAAGGAAGCCCGAGCAAACAAAGTACTCGGGCTTTTTCTTTATGATCTCTCATCAGATATTTTTTTCACACGTTCGTACTCCATCGTGATGACACTGATCAGATCATTGCAAAAGTCTTTCTCACTACAAAATATAATCCGTACTCAAGAAGTTGCTCACTTTAGCCTCCATCAATTGTTCTACCGTTTGGGTATTCAAATCATTGTCTTTAAAAGCCACAAAGGTTCTTATGGAAAAAGACCTTAGCGCATCGTGCACGCTCAAAGTGGACTGTGCCGAGTCTTTCCTGCCAGTGAACGGATACACATCTGGACCTCTTTGGCAAGAACTGTTCAGATTTACCCGGCATACCAAGTTGGCCAAGGTATCGATAAGCGGTGACAGCGTGTAAACATCTTTTCCGAACAAACTTACTTGCTGCCCGTAGTTAGATTCGGCCATGTCATCCAAAGGTTCTTCAATCTCTTTAAAAGAAAGTACCGGGATTATTGGCCCAAACTGTTCTTCTTGATAAACCCGCATATCCTTGGTAACAGGATACAGCACAGCCGGCCATATGTAATTATCAAAATGCTTGCCCCCTTTTTTGTTGATAATTTTTGCTCCTTTAGCGAGTGCATCATCCAACAATTCTTGAATGTAAGCTGGCTTATCCGATTCCGGAAGCGGTGTAAGATTAACCCCTTCATCCCATGGGTTGCCAAATTTCAATCCGTCCACTTTCTCTGCAAAGCGTTTCAAAAATTCATCCTTAACATCATCGTGAACATATACCACTTTTAGTGCGGTACAGCGTTGCCCATTAAAGGACAATGTACCCGAAATACATTCGTTTATGGTCAAATCCAATTCGGCATCGGGCAATACGATGGCCGGGTTTTTGGCTTCCAAGCCCAAAACCAAACGCAATCTATTACTTTTTGGATGCTGCTCCTGTAAGGCATTGGCAGATTTACTGTTTCCAATCAAAGCCAATACATCAACCTTTCCTGTTTTCATAATAGGCGCTGCTACGGCTCTTCCCCGACCAAACAGGATATTTACCACTCCTTTGGGAAAACTACTCTGAAAAGCCTCTAAAAGTGGTGTAATCAACAAAACTCCATGCTTTGCAGGCTTAAAAATGGTTGTGTTCCCCATAATAATGGCCGGAATCAATAAAGCAAAGGTTTCATTTAATGGGTAATTGTATGGACCAAGGCATAAAACCACTCCCAATGGACCCCTGCGAATATGGGCGTAGACACCATCATGCTTCTGAAACTTGGCAGCATCACGATCTAGTTGTTTATAATCCTCAATAGTATCATAAATATACTCAACGGTACGATCAAATTCCTTGTAAGAGTCAGGTTTGGATTTACCTATCTCCCACATCAAAAGTTTTACTACTTCCTCTCGCTTCCCCTCCATCTTCTTCACAAAGGTTTCCATACATTCTATACGGTCCTTAACTTTCATTGTAGGCCAAAGCCCCTGACCTTTATCGTATGCAGCTAAAGCGGCATCCAAAGCATCCAGTGCTTCAGGTTCTCCCATATCTGGAACGCTGCCCAAAGTAGTTGGGGCATATTCCTCTGTAGATGATATTGTAGAAATTACAGGACTTGTAGCTCCTTCCCATTGGCGCAATTCCCCATTGACCAAATAGGTTTTCTCATGTATTTCTTCCGTGATTTGAAATGCCTCAGGAATTGATGCTTTAATTGTTGCCATTGATTGTTGTTTTAAGTGGTTAGTGTTGAATAAATCGGTCGATCATTCTATACAAAACTAACATAAAAATGAATGAAAACATCTTAGTTTTCAATCCATTAGTAACGAAAACGTTGGAGAACACAGTTTATAAGAATGATACTCGAAATTGTTGGTGTCATCACACCAAATACTGAAAAAGATGAGGTTTGTCGTTCAAATAATCCCCGTAAAAATTATTGTCTTTCATACGCTGAACCAATGGCTCCAAATCTTCCGGTGATTTAAGCTCAACACCAACGATTGCCGGTGCATTTTCCCTACTCGATTTTTTAGAATATTCAAAATGGGTAATGTCATCCGTAGGACCTAGAATGTCCGCTACAAATTCCTTAAGTGCGCCTGGGCGTTGTGGAAACTTAACAATGAAATAGTGCTTTAGTTTCGCATATAATAATGCCCGTTCTTTGATTTCGGCTGTACGGGTAATATCGTTATTGCTTCCACTTATGACACAAACTACATTTTTCCCTTTTATCTCTTCTTTAAAATAGTCAAGCGCAGCTATGGTCAAAGCTCCTGCTGGTTCTACCACAATGGCATCCCGATTGTACAGATTAAGGATGGCTTGGCACACTTTTCCTTCGGGAACGGTTATCATCTTATGCAGATAATCTCTACATATGGGATATGTTAATGCACCTACCTTTTGAACGGCGGCCCCATCGATAAACTTATCTATCTTTTCAAGTTCCACCAATTCACCTTTTTCAATGGATTTGAGCATGGAGGGTGCACCTTCGGGCTCTATACCAATGATTTTTGTGTCTGGTGACAAGGCTTGGAACGCACCACATAATCCGGAGGCCAATCCTCCACCGCCAACGGCAACAAAAACAAAATCAATGGGCTCCGTGGATTGTTTAAGAATTTCCAATCCTACAGTTGCCTGACCTTCTATGGTTTTTTCATCATCAAACGGGTGTACGAATGTTTTGCCTTCAGCTTCACAGAATATTTGGGCGGCTTTTTTGGAGTCATCAAAAGTATCGCCTTCCAAAACCACATCTACCCACTCCCCACCAAACATTTTGGTCTGGTCTATTTTCTGTTTCGGGGTCACTACGGGCATGTAAATGGTTCCTTTTACCTTCAAATGACTACATGCAAAGGCAACACCTTGCGCATGGTTTCCTGCACTTGCGCAGACAACTCCACTATCCAATTGTATTTGGGAGAGGGAGCTTATCTTGTTATAGGCTCCACGTATTTTATAGCTCCGTACCCTATGAAGATCTTCCCGTTTTAGTAGAATATTGGCCCCATAAGTTTTGGAATAGCGGATACTTTGCTGCAAAGGAGTTTCTTCTGCCACCTGGGCGATAGTCTTTGCTGCTAAATAAATATCCGCTATTTGCGGAAAATAAATTTCCACAGTTTCACTCATAGGGCCAATGGTTTTGTTTTATCCGATTGGCTTCATGGCCGTCATCGAAGCACGCAATCTAGCACCAACAACTTCTACATCGTGCTCTCGGATGGCTTGGTTTACTGCGATCAGTTTTACGTTATCCACACCGGTGTCTTTTCCCTCACCAAAGTGTTTTCCAATGATATCGGTATCCACTTGCTTCATAAAGTCGGTTAAAAGTGGCTTACAAGCGTGATCGAACAGGTAACATCCATACTCGGCAGTATCGGAAATAACACGGTTCATCTCAAATAATTTTTTTCTTGCGATTGTATTAGCAATCAATGGGGTCTCGTGCAATGATTCGTAATATGCAGATTCACCTATAATTCCAGACTCTGTCATGGTTTCATACGCCAATTCTACTCCAGATTTCACGAAAGCGACCATTAACACTCCATTGTCATAATATTCTTGTTCAGAGATTTCCATGCTGCCTGCGGGAGTTTTCTCAAATGCGGTCTCCCCTGTTTCGGCTCTCCAATCCAATAGGTTTTTATCTCCATTATCCCAATCTTCCATCATGGTCTTGGAAAAGTGTCCGCTCATAATATCGTCCATATGTTTTTCGAACAATGGACGCATGATCACTTTTAACTCTTCTGCCAAATCAAAAGCTTTGATTTTTGCCGGATTGGACAAACGGTCCATCATATTGGTGATACCTCCTTGTTTTAATCCCTCTGTGATGGTTTCCCATCCGAATTGAATCAATTTTGAGGCATATGCTTCATCCACACCTTTTTCCACCATTTTATTGAAAGAAAGGATAGATCCTGTTTGCAACAAACCACAAAGAATGGTCTGCTCCCCCATCAAATCCGATTTAACTTCTGCCACAAAAGATGATTCCAAAACTCCTGCCTTGTCGCCACCAGTTCCGGCTGCGTAGGCTTTGGCTTGCTCCAAACCTTTTCCTTCCGGGTCATTTTCTGGGTGAACGGCAATTAACGTTGGCACACCGAATCCTCTTTTGTACTCTTCACGCACCTCAGAACCTGGGCTTTTTGGCGCTACCATGATCACGGTTATGTCTTCTCGCACCTGCATTCCCTCTTCAACGATGTTAAAACCATGGGAATACGAAAGTGTAGCTCCTTTTTTCATCAAAGGCATTACTGCACTAACCACTTTGGTGTGCTGCTTGTCTGGAGTAAGATTGATCACTAAATCAGCATCAGGAATCAATTCTTCGTAGGTGCCTACGGTAAAATTGTTCTCTGTTGCATTTTTATAGGATTGCCTTTGTTCTTTGATTGCGGCCTCACGTAAGGTGTATGACACATCCAAGCCGGAATCGCGCATGTTCAACCCTTGGTTTAATCCTTGGGCGCCACAGCCAACTATTACAATCTTTTTTCCTTTTAAAGCGGTAACACCGTCAGCAAACTCGCTGGAATCCATAAATCTACATTTTCCCAACTGGGTCAGTTGTTCGCGAAGTGATAGTGTGTTAAAGTAATTTGCCATTTTTGATATTTGATTTTTAACTGTTTAGTGTTTTTATAATTCTTGTAACATTTCGGATATGGGCATCGTAGCTTTTGAAACCGCTATACGACCCGACCGCACAAACTGCATAATTCCGTAAGGCTCCAATGCCGCGTGCATTTCATCAATCTCGTGCTTGCGACCTGTTTTTGCCAAAGCAAAAAAATCTCGACTTACCGTTACGATCTGTGCGTTGCTTTCTTTGATTATATTTTGAATCTGACGTTCATCAAACAATAAATGCGATGCAATTTTAAATAAAGCAGATTCTTGGTAAATGGTCTCATCATCGGTATGATAAAACGCTTTTATAACCTCTATCTGCTTTTCAATCTGACCAACAATTTTACGCGTCCATTCTTCTGTTGTATACACTACAATTGTGAATTTAGATACGCCTTTTATTTCTGATTTTGAAACGTTTAAGCTTTCTATGTTAATATGTCGCTTTAAGAATATCCCTGATATTCTGTTAAGCAATCCTACGTGATTTTCGGAATACACCGATATGGTATACCATTGTTTTTCCATAATATTCATTGCTCTTGCACCTTTTCAGATTGAGTGGAATATTTTCCCTTGTTTCAAAATTGATGCGTATTTGTTTTATTTTAATCTGATGTCGGAAACTGAAGCTCCAGATGGAATCATCGGGAATACGTTATCTTCCTTTTCCACCTTCACTTCTAAAAAATAAGGATCTTTGGACGCCATCATTTCTTCAACTGCTTCTTTCAAATCTTCACGTTCTGAAACCCTTCTGGATTTAATATGATATCCCTCTGCTATTTTTACAAAATCCGGATTGGTCATTACCGTGGAAGCGTACCTTCTTTCAAAAAACAATTCTTGCCATTGACGTACCATTCCCAAGTGTTCGTTGTTCAACACCACGATTTTCACAGGTACATTATGCTGAAATATGACACCTAACTCTTGAATGGTCATTTGATAGCCACCGTCACCGATTATTGCAACCACTTCGCGGTCCATTGCACCCATTTTGGCCCCAATGGCCGCAGGTAGCCCAAATCCCATAGTACCCAATCCACCAGATGTTATATTACTCTTGGATTGTTTGAACTTGGCATAGCGACAAGCAATCATTTGATGCTGTCCCACATCGGAAACAATTACCGCCTTTTGTCCAGAGGCAACATTGATTTTCTCAATCACTTCTCCCATGGTCAACCCTTCTTTGGTTGGGTGAATATCTTTATCAATCAATGTATCGTATTCTTTTTGATACATTTTATCGAACTCGCCTTTCCAAGCTGTATGCTCTTTTTTGTCCACTAAAGGCAATACCATTTCCAAGGTTTCCTTCGCATTGCCCAGCACAGCAACATCCGCTTTAACATTTTTGTTGACTTCTGCAGGGTCTATCTCAAAATGAATGACTTTGGCCTGCTTTGCATATGAATCTAAATTTCCTGTTACCCTATCATCAAAACGCATTCCTATGGCTATAAGCAGATCACATTCGTTGGTAAGCATATTAGGAGCATAATTTCCATGCATACCTACCATACCCACATTCAATGGATGTTCGGTGTCCAATGCCGAAAGCCCTAAAATAGTCCAAGCTGCTGGAATCCCCGTTTTTTCCACAAAGGCTTTGAACTCCGTCTCTGCCTCTCCTAAAATTACACCTTGACCAAATACAATAAATGGCTTTTTAGCACTATTGATCAATTCGGCCGCTTTTTCTATACTACTGGGCTCGGCTTTTGGAACAGCATTATAGCTTCTTACGCCTGTGCATTTTTCATATACAAAATCAAGTTCATCGAATTGTGCATTTTTGGTAATATCCACCAAAACAGGCCCTGGTCTACCAGATCGAGCTATATAAAATGCCTTAGCCATTATTTCAGGAATTTCTTCCGCTCTGGTTACCTGATAATTCCATTTGGTCACTGGAGTTGAAATACCAACAATGTCCGTTTCCTGAAAGGCATCTGAACCCAGCAAGTGTCTTGGCACTTGCCCTGTAATGCATACCATTGGAGTGGAATCTATCTGGGCATCGGCTATTCCCGTAACCAAATTTGTAGCTCCAGGCCCAGAAGTTGCCATAGCGACTCCTACTTTTCCCGTTACCCTGGCATAACCTTGGGCGGCATGGGTAGCGCCTTGCTCATGACGTGTTAATATGTGTGTGAGTTTATCTTGAAATTTATATAACTCATCATAAACGGGCATAATGGCTCCTCCTGGATATCCATATATCAAATCAACTCCCTCAGCCAGCAAGCAATGAATAATGGCCTCTGCACCTGATATCCTGATTGCTTTTTCTTTCTTACTATCTTTTTTTTGTGCTTTTAATGTCTCCATAAGCCAGTATTTAGGGAGATACCCCTATAATTATTGTTAAAACAAATCGGTAACACAGCCTTTTGATGCAGATGATACCGTTTTGGCATATTTATATAAACTTCCCGATTTAATTTTTAATTCAGGTTGTTTCCATTCTTTTTTCCGTTGCTCATATTCTTCGTCCGAAATATTGATATTGATGGTATTGTTAATCGCATCAATTGTTATTTCATCACCATTCTTGACCAATGCGATTCCTCCTCCTACTTGAGCTTCGGGAGAAACATGCCCCACCACAAAACCATGTGAACCGCCGGAAAACCTACCATCGGTAATCAAAGCAACATCTTTACCCAATCCAGCACCCATGATGGCGGATGTAGGTTTTAGCATTTCGGGCATTCCAGGGGCGCCTTTGGGTCCTTCGTAACGAATAACCACCACATCACCTTTTTGCACTTTACCTGTATGGATTCCTTCGTTAACAGCGGTTTCACTATCAAAAACGCGAGCGGTTCCCGTAAACTCCAATCCTTCTTTACCCGTAATTTTAGCAACCGCACCTTCAGAGGCCAGGTTACCATATAAAATTCGGATGTGCCCGGTTTCCTTTATTGGCTGATCTTTTTTTCTGATGATATCCTGACCCTCGACCAAGTCTGGGGCACCTAACAGATTCTCTGCCAAGGTTTTTCCTGTGACAGTTATACAATCACCATGAAGCATTCCTTCCTTGAGCATATATTTTAATACGGCAGGAACACCGCCCACATTGTGTAGGTCTTCCATCAAATATTTGCCACTAGGTTTTAAATCTGCCAACAACGGTGTTGTTTCACTAATCCTTGTAACATCTTCCAAAGTAAAATCTACCTCAGCGGCATGTGCAATTGCCATAAAATGCAATACTGCATTTGTGGAACCACCTAGCACGGTAACCAACCTAAAGGCATTTTCCAAGGATTTTTTGGTAACAATATCCCTTGGTTTAATATCTTCTCTCAACAAGTTGTACAAAGCTGCACCCGATGCTTCACAATCCGTTTGTTTTTTATCATTTACAGCAGGGATAGAAGAGTTAAAAGGCATGGACATTCCCATGGCTTCAATGGCAGACGCCATCGTATTGGCTGTGTACATTCCTCCGCACGCCCCTGCCCCGGGACAAGCTTTATGTATCACCTCTTTATATTCGGTTTCTCCAATGGCGCCTGCGACCTTTTGTCCGTAAGCCTCAAAGGCCGAAATAATATCAAGTTTTTTATTGTTATGACACCCTGGTGCAATGGTCCCTCCGTATACTAAAATTGACGGTCGGTTCAACCTTAATTGTGCCATTAGGGCTCCGGGCATATTTTTATCGCAGCCAACTACCGTTACCAATCCATCATAACTCATGGCGTGGACAACAGTTTCAATGGAATCCGCAATAATATCCCTTGAGGGCAACGAGTATCGCATTCCTGGGGTACCATTCGAAATACCATCGCTCACCCCTATTGTATTGAATATAAGTCCGACCAAATTAGAAGACTCTACTCCTTTTTTTACATCGAGCGCTAATTTGTTCAAATGCATGTTGCATGGGTTACCTTCGTATCCCGTACTTGCAATTCCTATTAACGGTTTTTGTAGATCTTCATCTGTTAACCCAATCGCGTGCAACATGGCTTGTGCTGCTGGTAGTGTTGGGTCCTGTGTTACCTTTTTACTAAACTTGTTCAATTCCATTGTCAAATTTCATTCAAATACAGAGTTCTTCTGAATTTATACTGTAATTCAAAGATAAATGTTTAAAAAGCCTTAGATTTTTAACAGTTACCTGCTATTTAAATCCACTGGAAACATAATAAACATAAATGTTTGTAATTCAGTTTTTTAACTTAATTAAAAATCCAATATTCAATTAAATTTATTGCAAATGAAAAGGCCTGTATCGTATGGGATACAGGCCTTTTAAGTCAAAAGCAAGTCTGTATCACCCCGATATTGGGACAATAATGACTTCTACTATGACTATGTTATTTCTTTTCATACTTCAATAGTACAAAAAATAAAGAGTCTTTAAAACCAAAAATAAAAATTGTTTCTAAACTAATTTAAACAAAAGTTCGTCCCCATACTTTTTCTGAGCCAGTACAGAAATGGATTCTTCGGAAAGTTGTAAAATTCTAGGATACCCTCCCGTTGTTTGACCATCTTTCATTAAAATGATTAGGCGGCCTGCAGGGGTAAGCTGAATGGTGCCTGGTAAAGTTCCCGAGGTCAGCATGGAATGTGAGTGTCCTGCTATTAATTCCGAAAGTTGATAGGCCATTCTATTGTTCTCTTTGGATACCGTAAAAGCTTTTGTGAATATTTCTGCGAGTTGACCATCGGACAACAACGAAAACTCCGGCCCCTTGTACACTTTTAGTGTATTTTGTCCAAAATGCTCCTCAATTTTAACTTCAGATATTTTTGGTTTGTAGGCTAGCGTCTTATTATATGGTATCTGGGCACCAACCGTAATCCTTGATTTTTTAGTGACAGGATAAAACTGAGATCGACTGTTGAGCAATTTCTCGGTTTGAATACCATCTTTTATGGCCAAATACCCCCTAAAACCTACTTCCAATCTTCCGTAGGTTAAAATATCGCCCTTTTCAACCTTAACTATTTTGTAATTATCAATCGTTTCGTTATTAAGCGTTGCGGCAATATGGGCTCCGGCCAAACAGATATAGGTAGGCTCTTCAAATTGAAGCGTAGGGCCCGTCATGGTGATTTCCAACACAGCTTCATTCTCATCATTATCCAATAACAAATTGGCTTTTTTGACAGATGCCACGTCCATCGCACCAGAAATGGGTACGCCAATATCACGATACCCATACCTACCAAGGTCTTGGATGGTCAAATAAAGGCCGGTTTTTAACACTTTAAGCATTTAATACAACTTTTTCGGGTTCGTAAATACCCACTTCACCTTCAATCTTATGGAGTTCGTATTCTGCTTTAGATATGTTCTCAAACTGTATTTTATCTCCCACTTTCACAAAACAAGGGTCTTTTTTAGTTGGGTCGAACAAGTCAACAGGACAATTCCCTATAATGTTCCATCCTCCAGGTGATTCTTGGGGATAAATTCCTGTTTGTTTGCCTGCCAATCCTACTGAACCCTTCTGTACTTTCAATCTCGGTTCAGCTCTACGGGGAATTTCCAAAGATGACGGAAGCCCGCCCAAATACATAAATCCGGGCAAAAACCCGATACCATAGACCACATATTGATGGGAAGTATGCTGACCAATCAATTCTTCTATCGAGAGACCCAGTGTTTTGGCCGCCTCTTCGATATCCATTCCAAACTCAAGGTCATAGCAAACGGGTAAGGTCCATAAATGCTGAATTCGCTCTGTTTTAGATTTGGCCTGTTTATCGTGACAGTCTAGAATTATGTTTTTGGTCTTTTCAAAATCAATATGGTCTTTGTTATAGACCATGGTCAAGGAGTTATATGCAACTGACATTTCCCAGCCGGGAATTTTCAGCCCTTTAAAAGCATCCATAAAATCGAGGATGTCCGCCAAAATGGATTCACTTACCTTATTGGGCCATTCTACTAAAACAGCTCGTTCTCCAAAGGGTTTGATGCTGATGGGGTAACTTTTCATTTTTGTATTTGCACCTGGTTCTTGGCTAATTCTGCTGAAAGATACATCAATATTTTTAAGGCTGAAACCGTATCGCCGTGTATACAAAGTGTATTTGCATATATTTTCATGGATTCGTTATTTATCGAAATCACCTCATTTTTTTTTATGATGGGTAAAATATGCTGTAACACTTTTTCGGGTTTTTCAATAACGGCATTATCTTTTTTCCTGGAGACCAGTGTAAGATCAGAATGATAATTTCTGTCTGCAAAGGCCTCATACCAAACCCTGAATCCACGTTCGTTAGCCATCTTTGCGATCACCGAACCAAAAGGAACATAGAGTATGGCATCATTCCTATACGTAGCAATAGCATCCAAATATACCCTTGCCAACTGCTCATCTTTAGCTGTTTGATTATATAGTGCCCCATGGGCTTTGATATGGTGCAAAGTACTATTTTCTTGTTCCAAAATCTTATCAAAATCCTCCAGTTGCTTTCTTAGGCTGTGTATTAGGTCTTGTTCAGAAATATCCATCACCTCTCTACCAAAATTTGGTTTGTCAGGATAAGATGGGTGTGCCCCAATTTTTAACCCATGTGTTCTGGCGAGTGAAGCTACCCTAACCATGGTTTCTTCATCTCCTGCATGACCTCCACAGGCAATATTGCAGGAGCTTATATATGGAAAAATATCCGTCTCGTTTTCTACTCCTTCACCAACATCACAGTTAATATCTATCTTAAACGCATCCATTTACAATAATCCAATTACTTTAAATATGCTTTTAGCACCCAAAAACACAGCAAATAACACAATTGCCACACCAAAGATGTTTTGTAACGTGGTATTTCTGTTTTTGCCCATAACCGATTTTTTATTTACGATCCACAAGAGCAATAATGCCATTACAGGAAGTAAGATTCCATTGGCGACCTGTGCAAATAAAATAACTTCAATAGGTTTTATATCAAAAGAAAGAAATAGGACACCACATAAAAGTACTAAGAACCAAACCATTTTAAATTTTTTGCTTTGCATGCCTCCTTTCCAACCAAAACAACTGCTTGCCACATAAGCTGCCGCCAAGGGAGCTGTTATGGCAGAGGTGATTCCTGCGGCCAATAGCCCTATTGCCATAAAATAAACCGCCATTTTACCGAATAAAGGTTCCAAGGCCTTTGCCATATCCAACGCGTGGTTAATGTCTGAAATTGGTGCCGCCGACGCGGTAATCAATATAGCAATGGATACTAGCCCGCCAAGGGCAAGGGATACTGTCGTGTCCCAATTCACCGCTTTAAGGTCTTTAATGGAGTTCCATTTTTCCTTAACCAACGATGCGTGCAAAAAGAGGTTGTAAGGTACTACGGTTGTGCCCACTAGAGCGATTACCGTAAGTAAACTGTCCTCGGGTAAACGTGGCACAAACATTCCTTTTAATATTCCTGTTATAGAAGGTTTGGTGATTATTGCACAGATAACGAAACTCACACCCATTATCCCAACGAGAGCAACAAATATTTTTTCCAATACTTTATAATTACTGAACCAAAGCAATAAAAATATAACTGCACCTACAATGGCTGGCAAAAAAGATTTTAATTGTTTCTGTGGCAAGAGTTGTTCCAATCCGAGGGTTGCACCACCAATATTACCTGCTTCATATGCCGCATTTCCCACTAAAATAGCTCCCAACACAACGGCTATAACTACATTGCGAACCCATGGCGTTTGCAATTCGGTGCGCACTACATCCACCAATCCATTTTGTGTGACAAGTCCTATTCTGCCAGCCATACCCTGTAGTACTATGGTTGCTATAATGGATATCAGCAATGCCCAAATCAGAGCGTATCCGAATTTTGCACCTGCCAGAGTACACATTGTTATAGTTCCGGGGCCAACAAAAGCTGCTGCGACCAGAACACCTGGTCCTATTTTTTTAAACATTGGTTATTTGGTTTTGTGGGATTAAATTAAAAGTATATCAGAACAAAACATGCATTTCATCCAAAAAAATGCATTTGGTCTAAAAGTGGAATGTAGTACATCGAATTTTTATACGAATTCAAAAAACTCAAAGTTATAATAGTCCCAAATCATACTTAGACCTAAACTTGACAAAAACTTATGACATGTAAGGATTGTGGCAAAGACATAAATCACCATCAACATAAAGAATCAATAGGATCTTTAGGTGTTCAGCTCTGCGAACGACATACACGGCTTATAAAAAAGGTAATACTGGACAATAATACACCGGTCGATGCCATTCATTTATTCTATGCTTTAAAAGAAGCTGGAGTTCATCCGATGTTGGAATGGTGGGATGGCAAAAAGTCCGTAGATATAGCCATTTCACGTGTCAAACTCAATATAGAGATTGACAAAAACTATAATATGATAACACACGAACAAGCCATAAACGACCTTGAAGATGCCATGCATTCTTTTAAAAACGGTTTCACCACCATTAGAATACCCCATTTGGCCATTAAATATTATTTGGATGAAACGGTGGAAAATATCCTGGGTATCATCTCTGGATTAAAAGCTAATATCAAAGCTATTTAGTTACAGAATTGGTAGTTGTTTACTTGTTTGTTCTCCTTGTATTCCATGATATTGATAACTATAGTGTCCTCACCAATATTTTCCAGATCGTTCACATAATTTTTCCCTCTATTCTCGAAATATTCGGTATCACCAGGGTTTAGTTTAATCATGTCAATTTTTCCATTTCCATAATGGGTAATCGCCAACCCTCCCGTGGTACAAACCCAACCATAATTGGTACTGTGCTTTCTAAAATTAAGTCGTTCCCCCGCAAGGAGATATAAGTCCCAAAGCTTAATGTTCTCGTTCTCGAACACCAATCTATTGCTCAAAGACTCTTTTATTTCCTGATGTAACAACTCGTCAATCTTCTCTTGTTCCCAAGTATCAAAATTGCCAGTTGGGTTCAACTCTACAAATTGCATACCCTCTTTTTTAGAAAAGCTTGCAAATGTATACCTCAACATACTAAAGTACAGTACCTTATTCAAACTTTAACAAAAAACAACATGTATATATTGTTTTGACTTCTTTTTCCTACGTAATTATTGCCTTTGCAGGTGTTTCCTTGTGCTTTTTTGAATAAAGAAATTATGTAAACAAGTGGCATTCTGACTTTTTTACATAATTTGCAGTTATTACTTTGACCAAGAATAACCAACGACCTTATCCAAAAGCCAACTTTAAAAAAACAACCATGAGAAAATTACTTCTTGCTATTGTGTCCATTATTGCCATTTTCGCCGGAATTATTATCGTAAAGACCTTGTCTCTAAACTCCCATCAAGTAGACTCCGATCCATTGGAGCAATTGGATATTCCCGATATGGCAGTTCAAAATTTGGCAAGTGCAGTGCAGTACAAAACCATTTCCTTTAGCGAAGACGCAATTCCGGACTCTACAGCCTTTAATGGTTTTCATCAGTTTTTAAAAGATACTTACCCATTAGTGCATGAAAATCTGAAATTAGAGAAAATCAACGAATACAGTCTGCTATATACATGGGAAGGTTCCGATTCCACTAAAAAACCTATCATACTCCTTTCCCACCAAGATGTAGTTCCCGTGGACCAGCCTACGATAAAGGATTGGGAAGCAGGACCGTTTGAAGGAAAAATTACAGACAGTCACATAATTGGCAGGGGAACCATGGACGATAAAAGTTCCCTAATGGCACTCATGGAATCGGTGGAATTGTTACTAGGAGAATCATTTACACCTAAGCAAACCATTTATTTGGCCTTTGGTCACGATGAAGAACTAGGAGGGGAAAACGGAGCCAAAGCAATTGCAGCCTATTTAAAAGAAAAAGGCATTCAAGCAGCAATGACTTTGGATGAAGGTGGTTTTTTAGCTGACCAAATGGTTCCCGGAATAGATAAAACCGTTGCCATGGTAAACTTATCAGAAAAGGGTTACGCGTCTTTTAATTTAATAGTGGAAACAGGTGGCGGTCATAGTTCAGCTCCACCGGAAAAAAACACTTTGGGTATGTTGGCCCAGGCCATTGTGGACCTTGAAAACAATCAACTGCCCTATAAATTGGTGAAACCTATCGATTATCAATTTAAATATATGGGTGCAGAAATGCCTTTTATCAAAAAAATGGCCTTTGCCAATCCATGGCTTTTTAAAGGCCCCGTGCTAAAAGCGTTGAATGCACATACCACAACAGCACCAACGATTATTGAAGGCGGCGTAAAAGACAATGTAATACCAACAATGGGCAAGGCAACCATTAACTTTAGGATCCTACCGGGTGAAACCATTGAATCGGTAAAAGAACATATTCAAAATACTATTGACGATGGCATCAAGGTGGAATTGGCTGGCTTTGCCACAAATCCATCCCCTGTTTCCGGTATCGACTCAGATGCTTTCAAAAACCTTGAAAAAACCATACGCTCCGTATTTCCTGAATCGGTAGTGGTGCCCGGTTTAATCGGAGGTGGAACGGACGCAAGATATTTTTATGATGTATCGGATGACGTGTACCGGTTCTACCCAATTCGAGTTGGACCGGATAGCATGACTAGGTTCCATGGCATTGATGAAAAACTAAGTATTGATAATTACAAGGAGATGATCACATTTACCTACTACCTGATTAAAAGATTTAATTAGGTTTACCCCAACCAACCTTCCCGATCCAAACTCCGGTATTGTATGGCTTCGGAGATATGGGTTTCCGTAATATGTTTGGATTGTTCCAGATCGGCAATAGTACGCGATACTTTTAAAATTCTGTCATAAGCCCTTGCGGAAAGATTAAGACGTTGCATAGCATCCTTTAAAAGATTTTTGGAGGATTCGCTCAGCTTGCAAAATTCTCTGATATGTTTGGTGCCCATTTGAGCGTTGTAGTGTGTCCCTTCAAACTTTATGAATCTCTTTGTTTGAATTCCCCTTGCCACTTCCACTCTCTTTCTGATTAAGGTACTGCTCTCCCCTTTCCGTTCTTCGGATAATTTTTCAAAAGGTACGGGAGTTACTTCAATATGAATATCGATCCTATCCAATAATGGCCCCGATATTTTTCCCAAGTAACGTTGCATTTCGGCAGGAGATGAGGTTACTGGTGCATCCGGGTCGTTAAAATAGCCTCCAGGGCTCGGATTCATACTCGCAACCAACATAAAACTACTTGGATAGGTCACTGTAAACTGCGCCCGAGCTATGGTTACTTCCCTATCTTCTATTGGCTGCCTCATTACTTCCAGAACACGTCGCTCAAACTCTGGTAGTTCATCCAAAAACAAAACACCATTATGCGATAGGGAGATTTCTCCTGGTTGTGGATAACTCCCCCCTCCTACCAATGCCGCAGAACTAATTGTGTGATGTGGATTTCTAAAAGGCCTCTGACTCATCAACCCTTTGTTCTTGACCTTGCCAACAACGCTATGAATTTTAGTGGTTTCCAGAGCTTCATGGAGTGTCATCGGCGGCAAAATAGATGGTAATCGCTTTGCCAACATCGTCTTTCCCGCTCCTGGTGGACCAATTAAAATTATATTATGCCCGCCTGCAGCGGCAATTTCCATACATCGTTTTATGCTTTCCTGTCCTTTTACATCGGCAAAATCAAATTCGGGCATATGGAGGTGCTCATAAAATTCTTTCCTAGTATCCACTATGGTTCTTTCCAAAGGAGCACCTGAATCAAAAAAGTCGATGACCTCTTTAATGTTTTCTACTCCATATACTTCCAAACCATCCACAACCGCAGCTTCATTTGCATTTTCCTTGGGTAGGATAAATCCTTTATAACCTTCCTCGCTGGCCTTTATGGCAATGGGCAGAGCACCTTTAATCGGCTGCAAACCTCCATCCAAAGAAAGTTCGCCCATAATTAAATAATCATCAATGTTTTCTGATTTAATTTGATTGGAAGCTGCCAAAATACCAATGGCCAAGGTAAGGTCATAAGCAGAACCCTCCTTTCTTAAATCGGCAGGAGCCATGTTGATGGTGATTTTTTTGCCGGGAATTCGATATCCGTTGTTTTGGAGTGCGGCGGCTATCCGAAAATTGCTTTCCTTAATGGCGTTATCGGGCAGTCCGACCAAATGGTATCCCACACCTTTATCAATATTTACCTCAACAACTATAGTTGTTGCCTCGATACCAAAGACGGCACTACCGTAAACCTTTATGAGCATATGGAGTTTCTACTTGAATAAGAGTGAAAAATAACCGATTCCACGCCAAAAAGAATGGTCTTTTGACGAATGCCCTATTTTGAATTGATGAATGCCCTTTTTGAATTAACGAAAGATCAATACGGACTTTGCTGTTTCTTCGATTTCTTGTTTGTTCATCATCATTTTTCGAAACTCACCCTTCACATACATTTCTGCTTGGTCTTGATAATGTTTGCTCAATGGATTTCCAGATTGCCCTGTTGGCAATATGCTAATACTGTTCTCAACATCGGAGAAATCAACGATACGCCTTGTGGATGGACCAGAACTTACTTTGTAAAATCCTGTGCTATCATAAGGAAAAGATAGGTTATTGATGACTTCTCGTGTTCCTTCCACTGGAAATGGCCCTACATTGAAGTATTTCCGTAACGATTCCACTTGTCCAAATGGATGTTGATGCTCCAACGTATGTACTTTGTCCCACGACCACTGACTTGGATCTGGGCCAAAATCGGAAACCAAGGATTTCCATGCATCGGTGAAAGATTTCATGACAATACCCTCTCTTGTCTCCACTACATCAGTGGTATTTATATTGTCCCACCATTTACCGCTCCTCATTTGAGCTCCCCAAGCAATTTGTCTTTTGAACAAATGGGTAGATAGGAATTGTTCAAACATTTCTGACCCTAACTCATCTTCCATGGTGTTTTTCACCATATAGTATAGTGTTCTGTGGTAGATTACTGGATTAGTACTATTTAAGGTATATTTTCCGTCCCAATTTTTCAAAGAATCCAATAGCACCAATTGTTCTTCGTTTAAATGGGTAACATCAAACAGTTTGATCAATTCTGAGATTACTTCTATGTTCACAGGAGAAGTAACATCTAAAATCATTTCGGATATGGACTCTTTGTCCCAGTCGTCTTTAGCGTCCAATAACTGTACGATCCGTTTTGCCCTATTTTCTGGCAAATAATACCCTGGATAGAGCATTCCTGCTATTGAATCTGGTTGATTGTTGGCAGAATACACATAATTTGATGGTGGGTTCTCGGACATTGGATTTTCCGAAAAATCCAAATAGCGTAGCGGTTCTTCTTCACCCGATGTTCCATCCAAAACAAACTTGGTGGACAAACTATCGGGCATTTGATAGAGTTTTGCCGTGGCCCACCATGCCACATTACCTTCTGCATCTCCGTACATAACATTTAGTCCCGGTGCGTGGATATTCGGCAATGCACTTTTAAACTCTTCCATGTTTGTTGCATGGCTAAGTCCATAAAGTGCGTGTAGTACCATGTTTTTGGGTTTGGTATAAATCCACGACATGGATATAGGACGCTCACCGGTAATTTGGTCTGCAATATTGTTCAAGACGGGGCCATGATGCGTTTTTTTATAGGTAAAGGAAACGTCCTCACCATCCTTCACTTTAATGGTTTTGTTTACGAACTCATAGTTTTTCCAACCTTCTGCCGTTTTATATTTGGTACTGTCCGATGGATTGGTTTCTTCGTAATAAAAATCAATATCATCATTCTCGAACATGGTTAGGCCATAGGCCAGTTTTCTATCATGTCCAAGCAAGGGAAATGGCACACCTGCCAAATGATACCCATATTTCTCATAAGTTGGGGTGCTAATGTGGGCTTCGTACCAAACGGAAGGTTGGGCAAATCCAATATGTGGATCATTGGCAAAGATCACTTTTCCATTTTTAGTTTTTTGGGGTGCCACCACCCAACTATTGCTTCCTTCGAACTGTGGTATGGGAAGCTTGTCCAAGGCTGCAGTTACACTTGCCGTTACATTGGCTCCCAAAGTGTCCGTTTTAACTCCTTTATAATTTTTAATCCAAACAGTAGTGGTATCCGAACTAATGGTCAAATCATCCATGTACTCATCTCCCAGCTTATTGCGCATAGAGGTCAACAATGGGTCTGTTTTGTGAGCCATGGCAAAACTAAAGGCCATGTAGCCCACAGCGTTGTACACATCTTCCAAAGCAAACGGTTCCTTTTCAATACCGGTTACATAAAATTCAATGGGTGTTGGACCATTTTCTATAAACTCGTTTATCCCATCCAAATAGGCTTGGGCAAGTGCAATGGTTTCATTCTTACGGTCCAGTTCTTCCAATGTTGTACGAGTATGGTCATCTATGCCCAACGACAACAAGAACTTATCTGTTTTAACCATGTCCTCGCCAAAAAGTTCTGAAAGCCTCCCTTTTGCCACTCTGCGCAATAATTCCATCTGCCATAATCTGTCTTGGGCATGCACATAGCCTAAAGCTCTTAAAGCATCCGTTTCATTGTCAGCATAAATATGGGGAATACCATAAGGGTCGAAATAAGTGGTCACCTCATTGGAAATACCCGGCAGCGACTTTTCGCCTCCGTAATCCGGCTTAAGGCTATTAATAAATATGGCGACACCAATGATTACAATAAGAAGCAGTCCTAGGAGTACAAGAAGTACTTTTTTGTATTTTTTCACGAAGATGAGTTAAGTCAGTTTGTGCACCCTAAGTTAAAACTAATTTATTAATCCGTTGCGTTAAACAATTGACAAATGTCAATTATCTACCCATGGAAAGATGGTGGTTTTCCAAGCCCGATTTCAACCATGCCTCATATGTTTCCACATCTACATATTGTACCGCCTCATTCAAAATCTCCAAATTTGGGGATAGTAGCACGTAGTACGGTTGGGAAGCTGCATTGAAGTTAATGGTTTGGAAGGTCCCCCATTTTTGACCTATGGTCTCTATGGTTTTAATTCTCCCTGAATCGTACTTAAAATCGAATTGTTCGGATTCGGGAAGCTCTTTTCTATCATCGATATAAAGCGAGATTAAAACATAATCTTCTTTTAACATGGCATATACACCAGGATCACTCCACACATTTTCTTCCATTTTTCTGCAGTTGACACAGGCCCATCCCGTAAAATCGAGCAAAATAGGTTTATTGACCTCTTTTGCGTATGCCACGCCTTCGTCAAAATCTTTGTAACAATCCAATCCTAAAGGACAGTCACTTTCTGTTTCCACCACACTGTAAAAACTTGGTGGAGGAAACCCACTCAACAATTTTAAATGTGTAATATTAAAAAGTCCCAGCACTAAATAAACAGTAAAAACCAAACTTACGATTCCCGTTAGTTTTCTGGCGGGCGAAAGGTTTTTCTTTGGTCCATCGTGTGGGAATCTTAAGATACCAAAGAGGTACAAGGTCATCAAAATGAACAATACCACCCAAACACCTAAAAATATTTCTCTTTTAAAAATGCCCCAGTTGCCTACCAAGTCGGCATTGGACAAAAATTTGAACGCCAACGCCAACTCCAAAAAGCCAAGCACCACTTTTACCGTGGTCATCCATCCACCGGATTTTGGCAAAGAATTCAACCACGCAGGGAACATGGCAAACAAAGCAAACGGCAAGGCCAAAGCCAAACCAAAACCAACCATTCCCGAAGTTAAGTTTGTTGCCACATTACCCTCTGCCAACGTTGTGCTCCCCAAGAGTCCGCCCAAAATGGGTCCTGTGCATGAGAAGGACACAATAGCCAATGTTAATGCCATAAAAAAGATACCAAGGCCCCCTCCTACTTTGGACGAAGCAGAATCCATCTTGTTGGCCCAAGAGCTGGGCAAGGTTAATTCGTAATAGCCAAAAAACGAAAAGGCAAAAAAGACAAAAATGACAAAGAAGAACACGTTGAGCCAAATATTTGTGGCTATGGTGTTCAATATTTGCGAATCCACCGAATTGAACAAATGAAACGGTAAACTCAACAAGAAATAAATCAACACAATAAAGAATCCGTACAACAGGGCATTACCCACCCCTTTGGTCTTATTTTGTGATTGTTTGGTGAAAAATGAAACTGTTAATGGAATCATTGGGAAAACACATGGGGTCAACAATGCAATAAGTCCCCCTATAAAACCAAGACCAAAAATCACCCATAAATTGGCCTGTCCCTCGGAGTCCGACCCGCCATTTTGGTTCAGTAGGTTTTTGTTTTTTAAATCTACCTTTAAAGATTCCCCGAGAGCTTTGCTTCTTTCGTCCAAAGACATTTCTTCCGCGACAAAACCTTTTCCATCCAACGAAATTTGAAAATACTCATCGACAGGAAGGCAAACTTCCTTACAAATCTGATAAAACAGGTTGACTGATACTTGGTTGATTTCAGGGTCAAGCAATTTAATTTTTTGAGTGAAAATGGCCTCTTTCTTAAAAAAAGTCTCTTCTACCTCAAATATATCGCTGTACTCTGTTATGGTTTCACTTTCCTGGGTTTCACCAAGTAACTCGTAATCCTCTCCAGCTTTTTCAAAAGAAAATTCACTGGGCAAAGAGCCTCCTTCGGCAGTATATTGGGAATACACGTGCCATCCGTCCATAATTTTCCCCTTGAACACCAATTCGTATTCGGTATCGGACAATTTATGTACTTCGTGGCTCCAAACTGCTGGATTCTCATCGGTTTGGGCGAATGTTATTAGATTAATGAAAAATAATCCTAAAAAGAGTATTGATAATCTCATGTAAGTTGGGTAATCTTTAATATTTGTCGGGTTGAATCCTCAACCTTGAATCGTTCGTCGGCCCTTTTCCCTACAACCCAAATAATGTTGTTGTCCGAACAAAGTAACCACTGTTTTTCTTTGGAAATCAGGTCCATTTTTTCATCTTTAAAAAATTTGGACAACTTTTTCTTGCCTTGCATCCCAAAAGGATAAAAATAGTCGCCTTTTTCCCAGTTCCTTAATACTAACGGAAAGTTTAACTTTTCCTTATCCAAAAATACGACATTTCGTCCCTGTTTCTCAATGGTTTCTACATATTCCAATTTCAAATTAACCGGGACGTTCGGTGGTGTATCCTCCAAATAAATTGGGTAAGATTCTTTTTTCTTGGGTTTGAGCTCAGAAAGAATAAGACAATCCCTATCCTTAAGCAACTGATGGGTACTGGAAACCACATGTTTACCACTTATGGCGGTCAACAATCCTTTTACATCTTCCCATTGCGTAAAACCATAGTCGTGGAACAATCCGAAGAGGTACGGTTCCAAAGGTACCAGTTGTTCCAGTTCCGAAACACGTATTTCAATAGCCCCGTTTTTTGGTTTAAATAAATTGGTTTTTAATTCATTTAATTGATGTTTCAACAAATCATTGGTCTGCTGCAAATTGTCTTGGGTCTTCAAGAAATTTTGTAAAAAAGTAGGATGCAGTTCTTTTAAAAGCGGTACAATTTGATGGCGTATCTTGTTGCGCAGATATTTGATACTGGCATTACTGCTATCCTCACGCCATATCACGTTTTCCGATTTGGCATAGTCCAAAATCTCCTGTTCCGAAAAGGGCAATAATGGGCGAACTACATGTTGGTTTACTTTTGGTATACCTGACAGTCCTTGGATTCCGGTACCTCGAGATAGATTGATAAGAAATGTTTCCAAACTATCGTCCGCATGATGGGCGGTCAATACAAAATCAAAACTATGGGCTTGTAACAATTCGGCAAACCATTGGTAACGTAATTCTCGAGCTGCCATTTGTATAGAAATGCCCTGGGTTTCGGCATAATCCGCTGTTTTAAAACACGCTACAAAAACCTCAACACCAAGTTGGGCTGCCAGTCTTCGCACAAAATCCTCATCGCCATCACTCTCTTCAGCGCGAAGGTTAAAATTACAATGGGCCAAGGCAATGTCCATGCCTTCCGAAATACACAAATGTGCCAATACCACACTGTCCACACCCCCACTACAGGCCAATAGCAGTTTTTTTCCTTTTAGGAAAAACATGTTTTGGCCAATGTGTTCTGAAAATTTTGGGAACATGGTGCGAATTTACAAATTAACCCTTAGCCTTCCTCCAATACTGTTCGCATAGCTTTTGCTTTTAGCAAACATTCTTGGTATTCCTTTTCCGGGTCGGATTTTGCCGTAATGGCACTACCTACGGAAAATGACACGTATTTTTTATTGGCATTGTACAAAATACTCCGGATCACCACATTAAAATCCAAATCCCCTGTTGGATCAAAGTATCCAATTGCGCCGCTGTACAAACCTCGTTTGGTTTCTTCCAGTTCTTCAATAATTTTCATTGCAGAAATTTTTGGAGCACCCGTCATACTACCCATAGGAAAGGTTTCCTTTATAAGTTCAATTGGATTTTTATCTACTGGAACTGTTGAAACTATAGTTGAGATCAATTGGTGTACTTGCTTAAAGGTATATGGTTTACATAGTTCTTCCACTTGTACAGACCCCTTTAATGCACTTTTAGCCAAATCATTACGAACCAAATCCGTGATCATTATATTTTCTGAGCGCTCCTTCTGATCTTGGAGCAGATCATTTTTCATTTTTTCATCCCCAGCTGTATCTTTTCCACGTGGTGCAGTCCCCTTTATGGGTTGTGAAATCACTTTTTGCCCTATTTTTTTTAGATACCGTTCTGGCGAGGCACACAAAAGATATCGTTCTCCCAATCTAACAAATGATGCAAAAGGTGGTTCGGAGATATTATTTAATTTTTGGTACGTTTCCCAGGGATCAATATTTACATCTACTGCATAAAACTCTTGGCAAAAATTGGCTTCGTAAATATCCCCACGATGGATATGTTGTAAAAAACGGTCGGCTTTTTCAAAATAAGCATCCTTATGGATTCGCATTTTAATTTTGATAGGGCTCTCTTGTTTCTTTGGTACAACTTCCTTCTTAAAGTTCGTTATCTCTTCAAGATCCGCTTCAATTTCGTGAGCAAAAGCATTCAAGTACTTAAAATGAATTTGCCCATCATCAATTAGTATAATTTTATGGGGTTGAAAAAATTGTATCACCGGAAATTCCAAAACATCCAAATTCCTTGAGGTCAATGCTTCCAACTCATTTTTAAAATCATAGGAAAAATAGCCGAAAAGCCAATCTTTTTGGTGCTCCAGAAACGTTTGGAGCTCGTCCACATTCTTAATCATCTGCGAATTACCTATGGCCAAGCAAGCCTCGAAACTGGAATATGGGTCTTGGTGCGAATTACTGTCCAACCAAACTACATTGCAATGCAACCTCGACCATTGAAACAGCTTCTTTTTACTTTGTAAAAGAGCATTGAGCTTAAAGGATCGGTGTGTTCGCAATACCTATTGATTTACGGAATCCAAAAATACGTTCAGCGCTTCTTTATGTTCCGACTTTAATGCCTCGTCCAAAACACCTTGATCGCTAAAATTATCACGAAAAGAAGGGAGCGAAAAGGTTGAAACTATTTCTGCCCCAAACCTTGGCAGCATATTTTGAATGACCTCCAAAGCGCCTTTCGCCCCCCTCTTTCCAGCAGAAGTTGACATCAACAACACTTTGGTTCCCTCCAAAAAATTACGATCTAGTCTCGACAACCAATCCAAAACATTTTTAAAATAGGCCGATGGGTTGCCATTGTGCTCATTCACCGATAAAATAAGGCCTGATGAATTTTTAATATCCTCCTTCAATTCCACCAAGGAATTGGAAAACCCATTGTCTCTTTCGTAGTCCATACTGTACATGGGAAAAGGGTACACAGCCATGTTCAGCGTCTGAATATCATGGTCTTGAACCAAAGAGACGGTATATTTTACCAATTTAAAATTGATGGAAGCTGAAGAATTGCTCCCAGCCAATACCAAAATTGCAGCCATAGTATAAAATCATTGATTGTTTCGCTAAAATACCCCAATTGAAACAGAGATGCGACTATTTTGTATATTTTTGACGCGTGGAACATCCAAACTACCTGCTAAGCAAGTATATATGGGTGAATTTTAACCGAATGAAGGCCAAGGATAACAGGTTGTTTTTTATTGATGCCATGCGTGCATGGGCTATTTTGATGATGTTGCAAGGGCATTTTATCGATGGCTTATTAGACCCTGTATTTAGGGATTTAAACAACCCAGTTTATAGTGTTTGGCTTTACTTTAGAGGGATTACCGCACCTGTTTTCTTTACGGTTTCGGGATTTATTTTCACCTACTTATTGATTCGTGCCCCGCAAAGCGGTATGGATAACCCCAGGGTTGGCAAAGGTATCCGACGTGGCTTGCAGCTGTTGGCCATTGGTTATTTATTGCGTTTAAACTTGGGAGGTCTTTTCAAGGGTGAAATCTATAGTTCGTTTTATTTGGTGGATGTGCTTCACTGTATCGGACTTTCCATTTTGGGACTTATTGGCACTTATGTACTGACCGCTAAAAAGAAAAAATATGTGTTTCCGTTGGTTTTGGTAAGCATAACTGTGGTGCTCTTCCTGTTCGAGCGGGTGTACAACGATTGGTCTTTTGCCTTTTTACCCGAATTTTTGGCCAATTACTTTTCCAAAGCGAATGGTTCGGTATTTACCATCATTCCTTGGTTTGGCTATGCCACTATGGGTGCTTTTATCTCGGTTCTTTTTACACGATTTAAGAATTATAGGAATCTGTACCCTGCCGCCATTTCCATCGCATTGACGGTTGGGTATGTGTTGATCTATCAATCATCCAATTTTTTTGAAGTGCTTTATAATTGGACTGGTTTAAACTTCTTAAACCTGATTTTGACCAATAATTACTTGTTTATCCGTTTGGGGAATGTATTGGTTGTATTTGCGGTATTTATGATGCTTCGGCGTTTTATGATGAACAAAACCGTCTTAAGAATTGGGGCGAGTACGCTTTCCATTTACGTAATCCATTTTGTTATACTTTATGGCAGCTTTACCGGATTGGGACTCTACCGTTTTTTCAATCTTTCGCTCTCTCCTGAAGTAGTGGTGCCGGGTGCTCTGGTCTTTATGGTTGCCTGTACATTTTTGTCATTGCGATACAACAAGTACGAAGCGCATCTCAAATCGCAGATTGCTTGGGGCGTTTCTTTTGTAAAGACACAGTTGATTGAGTTGAAAGTAGCTTCCATTCCCATTTTTAAAGAGCTTATTATGAGGTTCCGGTTATTCCTTAGGAGGGTTTTCCGGATTGTTAGGAGCTAAAAAAAGCATCCAATCCTTAGATTGAATGCTTTTAAAATTATCCAAAATATATGCTTTTCGTCAACCTGAACTTGATTCAGGTTCCCATCACAATTCAACCATCAGCCTAATGAGATTCTGAAATGAATTCAGAATGACGGCTCTTCGTCAACCCGAACTTGTTTGAGGTTCTCATCACAATTCATCCATCAGCCTAATGAGATTCTGAAATGAATTCAGAATGACGGCTCTTCGTCAACCCGAACTTGTTTCAGGTTCCCATCACTATTCATACATCAGGGCAATGAGATTCTGAAATAAATTCAGAATGACGGACCTTCGTCAACCCGAACTTGTTTCAGGTTCCCATCACAATTCATCCATCAGCCTAATGAGATTCTGAAATGAATTTAGAATGACGGCCCTTCGTCAACCTGAACTTGTTTCAACTTCCCATCACTATTCATCCATCAGCGCAATGAGATTCTGAAATAAATTCAGAATGACGGACCTTCGTCAACCTGAACTTGTTTCAGGTTCCCATCACAATTCATCCATCAGCCTAATGAGATTCTGAAATGAATTCAGAATGACAGCCCTTCGTCAACCTGAACTTGTTTCAGGTTCCCATCACAATTCATTCATCAGCCTAATGAGATTCTGAAATAAATTCAGAATGACGGCTCTTCGTCAACCCGAACTTGTTTCAGGTTCTCATCACAATTCATCCATCAGCACAATGAGATTCTGAAATGAATTCAGAATGACGGCTTTTCGTCAACCTGAACTTGTTTCAGGTTCCCATCATAATTCATCAACTCACTGAGATGGGATTCTGAAATGAATTCAGAATGACGGCTCTTCGTCAACCCGAACTTGTTTCAGGTTCCCATCACAATTCGTCCATCGGCCTAAGGAGATTCTGAAATGAATGCAGCATGACGGCTCTTCGTCAACCTGAACTTGATTCAGGTTCCCATCTCAATTCGTCCATCAGCCTAATGAGATTCTGAAATGAATTCAGAATGACGGCTCTTCGTCAACCCGAACTTGTTTGAGGTTCTCATCACAATTCATCCATCAGCCTAATGAGATTCTGAAATAAATTCAGAATGACGGCTCTTCGTCAACCTGAACTTGTTTCAACTTCCCATCACAATTCGTCCATCAGCCTAATGAGATTCTGAAATGAATTCAGAATGACAGCCCTTCGTCAACCTGAACTTGTTTCAGGTTCCCATCACAATTCATTCATCAGCCTAATGAGATTCTGAAATAAATTCAGCATGACGGCCTTTCGTCAACCTGAACTTGTTTCAACTTCCCATCACAATTCGTCCATCAGCACAATGAGATTCTGAAATAAATTCAGAATGACAGCTCTTCGTCAACCTGAACTTGTTTCAGGTTCTCATCATAATTCATCAGCTCACTGAGATGAGATTCTGAAATGAATTCAGCATGACGGACCTTCGTCAACCTGAACTTGATTCAGGTTCCCATCACAATTCGTCCATCAGCCTAATGAGATTCTGAAACAAGTTCAGAATGACGTACATTACTTCTTTTCAGCGGGATATCCTTACCTACACATGCAAGGCCCTATCATCGGTTGCTGCCAATGCAGCTTCCTTAACGGCTTCGGCAAATGTTGGGTGTGCATGACTCATACGGGAAATATCTTCTGCGGAGGCCCTAAATTCCATTGCAGTTACTCCTTCTGCGATCAAATCCGCACAACGTGCCCCGATCATGTGAACGCCCAATACTTCGTCGGTGTTCTTATCGGCTAGAATCTTTACAAAACCATCAATATCCATACTTGCTCTGGCTCTACCCAAGGCTCGCATTGGAAATTGTCCTACTTTGTAGTCCACGCCCTCTTCCTTCAATTGCTCTTCTGTTTTACCTACCGCGGCAACTTCTGGCCAAGTATAGACCACGCCTGGAATCAGGTTATAATCTATATGTGGTTTTTGGCCCGCCAAGATCTCAGCGACCATGGTACCTTCTTCTTCGGCCTTGTGTGCCAACATGGCTCCTTTTACCACATCGCCAATGGCATATATGTTGGAAACATTGGTCTGCAAGTGCTCGTTCACTGCTACTCTGCCCCTATCGTCCAATTGTACTCCGGCGGCTTCGACGTTCAATCCATCGGTATACGGTTTACGGCCTACACTTACCAAACAATAATCTCCGGTAAGGGTAACCTCTTTGCCTTTTTTGTCATCAGCCTTTACGATTACCTCGTCGCCTTTGCGCTCCACGGATTTAACTTTATGGGAAAGGTTGAACTTCACTTTTTGCTTTTTCATCACCTTGGTGAGTTCTTTGGACAATGCCCCATCCATACCGGGTATTATGCGGTCCATAAATTCCACCACGGTAACATCGGCACCTAGGCGCTTGTACACCTGACCAAGTTCCAGACCGATAACGCCACCACCAATTACGATCATGTGTTTTGGAATTTCCTTAAGTTTTAAGGCTTCGGTGGAAGTGATTACTCTTTCCTTATCTATTTTTATAAATGGCAGGGACGATGGCTTGGAACCTGTGGCAATTATACTATTCTTGGCCTCAATGGTCTCTACACCATCCTCTTTTGTGATATTCACATGTGTGGCATCCTTAAAGCTTCCAACGCCATGGTAGACATCAATCTTGTTTTTGTTCATCAAAAACTCGATGCCCTTGGTAGTCTGGTCCACCACGCCTTGTTTGCGGGCGATCATTTGCTCCAAGTTCACTTTTATTTCTCCCGGAATATCGATACCGTGTTCCTCGAAATGCTTAATGGCATCTTCGTAATGGTGTGATGAGTCCAAAAGTGCTTTGGATGGGATACAGCCCACGTTTAGGCAAGTGCCCCCCAAGGTGGGATACTTTTCTATTATTGCTGTTTTCATTCCCAATTGGGCACATCGAATGGCCGCTACATAACCTCCGGGTCCAGAGCCTATGATTGCTACATCATATTGATTCATAGTGTATTGTTTGTAAGGATAATTGCTTAAAAGGTTTCTTCTTTAAAAACTACTGTAAAAATACAAATGTTTTTTGGGACAAACCGAATCTATTCTGTGGGAAGTATCCAGTGGGCAGGTTGCAGTCGGCAGTTGGCAGGGTTGCAGTGGGAAGTTTGAAGTTAGACGTTGGGTGGAGGGTGAAAGGTTGTTGGTTGTTGGTAACTGACTACTGCGTACTGGTTACTGGTTACTGATTACTGCTTACTGCTTACTGGTTGATGGTTGATGGTTGATGGTTGATGGTTGGAAGTACGAAATCAGATGTGAGATTTGAGATTTGAGATGTGGGAAGTTGGATGATTCGATTATTGGAACATTTGATGAATGCTTGCTGCTTACTGCCTACTGGTTAATGGTTGATGGTTGATGGTTGATGGTTGATGGTTGATGGTTGATGGTTAGTTGAAATTGTTTTTTGTTTTTGTTTATTGCCTATTGATAATTGATAATTGATTACTGCTTACTGCCTACTGCCTACTGCCTACTGCCTACTGCTTACTGCTTAATGGTTAATGATTAATGGAAATTGCTTATGGTTTATTGTCAATTGTTCACTGTCAATTGTTTATTGCTAATTGCATCAATACAAAAAAAGCCCCCCGTTTGCACGGAAGGCTCTATCTCTATTACAATAGAAATTTCTGATCTTTAGTTACAGTTTACGATACCTGCTGTAGTGATGATCCAGCTATTAGGATCAGATTCAAGAGTGGCAACAGCACTTATTAAATCGTCAGTTACGCATACACCTACGCCTTCTGCTCCAAGTGCTACATTGGACTGTACATCTAAACCGGACCAGCCAATCAAGGTGTTGGAAAAATTGAGGGCTGACATTCCTGATTCATCAAACATTCCTGACATATACTGAACATTACTTATATCCCAACCACCAAGATTCTGATCAAATGAAAAGGCATGAAGGAACATGATAGCTGTATCGGTAACATTGCTCACATCCCAGCCACTGATATCCCCATTAAAGGATTCGGCCTTATAAAACATCCCTTCTAAATCGGATACTTGGGAGAGGTCCGGCGCATCTGTGGCATGGTATTCCATATTTACACACTGGTAAAATGCATAACGAAAACTTTTCCATACAATTGCCCCCCATTGGTTAATGCTCTTTAAAGCTTCACGAGCAGAATTATTTTCAGACATTTGAATTACTGGAAAACCTCCCTGTATGGCAACGGTATAGGTGCCCGCTGTTTCGTAAACATGTGTCAGGTCTTGTAGATCGGCCAACTGTTCAATGGTGCCATCCCCCCAGTCAATGGTGAAATCGTAATCAAAGTTATCATTTGTACCTATCTTCAATTCAAAATTGTTCTCGGGCACCTCCCATGTGGTGATAAAGGATGCCGGGTCCTCGAACATACTTTCAATGACATTTACCACTGTGATCGTTATCGTTGCATCCACGGCTTCGGTACCATCGGTCACCGTTACGGTCAGCACATGTTCTTCTGCGGTCTCAAAGTCCAGCTCCTTTCCATCGGCAAGGCTCAGTTCCCCTTCGGCACTTACCTCGAACAGGTCGTTGTCGTTGGTGGTAAGGGTGTACTCCAATGTATCCCCATCCCCATCGGTGGCAGTAACCGTGCCGATTGGATCGGTATCGGATATGTCCTCCGATGCTTCAAAGGCGTAGCTCTCTTCTCCAAACACGGGGACCATGCTTATATCACCCACGTTTATGGTGATCGTGGCGGAGGCATCTTCCTCTCCGTCGCTCACCTTTACGGTAATTTTATGGGAAACGGCATTGCTAAAATCAAGGCTCTTCCCTGTGGCCAAACTCAAAACTCCTTCTTTGGTAATACTGAACAGGTCACTGTCATTGGTGGTGATGCTGAATGTAAGTGCATCTTCATCTGCATCTACGGCCTTTACCGCGCCTATAACATCGATGTCGGTAATTGTTTCCGCCACATTAAAGGACTGGTCCGTGATCACCGGGGCCTGGTTTGTTGGCGCGGTGGGACCGTCGTCCTTGCCACAGGACCATAACAGGGCCAGTGCCATTACTATTGTTCCTAATTTGTTCGGTAATTTTCTCATAATTTAAATCTTTTTATATACTAGTATCTTGGCAAGATGGAACATTTCAAAAAAAATTATGTGGACGATCTTATCCCTGCGCTGTTTAAGTTGATGGATGCTGCTTTTAAATTGACGGGGGATATTTAGATGCTAGATGCTAGATGTGAGATGTTAGACTACTGGTTAATGGTT
>NZ_JALKAN010000001.1:828159-1922472 GCF_023015965.1 Allomuricauda sp. F6463D
TATTGTTCCTAATTTGTTCGGTAATTTTCTCATGATTTAAATCTTTTTATATACTAGTATCTTGGCAAGATGGGACATTTCAAAAAAAATTATGTGGACGATCTTATCCCTGCGCTGTTTAAGTTGATGGATGCTACTTTTTAATTGACGGGGGATATTTAGATGCTAGATGCTAGATGTGAGATGTGAGATGTTAGATTTTAGACTACTGGTTGATGGTTGATGGTTGATGGTTGGAAGTTGGAAGTCAGATGTACGAAGTTAGACTACTGATTACTGCCAACTGAGTACTGCTTACTGCTTACTGCTTACTGCTTACTGCTTACTGCTTACTGCTTACTAGTTAATGTTCATTGCTGATTGTTTATTGTTTATTGTTTATTGCTAATCGTATATTGTTCCGACACGAATTGCTCCAATTACTCTAATCAACACATGTCATTTCGAACCGATCAGCGAGAGCGTGAGAAATCTTTTTTGGACGGGGATAACGAATAATGGGTTTTGACACGAATTTCACAGAATGGCTCCAATAGGACTTCCCCCTTGAACTTAACATTAGTTTTTTAGGAGATTTCTCAATCAATGCTGCGCTTTTCATATCGAAATGACGCTTTGTTTTGTTTTCCTGAGCGTTGCTGATTACTGGTTAATGGTTACTGGCAATGGTTGGTGGTTGGAAGTACGAAGTCAGATGTACGAAGTTAAACTACTGAGTACTGCCAACTGAGTACTGCCTACTGCTCGTTGGTTAATGGCTAATGGTCAATGGTCAATGGTTGGTGGTTGGTGGTTGGTGGTTGGAAGTACGAAGTCAGATGTACGAAGTTAAACTACTGAGTACTGCCTACTGAGTACTGCCTACTGCTCGTTGATTAATGATTAATGATTAATGGAAATTGCTTATTGTTTATTGTCAATTGTTTAGCGCTAATTGCATCAATACAAAAAAGCCCCCCGTTTGCACGGAAGGCTCTATAGTTTCATTTGGAATAAAACGCTTGTCTTTTAATTGCAGATTACTATACCATCAAAATCAATATCCCAATTGTGGTTATTGATCAAACTAGCATAAGCAGATAGAACTTCAGGACTACAAAGTTGAATATTCTCCGCCCCTAAAGTAATATTATCTGGAGTGTTGTCCGCAGCTTCCCATCCCACCAATGTGGCAGTGAAATTTTGTGGGGACAGTCCGGAACCATCAAACATATCTTTCATAGTGGCGACACTGTTTATATACCATGCTCCAAGATTTTGATCAAAGGAAGTGGCCTTATTGAACATCCGTGACATAACGGTAACACTGCTGACGTCCCAACTGCTGATATCCCCATTAAAAGAACTGGCAGTATTGAACATATCGTCCAGATCGGTAACATTGCTCACATCCCAACTGCTGATATCCCCATTAAAGGATTCGGCATTATAAAACATCCCTGTCATATTGATAACATTGCTCACATCCCAACTGCTGATATCTCCATTAAAAGAATTGGCACTATAGAACACTCCAGGCATATCAGTAACATTGCTCACATCCCAACTGCTGATATCCCCATTAAAGGATTCGGCCCCAAAAAACATCCCTGTCAAATCGGATACCTGGGAGAGGTCCGGCACATCTGTGGCAAGGTATTCCATGTTTACACATTCTAAAAATGCATAGTTGAAAGTTTGCCATACGATAGCGCCCCATTGATCAATGCTCTTTAAAGCAATTCTGGAAGCATTGTCCTGCATCTTAATTGACGGAAAAAAACCTTGTATGGCCACGGTATAAGTGCCCGCTGTTTCGTAAACATGTGTCGGGTCTTGTAGATCGACCAACTGTTCAATGGTACCGTCCCCCCAGTCAATGGTGAAGTCGTAATCAAAATTATCATTGGTGCCTATCTCCAATATAAAATTGTTCTCGGGCACCTCCCATGTGGTGATAAAGGATGCCGGGTCCTCGAACATACTTTCAATGACATTGGCTACTGTGATCGTTATCGTTGCATCCACGGATTCGGTGCCATCGGTCACTGTTACGGTCAGCACATGTTCTTCTGCGGTCTCAAAGTCCAGCTCCTTTCCATCGGCAAGGCTCAGTTCCCCTTCGGCATTTATCTCGAACAGGTCGTTATCGTTGGTGGTAAGGGTGTACTCCAATGTATCCCCATCCCCATCGGTGGCAGTTACCGTGCCGATTGCATCGGTATCGGATATGTCCTCCAATGCTTCAAAGGCGTAGCTCTCTTCTCCAAACACGGGGACCTCGTTTATATCGCCCACGTTTATGGTAATCGTGGCGGAGGCATCTTCCTCTCCGTCGCTCACCTTTACGGTAATTTTATGGGAAACGGCATTGCTAAAATCAAGGCTCTTCCCTGTGGCCAAACTCAAAACCCCTTCTTTGGTAATGCTGAACAGGTCACTGTCGTTGGTGATGATGCTGAATGTAAGTACATCTTCGTCGGCGTCCGCGGCCGCTACCTTGCCTATGGTTTCGGCGTCGGTGATGGTTTCATCCACTTGAAAGACCTGATCTGCCATCGTAGGTGCCTCGTTGCTCGCAACGCTTGGCCCATCGTCCTTGCCACAGGACCATAACAGGACCAGGGCCATTATTATTGTTCCTAATTTGTTCGGTAATTTTCTCATGATTTAAATCTTTTTATATACTAGTATCTTGGCAAGATGGAACATTTCAAAAAAAATTATGTGGACGATCTTATCCCTGCGCTGTTTAAGTTGATGGATGTTACTTTTTAATTGACGGGGGATATTTAGATGCTAGATGTGAGATGTTAGATGTTAGACTACTGGTTGGTGGTTGGAAGTACGAAGTCAGATGTACGAAGTTAAACTACTGATTACTGCCAACTGAGTACTGCCTACTGCTCGTTGGTTAATGGTCAATGGTCAATGGTTGGTGGTTGGAAGTACGAAGTCAGATGTACGAAGTTAAACTACTGATTACTGCCAACTGAGTACTGCTTACTGCTTACTAGTTAATGTTCATTGCTGATTGTTTATTGTTTATTGCTAATCGTATATTGTTCCGACACGAATTGCTCCAATTACTCTAATCAACACATGTCATTTCGAACCGATTAGCGAGAGCGTGAGAAATCTTTTTTGGACGGGGATAACGAATAATAGGTTTTGACACGAATTTCACAGAATGGCTCCAATAGGACTTTCCCCTTGAACTTAACATTAGTTTTTTAGGAGATTTCTCAATCAATACTGCGCTTTTCATATCGAAATGACGCTTTCTTTTATTTTCCTGAGCGTTGCTGATTACTGTCTACTGGTTAATGGTCAATGGTTGGTGGTTGATGGTTGGTGGTTGGTGGTTGGAAGTACGAAGTCAGATGTACGAAGTTAAACTACTGATTACTGCCAACTGAGTACTGCCTACTGCTCGTTGGTTAATGGTTAATGGAAATTGTTAATTGTTAATTGTTTATTGTTAATTGATTATTGTTAATTGCATCAATACAAAAAAGCCCCCCGTTTGCACGGAAGGCTCTACAGTCAAATTAAAAAGCGCTAGTCTTTAATTACAGTTTGTTGTTCCTTCATAGTTAATGCTCCAATTATAATTATTGTCCAAGCTATCGTAAGCAGGTACGCCATCCACATCACAAAGTTGGATATTATCCGCTCCTAAAGTAATATCATTTGGTGTGTTGTCCGCAGCTTCCCATCCCACCAAAGTGGCAGTGAAATTTTGCGGGCTTAGACCTGATTCGTCAAACATGAACGACATATCAGTGATGCTGCCTATATTCCATGCCCCAAGATTTTGATTGAAGGAAGTAGCTAAATTGAACATAAATGACATATCAGTTACATTGCCCACATCCCAACCACTGATATCAATATTAAAGGCTTCGGCTAAATAGAACACAAAAGAGATATTGGTAACAGTACTCACATCCCAGCTACTGATATCTCCATTAAAAGACTTGGCATTATAGAACATCCCTGATAAATCGGACACCAAGGAGAGATCGGGCTCGTCCGTGGCGTGGTATTCCATGTTTACGCACCCTGTAAATGCAAAATTAAAACTGTTCCACATAATAGCGCCCCATTGATCAATGCTCTTAAAAGCAATTTTGGAAGCATTGTCCTGCATCTTAATTGACGGAAAAAAACCTTGTATGGCCACGGTATAGGTGCCCGCTGTTTCGTAAACATGTGTCGGGTTTTGCAAGTCGGCCAATTGTTCAATGGTACCGTCCCCCCAGTTGATGGTGAAGTCGTAATCAAAATTATCATTGGTGCCTATCTCCAATTCAAAATTATTCTCGGGCACTTCCCATGTTGTGATAAAGGATGCCGGGTCCTCGAACATGTTTAATTTGATTACCGTAATGGTCACCGTTGCATCCACGGATTCGGTGCCATCCGTCACCGTTACGGTCAGCACATGCTCCTCTGCTGCCTCAAAGTCCAGCTCCTTACCATCGGCAAGGCTCAGTTCCCCTTCGGCATTTATCTGGAACTGGTCATTGTCGTTGGTGGTAAGGGAGTACTCCAATGTGTCCCCATCCCCATCGGTGGCAGTTACCGTGCCGATAACATCGGTATCGGATATGTCCTCCGATGCTTCAAAGGCATAACTCTCTTCTCCAAATACGGGGGCCATGCTTATATCGCCCACCTTTATGGTAATCGTGGCGGAGGCATCTTCCTCTCCGTCGCTCACCTTTACGGTAATTGTATGGGAAACTGCATTGCTAAAATTAAGGTTCTTCCCTGTGGCCAAGCTCAAAATTCCTTCTTTGGTAATGCTGAACAGGTCGCTGTCGTTGGTGGTGATACTGAACGTCAGTGTATCTTTGTCGGCGTCGACGGCCACTACCTTGCCTATTGTTTCGGCATCGGTGATGGTTTCAACCACTTGAAAGACCTGATCTGCCATCGTAGGTGCCTTGTTGCTCGGAACACTGGGTCCGTCATCTTTGCTACAGGACGATAGTAAAACAAATGCGAATATGACGCTAAATAGATTTCTAATCTTCATAATCAATTTTTTTAATATAATTTTAAGGAACAAGTTCTTATAATTCAAGGATTTAACAACCTGCTAATTGACCAATGAGTGATTTGAATTGATGGATGGGTGGTTTGGGTTGACGGGGAGTTTGCGGTAGGCAGGTTGCAGTTCGCAGTTCGCAGTTCGCAGTTTGAAATATGAAGTTAGATGTTGGGTGAAGGGTTATTCGTTGTTGGTTGTTGGTTGATGGTAACTGATTACCGACTACTGTTTACTGCATACTGCATACTGATTACTGCCTACTGGTTATTGTATACTGCTTACTGATTATTGATTATTGCCCCCTGACTTCTGCCTTTTAAATATGCACGGATGGGCTGTTCTTTACCTCATTGATCACAAAAGAACTTTGGGTGTTGCCAATATTGGCAATAGCGGTGAGTTTGGTGACCATAAACTCGCGATAGCTCTTCATATCTTCCACATAAATCTTTAAAATATAATCGTAGTCACCACCAACGTGAAAGCATTCGGATACCTCTTGCAATTGCAAAACTTCGCGTTCAAATTTTAAGACGTTCTCTTTGGTGTGCTGCACCAAGCGTATCTGGCAAAGTACCATAAAATCGCGCCCAACTTTTACCTTGTCCACCAAGGCCGTGTATTGGGTAATCACTCCGTTGCGCTCCAAGCGGCGAATGCGTTCATAAACCGCTGTTTTGGACAAATGCAAAGCATTGGCGTATTGTTGTGTGGTTTTTTTGCAGTCTTCTTGCAGCAACCGTATCAGTTCAATATCTATTTTATCCAGTTTCATTCCGACGTTTTTTCTAACCATAACCACTAAACTCGATTATTATGGAATAAATTCCTAATTATTAAATAAATAATGACAAATAATCCATTTTATAACATCCCTATTGATTTTAGTTCTGTGTATTCTTATTTTTATTCAAAACGGTACATTATGGATTATAAAGCATCAGAACACATTCAGGATCTTCAATATTTTGGTGAATACGGAGGTGTAAACCCTTCTATATCAGATTCATCAACCTATACTTTTATTTCAGCAAAAACCATGTTCGATACGTTTGAAGGGAACACCGAAGGTTGTTATTTGTACAGCCGGCACTCCTCCCCTTCCAACTTATATTTAGGTGAAGCCATGGCACAACTGGAGGGAACAGAATCTGCAAATGTCTATGCCAGCGGAATGGGCGGGATAACCGCGGTAATTCTTCAATTATGTGATTCCGGGGATCATATTGTCTGTAGCAGGACCATCTACGGGGGAACCTATGCCTTTCTGAAAAACTTTGTGAAAAAATTCAATATCTCCGTTTCGTTTATTGACATCACCGATCTGGAAACGGTCGAGAAATCCATCACGCCCAAAACCAAAATGGTGTATTGCGAAGCCATTAGCAATCCTTTGTTGGAAGTAGCAGACATAACCTCACTTTCCAAGATCACCAAAAAGAACAAAATGCCCTTGGTTGTGGATAACACTTTTTCGCCCTTGACCATTAATGCGGCGCAACTGGGAGCGGATATTGTGGTGCACAGCCTTACCAAATTCATCAATGGCAGTAGCGATTGTGTAGCTGGGGCCGTGTGCGGAACCACGGATTTTTGCCTAAGCCTAAAAGACGTAAACAATGGAGCGGGCATGCTCTTGGGCAGTACATTGGACAGTCTGCGAGCGGCCTCCATTTTAAAAAATATGCGCACACTGCATATTCGAATCAAGAAACACAGCGAAAATGCCCATTATTTGGCCAAGCAGTTCGAAAAAGACGGCTTAAAGGTAGTGTATCCTGGTCTGGAAAGCCATTCGGGACACCGTCTGATAAAATCCCAAATGAACCACGAATATGGGTTTGGGGGCATGCTCACCCTCGATGTTGGTTCCTTGGAAAGAGCCAATGCGCTAATGGAGCTCATGCAAAAAGAAAAACTGGGTTATTTAGCGGTAAGCCTTGGCTTTTATAAGACCCTTTTCAGTGCGCCGGGAACGTCTACCTCTTCCGAAATCCCAGAAGAAGAGCAAAAAGAGCTTGGTCTTTCCCAAGGACTTATCCGTTTTTCCATTGGTTTGGACAACGATATCCACAAAACATATATCAGCATGAGGAGTTGTATGGAGAGACTTGATATTTTGTCGCCCAGCACAAGTTTGGCCTAAAAGAGTATGTACAAGAGGGTTGCATAGCAAGGTTCAAAATCGTAATATTACCTCTTAACAAACCCATACCAAATGCCAAACAAAAAGGAAAAACCAAAATTTAGGGAAGATGAGCATATTGTAGAAAATAAGGATTTAACCATTGCCGAAGCGCTGATACCAGTATTTGCATTGGTAATTATGTTGGCCTACAATGTTTATGTTTTTGGGGATGATGCCTTAAGTGGTTCCAACCAGTTTATTTTATTGATGGGTGGTGCCGTAGCTGCTATTGTTGGTATTTTTAATAAGGTTTCCTACAAAAAAATGATTGCAGAAGTGGCCGAAAACGTTAAGTCGACCACCGGAGCTTTGCTTATTCTTTTAATGGTCGGTGCACTTTCTGGTACTTGGTTGGTAAGTGGAATTATCCCCGCTATGATCTATTACGGCCTTCAAATTTTGAATCCTACTATATTTTTGGCTGCCAGTGTAATTATTTGCGCCATTATCTCCATTGCTACGGGAAGTAGTTGGACTACAGCGGCTACCGTGGGTATTGCATTGATCGGTATTGGTGACGCCTTGGGCATCTCTTTGGGAATGACAGCTGGAGCCGTACTTTCAGGAGCTTATTTCGGCGACAAAATGTCTCCCCTGAGCGACACCACCAACTTGGCTCCTGCCATGGCAGGTGGCGACTTGTTCACCCACATACGGTATATGACCTATACCACAATTCCAACAATCATAGTGGCCTTAATTGTATTTATTATTCTAGGATTCACTATTGATACATCCGGAGTGGCAGATACAAGTTCGCTGCTAAACAATATCGGTTCAACCTTCAATATAAACGGATGGTTGTTTTTGGTGCCTTTGGTCGTGATCGGTTTAATTATCAAAAAAGCCCCTCCATTGATGGCACTATTGATCGGGACTTTGTTGGGAGGTGTTTTCGCGCTTATATTTCAACCGGATATTGTTGCCAATATTGGTGGCGGTACTGGTTTAAGTTTTGAGTCGGGGTACAAGGGAATCTTAAACGCCATAACGGTGGATACTTCCATTGCTACGGATGATCCAGCACTGAACGATCTTTTTTCCTCTGGCGGAATGGCGGGCATGCTAGGTACTATTTGGCTAATTGTTTGCGCCATGGTATTTGGTGGAATTATGGATGGTATAGGAGCGTTGGAACGTATTACAGAATCACTTTTAAAGCTGGCCAAAACAACTTTTGGGCTGTTCGCCAGTACTGTTGGGAGTTGTTTGGCTTTGAACATTACCGCTTCGGACCAGTATTTAGCCATTGTAGTCCCCGGAAAAATGTTTTCCAAAGCATATGAAGAACGTGGTCTGGCGCCAGAAAACTTGAGCCGAACATTGGAAGATTCGGGCACTGTAACCTCTGTGCTGGTACCTTGGAATACCTGCGGCGCCTATCACAGTAGTGTCTTGGGTGTTGGTGTTGGGGAATATGCCCTTTATGCAGTATTCAATTGGCTGAGCCCTATAATGACCTTGTTATTTGCTGCCTTCAGAATTAAGCTCAAACAACTCGCCACAAGCAATTCCGAATAAATTTTTATGCCTTTATTCGATGAAACCTGCTTCATTGAAAATTTAATGATTTTTGAAGTTCAAGTTTGTAATTATCGTAACAAAGGCCTTGCTTTTTTTGTGGCATAGTCACCACCTATCCAACCATAAGAAAAACTAATTTCTTAGCCAGAAAAAGCCACATATCCTTACTATTTTTGCTATACGAAATATATAAAAATCCATTATAATGACATTAGTAGGAAGAAAATTCCCCAACATTGAAGTAAACGCCATCGACGAATTAGGCGATACATTCAAAATCAACATTTTAGAGAAAGCCAAAGCAGAAAACAAGAAAGTTTTACTTTTCTGGTACCCAAAAGATTTCACTTTTGTATGTCCTACGGAGCTTTTCGCTTTTCAACAAAACTTAAGTGAATTTGAAAAGAGAAACACTATTGTTATCGGTGCTTCTTGTGATACTGCCGAAGTACATTTTGCATGGTTGAACACAGAGAAGGACAACGGTGGTATTGAAGGTGTTTCTTACCCTCTTGTTTCTGACAGTAACAGGAACTTGGCAACTGCCTTGGGCATTTTGGATATTATGAAGGAAGACTACAATGAAGAGACCGATTCTATTGTATTGGAAGGAGATAATGTAACATACAGAGCCACTTATTTGATTGATGAGGAAGGAACAGTGTTCCACGAAAGCATAAATCACATGCCATTGGGTAGAAACGTGAAGGAATTCTTGCGTTTGGTGGATGCTTACACGCACGTTCAAGAAAAAGGTGAAGTTTGTCCCGCAAACTGGGAAGAAGGGAAAGAAGCAATGAACGCGGATAGAGCGGGTGTTTCTGAATATTTGTCCAACCATGTAAACTAATTCATCATGGTGGAAGAATTAAATCAAGACAACTTAAGCCAAGTCATTGAAGAAAATGACAATGTGGTGGTGCAGTTCAGTGCATCGTGGTGCGGAAACTGCAGGATAATGAAACCAAAGTTCAAAAAGGAAGCTTCTTTGAACGAGAACATAAAATTTGTGATGGTCGATGCCGAAAAATTTCCGGAATCCAGAAAATTGGCAAACGTGGACAACCTGCCTACTTTTGCTGCTTTTTCCAATGGTTCTTTAAAAAATCAGGTGCAGACCAATAAATATGATGTTTTAAAAGACTTGATCAATGAAGTTGCCCATAATTAAACAACTGGTCAATTTTGCCGAAGAGCACGACGAGGACTATTTGCAGGAAACTGCGGATACCTTGGAAAGTATTTGTGAAGTTTCCAGTTTAAAAGACGAAGAACTGGATATGATCGGAGAGTTGATTTCCAATATCTATGGTGCCATCGAAGTGTCCAACGAAATCAATAACGGGACTCCAAAAAAAGAAGCCCTTAACGGTTTTATGTCAAGAGTGCTCGGCTCCATAGACAAGTAACAAATATTGTAAGCAAACAATAAATTAAGAACCTTCTCGTAACACACTTCGGGAAGGTTTTTTTAGTATTTTTGATTTCGAATCAAAACTATGATTATGGCAACCGTTACTTTAAAAGGAAATGAAATTCATACTCTGGGAAATCTTCCAGATAATGGATCATCCGCTCCAGATTTCACACTGGTAAAAACTGACCTTTCCACCACTACTCTTTCCAACTATAAAGGGCATAAGGTGGTTCTCAATATTTTTCCGAGTATAGATACGGGTACCTGTGCCCAATCCGTGCGCCAGTTCAATCAAGAAGCGGCAGCATTGGACAACACCAAAATATTGTGTATTTCCAAAGACCTGCCGTTCGCCCAAGCTCGCTTCTGTGGTGCCGAGGGCATAGATAAAGTTGAGACGCTCTCCGATTTTAAGAATGGAAACTTTGGAAAATCCTATAATGTGGAATTTACCGATGGTCCGCTTGAGGGATTGTTATCCCGATCTGTGGTAGTGGTGAACGAAAATGGACAAGTAGTGTATTCCGAACAAGTTTCGGAAACCGTGGACGAACCCAATTATAAAGCCGCCCTTGAAGCATTGATGGATGCCTAAGGAATCTTTTTTACAGAATAGGATAAAAAGTGTTGGATATGCCCTAAAGGGCATGTTCCTTTTACTACGGACCGAACCAAGCATAAAAATCCAGTTCGCGATCGCCTTGATGGTCACGATATTGGGATTTTATTTCAAAATTTCAAATATCGAATGGATACTCCAACTTTTCGCCATTGGGATGGTAATGGGAATTGAAGGGGTGAATACCGCCATTGAAAAAGTTTGTGACTATATGCAACCCAAATTGGATCCTAAAATTGGTTTGATAAAAGATATTTCCGCAGGAGCCGTTATGATAGTATCGGTCATTGCTAGCATAATTGGCTTAATTATCTATGTGCCCAAAATCCTATAGCAAAATCCAAGACCGCGTGTAGCAACGTAAATTTGTAACTTAGCCCCGCTTAAAAATTATTGATGGCCAAAAAAAGAACAAAATCAAAATCAAAAAGAACTGCCACTGCCCCAAAAAAGGTGTCTTTTAAGCTTTCTAAGCAGAATAAGATTATTATTGGCAGTCTTTTGATAGTTCTCAGCATTGCGCTTTTCTTCTCCTTCACGTCTTTTTATTTCACATGGCAGGAAGATCAGAGCATGCTTACCCAATTTGCAGACCGTAACTCCGAAGCTAGTAACTTGCTGAATAAGTTTGGGGCGAGTGTGAGCCATTTTTTTATGTACCAAGGGTTTGGCTTGGCTTCCTTTGTTTTTCCATTTCTATTGGCTGTTACTGGGCTATATCTTTTTTTGGGGCTAGATGGCAAACGACTTGCTTCCAAATGGGTATGGGGTTTGGTTGGCGCAATCTGGGGCTCCGTTGCCCTTGGCTTTTTTGCTGCCGATTTTCCACTGCTCGGTGGACTTATTGGTTATGAAATGAATGATTTTCTCCAAGATTATACCGGCAAAATAGGGGTGTTCTTGATTCTGTTATTTGTTTTGATGGTAATCTTGGTGCAATTGTTCAATTTTACACCCGAAGGTTTCGTCGATTTCTTCCGCCGTCAAAAGCAAAAAATCAAATCTGATTTTGAAGAAAAACCAGTAACCGAAACTACCGGAACCTCCCTTAAAGATGAAGATGGGAGCATTGAACTGAGTATGGAAGATATAGTTCCCGAAAAAATTGACACCTATACCCACAAAAAAGACATTCCACCTTTGGACGAAGCGGGACTTGATGTTAATATTCCAGAAGAGGAAGAATCTGATCTTGACCTAAAGGTTGAAGAAACACCCATAGAGGAAGAAACTAATGTAAAGGCTGCCAAATTGGTGAAGGATTTTGGCGAATTCGACCCCAAACTGGAATTGGGCAACTATAAATTCCCAACCTTGGATCTCTTGGATGCCCATGGTGCTTCCAAAGGAATTACCATAAACCAAGAAGAGCTTGAAGAAAATAAAAATAGAATTGTAAGTACCCTAAAAAACTACAAAATAGGGATCGCACAGATCAAAGCGACAATTGGCCCTACGGTAACACTTTACGAAATTGTTCCCGAAGCAGGAATCCGTATCTCAAAAATTAAAAACTTAGAAGATGATATTGCGCTGTCCCTTGCAGCGTTGGGCATTCGTATTATTGCTCCTATTCCAGGAAAAGGAACGGTAGGTATTGAGGTGCCGAACAAAAATGCGACTATAGTTTCCATGCGCTCCGTAATCGCATCCAACAAATTCCAACAAGCAGAAATGGAATTGCCCATCGCTTTCGGAAAAACCATCAGCAACGAAACTTTTGTGGTAGATCTTGCCAAAATGCCGCACATGCTTATGGCCGGTGCCACTGGTCAAGGTAAATCTGTTGGTTTAAATGCCGTTATCACCTCCCTACTCTACAAAAAACATCCCGCAGAGGTCAAATTTATTTTTGTTGATCCCAAAAAAGTGGAATTGACTTTATACAATAAGATAGAACGTCACTTTTTGGCCAAACTACCGGATTCCGATGAGGCCATCATCACAGATAATGCAAAGGTTATAAACACATTAAATTCTCTTTGCATTGAAATGGACAATCGCTATGAGCTGTTGAAATCGGCCATGGTTCGTAATGTGAAAGAATACAATACAAAATTTAAGGCCAGAAAATTGAATCCGAACGACGGGCACAAATTCCTACCCTATATTGTATTGGTTATTGATGAATTTGCAGACTTGATAATGACAGCGGGCAAGGAAGTGGAAACACCCATTGCCAGATTGGCACAATTGGCACGTGCCATTGGCATTCATTTAATAGTTGCTACCCAAAGACCTTCGGTAAACGTAATTACCGGTATCATAAAAGCGAACTTTCCTGCCAGGATAGCATTTAGGGTAACATCAAAAATAGATTCCAGAACTATATTGGATGCTCAGGGCGCCGACCAGTTAATCGGTCGAGGAGATATGCTTTTCACGCAAGGAAACGATGTAACAAGACTGCAATGTGCCTTTGTGGACACTCCGGAAGTAGCAAAAATCACCGATTATATTGGTTCTCAACGCGCCTACCCAGAAGCACACCTACTACCAGAGTATGTAGGGGAAGAATCTGGCACAAGTCTTGATAATGATATTGCGGACAGGGATGCCATGTTTAGGGATGCCGCAGAGGTAATTGTGACCGCCCAACAAGGTTCAGCCTCCCTGATTCAACGTAAATTAAAACTAGGATACAATAGAGCTGGTCGGATTATAGATCAACTTGAGGCCGCAGGAATAGTGGGGCCGTTTGAAGGAAGCAAAGCAAGACAAGTTTTGGTCCCCGATATGTATTCTTTGGAACAACTATTAGAAAATGAAGCAAAATAAAATCATGATCAAGAAAAGCATTCTATTACTAACATTATTTGCATTTGGAATTTCCTACGGGCAAAGCTCCGATAAAGCCAAAGCACTTTTGGACGAGGTGTACAATAAGGTTCAGAGCTATGACAACATATATATTGATTTTCAGTCCTCCCTGGAAAACACAGAGGCGGGCTTAAAACAAGAAACCAATGGTAACGTTACCTTGGATGGTGAAAAATACCTGCTCAACTATTTTGGGGCCATACAAATGTACGATGGCAACCAAGTGTACACCGTGGTTCCCGAAAACGAAGAAGTTACCATTGAAGATGTCAACGAAGACAATGATAATGTGAGCCCATCCAAAATGTTGACCTTTTACAAAACGGGGCATAACTACCAATGGGACATTCTTCAAAATGTGGGAGGCAGAAAAATTCAATATGTAAAGTTGATTCCAATTGACTCCAATACCGAGATCAAATCCGTGTTGTTGGGAATCGATACACAGACCAAACATATTTATAAGCTGATCCAAACAGGTCTTAATGGAACCAAAACAACCATTACCGTTAATTCTTTCAAAACCAATCAGCCCATATCGAGCACTCTTTTTACCTTTGACGAGAAAAAGTACGAGGATAAAGGGTACTATATCATAAGAAACTAGGCATTGAAAATACTTGATCAGTATATACTAAGAAGATTTTTATACAACTTCTTCAGTTCCTTTTTCATTTTGATCGTCATATTCATTTTTCAGGGAATATGGCTTTTTATAGATGATTTGGCGGGAAAAGGGCTGGGCATGGTCATTATTGGCAAGTTTATTTTTTACTTTATCCCCACACTTGTGGACAAGGTGTTGCCGCTTACCGTACTCCTATCCTCTATCCTTACCTTTGGTGCCTTTGCAGAAAATTACGAGTTTGCTGCCATGAAAGCGTCGGGTATTTCGTTACAGCGGGGTATGCGCAGCCTAATCATATTTGTACTTTTCTTAGGAGTGGTCACTTTCTTTTTTGCCAACAATGTAATTCCGAAATCCGAACAAAAAATGTTCAACCTGAGGCGAAATATAGCCAAGGTGAAACCGGCCGCCGCAATTACTGAAGGTGTCTTTAGTGATTTTGAAGGAACCGGTGAAGGAATGAATATTAAAGTGGACAAAAAACACGGGGATCAAGATCGCTTCTTGGACAACGTCATCATCCATAAAAAAACAGCTCAGAACATAAACAATACCGTAATCAAGGCCAAATCTGGTGAATTGATCAGTAGTGAGGCATCGGACATTATTCAATTGGTATTAAAAGATGGCAACTACTATGAAGATGTGATGCCCAAAGATGCCAAAGAGCGTAGAAAACAACCTTTTGCCAAATCCAATTTTGAGACGTATACCATTAACATAGATATTTCCGAGCTTAATGACCATGATTTGGAAGAAGACCAAAACATTACGACCAACAAGATGAAGAATGTTGGTAGGCTCATCAAGGACATCGACTCTCTTCGTGAAAACAATCTCGAAAAAGTAGAAGCATTCTCCAAAAACGTGGTCAACCGAATGGGTGCTTTTCCTTTTAAATCCCCAAGGGACAGTACACTTAAAAACCTACAACTAATTGAACCTGAAGAGTCTAATGAAAACAGGCTGGATACAATACAAACCATAGATGATTTTATAGGGAGCTTGGAAAAATGGGAACAAGTTCAGGTGATGAAAAAAGCCCAGAACGAGGTTACCAGTATCTTGAACACGGTAAAATCCAAAAAGAACGAGCTACAAAGCAGATACAAATTCTATAACAGCCATATTTTGTCGCTACATCAAAAGTATGCACTTGCATTATCGTGTATTATTTTATTCTTTGTAGGAGCACCTTTGGGAGCCATAATTAGAAAAGGTGGGCTGGGATTGCCTATGGTTGTGGCCATAATGCTATTTTTGACCTATTATTTTATTGGAGTCTTTGCAGGGAACTATGCCAAAGAGGGAAACATACACCCTGCCATCGGGGCTTGGCTACCCACATTGATTATGTTGCCCTTGGGCATATCGCTCACTAGAAGGGCCACCGCAGATAAAGGATTAGTAGGATTTGGACATTTTATAGATCGTATCAAATCAATTTTTAAAAAGAAAGATAAAGACGCAGAGGAACAATGATCACCAAGGATAAAAAAGTACAACTGAACGCTATCGAGGATGCCATTGCCGATATAAGACAGGGCAAGGTAATTATTGTGGTAGATGATGAGAACAGGGAGAACGAAGGTGATTTTTTGGCCGCTGCCGAACTGATTACTCCGGAGACGGTTAATTTTATGGCCACCCATGGTCGTGGTCTTATCTGCGCACCCCTTACCGAAGGACGATGCAAAGATTTGGGACTCCACAAAATGGTAACCCATAACACCGACCCACTGGAAACAGCCTTTACGGTTTCCGTAGATTTAAGAGGGAATGGTGTAACCACTGGTATTTCTGCTGCCGACAGGGCAAAAACTGTTTTGGCGCTTACAGATAAAGCTATAAAACCCCACGAATTGGCAAGACCAGGCCATATTTTCCCATTAATTGCAAAAGAAGGTGGTGTACTTCGCCGCACAGGGCATACCGAGGCAGCCATTGACTTTGCACGATTGGCCGGACTGGAGCCTGCAGGAGTGATTGTGGAAATTATGAACGAAGATGGTTCCATGGCCCGATTGCCCCAACTCCTTAAAGTAGCTAAAAAGTTTGATCTTAAAATTGTTTCCATTGAGGATTTGATAGCCTATCGTATGGAACATGATAGTCTGATCGAGTTAAAGGAAGCTTTCACCATCAATACAAGGTTTGGGGAATTTAGATTACGTGCCTACAAACAAACCACAAACAATCAAGTCCATATTGCTTTGCTCAAAGGAAATTGGAAAAGTGGGGAACCTGTATTGACACGTATAAATTCCACTTTGGTGAACAACGATATGTTGGGCACTTTGACCAACAATCCAGATGAATCCTTACAGCGCATGTTCGACGCTTTGAACGCGGAAGAAAACAGCGCCATGATTTTTATAAGTCAAGAAAATCAATCCATGAATTTATTGGGCAGATTGGCCGAGTTTAAAAAACTACAGGCAGAAGGAATCAATAAAGCACCCAAAATTGATATGGATACGAAAGATTTTGGTATTGGCGCACAAATTCTCCATGATATCAATATCTCCAAGATTAGATTGTTGACCAATTCCGGTCAAACTAGACGCGTGGGTATGGTGGGATACGGTCTTGAGATTGTGGAGTATGTGAACTATTGATAGAAAAGCTCAAATCAAATTTCAAATTTAGGTGCAATTTGGTTATTCTGTCATTCCTGTGACGACTGGAATCCATGTTTGATGAGTTCAGCATGACGAAAAGAGATTTCTAGAAATTCGTGTCAACTATTTGCTTAGCCACTTAGAGATTTCTCATGCTTTCGCTGATTAGTTCGTAATATCATATAGCTTCATGGGGATTCATACAATTAGCACCAATACCTTTTACCCTTTTCCATTGATCCTTTGTCTGTGAACCAATCCCTTTCGATTAGGTCAGGCGTCTATTATAAAGATGATTTAATAGCTTCCACCATTTTCTTGGCACGTTCAGTAACCTCTTTTTCGGACCAACCCAATTTAATCAAGCAAGAAATGTTTCTGGATATCCATTTATCGGATTCGGAGAAATCAGCTTTATTGTAATCGGGCAATGCCTCCTTTACATCTTTTGGAAGATTTCCCAACGACTTCATATTGGTCAAATGTTCCCACTTTTTGTAATAGTGCCAATTGTTATTGTACCAATAAAAACATCCATCTACTCCTTTATCACTTAAGGCTTGGTGTGCTTTTTGGGCCAAGTTTTCCGAAGGTAGGAAGAAACTTAGAAACGAATAGTTCTCCTCTCCCCCATCTGGTACAGTTCTAAAAACGATTTCTGGAATGGCGGACAAAGCCTCCCTTAAAATGGTATAGTTTTTTTTCTGAATGACAATAAATTCATCCAAACGAGAAAGTTGTGCCACCCCTACTGCTGAATTCATCTCGGAAATACGGAAATTATACCCTAAAAATGGATGCTCCTCCGCTCCCCTATTGTTACCCATATGATCGTGCCCGTGGTCGGAATATTTATGGGCATTTTCATAATAATCTTCGTTATTGGTGATGACGGCGCCGCCTTCTCCACACGTTATGGTCTTTACATAATCAAAAGAGAAGCAACCCAAATCCCCAATACTGCCCAATGGCTTGCCCATATAAGTCCCACCAATGGCTTGACAAGCATCTTCCAACAACAATAGTCCATGTTGATCACAAATGGCTTTCAATGCTTCCAAATTGGCCATAGAGCCACACATGTGTACAGGCATCACCACTTTGGTTTTTGAGGTTATCGCGTTTACCACGGCCTCCGGTTTCAACGTCAATGTATCATCAATATCCACCAAAACGGGTACTGCACCCAATGCCAAAATGGATTCAAAACTGGCAACAAAGGTAAAAGTGGGCATTATTACTTCATCTCCTGCCCCAATACCTGCACTTGCCAAGGCAATAGTCAATGCAGCGGTTCCACTGCTCACTGCATGGGCATGATTGGTCTGCATTCTTTCTGCCAAAGCGGTTTCCAGCTCCTTGGTTTTCCAATGTCCATTTCGCATGGCATCGAACCCATAGCGCATCAGGACTCCAGAATCCATTACATCTTGCACTTCTTTTCTTTCCTTGTCCCCAAATAGTTCAAATCCAGGCATACTTGTTTTATTTTAAAAGAACCATAGTTTTATGGCCATAATAGTTACGGCAACCACTAAAAATGTTTTTATAAAGCCATCTCCTTTACTAACGGAAAATCTACTGGCAAACCATGCGCCCGAGCCATTTCCTATAGCCAGCACTAGGCCTAATTTCCAATCTACCTTATCGTTAAAGGCAAATACGGCCAATGCTGCCAGCATATATATCAAAACCACTACAACCTTGGTCGCATTGGACCTTACCAAACTCATATGATTAAAATAATGCAAAAATAGTATTGTTAAAAACCCGAGACCAGCATTGATAAAGCCACCATAAATTCCAAAAAAGAAGAAAACAACAATGGCAATCCACAGGTATTTTCCCGTTAGTCGTTCCTGTATGTCATCTACCCTCATTTTAGGTTTAAAAATAATGATGAGCACCACGGCCATCATCACTATAGCCAAAATTCTATTGAAGGTTTCATCATCAATATCCACTGCAATATATGCACCGATAATAGCCCCCAAAAAAGCAGAAATCCCCAAATAAATATTAAAAGGATAAGTACTGATTCCCTTGCTCTTAAACCCTGCGGTTGCCATAACGTTCTGAACCACAATAGCTACACGATTGGTACCATTGGCCATGGCGGGCGGCAATCCCAAAAAGATAAGTGTGGGTAAGGACAGCAGGGAACCTCCTCCTGCTACAGTGTTAATAAATCCAACTGCAAAACCTACAGCCACCAAGAGCAAATAGTGGTACCATTCTAGCATTGTGCAAAGGTATAACCAATGTTTTGAACGAACATACTCAATTTTGTGATCTTTGTAATTTGAAGGGATATTTTTTGGTATTGAACCTATAAACCAATAATAAATTAAAAAAGGTCTTTTGGGATAAAAAAAAGCTTTCTATATTTGCACCCGCTTAGGAGGAATGGCAGAGTGGTCGAATGCGGCAGTCTTGAAAACTGTTGAGGGTCACACCTCCGGGGGTTCGAATCCCTCTTCCTCCGCTGAGAGACATCATCTCAAAACAAGAAACCCTGTAAATTATTGATTTACAGGGTTTTTATTTTTTTTGATATCAAATGATATCATTTAATATCATCCTAATAGGTGCCCAATTCGGTGTCACCTGCAATCTCACCAAAAAGGGACACCTAATATCATTTAAAATATTGTTAATCAACATATTACAGGGATTATTTTTTAATATTTTTTTACTAATTTCAAGGCAAATAATGTTAAAATAGGTGTCCCTTTTATGTTATCTCTCTTATTCTACATCAAAAAGCACAAAACCGACAAAGTAGGCCGGGCAATGATATACATCAGAATCACGGTAAATGGAAAGCGTTCCGAATTCAGCACTGGCCGCAAAATTTATCCCAACACTTGGGATGCCACCAATGGAAAGGTGTTAGGGTTCTCGCAAGAAGTACGTCAACTGAATTCGCAATTAATGAAAATACGGACCGACCTGTTTCGGCATGCGGATAAATTGAAAGACAAGGGCCGACCATTGACTGCTGTGTCACTTAAAAATTCTTACCTAGGTGTGGATAAGCCCTCAAAAATGTTATTGGAAATCTTTCAAGAGCACAATGACAGGGTTGAAAAATTAGTTGGGAAAGATTTTGCTCCTGGTACAGCAGAACGTTACAAAACAGCAAAAAGTCATCTGGCCGAATATTTACAGATCGAACTTCGAAAGAAAGATATTCCTGTCGTAGATGTAGATCATTCATTTATTTCAGGTTTTGAATATTATCTAAAGACAAAAAGAAAGTGCAGCCATAACACGGCCATCAAATATGTGGTGAACTTTAAAAAAATCATAAGGATCGCTTATGCAAATGGCTGGATCAAAACAGACCCCTTTGCCAATTGGAAAGCCCGATTAAAAACTGTAGAACGAGAATTCCTGACTGATGAAGAGCTTCAACGACTAATGAATCATCCTTTTACAAATGAACGGTTAGAGCATGTAAGGGATTGTTTTGTTTTCTGTTGCTTTACCGGATTGGCCTATGCGGATGTGAAAAAATTGACACATGACGATTTTGTGATAGGGATTGACGGAGATTTATGGATCAACACCAAACGTACCAAGACAAAGACAAAAAGCAATATTCCTGTCCTACCCACTGCCTTGTTGATTCTTGAAAAATACGAGCATAGCCCCTTACTTGTAGATAAAAAGGTGCTACCCGTATTGACCAATCAAAAAATGAATGCCTATTTAAAGGAAATAGCGGATCTAAGCGGAATCAATAAACACCTGACCACTCATTTGGCCAGACATACTTTTGCGACCACCGTGACACTTTCCAATGGCGTCTCCATTGAGTCTGTAAGCAAGATGCTGGGGCACAAATCACTCCGAACTACGCAACATTATGCAAAAATATTGAACCGAAAGGTCAGTGAAGATATGCAATTGTTAAAAAAGAAATTGAGCTTTCAAGAAAAGATCAAGTCAAAAAACGCTTAAACCTTTTGCCCCTTGATATTGGCCCTTGTAGAAACATATCAGGAAGAAGAGAATCCAGAAATTTCGTTAGAGCACCGAAAATTGCTCGATCAGCGTTTGGCCGACCACATAGCTGATCCAGAAGCCGGAAAAGATTGGAAAATCCTAAAATCTGGGCTGCACAAGAAATATGGCCTTAACAAAGGGGTTTCCGGAAAAACCCCTGATGCATTATGTAAATTTCCTTATTTCACAGGGGTTAACAAGGTATGAAGCACAAATGGGAAACAAAAAATTAGTGCGGTTTTTTAAGCCGGTAATATCTTGTTCATTTTTTGACTGATAGGTCATATTCAAATAGAAATTAATAAAATCACCATTAAAGTCACTTAATCTGTTTTCCCTTTTCCGTTAACCTATATCGTTGCTTACTGCTTTTCGGTTTATCCGGGATTGTCATTTCAATCAATTTTGCATCAAGTGCCGGCTGTAAATAATTATATAAAAATGTTGGACGATGCCTCATGTCTAACTTTGTCATTAATTCTGCCGTTGTAGTTTCATCCCTACCCATTACAGAAAGTAATTTTGTAACTTGTTCGGTAACTTGTTCGGTAACTTGTTCGGTAACTTGTTCGGTAACTTGTTCGGTAACTTGTTCGGTAACTTGTTCGGTAACTTGTTCGGTGATTTTTTCAGAAGAAGGAAAAGTCATTCTGGTAAAGTTATCCATAAACCGGAAACATTCCTTTCCGTAACTCTTTAAAATCCGTGGAACGCCAGAGCCCAGTTGCTCTACCAAATCCAAATCCCTGTATATACGCATTAGCTCCTTATTCCTCGGCATAGAAACGCCTTCAAAAAAATCTTCTTTGCTAAGTCCGTCCGGTAAGGAACCGGCAGATGTTATTTCAATCCTGTCGTCAAATATTTCAAACTTAGGTGGTACTTCTCGGGTGTAGTCGTTATGTACTATGGCATTATATATAGCTTCACGCAAGGCTACAGGATTCCATAACTTTCGCTCAATACGTTCTTTTGATGTAATGGTCGCAAAAGTTGTATTTTCTACTGCAATTTTATCCAGTACACTTTTTGTGGCCTTAATGAGCGAGCAATATCCATATTCATTATTTTCAAGAAGGTCTACCCGATCTAGGCCTTTATATTTAGCAACTTTAATAGATACATTGTTCACATCTGCTAAAAGGTAGGCTGCATAGTTAAGGAAACCGTCTTCGGTAAGTAGTTCTAGATTCTTTTTAAACTGTTTGTTAAGAGGTTTACCATTCTCCTGATAATAGATATGTAGCTGCTCAAAACTTAAGTCCTGACGATGCGATTTTATTTTTCCTATTGAATTACGGGTACGGCTGGCGAAAAGTTTATCAATCATAGCTTGCGGCATGGGTTCGGCCGCTGTGCCTACACGAATAAAACAGCCTTTTTCGGTCATGCCGTATTTCTTTTTGAAATAGGGCTTTTCACTTCCACCGGCAACAATAATCTTGATAATGTCTTTACCGTCACGTTCTTCAGCCACTACATCAAATAAACCCATGGCCGAAGGAGCAATATTGTTTTTGATACGGTCTTTGATTTTAAGCATATCACTGTCAATATCATCTACACCAAGTACTTTCCCTTGCTTATCAATGCCTAAGTAAATTAACCCGCCTTCCAAATAATTGAGGAAAGCAATCACTTCCTTTTCCAAATCCAGGTCTCTGGTTAATTTTTCTTTGTATTCTATTCTGTTTGTTTCAGACATTATCAGTGATTTGATGTAAAAATAATCTTTTATATACACCTACTAGGGTATATGTTTTAATCAATAGAATTCCCCAAGGCTCTGCCTCGGGTGTAGTAAAGGAAATGTTTGAAAAACGGATGGTTTTTTAAAAAATGATAACATATTGTTCCGTTGAATACCTCGTGGGCTTGCTCCGAGGATTATTTATTACAAAACAACAGCCATCCCCCGGAGGTATTCACAAAATTGGATTTCAATTCTAAGTCTGATTAAAGTAGTTATTATGTGGGGGCTAAGGTTTATGGGGAGACCACTTGTCCCCAAATCCCTTACCCCAACTTCAGCGCTCGGATCCTATCCTATTTTTGTAGCAGTTCGGAAAGAAAAGCGTATAGCAAAAATAGGATAGGGCGCTGTCCTACTTTTTGCCTTCTACCTCCAGCCATTCTTGGTAGAGTTCCTTTGCCCCTGGGCTATCCGCAAAGAATGTCCTGTAGTGTTCAATGGCATCATCCTGACCTTTTATATATGCAGCCTCTTCTTTCTTGGACATCCTTGACACCTGATAGATTGAAAATCCAAGGACCAACAGGACCGTGACCAACAACCCCCAAGTAAGTTTTATGGCCCAACTGGGCAAGAGAACGGACCGCTCTACTTTATGAAGAATCCTTTCCATCAGTCTTTGTTGTTCCTCAATGTTGTTTTTTTGGTTGTTGCCATACTCTTTTAAAAGAGCATTTAATTCGCTGGTATCTGCCTTTAATGGATGGTTTTACAAATTTTCATGCACCTTTTCCAAACGGTCTATACTCTTCTCAAACCCGTTGATCTCCTCGGTCAACAGTTCCGCTATCTCGTCCAGTTTTGCCATGATCTTTTGTTTAGATTCCTATTCCAGTGTCCCTGACCACTTTTATGGCCAGCTTGATGGTCTTCTTTATGATGGTCTGGGTCAGGCTTGTTGGGATATTCACTGTCCGGCCCAAAAGCTGCATGCTCCTGTCCTTGGCGATTCGTTGTGCCATGCTCTTTTCAAAGTTCATTTGACGGGCGATCCTGCCCATGGACATGGACCGGTGCACTTCGCTTCCCTTTAGGTTGGTTCCCTTGTACTCAAAACGGAAACCCTGTAGCTTGTTCTGCCTGTTGATGCTCGGGATGACCTTTACATTGTTTTGCCCCATGGATTTGATGTACTGGTCAAAATCCCTTGGGCGGTCCCTGGCCATGACCTTTTCATGGATCTTCTGTATTTCCGATCGGACATGTTGCATCCGGTACAGTTTTTCCTGTTGTACCTCCTTTACCGTGGTCAGGTCCATTTGTTTGGCCACCCGTTCCGCCACTTGTTGGCTCCGCTTTCCGATGAAACTGTCATTGTAGGCTTTTCCCTGAAAGTTTATCCGGTTGGCATACAGATGGACATGTACATGTTCCTTGTCCCTATGGACAAAGGCAACGGCCTGGTGCTGCTTGAGGTTCATCTCTTTGAGGAACCTTTCGGTCATTTCCTTGAGCCGTTCGCTTTCCAGTTTCCTCCCGTCCTCTATGGTGGGACTGAGCACAAAGCTCAGTGTGTTCTTCCGGCACAGCTCGTTCTGTTCTTGGATGACCTTGAACTCCTCGGTGATCTCCCTTGGTGTCTCCCCGGCCAGATATTGGCTGTGGATGATCTCCGATCCTTTCTCCTGGTTCATCCCATAGCTCATCGAGGCTGCGGTATGCGATATGGACTTTCCCATTCCTATCATTTCTTGAAATTTAAAAGATGTTGTCTTATCTCTTTTGCCAGCTGGGCCGTTTCCTCGGCCAACCTGGGGTTCCGCTTTCTGAACATATTGGTAATCAGCCTAAAATTTCGTTGGTATTTGACCAATAGCTTATAGGCCTCTATCTGTTCGTCCGTCATCCGCTCCACGATCCGGTCTTCGAATGCAGCTCGGCGACAGTATTCACTGACGGAAAGACCGCTCTTTCGGGCCTTTACCTTCAGCAGTTTCTTCTCGTAGACCGAGCAGCGGAACTGGACGAACTCTTTCTTCATTTTCCCATCAACTTTTGCGACCTTCGGGAGCAAAAGCAAGATTTGTCATGACAATGACACATCTTGAATTCGTTGCCGAACTTCATCCTTCGTGCTTTTTGCCTTCCATTCGTTGATATCCTTGAATCCTACATAGAGAGAGGACATATCCCTACTGTTCGGGCACTTTTCCAATAAAAGTCCCGTCATCGCCATACCCGCTTTGTCCCTATCAAGAAAAAGTTCCACATTTTCATATTCCCCTATCTCTGTGATCATCCTTTTTACAAAGGCCGTGGTGTTCAATATCAAAAGATCATGGTCGTTCTCGATTTCTGGTATCAGTTCCATTAGGGTAAGCATATCGAACATGCCTTCGGTAATGGCCAATTTCTTTGATCTGTTCCCCATCATTGAAACATCCTTTGGCGTGTTGGACCCTTTCCAATATGTATTCCTGAGTTCCCAGCCTCCCGACCTGTTTTGGAGTCCGATGGCAAAGTATGACCGACCACTGATTTTATAATGGATTTCCTTGCACAGCTTTCTGGCTGTTGTGATCGAGATGTTTCTGGAGCTTAGATAGTTTTGTAGGGCCCGGTGTTCGATTTCCTTTACCTCGATGATTTCAATTTGGCTTTCACCTTCTTCCTTTTCATTGGGAATGGGTTGCCGATGAAAAGAAAAATGGTCCATGTTCCCTGATAGTCGTTCCAACGCCTCCTTTACGGAACAGTTCTCCATTTTCATGATCAGGTCTATGGTACTGCCCCCTTCGAAGGTCCCGAAGTCTATCCAATAGTTTTTCTTTAATGATACCTTGAAAGAGGCTTGGGTCTCGCTCCGGAACGGGCTGAGGAACCAAGCTTCTTTTTCCGTTTTCCGGACTGGAAAGTGCCCCAACTTGGCCAGCGTGGAAACGATGTCAATGTTGCGGGCTTTTTCGCAGTCCATGGTATTTCTATTTTTTTCTTTCATTGTCTCAAGTTTTGTTATTTCTTCTACCTTCCTACCTAACCCAATGATGACGCGGGTTTTCAAGCTAGGTCAGATGTTTTTTCAACTTACCTATCTTACCCTTTAGGTAGAATAGGTAACCTTTAGGTAAGATGGAGGTTATATATCCTACCTAAAGTTTTGCCTCATGACCATTGGCTTTATCCTGCTTTAGGTAACTAGGTAGGTATTATTCTTCTTTCTTTGCAAATTCCATTTCCCATGGGCTTCCCCCAAAGAGTGGTCGGGACAAATAGCCGTACACCTGTCGTTTGGGATGCTTGACCTTTTGAAAGCCAAACCCGGCCAGTGCCCGACCGATATTGATGTGGTTGAGCCTTAGGTTGAGACAAGCGATCTCAACCATGATATCCGATGCCGTCCTGAAGTCTTTCATATCATTGGACTTTTCATAGTACTTGGCAACCACTTCCTGTTCCGAGGTCAATTTCATATACTTCCTGTTCCTTTCCTCGTTCTCCTGTATGTCCTCAATGGAAAGTTCGGAGTCAAAGCTGGGGTCCGAGTAGGCCAAATGATACGCTTGTGACCAGACCTTGTTGACATCGACCTCTTTTGAATACAAAAAATCTATTTTCCCCTTGAGCTCAAAACAGAGCCAACGGACCGACCCTGTCTCATCGTTCAAAAAGGATGACATATTGGTGGATCCCACAAAGGAACATATCCGTGACAGGGTGGTGTTTTTTCTATCATACGGTAGGCGTTCATTTATAAAGGTCTTGGAAAAAAATGACTTTAGCGCATTCACATCCTTTTTGGACAGCACGGCCAGTTCGTCCAGATTGTACAAAAAATTCCGGCACAACTGAATCCTTGCATCCTTGTCATTGCTGATATCCTCGGCCATGTATTCACTGAGCTCGGGTGGGCAGAGGAATCGGCACCATGTGGACTTGCCCGAGTTTTGCCCCTGATGGGAAAGCACGAAAGCCTGCTTGTTGAAATAATTGGGTTCCAGGGCACATCTGATGGCACGGACCAGCCATTTTTTGAAATGATAATTGAAAGCCTTTTTCTCATAAGTAGGCACATAGGATGCCAGCTTTAGGATATGGTCCTCTCCATCCCATATCGGGAGATTGTTGAAATACTCCTTGATGGGATTATATTTGGGAATCCACTCCGATCGTATCAGTATCTCCAATTTTCCGGTCGGGATATCCACACCAGCTTTAGCAAGCTCTATGATAAGGGAGTTAAGGTTCAGATATTGCCACTCCCTGGAACCTTTAAATGCTATCTGGAAATCATGGGAAATCTCATTGTACATGATATCATACTTGGTTCCCAAATATTCCATGGTGTAATCATATACCGTTTTCTTCTTTGAATCCTTGACAAAGTACAGGTTATTATCATCCTTAGCCGAAACCATTACCTTCGATTTTAGAATAAGGGCCGTTATGCTTCTCATTGATTTCATCTTGGGACACCCGACTATTTTGAAGAAGCCAATCATTGAGCTTCTTCCTTTCAAAGAATATCATTTTTCCATTGGGCTTGGAATGCGGAATATTTCCCCCAGCGGTCAGCTTGTACAAATAACTTCTGGAAATCCCGGTATAGTCACAGGTCTCCTCAAAGGTTAGCACTTCTTTGTTGGCTATCATGAGCCGTTCCAAACGATCTAATCGTTCTAGTATCAATAAATTGTTCATTTGCTTCTTTTTGAGATTAAAAAATGAACAAAAGCACTTTTGTTTTCTATTGCAGAATTCTTGGAATAAAAGTAGAAACAAAAGGGAGCAGGTGTTAACCAATACTAGAAATAGTTATTCACAAAAATTTGACAAACAGACAGTTAATTAATTTTATTCAAATACTGTCAAATTAAATTTGACAAATTTTATATGTTTTCAAATGGCTCCATTTGAGGCTAATGGATTTTTTGGGAATATTGTAAGGATTCGAGTTATTAACAATCGAAAATTAGTTGCAGCAAAATTAAGAATCAGGATTTAATCTAATTTTGGTTTCTGGACATACTGTTGAAGGATTTTAATATCGTAGTTAAATAGATGGTCTATTTAAAATTTTGATTGCGTTACCTGGCATTGCTCAATTTGAAATTTTGTCCTTTTGAAGCTAATTAATTTATTTTAACTCTTATTGTACCCATTTGGTATCTTAAAAGTGCATAATCGTTAAATTATTGTTAAAAAGGTGTCCCTTTCGGTGTCAGTACAAATTCCCCACCCTTTACAACCCCTGAAAACAGTGGTTTTTTCAAATTAAAGAAGACCCTCTTCCTCCGCATAATAACGTGAAAAGCCCCTTTTTAAGGGGCTTTTGTTTTTTAGGTGCCAATATAGGTGGCTGAGATACTAGTTTGTAGGTGGATGTTGAAAATAAAAACCTTCTTTAATTTTCTCTATATTATTTTCTGATATGCGCAGCTTCTACTTTTGCTTGCGGTTCTTTAATCACACTAACTTCAGTTTCCTGATGATAATTGCCCACTGAAAGCCTTACGGTATAATCGCCCAATGGAACTCTTTGAGAATAAGCAAACTCGCTAGGAGTCATGTTGCTGCTTCTGGTAAATTCATTGTTTATAGTTTCGTCGCTTCTTAAATCCCAATTGATTTTATGGATTCCTAATTCATTATTTCCTGCCAAGGTCCTAACTAAGTTGCCTTGTTTATCGGTAATGGTAATTTTTACATCATCATTCTTTGCATTAACACGATAGGTAATCATAGTTCCCATAGGAGGGTTTTCAGCTCTAAAAAACATATCACCGTTTATCTCTTCTATAGAGTTTCCAAAACTTACCCTTTGTTTGAAATTAATAGCAGGTTTCACTTTAAATAAAAATGCCGGTTTATCCAGGTTTTCAGAAGTCATTTCAGAAAAAGGAGCTATATCTAAAGCCCAGATGGCACTCCCAAATGTACCAATTACCAATTCGCTGTCACGCTCTTGAACTGCCATGGTCCTAACAGCAGCAGTTGGTAAATTGTTTTTCAGTTTTGTCCATGAACCTCCTTGGTTTAGACTTACATATACTCCAAACTCCGTTCCCAAATACAATACTTGTGGATTAGTGGGATCTTCTTTTATAACATATGCTGGTCCAAATTCTGGTAAATCACCAGCAATGTCTTGCCATGATGTACCGTTATCAGTCGTTTTATAAACATGGGGTTTCATATCGTCACGCGCATGGCCATCATAAACTACATAAGTGGTTTGTTTATCAAACTTGGAGGTTTCTATTTCGGCCACAACACCAAGTTTGGCCTCTTTATCGTCAATTGAAGTATCTACGCGTTTCCAGTCGTCCCCTTTGTTGGTGCTTAGCCAAATAGGACCATCATCGGCTCCGGTCCAAAGCACTTGATCATCCAATGAAGATTCTGCAATTGAAAATATGCTTCCATAACTATGATAGCCATCATTTATCCCTTTTAAGGTCTTGTCCTGCTGCAATGATAAATCTGGGCTTATAACTTCATATGCTCCAGATTTAGCGTTAATCCTAAATAGATAATTACTGCCTAAATACACATAATCCGGATCATGTTCTGATAATAAAAATCCGGGGGTCCAATTATATCTGATTGAATGCGTTGCACCTTTTTGCTTTAGCTCCTCAATATCCGTAGGTTTTAATTCAGTCCTATCCCATGTTCTTAAATCCAATCGTGAACAGTTCCCAAATTGTTGAACCACATAAATAATGTTAGGATCTCTTGGGTCTGTGGCCGATGCCATTCCATCGCCAACATATCGAAGTTTAGACCAATCCAATGTCGTAAGTCCCTCATCATCATATGTTCTGTTAGGTGCGCGCCAATGTCCCGTATCCTGCATACCTCCGATAACATGATAGGGTTGTTGGTTATCCACACTAACTTCATAAAACTGACCTATTGGCAATACAGTTTGTTGCCATGTTTTAGCCCCATCATAGGTAATACTCACACCTCCATCACCAGAAATAGCCATATGATCCGTATCGTTTGGATCGATCCACATAGAATGCAGGTCAAAATGAACATGCCGCATATTTACCAATGAAAATGTTTTACCTCCATCCGTAGAACGGGATAGTTTATACACCGGCATCCAAACCGTTTCGTCATTGGTAGGGTCCACATAAATATGATCATAATAATAACTTGTCATATCTTCATTAACCCTTACCCAGGAACCGCCTCCATCATCCGTGCGAAAAATTCCTCCTTGTTTGCTTGTTCTACCACCTCTTATTGGTTCTCCCGTTAAGATAGCCGCATAAATAATGTTGGTATTGTTATGGGCTATGGCGAGTTCAATTTTTCCCGTATCGTCTGTTGGCAGCCCTTCGGTAAGCTTTTTCCAAGTCACCCCTCCATCAACCGATTTGAATATACCGCTATTTGGTCCGGACTCATCCATATCACCACCGCCAAATCTGGTCCGTTGCCAAGCAGTAGCATATACGATATTTGGGTTTTTAGGATCTATTTTAATAGTGGAAAACCCTGTTGTATCATCAATATATAAAACTTTTGTCCACGTTTCCCCTCCATTGGTTGTTCTAAACAAGCCTCTTTCCTCATTGGTTCCCCAAAGATGCCCCATGGCAGCAACCATAACAATATCCGGGTTTTCTGGATGTATAACGATCCCTCCGATCATCTGCGAATTTTTTAAACCCATGTGTTGCCATGTTTCGCCTGCGTCCAAGGATTTATAGATGCCATCTCCTATAGAATTGGCACGAGTGTTTGCTGCTTCGCCAGTTCCGACCCACAAAATATCATTGTTGGATTTTGCTATAGCTATCTCACTGGTTGATGCTGAACTTTCATCTGTAAATATTTGTTTGAATGTGGTTCCGTTGTTAACCGTTTTCCAGATACCACCACCTGCTGTTGTTACATACATGGTTTTAGGGTTGTCAGGTAGACCAACCACTCTCCAAGCACGACCTGCTGGCATAGAAGGGCCTAATAATCGATATTGAAATTCAGATAAAGTAGATTCGGAAATAGAAGGGTTGTTTTGTTGGGCGGACATGAAGCATAAAGTGCCACAACATAAACAGAAAATAAAGATTGCTTTTTTCATTCTAAGTATAGTTAGTTGGTTATTGGTTTTAAAGGTAAAAAGATAGTTAAAATCTTCTATAGGAATGAAAAAGTGATATTAATCCACAGGTTCATAAATAATAATACTGGGAATCCAAAAGTTGATAACTCATATTGAGTTATTTCGTTGTTTTGTTGGGCATTTACTTTTTAAGTTTTATTGGAAAATCAGAATAGATTATGATTTTCCGGCATTTTTTCAAATAGCTTCACTTTTAATTTTTTTTTAATAGAAACTTGACAATGTGTCTACCCAACCTTACTTACCTTTAAGGGAACAAACATTACATCCTAACATTTAACCCAAAACATAAGAAATATGAAAAAAATTCTTTTTCTAACTGGTGATTTTGCCGAAGATTACGAAACCATGGTTCCATTTCAAATGCTCTTGATGGTGGGCTATGAAGTACATGCCGTTTGTCCTGACAAGAAAAAGGGGGACACCATTAAAACCGCCATCCATGATTTTGAAGGTGACCAGACCTATACCGAAAAGCCGGGGCATAATTTTGCGCTCAACTATAGCTTTTCTGATGTTGACCCATCGGATTATGCCGGATTGGTCATTGCCGGAGGGCGTGCTCCAGAATATCTTCGTTTGAATCAAAATGTGCTGGATATTGTCAAGCATTTCTTTAACGAGAACAAACCTGTTGCAGCTGTTTGTCACGGGATACAAATACTGACGGCCGCGGAGGTGGTCAAAGGGCGTAAATTGACCGCTTATCCCGCTGTTGGACCAGAAGTCACATTGGCTGGGGGGGAGTTCCAGGATATTCCCGTAGATGCAGCCTATGTAGATGGTAATTTGGTAACATCACCCGCATGGCCCGGCCATCCAGCGCTTATCAGTGAGTTTTTAAAGGTAATGGGAGCCAGTATAACTATCTAAATAAACTACTCCCAATACATAAAGGGCAAGACCACTCTGAACTTTTCAAAGATGGTTTTGCCCTTTATTTTTTTAGGTTCATTCAATCATCAGCAAAGATTTGAGTATATTGATTGAAGTTAGAACAGAAGCAATGATGCAAACAAGTAAAGAACTCAAAGTACGGTGCTGGATCGATATTGATGGAAAAAAGTTTTTTGGTCCAGGTCGCGCACAACTTCTACAGCTTATTGATAAAAATGGGTCCATCTCCAAAGCGGCCAAGGAAATGGGCATGTCCTACCGAAAAGCCTGGGCCATGGTGGAAGATATGAACCAACGGGGGCAACAGCCTTATGTGGAACTTCACAAAGGCGGAACCAAAGGCGGTGGGGCCGAATTAACGAAAACAGGGGAAGAAGTGCTTTCCATTTTCTTAAAAATGAATGAAGAGATTACCTCGACCGTGCAACAGCATTCCGGTAAAATGTTGGGACTGATTTAAATCTTTATCCCAAAACCGTGCAATAAAATCAATCTGAAACCTACATAAAGTACCAAAATACTAGTGAGCACTCCCAAAAACTTCAGATTGAATTTTTTGTTGGACAAATAGGAACCAATACTTCCCCCAATCACAACAGCAACAATGAGCTGCCATATCAATTCACTGTTCCATGTGAAGGTTCCCGCCATATTCAGACCAACCAATCCAGAAATGGAATTTACCAAAATAAAAACAGATGCCAACGAAGCTACCGTTCTTGGGTTCGCCCATTTTAAAAGATTCAATACTGGAGAAAGAAAAATACCTCCCCCAATTCCCGAAACTCCTGAAAGTAATCCTATACCCCCGCCAAGCAGCATTTTTTTGGGATTTGAGAACTCGTAGGTGTCCATTTTTTTCTTCACAAAACGCAGCAGCATAAAAATACCTGCCAAGATCAATGCGATTCCCAATATTAAAAAGAAAGAAGTCTCGGATAGCCGTAACTGCGCGCCCAGATAGGCCAATGGAATGCTTGCCGCTAAAAAAGGCCAAAACTTTTTAAGGTTGAAAACCCGATTCTTGATATAAAACAGTGTGCCAATACTGACCACACAAATATTCAGGATAAGTGCCGTGGAACGTATCTCATAAAAATCGGTCAAGAAAAGACTGAGAATCGCCAAATAACTGGAACCTCCCCCAAACCCAACCGAGCTATAAAAAAGTGCAATCAAAAAGAATACTACGGGCAAATATTCAACACTCATTCCTTACGATATCAATTTACATGTCAGCAAGTCACCCTCGTTAAGCTTTTCACCATCATCCACAAAAGCGAGTGCATTTCCCTTCGCCATGGATTGAATCATAGAAGAACCTTGGCCATCCAAAACCGCTACATTTCCTTCCGAAACAAAGGCTTTTAAAAAGGAAGGGCGCCCAAATCGATTTTCATACCCATGTTTTATTGGAAATTGATAGGTTGGCAAACCAGCCCTCCGATATCCCGATAATTTTTGAAGCAACGAAAGCACGTACACATAAAAACAAGTCAGCGATGAGGCTGGGTTTCCGGGCAAAGCAAACACGAACTTATTGTCCTTTCTTCCAAAATACAATGGTTTTCCAGGTTTTTGAAATACCTTATAAAACAACTCTTTAACTCCATTTTTTTCAAGGGATTGTTTTACAAAATCATAGTCCCCCACCGAAATGCCTCCCGAGATAATCAGTACATCACAAGATTCCAAAGCCGCTTTGATACCTGCTTTTGTGGCCTCAAAATCATCCTGTATTTGTATTTTTTGATGATGCTTAAACCCGAACTGTTGTAATGCCCCGGCAATCGCGTAACTGTTGGATTCATAAATCTGTCCCTCCAACTTTGGTTGACCAGGTTTTACTAATTCGTTTCCCGTTGTGATGATGTTTACTTGAGGTTTTAAAAAAACTTCCAGTTGTTCAAATCCCAAACTTCCCATCAAGGCCAATGAGGGTGGGTTCAAAATATGTCCTTGTTCAAAAACCTCTTGTCCTTTGGTCAATTGCCCTCCTTTTTTACGGACATTTTGTCCAGCTTTGGGCATTTCGTCCAAAAAAAGCGTGCTTGCTTCCACCGACGTTTTCTCTTGCATCATCACGGCAGAAGTATTTTTGGGCACTTTGGCGCCTGTAAAAATCCGAACGGCCTCACCGTCGTTCATTAAAACCGCTTCGGAATCACCAGCAGCCACCTCCCCTACCAATTTATATTGCTGATAAAGTCCGCACAGCGCATAACCGTCCATAGCGGAATTATCAAACTCGGGCACATCAAAAGGTGATACTGCTTTATTGGCAAGTGCGTACCCAAGTGCATCTTCCAGTGGCTTTGTTTCACTTTTTAAATTGATTTTTTGGTCTGCTATAATGCGTAGTGCTTCTTCTATCGTAACCATTAGCCCCCTATTGAAATCATTGAACGGTTTTGCTCGTAGTGTTCTGCATCCATCTTTACATCCATGCCATCACGGGAATGCTTTTTGGACTTTATGGCCTCCAAAATGGTCTGGTCTATCTTTTCCCCGTTCCGCAACGGAGTCAATAAATCGGTTTCGGAGGTTGCGAACAAACAGTTTTTCATTTTGCCATCAGCCGTTAAGCGAATACGGTTGCACTCATCGCAAAAAGGATTGGTTATGGTACTAACAATGCCAAAACTGCCCTTATGACCCTTCACCTTAAAGTTGGTAGAAGTACTGTGCTGTGGATTTTTCAAGGTCTCTATTTCCCCGAACCCAGCACGAACGGTCTGCAAAATCTCATCTTTTCCAACTCCTTTACTCCAATCCCATTGGTTACCTTTAAATGGCATAAACTCTATAAACTTTGGAGTAATCTTTCTATCCTTGGTCAAAGCGATAAAATCGTTGATTTCCTTATCGTTGACTCCTTTTATCAGTACAATATTCAGCTTGATGTCCATATCCATATCGAGGGCCATCTCCAAGTTGCGCATAATACGCTGGTAGTAATCACGCTTAGTGATGAAGATGGATTTTGCCTTGTCCAAGGTATCCAGACTAAAATTGATTTTGCGCAGTCCAATTTTATCAAACAAGTCCAAATATTTATCTAAAATAATTCCGTTGGTAGTCAATTTGAGGGTAACACCCAATTTGGCCAGTTCCTCGACCAAAAAACCGAAATTCTTTCGAACCAAAGGTTCGCCGCCAGTCAACCGTACCGTATCCACGCCCAAATCCCTGAAAGTCCTGGTCATCTCTATGATTTCCTCCAAGGTCATGATGCTGGGCTTTTCCATCAACTCAATGCCTTCTTCGGGCATACAGTAAAAGCACCGAAGGTTGCACCGGTCGGTCAATGAAATACGGAGATAGGTATGTGGCCTACCGAAATTGTCAATTATTTGTGGTTTCTGTTCAATCATGTCTTTTTCCTTCTATCACTTTAAATGCGTGCAGCACGTGCGGGAAAATTGCATCCATGGATTCTGCCGCTCCTTTGGTAGAGCCTGGCAGTGCCAAAATCAATTTACCGTCCTTTATGCCCGCAATAGATCGCGAAAACATCGCATACGGCATACGTTCCTGCCCGTAGCTTCGCATTTGTTCTTCAACTCCTTTTAGTTTGATGTCCAACAAGGGCTCCAAAGTCTGTGGGGTAACATCTCTTGGCCCCACGCCCGTTCCTCCCGTAAAAATCACCATATCTGCTGTGGTATATTCCACTTTTTTGATGATTTCATCAGCTTCATCGGGAATGATACTTTTTTGGGATTCTACCCCCAGTGCTTTCAGTTTTTCAACAATGGCCTCTCCTGCCCTGTCTTCTCCTTTTCCTTTGGAAATAGTATCTGAACAAACGATTACATCCGCTTTTAGGCCTTCAGTGTTTATGTTGAAGGAGGACTTCCCCCCTCTTTTCGATTTAAGTCGTATGGTGCCAATTTCAACTTTTTTATCAATCGGTTTAAGCATATCGTACATTGTCAAGGCAACAATACTAGCACCATGCATGGCCTCTACCTCTACCCCTGTTTTGTAAATGGTCTTTACGGTCATTGTAATAATGATGTCCAAGCCATCGATTTCATAATTGATTCCTGTGTATTCAATGGGCAAGGGATGACAATCGGGCAAGAGATCTGGGGTTTTCTTCACCCCCAACAATCCTGCTGCTTTGGCCATTTCAAACACATTCCCTTTGGGAACTTTATTGTTTTTGATGGCCTCAATCGTTTCCTGACTACTTGTCTTCACGATGGCTTCCGCGGTGGCTTCCCGCAAGGTGTTCGTTTTATGTGTTATATCTACCATTTACTTATTTACTTTCCATTGATGGGTTTCATCCTCAAAAATCTCTTTACCAAACACGGGTACTTTTGCCTTAATCTCTTCCACAAAAAAGTTAGTGGCCTCAATCGCTATTTTTCTATGTGCGGAGGACGTGAACACAAACAAACAAAGTTCACCAACGTTCACTTTTCCCAAACTGTGATAAATATGGGCACAGGTAATATCGAACTTGGCAAAAGCCGCTTCCCGAATCTCGTGGAAGACCTTTTCCGCCATTTCCTCATAGGCCGTATAATCAATGGCAATTACAGTTTTCCCATCCACTTCGTCGGCCCTTATCTGTCCCAAGAAAATACTATGCGCGCCTATATTGGTCTTGCTTTGGTGATTGGCCACCGAATTGGCTATTTTCTCAGGGGGAATTGCCCCTTGAACAAATACTTTTTTTGGTTTCTTTCTATCCATCAATTATTGTTTCTATACCGTCTTCCACATTTTTCAGGTTGTGAAAGTCAAATTCATTTTTAAGGATTTCTATAGCGTTTTTACTACGTTTACCAGTCTGGCAGAATACAAAAACCTCTTGATCGCTCGGTATTTCTTGGTGCCGTGATGTCAAATCTCCCAAAGGAATGTTCAACACCTTTTTTCCTTTTGGTTTAGGCTGTTCAAACACTTCGCGCACATCGAGGTACCAATGTTCCTTGTTTTTTAAGTTGCAATCAATATAAACAGGGGCTATTCCTGATTGACGAATTTTCGCTATCTCTTCAGGACGTTTGTTTATTTTGATGGTCTGCTCACTGGCCTGCATTATATTGACCAACTTTAATTTTCCCGAGAGCACTTCACCTACCCCCAAGATTATTTTAAGGACCTCTGCCGCCTGCAATGTTCCAAGAAAACCTGGCAACACGCCCAATACTCCCGTGGCCTCACAACTGATGTTCTGCCTAGTACTCTTTGGGAACACACAACGATAGGTTGGCCCATTCTTGTAATTGAATACCGAAAGTTGTCCTTCGTTTTTGTAAATGGAAGCAAAAACCCAAGGTTTATCGGCAAGTAAGCAGGCATCATTGATAAGATATTTGGTTTCAAAATTATCCGTGCCATCCAATACCACATCGTATTGTTTGATGATATTTTCCACATTTTCAATCGTCAACGGTTCTTCAAAAACCTGAAATTGCACTTCACTATTTTGCTTTTCCAGGTGTTCTTTGGCGACAACGGCTTTTGGTTTTCCCACATCCGATTCACAGAACAAAACCTGTCTGTGCAAATTTGAAATATCAACCTTATCATGATCTATTAGACCTATTTTACCCACTCCTGCCCCGGTTAAATATTGGGCCGCTGGACCTCCCAGCCCCCCAACACCAACAATCAACACTTTGGCATTGCGAAGTTTTTTCTGTCCGTCAGGTCCAACTTCAGTGAGTTTTATCTGTCTACTGTATCTGCTCATCCTCCTGCGAATGGTGGTAATAAAGCTATTTCGTCACCATCTTTTATTGTTATTGAATCGTCCAAATTTTGATTTACCGCAATTTGTACAGAATCCTTATCAGTAATGGTAAGTCCCTTCAGGCATTGTTCTTTCAACGCAATGGCAGTTAGTTCTCCTTTGAGTTCCATAACTTCTTCTGACTTTTCGGTAGCTTCCGCCACCAATCCAAAATATTTGACCGTTACTTTCATAGGTCCATTTGCTTTAATCGTTTAACATCATCCTCGGTATCCACATCAAACCCTCCTTTTTTGAATGTTTCCGTACAAAAATCAAAATCTTCAAAATGCATCAATTTCTTAGCTCCTTCATCACCTTCCAATTTCAACAATAACTGGAATGCCGCTTTTCCAAAAATAGCAGGCACTCCAATAGTATCTCCATATTGGGAATACGTAGCTTTTGGGTTCTTCGTCAATTGGGTATGCACTAGCTTGATGAGATTGGATTTTTCCAAAAAGGGTTGGTCGGATACCAAGAAGAGTACATGGTCCAACCCAGCTTCATCTTCCAAAGCAGCTGCTAGCCCCACTTTGATACTGGATGCCATCCCTTTCTCCCAATCATTGTTAATGACCACTTTACATCCTTTTGTTTTAATTTTTTCTTGAATACTATCTTGGTTTGCTCCCAATACCAATATTTTTGTTCGGAAGCTCAATATATTTGCATTGTCCATGGCGTGTTCCAAGAGCGTCTTGCCCTTAAACCTTACCAATTGCTTGGGCCTTCCCAGACGACTGGATCCACCTGCTGCTAAAACAACCACTGCTATGTTTTCTTCTGTACTCAAATGGATAGTTTTTGAAAGTAGTTCGCTATTTTATCGTGGATGGGTTCTGATTTTTGTTTGAGTGGCCTTGCATTTTTATTGGTCAATACACTTTGAATCTCCGCCAATACGGATAATCCTATTTCTGCTGGTGTTTCCGCACCTATTTCAAGCCCTACGGGTGCATGGATTTTGTTTAGGTCATCTTTGGAAACTTCGACACCTTGCCCCGCTAGTTCGTTCAGCATCTGATTGTACTTTTTTAATGGCCCAAGAATGCCGATGTATGGGATTTGCTGTTTTCCCAACAATAGTTTTAATACACTCAAATCATAATTATAATTATGGCTCATCAGTACAAAACAGGTGTGTTTATCTATTTTGATGTTCTCCAATGTTTCTTCGGGCTTTGCGACAATAACTTGGCACGCACCCAAAAATCGCTGTTTGTTCGCATGTGTTGGTCGACCGTCCGTTACGGTAACTTTCCACCCCAATAGGTCTGCTTGTTGGGCAAGTAGTTGGGCGTCGTTCCCTGCGCCCACCAAGATTAAATGTACCGGAGGCTGGTGCAATTCCATGAAAACATGTTGTTTGGAACTTTGAGTTTCTATCTCAACAAAGCACGATTTGTCTTGCTCCAGCACCTTTTTGCTTTGAAAAAGCAATGCCGCTTCCAGCTCAGGAGGCAGGTTGATTTTCTTATGGACATGGACTTTATCTGTAATCAAAACAGTGCCAAGTTGTTTGTTTCTCTTCTCCAAATCAAAAACTATGGAAATGGCCTGAGCGGTATCATTCTTGACAACTGTTTGCAACAGCTCGCATGGATTGTACTTATCGGTATAGTCCAAGGGTTCAAAAAGCACTTGAATGATGCCATTGCAGCCCAATTGTGCCCCGATGACCGCATCATCCTCGTCACTCGTGTCATACGTGACCAATTTATTTTCTTGTCTATCTAGTGCAAAAAGTGCCTTTCTTAGGGCGTCGCCTTCCAAACATCCCCCACTGATGGCCCCAGTGATATTTCCATACTCATCCACCAACATTCGTGCTCCGGCCCGTCGATAGGAAGAGCCTTCCACATGAACCACGGTGGCCATAATACTACCGATATCTTGTGATTTTAAATGTAAATATTTCGATATGATCACATTCAACTCCCTCATAAGCTGACTGTTTTAAGTTGGTTTACGGCCTTCTTGATTTCGAAAACCGCTTTTTGGATATCTTCTGAAATAGTTTTTCGACCCGTGCTGATACGTAAACTCCCTAAGGCGGTATGATCCTCAATCCCCATCGCTTTTAGTACGTGAGAAGGAGTTATCAAGTTTGCATTACAGGCTGAACCCCGCGATACTGCCAATGTATTTAATTGGCGAAGTAACTTGGTTCCATCAACACCTTTAAATGAAATGTTGGTCGTATTAGGCAAACGATTTTCTTTACCACAATTGATCGTTGCTCCCCCAATCGTTACAAGCTCTTCTTCCAATTGATTTTGCAGGCTCAATTGCATTTGATAGTTTTCCTCGAGACTTTGCCCAACAATTCTGCAAGCTTCACCAAAACCTACGATTCCAGGTACATTTAAAGTTCCAGGACGAAGACCCTTTTCATGACTTCCACCATAGAGGTGTTTATCAATCGATATTTTATTTTTTTTATTTAGATAAAGTGCCCCAACTCCTTTAGGGCCATAAAGTTTGTGCGACGAAAAAATAGCAATATCAACTTCTAAATCTTGCAAATCGACAGGTGTTTTACCAACAGCCTGTGTAATGTCCGACATTACCGCCACTTGTTTTGTGTGTGCTATTTTGGAAATGGATTTTATAGGATGAATCAAACCTGTTTCATTGTTTGCCAGCATAATGCTCACCAAAATGGTTGTTGATTTCAAGTTTTCTTTCAATTGGTTTAAATCAATGTTTCCGTTCTTGTCCACGTCCAAATAAGTGATATCAAAACCTTCAGATGCCAGAAAAGCCATGGTTTCCAATATGACCTTATGCTCTGTTTTAACGGTAACAATATGGTTTCCACGATTTTTATTTTTTCTGCAATATCCAATCAGCCCAAGGTTTGCAGACTCCGTGGCTCCTGAGGTAAATGTCAACTCAACTGGCCTACAATTCACAAGCTTGGCCACTTGATTCCGTGCATTTTCCACAGCATCATCCGCATACCATCCAAAGAAATGGTCACTGCTTGGATTGCCAAAGTTTTCTGTAAAATAGGGCAGCATGGCATTTACCACCTGTGGGTCTACAGGTGTGGTCGCGTTGTAATCCAGATATATTTTATTTTTTCTGGTCATTCAATTTTCGTTATGCATGTGCGTGCATAACGCAATTTAATAAGAATAACTGCTAATTGTTACAATTTTTGAATCAATTACGTTAAAAATCACTTAATATAAGTGGGCTTAACCTACATTGCGAGTTACCCCAGCTAAGCAATGAAAAATTAACATGAAATTTTTGTCCTCAAATACTATTAATCGTAATATTGCAATCAATATCATGTTACAATGGGCTTGACCAAATCAGAAATATTTACCGATAAGCAGAATCAAATTGCTCTATTTGCCAAAGTTTTTGGTCACCCTGCCCGTGTCGCTATCCTAGAACACTTATTTAAAATAAATGCATGTGTTTGTGGGGATTTAGTGGATGAAATAGGATTGGCCCAACCAACAATCTCCCAACACCTAAAAGAATTGAAAAATTTAGGATTGATAAAAGGCAATGTTGAAGGTACCAGTGTTTGTTATTGTATTGATGAGGAGAATTGGAAAAAAATGAAAACTATCATGACTGATTTCTTGAACCAAGACCTGACCAAAAAAGATTGTTGCTAAAAAAATTTAATTTAATTAATCGTAATATCACAATAAACATTTAGATATGAAACTTTCAGAAGTAAAAAATACCTTGAAACAATTGGATAAAATTGCCTTCCAATTACCTAATGGTGAATTAGTGCCCAATCATTTCCACGTAACCGAAGTGGGAAAAATAACCAAACACTTTATTGATTGTGGTGGTACTGTCCGTAATGAAGAAGTGGTGAATTTTCAACTTTGGAATGCCAATGATTATGACCACAGACTTCATCCGGAGAAATTGGTTCATATTATTGAGCTTTCCGAAAAAACATTGGGAATCGATGATTTGGAGGTGGAAGTGGAATACCAAGGTGAGACCATTGGGAAATTTGGCCTTGATTTTGACGGCACTAACTTTTTGTTGACCACCAAACAAACTGATTGTTTAGCGAAGGACCAATGTGGAGTTCCAACGGAAAAGCCGAAAGTAAAGTTGTCTGAGGTACAAAGTTCACAGTCCTGCGCACCGGGCAGTGGTTGTTGTTAATTCCCAATAAACAAAAATAAATATGTCAATTTTTCAACCGTTGAACGAATTCATTTCTGGTTTAGAATCAGAATCCATTTCCGAGGAACGCAAACAAACGCTTGCGCCTTTAGTTGACTATATTCAGAAAAAAGTGGGTGATGGGGAATCCGTTCGTATTAATTTTATATGCACCCACAATTCGCGAAGAAGTCATTTGTCCCAAGTATGGGCGCAGACAATGGCCCATTATTTTAGAATAGAAAACGTTTCCTGTTATTCTGGAGGGACCGAGGCCACTGCCCTATTCCCCAAAGTCGCGGATACCTTGACGAATACCGGTTTTGAGGTAAATTCCCTTTCCGCAGGAAATAATCCTGTGTACAGTATCAAGTTTTCGAGCAACGAGCATTCCGTGATTGGTTTTTCCAAAAGAATGGATTCTGATTTTAATCCAAAATCAGAATTTGCAGCTATCATGACCTGCTCCCAGGCCGATGAAGGCTGTCCGTTTGTTCCTGGAGCAGAAAAACGAATCCCGATTACCTACGAGGATCCCAAAGTTTTTGATGACACACCTCAACAAGCAGAAAAATACAGCGAACGAAGCAAACAGATTGCTTCGGAAATGTTTTATATTTTTTCCCAAATACAGAAATAATGGCTTCCAAAAAACTAAGCTTTTTAGATAGAAATTTGACCCTCTGGATTTTTGTAGCAATGGCATTGGGGGTCGGAATTGGGTATTTTTCCCCAACCTTTCCCGACTTTGTAAACTCCTTTAGTAGTGGAACCACCAATATTCCCATTGCCATAGGATTGATTTTAATGATGTATCCGCCTTTGGCCAAGGTAAAATATGCCTTGTTGCCCAAAGTGTTTAAAAACACCAAAATATTATCCATATCACTGTTTTTAAACTGGATTGTGGGCCCCATCTTAATGTTTGTACTCGCAATTATCTTTCTTAGGGACTACCCCGAATACATGGTTGGACTTATTCTAATTGGTTTGGCGCGCTGTATTGCAATGGTTTTGGTATGGAATGATTTGGCCGAAGGTAGCAGCGAATATGGAGCAGGATTGGTGGCATTGAACAGTATTTTTCAAGTTTTTGCCTACAGCTTCTACGCTTGGATATTTATTACGGTTCTCCCACCCTATTTTGGATTTGAAGGCGCTATTGTAGATATTTCCATAGGCACCATTGCAGAAAGCGTGGCTATTTATCTAGGGATTCCATTTTTGATGGGGATTTTGAGTCGGCAAATATTGGTTCGATTAAAAGGGGAAGATTGGTACAACAACAAGTTTATCCCTACCATATCTCCGATTACCTTGATTGCGCTTTTGTTCACCATTGTAATCATGTTTTCATTAAAAGGAGAGTTGATCGTTCAAATACCGATGGATGTATTGATTATTGCGGTGCCGTTGTTGATTTATTTTGTGCTGATGTTCTTAATTGGCTTTTTTACCACAAAGGCAATGGGTACCTCGTATGACAAAACTGCTTCGGTTGCGTTTACGGCAGCTGGCAACAATTTTGAATTGGCGATTGCCGTAGCGATTGCCGTTTTTGGATTGAACTCAGGTCAAGCATTTGCTGGCGTAATCGGGCCATTGGTAGAGGTGCCTGCACTCATTTTATTGGTTAAAGTATCTTTCTGGTTAAGAAAAAAATATTTCAGCTTGGCAAAGGAAAAAGCATAACGGCGCATTTATGGACAGTGGCTGTAAACAACTATTTTGACATATAACCATCCACAAAATCGGTTAAATCCTTTCCAAGGAGGTTTTTGGCCAATACCTTGCCCTCTGAATCGATTATAAAATTGGCCGGAATGGTTTTTAATCTCAAATCCTCCATTAACGGATTTTGATCCCCTTCTAAATGCGATGCATGCAACCAACGGTACGCACCATCTTTTTCAATGGCGTTGTGCCAAGCTTTTTCACTGCTTTCCAAACCATAGGCCACAATTTGAAAGTTTTCGGGATTATATTTCTCCCAAAGCGGCACCAAAACATTTCTGTTCTCAACTCTACAAGGGGCACACCAAGACGCCCAAACATCCAGTAGCACTAACTTTTGTCCTTCAATAATTTCCTTTAGGGAAATTTCCACTCCACTTTTCATCGGAAATTTAAGATTAGGGATTGTATCTCCAATCAACACAGGAAGGTTTTGCTTGTTAGCGACAGAAACAAATTCTTTAACCCAAGGATGTTCAGGGTATAACTCGTTCCATTTTTTAGATTGCTGGTAGACCGGTTCAGCAATTCGTTCATAATCACCCTCGGGGCTCACCCACCTCAATGCCATTAGTGCCGGAAGTAAATGGGAAGTGGAATCGGCAAAGTATACTAGCTTTTCCTGATATAAATGAAGACTTTTTTCACGCTCCAACAAATCTTCATCTGCCTGTTGTCCTTTTACAACCTCCTTTAGATATTTATCGAATACAGTCAATCGTTCATCCCTCAATCGGAGTACCGCTTCATTTGCTGGAGAAGGATTTGCTATGGTAAGTGAACTTTGAAAACTTGCTATGGCTGCTTTTACTTCTAAATTAGCATTTTCCGTATAAATCAAAGGGAAGTAGTTATCGGTAACATGGTTTTCATTTATTAACCTATTGGGATACTTCTCACCTATTTTTTGCACTACAATCTCCAACAGTACAGGTTCTTTATAGTCTGGGGATTCCTTAAACTCAAAATACCCATTACTGTCCACTTCGGCCGAATCCAGTACTATCCCAACAAAGCTTTGGGCCAACTCATTAAATTTCTGGGGATGAACCACGTAAACCATAGGTTTCCATTCATCTCCATCGGACATGTTCAAGGTTCCGGAAAGCCATGGTTCTTCTGTACAAGATTGTAACAGTAGAAAAATTAACACCAATGGTTTGAGCAAGCAATTCATGTTGGTTAAATTAACCATTATAAAGGTTTTTTATACATATCGAACGCCTATATAACATCAACTTAAAGCGGATATTAGAAAATCCTCATCATTGAACAAGACCAATTACGATACTTCTTTGGTTTCTTGCGTCTTTTTCATGGATAGAGATGTGTAAACCCTTTCCAAAATTTCTGGTTTATCGGTGAGTACCACTAGTTTATCATTTGCCTCAATTTCAGTTGAACCATTTGGCATCAGATAGTTTCCATCACGTTCAATCATGGCGATTATGGCCTTCTTTGGAAAATCAAGATGTACAATTTTTAATCCTACGGCAGAGCAATCCTTCTTGATCAAAATCTCTTTCATTAAAGCTTTGGGATGTTCCGTTAAAAGTTCATCCGTAGGGGATAACGGTTTTGCGCTTTCCGGCAATCCAACATGCAACCATTTGGCAACTATGGACAACGTACTTCCTTGAATAAGTACTGAGGTAATAGACACGAAAAAAACAATATTGAATATAGTTGTGGCCTTATCTATTCCCGCCAACAATGGATAAGTTGCAAAAACTATGGGTACAGCTCCTCGCAATCCTACCCAAGAAATGTAGAATCTTCTTCTCATCTTCATCCTAAATGGCAGTAGAGAGATCATAACAGCCAAAGGACGAGCCACAAAAATCAAGAAAAGCGAAATTAACAGACCGATACCCATATAAGGTACTATTTCACTAGGATATACCAGTAGCCCCAAGGTTAAGAACAGTACAATCTGCATAAGCCAAGCCAAACCATCAAACATTCGCATAATGGTTTTCTTGTGAATCAAATTATGGTTCCCAAGATATACGGAACAAATGTAAATGGCCAAAAACCCATTACCCCCAATAAAGTCGGTTGCCGAAAAGGTGATGAACATTAAAGCGATGGTTAGCACCGGGTAAAGCCCTTCAAAGTCCAACCGGATTCTATTGATTATTATTTTACTCAACTTCCCAAAGAGAAACCCGGCTGCACCACCAAGAATCATTTGCAAGAAAAACATGGGCAGTACGGAAAGTATATTTTTTTCAGGAAATTGGACAAGTGTCAAAAACGCAATGGTGAGCACATAGGCCATGGGGTCGTTACTACCACTCTCCAGCTCCAATGTTGGCCTTAAGTTCTTTTTAAGGGCTAAATTTTTACCTCTTAAAATAGAAAATACCGCAGCCGCATCGGTGGAGGACACAATAGCACCCAATAATAAACTTTCATAAATACCGAAGTCGGTAATCAAATAAACAAAGTACCCCAAACCCACCGCTGTTAACAAAACGCCAATGGTTGAAAGCGCTATTCCTTCGTTAAGTACTGGTCTAACAGATTGCCAGTTGGTATCCAATCCCCCTGAAAATAGAATAAAGTTAAGTGAAACTACACCAATAAATTGCGCAATTTTAGGATTATCAAAATAAATCCCTCCGATACCATCAGACCCCGCAAGCATTCCAATGGTCAAAAACAACAATAAGGTTGGGATTCCAAACCGATAACTTGTTTTACCTGCCAAAATACTGACCAAAAGAAGTGTAGAACCAATTAAAATGATATTCTCTATGGTAATATTCATGTAAAAGCAGTCAAACTGAGTTAGAGATTATTTCATGAATTTGATGATATAGAACACTAATAATATGCCCTATTTTCAAAAAAAGCGAAGTTACTTTAATTTAAATAAATATTTATGATTATATCTCTTATAGAATTATTAAAATACAGAGTTGGTCTATACATATTATAGCTTTAAGGTCATTACATTAAAAACTCGATGAACAATCGTTCAATTACACAAAACAGACGTTTAAACGTCATTTGACACTTTAAAGAGTGTTAATTGTCTAAAAAATACTCGATAAAATGCACTTTTTAGTCGTTAAACGTAAAAACCTATGAAAAATTAATAAGTATTCTTTTCAATTGTTTTTGATCTTTGCCATGTATTAACCCCCAAATCTATACATCATGACACGTTCAATTATTTACAGCTTACTTATTTCAGGAATTATACTGACCAGCCAAAACATGTTTGCACAGTCAGAGAAAAAGATGATTAACGACACAATGGAAGGAAGCGTTTCCACTTTGGATGGTTATGTGCCCTCCATGTCAATTACCAAAGATGGCAAAACGGCTTATTTTAGTAAAGGTATTTATCAAAAGCCTCTCTATGGAGTATTCTCCAAAAAGGAATTGGTCTATCAGATTTACCGAGTGGAAAATTTAAACGGTGAATGGACCAATGTTACCAAGTTGGATGTATGTCCAAAACACTATTCGGCCAAACATCCTACTATTTCGGCCGATGGATCACGTTTGTTCTTTGCTTCCAATATGAAGGGAACTTTTGGAAAATACGATATTTACGCAGCTGATATCTCAGCAGACGGAACCGTGGGAATATCCAAAAATCTTGGCCCTAAGGTAAACACCAAAGAGGATGAGCTCTATCCTAGCATTTACAATGAGACCTTATTATTCTTTGCTTCTGAAGGAAGAGATGGGTATGGCGGATTGGATTTATACGCCTCTCAAGTTGCAAAAAATACACTTACCGAATCTGTTAATTTGGGCAGTCACATTAATAGTAATAACGATGAGTACGCAATTCAGTTGAGTCCAGAGAAAAAATTAGGGTTTGTGGTATCCAACAGAGGAATCAACAACACTGTTTCACAATATACCGTTGCGTATGGACGTTCAAGTAAGCAGAATCAGTACAACGATGTTGCTGAAAGGGATGCAGGCCTACAAACGGCAATTAATGAGGATGTCTATGAATATGTGGACACCTCCTTCCAAGATGAGCAATAGAAGTACTGATCATAAAAAATTTATTGAATCGGTCAATAAACCTGAGGACGTGTCTTATGAAGTTGTTTCATAGCCGAGATTCGAAACACTCATGACAATGATAAGAAAGACAGGGGGAAACTGACAGACTATCATAAAAGCGGGTTGTATTATTTCAATCTGACCGATTTATACCAAGAATAGGATGCTGATGGGACGGCATCCTATTTTTTTATGTATTAAACTGATTACTAGATTTTTATGTGTATCGTTGATGTTAATAACCTGCCCTGCATCAAAGTGATTTAATTTTTTAAGATATGCATTTGAACGAAAATGCCTACAAAAATTACCTATGGTAGTTAAAAAATTATAAATTCACTATTGAAATAATACAATCCCAAATCTATTAAGTCATGAACAAAAACTACAACACTCAAAAAAAAGGCGTCCCAAAACCTCAATTTAGCCTATCTTTTTGACAGGCGAACATCTCAACTAAACACAAATTTTAGCGCTTAATCCCTTTAGGGATTACACCCATTTTGAAGTAAACTAAGTTGAATTTAATCTGTAATAGTCCTTTGGGTATTACTAGTTATGCTACATTGGTTTATCCCAACTTCAAAAATGCGGAAAAGGACTCCCATGTCCAAAACTTAACCTACAACAATATTATGTAACAGTATTAATCCCCCAAATCTTTCTTATCATGAAAACAGATTTATTAAAAATTGCCATCATTGACAATGATGGTGCTATCGGCGGCATTTACAATCAGTATTTTCAAGAAAATGATCAGTATCAACTTCTTGGAACTTACAGCTCAATTCACGAGTTGTTGTCCAACTTTGGACGCTCACATCCAGACATTATTATTTGTGAAGCCATGCTCAATGGCATTTCCGGCATTGATGGTCTTAATTATTTTTTCCGAAAGAACAAAGACCTCAAGGTGTTAATGATGAGTAAAACAAACGATTTTAACCTTATTAAAGACGCCTTTAAAAATGGGGCTAGCGGATACCTTATAAAACCCATTACAAAGGATAGGCTGTACAACGCTCTTAACACGCTAAAACAACATGGTATAGCTTTGGAACTAGATGTGGCTAAAAAAATCATTGATTCGTTCCAGTCAAAATCCTATGATGCTTTTTCCAAAAAAGAAAATGAAATTATAGAATTGCTCACTCAAGGATTTACCTATAAAATGATTGCGGACAAGCTTTTTGTTACGCCTAGCGCGGTTAATTTCCATATCCAGAACATTTATGTAAAACTCAACGTGAACTCAAAATCCGAAGCTTTGCGAAAAATCAAAGAAATGGAAATGCAGCAGTTGAGTGCCGCTTAAACCTGAAATTTTTTGAAACAAAAAACCCTGACGATTTCGTCAGGGTTTTTCTATTTATATAACTTAATTAAAATTATTTCACTTCTTCAAAGTCAACGTCTTCTACATTATCTCCTTCAGAAGTATCTCCTCCAGCTGCTTCGCCTGCACCTGATGATGCATCTGCTCCACCGCCTTGCGCTTCAGCTTGTGCTTTGTACATTTCTTCGGAAGCTACTTTCCAAGCTTCGTTGATTTTTTCCAAAGCAGGCTCAATAACAGCCAGGTCTTTACCTTCAAAAGCTTTCTTCAACTCTTCCAAAGCATCCTCGATCGGCTTTTTCTTGTCATCGGACAATTTATCGCCAAACTCGCTCAATTGCTTCTCTGTTTGAAAGATCATCGCATCAGCCTCATTTAATTTATCGGCTGTTTCTTTAGCTTTCTTATCAGATTCAGCATTGGCCTCGGCTTCTGCTTTCATCTTTTGGATTTCCTCCTCTGTCAATCCAGAAGAAGCCTCGATTCGGATATCCTGTGACTTGCCAGTGGCTTTGTCTGTTGCAGAAACTTTTATGATACCGTTCGCATCAATATCGAAGGTCACTTCAATTTGAGGTGTACCTCTTGGTGCTGGTGGAATACCGTCCAAGTGGAACCTACCAATGGTTTTGTTATCTGCTGCCATAGGCCTTTCCCCTTGCTGTACATGAATCTCAACTGATGGTTGATTATCCGCTGCAGTGGAGAAAACCTGCGATTTCTTCGTTGGGATGGTTGTGTTCGCCTCAATCAATTTGGTCAACACTCCCCCCATGGTCTCAATACCCAAAGAAAGTGGGGTAACATCCAATAAGAGTACGTCTTTTACATCTCCTGTCAATACACCACCTTGAATAGCGGCACCAACGGCCACAACCTCATCTGGGTTCACCCCTTTAGATGGTTTTTTATCAAAGAAACTTTCAACAGCTTCTTGTACCGCAGGAATACGGGTAGAACCACCCACCAAAATAATTTCATCGATATCACTCTTAGAAAGTCCCGCAGATTTTAATGCAGCTTCACATGGAGCGATTGTTCTTTTGACCAAATCAGCTATCAACTGCTCAAATTTAGATCTGGACAATGTTCTCACCAAGTGTTTAGGCCCTGAAGCCGTTGCCGTAACATAAGGCAGATTAATTTCTGTTTGTGCCGAAGAAGACAACTCAATTTTAGCCTTTTCAGCTGCTTCTCTCAAACGCTGAAGTGCCATTGCGTCTTCACGAAGATCCATATCTTCATCTTTTTTGAACTCTTCGGCCAACCAATCAATAATTTTTTGGTCAACATCGTCACCTCCCAAATGGGTATCTCCATCAGTGGCCAACACTTCGAACACACCATCTCCCAATTCAAGAATAGAAACATCGTGCGTACCTCCACCAAAGTCAAACACCACTATTTTTTGTTCGGTGTCTTTTTTATCAAGTCCATATGCCAATGAAGCGGCAGTTGGCTCGTTTATAATTCGCTCCACCGTTAAACCAGCAATTTCACCAGCTTCTTTGGTGGCCTGTCTTTGTGAATCGTTAAAATATGCCGGAACGGTAATTACCGCTCTGGTTACATCTTGTCCCAAGTAATCCTCAGCAGTTTTCTTCATTTTTTGAAGAATCATAGCTGATAACTCTTGAGGCGTATACATGCGTCCGTCAATGTCCACTCTAGGAGTATCATTGTCTCCTTTTACCACCTTATAAGGAACCCTTTTGGCTTCCTTGCTGGATTCAGAGTATTTATTGCCCATAAAACGCTTAATGGAATAAATCGTTTTGTGAGGGTTGGTCACGGCTTGTCTTTTTGCAGGGTCACCAACCTTTATCTCCCCACCTTCAACAAATGCGATCATTGATGGAGTGGTTCGTTTCCCCTCGGCATTTGGAATTACCACGGGTTCGTTACCCTCCATTACAGAGACGCAGGAGTTGGTCGTACCTAAGTCTATACCTATAATCTTGCTCATTCTATATGTTATTAATTAATAGTATCTATATTTTTTAATCGTTTATTGAATGACAAACAATATGCCAAGCCACAGCAACATGACATGATGTCATTTTGATTGTTCCCGCTACTATCCTCGCTCCCACACAACACTCTTCATTTATTTGCTACCGTAAACGAGGTTTACCATGTTTATTTATCTATTTTGCAGCATATGACAATTCAACATAACTATGGAGTTCAATAGAAGAAAGTTTTTACGAAAAGGAGCTACTTCAGTAGCAGGGTTGGCGGCCACCGCTATGATTCCCCAAAGCATGCATGGCTTTAACCCAGAAAAAATCAGGGAAATTAAGGTCCAGGCTACTGATCGACCTAAGGTCAAGAAAAAAATACGTTTTTCGGTCATTGGAATCAACCACGGCCATATATACGGAATGGTAGACTCCCTGATAGCTGGCGGTGGCACCCTTGTTGCCGTTTATGCAAAAGAGCCTGAACTTTTAAAAAACTTCATCAGAAAGTATCCAAATGCTAAAATTGCAAAAAGTGAGCTGGAAATTATCGAGGACAATTCCATACAATTGGTGGCCAGTGCTGCAATTCCCGTAGAACGCGCTCCAATTGGTATTAAGGTAATGAAATCGGGAAAGGACTATATGTCGGATAAACCCGGTATGCTCACCTTTGATCAATTTAACGAAGTAAAAAAAGTTCAAAAAGAAACTGGTCGCATTTATTCTATTGCCTATAGCGAACGTTTGGATAATTCTGCATCTGTAATGGCAGAAAAACTGGTGCTGGAAGGAGCTATTGGCAAGGTAATACAGACGATTGGTCTTGGCCCGCACCGTATGCAACCAGAAAACAGGCCCGAGTGGTTCTTTAATCCAGAAAAGTCAGGAGGAATACTCTGCGATATTGGATCTCACCAATGCGATCAATTTTTGTTCTATACCAATTCTACTAATGCCGAGGTAAGCACCTCACAAATTGGGAATTTTGACACGCCAGATTTCCCCAATTATCAAGATTTTGGAGATATGATGGTACGAAGCGGACATGCTACGGGTTATATTAGAATCGATTGGTTTACTCCCAACGGTTTAGAATCTTGGGGCGATGGCCGAACCTTTATCCTGGGAACTGAAGGTTATATTGAAATGCGCAAGTATATAGATATTTCTGGAAGACCTCAAGGCAACCATTTGTTTTTAGTGGACCAAAAAGAAACCAAATATTTTGACTGTAGCAATGTGCATAAACCCTATGGTGAACGATTGGTTAGCGATGTTGTGAACCGTACCGAGACCGCCATGATCCAAGACCATTGTTTCTTGGCCATGGAACTGGCAATACACGCACAAGAAAAAGCGTTTAGATTGAATATGGGGTGAAGCTAATTTTCCATCCTGCTTGCAACAAAATTTTTTGATTTATTTAAATCCTCCTACCTTTACTTTAAACTAAAAGCGTGGAATGTATCAGTATTTTTGATATGCTTAAAATCGGTGTAGGACCTTCGAGCTCCCACACCCTTGGGCCGTGGCGTGCTGCCGAACGTTGGATTGCTGAACTTGAAGAGCAAAAGATTTTTGAATCAGTAAATCGCATAAAAATATACCTCTACGGATCACTTTGTCTTACAGGCAAAGGGCATGCTACGGACATCGCCGTGGTGATGGGATTATTGGGCAAAGACCCTGTAACCGTAGCGATTGACAGTATTCCAGAAAGTATTGATGATATAAAGGCTAAAAACAAATTGGATTTTGGTGGAAAAAAAGTGATTCCTTTCAACTTTAAGGATGATATAATCTTCAAAAAAGAATTTTTGCCCTTCCATGCCAATGGTATGCGATTTGAAGCAGAATTAACCAATGGCAAAACGATTACTGAAACCTATTATTCAATTGGTGGTGGTTTTGTGGTAAAAGAGGAGCTCACACACGCTAAAGAGAATAAAGCAACATTTAATACATTTCCACACCCTGTAAAAACAGGTGATGAGTTGCTCCAACATTGTAACGCCCAAAATAAATCCATTTCCAGAATTGTGATGGAGAACGAGCTCTCTCTAAGAACCGAGTCAGAAATTGACGAAGGAATTGCACGTATTTGGAATGCCATGCTGGAATGTATGTTTACCGGCTGCCATACCGAAGGGAAACTTCCCGGTGGCTTAAATGTTAAAAGGCGTGCTTTCGAGATGCATCTGAAACTAAAAGGGAACACCCCTTATTCCAATCCCCAAGAATGGCTGGAAAGTATTCGAGATACCGAAGTTAGATTCCGTCAAATCATTAAATGGGTCAGTTGCTTTGCTTTAAGTGTCAACGAAGTGAACGCTTCTCTTGGACGAGTTGTCACCGCTCCAACCAATGGGAGTGCTGGGGTTATCCCATCCGTTTTAATGTATTATATGGTCATTGAAAACCACGATGCCAATTTCGATGATGTAAAACAATTTTTATTGGTAGCGAGCGAAGTGGGCAGTATCTTTAAAAAGGGCGCTACCATTTCTGCCGCCATGGGAGGGTGTCAAGCAGAAATCGGGGTATCCTCTGCTATGGCCGCCGCGGGTCTAACAGAGCTCATGGGAGGTTCGCCCGAACAAGTACTAATCGCTGCTGAAATCGCAATGGAACATCATTTAGGACTCACCTGCGATCCCATCGGTGGATTGGTGCAAGTTCCTTGTATTGAACGCAATGCCATGGGGGCCATAAAAGCTATAAATGCAGCCGAATTGGCACTGGATACCGATCCAAACGATGCAAAAGTACCTTTGGACAAAGTAGTGAACACCATGTGGGAAACAGCGAAAGACATGAGCTCAAAGTACAAAGAAACCTCCGAAGGAGGCCTTGCAGTGGGTGTATTTTTAAGCGATTGCTAATTCAAACACCCATCTTTGCCCCTAGTATCAATAAGATAGATAATCTTCCATTCGCCATCAAAATTGATAAGTTGGAACGAATTGATTCCACAATGACTGAACTCACCATTCATCCAAAACTCATATCCAACCCAAGCATTTGCCATGGTCCTATCCACTTGAATGGAAAATGACGTGAGTTTTTCCTCGAACGAGGTACTTTTCGGTATACCCACAATGGACTTTAAAAATTTTGAAAATTCTTCGGTTCTGAAAAGTGTTTTCCCCTCTTCCCCTATACTCGTTGTTTGCAAAACAATCTCATCGGTAACAGTAGCCTTAATAATTGTTGAGTCTTGTTTGTGAAAACCATCAAAAAAAGTTTCTATGACTTGTTTTATTTGATTTTCGGCTTCTATATTTGATGAGTTCGGACCTTGAGCATACGTCAATACCCCAACAGCAAATAAAACGGTACAACTTAACAGTTTTTTCATGGTATTAGTTTTTCGATTGAAGCCTAAATTAAACAAATCTGCTTACTTTTAGCCATCAAATAAAATTACAATGTCTACAGCAAAAAAAGAATATAAAAGGGTAACCGTAAAATCGTTGGTGGATATGAAAAAGCACGGTGAGAAAATCAGCATGCTTACCTCCTACGATTACTCCATGGCCAAAATTGTGGATGGTGCCAATGTAGATGCCATTTTGGTAGGAGATTCTGCCAGCAATGTAATGGCGGGCCATGAAACTACTTTACCCATTACCCTTGACCAAATGATCTATCATGCCACTTCTGTGGTGCGTGCGGCAAAAAGAGCGTTGGTCGTGGTGGATATTCCTTTTGGAAGCTACCAAGGTGATTCCAAAGAAGCTTTGCGCTCAGCAATCCGCATTATGAAAGAAAGCGGAGCCCATGCCGTAAAAGTAGAAGGTGGGGAAGAAATCAAAATTTCCATCAGTCGAATTTTGGAGGCAGGGATACCTGTAATGGGGCACTTGGGGTTGACCCCCCAATCCATTTACAAATTCGGAACTTATACTGTACGTGCCAAAGAAGAAGAAGAGGCAGAAAAGCTGAAATCAGATGCCAAATTATTGGAAGAATTGGGATGTTTTGCCATTGTTTTGGAAAAAATACCGGCGAAACTGGCCAAAGAGGTAGCGGAGAGTGTCTCCATACCCGTAATCGGTATTGGCGCAGGAGGTGGTGTTGATGGTCAAGTCTTGGTAGTGCACGATATGTTGGGAATGACTCATGAATTTAATCCTAGGTTTTTGAGAAGGTACTCAAACCTTTATGATGAAATGAGCAAAGCAGTATCCCAATATGTGGACGATGTAAAAAGTCGGGATTTCCCCAATGAAGAAGAATCGTATTAAATTCCAATCAACAATTGTCAATTAACAATAACAGACATTCCTCACCTAACAACCTTCAAGTCATTTTTGAAGACAACCACTTAATTGTGGTCAATAAACGCGTGGGTGATATTGTTCAAGGTGATAAAACCGGCGACGACCCATTGAGCGAAGTTGTCAAAGAGTATTTAAAAGAAAAGTATAACAAACCTGGTAATGTGTATTTGGGTGTTGTACATCGTTTGGACCGTCCAACTTCCGGAATAGTGGTGTTTGCCAAAACATCCAAGGCGCTCCCCCGTCTAAATAAAATGTTTGCCCAAGGGGAAACGAAAAAGATATATTGGGCGGTTGTTAAAAATTTACCTGAACAAGAAAGTGGTTCTTTAACCCATTGGCTGGTTCGAAACCCTAAGCAAAACAAATCCTACGCTCACTCCAAAGAAGTGCCCAATAGCAAAGAAGCTGTGTTGGATTACAAAGTGATAAAAAAGCTGGACAACTATTTTCTCTTGGAAATTGATTTAAAAACGGGCAGACATCATCAAATCAGAGCTCAGTTGGCAGCTATGGGTTGTATTATAAAAGGGGATTTAAAATATGGGGCCGACCGCAGCAATAAAGATGGTGGCATTCACTTGCACGCCAGGAGCTTGGCAATTCTTCATCCCGTAAAAAAAGAACCTATTACATTCGTGGCTGCACCGCCAAAGGACGCTGTTTGGAATGCCTGTATCAGCGAGTAAGCTTTAAGGCCTTCTCCCTTATTATTTCTGAGACAGGTTTGTTCTGCAAATGGCTTTCCAGCCAAGAAAGGATATCCAAATATAAAAATGCCCGCTTTTCATATGGGTGGTTCTCATATTTCTTTAACTCATTATACAGCTTTTGGAATTCGCCTTTTAAATCGGTAGGGTAGATATCACCAAGGTTTCTCAAAAACTTGATCATTTCCTTTTGAACCTCATGCAAATCGTTCATTTTCAACAAGAACTTATAGGTGCTTTTAAGTTGAACTTCTAAATGATAGTCCATCCCTGCTTCGTAATGCGCTACCAAGCTCAACACACGCGCAAAGCACATAAGGTCCTCTCGCATTTTCAATTTTTTATTTGAAATGATTTTTTTCAAATAGGCAATACAGTTTTTGTTGTCCCCATTTCCAAAATAAAGACAAGCAATTTTGTAATAAAGCAACATTATATGATGCTCGTCTATCTGTTGTTTATGTTTTTTTATACCGTACTCGATAATGTTCACCAAATAGATTCCTTTATCAAAAGTGCCCTCCAAAAAATGCAAGTTTAATTTATTGGAGTTTATATATAAAAAGGCAAGTGAACTGATATTATCGTTTTGCGGAAATTTCGCATCTTTTACTTGTTCCTCCAAACGCTCCAAAGTTTGTCTAAACTGCGAGGCATATTTAACAAAGAAAAGAGATTCTAAAAGGTAGTGGTTCCCTTTTAAGAAAAATACTGGGTTCAACGGAACCATGTGCTCATTTTCATAAAACAAATCCACCCATTTACTTGCATATTTGTAGGCTGACAAAAAGTCCTGAATTAAAAGACTATACCATAAATGTGCTTTGTAGAGCCATAACTTTTCACGAAAACCAAGTTTATCAATTTCATATTTAGGTGTATGCTCATCAAAATAGCTCTTAACTTTTTGCAGATCCTCATCACTTCTCACATAACCAACTTTCAACATCATTCCATAAAGTTGAAGTGAAAGGTTGGATAACTTACTGGTCATCACATTTTGAGCAGAAAGTTCCTTCGCCTCAATCGCAAGTTCATCCGCTCTATCAGGTATACTTCGAGTGATATATTGGGTTTCAATCACCTTTTCCAACTCCACAATTTCATAAGCAATGTTCTTCTCCTCGTTCTCAATGGCGAAGCTTTTTGCTTTTTCCAGAATTTTCAAGCTTTGCTTATATAATCCTTTTTGATAAAGGATTGTAGCAAAATCAAGTTGTTCCCGTATCTGTATTCGAACATTCTGGTTCACTGGGTTCAACCGTAAGCTGACCAAAATTTGCTTATATAAATGCGCCTTTAAATTGGAAAGCTGCGACTTTTTAACAATACCACTATCCAAAATCTGCCGTTCATCATATTTTCGCATTTTATCCAAGAGGTTAAACAGCGCCAAAAATTTAGCGTCCGCATTAACCCCCAATCGGCCAACATAAAGTTTAAATTGACGTTTTTCGGACTTAGAAAGCGATTTTACTAGTACAAACAATGCGTCCTTATGGGCATTTGTCATCGTAAAAAATATTATTTAAACAACTGTACTACAGTTGTTTACATTGCACAAAAAGCAGTTTAACGTTGTAACATGCTCATAGTCTCTTTTGATCTTCAGCACCCCTTCCCTACTTTCGTAAGTAATAGAAAAAAACCGCTTGATATAATGGGTAAAGATAAGGTAGAAATTTTTGATACAACACTTAGGGATGGAGAACAGGTACCCGGCTGTAAATTGGATACCGAGCAAAAATTAATCATTGCCGAACGCTTGGATGAACTAGGGGTTGATGTAATTGAAGCAGGATTCCCCATATCCAGTCCCGGGGATTTTAGGTCCGTGAACGAAATTGCCAAATTGGTCAAGAATGCGACGGTTTGTGGGTTGACCCGTGCGGTTAAAAAAGATATCGAAGTTGCTTCGGAAGCCATTAAGGACGCCAAGAGACCAAGAATACATACTGGAATTGGAACTTCCGAATCACACATCAAGTACAAATTCAACTCCACACAAGATAAAATTATAGAGCGAGCCATAGATGCCGTAGCTTATGCAAAAACCTTTGTGGAAGATGTTGAGTTCTATGCAGAGGATGCAGGCCGTACTGATAACGAATTTTTGGCTCGCATCTGTGAGGCGGTTATAAAAGCAGGGGCAACTGTACTCAACATTCCAGATACTACAGGTTATTGCTTGCCTGAAGAATATGGCGCAAAAATGAAGTATTTAAAAGAAAATGTAACGGGTATTGATAAAGCGATTCTTTCTTGCCATTGCCATAACGATTTAGGTTTGGCCACTGCCAATTCTATTGCCGGCGTCATTAACGGAGCCAGACAAATTGAATGCACCATTAATGGAATTGGAGAAAGAGCTGGAAACACTTCCTTGGAAGAGGTAGTGATGGTGATGAGACAGCATCCTCACTTAAACTTGGATACTAACATCAACAGTAAATTGCTTTGGGATACCAGCCAAATGGTTTCACAGAAAATGGGAATGCCCGTGCAACCCAATAAAGCCATTGTAGGGTCTAACGCTTTTGCCCATAGCTCTGGTATCCACCAAGATGGAGTAATCAAACAGAGGGAAACGTATGAAATTATTGATCCACAAGATGTTGGGGTCAGTGAATCATCTATTGTCTTGACAGCTAGAAGTGGACGCGCAGCTTTGGCTTACCGAGCAAAAAATGTAGGTTACGAGCTTACAAAATTGCAATTGGATACGGTATATCAAAACTTCCTGAAATTTGCCGATGTTAAAAAAGAAATTTTAGATGAAGATATCCACCAAATTGTTGAAACCAGCAGTATTGGCATGAAAAACTTGGCATAAACAACGGTTACCCTATGACATTAAAAATAGCATTGTTACCAGGAGATGGGGTTGGTCCCGAAGTGTTGGCGCAAGCAGTGAAATGTTTGGAAGCAGTAGAAGAAACGTTTAATCAACACTTTATTTTTAAAGAAGCATCCATTGGTACCATTGCCATTGACAACAAAGGAGTCTCCCTACCCGATTCCACACTTAAACTTTGTAAAGAGTCCGATGCTATTCTTTTCGGAACCATAGGTGACCCAAAATATGATAATAACCCCGATGCCAAGGTAAGACCGGAACAAGGACTACTCCAACTACGTAAAGAATTAGGTCTTTTTGCAAACATTAGACCTATTTTATCACATTCAACTTTATTGGATAAATCGCCTTTAAAGAAAAGTGCGATTAAGGGGGCGGATTTTGTTATTTACCGCGAACTCACAGGAGGCATTTATTTTGGGGAGAAAAAACTAAACGAAGAAGGGACGGTTGCATCAGATATATGTGAATATTCCGAAAGTGAAATAAGCCGTATCACACATTTGGCATTTAAAGCTGCAAAAAACCGGAAAAGAAAGCTGACTTTGGTGGACAAAGCGAATGTCCTCGAGTCCTCTAGGCTCTGGCGTAAAGTTGTTACCAAAATTGGAGAGAGTTACCCTGAAGTGGCCCTGGATTTTTTATTTGTGGACAATGCTGCCATGGAAATTATTCTTAACCCCAGACAGTTTGATGTTATTTTGACAGAAAATTTGTTCGGTGCTATATTATCTGATGAAGGAAGCGTTATAAGTGGTTCTACTGGATTGTTAGCATCTGCCTCCATTGGTGAGGAAAATGCAATGTTCGAACCCGTTCATGGTTCGTACCCGAATGATAAAGGTAAAGACATTGCCAACCCGATTGCCGCAATTCTATCAGCAGCAATGCTATTGGATCATTTTGGGTTGACCGAAGAGGCGATGGCCGTAAAAAAAGCGGTAGATAAATCTTTAAAAAAGGGTATAGTAACTCCAGATTTAAAAGAGAACAGCCAATACGGAACCAATCAGGTCGGTGATTTTATAGCCCATAATATTGTAGATATCGACGATAATTTTCTCATGAACGATGAGAATATTGATTTAGGCAAATCAACAATTATTTAATACCAATTCTAATTTTCTGCACTCTCCGAAGTCAACGCTTCAATCGTTTTATTGAACTCTAACTTGAACTCATCAAATTTCTCTCCTGTTGCAGGTCCATTAAAACCTGTATGGATTTTATGCACCCCTCCCTTTTTATTTAAATAAATAGATGTTGGATAAGATAGGATGTGATTTAGCATTGGTAACTTTTCATTCGCCCTTTGCTTGTTGGATGTTCCATATTGGGCCAACAAAATAGGATATGGTACCTCTTCCCGTTCTTGAAGTCTTTTAATCCCTTCAAACGCCTTTTCCTCAGTTTTAGCATACTCAAAGGCAAGCCCTACAAACTGTATGTCAATATCCGGGTTTTTATTGATGAAATCGACATAGAATCGTGTTTCATCCAAACAATTGGTGCACCAAGTACCCATTATTTGCACAAGCACAGGTTTATCCTTGAAAATAGAATCTTGCAAACTCACCATCTCACCTTCCGAGTTTGGAAAAGAGAAGTCAAATGTATCATAGCCCTCCCTCAAAAAAGTCAGCTCATTGGAATCCGGAAGCTCAAAGGCCTCATTCCTGGCGCCCAGAAAATCCTGAACCGTATGCTCGCCTGAGTAAAATGTACCGTTCAGTGTACTATCCGTGACTTGGGCCAAGAATAAGAATACATGGGAACCGTCAAATGCGGAAAGCTTTAAACTATCCCCGGTCACTACACCATCTAAGTACCTATAATCGCCTGTATTGGTTCTAAAAGTACCTTTCACCTTGTTTCCATTCTGCCTAAAAATCCCTTTTGCGGGATACTCATCTTCCTTATTTATGCTAAAATAAGTTTCCCAAATCCCAGAAATGTTAACTGCTGCGTCGTTCACTACTTTAAAACGATCCCTTGCACCGTACGTGGCCACAAATGGAACTTTACGGTCCTTACTTTCTTCAATAAACTCACCTGTTATCTTTTTAGGCGTAAAGGTACCTGTTATATGTCCATCAAAAATCGGCATTCTTATATTGATGGAGTCACCATTAATGGTGAACTCATCGATAGTAACAACTTCTTCAGCATTGTACACTTTCATGACGTAGCCGCCATCTGCAGTTGTTGTTAGTGTAAACTCAAAAGGTAATTGTTGAGATTCTGAAACTTCCATTTCACCAAGCCAATCCCCTTCTGTCAATTTTAGTGTTTTCTCATTGTTGCAAGCGGTCAAAAACAAAATAACCCCTCCCAAAATTAGCGTCAGCCTATTCATTAAATGCAAGATTTTTCCTTAAAAGTAGGAAATAGATTTTAAAACAAAACAACCGACACGTTTTAAGGTCATTATTATCGTTGAATCTGTTCCTCTATTGTTATATATTTGTCCCCTCTAAAAATGGGGTATGAAGATTTCTTATAACTGGTTAAAACAATTTTTGCAACTTGATTGGGACACTCAAAAAACGGGTGAACTTTTAACAGATTTAGGCCTGGAGGTTGAAGGTGTTGCCCAATTTGAATCAGTTAAAGGTGGTTTATCGGGTATTGTAGTTGGTCATGTGCTAACCTGCGAGAAACACCCTAATGCAGATAGACTTAAAATAACCACCGTAGATGTTGGGCAAGAGACTCCTTTGCAAATAGTTTGTGGTGCACCTAATGTGGCCGAAGGACAAAAAGTCCCTGTAGCTACTGTTGGCACTACCCTTTATACCAAAGAAGGTGAATCATGGGTAATAAAAAAAGGGAAAATCCGTGGAGAGGTCAGCCAAGGTATGATATGTGCTGAAGATGAGATTGGTATAGGCGATAGCCATGATGGAATTATGGTGCTTAATGAGGAGTTGCTACCTGGCACCCCTTGCTCCCAAGTATTTGATATTGAAAGTGACGAGGTTTTTGAAATAGGACTCACCCCAAACCGTGCTGATGCCATGAGTCATTATGGTGTTGCTCGAGATTTGAAAGCTGGCCTGGAGCAAAAAGAAATTCAAAAAGAACTTGTTACACCTTCCACTAGCAATTTTTCTATAGACAACAGGTCTTTAAAGATTGATGTTGAAGTTATGGAGAGTGATTTGGCGCCACGGTATTGTGGGGTCACCATTAGCAACCTGATAGTACAAGAGTCCCCAGATTGGTTAAAGAACCGGTTAAAGGCCATTGGCTTAGCCCCTATCAACAATGTTGTGGACGTTACAAATTATGTGTTACATGAATTGGGACAACCATTGCATGCTTTTGATGCATCCAAAATAAAAGGAAGCAAGGTTGAAGTCAAAACCTTACCTGCAGGAACAAAATTCACAACCTTGGACGAGGTTGAACGTATATTACACGAAGATGACCTAATGATCTGTGATGCCGATAGCCCTATGTGTATTGCAGGAGTTTTTGGTGGTCTTACTTCGGGAGTGACCGAACATACTACATCCATATTTTTGGAAAGTGCATATTTTGACCCTGTATCCATAAGAAAAACGGCTAAAAGACATGGGTTAAACACAGATGCTTCCTTTAGATTTGAACGTGGTATCGACATTAATTTGACTAAATATGCCCTTAAAAGGGCTGCGCTTTTACTCAGAGAGATTGCAGGCGGTTACATCACATCTGAAATTGTTGACCTATTCCCTAAAAAGCCACAAGAAAGTCAGGTATTCTTGACTTTTGATAAAATAAACTCATTGATTGGCCAAGAAATACCACAGGATACTATTAAATCCATTCTATCTTCCTTGGAAATTCGAATCAACAATATCACAGAATCAGGAATTGGGCTCACTATCCCAACCTATCGGGTCGATGTTACCAGAGAAGTTGATGTAATCGAAGAGATTTTAAGAGTTTATGGTTACAACAATATTGATTTTAAGGAGAAATTAAACGCATCAATCGCCAAGTCATCTCGATTTGAAAATCACAGAATTCAAGATGTGATTGGAAATACTTTGGCAGCAAAAGGTTTTTTTGAAATAATGACCAATAGTTTGGTTTCTTCAGAAATCACCGCTGGCGATGAAAGTGCGGTGCAGATGTTGAATCCTTTGAGTTCAGATTTATCCGTTCTAAGAACATCAATGTTACATTCAGGCCTTCAAACGGTAAGTTATAACCACAATAGACAAAAAAACGACCTTAAGCTGTTCGAATTTGGCAAAACCTACCACAAAGTGGATGGCGGACATAAGGAAAAACAACATCTTTCCATTTTTATTTCAGGAGACCGTACACAAAATAGTTGGGCGGTAACTTCGAAAAAAACTGAATTTTTCTACTTAAAAGGTATCGTAGAAAATGTATTTGATCGTTTAGGTCTAGTTGATGTTGATATAAAACCTTTGACCAATGAAGATTATGCCGAGGGTATTACATATATAAAAGATAATAAGGTATTAGCTTCTTTGGGATTGATTGGAAAAGCCCCTCTAAAGCAATTCGACATTAAGCAGGAGGTTTTTTATTCAGATTTGGATTGGGATGCCATATTGGAATCTGTTAGCACAAAAAACATAGTTTTCAAAGAAATTCCAAAATTCCCAGAAGTGACCAGGGATTTTGCTTTGTTACTGGACGATACCATTTCTTTCCAAAAAGTGTACGACATTGCATGGAACACAGAGAAGAAACTCCTTAAAAAAGTGAGCTTATTTGATGTATACACAGGTAAAAACCTTCCAGATGGGAAAAAATCCTATGCGGTAAGCTTTACGTTGATGGATGAAAAGAAAACTCTAACGGATAAACAAATTGATAAGATAATGGGCAAACTATTGACCCAGTATCAAAATCAATTGGGAGCAGAACTTCGCTAGTTACATTCGAACAGGTAAAATCACACTGTCTATTTCGTGAACTATACCTTTATTTTCTAAATTGAGGTCGGCTGTGGTAATCCTAGCAGTATTACCAACCAAATCGGTTAAAACAATGTCATAACCATCCATATGCGCCATTAATTTTTTACCCTGCACGGTTGTGAAACTTGCTTTTCCATTTCCCCTGGACATTGCTCGCAATATTCGGGAGGCAGTTAATTGTCCTGCTACAATATGATAGGTCAACAATGATTTTAAAGCACTTTTGTCCTCCGAATTAATCAGTTCCATTATTTTATTGTTTGAAAACTCTGCAAAAGCTGCGTCGGAAGGAGCAAAAATCGTAAAGGGTCCGGATTTTGCCAATAAGGCACCTAGTTCCGTGGCATTTACTGCATTCAAAAGGATTTTATGATTATCTAGTTTGTCAGTTGCGTAGGACAGGGTATTGGATGTATTTTGAGCGGCAGCGTAAGTGGAAAAAACCAAACTTAGGCCTAGTAGGAATTTAGATAAGGGGGCTTTCATTATGATATGGTCAACAGTTGAGACTTGATATTATTATTACAATTATACGATTAACTACCAATAAGTTCGATAAGTTACATTTTTTTCGCCATCAATTCCACATTCAATATGTGGTAAAAATCTATTTAACAAAAACTTAACATTTGATTGGCACGACCAAGATGGTCGCCGAAAAAGTAAATCCTTAAATTTGAATAGATTACCAAAATAAATGGCATGATTTTGAAAAGAACTAACATTGAGCGGAAACTTCAAAAAATCAGAAATAAGAGTGTTGACAGCGAGCAAATTTTAACTGAGGTCCAGCAGATACTCAATCAGGATTATGATAATGAAAGTGAAATTTACGATCAACTTAAATCTAAAAGGAGTTCCATCTCCAATACCTTTGATTTAGATTTCTTAGAAACAGAAAAAATCTTCCATATTGATCAAATCAAAGAAATATGCATCGACTACAGGTTACGCTTTTTGGACAGTTCTTTTTTTAAAGGAGAAATTCCTCAAACTGCAATTTCCAAAATAAAGCATCTCGAAGTTCTCCACAATACCGAAATCAAAGGCTATAAAATAATGGCACCTTCCAAACTATTCAAATTGGAAGACAAGGACGACCCTTTGCTATTTGCTCCTATCGGAAACGATTATTACTATTTGATACATAAATGGGGGAATGACCTGCATCCATTGCGAAAACTTTTTGCATGGCCTTTTAAAAACGTTGCCAACTTGGTCGCGGTTGTACTTCTTATCAGCTATTTGGTCACCCAGCTGGTCCCGGAAGGACTGTTTTCCAAAAAAAGTTCTACAACAGAGTTTTGGATTATCTATTTTTTTATGTTCAAATCTTTGGCGGCCATAGTAATTTTCTACGGTTTTGCCCTAGGTAAAAACTTTAGCCCTGCCGTTTGGAAAAGCAAATACTTTAATGCCTAAGCAGTAACAGAATACATTTTTTCGCGCTGCTCTTTAATGGACTTGTCAGACATATAGTCGTCAAAAGTCAAGTAACGGTCAATACATCCATTTGGCGTAAGTTCAATGATTCTATTTGCTACAGTATTCACAAATTCATGGTCATGCGTAGTCAATAGTATCGTGCCTTTAAAATTCTTCAATGAGTTGTTGAAGGCAGTAATACTTTCCAGGTCAAGGTGGTTTGTTGGTTCATCCAGCATAAGTACGTTGGCTCTCAACATCATCATTCGGCTGAGCATACAGCGTACTTTTTCTCCTCCAGATAATACAGTACTTTTTTTCAGGGCTTCTTCGCCGCTAAATAGCATTTTTCCCAAGAAGCCTCTAATATAAACCTCTTCTCTTTCCTCCTCGGTCTTGGCCCATTGACGCAACCAATCCACCAAGTTCATGTCGTTCTGAAAAAAATTGGAATTATCCGCAGGCAAATAGGATTGCGTTGTGGTAACCCCCCATTGAAATTTACCATTATCAGGTTTTGCTTTACCAGCAACAATGTCATAAAAAGCTGTGGTGGCACGCGAATCTTTGGACAGGATAGCAACTTTATCGCCTTTTGCCAAATTAATGTTCACATCTTTAAACAATAGAATTCCGTCGTCTGATGTGGCCGATAATTTCTCCACATTTAAAATTTGATCTCCAGCTTCGCGTTCACGGTCAAAAATAATCGCGGGATACCTCCTACTCGATGGTTTTATATCCTCAATCTTTAATTTATCCAGCATTTTTTTTCGAGATGTAGCTTGTTTACTTTTTGCAACATTCGCACTAAATCTTTGGATAAATTCGTTAAGTTCCTTGGCTTTTTCTTCCGCCTTTTTGTTCTGCTGGGCTCTTTGTCGAGCGGCTAGCTGGCTACTCTCATACCAAAATGTATAGTTTCCGGAAAACAAGTTGATTTTCCCAAAATCAATATCTGCAATAGTGGTGCAAACCGCATCTAAAAAGTGTCTATCGTGAGAAACCACGATTACCGTATTGTCATAATTGGCCAAGAAGTTTTCCAACCAATTAATGGTATCGTAATCCAAATCGTTCGTAGGCTCATCCATAATCAGCACGTCTGGGTTGCCAAACAATGCTTGGGCCAAAAGAACCCTAACTTTTAATTTAGAATCCAAGTCCGCCATGTTGGTGTAGTGCAAGTCTTCTGGAATTCCAAGATTGGATAACATTGCTGCCGCATCACTATCGGCGTTCCAGCCGTTCATCTCCTCGAACTTTACTTGAAGTTCGCCTATTTTCTCGGCATTTTCATCAGTATAATCCGCATACAGTGCGTCGATTTCCTTTTTTATTTTAAACAGGGGCTTATTACCCATCACTACTGTTTCCAATACCGGGAATTCATCGTAAGCGTTATGGTTCTGTTCCAATATGGACATACGCTTACCCGGTTCTAAGTGAACATGGCCGGAGGTAGGATCTAGCTGTCCAGAAAGGATTTTTAAAAATGTGGATTTTCCTGCGCCATTGGCTCCAATGATACCATAACAGTTACCTTGAGCAAAGGTTACGTTAACCTCATCGAACAAAATTCTTTTGCCAAACTGTACGGATAAATTCGATACTGATAACATGAAACTATTTTTATTTTTTTGCAAAAATAGCTAAATAGGACTCGTAATTCTAATTAAAAAGTGCATAATTAAATAAGGGAAAAACTTGGTTTAACAACATTTAACTACCCCTTAACAAGTTTAGCTTTAAGGGATGCTTATTTTTGAAACTCATTGAATCGCATTCAATATATGGTAAGATTTTTACTCGGCCTCACCTTTGCATCTACCCTTTTATCTTGTTCTGATTCCTCAGTTAACAACTCTTCAGTGTTTTTTGGAGGTGAAATTGTGAATCCGACCAGTGAATATGTAGTGTTATATCACAATGATTCCTACGTGGATTCAGTGAAATTGGACGATAAAAATCGTTTTTCCTTTCTACTTGAGAATATTGATGAGGGCCTTTATCATTTTGACCATGCCCCAGAACTACAATATATATATTTCAGTAAAGGAGATAGCATTTTGGCGCGTTTGAATACGGTTGAGTTTGATGAATCCTTGGTTTATTCCGGTAGAGGAAGTGACATAAACAATTTCTTGATAGAAATTTTTCTAGAAAATGAAAATGAGGAGGCACTTATTACCAGTTTTTATACGTTGGAACCTGAGACTTTTAGTAAAAAAATAGATTCCCTGCATACCTTAAAAGCTAAACAGCTGGAAGAATTGGCTATAGGCAATCAGCTTTCTACCAGAGCTTTGGCCATGGCAGAGGCTTCCATCGATTACAACACTTATATTACCAAGGAAAAGTATCCTTTTTATCACAAGAAGAAAACGGGAGAGGAAATCATTCATGAGCTTGGCGATGATTTTTACGGTTACCGAAAAAACATAGACCTCAACAATAAGGACCTAACCTATTTTAGACCTTATTTTGATTTTATGAAATGGCACTTTGGCAATTTATCTTTCATGAACTGTATAGATAAATGTTCAACTGACAAAAAACCGGTAAGCGACCGATTACATTTCAACAAACATAAATTGGCTCTCGTGGATAGTTTGGTAGAGCAAGCTGAGCTTAGGGATATCCTGTTCAGAAATGTAGCCATGGATTATTTGTTAAGAGAGCACAATCCAAGTGAGGAAGCCTCCGCTTTTATTGATAGCTTTAAATCGCTTTCCAGCAATAGTGAACACCAAAGAGAAATTGATTTGCTATACACTGGCATTGTGAACTTGCAGCCCAATACTACACTTCCAAATATTAAACTCAAGGACTTTGAAGACAACGAGGTTACTTTAAAAGATTTGGCCAAGAATAATAAAAACACGGTTTTCTATTTTTGGACGGCTGAACAAAAGAGACATTTTCAAAATGTGAAAGAACATATATCCTCTTTGGAGATAAAATACCCCCACTATAATTTTGTAGGCATCAACTTAAGGACCAATTTCACCCAATGGAAACAACTTATGGATGAACACAAACTTGACGCGGACAACCAGTTCTATGGTGAAAATTTTAAAGAGCTACAAATGGCCATGATCATAGATGGGCTTAATAAGTGTGTTATTGCAAAAGACAGTATTGTTGTTGACGGATTTGCCAATTTGTATACTTCCTTATAAATAAAAAACCCCGAATTTTCATTCAGGGCCTTTTCGTAATTATATTTTGATATTCGTTTAGGAATTTCCTTTTCTATAATCTGCTAAGAATTTCTCTAGGCCGATATCCGTTAATGGATGCTTTAACAGACCTTCAATAGATGATAGAGGTCCTGTCATAACATCGGAACCCAGTTTTGCACAATCAATTACGTGCATGGTGTGTCGAATAGAGGCCGCTAATATTTCAGTTTCAAATCCATAATTGTCATAAATCAAACGGATTTCTGCGATAAGGTTGAGACCATCTGTGGAAATATCGTCCAATCTACCCAAGAAAGGGGAAACATACGTTGCTCCCGCTTTGGCCGCTAGAAGCGCCTGACCTGCTGAAAACACCAATGTACAGTTGGTACGGATACCATTATCAGAAAAATATTTCAATGCTTTTACACCATCTCTGATCATTGGGACCTTTACAACAATCTGCTCATGTAGTTCAGCAAGTTCTTCACCCTCTTTTACCATTGCGTCAAACTCGGTAGCCACCACTTCGGCAGAAACATCACCGTCAACAATGTTACAGATATCTATGTAATGTTTTAAAATATTATCTTTTCCCGTAATACCTTCTTTGGCCATTAGTGATGGATTCGTGGTTACACCATCCAGCACACCCAGTTCTTGAGCTTCCTTAATTTGGTCCAAATTGGCAGTATCAATAAAAAACTTCATCCTTAAGTATTTACTATTAGTATTTTATATATGTAAAATTACAATTTATAATGGTTGAGCAGTAGTTTTTCATACACTTTGTCCGGCAATATTTTCTTTAACCTAAGCGAAAACTTCTGTAAAAATTCACCCACCGGATTGTGCACTTTTGGTTTTTTCTGATTGATGATGTTATAAACCGCCTCAGCAACTTTGATAGGATCTCCCCCACTATCTACGTCATCATCAATAGCTTTGAGTGTTTTAGAATATTTTTCTTCATAGGCCGAGCCTTTTATCACTGGGGAATGATATCTTCCGGATGCAATATTGGTCGCAAAATCTCCAGGAGCCACATTGGTAATGCTAACACCAAAATCCTTCGTTTCCATCCGTAGTGCTTCGGTAATAAGTCCCAAGGCACCTTTTGTAGCGGAATAAAAACCACGGTACGGCAATCCCATATAACCAGCAATGGAGGTAACATTAATAATGGTTCCGCCACCCTGTTTACGCATTTGGGGCAACACAGCCTTCATCATATGTACGGGGCCATGGAAATTGGTATCAAAAACATGCAGTATCTCTTCGTGGGGTGTTTCTTCAATAGGTCCGGTGATTCCGACACCTGCATTATTGATCAAAACATCCAGTCTTTTTTCTTTAGAAATCACGTAAGAAACTGCCTTTTGGATACTTTCCACATCTTTCACATCCAATTGAACCAATTCAAATGCATTAAAGTCCGGATAGTTTTTGGTGTTTCTTGTAGTGCCGTAGACCGCACACCCCTTTGTAGATAAATATGTTCCGATGGATTTACCAATACCTGAAGAACCGCCGGTGATCAGTACAACTTTTTTATCCATGATCGTCTGATTTTTGGGTACAAAAAAAGGCAAGCTACCTACATCGCACCGCTACGACCACATACCCTTGCTGCGTTCCCGCCCTGGGGGATTCTGCAGGAGCTGGTCGTGTAGGACTTGCCGACTGCAAATATACGACCTTTTAAATTTGTGACAATCCCAATTCATTCTTAATTTCGGTGTTTTACGATCAACAATTTATGACACAAGTATTAAGGACAATGGGCAAACTTTTTTCAATTACCGGGGCACTGCTCTTTTTTTTGGGCTGCGGAGGAAGTGCAGATCCATCCAAACATTTTTCCATTCAATTGGAAAACAAAGCCTTGCAACAAAACCAACAAGTAGGGATTGCATTAAAAAATAAAAAAGACATTGAGATTTCCGATCTACACTATTATATTGATGATAAGGAATTACCTGTGGAAAATGGAAAAATCACTTTGGACCTGCCTACTTTAGGCAACAAAATATTAGTGGCAAAGTTCAATGTTGAAGAACATGCCGTGGAAATTAAAAAAAATATTAGGCTCCTTGCTGCATCTGCGCCAAAGGTATATACCTATGAAATTATTGCCAGTTATCCCCACGATCCAGGTGCTTATACCCAAGGCCTAGAGTTTTATAAGGACACTCTTTATGAGAGCACCGGAAAAAAAGGGTTTTCAACCCTTAGAAAGGTAGACTATGAAACTGGCGAGGTACTCACCAATATTCCAATGAACAATTCTGTGTTCGGTGAGGGAATAACGATAATGAATGAGAAACTCTACCAGCTCACGTGGCAAAGCGGCCTGGGCTACGTGTATGACATTTCCAACCTAGAAAAGATAAAAGATTTCTTCTACGATAAAAGCCGTGAAGGTTGGGGGCTGTGCAATGATGGTGAAAAAATATTTAAAAGTGATGGGACCGAAAAAATTTGGTTCTTGGACCCAGAAACCTTGCAAGAACAAGGATATATTGAAACGGTTACCAATAAATCCATTTTTAACCGTGCCAATGAACTAGAATATGTAGATGGGAAAATTTACGCCAATGTATATCAAAAAGAGAGTATGATGATCATTGATGCCACATCTGGCGCTATCGAAGGAGTCATCAACTTTGGCGGACTTAAGAATAAAGTGAAAAAAGGTCCTGAATGGGACGAAGGCAATTCCGTATTAAATGGTGTGGCCTTTCACCCCGAACGAAAAACTTTTTTTGTGACAGGTAAAAATTGGGACAAACTCTTTGAGGTAAAAATCTTGAAAAAGAACTGATGAAAAACTACTCGGAAGTTTTTGATGTTGTACCCGACGACCTAGATGACCTCAACCATGTCAACAATATAAGGTATGTGGAATGGATTCAGGATATTTCCAAAAAACATTGGAACGCTGCAGTCACCGAAGACATTCAAACCAGCATGATATGGGTTGTGAGAAACCACAATATAACCTATCATAAATCTGCGCTGTTGGGCGACACCATCAAAATAAGCACCTATATCAAAAACAGCAAAGGGCCCATCTCCACTCGAGTTGTGACCATTACCAACAACAGCACCGATGAGCTAATAGTAAGAAGTAGTACCGAATGGTGCTTGTTGGACGCTAAAACCTACCGCCCCAAAAGAATTCCCGAAAGCGTTAAGGCCATGTTTGAGTAGAAAAACTCGGATTTAAATGCTCATTTGATTCATTTTTGACGCTAAACGCCTGTATTTCATCGAATTTTCAACAATCCATCAATCGAAATTTTGATGATGGGATGGCAAATTTGTATTATCGTAAGCAACCAAAACCTAAATCAAATGATTTTATTAAATCGAACCCATAGCACACTATCACATTGACTTTTTATTTCCTTTGATTTTACCTACATAAAATGGTATCTCTTATTTGAATATCTGACACCAAATAAGCGAACAGAATTATCCAAGTCCATTACAGTTGATTCCATTTTAACGATTTTTTATTAAAAATTGTAGGAAAATGACCTGTTTTAAGGAGAAACCCCCAGTTTTTTTAAGGGAAAAAAGCAATGGGTTTTTTTTGCACGTTAGTAACTTGCACTCAGTATTTTGCATATGGATTATACCTATAACATTATCGACTCGGATGCTACCTCAAAGCTGCAGTTACAGCTTTATTTAGAGGAGCATGACGATTTGGTTTGTGCTGGTGAGGATACCAATGCAAATGCAGGCCTTAATTCTATTTTAAAATACAACCCAGACCTAGTACTTGTCAATCTTGGGGAAGATGGCATGGAGTATTTTCAAATGGTTACGGAACTCAACCAGTACATGCAGACCCTTCCCATTATAATAGGGTATGCCAAATCAAAAAAATATGCCTACAACGCAATTAAGAGCGGTTTTTTTGATTATTGGATCATGCCCCATAATGAATTTGACGTACGAAAAACAATTCTACGTTTAAGAAAACTATATCCAAAACTAGATACTCAGTCCACAATTTGTTTAAAATCATATAAGGATTATAGATATCTGGACACCAATAATATTCTTTATCTAAAATCGGACAACAACACTACGGACTTTTTTATGAAGGACGGAACAGTGATAAGTGCGTTTAAAACCCTAAAGTCTTTCGAAAATAAGCTTCCCAAAGATTTTATCCGTGTACACCAGAGTTATATAATTAACAGTACATACATTTCCCGTATCAATTATGGCAAATCTATATGCAGCTTAAATTATGGAAAGGAAGAGGAACTTCCCTTTTCCAAAACCTATAAGGACAAAGTAGATAGATTAAAGGAAAATCTCTCCAAAACAGCCACAAAAGCTCTCAGTTAACAAAATTCTAGCAGATTCCAGTAAAATTCTAGCAGATTCTAGACGCTTACTATTCCCTTACATTAAATAACCTTGCTGCTCCAAATGCCACATACTTTAGCCGGTATAAACCTAATATTTATACCTAAAACCTATTATTATGAAAAAAGTATTCAGCATTTTGGCACTAGCATTATTGACAACAGGATTTTATTCATGTGAAACTGAAAATGATGTTCAGGAAACAGAAGCTATGTTCGAGCAATTACAAATGGACCAGAACGCCACAGACGGTGATATTTCTGAACCTGATGGTCGTCGTGATGGTGATCAATAATTAAAATTGAGTTTTACCATCTCTACCAACTTTTAGTATTTTTTCAAAGTTCATCTTTGCAACGGGTGTCTTTTTACCAAGAAAGACTATACCCAACAAAAGACCAACCCTGCTTTATGGAATGAGGTAGACACATTGAAAAATAATAATTGGAATAAAGTTCGTCCAAATACTGGTTTTAACACGCATCTATTTATGCCACTAGAACAATTTAACAACGATGAACTATTCCTTTAATTGAACATTATATCACAATACAGCCCCAAAACTTAGATAGCTTTGGGGCTTTTTTGTTACCTTGGATGTATAAACGGCCAAAAATCAGCTTGAGAAACGTAACCCACATACTCATCTTCTTATTTTTTTGGAGCTGTACACAAAACATCCCAAAAGAACAAACGGTCTCCGACCCCACTATAGATTCCATCCAAGAACTTATTCGTACTGCGCGAACAGCCAAAGAGCTAACCGAAGCCGATCGTAAAGCATACTTAAATGATGCGGTTTCAAAATCTATGAAGCTGACCAATGACACAATAAAACTGAAACAGTTATCCCGCGTATCCTATGCCTTTATGCAACTTAAAGACTCTACAGGGTTTAGAAGTTCGAATACTGAAGTTGTAAAGATGGCTTCAAAATTGGGTGAAAATAAAGCTTTGGGATATTCCCATTGGGATTTGGCTTCATTTTTAATGGCCAATGGCGTTTTGGACAGCGCCTTTTACCATTACAGAAAAGCGTTGAGCAGTTTTGAACAATTACCTACAGATTCAACATCACAATCGTTGCGAGGTCGTATGCTGTACAGTATGGCAAGGGTACAAGATTCCTATAAGGACTATTTGGGGGGAGAAGCAAGTGCAACCGCCGCCATTGAATTATTTAATGAATTGGAAGACAATTACAGGCTGTACAATGCCTATAATATCCTGGGGATTTTAGCAAACGGCATGGGAAACAATGAGAAGGCAATTGAATCCTACGAAGAGGCGAAAGAATATTTGGATAAATCAAATGCAAAAAACAAAACGGAACTTGTTTGGCAAGTCCAAAACAACATTGCCAATGTACACCTGAACAGCAATGACTTTGTTAAAGCAAAACAAGCCTATACAGCAATTCTAAATAACAAGGGTTTAATAGATAAAAAAACTGAACTATATGAAAAAGCGTTAGGTGGTTTGGCGTATTCCACACTTAAAGCTGATAAAGATGTGGAAAGAGCAGATGAACTCTTAAACGAAGCGCTCTTAGTAAACAAAAATTCGGGCAAAGCATATGATAGGGCCAGGCTTAATTATTACAAGGCTGAAATCTTGGCCGCTAAAGGAGATACCTTACAAGCTATAGCTCGGGCAAAAGAATCCTACGCCATAGCACGAGGGACATACAATAACGGCCGTTCGCTGGATGCCTTACAGTTACTCACACAACTGGATGTCGCCAATGCCTATACGCATGCAGATGAATATTACCAACTTAATGAAACAATAAAAGAAGAAGAACGGACCAAAAGGGACAAGTTTGCCCGCATCCGTATGGAAACGGACGATATTATTGAAGAAAACCAAATCCTAACCAAAGAGAAACAAGCATGGGTAGGTGCCGCCTTACTCCTCATTATATTTGGGGTGGCTTTTATGATCATAGTATCGCTATATGTGAACAACAACCAGCTAAAATTTAGGCAAAAGCAACAGGAGAGCAATCAGGAAATCTACAATTTAATGCTCTCCCAACGAGGTAAATTCGAAGAAGGAAAGCAATTGGAACAAAAGCGCATTTCCGAAGAGTTACATGACGGTATTTTGGGTGAAATGCTGGGCATCCGATTAATATTAAGCGGTTTGAACGAGCGAGAAGACCAGGCGTCGATTGAGCAAAGAGCAGCTCTTATTGAAAAATTAAGAGACCTAGAAGAGGAAATACGCACCATTTCACACGAGCTTAACCATGCTTCGTACAAAAAATTTCATAATTTTATCGTGTCATTGGAAGATATGATCGAAGATATACAGAAATCGTCTGGAATATCGTGCACCTTCGAATATGACAAAAAGATACCTTGGGACAGTTTGCTGGGGGATATCAAAATCAACGCGTACAGGATAGTTCAAGAATCCTTGAAAAATTGTGTGAAACATGCGAAAAGTCAAAATGCTTCCATTTCCTTTCAATCTTTGGAGGATAACCTAAAGCTTACCATTACGGATAATGGTATTGGATTTGACCCCAACAAAAAAAAGAAAGGAATTGGTCTTAGAAATATTATATCAAGAGTAAAAAAGATCAAAGGAATTTTGGATATAGACAGTAAACCTGGAAAAGGGACCACTATTAAGATAACCATCCCGGCCAAGTATGTTGAATTTGAAGTTTCAGATAAAAAAAGTGCAATAAACGTATAAATTCCCCAAAATCAACAATAAAACCTACCATGAAAACACTGAGGATACTTGCAATAGATGACCATGAGATGACAATGCTCGGATATAAGTTTATCCTCGAGGGCATTGAGTTTGATGACCACAATATAATTGTAGACACCGCGACATCCTACCACACAGGCAAAAAGTTAATTGAAGATTCGGTAAATACTTTTAAATACGACATACTATTTTTAGATGTTCAATTATTTGCTCCAAATGAGGAACAACCATACACAGGAGAAGACTTGGGGATTTTGGCCCGTAAAATTGTTCCTGAAAGCAAAATCGTTTTTATGTCTTCTTTTAGTGATAATTTTAGGATAAACAGTATTCTAAAATCTGTAGACCCAGATGGTTATTTGGTAAAAACCGATATTGACCCCAAAACATTGGAGGAAGCAGTGAAAACCATTATGCTCGACCCTCCTTATTATTCTTCCAAGGCACTGGCGGCTATTAGAAAAAAGATGGCCAATGATATTGAAATTGATGAAAAGGACAAACAGATACTATTTCATCTTTCAAAGGGAACCAAGAACAAGGATCTAGAGAAATTCATAAGGCTCTCCCCCTCCTCCATTGAAAATAGAAAACGGCACTTAAAAACACTGTTCGGTACGGAAAATGAGAATGACATGGCCCTTATCTTGGCTGCAAAAAATAGAGGATTTATTTAGGCAATAAAAGTCTAAGCCGCTTCCAGTCGAGAGTTTTGTGGTAGGTTTAAAACTGAAAAATCGTAAAAATCTTACAAACAGGGGTAAACCCATAGAATTTTTAAGGATAATCTTTAATCCCGTGAAAAAGATTCATCCTAATTTTATATGGAAAGAATTAAGAAATTCAATTAACTCCGAATGCCATCATCAAATAAAAAAAATAATAATCACAAATATAACGGGCCAAAAACCTACGAGGCCACAGATGGCCTTGACGACTTTCTTTTAGTCCTAGAAAAATACTTTTTTGCCAGCGCAAAGGTGCAATGCAAACACAATTTTGAAAAGCACTGTACAGATTTGGTGATAGAACTCCATCACAATTTTGGAATTACAGAATGTCTACGTCATTTTAACAACGGAGATTGGGGCAATTACAATTTTGCAGAAGAAAGCCACTCAAACATTTCTGCATCATTGGAAAAAGCACTGGAAACACTTAACGAAAAAAGTTTTTATCCTACGGATATTTTGGAGCTTTCATTTCACTTTAAGGATACATCCATAATTGTGACCAGATTATCCCATAAAAGTATTCCTGATCAAGCAAGCAACATTCTTACGGCAATAGGAAAGCACTTTGTTTATTTCACCAAGGGATTATCCGAAATGCCCTATGAAATTTTCGTTCCTGTTTTTAAGGATACTTCTATTCCCCGTGATGCATCCAAAATAACCTCTCCTTGCGGATACTTTGATTATTGGGGTCTTTATTTTGATAAAGGGGAAAAGCATGAAGCCCTAATATATGCGCTCGATAAAAAGAAATTTTACAAGGATAGTATTTTCCTTTTTGAATAAAATTACATAAGCAGATACTAAGCGCTGAACAAAGGTCGAGACTTCATTAGGTCGTTGACCTTTTGTTTTATCTGACCAATTTTTTGTTCATTTTCAGCATCGGTGACTATTTCATCTATAAACCCAACAATGGTTTCCATATCCTCTTCCTTGAGCCCTCTTGTTGTTATCGCAGAAGTACCAAAACGGATTCCCGAAGTAATAAATGGTGACTTATCATCAAAAGGAACCATGTTCTTATTGGCCGTGATATCTGCCTTTACCAAAACTTGTTCGGCTTCTTTGCCTGAAATATCCTTGTTTCGTAGATCGATCAACATCATATGATTGTCGGTACCACCGGAAATTACTTTGTAATCTTTATCCATGAAGGCTTTGGCCATGGCCGCAGCGTTTTTCTTAACCTGTACCATATAATGCAAGAACTCATCCGATAATGCCTCGCCAAAAGCAATTGCTTTGGCTGCAATAATATGCTCCAAAGGACCACCTTGGTTTCCTGGGAAAACCGCCAAATCCAAAAGACCGGACATTTTCCTTAAGTTACCGTTCTTTAATTTGATACCAAATGGGTTTTCAAAGTTCTCACCCATTAATATAAGCCCGCCACGAGGTCCACGCAATGTTTTGTGAGTAGTGGTAGTAACTATATGACAATGTGGAATTGGGTCGCTCAAAACCCCTTTAGCAATTAATCCAGCGGGGTGCGAAATGTCGGCGAGCAATATGGCTCCTACGCTATCCGCTATTTCACGAAAACGTTTAAAATCCATATCACGGGAATACGCAGAAGCTCCAGCAATGATAAGTTTTGGTTTTTCCTTATCTGCAATCTCTTGGATCTTGTCATAATTCAACATTCCAGTCTCCTCATCTACTCCATAAAAAACCGGATTATAAAGTTTTCCAGAGAAATTTACCGGTGAACCGTGCGTCAAGTGTCCTCCGTGTGATAGATCAAAACCTAATATTGTATCCCCTGGGTTTAAGCATGCATGGTAAACCGATGCGTTTGCTTGCGAGCCCGAGTGCGGCTGAACATTAGCATAAACGGCCCCAAACAATTCTTTGGCACGATCAATGGCCAACTGCTCTACCTGATCCACTACTTCACATCCACCATAATAACGCTTTCCGGGGTATCCTTCCGCATACTTATTGGTAAGCACGGAGCCAGCGGCCTCCATTACTTGTGGACTAACAAAGTTTTCAGAAGCTATCAATTCAATACCTTCAAGTTGTCTGTTCTTCTCTTCAGCTATCAGTTCAAAAATCTTTTGGTCTCGTTGCATTTGGCCTTTGGTTTTATTAGGCCGTAAAATTACGAATTGACAGGGGATTTTTATCTAAAAAAAACGATTGAACTTTAATTTTATCAAACATCAATCAACAATTTTTAAAAAAAGTTGATTCCTCCCTGAACTACCGGTCTTTCATGTCTTTTACCCAAAATATACTACCGATCGTCCTTTTTCGTTTATAGGTTGGGGATTTTTGGCATAGCTATTGAATTCCATAACGCAACCAATAAAGTTGACCAGTATGAAAAAAATTCTACTCTTATCCGTAATTATAGTTTTTAGCGCCTGTAGTGGTGTAAAAAAAACACAAGAAGCCCTTAATACAGGTAACTATGCCACGGCCATGAACAAAGCCATCACCAATTTGGCCGATAACAAGACCAAAAAGGGGCACCAACAATATATTACATTACTGGAAGAAGCATTTGCTAAAAATGCTGCCAGGGAACAACAGGACATTGTTTTTCTTCAAAATGATGGCAATCCGGCAAATTTGGAGAGCATCTATAATAAATACTTGCAATTGAAACAAATTCAGCAACGTATTAGACCCCTATTGCCGTTGCACATCAATGATGAAGGTCGTAATGCTGAATTTAATTTTGTCAACTACGACGACAAGATCTTGAACACCAAAGATGACCTTTCGGAGCACTTGTATCAAAGTGCGAACAACCTATTGTCCTCTGCCAAATACAAAACAGATTTTAGAAATGCTTATGAGGATTTAAAATATCTTCAAGAAATCAATCCAGGGTACAAGGAGACGGTCGCCAAAATGGATGAAGCCTACAACAAAGGTCTGGAATATGTTAAAGTGGAAATTGCGAATCAGACCCAACAAATCATTCCAGAGCGTTTAGAGGTAGAACTTTTGGATTTCAATGCTTTTGGAATTGATAACTTCTGGCTACAGTACCACACCAATCCACTGCAAAACATGCAATATGATTATGCCATGAATTTGGATTTTATGGAGATAAATGTGTCTCCAGAGCGTGTCAATGAAACCCAAGTTATTAAGGAAAGGCAAATCAAAGATGGTTGGGAATATTTATTGGACACTGAAGGAAATGTGGTAAAAGATAGTTTAGGCCAAAAGATAAAAATTGATAAAATGCGAACAGTTACTTGTAAACTGTTCCAATTTACACAGACCAAAAGTGCCCAAATTGGTGCCAAAGTAAGTTTCACAGACCTTAGGAGCGGACAGGAAATCAACTCCTATCCCCTATCCAGCGAATTTATATTTGAACACATATTCGCTAATTACCAAGGGGATAAAAGAGCTTTGGAAGATGATTTGTTGCTATACTTGAATGCACGTGAAGTTCCGTTCCCATCAAACGAACAAATGGTATACGATGCTGGTGAGGACCTGAAAACACGTCTCAAAAACATCGTAGCCAAATATCAATTCAATTAATAATATAGCGAAGAGCTAAGTTTTACACCGAGCGCAGTTGAGATGCATTTACATTTTGACTACGCTCGGACTTGTATAAGTCTCTTTAGTGAGGTTAGAGATACTCTTTTAAATCTGTGTCCGAAATGGCTCCATGTGAAGTGTGAAAAACTACTTCTTTATTTTTGATGACCAATAATTGAGGGGATTCATGACGAACTCCAAATTCTTCGGCTATCGCATTGGATATCGCTCTATGGCTTTGGATTGTCAAAAAATGGGGCACTATATCCAATTGGGTATCATAAGATTTCGTGAACATGTTCAGCACCATTCTGCTAATACCACAAGTGCTGGAATGTTTAAATATTATTTGTGTCTTATTTTTTGAGTTCTCTTTTATCTCTTCCAATTGCGCTTGGGATTCCAATTGGACCCAAGGCAACTCTTTCTTCTCTTTTACTGATTTCTCCTTTTTTCCGAAAACGCTGTCAAATATTCCCATAGTGCAAATTTATGGGATAAGTCGCAAGGGAACAAAAAGCTTACACCTGACTAAATGTCCTTTATTTGTTGAGTTTATCAGACATTTTGACGGTGCATCCGCAATGGTAAGGTTGTTGCCATATTAGAGAAAAACGACAACTATGAACTTTAATAATTTTACAATAAAATCACAGGAGGCCATTCAAAGGGCGCAACAATTAGCCCAAGAATTAGGCCATCAACAAATCGAGAACGAGCACTTGTTCAAAGCCATTGCGGAGGTGGATGAAAACGTACTTCCGTTCATTTTAAAAAAATTGAACGTAAACACTTCACTCCTTAATCAAATATTGGACAAGGAGCTTCAGAGTTTTTCAAAGGTTACCGGTGGCGATATAATGCTTTCCAGAGAAGCTGGGAAAACAGTGAACGAAGCCAGCATCATTGCCAAAAAATTTGAAGATGAATATGTATCTATTGAGCATTTATTGCTCGCCATTTTCAAATCTAAGAGCAAAATTGCACAAATATTAAAAGATCAAGGTGCAACCGAAAAAGATTTGAAAGCAGCCATTGATGAGCTTAGAAAAGGAGGTAAAGTGACTTCGCAAAGTGCTGAGGAAACCTATAACTCATTGGATAAATACGCCAACAACCTTAACAAAATGGCCGATAGCGGAAAATTAGATCCGGTAATTGGCAGGGATGAGGAAATTCGTAGGGTATTACAGATTCTATCTAGGCGTACCAAGAACAACCCTATGCTCGTGGGTGAACCAGGTGTAGGTAAAACAGCCATTGCCGAAGGTCTTGCACATCGAATCATTCAAGGGGACGTACCTGAAAACCTAAAGGACAAGGTAATTTACTCTTTGGATATGGGCGCACTGATCGCAGGTGCCAAATATAAAGGGGAGTTTGAGGAGCGTTTAAAAGCCGTGATCAAAGAAGTAACCTCTTCAGATGGAAACATTGTTTTGTTTATTGATGAAATACACACCTTGGTAGGTGCCGGAGGCGGACAAGGAGCCATGGATGCCGCAAATATTCTTAAACCTGCATTGGCCCGTGGTGAATTAAGGGCAATCGGGGCGACCACCTTGGATGAGTATCAAAAATATTTTGAAAAAGACAAAGCTTTGGAACGAAGGTTCCAAAAAGTGATCGTAGACGAACCTGATACCGAAAGTGCTATTTCTATACTCAGAGGTATTAAAGAAAAGTATGAGGCGCACCACAAGGTTCGTATTAAAGATGATGCAGTTATTGGGGCCGTGGAACTATCACAACGATACATTACCAACAGGTTCTTGCCTGATAAGGCGATTGACCTTATGGATGAGGCAGCATCTAAACTTCGAATGGAAATCAACTCCAAACCAGAGGAATTGGATGTGCTGGACAGAAAGATAATGCAGTTGGAAATTGAAGTCGAAGCCATTAAACGTGAAAACGACACAACCAAGTTGAAATCCTTGAATTTGGAATTAGCCAACGTCAAAGAAGAGCGTAACGAAATCTTTGCCAAATGGGAAAGTGAAAAAACCGTAGTGGACAACATCCAAAAAACAAAAGAGGATATTGAAAATTACAAAGTTGAAGCCGAACGAGCCGAAAGAAACGGTGACTATGGAAAAGTTGCGGAGCTTAGGTACGGTAAAATCAAAGACGCACAGGAGAAACTGGAAAAATTGCAGGACGAACTTGCAGAGCAACAAACCGCAGGCACTTTAATCAAAGAAGAAGTTACCTACGAGGATATTGCCGAAGTAGTGGCCAAATGGACCGGTATCCCCGTGAATAAGATGATGCAGAGCGAACGGGAAAAATTGTTGAAACTAGAAGACGTGCTCCATAAGCGTGTAGTGGGCCAAGATGAAGCCATAATTGCAGTTTCCGATGCCATCCGAAGAAGTAGGGCTGGCCTGCAAGATGAGAAGAAGCCTATAGGTTCATTCTTGTTCTTAGGTACTACCGGGGTGGGTAAAACAGAATTGGCAAAAACCTTGGCCGCTTATCTATTCGATGATGAAAATGCAATCACCAGAATAGATATGAGCGAATACCAAGAACGCCATTCCGTAAGCCGATTGGTAGGTGCACCTCCTGGGTATGTAGGATACGACGAAGGCGGACAATTGACCGAAGCTGTACGAAGAAAACCATATTCAGTAATCTTGTTGGATGAAATTGAAAAAGCACACCCTGATACCTTTAATATACTTTTACAAGTATTGGATGAGGGTAGGCTAACGGACAACAAAGGTCGTGTGGCAGATTTTAAAAACTCCATTATTATTATGACAAGTAATATGGGCAGTCACATTATCCAGGAGAAATTCGAAAATGCCGTAGATGTCGATAGCGCTTCCGAAGCGGCCCGTGTAGAAGTTTTGGGACTGCTTCGTAAAACCATTAGACCTGAGTTTTTGAACCGAATAGATGATATCATCATGTTCACTCCATTGAGCAAATCGGACATTAAAGACATCGTAGGGCTTCAATTGGACAACTTGAAGAAAATGCTGGCCAAGCAGAACATAACCTTGGATGCCACCAAAGAGGCTATAACCTATTTGGCCGCAAAAGGATATGACCCGCAATATGGTGCCAGACCTGTAAAACGATTGATTCAAAAAGAGGTGTTGAACAATTTATCCAAAGAGTTGCTCTCAGGAAAAATAACTTCCGATAGCATTATACTCTTGGATTCCTTTGATGAACAATTAGTTTTCAGAAATCAGAATGAATTGGTGAATTAATATCAAATCACCTACTAAACAAGCCCTTACTATGTTAAAGTAAGGGCTTTTATTTTGGAAAATACCATACAGTATCTAATTTTTTATATCTTAGATTCCTTCAATACCAACCTTTTACCAGAATGACCAAGAAAGCGGAAAAGACTACAGCCTATATCATTGAGACCGTCGCCCCTATTTTTAACAAGCATGGGTATGTTGGAACAAGTATGAGCGACCTAACGGAAGCCACGGGTCTTACCAAAGGAGCCATTTATGGGAATTTTGAGAATAAAGAAGCTCTTGCACTTTCCGCATTTGAATACAACCGAAACCAATTGCTAAAAACCATTGACGATAAACTGGAGATGGGTGCAAACGTGTTCGATAAGCTGTTTTCAATTTTGAACTTCTACAAACAGTACGATATTTTTTCCCTACCCTTGGGCGGATGTCCAATATTAAATGTTGGTGTGGATGCATATGCCAACAATAAGCTTTTGGCCGCAGCGGTAAAAGAAACCATTAAAGAAATTGAAGGCAAGATAGCCCTTGTCCTAGAAAATGGTGCTAAGCAAAACGAAATCCATCTTCCCGTTCCGCCCTTACAATTTGCGAAACAATTGTTCACTATGATTCAAGGAGCCATTGCCATGAGCACCATGACGCAAGACAGAAAATATTTGGTAAATACCACTACCTATTTGGAATATTTGGTAAAGCAAGAGTTAAAAAAATAACATAGTATTCTTTTTGGGATAAACCCGTCATTCCGACAGAGCGTAGCGACGAGGAATCTCATTTTTTAGAATTTGCAAACATATTTCTTAGTCCAATGTCATCGGGACGTTCGAAATAACATCTTAAAATAAATGAGATATCACTCCCCTTTCACCCTAAAGATCCAAGTTTTATAAACATATTTACCAAAAAACTTACTGTCCCGGGCCTTTCTGGCCTCATCCATGGTGTTGTAACGCTCCAAATACACATAATTATATTTATTCGAACTTCTGTAAAAAGATTTTGGCTCTAGTCCCATCTCCTTCAGCGTTCCCATAAAGTTTTCGAAGTATTTTTTTGTGCCGTAGACATTGGCAATCAGATAAAAGCCAGGTTGTAACCCATCTTCGCTTTCAACCTCTTCATATTTCTCATTGGGGCGTAACTTCACGTTTTGGTTGAGAACCCTGTCGATGCTGTCGCGTTTACGTTGCAGCTCTAATTGCCTTTTATCAAATTGTATTTGCGCTAGAGAGTCTTGTTCCAACTGTTTCCTTTTCTCAAGTTCCCTTTGCTCCCGCTCCATGCGTTGTTGCTCGATTTTCTCTTCAATGTTGTCAGGGTTTTCATTTACCATTTCATTTTTCACCAACCCCTTTTCTGGCTCTTCGGGCAAAATTTCCTTTTCCTTGACTTTTGTTTTTCCAAAATGATAAGAAGCAATAATTTCGAAAGTAGCATCTTCATCACTCAAAGAACTATCCGTGCCAAATTCCATAAGTCCCCCAACAGAAAATGCATTCGAAATAGTAACACCCAATCCTCCAGAAGGTCCATAAAAACTATTGTATCCTCCTTGCACCCAAAATTTTGATGTCGAGAACAAACCATTCAACCCAAATTGGGTGTCACCATTGGGAACTGATTTAACGTAAATTACAGGGCGTACATAGCTATCGCCCAAGCCTTCGGACAATAGTATAGGGAAATCATTGCTCAGCGTTCCCGTAACACTTTGAAAACTCTTCAAACTATCTCCGTTGTTACCCGAAACATTAAAACCTACGGCATTCTCCAAAGCAAGTCCCACACTAAATTGATTGATCATTAAACGTAATCCAGGGGTAAATTGCACTTTAAACCCTTCCAAATCTTCCAATGTAACTGGGTCTGGTTCATCTCCTGAAACATATCGCTCGTCGGCGACAGTTTGTTGAAAAGCAAATGCATTCAATCCCGCCATTAAACGAATGCCTTCATCCAATTCAAAAGTTTGTGCAAAATTTAGATTGGCACCCGTATATAAAAATATTCCTGTATTATGCTGCAAAAAACCCAAAGATGCTACCGAAGCTGTATTTAATTGATGTGTATAATTAACAAAAAGCGATGTTGGGTCACCATCAATGGATTGCCACTGCCAACGGGTCCAAACAGAAAGCGAATTGGGGTTGTTCCAGTCCAACGCATAAGTCGGGTTCAACAAACTTGCGTTAAATTGTGTCAGTGAATGTTGTCTAAGGTCAGATGGCAAATCAGGTTTTTGCCCCCAACTAACCGTGCATATTATCACGGTAAATAAACAAACCCATAATTTGCACATACGAGAAAATAAAAATTAAACGTTACTTTTAAACTGAAAAACAAAAATACAAGGGAAAATTTTGAAAAGAACTATGCGAACCATAAAACCTCTAATTGCGCTTACGATTATACTCATTGGAAGTATTGGCTGCAAAAAAGATACGAAAATTGCAGAAGACCCTGTAATTTCCACCTTTTATTTTATTAGACATGCTGAAAAAGACAGAACTGATTCAGAAAATCCTGATCCGGAGCTAAATCAGGATGGTCTGGACAGAGCCATTAGATGGGCCGAGGTATTTGATGCCGTTCCATTGGATATCATTTATTCTACCAATTACGAGCGCACATCAATGACCGCAGCTCCTACGTCAGTGAAAAAAGACATCGACATTACATATTACGACCCTTCTTCAATAGATATTGCTGAGTTTAAACTTGTAAATGAAGGTAAAAACGTTCTAATGGTCGGTCATAGCAACACTACCCCTATGATGGTAAACAAAGTAATTGGAATGGAAAAATACGATTCAATGGATGACACCGACAACGGTAGTCTATTTATTGTTCGTATAATTGATGGAATCCCAACGGATATTCGCTTAAAAATAGATTAGTTTTTTTCAACAACTATATTTTTGAGCTCAATTTTGGATAGCAGTTCAAGGCCTCCCTTATTATATAGTTGGCCAATTTCCAAAATATCCGAGCCATCCTCTTTGGGCTTGTAGTTTTCATAATCCACAAAACGTATGCCTTGTACGTAGCTTTCGTTATACGCTTTTCTAAAGCGTTGTCCACCGCCGTCTATATGAAAGCTATAGGCAAGATACTCTGGCTTAAAAGACTTCATATCAAACCAGTACATATACGTATCTTCAAAGTCATCACCACCACCTTGTTGGTCAAAAGTCACCTTTACTTTGTAATATTCCTTGTCCGCTATGGTCTCTGTGCCCAAAAGTTCCTTGTTTACGGCAGCATCGTTTAATCCATAGGGCAAACGTACAAAGTAGTGTACGGAGTTGATGGAGTTGGAATATACCACCGCCATGGAATCCTTAACCTTTACCAAGGAATCATTTATATGTCTTGTAAAATGATTGCCACGTTTCACATCTACTATCTTGGCAGAATCCAAATCGGATATTCGCGTATACACACGATCTCCATCTACGTTCTCAGAAACATATTTCATATCTCTAAAATCAAAAGTGACCTTGTGCGTCTCAAAGAGACTGCCGCCGCTGTCTGTAATAGAGTTATCCACAATTTCTTGGACTGTAATAGTTTTCTTTGGTTCCTCCTTGCAGCCTATAACCATAACCAGTGTAAAGGCAATTACTAATCTTTTCATGAGTTGCTTTTGGTACTTATTCGTAAAATCTACCGCAACATTACAATTTTCTTGGCAAAGAGTTTATATTTTTGTCCACGATGCAACAAAATATCAACATAAAAAATAAAAGAGCTCGATTTGATTACGAGATTTTGGACACCTATACAGCAGGTATTGTTTTAGGGGGTACCGAAATAAAGTCGCTTCGGTTGGGCAAAGCTTCTATTTCCCAAAGCTTTTGTGAGTTCAACGATAAAGGTGAACTATTCGTGGTCAATATGCAAATTGACGAATACAGTCACGGAGGACATTACAACCATATGCCCAAAGCGGTACGCAAGCTATTGCTGAACAAACGTGAACTAAAGAAATTACAGAAGGAAGTGACCACTACTGGGCTTACCATTGTCCCATTAAAAGTTTTTATAAACGACCGTGGTTTGGCCAAAATGAATATTGGTCTTGCAAAAGGGAAGAAACTCTATGATAAAAGGGAAACCATCAAGGATCGGGACAATAAGCGTAATTTATCCCGAATCAAAAAAAGTTTCAACAACTAATTCTTGTCTTCCAATAAAGGAACAAAACGGAATGAGCCGAATTCCTTTTTTTCAAATTCTTTTTCCGACTTCCGAACATACAAAGTCATTATCTGCTCATCAACCCCGACAGGAATCACCAACCTACCTCCCACCTTTAACTGGGACAATAAAGGTCTTGGTACTTCGGGAGCACCTGCTGTTACAATAATCCCATCAAAAGGTGCCTCTTCGGGCAATCCTTTATAGCCGTCACCAAAAATCATCTTCTTCGGTCGATAATTCATTTTATTGAAAAACAATCGAGTGGTCTTAAATAGCTCCAACTGTCGCTCTATACTATACACTTTAGCCTTCAAATGTAGGAGAACTGCTGTTTGATAACCGCTACCTGTACCAATTTCCAATATTTTGGCATTGGGTTTAACCTGCAAAAGTTCTGTTTGAAAGGCGACCGTATAAGGCTGAGAAATAGTTTGGTCAGCACCTATTGGAAACGCTTTGTCCTGATACGCATGGTCTTCAAAACCACTATCTAAAAACAAGTGTCTTGGAATGGTTTTTATGGCTTCCAACACCTTTTTGTCCGTAATCCCTTTGGCGGAAACAACTTCTGCCAAATTCTTGCGCATTCCCCTATGCTTGAGCGTATCCTTCATGGTCTATGGTCTGGTGGCACGAATTTATAAAGTTCCCCTAAAACAACGCCATAGTTCCACTCAAATTTTTATGCAAACTGACATCATATCCGTATTTTTGACAAAAACAGGTAATATGCTAAAAGTTGGTGTCCTGGGAGCGGGGCATTTAGGTAAAATACACCTAAGGCTCTTAAACCAATCGAACAAATATGAACTCGTAGGCTTTTATGATCCTGACGAGATCAGTGCTAAAAAAGTAGCTACAGAGTTTGGTTATTCCTATTTCGAAAACATCAACAATTTGATTGACGCTGTGGATGTTGTCGACATCGTAACCCCAACCTTGTCTCATTTTGATTGTGCCAAAAAAGCGATAGAAAAAGGCAAGCACATTTTTATTGAAAAGCCTATTACCAATACACTTGAAGAAGCAGAAAAGTTATTGGAACTTTCCAAAAAACACAGTGTAAAAGGTCAAGTTGGACATGTGGAACGCTTTAATCCAGCATTTTTGGCCGTTAAGGACAAAATAGAAAACCCCATGTTCATCGAAACACACCGATTGGCTGAATTCAACCCTAGGGGAACAGATGTTCCCGTGGTATTGGATTTAATGATCCATGACATTGATGCCATATTGAGCGTAGTGCCTTCGGAAGTGGAAAAAATAAACGCCAGTGGTGTTTCCGTAATAAGTAAATCACCCGATATCGCCAATGCCCGAATCCAATTCAAAAACGGTTGTGTGGCCAACCTTACCTCGAGCCGAATTTCGTTGAAGAATATGCGAAAATCACGTTTCTTCCAACGCGACGCCTATATTTCCGTTGATTTTTTGGAGAAAAAAGTGGAAGTGGTAAAAATGAAAGACGCTCCCGACAACCCTGGAGACTTTGATATGATTCTCCAGAATGCAGAAGGGGAAAAGAAACAAATCTATTTTGAAAACCCTGAAATAGACGTTAACAATGCGATTTTGGATGAGTTGGAAACATTTGCCGACGCCATAAACAACGATACTGACCCCATCGTAAGTCTAGAACAAGGTACCAACGCGCTTCGAGTGGCCCTTCAAATAATTGAGTCTTTTAAAAAGTAACGGATTGTTATTTACCACCATTCCGTAATTGAAAATATTTTAATTTTAATACTATGGAAAAAATAGCAGTGATCGGTGCTGGAACCATGGGAAATGGAATTGCCCATGTTTTTGCCCAAAACGGATTCAAAGTTAATTTAATCGATATAGCACAGACCTCTTTGGATAAAGGGCTTGCCACTATTACCAAAAACCTGGACCGCATGTTGGCCAAAGAAGTGATCGATGAAGACAAGAAAAAGACAACGCTTTCGAATATTAGCACATACACCAATCTAAAGGATGGAGTTGCCAATACGGATTTAGTTGTTGAAGCAGCTACAGAGAATCTGGATATCAAATTGAAAATCTTCAAGGATCTGGACGAAATATGCAAAGCAGAGACCATTTTAGCAACTAATACTTCCTCAATTTCCATTACCCAGATTGGTGCTGCCACACAACGTCCCGAGAAAGTGATAGGCATGCATTTTATGAACCCTGTCCCTATCATGAAGTTGGTGGAGATCATTCGCGGGTACAGCACTTCGGACGAGGTTACGGACACCATAATGGAACTTTCAAAAAAATTGGGTAAGATTCCTACCGAGGTAAACGATTATCCCGGGTTCGTGGCCAACCGTATTTTAATGCCCATGATCAACGAATCCATAGAAACCTTGTACAATGGAGTAGCTGGTGTAGAAGAAATTGACACGGTGATGAAGTTGGGTATGGCTCACCCCATGGGACCGCTACAATTGGCAGATTTTATTGGGTTGGATGTTTGTCTTTCCATTCTCAATGTAATGTACGACGGATTTAAAAATCCAAAATATGCACCGTGCCCCCTACTCGTGAACATGGTAATGGCGGGCAAACTGGGTGTAAAATCAGGAGAAGGTTTTTATGACTATACCGATTCGAGAAAAGCAGAAAAAGTTTCCGAGCAATTCAAATAAAATCCTATGGCTATTGTAAAACCTTTTAAGGCCATTCGCCCAACAAAGGACAAAGCTTTTTTTGTAGCATCACGCTCCTACGAAGAATATACCAACGAGGAATTAAAGGCCATACTCCAATACAATCCCTTTTCTTTTTTGCACATTATCAACCCTGGGTTCAAATTTGAAAAGAACATCAAAGGAAAGGAGCGTTTTGGGATGGTACACAACCGCTACTTGGAATTTTTGGAGGAAAATATCTTTCAAAAAGATGAGGAGGCGAGTTTTTACCTATATCAAATAGAGAAAAACGATTTTAAAAGTTTAGGGTTTTTTTGTGCTTGCAGTGTTGATGACTACAGGAACAATGTCATCAAAAAACATGAAGATACCATTAAGGACCGAGAAGAACTTTTTGCAGACTATCTCAATACTGTAGGCTTTAATGCAGAACCCGTTTTGATGACGTATGAGGATAATGCGCTTGTGGATGAAATTTTTCAGCGTAAAACAGAGCGAAAACCAGCGTATGATTTTACGACCACGGACAAAGTAAACCATAAACTTTGGAAGATTTCATACCCGGAAGGGATTAAAAGATTGGAAGGGGTTTTTGACGACTTAAATGCACTTTATATTGCTGACGGTCACCATAGAAGTGCATCTTCCAGCTTATTGGCGGACATCAAAAAAGCAGAAAACAAAAACCATACTGGGGAAGAAGCCTACAATTATTTTATGGCATACCTTATCCCAGAATCCCAGATGAAGGTTTATGAGTTCAATCGAATGGTCAAGGATTTGAACGGATTTTCAAAAAAAGAATTTTTGATTCAACTGGATGAGAATTTCAGAATTGAAAAAAGAGATGACGGTTTGTGCAAGCCATCTAAAAAACATGAGTTCAGTATGTATTTGGATGGTGAATTTTACACACTCCATTTACGAAAAACCAATCACAAGTTCACCGATGCACTGAGCAAGTTGGACACCCAAATCCTGTATAAGACGATCTTAGAACCTATTTTAGGGATTTCAGATCTTAGGAACGATAAAAGAATTTACTATGGTTGTGGCAAAAACATCCTTATCCAAATGAAGGATATGGTGGATTCGGGCAAATATGCCATAGGGTTCAGTCTTGTTCCCACCACAATTGAAGAAATTAAGACAATTGCGGATGCAGGTTTGGTAATGCCCCCCAAAAGCACGTATATTGAACCCAAGCTCCGTAGTGGGCTTGCTATTTATGAATTGTAATTGTATTGTTGTTTCTGCGACTCTTTTTTCAAAAAAATTCAGAATCCATTAACCACAATAATGCCGTATTAAATGCGGAACTACTTTAATAAAATTATGTCTGTAAAAGATAATCTGAACAAAATAAAATCCGAACTTCCAAAAAGCGTCACCTTGGTCGCGGTTTCCAAAACCAAGCCCAATGAGGATATTTTGAATGCTTACGAAGCAGGACAAAGAGTATTTGGAGAAAACAAGGTGCAGGAGATGGTTCAAAAATGGGAAGACCTGCCCAAAGACATCGAATGGCACATGATTGGCCATCTGCAGCGTAACAAGGTCAAATACATGGCAGAGTTCGTATCTTTAATCCACGGGGTTGATAGTCCTAGGCTGTTAAAGGAAATCAATAAACAAGCTAAAAAGCATGACCGTATAATTCCCTGCCTATTACAAATCCATATTGCGGAAGAGGATACCAAATTTGGTCTGGATGAAAAAGAACTATACGAGCTTATGGATTCTGACATTTTCAAGGCAATGGAAAACATAAATATTAAGGGGTTGATGGGCATGGCCACTTTTACCGATGACAAAGATCAAGTGCGCAAAGAATTTGCTCGACTTAAATCCGTTTTTGATGCGCTAAAAAGTAAACTCCCGCATATTTCGGTCCTTTCGATGGGCATGAGCGGAGATTATACCATTGCCATTGAGGAAGGTAGCACCATGGTACGAATCGGAAGCAGTATATTTGGGTCAAGGAATTATTCATAAACCATAAATTTTCCATGTACGCCATACTCGACATTGAAAGCACGGGAGGAAAATATAATGAGGAGGGCATTACCGAGATTGCCATCCACAGGTATGATGGGCACCAGGTAGTGGATAAATTCATCTGTTTGGTGAACCCAGAACGGGAAATCCAGCCATTTGTGGCCAAGCTCACTGGTATCAACAACAAAATGCTAAGGTCTGCTCCTAAATTTCATGAAGTGGCAAAGCGTATCGTAGAAATTACCGAAGGAACAATATTGGTAGCGCACAATGCTCAATTTGATTACCGCATATTACGTACTGAATTTAGACGACTTGGGTACGATTTTCAAAGAAAAACACTCTGTACGGTCGATCTTTCCAAACAATTGATTCCTGATGCAGAATCCCACAGTTTAGGAAAATTGACCCGATCCCTCGGAATCCCCATGAGCGACAGGCATCGGGCCAATGGAGACGCTTTGGCCACTTTAAAACTCTTTAAGTTATTATTGAACAAAGATTCCGATAAAAGAATCATCACCGAGGTAATTCGTGAAGAGACCCACGGCGAACTTTCCCCAAATCAATTGAACATGGTTTTTGAATTACCTTCGGAAACGGGTGTTTATTATATGCATGATAAAGATGGGGAAATCATCTTTTTGGGCAAGTCCAAGGACATTAAAAAAAGAGTGAACCAACATTTTACCAATGTGGGCAAACTGGCACGGAAACTTCAGAAAGAAACAAAAAAGGTCACCTACGAGACCACAGGGAGTGAACTTATAGCCATTTTAAAAGCATATTTGGAGCAACAAAGGAACAAACCTCGTTACAACCATGTTTCCAATAAAAAACTTTTCACCCATACAGTGGATTTTTCCCAAAATGGAACCGAACACTTAGTTTTGAAAGTGGAAAAAAATCGATGTCTTCACACGAAAAAAATGGCATTCAATGGTGTTGAGGCCGCAAAGAATTTTTTGAGCAAAATATCCGAAGAATTTGAGCTTTGTCCATCTTCTGTGAAAATAGACGGTACATATCTGCACCAAAAATCAGACATCCAGGATGAGGTGGAATGCAATAAAAAAGTATTGTCCGCCTTTGAAAAATATAGTATTCGAGAGAAGAATATTGCTCTAATTGATCGTGGCAGAGCAACTGGGGAAAAAAGCTTTATTTTAATAAAAAAAGGTGAGATTCAAGGCTTTGGATATGTAGAACTCAACCATCAAATCAATAATATCCCTATCTTAGAGTCTATAATGACCCCTATGAAAAATGATGAAAACACCATTTTTATAGTCGAAACTTATTTGAGAAAAAACAATAGACTTAAAACCATTCCCCTAAGCCTTCATAATTGAAAAAATACAAGTCACAAGTTAAATGGAAGAGCAAACTTCATGAAGTAATTTATGAAGCAGATACGCCATCGGGAAAATTTTTTGATATTGTTCTTTTTATCCTGATAATTCTCAGCGTTATATTAGTGATGCTGGAAAGTATTGAGGGTATTGACCAAGAATATCATAGAACACTACTGGTTTTAGAGTGGATAATCACTATTTTCTTTACAATCGAATATATTGCGAGATTGATCAGTATCAAAAAACCATGGAAGTACGTTTTTAGTTTTTATGGCATTATTGATTTCTTATCTACAATTCCATTATATCTCTCCTACATATTAGCAGGTTCACAAGTATTGTTGGCTGTTAGGGCTTTCCGGTTACTCAGGATCTTTAGGATATTGAAATTGGTCAAGTTTATTGGAGAAGCCTCGCAGTTAAAAACAGCTTTGAAAGCAAGTCGAACCAAAATTGCTGTCTTCATCTATGTTGTTTTAATATTATCCGTGATTTTAGGCACCTTGATGTACATTGTTGAAGGCAACGAAGCTGGATTTACAAGTATCCCACGGAGCATCTACTGGACGATAGTGACTTTAACAACAGTTGGCTATGGAGACATTACTCCTGTAACCAGTTTAGGGCAATTACTTGCGGCGATTATTATGATCTTAGGTTATGGAATCATAGCAGTACCCACTGGAATTGTAACAGCTGAATTTGCAAGAAGTAATAATACTGATGGTAAAAATGGGGACAAAGATGATGTAGTACACGTGAATACCCAAGCTTGCCCCAGTTGTGGTAAAGAAGGACATAGAGATGACGCCACCCATTGTTTTAATTGTGGACATCCCTTATGAGTACAAAGGTTTTAATTGCAGTAGTGGGGCCAACAGCCATTGGGAAAACCGCATTGGGTATCCAATTGGCAAAACATTTCAATACTGAAATAATTTCTGCGGACTCAAGACAATTTTTCAAGGAAATGGAAATTGGAACGGCTGTTCCTACTGCTCAAGAATTGGATGAGGCACCACATAATTTTATTCAACATAAAAGCATTTTAGAACCTTATTCGGTAGGTGATTTTGAGAAAGAGTCCATATCCCTTTTAAATAATTTGTTTCAAAAAAAAGATATTGTTATAATGGTCGGTGGCAGTGGTCTATATGTAGATGCTGTAATATCTGGATTGGACGAATTCCCACAAGTAGATCCTAATATCAGGGCAGATTTAAACCTCCAACTACAAGAACAGGGTATAGAAAGCCTTCAAAAAGAACTCAAGCAAAGAGATCCAGATTATTATAATACCGTCGATTTGGACAATCCACACCGACTTATTCGGGCATTGGAAGTTTCCATCGCTGCCGATAAACCTTATTCCTTTTTTCTTAACCAACCAAAGAAAACTAGACCTTTTAAATCACTCTACATTGGTATTGATGCGCCAAGGGAAGTTGTGTATAAAAGGATAAACACGAGGGTGGACCTGATGATGGAGACCGGACTACTGGAAGAAGCCAAAAAATTGTATCCGCATAGAAATTTGAACGCTCTTCAAACAGTTGGCTACAAGGAACTTTTTGAATATATTGACGGGCGTTGCACTTTGGAGTTTGCCGTTTCTGAAATCAAAAAAAACACGAGGCGCTTTGCGAAACGACAACTGACATGGTTACGAAAAAACAATACCATTTTTTGGATACCTTACCAAACCGAACCAGAAGCGGTGGTGCAAATGGTTACAGAACAGCTAAAAACCAACCCATATGCCAAACAGTAAATCTGTGATAGTGATTATGGGAGTCAGTGGCTCCGGAAAATCCAAAATAGGAAAACTACTTTCGGAAAAACTCGCAATTCCCTTTTTCGACGGAGATGACTTCCACCCTAAAGCGAATGTAGAGAAAATGGCATCAGGAAGCCCACTCAACGATGATGATCGCAAAGAGTGGCTCATCCTGTTAAATAAATTAGCTGTTAAATACAGGGACAAAGGAGCTATAATCGCATGCTCCGCACTAAAAAAGAACTACAGGAGCATTTTACGGGCCGAGATGGGCAATACTATGGTGTTTGTTTATTTGGATGGTTCGTTTGAATTGATAAAATCTAGATTGGAGAACAGAAAAGGACATTTTATGCCCATGGATCTTCTAAAATCTCAATTTGATACATTGGAACCCCCTTTTAAAGCAATTACAGTATCCATTGAAAAAACACCCGAAAAGATTATCAATGAAATCGTAAAGCAACTCTAAAAAAATGGAAGTCCGACTCTTATTGGCTGTTATTATTGGTATTGCCATTCTATTATTTTTGATTTTAAAGCTACGCGTACATGCGTTTATTGCATTGTTGATCGGTAGCATTTCCGTGGGGCTCATTGCGGGTCTGGATGCAAACCAAATTATAAATACAGTGCAAAAAGGTATGGGCGGGACCTTAGGTTTCGTAGCTACTGTGGTGGGATTGGGTGCCATTTTTGGGGGAATCTTGGAAGCTTCTGGGGGCGCCAAAACGATTGCCAATTTTATGATTTCCAAGTTCGGGTTAAAAAAAGCACCCGCTGCAATGGTACTATCAGGGTTTTTGATTGCTATTCCAGTTTTTTTTGATGTCGCTTTTATTATTCTTGTCCCCATGATGTACGCCCTTCAGCGCAAAACAGGAAAATCATTGTTACTTTATGCGATTCCATTACTGGCCGGGTTGGCCATAACACACGCTTTTATCCCCCCTACTCCAGGACCGATTGCTGTTGCAGACATCATTGGAGTAGATTTAGGATGGGTTATTTTAATGGGCTTTGTTGCCGGTATCCCTACGGCGTTAATCGCAGGACTATGGTTTGGAAAGCATATTTCGAAAAAGATTTTTGTGGAAGCTCCTGAGGAAATTGAGGATGAGAACCATCCAGAGCTTCCTCCAATAGTACAGACCTTATCCATTATAGGTTTGCCCATTGTATTGATTTTGTTGAACACAATTGTGGCGGCCGGAACATTTGGCACATTAAACCCAATGATCCTAAACACAATCGCATTGATTGGACATCCCTTTTCTGCGCTGATCATTGCCAATTTGCTGGCATGGTACTTTTTTGGACTACGGAAAGGGTTTACCAAAGATCAACTCCTTAAAGTTTCAACAAAATCCTTAGCGCCGGCGGGGACCATTATTCTTTTAACGGGTGCTGGTGGAGTTTTTAAACAGGTACTCACCGATACCGGAGCAGGTGAACTATTGGCGATCTCGTTGAGTAACGCAGGCATCCCTATTTTGGCCTTTGCATTTATTAGTGCAGCTATTGTGAGAATAATTCAGGGTTCTTCGACTGTGGCCATGATAACAGCGGCAGGGCTCGTTTCTCCCCTCTTGGCAAATGCAGCACTTAATTCCATAGAATTGGCCTGTATGGTAATCGCTATTGCCTCTGGAGCCAGTATTTTTTCCCATGTAAATGATAGCGGCTTTTGGCTGGTGGGTCAATATTTGGGGATTACGGAGAAACAGACATTCCGATCATGGACCATTATGACTACAATTTTAGCGTTTGTAGGTGTTTTCACAGCCTCTATTGTTTACGTGCTGGTATAAAAAAACCACCTCTTAAAATTAAAAAGGTGGTTTTAATAATGAATCAATAAAAGTATCTTATTGCTCGTTCTCGGCTTTCACTACAAGCCTAAATCCTTCACCGTGAATGTTTAGAATTTCTACCAAATCATCCTTTTTAAGATATTTTCTCAACTTGGCGATATACACGTCCATACTTCTGGAAGTAAAGTAATTATCGTCTCTCCAAATTTTGGTCAACGCTAATTCCCTAGGCATTAAATCATTCTCATGTAGTGCCAACAAACGTAACAATTCATTTTCTTTAGGTGATAATTTTATAGGCTCCTCTTCTTTATATTTCAAGAAACGTAATTTCGAATTCAAGTGGAAGTTTCCAATCTCAAACTCAAACTGCTTGCTATCTGCCAAAGAACTGGAGGCTTTTCGTTGCATGATGGCCTTCAATTTCATTAATAGGACCTCAGAATCGAAAGGCTTGTTAAGATAATCATCTGCCCCAGCTTTGTATCCTTTAAGCACATCTTCCTTCATAGTCTTGGCAGTCAGAAAGATAATTGGAACGTTCTCATTTTTTTCACGAATTTCTTTTGCCAAGGTAAACCCATCCTTATAAGGCATCATTACATCCAAAATACACACATCATAGTTGTCTTTTTTGAATTTTTCAAAACCTTCCATTCCGTTTTTCGCCAGAACAACATCAAAATCGTTCATGGTCAAATAGTCCTTTAAAACTATTCCAAAGTTTGGGTCATCCTCTACTAATAATATCTTCTTTTTTTCTGTATCCATAGTTCGCTTTTTAAATTAAAGGCAGTTTTATATAGAAAGTACTTCCTTTTCCTTTTTCACTTTCTGCATAAACCTCACCTTGATGATCATCTATAATCCGTTTTACGTAGGCCAAACCTAATCCGTGGCCTTTAACGTTATGTATATCGCCGGTATGTTCCCGGTAAAATTTTTCAAATACTTTTTTTAGAACCGCCTTGCTCATACCAGCACCTTGATCCTGGACCTTTATTATGATGCTGTTTTTCACCACCTCGGTGTACACATCTATTTTAGGAGGTTCCGGTGAATATTTCACTGCATTGTCCAAGATGTTCACTATTACATTGGTCATGTGCATTTCATTGGCCAGTACATCTGACCTCTCGGCATCAAGATGGTCGTTTACATATCCTCCCCTATCTTGAACAATCAGGTCGATATGCGCTATTGCATCAACAATGAGGTCATGCATATTTACCCTATCCTTATTAATGTCCAACTGGTTTTTTTCCAGTTTGGAAATTCTTAACACATTCTCCACCTGTGCGTGCATACGTTTGTTCTCATCACGAATCATACCCAAATAGCGAAGCACTTTTTCCTTGTCCTCAATGGACTTCGGGTTTCGTATTGCTTCTACTGCCAAGTTTATGGTTGCTATCGGTGTTTTAAACTCGTGCGTCATATTATTTATGAAATCTGATTTGATTTCTGAAATGCGCTTTTGCTTGATCAACTGATAAATGGCACTGGAATAAGCCAACATAATTATCAACGTAAACACCAACGACATTATGGCCATTCCCATTAAGGAGCTAAATATGTACTTTTTCATGCTTGGGAATGTCAACAACAATGAAAAGTTGGACACTCCTTCACTATCCTTAAAAATCGGCGCTTTGTACATTTTGGAGCCGGAAAATTTAAATTGCCTAGATCTGATTTTTGTGGGATATCCTTGGCTATACACCCCATACTCATAATCAGTATCTATATTCCTGTTGCTCAATTCTTGACTGAGCAGCAACTCCAATTCTTGTTTGGAAACCCTGTTATGGATGGGACGTGTTTTGGCAGCCTCCATAAAAACATCTTCCCAAGCAGCTTTATCAATACTGCTCAACCCTCCAATTTTTTCAGCACGCTGTATTGGCGTTAGGCTATAACTTTTACCATCTAGACCATACTCCTCTTTAAAAACAGCTTGGGTCCGTTTGCTGGTGAAGTTTTTGATGGTGGTTGTATCCTTATCTCCATCTGTATTTATATCAAAGAACGCAGAGGTTATATTGTAATCTTCTTCGAGGATTCCGTGTGAATAAAAAAGAATTTCATCGGAGTTTAGATCACGATCTACAAACAAAAAGTTTTTGTACTGTGTGCTCTTTGGCTCACCGATACTATCTGCAAGAGAAGCCAAACGATCCGAGTATTCTTTCATCTCCCGCATCTCTACCCTACTCGCTACTTTATCCAGTATGTCCGTAACTGTTCTTGAAAATTGTTCTTCTTTGTCGTTTATAGATGTTCTAATCCAATAAACCTGCACAAAAATTATCCCTAAAAGAGATAAGCTCATAAGAACAACCAGAAGAACGAATAGCTTCTTGTTCATTGGTGTAAAATTAAAAATTTAACATTTAGTAATTTTAGCGTTTAACCAAAACTTAACATAAATGTTAAAATTTAGATGATAATGCTAATAGTTTGAGGTGTAGTTCGTTAACCTTTTTTTTGGTTTCGTCCAAATCAAGGTTTTCTATTGTATAATGGGCCAATTTCCGTTTTTGTCCATCATCCAATTGGTTTTTCATCCTGTCAACAACTGCTTGTGCAGCTATTTTATCCCTATCCATCACCCGTTGTATTCGGGTTTCTACAGGGGCTGTTACTAAGATAGTACAATCATATTTGTCCTGGGCATCATTTTCAAAAATCAATGCGGTTTCCTGTATTACGTATGCCGACTCTTGCTTTTGCGCCCAATCCAAAAAGTGCTTTCCAACTGCGGGATGTACAATTCCGTTGAGTTTTTCCAACAAAGCTGAATCTTTAAAGACTCTATCCGCAATGTAAGTCCTATTAAGTGCATCACCACTATATGCCTCGTTTCCGAGTAAATCCGTAATTGCCGATTTAACCTCGGGCGAGGTGGTCATCAAATTTTTCGCTTCGGCATCAGAATCATAAACAGGAACGCCAAGCTTCGTGAACATTTTGGCCACTGTACTTTTCCCACTGCCTATTCCTCCTGTAATTCCAACTATCATCATTGCTGTTCCAGAACAAATTTTACGGTATTATCTTCCAACTTTACATCATATATTTTTTGAGGGCTTTGTGTAACCTCTAAAAATAAAGTGCTGCTTTCCGACCTCATTAATTGACCATAGTCCGCTACAACTTCAAAATCTGAGGCTGATATTTCTTTTAATCGTTCTATAGTGGCCTTGCATAACACGGTGACCACATCTGGGAATGTTTTTATACGGTAGCCTTCGGGAACATTAATTACCTTAACAGGAACATCGAACACTTTTTCGGAAAACTTTGAAATTTTGCCACTGACCGTTGCCCGACCTGTTGAAAAGATACTATTGTCCAATCCTTTGGGAAAAACTAAGCTTACCTCGTTGGTGAAGTCAGCACTTAACTCGTTTAACTGTACAAGGGAAGTTTTAATTGACTTTATAGTGTCAATCTCATTTTTTGGCCCTTTTACCTCCACAGAATCAGGGGAAACGTTCACATTCCCATCCAAAATATAATTCTGTTGAAACTTTAGGTCTAGCTTAGGTTGTATCGGGATTTTCTTTGAATCGACCTGATAAAGGTTTAACTCCAATCGGTTTCTATCCAATTCCAAAAGAGAAATATTTTGCGATAGCTGTTGATCCATTTGTCTTTTCAACACTTCCTCACTCATTATATAGTCTCCATTTTGAAACTCAACTTGTGACAAATCAATATCTATCCGATGTTTAAAGACTTGATAGTATAAAAATTGAAAGCCACTGGTCCTGAGCTTGGCTTCAATTTGGTTGTTCGAGTTTTTTCCCAATAATAAGGAATCGGGCAGATTACGGTAATTCAAGGTGAAATTTGCCCTAGATTCGTAGGTTTCGGAAAGATTACTTATAAACCAAGCCAAAAAAGAGCATAGCAAAAACAGTGAAAACACTTTCACTTTTTTTTTGTTGAGGCCGTGCAATACCTTTTTGAACACTTCTTATTTTTTCTTAAAAAATAGTTTGGGAAACAGTTCTTCTGGCTCCTTTTTACTAAAGTTAAGCAACATTGTGGACTTGAAAAAACCAATCCCATATCCTGTGAATTGGGTAAGAGCTGCATATATAGCCAAAAATGCCACTTTTAAATTTCTATTCTTGGTCAAAGCATCTAAAAATAAAACTACAAAATAGAACATATAGAGTAACAAGGGCAACCAAAGCCCAACAAATGACATTAGTATGGCTATGCACAATCCCAGCATGAACAAGGTTGGAAACCAATACGTAGGCTTCGCCGTTCCAGGATGCCATTTGTTTAAAATTGGTCGAACCATACCAAATTTATTCACCTGAATATAGAACTTGTTCCAGTCGATTCGCCTTTTATGGTACACAAAAGCTTTTGGGAACAATCTAGTCTCAAACCCTGCTTTCCAAATCCGGAAGGTAAGATCCGGGTCTTCACCTGGGTGTATCCTACCAAATCCTCCTGCTTTTCCGAAAGCTTCCCGAGAAATTCCCATATTAAAACTTCGTGGTTGAAACTTACCAACAGCCTTTTCACCACCACGTATGCCTCCAGTTGTCAAAAATGAGGTCATTACATAATTAATGGCCTTTTGCACTGTTGTAAAAGATGTATCGGCCGCATCCGGCCCACCAAAGCAATGCACAAATTTCTTTGTGAGCTCCTTATCCACTTCGGACAAATATTGTTTTGGGAGTATACAATCCGAATCCAGAATGATGAAATAATTTCCTTTAGCTTTTTGCATTCCATAGTTTCTGGAATCTCCAGGACCTGAATTATCTTTGAAATAGTATGAGATTTGAAGATTGTCCTGAAAAGATTTAACCACGTTCTCTGAACTTTCCGAAGAGCCGTCTTCCACAATGACCACTTCAAAATTTTCTGAAAAATCTTGCCTTTGTAGACTTTCCAATAATTCCCGAATTTCTTCCGGCCTATTGTACACCGGGACTACTATGGAGAAAACAGTGTTCATTTGAAACTGAAAAGCCACCCTATAAAAGGATGGCTTTCCTTAAATTTTTAAATGTTTATTTCGAAAATTCATCGATGACCTCTTGGCTCACTCCTGTATTGGAAAAGCCTCCATCGTGAAAGAGATTTTGCATGGTCACCATTTTGGTCAAATCTGAAAACAAAGAAACGGTATAGTTTGCACAGTCGCCGGCCGTGGCATTACCCAACGGAGACATTTTTTCAGCATAATTGATAAAACCATCAAACCCTTTTACACCCTGTCCAGCAGTGGTTGGGGTCGGCGATTGTGAAATGGTATTTACCCTTACCTTCTGTTCTTTTCCGAAAAAGTAACCAAAACTTCTGGCAACAGACTCCAAGTAAGCTTTATTGTCAGCCATATCATTGTAATCCGGGAACGTTCTTTGCGCGGCCATATATGTTAAGGCCACAATGCTTCCCCACTCGTTCATGGCCTCCGCCTTGTAAATTGATTGCATCACTTTATGAAATGAAAGTGCGGATACATCCCAACCTTTCTCGGTAAAACTGTAATTCTCGTCTGTATAGTGTCTTCCTTTTCTAACATTTACAGACATTCCTATGGAATGAAGCACAAAATCCAATTTTCCACCCAAAATCTCCATGGATTTTTCCACTAAATTTTTAAGATCCTCTTCATTAGTGGCATCTGCGGGAATAATTTCTGAATTGGTTTTTTTCGCCAGCTCATTTATTTGTCCCATACGCATGGCGATGGGAGCATTGGTCAGTACAAACGTACCGCCTTCTTCGTGAACACGTTCCGCAGTTTTCCAAGCAATGGAATTTGCATCCAAAGCACCGAAAATGATTCCTTTCTTACCTTTTAAAAGATTGTATGCCATAGTTTATTGCAATTGTTGATTGTGAGACAAAGATATTTAAACTATTTTGATTGTTAACATTCATGCGTATATAGATTTCTTTCCTGCAAACTTGTTTAGCAGTACGCCCAGCCTGTTTATTCCAATAAATACTGAAAATTAATTCTGGAAGTGTTATACTTCTTTAGTTTAAAAGCATGGTTGATCACATATCCTTATTGTAGCAGTTCCTTAGCATGGGCCAAAGCAGATTCGGACAGGGATTTGCCTCCCAACATTTCGGCCAGTTCCTTAACACGCTCATCCATATTCAACTGTTTAATATGGGTGCTTGTTCCTTCTGGTCCTTCTTCTTTGTACACCTTAAATTGATAACTTCCCTTTGATGCGACCTGTGGTAAGTGGGTAATGGAGAATACCTGCATATTTTCACTCATCTGTTGCATAATTTCTCCCATTCGGTTTGAAATCTCACCAGAAACTCCAGTGTCAATCTCATCGAACATCATAGTTGGTAGATTTTCATATACAGCTAAAATGGATTTAATGGTCAGCATAATACGTGAAAGTTCCCCACCGGATGCCACTTTTTTAAGTTCACCATAGTTAGAGCCCTTGTTGGCGGAAAACAAGAATGTTAAATCATCTTTCCCATTGACCTTGAACGATTTGGATGGGCTTACCTCAATATTAAAACTCGCCGATGGCATACCTAAAGATGTAAGGTTTTTTTGCAGGGTTTCTTTTAACCGAGGAATCACGGATTTTCTACCAGCGCTAATTTTATTTGCCCAAACATCCACTTTTTTGGTAATAGCTTCGACCTCTTTTCTTTTTTCTTTGATATTGGACTCAATATTGGCCACTGCGTCCACCTTTTTAGCCAATTCCTCTCGAATGGCAATTAAATCGGATACGGTATCGGTGTGGTGTTTTTTCTGAAGATCGTACAATTGTTGTAACTGTCCGTTCACCACTTCCAATTGTTCCGGATTGGCCTCTACCCCATCTTTTAACTGTTCGAGTTCGGAAGAAATATCATCAGTTTCAATCAATACCGATTGAATCCTATCGCTCAAAGATTTATACTCCGTTCCAAAATCCGATAGATTTTGAAAAGCTCTTTTTAAATCGGTAAGTCTTCCCACAATACCCAATTGCTCATCCGATAACAATTGATGCCCTGTGGATAACTGCTCCATTATCTGTTCTACATTGCTAAGCTGCTCATATTCGGCCTCCAACGCTTCCTGCATGCCTTCTTTAAGCTTAGCATCCTCCAATTCTTTAAGTAAAAAACTATTGTAATCGTGCTCTTTATCCGCAGTTGTCTGAAAATCCTCCATTTTATGAAGCTCACTGGACGCAATTTTCAATTTGTCCAATTCTTCAGTATACCTAGAAATATTATCATTGTTATTAGACAAAGCATCTAGCACTTTCATCTGAAAATCGTTCTCAGTGAGGCGCATGGTCTGGTGCTGGGAATGTACATCCACCAATTGGTCCCCCAGGGCTCGCATCACATCCAAAGTAACAGGGGAATCATTTACAAACGCCCGGGACTTGCCGCTTGGCAATATCTCCCTACGAAGAATCGTCGTATGCTCATAATCCAAATCATTTTCTTCAAAAAAAGGATAGAGTTGGTATTTGGAAATATCAAACTCCGCCTCTATTACACATTTTTGCTCCTTGTTCTTAAGTGAAGACAGGTCGGCACGTTTGCCCAATACCATGGATAGTCCTCCCAAAAGTATTGATTTTCCAGCCCCGGTCTCCCCTGTAATAGTGGTAAACCCGTTGGAAAACGATACACTTACATCATCAATAAGTGCGAAATTTTGAATGGATAGATTTACTAGCAATATTGAAGATTTTACCTGTAAAGATAAACCTCTTTATAGAACTGCACTAGTAATTTATTTCATTCCATGTGCTGGAATAAAATGGTGCTACTTTGTTAAGGGACTCTTTGAGTTTTACAATATCCACTTTGGGACCATCGGAAAAGATGTTTTGGATTTCTTCCGATTTTGCATCGAAAAACGTTTGAATTAAGAAGGCATTGGGCCTTCGGCTTATAAGTGTTTCGAATAATCGAAGGCTACCTGCAATAATCTGTTTTCCCGTGCTGTTGTTGTCGGCAAGTATATCGAGACCTTTCCTGTGATAGTTGTACATGGCGATACGATATTCCCTAAAAGAGTTGCTCAGGAGATTGTCAACCAATTCAAAACGGCTTCTATCGCCTGTTTCCTGGCTCCATCCGCTGTAGCTGGAACTCTGTGCCTGTGTCACAATATTTTGGGCCCTGCGATAATAATCGTTGCCTCCTTCCAGCGAAAATGTATCAGCATCCAATCCTAAAATTACATATACATAATATGAAATAACCCCTACTAAATTGGAGTCGAAGGAATTAGGATTATAAACCAGAGGTTGAAATTCTTGATACTGAAAATTAAAGGCGTTGTCCTTGTAGTTAAAAACAGGGCTTTCGTATGAGGCGTTGAATATGGGTCGCGTGGATTGAATCTGGATATTGGCTTCAAAGCGATCGGATTCGTACTGGGTAACTGTGATGAACATTCGTGCATTAACACGTTCGTTTTCACGATAAACTTTAGTTGTCCATTTGCTCTTGTTCACAAAATCGTTCAATGAACGCTCTAAGGTCCTGAATATTTGCTGATTGGTCTGTCCGACTTGATCGGAATTCACAATGATCTCGCAATTCAGTTCCTGAGCTGGAACAGCATTGATCATAAATAATACAACAACAGCAACTAGTATTTTACGCATGGATCCTGGAGATGATTTCTTCCCAAATATCGGAGGCCACTTCGGACTTCGTCTTCAAACCAAACGTTTTTATCTCAAAATTCTTATCTATAAACGTAATTTTATTTGTGGTGCTTCCAAATCCGGCACCATCATCTTTTAAGGAGTTGAGAACAATACCGTCCAAATGTTTCTTTTTCAGTTTGCCTTTAGCATTTTCAAGTTCATTTTGGGTCTCTAGGGCAAATCCCACCAAAAATTGATTTTCTTTATTTTCGCCTAAGGACCTAAGTATGTCAGGAGTACGCTCCAACGCTAAAAACATATCCCCTTCCTTCTTCTTTACCTTTTCCGTTGCAATGGATTTGGGCCTATAGTCCGCCACAGCAGCGGCACAAATAGCAACATCGATATCGGCGTAATAATTATGACAGGCTTCATACATTTCCTGTGCAGAAGTCACCCGAATCAATTGTATGGAATTTTTATCGATATCGAGATGCGTAGGACCAGAGACCAAAATCACTTTAGCTCCCAAATTCGCTGCCTTCTTAGCTAGTTCGAATCCCATGGTACCTGATGAGCGATTTCCCAAAAAACGAACAGGGTCAATCGCCTCGTGGGTAGGTCCCGCAGTAATAAGTACTTTTTTGCCCGTTAGGGGCAGTCCTTTGGCTAAATCCGTTTGTAAAAACGCTAGCATGTTTTCGGGTTCCGCCATGCGTCCTTCTCCATACAATCCGCTTGCCAATTCGCCAGACTCTGCCGGAATCATGATATTGCCAAAAGTACTCAGTTTTTCCAACGAACTTTTAGTAGAAGGATGCTTATACATATCCAAATCCATGGCTGGAGCAAAGTAAACTGGACATTTTGCCGATAAGTAAGTTGCCAATAGCAAATTGTCGCACGTGCCATTGGCCATTTTGGACAGGGTGTTGGCCGAAGCCGGGGCAATCAACATAACGTCTGCCCATAGTCCCAACTCTACATGGTTATTCCATGATAGACTTCCATCTTCCTGATTTACAAAGTCGAGTAAAACTGGATTTTTGGAAAGTGTGGACAATGTAAGGGGAGAAACAAACGAGCTGGCGCTCTGGGTCATTACAATTTTGACCTGGGCACCAGCTTTTATCAATAACCTAACAAGAAATGTTGTCTTGTATGCGGCAATTCCCCCGGAAATTCCCAAAAGGATATTTTTACCGCTAAGCATTTCTTAGGAGTCTTTCTCTGTATTCCTGTAGTAAATTTTATCTTCCAACCACTCTTGAACTGCAAGCGCATGTGGTTTAGGCAATTTTTCGTAGAATTTAGAAACCTCAATCTGTTCCTTATTCTCGAACACTTCTTCCAAGCTGTCGCTATATGTAGCAAACTCTTCCAACTTCTCCAACAGCTCCTTTTTAATCTCGGAGTTGATTTGGATGGCTCTTTTTGACACAATGGAGATGGCTTCGTAAATATTTTCGGTTTTTACGTCAAACTCATTTCTGTTAAGTGTGACTGTGGAAACCGGGGCCTTTGTGTTTTTCAAATCTTGCATATGCAGTAGTTTAAAAACTAATTTTTATTTGGATAAAGTACTATTTTGATAAGTGCTCAACTCTTCTTGAATTGATTCAGCAAGCTTATCTGCTTCTTTTTTGAATTCTGTTTCTGGAAAATAACGCAATAAATTATTATAGGAATCAAGCGCATCTTCCAATCGTTCTTGTTTTTTGTCCTCTGTACTGTTCATCGCCAACTCGGTAGCTGCTTCAATTCGATAATATAACGCTTCTTCTCTATATATAGAACCGGGGTTGTCGGTAATAAAATTGTCGAATGCGGTAATGGCGGAAATCAAAATTGGTAAATTGAATTCTCCAATCTTATTGAATTGTTTTGCGACTTCTATTTGTTTCTTTTCTTTTTTTGCGGTCAATTCCTTGGCCATTGCATTGGCACTTTCGAAATATTCTGACTCTGAATAATTATTTATAAAGGTTTGGAGCTTGGCCAATGCCTTATCCGTATCAGATTGATCCAATGAATAATCTGGTGACAGTTCGTAGTAACTTTTTGCTCCCAAAAAACTTGCTTCTTGGATTTTATCACTCCTAGGGTAGGATTTTACAAAACGTTCGAACTGGTAACCCGACAAATAGTAATCCCCATTTTTGAAATAACTATCTGCAAAGAAGAACATAACACGTTCACCTTGAGGCTTGCCCACGTATTTTGGCGCAATTTGTTCAAACAGACGAACGGCTTTTCTATAATCACCTTCATTGTACAGCTTTTCGGCCATATCATATTTGGCCTTTACATCGGTTTCCTTGAGTACCTTTTGGTATTCACTACAGGATACGAGAAAAACTGTCGCGCAACAGAAGAGAAGTATTGACCTCATTTTCAAAAACATTTTGCAAAATTAGTGATATTGAATGGATATAAAAAATGAATTTTACATCTCAAATGTAACGGGTACTCCGGTCAATCCCCAAAGAATTGGGCAACATTTAACTAATTTTAAACATGTGTTTTGTTCAACATCTTCAACGAAAGCATGATTTTCTCTTTTAAACCAGCGGTTGCCTCTATTAATGGTAGCCTAACATAGGCTTGTGAAATTCCGTTGTTTTCCAGAACACTCTTAATACCAGCGGGGTTGCCCTCTTCGAAAATAAGAGTCATTAAGGGCGACAATTTATGATGGATTTCGTATGCTTGTTTTACATTCCCCTCCAATCCTTTTTTCATCATATCGGAGAAAAGTGCAGGCAATCCTTGTCCCAAAACGGAGATAACCCCTGCTCCACCGGCCAAAACGGTGGGCAATGCAGTAGTATCATCACCAGAAATCAACAAAAAGTTTTCTGGTTTGTGTCTGATGACCTCATCGATTTGTAACAAATCTCCACACGCCTCCTTAACACCTATAATATTGGGGAAATCATAAGCCAATCTCAAAATTGTTTTGGGCAACATATTGCTTCCCGTTCTGGAAGGTACGTTATACAATATAATAGGTACAGGTGATGCCGCTGCGATCAATTTAAAATGTTGGTAAATTCCTTCTTGTGTGGGCTTATTGTAATATGGGGATACCGAAAGTATAGCATCGAACTCCGATAGGTCCAACGTTTTTAACTCGTTTACCACGGCCATTGTATTATTGCCGCCAACCCCAAGTACCAATGGTAGTCTTCCTGCATTAGTGCGCACCACTACGTCCACCACCAACTGTTTTTCATCTTGCGAAAGGGTTGCGGATTCAGCCGTTGTCCCCAACACCACCAAATAATCCACGCCTCCTTGAACGTTGTGCTCAACCAAGCTTACCAATGCATCTACATCTACCGATAAATCTTCTCTGAACGGAGTTACCAATGCTACTCCTGTTCCGATCAATTGTTTCATTTCTTCAAATTTCTTTTAATACTGTTAAGTACTTTTTCAATTCACTTTTGAACAACTTAAAATCGTTCAATGGTGTGTTTAAAATCAAATCATTGACTTTTGGGTCTTGGGCTCCCAGGCCTACTTTTAGGCGAGCCGGCGTTTTTACGGACAATAACTTCATCATCAGGTTTTCGTCTTCATAGTAATTGATCAACATATCGTATTCCCTGCCCAAAAACTCAAGAACATAACCATTTTCAATTTGGCCCTTCCATCCAAGGTCCCTATCTGAGAACATTTGGATGGCGTATGGTGAATTTTTATCATACTCCCTTTTGTAGCCAATAATTTTAATGGCATTGGGTCGTAAGTCAAACTCATCAATTAGCTCGTAAAAGGCTTCCGCATTCTGAAAATTATCAACATCGACTATACAACCGACACTGCTAATTCCTTTATCCCTTGTCACCGAACTTGGAGGTTTCTCCATTTCCTCCTTTAAATATTTAAGCCCGGATTTAACTTTAAATTTGTCTTGGAGTCCTTTCAAAAACATATTTTTGATGATTTTTACAAAGGTAAATAATCTACCAAGACGACATGACAAAGATATGTAGATGAGAAATTTAATTATAAAACAATTTGTTACATGTGTAACATTTTGTGTTTTTATATCCTGCAAGAGTGATACCGTCCAGCTTACCGAAGTAAAAGGGAAGCAAATTCCCATCGACTCTACCATATCGCACATGGATTCTATCTCCAGTTTTGTAACACCCTACCGGATTAGGATCAATGAAATATTGGACAGCACATTGGCCTATGCACCTAAACCGCTTTTATTGAACGATGGTAAGCGAAATACCTCTATGGGAAACCTGATGGCGGATATCGTTTTTAAGGAAACAGTGCCAATTTTTAAAACAAGAACGGGAAACGACTTGGATTTTGTGGTTCTGAACTATGGTGGGGTCCGCTCCATAATTTCCGAGGGCAATGTAAGCGCTCGAAATGCCTACGAGGTAATGCCTTTTGAAAATTATATCGAAGTTGTGGAACTCAGTGGGTCTGCTACAAGGCAACTAATCAATTTTGTGGCCAAAGCCTCACGAAGGCACCCGGTATCGGGTATTCAAATCATCACTGATAAAAACCGTTCGCTGGAATCCGTAAATATTCAAGGTCAACCTTTTGATGAAAGTCGAAATTATTATGTGGCCACCTCGGACTACCTAGTGAGTGGCGGCCCGAGCGTAGGTTTTTTTAATGAAATCATTTCAATTACAGAGACAGATTATCTTTTAAGAAACGCTATCATCGATCACTTTAAAAAGGTAGATACCTTAAAAGCGGTAGTGGATGATAGAATTATACAATTGGATTAAATGAAACGAAGGGATTTTATCACCAACACTACAGCAGCCTCCACTCTAATTGGCTTGGGAGGCCTTAGCTTAGGCTCCTGTTCCAATTTGGGCCAAAAACAGATCACTATTTTGCATACCAACGATGTGCATAGCCATATAGACACCTTTCCTGCCTCCCATTCCAAATTCCCGAATTTGGGAGGGGTTGCCCGTAGAGCCACTTTGGTGGAAGAGATACGCAACAAAAATCCGAATACTTTACTTTTTGATGCGGGTGATATTTTTCAAGGAACCCCCTATTTTAATTTTTACGGTGGTGAACTGGAGTTTAAATTAATGAGCAAGCTTAAATATGATGCCTCCACCATTGGAAACCATGATTTTGACAATGGAATTAACGGTCTTCTAGCTCAGATGCCCAATGCTACGTTCGAAATGGTAAATTCCAATTACGATTTTTCCAACACGGTGATGGATGGTTATGTAAAGCCCTATAAAACTTATTTGGTGAACGGTGTAAAAATTGGGGTTTATGGACTTGGCATAGAACTGGATGGACTGGTGACCAAAAAGCTGTACAAGGAGACCCAATATCTGAATCCTTATGAGATTGCTTTGGATATGGAGAAGCAACTCAAGGAGGAAGAACTTTGTGATTTAATTGTTTGTCTATCCCACTTGGGCTATGACTACCAAAACCCTCAAAGACCATGCGATACCCGACTGGCGCAACAAACCTTTCACACCGATTTGATTATTGGCGGACATACCCATACTTTTTTGGATAAGCCCGATGTACGCACCAACCAGAATGGAAATTCGGTATTGGTAAACCAAGTGGGCTGCTACGGTATTAATCTAGGCCGTATTGATTTCTATTTTGATTCCGATAAAAACATATCAGCTGAAGGGGTGAGTATTGAGGTTTGATTTTCTTTATCTTAGAAGCCTAGATTTCTATTAGCATTTATAATAAAAGGAAGAATTTATTATATATTGAAATTAACGTATACACATTCTTTTAGCATTGAAATTTGTCAATCGAAGTAAAACTTCTCATTTCAACATTACGACAGGTTATTATAAGGTCCTTAAACCTAAATAAACGAAAATCATTAAAACCTGAGACGGTTTTTAAAACAAAGAACCACCAGAAAAATATATATTTTTCTGGTGGCAAATAGTTACACTTCTCTAAATTGTAGTTGTTAATTTATTTATTAAAAAATTGGTTCAATTACAATTTACGTTCCCTACATAGTCAATGGTCCAATTATGGTCATTGATTAAACTATCGTGGGCAGACACCCCTTCTGGATCACAAAGATTAATTCCCTTCGCTCCCAAGTCAATATTATCGGGTGTGTTCTGAGCAGCTTCCCACCCTACCAATGTGGATGTAAAGTTTTGTGCGGAAAAGGCTGTGAATGAAAAAATATCCATCATGTCGGTTACTAGACCTATGTTCCATGTTCCAAGATTTTGATTGAAGGTGTCGGCACCCCAAAACATACGTGACATATTTGTAACATTACCAGTGTTCCAACCACTAATATTTCTGTTAAAAGAATCGGCATTATAGAACATTCTTGCCATATTGTTGACCTTTCCAGTGTCCCACCCACTGATGTTTCCGTTGAAGGAATTTGCTGAAAGGAACATCCATTCCATGTTGACCACATTACTAACATCCCACCCATTAAGGTCTCCATTAAAGGAATCAGCATCATAAAACATATAGGACATATCAATCACTTGGGAAAGTTGTGGCACATCGGATGCACTATATTGCATATTTAAACATTTAGAAAAAGCATTATTGAAAGTGCGCCATGAAATAGTTCCCCATTGCTTTATACTCTTTAGAGCTAATCGGGAACCATCATCAACATCATTATTCGAACCCATCTTGATCGCTGGGAAATTTCCCTGTATGGCCACGGTATACATGCCAGCTGTTTCATAAACGTGACTAGGATTTTGAAGGTCTAGCCATTCTTCAATGTTACCATCCCCCCAATCTATAGTATAAAGGTAAATGAAATTGAAATCAGTACCTATGGTGATTTCCTGACCATCGAATGCTACGTTCCAAGTAGTGACAAAAGAAGATGGCTCTTCGGCCAAACTATCCATTATATCCTCAACTGTTATGCTAACCTCAGCTTCAGCAACTGCAATACCGTCAGTAACAGCTATAGTAACAATATGTTCTTCACTGGTCTCAAAATCCAGTTCCCTTCCATCAGCCAACGTAAGTTCGCCATTTGCACTGATCTCAAAAAGGCCATTGTCATTAACACTTATCGAGAAAGTGAGGTCACCTTCCTCCGGATCTAAAGCCGTCACAACCCCGATTATCTCGGTATCTGAAATATCCTCAGGAGCTTCAAATTCTTGCGCTTCAATTATGGGTGCCTCATCTTCATCAGTTACATTTATTGTAATGGTATTTGAGACACTACTATTTCCATCTGTTACTTCAACAACAATAGTATGCTTTATGGTTGTCTCAAAATCCAAATTCCCTCCTTGTATCAAACTTAGTTCTCCATCAGGAGTTATCTCAAATAAATCATTGTCGTTATCTGTAATACTAAACATCAATGTATCCGATTCATTATCCGTAGCTGTTACCGTACCGATTACATCTGTATCGGTAATACCCTCGCTCGTTTCAAACTCCTGCTCCTCGATTACGGGAGACTGATTTTCAGTATCTACCTTTGTAACGTTTATGGTGATGTTAGCGGAAGAGCTGAGTGAACCATCGGTAACCGATACTGTCAATGTGTGTGTCTCACTCATTTCAAAATCCAACTTTTCCCCTTCCCTTAAACTTAGCTCTCCATCAGAGGTTATCTCAAATAGGTCATTATCGTTTTCCGTAATACTAAACACCAAGGTATCCGATTCACTATCTGTTGCTGTTACTGTGCCGATTACATCAGTATCGGTAATGCCCTCGGTTGTTACAAAATCTTGCTCCTCGATTACAGGGGATTGATTTTCAGGGTCTTCTTTCGTAACATTTACGGTGATGCTAGCGGAAGCACTAAGTGAGCCATCGGTAACCGATACTGTCAAGGTATGTTTATCACTAATTTCAAAATCAAGCTTTTTTCCGGTTACCAGCGTCAATGTTCCATTATTAGTTACATTAAACAAACCACTGGCATCTGACTTAATAGTGAACGTTAGCGCATCCCCATCTTCATCAGTGGCGGCTATAATACCAATTACAACGGTATCGCCAATATTTTCATTAACTATAAAATTTTGCGCCTTGATTTTGGGAACATTGTTCTTAGGTTTCGTAGGGCCGTCATCTTTGCCACAAGACCAAATTAGAACTAAAAACAGTCCAATAAATAATAGTTTCTTTTTCATGATTTCTAATTATTGAGATAATTACCAACCACCAATTTCCATCATTAAAAAGTAATCTCATCAAGTAATTAACGAATGAAGGGTTTGAATTGACAGATGGCACTTATCGATTGACAAAGAACCATTTGCATTAAATAGAAACCAATTTTAAAGTTAATCTTATAATTGGTGTAAATTAGAAGAGTAAATGATTGCCAATATGACTTAGACTGTGAACATATGGAAGCTGGGCCTTAAGGAAAATTACATGGATGGTTAATTTTTACTACTTAAAGGTTTGCCTCCACCAATACTTTCAACTCTTCCTCCAAAGTATAATCAGGAAAAGGTTTGCCAGCTCTTCCATACCAATAGCCCGCATTCCACTTATCACCTTCTTTTCGGTGCAGATAAGCATGAATCCAACTACCCATTAGGGAATGAAGGTCTTGAGCAATATCATGCGAGGACTCCCAGTCACCTTTTGCATCAAACCAAAGGGATTTCAACGAGTCAGGCCATTCTTTTGGTGGAGTATCCCGATCTAAGGTTGTTTCAAACGCTTCAAAAGTAGTAGGTGTCATGCTTCCAGTTTTTGTAAAAATTCCTGTTCCGATATTATGGGAACACCCAAACTTTCCGCCTTTGTTTTTTTACTGGGGCCCATTTTGTCACCAGCGACCAAAAAACTAGTTTTTGATGAAATGGACGAGGATACTTTACCCCCATTGTCCTCTATCATTTTCTTTAGTTCATTCCTGCTGATGGTTTCAAAAACACCCGAAACTACGAAAGTCTGCCCCTTTAATTTTTCCGTTTGATTCTCCAATTGCTCTTCCGATAAAGAAAATTGCAATCCGTAGGATTTTAACCTGTCGATAACCTCCATATTGGCTGGCTCAGAGAAAAAGTTCTCCACACTTTCAGCAATACGTTCCCCAATCTCATCCACGGCCACGAGTTGTTCTTGCGAAGCGGCCATTAAGGCATCAATATTTTTAAAGGCCTTTGCCAATTTTTTAGCTACCGTTTCCCCTACATAGCGAATTCCCAAGGCAAAAAGCACGCGCTCAAACGGAATTGCTTTGGATGCCTCAACCCCTTTCACTAAATTTTCTGCAGATTTTTCCGCCATCCGCTCCAAGGGCATCACCTGTTCTTTGGTTAGCGTATAAAGATCTGCGTAATTGCCTATTAAACCTTCCTTAAACAATAATTCCACCGTTTCGCCTCCCAAACCTTCAATATCCATGGCTTTGCGCGAAATAAAATGTTGGATACGACCTGTTATCTGCGGGGGACAACCCACATCGTTCGGACAAAAATGCTGTGCTTCCCCTTCTTTACGAATCAACTCAGTGCCGCATTCGGGGCAATGGGTAATATATTGGGTAGGTTTTGAGTCTGCACTTCGCTTGGTAAAATCAACTTTTACTATTTTAGGGATGATCTCCCCCCCTTTTTCCACAAAAACGGTATCCCCTTCGCGGACATCCAGTTTGACAATTTGGTCCGCATTGTGCAAAGAGGCACGTTTTACCGTAGTCCCTGCCAACAAAACCGGTTCCAGATTGGCTACTGGCGTAATGGCCCCGGTTCGCCCTACTTGGTAAGTGATTTTATTTAAAATGGTAACTGCTTGTTCCGCTTTGAATTTGTAGGCCATTGCCCAGCGTGGCGACTTTGCGGTATATCCGAGCTCCTCTTGCTGCTGTATGCTGTTCACCTTTACCACAACCCCATCTGTTTCATACGGCAGATCGTGGCGGTGCACTTCCCAATGATCCATAAATTGCATGACCTCGGCAGTGGATTTGCAGCGTTTGGCCACCGTTGGCACCTTAAATCCCCATGACCTCGCTTTTTCCAAGACTTCGAACTGGGAGGTCACACCAAGATTTTCTCCTACGATACTGTACAACAAACATTCCAAAGGCCGTTGTGCCACCAAAGCACTATCCTGAAGTTTCAAACTACCTGATGCCGTATTTCTTGGGTTCATGTATGGGTCTTCACCTGCTTCAATGCGCTCTTGGTTCATTTTCGCAAAACCGTCGAGCGTCAAAATAATTTCTCCCCGAATATCAAATTTTGGAGGGTAGTCTCCTTTCAGTTGCAAGGGCACAGATTTTATGGTTTTGATGTTGTTTGTTACATCATCACCCTGAAAACCATCACCGCGGGTAACCGCCCTGACCAATTTCCCTTCTTCATAGGTCAGGCTTATGGATGCGCCATCATATTTCAGTTCACAAGTAAACTCAACGTCCACATCGCCCAATATTCGCTGAATGCGTTTTTCCCAATCTTCCAGATCTTCTTTGGAATAGGAATTATCCAAGGAATACATGCGGTATTCATGGGGCACGGTCTCAAAATTTTTGGTCACCATCCCTCCTACCCGTAGGGTGGGTGACGTTGGGTCATAAAATTCAGGATGCTCCGTTTCCAGCTTTTGAAGCTCTTTGAGTTTCATATCAAATTCAAAATCGGATATGGATGGCTCATCGAGCACGTAGTATTTATAATTGTGTTCCCTTAGTTCATTGCGAAGGGAGTTTATTTTTTGTTGGATATCAGTCATCTATGTTTGTTCTTTTTTAATCCATTTTGGTGTCAAAATAGGTTGATATGATTCCATTTGGGTCAAAAGTCCCATACAAGTATCGTCCACCAGAAGCATATTTCGATTTTCAAACTTTAGAAGTCCTTTATCCACCATGGAATCCAAAAAAATCAATAGGTCATTATAAAAACCATTGGCATTTAAAATTCCAATTGGTTTTTGATGCAATCCCAATTGCGCCCATGTAATCATCTCGAAGAGTTCCTCCAAAGTACCAAAACCACCTGGAAGGGCAATAATGCCATCCGAAAGTTCGTGCATTTGCATTTTCCGCTGATGCATGTTCTTCACGGTAATTAATTCTGAAATCTCCATATGACATATTTCCTTAGATTTCAAGAAATCTGGAATTATTCCAATTACTTTTCCTTGGTGGTCCAAAGCCCCGTTTGCAACTTGCCCCATTAGACCCAGTCTGGAGCCACCATATACCAGGGCAATATTTTTTTGCGCAAGTATTTTACCTAACTGATAAGACATTTCAACAACTACCTTGTCGTTTCCTTCACTACTGCCACAAAAAACCGAAATACTTTTCATTGATTGATTTTTCCTTTTAGCATTCTATCGTTGCCAAAAATGTCTTTTCGCAGTTCAATTTCCGAAAAATTACGGGCATTGAAAAGCGCCTTGGTTTCCGCGCCCAAATATTGGTTTATTTCAAAATACAAACTTCCTTTTTTCAATAGGTTTTTTTCCGAAAAGCTGATGATAGTTTTATAGAACAACAATGGATCTTCATCGGGCACAAACAGCGCGGTGCCAGGTTCAAAATCCTTTACATTTTTATGGATTTCATTCTTTTCCAACTCCCTGACATAGGGCGGGTTGGATACGATGACATCAAAAGTAAGTTCAGGTTCAAATTCAAGTTCGGCATCCAGTATATCCTGATGTATAAATGTGATTTCAACTCCATTTGCCAGGGCATTTTTCTTTGCCACGTTTAAAGCTCCTTCTGAAACATCCAATGCATAAATTTTGGCCTTGGGAAGGTTCTTAGCCAAAGCAATGGCAATGCATCCACTACCCGTTCCGATATCTAAAATGGTGAAAGGTGAAGGGTGTAAGTTCCCATCACTCCTTTCTGATTTCTGATTTCTGACTTCTGACTTCTCATCTCTAATATCATCCAAAATCCATTGCACCAACTCCTCGGTCTCGGGCCTGGGAATCAATACATTTTCGTTTACCTGAAGCTCCAAATCCATAAAATGGGCCGTCTCCAAAATATATTGTAGCGGTTTTTCCAACTTAAGTTGGGCCAACGCTTCAAAAAGAGGTTGCTCTTCATCTTTGGTCAAGGTATACCCTGGTTGAATGGCCAATATAAACCGTTCCAACTTTAGATAATGCTCAATGCACCGATAAAAAAAAGAATCAATTTCTTCTTTGGGGTACAGCTTGCCCAATTCTTTATGGAAAATATCTTTGATTTCTTTTAGAAGCATTATAGTTTTTTAAGCATCCAAACGGGACAGGAATAATGCCCGGTATTGCCCATTGGGGCATCTATATAATCAAATCCGTTCTTTTTATATAGTTTTTGGGCAGCTTCCATATAGGGCATGGTTTCCAGATAGCATGCTTCAAAACCAAACGCTTTGGCTTTTTCCAAACAAACAGCAATCATTTTGGCGCCTATACCCTTGCCCCTGGCTTCTTCCAAAAAGTACATTTTCTGAAGTTCACAAACATTTCCATCGAAATTATCCAATTTAGCCACACCGGCACAACCAATAATCCGACCATGGTGCTCCACCACGAAATAAGTAGCCTTTGGTTTATTGTAGTGGGCATACATATCATCCAAAGCTTTATCTTCATAGGCCGTACCTACTTTGGGAACACCCATATCCTCAAAAACTTTTCGTATTACTTGGGCTACCTGTGCGTTATCTTCCGGCTTAATTTCACGAATCACCGTCTCTCCCATATTGTGTTTTTATTGTTCTATTTTTGTGGGGTGAATATACATCAAAAATACATCCTTCGCTGCATTCAACTTGGCAAAAAAGGCCTCGGAACCACAGCTCCCAACCCCATGGTGGGATGTGTAATTGTACACGATAATAAAATTATTGGTGAATGTTTTACCGACCCCTACGGTGGTCCGCACGCAGAGGTAAACGCCATAAACTCGGTGAAAGACAAAAGTATATTGAGCGAGTCTTCCTTGTATGTTACCTTGGAGCCTTGCTCACATTTTGGCAAAACCCCGCCATGTGCCGATTTAATCGCAAAGCATAAAATAAAAGAGGTGTACATCGGTTTACAGGACCCCTACGATAAAGTAGCAGGAAAAGGCATCAAAAAATTGCAGGATGCAGGCTGTATTGTCACGGTTGGAATTCTCGAGGAAGCGTGCCGAAAGCATCACAAACGATTTTTAAGCTTTCAGGAACATCAACGCCCTTATATCATATTAAAATGGGCCGAATCGCAAGATGGCTTTTTGGCACCCGACCCATCACTACGAAGTAACAATCCAGAACCATTTTGGATTACCAATGCTTACTCCAAACAGTTGGTGCACCAATGGCGTAGCCAAGAACAAGCCATTTTGGTAGGTACTAAAACCGTTTTGGAGGACAATCCAAAATTGACGACTCGCAACTGGACAGGTAAAAACCCTACCCGTGTCGTCCTGGACAAGGATTTGAAAATTGATTCAAACTTTCATGTATTTGATAGATCAGTAAAAACTATTGTGCTCACACAGCATAACGATGCTTCAAAATGTATAGAAGGTGTGATTTATGTGGAGATTGATTTTTCCAAACCACTGGCCAAACAAATATGCAATGTGCTCTACCAACAGCATATTACAAGTGTTATTATTGAAGGTGGGGCAAGAACACTTCAAACTTTTATTGATGAGAACCTATGGGACGAAGCTCGAATTTTCAAAGGTTCTATTCGATTTGATAAAGGACTGGTCGCTCCAAAACTTACAAAAGCCCCAGCTGAGCAACAACATATTTTGACAGACACCCTATCCTTATATATAAATGATTAAGAACATTATTCTCGATTTTGGCGATGTGCTCATCAACCTGGACAAACCTGCTACAGCAAAGGCTATGGTGCAACATGGTTTTACGGAAATCACCCCAGACTTGGAACGTTTATTTCAGATTTACGAAAAAGGAAAAATAGGCTCCCAAGATTTTTTGGACGAAGTGTCAAGGCATTTCCCTAAAGTTGATGGGGAAGATTTGATACAAGCATGGAATTCCATTTTATTGGATTTTCCCGAGGAACGATTACAATTTATAGAACAACTCGCCCAAGAAAATAGGTACAAACTACTTTTATTGAGCAACACCAACGACCTGCACATGGAATGTGTAAAAGAACAAATGGGCATGGAACGGTTCAATAGGTTCAAAAATGTCTTTGATGTGTTTTATTTGAGCTACGAAATGGGTATGCGAAAACCAGATTCCGAAATTTTTGAGTTTGTCTTAAAAGAAAATAAGCTCAATGCCCATGAAACTATTTTTGTGGATGATGTTCCGGAAAACACCGATTCCGCAGCTCGATTAGGCATCAATGTCTGGAACCTTATTGTTGGCAAAGAGGATGTTACCCAATTAAAATCGAAACTATAGATGATCTACCTTGCCCTGAGCATTTTGAGTTCCACCTTAATCTTTGTAGTCTTTAAACTGTTTGATGTTTATAAGATTCAAACGCTCTATGCCATTATCACCAATTACGTCGTCGCATGTTCCGTTGGCCTTTTATTGTATGATGGCCCTGTCGGCGTAAGTGATTTAACTGGTAAATCCTGGTTTATTGGCCCAGTTTTGTTGGGTGTTCTCTTTATTGTGATTTTTAACCTAATGGCCAAAACAGCTCAAGTTTCCGGTGTTTCGGTTGCGTCGGTTGCTACAAAAATGTCATTGGCCATTCCTGTGGTAATGGGCGTTTTGTTGTATGATGAACATTTGAGTTTATTGCAAATTATCGGGATTGTTTTAGCGTTGGTGGCCGTTTATTTGGCCTCCATAAAAGAGAAAAACATTGTAATAAGTAAAAAGGCATTGATTCTTCCTTTATTAGTGTTTTTGGGGTCTGGTGTTATTGATACGAGCATTCAATATTTTGAGGAAATGCACCTTACCAATCAAGAAATACCAGTTTTCTCATCCATGATCTTTGGGTTTGCCGCCTTAACAGGTTTTATTTTCATAGGAATCAGAGCGGTTAAAACCCCTCTGAGGGTCAACATCAAAAATATTTTGGGTGGAATAGCCCTTGGAGTACCCAATTATTTCTCCATCTTCTTTTTAATCCAAGCATTACGTTCGGATATATTGGGAAGTGCCGCCATATTTACACTGAACAATGTAGCGATTGTAATGTTCTCCACCATCTTGGGCATACTGTTATTTAAGGAGAAATTGAGTTCTAAAAACTGGAGTGGAGTTGCCTTGGCGGTACTCAGCATAATATTGGTAGCTTTGTTCTGATGGAGAAAAAAGAAGACGTTTACAGGACAGTTGACCAACCTTCGCCGGAGATATTATATAAGGACAAGAAAAGTAAATTCTATGCTATTGTTCATCCAATAGCTACTGAAGAGGATGTAAAACCTATTGTGGATGGTCTCCGAAAAAAATATCATACCGCCAACCACGTATGCTATGCATGGCAGTTGGGAACCTCCGACCCTAGTTATAGGGCAAATGATGATGGCGAACCCAACAATTCTGCAGGCATGCCCATTTATGGTCAAATACAGTCATTTGATGTCACCAATGTATTGATTACCGTGACCCGTATTTTTGGAGGCACCAAACTTGGAGTTGGTGGTTTGATTCAAGCCTACAAAACTGCTGCACAAATGGCCTTGGAAAATGCCAAGATTGCAACAAAAATCATAAAGTCCCAATTTCGACTAAAATTCGAGTATCCAGAAATGGATAAGGTGATGCGAATCATCAAACAAAAAAATCTCAACGTTGTATCTCAAAAAATGGAATTGGATTGTGAACTGATCATTTCGGTGAGATTGAGTGAATCAGAAGAAATATTTCAAATTTTCGATGAAATGCAACATGTAAAAACTACCCTAGTAGATTAAGTGTCCAGTTTTTCCAAAATATAATCGGGGCATTTAATGGGTCTTCCTGTTTTTTTATCCATAAAGGCCAAAACAATGTTTGCCGTGGCCAATAATTCTCCGGACTCATTTGTTAAAGTGTAGTCAAATTCGATTTTGACCATAGGTTTGGATTTGAGATGCGTATGTACGGTTAACAAATCATCGTACAACGCAGACTTTTTATAATCAATATGTAAGGAAATTACAGGTAACATTATGCCATTATCTTCCATGCTTTTGTAAGTAATTCCCATGGCCCTTAACCACTCCACTCTACCCATTTCAAAATACTGTGTATAATTACCATGGTACACAACCCCCATTTGGTCGGTTTCTGCATACCGTACCCGAAAAGAATATGAATTTAGACCCATTTTTAAATGAAAAATTATATATTTAGAAGGTTGATTATTTTTAGAGCAACATGCGAAAAAAAAACAGAACTATCAATGACAAATTGATTTTTTTTTTAAAAGAATTGTTCACATATTTGTCGCATCCAATAAGCATCTGATTAACCCTATAGATGTTTGCTCTTAAATAGTAAAACTAACCATTAAAACAAGGAAAAACTTCTATGAGTGCTACTGCTAATTCCGTATGGAACAACTGTTTGGCTTTTATCCAAGATAATATCCAACCGCAGGCATTCAAAACATGGTTTGAGCCTATCAAACCTATTAAACTAACTGATAAGGCGCTTAGCATACAAGTGCCCAGTAAGTTTTTCTACGAATGGCTTGAAGAACACTACGTAAAGCTTTTAAAAGTTGCCATGACCCGCGAATTGGGAAACAACGCAAAGCTGATTTATGTGATAAAGATGGAGAACAAGTACGGAAACAAGGAACCATTTACGGAACAAATCCCAAGTTCCAACCGTACTGCTGTGGGACCTCAGGAACTGGATGTGCCGATTACTTCTAAAAGTCCAGAGCTGAAAAATCCATTTGTGATTCCTGGTATTCGAAATATTAAAATAGAATCTCAGTTAAATCCCAACTATAATTTTGATAACTTTCTGGAAGGTGACTCCAACAGATTGGCAAGATCTGCCGGTATGGCTGTAGCCAACAAACCGGGAGGCACTTCGTTTAACCCTTTATTGGTCTTTGGGGGTGTGGGCCTAGGTAAAACCCACTTAGCACATGCCATTGGGGTAGAAATCAAAGATAAGTATCCAGAAAAAACGGTTCTCTATATTTCTGCTGAAAAATTCACCCAACAATATATAGAGTCTGTAAAAAAGAATACCCGTAACGATTTTATCCACTTTTACCAGTTGATAGATGTACTTATTATTGATGATGTACAATTCCTATCAGGTAAATCTGGAACACAGGATGTTTTCTTCCACATATTCAATCATTTACACCAAAATGGCAAACAGGTGATATTAACATCGGACAAAGCGCCGGTGGACATGCAAGATATAGAACAACGCTTGCTTTCCAGATTTAAATGGGGATTGTCCGCAGAGTTGCAGAATCCGGACTATGAAACACGGGTATCAATCCTGAAAAATAAATTGTACCGGGACGGGGTTGAAATGCCAGAGGAAATCATTGACCATGTAGCCAAAAATATAAAGACCAATATCCGTGAGTTGGAAGGCGCCATTATCTCGTTGATTGCTCAATCTTCCTTTAACAAACGTGAGATTACTTTGGAATTGGCACAACAAGTGGTTGAAAAATTCGTAAAAAATACAAAACGCGAAGTTTCCATTGATTACATTCAAAAAGTAGTTTCTGATTACTTTGAAATGGATGTGGCCACCCTTCAGTCCAAAACAAGAAAACGACATATAGTCCAAGCTAGACAATTAGCCATGTTCTTTGCCAAAAAATTCACGAAAGCATCTTTGGCCAGTATTGGGTCACAAATAGGAAAACGTGATCATGCCACAGTACTTCATGCATGTAAAACTGTGGATAATTTGGCCGAAACCGATAAGCAATTCAGAAAGTACATTGAAGATTTAACAAAGAAGTTCTCCTAATAAAAAGTACATCCCTTATTTATGAAAACCAAAGTGTTGATGGTTTGCTTAGGAAACATTTGCAGGTCACCTTTGGCAGAGGGAATTCTACAATCCAAAGTTGATCAAGATGACGTTCTTGTGGATTCAGCGGGAACTGCTGGATATCATATTGGAAACCCTCCAGATAAACGATCCATTGCAGTGGCACAGAAATATGGGCTAAATATTAAAAATCAAAAGTGTAGAAAGTTTTCTAAAAAAGATTTTACTGAGTTCGACCATATCTATGTAATGGACCGGAGCAATTTTTCAGATATCGCAAGTCTTGCAGAGAATCAAGAACAGGCAAATAAGGTTAAATTATTGTTGAGTGAAGCCGAAATGGACATCCGAGAAGTACCAGACCCTTATTATGGAGGAACAGATGGTTTTGAAAATGTGTATCAAATGATCGATACCGCTTGTGAGGCAATTGCGAAAAAGCTAAATTAAGCCCATGGAAGATGAGAAACCTGGTTTAGTCGTGGGAAAAATTTATTTGATTCCCACAACCCTTGGAGACAATGCTCCATTGGAAGTATTACCTATTTCCGTAAAGGGCAACATTGAAAGAATAAATCACTACATCGTTGAAAACGAAAAGACTGCCAGACGTTTTATTAAAAGAGTGAGTCCCAACAAATCCCAACCAGATCTACAGTTACAGCTATTGAACAAGTATACGAATCCTGAAGATATTCCTTCGTTCCTAGACCCATGCATACACGGATTTGATATTGGAATATTATCCGAGGCTGGGTGCCCCGGTATTGCCGACCCGGGAGCAGATGTGGTGAAGGTAGCCCACGAAAAAAGAATCCAAGTGGTTCCGCAGGTAGGTCCCTCTTCCATTTTGATGGCAATGATGAGCAGTGGCATGAACGGTCAGAATTTTGCGTTCAATGGATATTTACCCATTGATAATGCGGAACGTAAAAAAATGATTAAAGGATTAGAGCGAATATCCAGAGAAAAGAGGCAATCACAGATTTTTATGGAAACGCCTTACCGCAACAACAAACTTCTTACAGAGCTTTTGAGAACGCTACAGAAATCCACAAGGTTGTGTATCGCATGCGACATCACATTGCCAACCGAATTTATTTCGACCAAAAGTGTGCATGAGTGGGGGGAAAAGGACATTGACCTGGATAAGCGGCCGACCATCTATATTATTCATGCATAAAAAAACCCGAAAACAAGTTCCGGGCTTTTAATTCAATTTATTCGTTACCTATTACACTTTGGCATTTTTCTTTTGCTCAATTATGGAAATATCGTACCCTGCAAATTTTTTCATATAGTACGAGATATTACTTCCATAAGCATCGGTAACATCGTTTTGTCCATAAGATCGTAGATATTTCTTCACGTTTCCGGCGCCGGCTAAATGTGCAGCGGCCAAAATACCAGATTCGGTTATCTTGCTACCTCCAATAACTTTTCCGTTGAAACGCTTTATATCCCTTCTCAATATCCATTTGTTACGGGCAATATTGGCTTCAAAAGCCTTTTCCTGAAGTTTTGGATCATCCAAAAATTCTACCATATCGAATACCCCCATAAGGTTCAGGGTACTGCTGCCAAATTGGTATTTTCCCAAATAGCCCAATGTGTTTACGCTATGGTATTTACCCTGGGATTCTTTAAAAGCAAGTGCTTCCTTAAAACCATTGAAAGCTTTGCCCAAAAAAGGAGGTGCTACCTCGTCTTCATCAATAAGCTCAACGGAATCTTGCGGTGCAAAGAATTCCAAATTGGTTTTTACCTTCAATGATTCGGGAATTTCGACATCCCCTTTCTTCATTACAGTGTAAGAACCAAAACTTGTCAAAACTACGATCATGGCAAGATGCAGCATAAAACCTATCCATCTTTTCATAATGTTCATATTAGTGTTCTCAATACATATACGTATCAAAAAACAAATTGGCCGGCAAATATAGGGGGAGATATGTTAACGGGTACCCTAAAGCTCCTAAAGATTTCTTAAATCAGCCTTAAAATCCGTTAAAGTGATGAATATCAACGGCAAAGCGTATTATCTAAGTACTTTTTGTTGGTTCAACCAACGGGTGTATTGTACTTTATTTCGGTTATGTTGCGCCAAAGTTTTGGCAAAAATATGATACCCGAAGTTGGAAACGTCAGCCACAAAAAAGAGGTAATCATGCTTTTCAGGAGTTAAAACAGCGTCTATTGAAGTTATATCGGGCATAGTAATAGGGCCTGGCGGAACCCCTGCATATTTATAAGTGTTATATGGTGAATCCATTTCCAAATCACGGAAAAGCACCCTCTTTATTATAGTGTCATAATTTCCCGTTTCCTTTTTTATGGCATAAATAACGGTAGGGTCTGCCTGCAACAACATACCTCTACGTATACGGTTTAGGTATACTCCTGCAACTCGCGGACGTTCATCCACCTTGGCCGTCTCTTTTTGAACGATAGCAGCCAAAGAAATGACCTCATTTGGTTCCAAACCTAAATTTTCAGCTTTTTTAAGTCGTTCATCATTCCAAAAACGGTCATATTCTTTGCGCATTCGGTCCCTGAAATTTTCTGCGTTGGTATTCCAGAAAAACTCATAGGTATTAGGAATATACATGGCCAATTTAGTATCATCATCAAACCCTGTTTCTTCCAAAAAATCGGGATTGTTAAAAACTTGGAGCAAGGACAGGCTATCAGCCTCAATCTGTTCGGAAATCCTCCCAGCCAATAAAGCCAGTGATTCTTGATTGTTAAAAGATACTTGCACCGGAATATTGGCACTGCGCAGCGTATTGATCAACTCGTTATTGTTCATCCCCCGCTTTACAGCATACTTACCAGCTTTAATGTTGGAAATATATCCTTTACGTTTGGCAACGGCCTCAAAGGTGGACAAATCTTTCAATAAAGGTTCCAATGAAGTTTTTACATCGGAAAAAGTGGCGTCCGAAGCAATGTAAACGTATGCTTCATCATTATTAAACTGGGTATTTGGGCTAAATATGGCACTATATATTTGATATGCGATAAAACCACAGATCAACAGTCCGAGTATGGCTGTTGCCCAAAGTACTTTTTTAAGATTCATTGGAATTTATCTTTTGGTACATTATTTCATTTTTGAACCCTTCATTGGTTCTAATCCATTCTTTTTTGGTTCCAATTTCTACAAAGCCCAATTTTTCAAATAAATGAACGCTTGCTTCATTGCCCTCCATAATATTCGCATATAGTTGGTGGAGGTCGAGGGTGGAAAAGGCATAACCACATAAAAGTGACAAAGCTTCCGTTCCCACACCTTTATTTCTTTTGTTAGAATCAGCAATAATAATCCCAACACCTGCCCTTCGGTTTTTAGGGTCAAAGTCGAACAAATCAATCAAACCTATACAATCATCTTGATGATTACTGATGCAAAGTCGCAATTGTTTCACATCATAAATATCCCGATGCGCATTGTCCAGGTATAACTTTAAAACTTTCTTTGAATATGGTTTAAGCGTGCCGCTCACCTCCCAAACCGAAGTGTCGTTTTCCAATCTGTATAGAAAATCCAAATCTGTTGGCTCCAATGCACGTAGATATACTTGTTCCCCTTTTATATTGAGCATGTTATTGTTCCTTTATACACCTGAATTGCAGGGCCTTTCAAAAAAATATTTGTGTATTTCTCTTCCTTTTTCTCAAAAGATATGGTCAAATCTCCTCCAATAGTATGAATATGAACTTCATCTCCCTTAGTTTTACCAGATTCGTGCATGGCCAAGGCTACTGCTGTAACACCAGTACCGCAAGATAAGGTTTCTCCTTCCACCCCTCTCTCGTAGGTTCTCACATTAAAAGTATTGTCCCCTTGTTGCTCCACAAAATTAATATTGCTTCCAGATTCGCCATAAATTCCATATCGGAGTTTTTTACCTTCTTTTTGCACATCGAATTTATCCAACCCCTCCACTATTTGCACATGATGTGGTGAGCCCGTATCCAAAAACCTATGGTTCTGTTTTTCATGGATTTTGTCAACATCTATCATCTTCAAGTTGACTATGTTATCCTTGATGGTTGCATAATGTAGGCTATCCACCGCATTAAAAGTTGTTTCCTTGTCCACAATGCCCAGGAAGTGTGCAAAGGCAACCAAACAACGGCCTCCATTACCACACATAGTGCTCTCTGCTCCATCTGCATTATAATAAACCATCTTAAAATCCGACATATTGTCATTCTCCAGAAGTATCAACCCATCTGCACCTACGCCAAACCTTCTATCGCATAGCTCAGCAACAAGTTTGGTATTGTTTTTGGGAAAAATATCTTGACGATTGTCAATAATCACAAAATCGTTTCCCGTTCCTTGATATTTAAAAAACTGTAAATCCATATATATTCTTACAAAGGAACAAAGATATGGGATTCTTTAAGTTTTTTTTTGCAGTTAAAACAGCGTTAAACAACCATAGGCTAAAATTGAATTATTTTAATTTTGTTCTGAGCTTAATGTTAAATAGTTATTGAATTATGAAGAAATTAGCAAGTTTATTCCTAGTATCTGTATTTGCAGGAGCAATTACATTAGGGGCATATAAATTATTTTTTGAAAAAGAGGGCTACAAATTAGTAGCAAGCGAACAAGCAACCCCCATTCTAACAAGTAGTAATCTGGATACAAGTGCCAAAGGGGCTGGAATCAACGAGGTTGATTTTACCTTGGCTGCAGAAAAAACGGTCAATTCCGTAGTGCACGTTAAAAACCTTACTATTAGCAAAGGACCATCCAGTATAGCAGACTTCTTTTATGGATTTGAACGCCAGCAAACCCCTCAAGTAGGAACAGGTTCAGGCGTTATTATTTCTCCTGATGGATATATAGTAACAAATAACCACGTGATTGCCAATTCCAGTCAATTGGAGGTTACCTTGAACAATAATAAAACGTACGAAGCTGAAGTAATCGGCACTGATGCAGATTCCGACATTGCTTTATTAAAAATCAATGCAGAGGGTACACTCCCCTATTTAGCTTTTGGTGACTCCGATAATGCCAAAATTGGAGAGTGGGTTCTTGCAGTTGGAAACCCTTTTAACCTTACTTCTACGGTAACTGCCGGTATTGTGAGTGCAAAGGCAAGGTCACTGTCGCCCACAAGAACACAATCCTTTATACAAACAGATGCAGCCGTTAATCCTGGAAATAGTGGTGGTGCACTGGTCAATACCAATGGGGATCTAATTGGTATCAATACAGCCATTACCTCACAAACAGGTTCCTATGTGGGTTATGCGTTTGCAGTTCCTAGCAATATTGCAAAAAAAATAGTGGAGGATATTATGGTGTTTGGTAATGTGCAAAAAGGGTTGTTGGGCATTCGAGGAGGAGACCTTAACCCCGAAGTAGCAACAGAAATGGGAATTGAGGACCTAGAGGGAGTATACATTGCCAGTGTGGAGGAAGAATCGGGTGCAGATGAGGCCGGTTTACAAGAAGGTGACATAATAAAACAAATAGACAATATTACTGTGAACAAGTTTTCGGAGCTTTCCGGTTATTTATCCTCTAAAAGACCTGGTGACAACGTTGCGGTCACATTGGAAAGAGATGGGGAAAATATTGTGAAAAATGTTGTCCTAAAAAAACAACTTAGCGTTATCTTACCCGGTACAGGTTTTACGGTTAAAAACTTATCCAAATCAGATGAGAAAAAATTTGGGGTCTCAAAAGGTGTAAAAATTACCAATGTTCCCGAATCCTATTCCAGATACGGTCTAACAAACAAGGTTATTATTGAGTTGGATGGCGAGCCCATCGGTAATATTGAGGATGCCAAGGAACGGTTTAGTGAATTATCCAGATATGGCAGAACTAGCTTTACCATGATCAACGAAGATGGTGAAAAAGAACATATGATACTTCAGTAAATGTATCGAACAAATATTAAAAAAGCGTCTTTGATAAGAGACGCTTTTTTTATACCCAATAAGTTTTACGAAAACGTTTGAAATATCTAATTTAGCCGAAAATTTAAATATCACTAGCGTAACTATCACTAATGAGCGACAATACATCTTACGAAAAAGAGCTTGCCTTCCAAGCAGATAGACGAAAAGCCACAACAGAATTCATAAAAATCATCAGCGATCTTTGGTACGACAAAGCGATTGAGGTGGTACTGTTCAAAAATCAAATAATAGATAAAAATGTAAGTGACATCATCAACCTGCATGAGTACGCTTGTGAATTTGTTCAAAAACCCATGTCAATATTTGATTCGGTCGAAATACTGAGGGCTATAAACGACCTCAATCTTCCTCCTGCCAAACTGGACATTGGCAAGTTAACTTACGAATATCACTCAGACCAAAACAACAACCTTAATGCAAAAGCTTTCGTTATTGACAAGCTAAGAGATGCTCAATCATCCAAAGCTATTAAACCGAAAGACGTAGTGCTCTATGGTTTTGGTAGAATCGGGCGTTTGGTTGCTCGAGAACTTATGGCAAAGACAGGCCGTGGAAGCCAGTTAAGATTGCGAGCTATTGTTATTCGTGGTGAATTAAATAAGGATGTACTGGAAAAAAGGGCTGCCCTCCTTAAAACGGATTCGGTACATGGGCCTTTTACAGGAACTGTGGACGTTGATGTTGACAAACAAGCCCTAATTATCAATGGAACAACAGTAAAATTCATCACCGCCAATCAACCAGAAGATATTGATTACAGTAAACATGGTATAAAAAATGCCTTGATTATCGATAATACAGGTGCTTTTCGAGACAATGCCGCGCTTTCGAGACATTTAAAATCCAAAGGAGCCAACAAAGTATTACTGACCGCCCCTGGAAAGGAAGTTCCTAATATTGTCCATGGGGTCAACCATACAGACTTTGACCCGGACAAAACCAATATTTATTCGGCTGCATCCTGTACTACGAATGCAATTACCCCTATTTTAAAGGTAATTGAGGATTCCCTAGGGATTAAAAAAGGTCATTTGGAGACAATTCATGCCTACACCAACGACCAAAATTTGGTGGACAACATGCACAATAAATACCGTAGAGGTCGTGCAGCAGCCTTAAATATGGTGATTACTGAAACTGGAGCGGGCTCCGCAGTGGCCAAGGCACTTCCTTCATTAAAGGGAAAACTAACCTCGAACGCCATCAGGGTACCCGTTCCCAACGGATCTTTAGCCATTCTCAACCTAGAAGTGAAAAACAAAACATCCAAGGAAGGCATAGATACCATAATTAAAAAGTATGCCTTGGAAGGTGATTTGGTAGAGCAGATCAAGTACGCATTGAGCAATGAACTTGTTTCTACCGATATTGTAGGTACCACAGCACCGTCTATTTACGATAGTAAGGCCACAATTGTTTCATCTGGCGGAAATAATATCGTACTCTATATTTGGTATGATAATGAATATGGATATTCGCACCAAGTGGTCCGTTTGGCGAAATATATAGCAAAAGTTAGGCGTTATACGTATTACTAGTGGATGACAAATTGTTCAAAGAACTGATTTTCTTTTTTTGAAATTGGGTTTATTGGTGTAATTTCGTCCCACCCTTAATCTAAATTTAATACGAGAACATTATTGAACATGAAGTATTTACGCATTTTATTTGCCTTAGCCCTACTCCTTCCATCCCTAACCTTACATGCCCAAGAGGAAGACTCCTCGAGTGATGAGGACAATACGCTAAGAGGACAATTTGAAGAGTTGGAAAGGAAATCGGGCAACTACCGCGCCAATGGTATTCGCTACGAAGTAGTCAAACTTTCGGAGCTGTACGAAACAAAAAATAATATTTTTGATTCCATAGATACGGCCAATAAAACCATAAAGGATTTATCCGCAACCATCGCCGCAAATAAGTCCGAGATAGACGACCTGAATGAAAAATTGCAGGATACTACCAACAAACTGAACTCCGTTACCGAAGAAAAGGACAGTATTTCCTTTTTTGGAGCAATGATCAGTAAAGGAGCCTACAATTTTATTCTGTGGTCCATTATTTTTGGGTTGTTTCTTCTTTTATTGTTCTTCATTTATCGCTTTAGAAACAGTAATTTCCTAACACAACAGGCCAAATCAGCGCTTGCTGATTTAGAAGAAGAATATCAGAACCATAGGAGCCGTGCCTTGGAACGGGAACAAAAAATAAGCCGACAGCTTCAAGACGAGCTCAACAAGCAGAAAAAATAAAGTACAGGAGGATAAAAAGTGTTGATGTTTTAGACTGCTCCCTTCTTTTTAAAAGGTAGTTATTGTCAGCAATCATTACATTTGAAACAAATTAATCTCCAAGCAACAACGTGCATGCGGATAGACATTATTACAGTACTTCCCGAACTTTTAAAAAGTCCTTTTGAAGCATCAATATTAAAACGTGCCATAGAAAAAGGATTGGTTGAAGTACATCTTCATAATTTGAGGGATTTTAGCATCGGAAATTACAAACAGGTGGATGATTACCAGTTTGGCGGTGGCGCAGGAATGGTTATGATGCTGGAACCCATCGATAAGTGCATCTCAAAACTCAAATCGGAAAGAGAATACGATGAGGTTATTTACATGACACCTGATGGCAACACCCTTAACCAAGGAATGGCCAACGAAATTTCCATGAAAAAGAATATTATTGTGCTCTGCGGCCATTACAAGGGGGTAGACCAAAGGGTTAGAGACATGTTTGTTACCCGTGAGATTTCTATTGGTGATTACGTATTGTCCGGTGGTGAATTGGCTGCAGCCATATTGAGCGATGCAATAATCAGGTTGTTGCCAGGAGTATTAAATGACGAAACCTCCGCACTAACTGACACGTTTCAAGATAATTTATTGGCACCTCCCGTATATACTCGTCCTGCAGAATATAAAGGCAGAAAAGTGCCCCAAATATTATTGAGTGGTAACTTTCCCGAGATTGAAAAGTGGCGAGAACAACAAGCCTTGGAGCGTACCCAAGAAAGAAGGCCGGATCTTTTGGAAGAATAACCCTTAGCAAAAACCTAAAAAACCACTTGCCATTTCTAAATATTGCATTACTTTTGCAATCTCAAAATCAACCTCTGACGAAATCCGTGAAAGTTGGTCTTGAAAAACACTTTAAAAAAATACAAATGGAATCCTTAATAAAATTTGTTGAAAACGAATTTGTTCCAAAAAAAGAATTTCCAAAATTTTCAGCTGGTGACACCATCACTGTTTATTACGAAATTAAGGAAGGTGAAAAAACACGTACCCAGTTCTTTAAAGGTGTAGTAATACAACGTAGAGGAAGTGGAGCAACAGAAACTTTTACTATCCGCAAAATGTCCGGAACGGTTGGAGTGGAAAGAATTTTCCCAGTAAACATGCCTGCTTTGCAAAGGGTTGAAGTAAACAAAAAAGGTAAAGTACGTAGATCCAGAATCTTCTACTTTAGAGGTCTTACAGGTAAGAAGGCCCGTATTAAAGAGATTAAGGGGTAATCAAGCTCCAATACAACTAAGGAAAGCACCCAATTGGGTGCTTTTTTTATGAACAATTGTTAATAACCACTGTTTATAGCATGTTGATTCTTAATGCCTTAAAAAGTTGGGAAACTTAATTTTTCCCTCTACTTTAGTACAAGATATGATAGTGATACCATCACAATTATATCGAATTAAAGTTGACGTTCTTTAATACTGTGGATTCCCTTTTAATTGGTAACACTACTGATCACAAAAGGAATTTCAATTAAAGTGGAGCTTAGGCAATGCTTTTTGAGAAATAATAAGTTTTATGTGCGAATAGAAGAGCAATTTTCTGTTTTGATAAAATTTAGGAATACAACAGCACACTTTGCAACGTGTAATTTAGTTGAAAAATTAAAAACATAGCAGAGTAAACGTCGAAAGAGCATAAGATGTAGTCGAATAGATTGCAGTTTTGGCAACAAAGCAAATCTTAAGTTCTATCTGAAAGCCATATCCTTCGGTAAAACGAGGATATGGCTTTTGTTTTTTAACAAATTTGTATTAAAAACGTACACTTTTAGTCACTTCCATTCGTACTTCACCATCCATAAATCGTATATTTGCAACCGCTCAAACAAATTCATATAAATGGCTAAACTTCATTATACCAAAACAGACGAGGCTCCTGCCTTAGCAACATTATCTTTCTTACCCATCGTTAAATCGTTTACTAAAACCGCCAATATTACCGTAAGGACCAAAGACATTTCATTGGCCGGTAGGATTGCTGCTGTTTTTCCAGAATTATTGACTGAAGAACAACAGGTCTCGGACGATTTGGCCATTTTGGGTGAACTTGCCAAAAACCCAGAAGCTAATATTATTAAGCTTCCTAACATCAGTGCTTCTATTCCACAGTTAAAAGAAGCCATTGAGGAACTACAAAACAAAGGGTATAACCTCCCCAATTACCCAGATGAGCCGAAAACAGACGAAGAAAAAAACATAAAGGCTAAATATGACAAAGTAAAGGGAAGTGCTGTAAATCCTGTATTACGAGAAGGAAACTCGGACAGACGCGCTCCTAAGGCCGTTAAAAATTATGCCAAGGCGCATCCACACACCATGGGAGAATGGTCATCCGACTCTAAAACCCATGTAGCCACCATGTCGCATGGCGATTTTAAATCCAATGAAAAATCGCTTACCTTGGATAACCCTGGTGATATCCGTATTGAATTGGTAGGGGCAGATGGAAGCACAACCGTCCTAAAGGAAAAACTTTCTCTATTGAAAGGTGAGGTGATCGATGCCACGGTAATGAGCAAAAAAGCTTTGGTGGAATTCTTTACCAAGGAAATCGCTGATGCGAGAAAGAACAATATCTTGTTATCACTGCACTTTAAGGCAACCATGATGAAGGTTTCGGACCCCATCATTTTTGGCCATGCATTGGAAGTATATTTCTCCGAATTGTTTAAAAACTATGGGGACACCTTTGAAAAATTGGGCATCAATCCAAACGACGGCCTAGAAACCCTATTGGACAAAATTGGAGAACTTCCCGAAGATCAACATAAAGAAATTGAAGAGGCTATTAAGGCCAGTATAGAGAACGGTCCTGACCTGGCCATGGTAAATTCCGATAAAGGAATCACCAACCTCCATGTTCCCAGCGATGTGATTATTGATGCTTCCATGCCGGCCATGATCAGAAACTCCGGTAAAATGTGGGACAAAAATGGAGAACTTCAGGATACCAAGGCCGTTATCCCAGACAGTAGTTATGCAGGAGTATACCAAGCAACAATTGAATTTTGTAAAGAACATGGCGCATTCGACCCAAAAACCATGGGAACTGTTCCCAATGTAGGTTTAATGGCGCAAAAGGCAGAAGAATATGGTTCCCACGACAAAACTTTCGAAATAGAAAAGACAGGAGCCGTCAAAGTGATCGACATTTCCTCTGGAGAAATCTTGATTGAACACTCGGTGGAAGCAGGAGATATCTGGAGAATGTGCCAAGTTAAGGATGCCCCTGTTCAAGATTGGGTGAAATTGGCCGTTTCCCGAGCTAGGGCGACCAAAATTCCTGCCGTTTTTTGGTTGGATGAAGAAAGAGCCCACGATGTTGAATTAATCAAAAAAGTAAATCATTACTTAAAAGATCACGACACCGATGGATTGGATATTAGAATCCTATCCCCTACCGCAGCCACTAAGTTTACCTTGAAACGCATGAAAGAAGGAAAAGATACTATTTCCGTATCTGGAAATGTATTGAGGGATTACTTAACGGATCTCTTTCCCATCTTGGAAGTTGGAACAAGTGCGAAAATGCTTTCCATTGTTCCATTGATGAACGGCGGTGGATTGTTTGAGACCGGTGCTGGTGGATCTGCACCAAAACATGTGGAGCAGTTTTTGGAAGAAGGGCATTTAAGATGGGATTCCTTAGGGGAGTTTTTAGCACTTGCGGTTTCTTTGGAATTTTTTGGAGAAAAGAACAACAACAAAAAGGCTTTGGTCCTAGCAGATGCCTTGGACAAGGCAACTGAAGAATTTTTGAATCAAGATAGATCTCCTTCAAGAAAAGTAAACGAACTGGACACAAGAGGAAGCCACTTCTATTTGGCATTGTACTGGGCAGAGCAATTGGCTGCACAAAACAATGATGAAGAGCTAAAGTCCATATTCAGCAAATTATTTGAGCAACTTGCATCCAACGAGGATAAAATCGGACAAGAATTATTGGATGCACAAGGTTCCCCAGTTGATATTGGTGGGTATTACCTTCCAAATCCTGAAATGGCATCCAAAGCCATGAGGCCTAGTGAAACATTGAACAAAATTTTGAGCACCATTGGGTAATCAAAATCTCAAATAGATAGTTAACAAGGGTAGTCTTATAAAGGACTACCCTTTTGTTTTTATATCATTTGTTAAAATAAACCAGGGTACCCAATTTTCTTTTTATCCCTTATCTATAAATGCGTATTTTTAAAAAAACCATTCGAATGCCCAGACATTTACTTGCAATACTGCTTGCCCTGTTTGGGCATTTTTACATGCTTCAAGCGCAACAGCGATACACTCTGAGCGGTACAATTTCAGAAGCAAGTAGTAATGAATCCCTAATCGGGGTAACCATTGCCATTGTTGAATTAAAAACTGGCACTACCACAAATGAATATGGATTTTACTCCATCACCTTACCGGAAGGACAATATCAAATAATCATAAGCTATCTTGGTTTTCAAGAAATTGTGCAAAGCATAAATTTGAACCAAAATCTAAAGCAAGACTTTAATCTTGTAGAAAAAACCCAGGAACTGGAAGGGGTTGTGGTAACCGAAGATGTTGAACGGCTGGACATACGAAAACCTCAAATGAGTGTAACTTCTCTAGCTTCCAATACCATAAAACAAATTCCTGTTGTCCTTGGGGAATCAGACGTAATAAAATCCTTGGTTCTACTTCCAGGTGTCACCAATGCAGGTGAAGCATCATCAGGGTTCAATGTCAGGGGCGGTGCAGCAGACCAAAACCTAATTTTATTAGACGAGGCAACCGTGTTCAACTCCTCCCACCTATTTGGATTCTTTTCCGTATTCAACCCAGATGCAATCAAAGATGTAAAACTCTTTAAAGGCGGGATTCCTGCGAGATATGGAGGAAGAGTTTCCTCAGTACTGGAAATCTTTCAAAAAGAAGGGAACAGCAAAGATTTTAAAGTAAATGGTGGTATTGGTGCCGTTGCTAGCAGATTATTGATCGAAGGTCCAATTCAAAAGGATAGAACAGCATTTCTTATTGGTGGGAGAGCATCATACGCCCATTTGTTTTTACCCTTGTTTGATATCAATAGTAAGGCATACTTCTATGACCTAAACACAAAGATCAACCATAAAATTAACAAGAACAACAGTGTATTTCTATCGGGTTATTTTGGCCGCGACCTTTTTAATGTCAGCGAACGATTTGTGAATGTTTATGGCAATGCTGTTGGAAATTTTAGATGGAACCACCTGTTCTCGGACAAACTGTTCTCCAACCTTTCATTGATTTATTCCGATTACTACTACGGGTTAGAGCTTGATTTTGTGGGATTTGAGTGGAACTCTGGTATCCAGAACTTTAATATTAAATACGACCTTAAACACTACCTCAACGATAAACTTCAACTTAATTATGGGGTAAATAGCATCTATTATGTATTCAACCCCGGTAAGATTGTGCCCAACAGTCCCGATTCCGGTATTGTAGAGGAGCAGTTGACTAAAAAATATGCAAATGAAAATGCCGCCTACATTGATATAGAGCACCAAATTACAGATAATCTAAGTATTGAATATGGTTTACGGGCAAGTCAGTTCAACCGTTTTGGGCAAGACGAGTTTTTTGTTTATCAAAACAACAATCCCGTAGAGTTCGACCCCTTTACATTAACCTATCGTGAAGCAGACCCAATCGATACCATTAGCCCTGGTAAGGGACAAACCCTTAAAACCTTCTTTAATCTGGAACCAAGGGTTTCCATGTCCTATAATTTCAGGGAAAATAATTCTATCAAAGCTAGCTACACCCGTCTGGCACAATACCTCCATTTACTTTCCAATACCAGCTCGCCTACTCCATTGGATGTATGGGCCCCTAGTGGACCATTCATAAAACCCCAATTATTAGATCAATTTGCCGTGGGTTATTTTAGGAACATAAAAGATGGGGAATACAGTTTGGAAACCGAGTTGTTTTATAAGGATATTCAAAATAGAATAGATTATATAGATGGGGCCAACCTTATTGCCAATAATGCTATTGAACAAATCATATTGAACGGTGAAGCAAGGGCATACGGATTGGAGCTTTTGATTAGAAAGAACCAAGGACGCTTTAAGGGTTGGTTGGCCTACACGCTATCAAGGTCAGAACAAAGAACACCCGGAAGGGAATTAAATCTTGATTCTGGACGCTCAAACTTAGAAACTGGAATCAATTTGGGAGATTGGTACAATACCCCTTACGACAAAACACACGACTTTTCCTTATACGGAAGTTTTGACCTAAATAAAAAATGGAGCTTTAACGCTAACTTTGTATATCAAACAGGGCAACCAACCAATTACCCCATTGGTCAGTTTGAATATGAAGGAGTGACTGTTCCATATTATGGACTGAGGAACAAAGAGCGACTACCCGATTATCATAGATTGGACATTTCTGCCATTTTAACTCCAAAGAGAAACACCCAAAGAAAGGTACAATCAGAATGGGTATTCAGTATTTACAACGCATACAATAGGAAAAACGCGGCATCCATCAACTTTAGGGACAATGAGGACACTGGCCGTAACGAAGCTGTTCGTACTGCTATTTTTGGAATTGTACCCTCGGTAACCTATAATTTTAAATTTTAGTGATATGAAGAAATTCCTAACATATATTTTCATCACTGTTATCATTACATCTTGTGAGGATATCATCGATGTGGATCTTCCAGAATTGGAAACAAGATTGGTTGTGGATGGTCTATTACGCGTAGATAAGAGTGAACCGTTTATAGATGTTAGGATTACCATGCGGGAAACAAGTAGTTTTTTCGATGAAAACCAGCCCACTCAGGTAGAGAATCCGGTTATCAGCTATGGTGTACTAACAGAGGAAGGGGTGTTTGAAAGTTTATCCTTCTCCAATCTTGTAGAGGAAGAACCAGGTACTGGAGTATACGTGCCCGACCCAAACTTTACAACAGACCAGAGAATACGTACCTCTTCAGCCCAACCTGGGGTCGTTTTTATTCTACAGGTAACCCATAACGGAAAAAAATACTTCGCACAAACCGAGTATGCACCCACAGTACCAATTGATAATCTAGAGCAGGGAGAGGACACATTTATAGACGAAGAGGAAACAGAGGTAATCGTAACTTTTACCGATGATGGCATCAATGATAATTTCTATGTATTCGATTTTATGAATGCAGAGTATTTAACAGTGGAAGATGAATTTTTCCAGGGCCAACAGTTCCAATTCTCATATTTCTATGATGAATTAACTTCCGATAGCGACGTTACGGTAAGTATCCTTGGTGCCACAGAAGACTTTTACAATTATATGGATTTGGTTCTGGAACAGACACAGAGTACAGGAGGTGTGTTCCAAACACCTGTAGCAACCGTACGCGGCAATGTTTTTGATATTACTGGGCTTGACAATATTACGATTTTGGACAATGTTGAGCGTCCCAACGATTATGCGCTGGGCTATTTTGCTGTGGTACAGGAATACACAAGTTCAATCACCATTCAATAATCAATTGTTAAACAATTGTATATAGTAAGAGAATCATTAAAATTCCGATTATCCCTTGAACAAGCGTACCCATGGTATGCCCTCGCAAAGCAGTTTTTACATTCATATTGGAAAACTGTGAAACCACCCAAAAATAACTATCGTTTATATGAGATACCGTCATAGCGCCCGCCCCTACTGCCAAAACAGCAAAAGCCTTATCGGTAATTGAAAGTAAACCAAAAGTTTCCAATAATGGTGCAATAATCGCTGAAGTAGTTATAATGGCAACAGTTGACGAACCTTGCGCCGTTTTAAGTATGGTAGCGATCACAAAAGCAATCAATAGACCACCAACACCAGTAGTGGATTCCAAGTTAATGATAGAAGCAATATCCATAGTACGTAAAATGGCCCCAAAAGCACCACCTGCACCTGTAATCAAAACAATGGCCCCAGCCTGCTTAAAAGCATCGGGCACCCAGTCTTTCCTAGTTTTGGAGGGAACATTTCTTCCCAATGCGAAAGCAAAGAAAACACCAATTAAAAGCGCAATTACAGGGCTGCCTATAAAATCAAAGATTTTATATAAGGAACCTTCTCCCAACGGGTGTGTTGGGTAATTTACAACAGAGTTCATCGCTATTAACACAATAGGGACAAGCAAGGGCAAAAAAGCTTGAAAAGGTCGGATGGTCGTTGGAATCACTTCTTGCTCTTGCCTTGTTTCTTTTTCAAGGTTCTCGGTTTCGGTCTCTTTGAGTGATTTACCAATAAAGCGTGCCCAAAAATAACCCGAAACGGAAACCGGTATAGCAACCAAAAGACCAAAAATCAACACCATTCCCAAATCAGCACCTAGAATGGCAGCGGCGGCCAAAGGTCCAGGTGTGGGCGGAACAAATACATGTGCCGAGTATAAGCCCGTGGCCAATGCAATGGCAAAAACCAAGGCTGGTATTCCAGTCCTCTTACTAATGGCTTTGTTCAAAGACGAAAGTATGATGTATCCAGAATCACAATATACTGGAATGGAAATTACAAAACCAGCTAAATTCATTGCCAATGGTGAATGCTTTAATCCAATAATTTTTAAGACACTGTTTGCCAATACTTGGGTACTTCCCGTTCTCTCCAGATACACACCGATAACTGTCCCAAATGCAATTACCAAACCGATGCCAGAAAGTGTTTTCCCAAAACCTTCGGCCATGGTGGACATAATATTTTGTGGTGTAATTCCCAATAAAAACCCAGAGACAACAGCTGCAATGGTCAATGAGAAAATAGGATGCATCTTAAATTTTACAGTGGCAATGATAATAAAGAGAACAACCACTCCAAGAACAAGTATCTCCATGGACAATTTTTAGTAGAATATCCGCTAAATATAAGCTAATATTCCTACTTTGGTCCCATGAGGCGAACTAACAAGGAACTTTTGGTAAAAGCAATAAAATCATTTGGTTTTACTGTACTGGCCATGTTTATGGGACCTTTTATAATTTATCAAGCATTCAAAAATGAAGGACACCCTTTTTATTGGCCAGTTCTGATTTTAGGTATCATCTGCGCCATTTTGGCCATCTATTTAGGGTTTAGATCGGTAAGTATCGTGATGGAGGCCATTTTTGGAAAAAAAACAAAAAACTAATTATCTGTACTTGGCGGCATGCGCTTCCATTTATTGGTAAGCTGTGCATAATCGTAATCCAAAACCGATTTTTGACGCTCCAATCTGCTCGCTGCAAAAGCACGTTGCAAAATATCTTCTATCAAGTAATCTTCATGGATTTCTTCTGGACGAAATTCCTCTTTTAATGTAATTTTAAATAAGCTTGCGGTGGTACTGTACCAGAACGCACGCCACCCGCTCCTAAGTTCCTTAACTAAATCAAAGGCCGTGGTACCCGTTTGTCTATGTATCAACTTCACTAAAATTTGTCCTTCGGTACGGGTCAGTTTCTTTAACTCATCAGAAAACTCTCCTTCAATATACTTTTGAACCTTTCGTGTATAACGTCTTTGATGTCTTCTTTTTTTGATTAGTTGTAAGCTATCATTAAGTTCAACCAATCGTTCCGCAGCCAATTTGGCATAAGGATACACCTTAACAGTTTTTCTGCGGAGTATATAATAACGTAGCTTATCCTCACGGTTGGCAAAATCCAGTTTTCCAAAAAGGTAGACCTCGTCAAGCTCAATGGAACTCATCAATATGGAGTCGCCCTCGAACCGCACATAGTAATCTTCAATGGAGTCGTTGGTTATAAAATCGTTGGGCTTTAAAATGGAATCCTTCTGTGGTTCCTGAGCAAACCCAAAGGTGGTAATGGTCAGTAAAACAACAAAATAATAGTTACGAAGCATAACATTCATTCCTCAATAGTCTTGCCAAAAGTAAGTATAAAGGTATAATTTGGCTATTAAATAAAAGTGAATATTCTTATGTTTGTGTATTAAATCAGATACATGTCAAAAGAGAAGGTAATCAACGAAAAATCCATTGCGTTTTTAGAAAAATACTTGAACAACCCATCACCTACAGGTTATGAATGGGAAGGTCAAAAAATTTGGATGGACTATATAAAACCCTATGTCGACGAATTTATTACCGATACATACGGTACTGCAGTAGGAGTTATCAATCCAGATGCAAAATATAAGGTCGTTATCGAAGGACATTCCGATGAAATTTCTTGGTACGTGAACTATATTACGGATGAAGGGCTTTTATATGTGATTAGAAACGGAGGAAGCGACCATCAAATAGCACCCTCTAAATGGGTGGACATCCATACAAAAAAAGGCATAGTAAAAGGTGTATTTGGATGGCCGGCCATCCACACTAGGAACAAAGCCAAGGAAGAGTCGCCAAAATTAGACAATATATTTATCGATATTGGCGCCAAGGATAAAGAAGAGGTTTTAAAAATGGGCGTACATGTAGGTTGTGTGATCACCTACCCAGACCAATTCCACATTTTGAACAAAGATAAATTTGTATGTAGAGCTTTGGACAACCGTATGGGTGGCTTTATGATAGCCGAAGTGGCGCGTTTGCTCAAAGAGAACAAAAAAGAACTTCCTTTTGGACTGTACATCACCAATTCGGTACAAGAAGAAATAGGATTGCGCGGTGCTGAAATGATTACGCAGACCATTAAACCCAATGTCGCGATTGTAACTGACGTGTGCCACGACACCACTACTCCGATGATCAATAAAAAAACGGAGGGAGAGACCAAAATTGGCGACGGACCTGTAATCTCCTATGCGCCCGCGGTACAAAACAAATTGCGTGAACGCATTTTGGAAACTGCCGAATCCAACAAAATCCCGTTCCAGCGCAATGCATCGTCCCGATATACTGGGACTGATACAGATGCCTTTGCATATAGCAATGGCGGGGTGGCCTCTGCTTTGATTTCGTTACCGTTGCGCTATATGCATACTACGGTTGAAACAGTTCACAAAGATGATGTTGAGAACGTTATCCGCCTAATCTATGAAACTTTATTGAACATTAAGGACGGAGAGACTTTTAGTTATTTTGATTAACTAAGCTTATTCATTCTTTGAGCTAATAAAATTATGTCACCCTGAAACATTTTCGGGGTGACTTTTTTTTATCTTTATGAGATATGGAGGAGCGTGTGGACATATTGGATGAGCTTGGAAACCCAACAGGAAAGTCCTGTTTAAAGTCTGATGCACACTGTAAAGGTCTACTGCACCCTACCGTACACATTTGGCTGTATACACCCGATGGCCGCGTTTTGCTTCAACAGCGCGGTAAAAACAAAGCTACCCACCCCCTATTGTGGGATGTTTCGGTAGCCGGACACGTATTTGCGGGTGAAAAAATTGTTGCCGCTGCCATTAGAGAGGTTGACGAGGAAATTGGTCTATCCATAACGGAAACCGATTTAGAGTCCCTTGGCACATTCAAAGCTATTCATAAAATTTCGGAGGATTTTATTGATGCCGAGCTACACCATATTTTTCTGTGTAAACTAAATACATCTTTAAATCAGCTTACCAAACAAGAAAGTGAAGTCGAGGATTTAGCTTTGATTCCTCTTTTTAAATTTGCTGAAGAAACTTGGGGCTTGGCCAGCGTAGGCAAATATGTTCCACACGGTCCCACGTATTACAAAACCATCATCAAAGCGATTAAAAGTCGGACTTGATGTTTTCTGCAAATTCCTCAATGGAATCCAATGTGTAATCCAGTTGATTCCCGGTCTTCATATTTTTAACCACAAATTTACCCTCAACCAATTCTTTGTCACCCAAAAGAATTACGTAAGGAACCCTTCTTTTATCGGCATATTTAAACTGTTTCTGTACTTTGGTGTCCGTTGGGTATAAATCAGCCCTGAGTCCTAATTTGCGTAACCTAGAAACTAATTCTAATGCTGCCATCCCTTCGTTTTTACCAAAATTGAGACAAAGTATGTCCAATGAAGTGTCCAAACTGTCTGGGAAAAGCTCCAGTTCTTCCAAAACCAAGTAAATACGGTCCAACCCGAATGAAATACCTACACCGCTTACATCTTTCAGTCCAAAAATACCCGTAAGGTCATCATAACGGCCTCCACCACCAATGGAACCCATTTTTACGCCATCAGGTGCCGCAACTTCAAAAATGGCCCCTGTGTAATAATTAAGGCCTCTGGCCAAGGTTACATCCAACTGCAACATGGCAGATTGCAACCCGATTGTATCAACCGTTGAAATGATTTCTTCCAGCTCGGAAACACCCAACATTCCCACTTCGGAGTCTGCTAAGATGGTTTTTAGTTTTTCCAATTGTTCGGCAGCGGTTCCTGACATATCAAACAAAGGCTGCGCTTTGGCAATGGCTGCTTCGGAAATGCCTTTTTCCATCATTTCGGATTTCACCTTCTCCTCTCCTATTTTATCCAACTTGTCCAAGGCTACGGTAAAATCCACCAACAAATCTTTGGCGCCTATAACTTCGGCGATTCCAGAAAGTATTTTTCGGTTGTTGATTTTGATGGTGGTACCTTTTAGACCCAAATCGGTAAAAACAGCATCGTATAGTTGTACAAACTCCACTTCTTGAAGCAAAGAATTGGCACCCACCACATCGGCATCGCACTGGTAAAACTCACGAAAACGTCCTTTTTGCGGACGGTCGGCACGCCATACTGGTTGAATTTGATATCGTTTGAAAGGAAAATCAATCTCATTTTGGTGCATTACCACATAACGGGCAAAGGGTACTGTAAGGTCGTAGCGAAGTGCTTTTTCTGAAATTTTCGGCGTCAACGAGGCTGAATTCTTTGAACTGTAGGTGACATCATCCACCTTGGAAATAAAATCACCCGAATTCAATATTTTAAATATCAAACGGTCGCCTTCATCCCCATATTTACCCATTAAAGTTTCTGAATTCTCAAAAGACGGGGTCTCTATCGGCTGAAAACCATAGGTTTCGAAATGTTTTTTAATGGTTTGGATGATATAGTTGCGCTTGGCCACCTCTGCAGGTGAAAAGTCTCGAGTTCCTTTAGGTATAGATGGTTTCTTTGCCATGTGGTCTTAAATTCTCGTGCAAATATACGGTGATAAAACATTTAATTTAAATCGAGGTGTTAGTGAGAATAGACTAGAAAAAACACAAAGTCAATAATACACATGAATTAATATAAACCATACATCAACTCAAAATGCGCATTCATTAATTGACCAAAACAAATGTAGAATATAAGTACTCTATTTGTGGCTTAACTGTTAAACCCTATATTATGAAAACTTCAAAAGTTTTATTTTTTACCTGCATGATTATTAGCTCTTTAATCATTTCCTGTTCCGGTGAAGATGGCGAACAAGGTATTAAAGGAAAACAAGGAGAACAAGGGATTCAGGGTGAAAAAGGACCTCAAGGGGAGGTCGGACAAGAAGGGAATGCCAATGTAAAGAAACTCGAGTGGGACCTTAGTTTATTGCCTGCAGGAGAGAGTTCTATTGAGTTTAATGTGCCTGAGTTTACAGCGGTGGCCTTGCAAAACAATTCATTGATCGCTCATATGGAATTCTTTAATGGAGTTGACACACATTTCTATGTGCTTCTGCCTGGAAGGTTACAAACTTTAAATCTGAATTTCGGCATTGAATATACTGAAGAACTTTTGGCTCTTCGGTTTTACAATGCTGATGGTACTGATGGATTATGGCCGCAAATACCAAATGATTACACTGTTATTTTACATATTACCATGGTTGAAGTAAACCCAGATGCCATGGCTGGTAAAAATTCAGTTGCTCAGGACCTAAAAAGCGTAGGAATAGATATTGCAAATTACCATGAGGTAATGCAATACTATGGATTGGAATAAAATAGGCTTCTGTAATTTTATTTAAGCACCTTAATTGCATGCGGGATTATCAAACTCATTGATAATCCCGTAATATTTTCTTTTGCAATATCTTGTATGTAAGACAAAAGAAATCTGACTCACCCCGTATTCAATTCATTCTTCAATCGTTTCCCTCTTACCGAATGACAAACAGTTGGGTTTTAATTTAATAATCTCTAATCAGTGTTAACAATCTGCTCAAACCATTGATACAATTCTCCTTTAGTGATTACCCCTCCTTGTTTTATAATTTCGAACTTGTCTACGTTCTTATCATCACCATAAGCCTTTGAAGCGGTAAGGTATTCCACAAAATCGGATTGAAAATTCCGTTTGAACCAACCGAACCCCACTTCGGTCCTTAGGTCAATTTCCGGATTCTTTACTTGCACTGAAAGGAGTTTCATTTCCTTTTCTGCTGCATGGAACAAATGCATATGGCGTTCGGAAATATTCTCCAAATACTCCACTTTGCTCAACACCCCTTCCCATATCAAATCACAAAAAACATCTATTTCATCTTCGGCAACATCAGGTTTTTCCTGTTTTAAGGCACTCCACTCTTCGGCTGTAATGGATTGCGTTGCCAAAAAGTTGATAAATTCAGGATGAAGTTCCTCCAATTGTTCCTTGGTCAGTCGTTTGTATTTCATATTGCAAAAATATAAAAGGCTGTTCAAAACAACGACTTTTAAAGGTCAAGAAAAACATCAAATACTTAAATTCCATACACTTTTTTTAAGTTTAGATTAACACCCATAATTTCACTGATTTTTGGCAAGCGCTTTTATTTATTGTAGTTTCGGAACCTAACATTTTTAATAAAACACATATAGAATGAGATTTTTAAAATCTATTAAAACTTTAGTAGTCTGCATAGCAGCCATGGGCGCAAGTGCTTTTTCGCAAGTCAATGCGCAAGAGCAGATGGAGGTCACCAATGCCGAACTGAATAAAATTGCCTCTGCGTTCCAAGGTATCCAAAAAGTGAATATGGAAGCTCAACAACAAGTAATGCAAAAGGTTGAGGAAAGCGGATTTGATGCCAATAGGTTCAATGAACTTTACCAAGCCTCTGCATCCGCAGAACAAACAGTTGATGCCAGTGATGAGGAAAAAGATCGTTTTGGAAAGGTTATGGGCGAAATACAACAAATGCAAGTTGGCTTTACCGAGAAAATTGAAGAAATAATCAGCAATGAAGGTATGAGTATAGAAAGATACCAAACCATAGCGATGGCTTTGCAAAGTGATACAGAGCTTCAAGGTCGCTTAAGAGCCATATTGGAAGAGCAACCGCAATAAAAAGTATATACTACAAATAAAAAATCCCGAGCCAATGGTTCGGGATTTTTTTATATAACAAAGTGTCTGAAGTTTATTTTGCTTCCGCAACCACTTCAAATGGGAAATCAACGATAACCTCCCTGTGTAATCTAATAATTGCTTCGTAAGGTCCCACTCGTTTGATAGCTCCACCTTTAATATTGATGAATTTTCTATCTATTTGGTGTCCTTCTTTATCCAAAGCACTCGCAAGGTCGATATTGGTAACAGATCCAAACAATTTGTCACCTGCACCAACTTTAGCGGTTATTCTGATTTCCAACTGCTTCAATGCATCGGCAATCTTTGTAGCCTCATCAACAACCTTTTTCTCCTTGTGAGCTCTTTGCTTAAGGTTTTCTGCCAACACTTTTTTGGCAGAAGGCGTAGCCAAATCGGCCAAACCTTGTGGGATTAGGAAGTTTCTGCCGTAACCGTTCTTTACGGAAACGATATCATCCTTAAATCCCAAATCCTGTACATCTTCTTTTAGAATAAGTTCCATTCTTTGGTGTTTTTTATTTCAACATATCGCCAACATACGGCATTAACGCTAGGTGACGGGCTCGTTTTACGGCCTGTGCCACTTTTCTTTGGTATTTCAAGGAAGTACCTGTAAGTCTTCTTGGAAGCAATTTACCTTGCTCGTTCACCAATTTCATCAAGAAATCCGGGTCTTTGTAATCAATGTACTTGATACCTGATTTCTTGAACCTACAATACTTCTTTTGCTTGCTGGTCTCAATGTTAAGTGGGGTCAAATATCTGATTTCCCCATCTTTTTTTGATTTTGCTTGTTGCTCAATAGATGCCATACCCTTATGCCTTTGCTTTTAGTTTGTCTCTTCTTCTTTCCGCCCAAGCAATTGCATGCTTGTCCAATTTAACGGTTAAAAAACGCATAATGCGCTCATCTCTTCTAAATTCCAACTCATAGGGACCAATGGCCTCACCTGGAGCTTGGAATTCGAACAAGTGGTAAAACCCACTTTTCTTGTGCTGAATGGGATAGGCCAATTTTTTAAGTCCCCAATTTTCTTTGGAGACCATTTTGGCACCATTCTTAATCAAGAAATCTTCAAATTTCTTGACTGTTTCCTCTATCTGCGTTTCAGACAGAACGGGATTCAAAATGAAAACAGTTTCGTAATGGTTCATTATAATATATTTTTAAAGGAGCGCAAAATTAACAATATTTCTTTCACCCTGCAAGAAAACTAAAAAAACTTCGTTAAAGTACAAGAGTTATCAACAATGACGAACCCAATAAACCTAAATAACACATATGGTAATTTACACAACAAAATAGACCATGTTTACATCTTTTGTTGCAGTTAGACGTCTTTTTTATGTAATTTGCCGATGATTTAAAACCCTACAAATCACCCCATTCTATGAAATTAAAAAGTATAATTGTAGACGACTCCTCGATGCAACGCATGGCTGTTGCAAAGTTGGTCAACAATCATCCACATCTTGCTTTGGTTGCGGAGTACAGCAATGCAATTGAAGCTAAGAACGGCCTGAAAAACCACGAAATCGATTTGATTTTTTTAGATGTTGAAATGCCGATAATAAGTGGATTTGACCTTTTAGAGGCTTTAGAGAACCCACCACAGGTTATTCTGATCACGGGAAAACCTGATTACGCGCTTAAAGCGTTTGATTACGATGTAACCGATTATTTGCACAAACCCATCACTTTGGCACGTTTTGAAGCCTCCGTAAAGAGAGCTGTTGCCAAATACGAGCAAATGAACAGGGTCGACGAAGATGAAGAACACATTTTTGTAAAGAGCAACCTTAAAAAACGTAAGGTTATCCTAAACGACATTAAATGGATCGAGGCATTGGGAGATTACATAAAATTGGTTACAGATGAAGCCAATATTGTAATTCTTTCAACCATGAAATCTTTCGAAAAGCAGTTACCTGCTGATAAGTTTTTACGTATCCACAAATCTTATATTGTGAATCTGGAAAAGATTGAAAAATTCAACAGCAAGAATGTTGAAGTTGGAGGCAGACAGATTCCATTGAGTAGAAATAAAAAGACCGAGCTTGCAGAAGCGCTGGCCAACGTATAGTTATATGTGGTCTACATTATAGACCAATCGTATACTTTTATACTTTGAAATAGCATTAAAAGAATTTTCAATTCTTTTAATGCTATTTTTTGTTTGGGCCAAGGGTTGTTTGCGGGGAATTTTGATCATTATGTTTTTTAGGTAATCCCTACGAATTCTCGCCACAGGTGGGTACTCCGGCCCCAGAATGTTCGTCCCGAGAACATTACGCAACGAACTGGCCAACCATTCCGAAGCTTCGTTCAATTTATTGAAATCTTTATCCTTCAAGGTTATTTTTATCAGTCTTACTAAAGGCGGGTACTTGAACTGTTCCCTTTCATAGAACTGCTCCTCGAACATTTTATCATAATTGTTGGTGGTAACCTGCTGCAATATTTGATGATATGGATTGTAGGTCTGCACAAGCACCTTACCTCGTTTTTGGGTTCTTCCTGCCCTGCCTGCGACTTGGGTCAACATTTGGAAACTCCGTTCATGGGCCCGGTAATCCGGGAAATTGAGCATGGAATCCGCATTCATAATCCCTACCAAGCTTACATTTCTAAAATCGAGCCCTTTTGTCACCATTTGAGTACCCACCAAAATATCCATTTCTTGGTTTTCAAAAGATGATATTATTTTCTCATAGGCGTACTTTCCCCGTGTCGTATCCAAATCCATTCGTCCCACGGGAACATTTGGGAACAATTGTCCCAATTCTTGCTGAATCTGTTCCGTACCAAAACCTTTATTGTCCAAAGTAGGGCTGCCACAGGCCAAACAAGCTTGTTGCAGGGCCATATGATAGCCGCAATAATGGCAACGCAGCTGATTTCTATGTTGATGATAGGTTAAACTAACGTCGCAATTCGGACATTGGGCCACATGCCCACAAGTGGTGCATTCCACTACGGGTGCAAATCCTCGTCTGTTCTGAAAAAGAATGATTTGCTCCCCCTCCTCCAATGCTTCGGCAATGGCCTTTATTAGAATTTCAGAAAAATGTCCTTTCATTCTACGTTTACGGGTAGCTTCTTTTATATCCACCAAATTAATATCGGGCATCAAAACATCACCAAATCTATGGGCTATGGAGGCATAACCATATTTATTTGCCCTGGCATTGTACATGCTTTCTATACTTGGCGTAGCAGAACCCAAAACAATATTTGCCTTGTGCAAGGATGCCAAAACCACGGCTGCGTCTCTTGCATGATAGCGAGGAGCGGGGTCAAATTGTTTAAAAGAACTCTCGTGCTCCTCATCTACGACCACCAAACCCAAATTTGTAAATGGAAGAAAGAGTGATGATCGTGCACCGATAACTATTTGGGCTTTTTCTGCATTTTTTAGAAGATTGTTCCAAACCTCTACTCTTTCATGTATGCTGTATTTTGAATGATATACAGAAACCCGATGGCCAAAATAGCGTCTCAACCTATTGATCAATTGAGACGTTAAAGCTATTTCTGGCAATAGATAAAGGGCCTGTTTGCCTTCGTCCAGGCACTTTTGAATCAATTTTACATACACCTCGGTCTTTCCTGAAGATGTTACCCCGTGCAACAATACCGGTTTCTCTTCATTAAAACCGCTATTGATATCCTCCAAAGCTTTTTTCTGATACTCATTCAAGGCGATATCTTTGGATTCATCTGACCGTTGATCAAACTGCACCCTGTCTTTACGAATATGGTATTCTTCTAAAATATTTTTATCGATCAGCGCCTTTATTACAGCTCGTGAACCACCACTCTGCTTTTCCAGTTCCGAAATGGGTATGGGCTTGGTGCCCTTGGTTTTCAACTGAAATAAGGATAGCACTACCTGACTTTGTTTGGGCGCTCTTGTTAACTCATTGAGAAGGTGTGCAAGTTTTTCTTCATCTTCATACTGTATTGATAGTTTTACGTAACGTACCAATTTTGGCTTGTACTGCTCGTACAGTTCCTCTTTTTGAAGCACAACACCTTTACTGACCAATGTATTAATCAGTTTTAATACATTTTTTTTGTCGACAATATCGCTGACCTCGGAAATTTTCAATGCTGTTTGATGCTGAAGTGCTTCATGTACCAAAAACTCATCATCGGTCAACATCTTATCCTCTATGTCAGATTCTTTATTTGGTAAAATCAGGGTTTCACTCTCCAACATAAACGCACTGGGCAGTGCACTTCTTACGACTTCCCCCAATGTGCACATATAGTACTTGGCCACCCATTCCCAGTGTTTCAACTGTATTTGGGTCACAACCGGAGTTTCATCCAGTATTTGATAAATTTCCTTGGATTCATAAGCTTGAGGTGCATTTTGATGCACTCGGTAAGCTAGTCCTGTGTAGATCTTGGATTTTCCAAAAGGTACGGCAACCCGCATGCCTTCCTGTATAAAATCAGCTTCTGCTTGTGAGATTTTATACGTGAACAATTTTTCCAAAGGAATGGGAAGAACAACATCCAAAAAATAGTCCATACGTTAATTCTCTACTACCCTGTGCCATGTTTGGGTCCTGTACAAAAATGCCAAATAGCCTCTTACTTTTAGTCGATCCTCGTTTTCCTCATCAAGCCAAACTCTTCCTTTAAAAGTCATTGCTTGCTCGGGATCAAAAAGTCTATCACCTTTATAGATGCCTTTACTGTTTTTTTCAAAATCTTCCATGATCTTCATTCCAAGAATGGGCTTATCCTTCAGGTCTCCTTTACATTTTGTGCACAGGGCATCTTTTTTGCCTTCTTCTAATATTTTGACAACCTTGGCGTGCATTAAATCTCCTTCTTTATAAATTTCGATTATGGCCTTGGTGATTCCATTGCGGTCATCGATTGTTTTCCACTTGCCAAAAACGCTTTGTGACCAAGTCATCTGACACAACAGAAAACATATTATATATATCCATTTATAGCCTATTTTTCTGTCTTTCATGTCTTTTTTTTAATGAATTTAGTGTTGCATTCAATTCAAAACCCAATAATAATATATTGGAATTTAACCAAATAAACACCATTAAAATCAATAATCCTCCCAATGCTCCATAAAGTTCATTATATCGAGCAAACTTCTCAACATAGATTCCGAAAAGATATGAGGTCAATAAAAATAATAGGGTGGTCATAAGTGCTCCTGCGGAAAAAAAACGCACCTGTCTGCCTTCTGCTGTTCCAAAATAGTATAATATAGCTGTAGTGAGATAAGACAGACAAAGGAAAAATAACACTTTGGCTATCTGTATTCCTACGGTATCACCTTTCTCCACATCATACCCTAATGTTTTTCCCAAATATTCACTGGTATATTCCACTATATAAAATTCAAAATAGACAAAGAAGACCGCACCGACGATCAATAAAACGGAAAGCACCAGTCCAACCATGAGCGCGTAAGCATACTGACGAAAAAAATTACGGGTCAGCTCTACATGATAGGAATTTTCAAATCCACCAAAAATAGCATTCACACCATTGGCCATCAGAAAAATGGACAGAATAAAAGCAGAGGACAGCAACCCTCCTTGTTTTTGGTCTTTGATCTGCTGATAGATCTCTCCAAAATAATCACTTGTTGCCGATGGAAGGAAAGACTCCAGAAAATCCAAAAATTGGGCATCAAAATTCTCATTGCCCACACTTACGTATGGAATTATAAATGGAATCATGGTGACCAAAAAAATAAGTAAAGGGAACAAGGCTAAAAAAATACTGAAGGCAATGGAGCTGGCTCTAGAAGACAAGGTGCCTTTCACAATTCCCACCAAATACATTTCGATCAAATCATAAAAAGAGAGTCCTTCAAAAGCTTTTAGCTTAATTTTTTTCAATAACCGTACAATCCAATTGACCACGGGTATTTTCTCCAACTGCTCTTCTATGGCTACGGACATTTAAACGGCTTTTAAACTTAGGTCCATATTATAAACAGAGTGTGTCAATGCTCCAGATGAGATATAGTCCACACCACATTCGGCATATTTTCTTATTGTGTCCTCCGTAATTCCTCCAGAAGATTCGGTGAGACACTTATCGCCTATTCTATTCACAGCTTCGCGGGTTTGTTCGTAATCAAAATTATCCAGTAAGATACGGTATACCCCATCTGATTTCAAAATTTCGTCAACTTCATTCAAATCCCTGGCTTCAACAATAATCTTAAGGTCTTTTTTCTTTTCTTTTAGATATTCCTGGGTTTTTTGGATGGCTTTGGTAATCCCGCCTGCAAAATCAATATGATTGTCTTTCAACATGACCATATCGTACAACGCAAATCTATGATTTTCACCGCCCCCAATTTTTACGGCCCATTTTTCAAGGGCCCTAATGCCGGGAGTGGTCTTTCGTGTATCCAATATCTTGGTATCGGTACCATCCAAAATGGATACAAAGCTTTGTGTTTTAGTGGCAATAGCACTCATTCGTTGCATAGCATTGAGCACTAATCGTTCTGCTTTTAAGATACTTTGCGAACTTCCTTCCACATAAAAAACAATGTCACCGTATTTTACCGAAACTCCATCTTCCAATAAAGTTTCAATTTTCAAATCTGGGTCAACGTAGTTAAACACCTTTTTGGCAAAATCTACACCAGCAATAATACCCTCGTCCTTTACGAGGAGTTTTGCCTTTCCCTGTGCTTCTGCTGGAATGCAGGCCAAGGAGCTATGGTCACCATCACCAACATCTTCCCTAACAGCGTTGGCAATAATCAAATCCAGTTCGTTTATAAATTTTTCTTCGGATATCATCCAATTGTGGTTTTAACGAAAATAGTAAAAACATTGTTCCAAGTCCATGCCTTGTACATGCTTAATTTTACATGGAATCGATTATTTTTGGGCATGCAAATTACTTTGATTGCAATTGGAAAAACCGATAAGTCTGAACTTGAAGAACTTATAACCGTTTACGAAAAGCGGCTAAAGCATTATATCAAGTTTCGGATGGTAATTGTTCCCGATATAAAAAATAGTAAAAATCTTTCCGAAGCCCAACAAAAAGATAAAGAAGGTGAATTGATCTTGGCACAATTAAAGCCTACCGATACACTTATACTGTTGGATGAAAAAGGAAAACAATATACCTCGGTCGATTTTGCACAGTTCCTCCAAAAAAAGATGAACGGTGGTACAAAAAATCTGGTTCTGGCCATTGGTGGCCCTTACGGTTTTAGCGATGCTGTTTATGCCAAAAGTTCTGGAAAAATAAGTCTCTCCAAAATGACCTTTTCCCACCAGATGGTCCGCTTATTTATTGTGGAGCAGATTTATCGCGGATATACCATTCTAAGAAATGAACCCTATCATCACCAATAATTAATAAAGCACCCTAAACTTAATGGTATTCTCGATTTTCTTGAGAGCCTTGATCACATCCTTATTGTATTCCTTGTCCAAATCAGTGATTACATAGCCCACCTCACTATCGGTAGAAAGAAATTGCCCTGAAATATTAAGGCCATATTGCGCCAACACCTCATTAATCTTTGCCATGATGCCAGGAACATTTCTATGAATATGCAAAAATCTATGTGCCTTGTTTTGTTTGGGCAACCTAATATTTGGGAAATTAACGGCATCGACCGTGTTTCCAGAATTGATATAGTCCATGATTTTATTGGGAACAAAATCGGCAATGTCCCGTTGTGCTTCCTCCGTACTCCCACCAATATGTGGCGTTAGGATAACGTTGGACAGACCTTGCAAAGGCGTTTCAAAACCTCCGTTGCTTCGTGGTTCAGAAGGATATACATCTATAGCGGCACCTCCCAATTTTCCACTTTTAAGGGCACTGGCCAAGGCGTCAATATCGACTACAAATCCTCTGGAAAGGTTAATGAGTTTGGCACCATCTTTCATCTGGTTGATTTCACGGTCTCCGATAAAGTTTTTATTGGATTTATTATCATCCACATGCAGAGTGACTACATCGGAAACATTGAGCAAATTTTCCAAAGTATCGCATTTTACTGCATTTCCAAGAGCTAATTGGTCATTTACATCATAATAATACACTTTCATCCCCATAGCTTCTGCCAATACAGACATCTGTTTACCGATATTGCCATAACCCACGATTCCAAGATTTTTACCTCGCACTTCTTGTGATCCAATGGCGGTTTTGTTCCATTCTCCTTTATGGATTTCTGTACTTCTGGGGAAAATACTACGCATCAGCATAATTATCTGTCCAATAGCCAGCTCAACAACGGAACGTGTGTTGCTATATGGAGCATTGAAAACAACCACTCCTTTATTTTTACTATATTCTAAATCTATCTGGGTGGTTCCAATGCAAAACGCCCCTACCACCAATAATTTATCAGCGGCATCCAACACTTTCTGGGTTACCTGCGTTTTGGAGCGTATCCCCAGTACGTGAACTCCTTTTATACGTTCTATAAGTTCCTCCTCGGAAAGGCTTGTCTTTATCAACTCTACGGAAAATCCTTCCTCGGAAAGATTTTTGAAAGCTGCAGGGTGCACATTTTCCAGTAATAGGATTTTAATTCTGTTCTTTGGATATGATAAGTTTCTTGGTAAATCGTTCACAAATAAAAATTCATCTAGGTTTGGTGCTACGTGGTCAGCATTATCTGTAGCTTTTTCACGATGCACATTTTCAGTGTAGGCAAAAAATTTATGGGCTATACCGGCCTCGCGCATTACATAATCGCTATAACCGTCGCCAATAACTTGGACTTCGCCTTCCAAGTCCAAATTTTTTAAACATTCTATTTTCCCATTATGTGTGGCCAGTACATTCGTCTCGTCAAAACCATTTATATTTCCGTCCTCATCAAACTTAAATGTGTTGGCATAAACGCGCTCAGAAGGAATGTTGTACTCTTCAACAATTGGATCAATAAATTCCTTGAAGCCACAGGAAATCACATAGATATGATCTGAGAACTCATGAAAGAAGTCTTTGTTCGCCTCGATTGATTTGGATATTTTTTGACGAAGTTCGACCACTAGATCATCCAAATCACTTTTGTTGGCACTCAACAACTTAATTCTACGTTCCAAGGATTCAGTAAATGAAATATCCCCGTCAATCCCCAAATTGGTGATGTTTTGGATTTCGCTTACAATTTCATCTCTTTTTGGATTGTTCTGCAGGGTCATTTCCGCTAAAACATCCAACGCTTCCACCCTTGTAAGCGTGCTATCAAAATCGAACACATATTTGCGTCCTGTTTCCACCATGATTCGCTTCAAAAAAATTAAGGCATAAAATTAAACATTAATTCCATCCTTGGAATCGTAACTTTTAAAAAACGTTACACATTTACGGATAAATCAAAAATCCATTACAATTTGTTTCAAATGCCACCTAAAACCGATCTTTTTGCAATCATACACGAATCATTTCCGTCTATGAATTTCCAAATAACAGTACTAAATGTAAAATATGAGCAGAAACCATAAGGTGTCTGGTGGTAGCTATGGGATTTAGCATGTTAAAACCAATAATTAGGGTGAATTCCACCCATTAAAACCAACGTCTGGTCAACTTACAATAAATACTGTACTCCTTTCCAAACTTTTCCAAAAGCATCGCTTCTTCAGGTTTAATCTGAAATTTGTTCATATACGACACAAAACCAGCTGCTATGAGCGTGTTAAAAGCATTGCCCAGCATTAATCCCAACGCTAGCAAAACCAATAGAAGTCCCAAATACATTGGGTTTCGGCTGTAATTATAAACGCCTTTGGTTATTAATTTTGTCGTTTTTTGAGGATGCAATGGATCTAATGTGGTTTTGTTCGATAAGAATTGTATTACCGATATGGCTCCAATCAATATGCCAAGGCCAAAAAGTATCCCAGCCAGTTCATTTCTTCCGAAAAAATCGAACTCCCCTACCGGCAGAAATCGATCTAAAATATACATCAACCCTCCAAAAATCAACATTACTAAAACTGGTGGTACTTTTACTTTCATAAAGACGGCTTAAAACTCGAAATTACTATTTTTGAATCATTAGTGTCTGACTAAAAGATGGTTTTCCTTGGAAAGGGTCATTGAGCCTGGATGGGACGGATAATTGGAACCACTAAAAAAGGAAAAATTGAACCACCTTAATTTTAGCAATAATCAAATCTGGATCAATCACTTATTTGTGATTTTATCATGCTCACTTTTTCCCGTTTCGAGTGGTATACCATGACCGTTTTTTGCACACTAGTGATAATATTTAAAGAATCATCATTTTCTCTTCATTCTTTTTGGTCCGTACCAAAGCCAAAATCCAGTAATTGAAAAAACAACCAGCGCAATGCCTAAAATGGAGGAATAAACCAATTTGAACATTTCGCCCGGAATCCCAAAAAGCCGGTCTACAATTGCTCCATCATGTAAATGCTCCATAAGATCTGAAGCTCTATATTCATGTGATAGCACTTTACCCGAGGTAGCATCCAATTGTAGGCTATAATAATGCTCTTTATAAATAATCTTTACAATTCCTTTATCCGGACGCACATCAATTTTATCAATTTCAGATGAATATTCCGGTCCCTTCCAAGCCTGGATTTCGGAGGTCGAAATGGTCATAATTGAATCCATGGACAACCATTCATGTGCATTTTGAGAAATTCCTTTTTTTGTGGGATATTGCAACACATCGACATGTTTTTTCCAGCCTAAAAAGGCTCCCGTCATTCCAACTATTATAAAAAAGAAAAAGAGTAGAATCCCTGTCTTTCTATGTATGTTTCTTGTACTTCTTAAAATAGAAGCTTGTTTTTTTCTGTTCATATTTATCATATGACCCATCACAAGAGCTCAAGAAGGTCCTGTAATAAGCCAAAAAGTTTGAAGTTTTATTTGTTTACCAATCAAATCCCAATACAGTTTAGAAAGAGAACATAATTATGAGCCCAAACTGGAAACACAAAAATGTGTTCCATTGGATTTTTTTGAATTGGTTGTATATAATGTATGTCCGTAATACATGTATGACGGACTTAAATCAGTGAAAGGACAATCAGCAGATACGGGGAGGGGGAAATAGGGGTTTGAAGAATAAACTATCAAAACATTCCTGGCACTGAGCGAAAAGTAGTTTACGGTAAAATTCCTCTTGGCCCACGTCAGGTTTATGATGTTGATAAAATAGTTTCTTAAAAAAATCGAACAGTCTGGTATGTTTGTCCTTGCGGAGCGGGTCGGCACCCAATGCCCTAGCAAGTAACTCGTCCATTTCTTGGTTCAGTGCGGTTTCCTCTTTATCCCACCAACACTTGAGTACCATATAACCACCCTTGTTTTCTTTTTCAATAACATCATACATCTGCCCTTTGTATTCAAATTCCATGGAATGCTCCCAACGAAGTTCCGTCTTGATTTGCTCCATTGTGAATTCCAGCACAACAAACTCACCTTCCTCAACTGCTTGATTGATTGTTTTTCTGATTTCTTTGCGTAGGTGTTGCTTTTGGAAATGGAGCAATAGAAAACTACCCCCAATAGGAGCTATGAGGGAAAATAATAAAAGTATAGCAGTGTATGTTCTCTTCAAGCTTACTGCGTTGTTGTTTTTGTTGGGGCATCTTTTAACACCAAGAACATATCATTCTTGATAAAAGCAAATCCCCCTCAGTAAAGATACAAAGGGGGATTATACAATAGGCATTAGCTAAATAATAAATAAAAGGTCATATTTTGTCTCTTCAACAAGGTTTTCAAAATACTATAACGCTAATTCAATTTTAACCTTTAATCCTCTTGCCTTTCTTATCACTTAAAATCAAGCTATTGAGCTGGTCCATTAATTTACCAAGCTCTTGACTTAATTCTTCATAGACTTGGTATGCACCATCCGTTGGTCTTGCTTCGGCACTATCAACAATCAAGCTTAAACTGGCAAGTTTGTTATTAAGCTTTATAGGATAATTCAAAGGATCTTGACGACTCTCATTTTTAACCTGATATAGTTCGCTTTCAATGGCATTCAGTTTTTTCAGAATAGATTTCCTGATTTTATCACCCTTTTCTTGCTTATACTCCCTAATACTGATGACAGCCTCATTTGCTTCACTAAATTTGTCTCTTAGATTCAACAAAAGGTCGAATTGTTTTTCCAAATCAGCCAGGGTCACACCCTGTACTCTTGGGTCCATTTTTACTTCAAACTCACGGGTCTCACTTTTACCGTTAGCAGTTACCTTAACCTGATATTCACCTGGAAGCACCATAGGTCCTCTTTTGGGACGGGCAGACCATAAGATCATTTTATCAAAGACCGTAGCACCAGGATAACGAAGGTCCCAAGTAAAGGTGTTTAAGCCAACATGATTGGATGGCACATCTTTATCCTTTTCCTTTTTATCCTTCTCTTCTTCCGATGCCTCTTCTTCCGATGTCTCTTCTTCCGTAGGTTCTTCGTAGACAAATTTCCTTATCGTATTTCCGGAAGAATCCATGATCTCTATGGTCACATTGTCAGATTCTTTTCCTAAATAATACTGAAAAACAGCATCCTGCACACGTCTTACTGCGTAATATGGTGTATATAGGTGCAAATCCTTTTGTGCAATATCTTCTTTGTATTCACGAATTGGAGAAATATCATCCAAAATCCACATAGACCTTCCATGTGTAGCAATGGCGATATCTTTTTCGTTAACCACCAAATCACGAATTGCCACATCAGGTAAATTCAATTGGAATGATTTCCAATTTTCTCCCTCATTAAAGGATACATACATGCCATGCTCGGTTCCAGCATAAAGCAACCCAGGCACTTTGACATCCTCACGAATAGCGTGCACATAATGACCATGGGGAATTCCATTGATTATTTTTTTCCAGGTCTTGCCGTAATCATCTGTTTTATAAATATACGGAGCCCGGTCGTTCATTTGATAACGCTTAATGGCGACATAAGCCGTTCCTGCATGATGTCTTGAAACATCGATAATACTTATCCTAGAATGCTTCGGAACATCTGGCGGGGTTATATTTTCCCACGATTCTCCATGGTTTCTGGTAATATGGATCAATCCATCGTCTGAACCTGCCCAAATAGTGTTTACATCATGGTGTGATGGAGCCAAGGCATATACAGTTGCATACAATTCCGGACCACTCATATCCAATGTGATAACGCCACCGCTCTCACCCATGGTCTCAGGATCTGCATAGGTAAGGTCTGGACTGATTTTCGTCCATGACTGTCCCCGATCATTGGATGTCCATACATGTTGTGACGTAACATACAGCCTATCACTGTCAACTGGAGAGAACACGATTGGGTAAGTCCAATGCACTCGTTCTGGAAGTGTTTCGGCGGGCTCTCCCATAAAATATCGAGGATACGGCTCTATTCTTCTACTTTCTCCTGTTCTTCTGTTGTAACGGGTCAACACTCCTGAATAACTCCCTGCATAGAAGATATCTAAATCTTTAGGGTCTTGGGCAATATATCCGCTCTCACCACCTCCAACAGCATATTGAGGCGTTGATTTTTTTAAGGTATTGGTCCTTGCCGTTAGAAAGTTCCAACCTTCACTTGGAACGGCAATAGTACTATTATCTTGTTGGGCACCTGCCACAAAATAAGGAAAATCATTGGTTGCTGTGATATGGTAAAGCTGTGCCGTCGGGAAATTTTCGTCCGTCCAGGTCTTACCTCCGTTCACAGAAATAGTCCCCCCACCATCGTTAGCCTCTGCCATACGCATCGGATTGCTTGGGTCTATCCATAAATCATGATTATCACCATGGGGAACTTTGATTTCCGTATCAAATTTCTTCCCGCCATCCGTCGATTTCCAGAAATTCACATTTAAAACATAAACAGCCTCCTTATCTTTCGGATCAGCATAAATACGGGTATAGTAAAATGCCCGTTGACGAAGTTTTCTTTCACTATTGGTCTGTTCCCAGGTCTTTCCGCCATCATCTGAACGGAACACACCTCCATTGTTGGCCTCGATTATGGCCCATACACGATTGGAATCTACTGGGGATACGGTAACCCCTATTTTTCCAATTGGAGCTTCTGGCATTCCTGGGCGATTGCTCAGTTCTTCCCAGTTTTCTCCTCCATCAGTGGACTTGAACAAACCTGAGGCTCCACCTCCACCCCACATTTTCCATGGAGTTCGATAAACTGCCCAAGTGGAAGCATAAATAGTATTGTGGTCTGATGGATCAATAATCAGGTCTACAGCTCCTGCTTTAGGACCTTTGTACAGAATTTTTTTCCAAGTATCGCCTCCATCTGTTGTTTTGTAAACCCCTCTATCTTCATTAGGACCAAAAGGATGTCCCAAAACAGCAGCGTATACAATATCGGGATTCGTAGGATGAACACGTATACGTGCAACAGTCTGGGAATTTTTCAATCCAGCATGTTTCCAAGTTTTTCCGGCGTCTGTTGATTTATAGACTCCATCGCCTTGCATAATATTGCCTCTGAACTGGGATTCCCCCGTGCCAATATAGACTATGTCCGGATTACTGTCCGCAACATCCACGGCACCCACAGAAGATGAATTTATCTGCCCATCGGTTACGGGATCCCAGGTATTTCCCCCATCTGTAGTTTTCCAGAGTCCTCCACCGGTGGCTCCGAAATAATATTCATTAACTCTATCCTTGTGGCCGGCAACAGCTATCGAACGACCACCTCTATAAGGCCCCACAAGCCTGTATTCCATTGATTTAAAAAGTGTAGTATCCACCGGTTCGCTCTGTGCTGATAGATCAGAAACGAAAAGTGATATACACATACTCAAAAGAGCAACTGCATAGTTTTTCATATATTTAATTTGGTTCATAATTATTGACTTTAAGGTTATTGAATTAACGATAGGCTTCGTTTTGTTCCATGTTCGGATTGGCATCAAGCTCGAACCTTGGAATAGGGAAAACTGCCCTGCCTATTTCAGGAATGCTTACAGCGGGTCCGTTCATCCGATCAATATTTTGCAATACATCCATAATTTGTCCTGTACGGGCCAAATCAAAAAAGCGATGACCTTCAAAAGCGAATTCCAATTTACGTTCGTTCCAAATAAGTTCCAATACTTCTTCCTTGGTACTTGGAGTTGTGGTTATTTCATCAACTCCTGCTCGTGTACGCACCTCGTTCAAATCATCTATTGCATCGTCAAGTTCCTCCATTTGAGCCAAGGCTTCTGCCCTGTTAAGGTACATTTCAGCAATACGTATGATATATATATTGTCCAGACCTCCTGCTTTTTGGTATTTAGTTTGAAAATGTCCATTAGATTCTGAAAACCCAAAAAGTTGTCCCCTCACATCCAAAGGATCTGCAGTAGCTTCCAAATAAAAAGCTTCATGCGAGGTTAAATCACCCCTACCGCCATTAGGGTTGTACCAGTTTCTGATACCACTTTGATCTGAAGAATTAAAATCCAATTCAAAAATTGATTCTTGATTTGATTTTGTATCGAAAATATCAAAGAAATCTGGGTTTAAAGTATAGTTTGAATCAGTTATAACATCTGATGAATAGGTAATCACATCCTCATAATATCCCAAATAAAGGTACAAACGGGACAATAAAGCTCTCGCAGCTCCTTTTGATGCAACGGTCTTGTCATCTGTTTCCGGCAATAATTCCTCGGCACTCAACAGATCCTCTTCAACGGCCAAATAGGAGTCCAAAAGCGCTGGTCTTTCCGGGTAGGTTATATCCTCAATAGATCCGGTAGCTTCACGAATTACCGGCATCCCCATGGTCCCTACAACCCCAGGAACACCTCCATATACCCGATTCAAATCAAATAGGGCTAAAGCACGCACAAAATAAGCCGCTCCCAACATGGCATCTTTACTATCCTCGGGTATATCCTCCAAAGCTGCAACTTTATCTAAAACATTGTTGGCCATGTTTATCGTGGAATTGGCTCTTTTATAAAAATTGTCATTTTCCGTATTTCCCGCGGCCGACACTTCATAAGTGTCCATTTCCCTGTAAAAATCCCAGGTACCTATACTTTGGGCAATATCAGAAGATACATCGCTCATGATCAAAAAGTTATCTCCGTAGTAATCAGAACTCTGTAGTTCATTGTACATTCCATTAACTGCAGCGTTTGCACTTGTCTCATCAGTTACCACAGCTGCTTCTTCTACCTGGTTTTCCGGCGTCCTTTCAAGAATGTCATCGCAGGCAGTTATAATCAACAATCCAAGAAATGGGAGAAACTTTGAAAAGTTCTTTCCATTCATTATTAAGATCTTATACATAGGATTTCTATTTTTTAAGTTTATTATTCCAAACATTGGGATTTCCTTATTAAAAGCTCAAATTAATTCCTGCCATAATCGTCATAGGCGATGGAGTAGTAAAAAACTCCACACCTTGGGTCAAGGCAGTATCTGCCGTTGCTGTCACTTCTGGATCCAATCCAGTATAATTTGTAATGGTTATTATGTTCTGACCGGAGACATATACTCTAGCGGAAGACACTTTTAATGCTTCTGTAATTTTCGAGGGAAGCTCATATCCCAATGATATGTTCTTAAGCCTAAGATATGATCCATCTTCAACAAAACGTGAAGGCCTTAAATCCGATGCATAATTGGCCGCACTCATCCTAGGAATATCGGTAATATCACCCGGTTGTTGCCATCTTCCCAACTGAGAAGTGGTAAAGTTGGTTCCACGGCTTCCTCCATGTTCCATGAAAAAACGAGTAAAGTTCAGCTGCTCGTTTCCGTAAGAGAATTGCCAGAAAAAACTAAGGTCTATTCCTTTATACTTCAAAGTATTGGTAAGTCCCCCAAAAAAGTCGGGATTAGCATCTCCTACCAAGTACCTGTCGGAGCTAGTGGAGAATTCCCCATCGCCATCATGGTCTTCAAATATGGCATCACCCGTTTGGGGATCCACACCGAGTTGCTTATGCATATAATAGGAATACATAGGAGCACCTTCTTCATAACGGAACAAATCCCTGTTATATACATTAAAAGGAGCTACCAAATCCAATATCTTATTCCTGTTTCCAGAAATATTCCCATTAATATACCATGTAAGGTCATTATCTAAAGGGAAAACTTCCACGCCTAGCCCTACTTCTATCCCCTGATTTTGAATAGCTCCGGAATTTTGGATAACAGATTCAAACCCTGAAGTGGTGGGAACAGGAACTTCCAACAACAAATCTTCTGTTTTCTTATAGTAATATCCAGCATTGAAAGTTACCCGATTATTAAACATGGCCATATCCATACTTATATCTGTCTGTTTGGTAGTTTCCCATTTAAGTTTTGGGTTTTCAAGTTGCATCGGACTCACACCAGGATTTGATGTATAAGAGGCACCTTCCCATAATCCAACGGAATTAAAATTGGTGATTCCACTTTGGTTTCCAGTAATACCATATCCAACCATCAATTTTAAATTATCCAAAAACTTCACTTCATTAAGAAATTTTTCCTTTGATATAACCCATCCCAGTCCTACCGCAGGAAATACCCCCCAACGATTGTCTTTTCCAAAACGGGATGAGGCATCTCCCCGAAGATTCAAGGTTACCAAGTATTTTTGTTCAAAATTATAATTCACCCTTGAAAATATGGATGCAAGACCATAACTAGTACTTCCCGAGCTAGCATCCAATATGGCAGCGGATTGAATTTCCCTAAAATCATTAGTGGGAAATCCGGTACCACTAGCAAACCCATATCTTCGAATTGACTTTTGCATGGAATTCCCAACAAGGACATTAAAAGAGTTCTTCTCCAAATTAAATTGATAGCTCAGTACATTTTCCTGTATCCAGTTGTAGTCGTCAAGAGTAAAGAGCTCTGCACTTCCCTGTACGGCACTACCTTCATTGGTATTGGTATTTCTATATTCGGTCTCTCTGTTGTTGGTATAGTCAGCACTAAAAGATGACTTTAAGCGCATTCCAGGCAGTATTGAATACTCTGCATATATAGAGCCTAAAAACCTACCTGTCTCCATAGCTATGTCCACATCATTGATCGTTGCCAAAGGATGGTCAATTGTGGGGATACGGTTATAATTCCCTTCTTCATCATATATCTGCATGTTGGATGGATAAAAATATGATCCAGAAAATGCTCCGGCAATTTGGTCACTATTGGGAATTATATCTCTATTGGAACGAGAATATAGCATACTTGTTCCTATATTGAGTTTGGGATTTACACGAAAATCCAAGTTTACACGCCCAGAAAAACGTTCAAATCCAGAGTTCTTGATCAATCCTTCTTGAGAATAATTGTTGGCAGAAACATAATATGTTGCTTTCTCCCCTCCGCCTTTTACAGACAAATCAATATTACGGATAGGTGCGCTGTCATTTACAACCAGGTCATTCCAATCGGTATTGACCGCATTTTCAGGGCTTAAATAGGGCTCAGGATTTCCGTTGTTTCTGGCACTTTCATTCTTTAACATCTCAAACTGCTCCCCTGTCACCAAAGAAGGTTTTTTAACGAAGCTCTGTAACCCGCCATAAACTCCAACACTGACAACTGCCTTGTCCCTAGTACCTTTTTTAGTGGTAATCAATACTACTCCGTTTGCCGCTCTGGAACCATAAATAGCAGTTGCGGATGCATCCTTTAATATATCTATTGACTCGATATCTGCAGGATTGATGTCAGCTATTGGACTTACGGTAGCTCCCCCCACATCATTTTGAGACAGGTTTCCACTTTGAATTGGAATTCCATCCACTACATAGAGAGGGTCACTTGATCCACTAATGGAAGAAGAACCACGAATCCGGACAAAAACCCCACCACCTGGATCTCCTGAATTAGTCGATACATATACCCCTGGTGCACGACCTTGTAGTAACTGATCTGAACTGGCCACTGGCAGATTCTCAATTTCCTCCGCCTTTACAGAAGAAACATTACTGGTCAATGTTTCGCGATTCTGCTCACCATAACCAACAACAACAACTTCTTTAAGTTGCTCTGAATCCTCAACCATTGTAATATTTATATTGGTTCGGTTGTTCACCTCAACTTCCTGGGGTTTAAATCCTAAATATGAAATCACCAATATGGCATCTGGGGGAACAGTCAACGAGAAATTTCCATCAAAATCCGTTTGGGTTCCGTTTGATGAACCCTTTTCCACAACATTTGCTCCTGGCAAGGGAACCCCCATATTATCAGAAACAACACCTCTAATTTCTTGTTGTAGTAATTGAATATCATCCCGAACAGAAGGTTCTTCAACTGTTTGAGATTTCACAGCCTTATTTACAATAATCTGTCTCCCTTCTATTGAATAAGTCAATTGGGTACCCTTTAACACCGTATTGAGAACTTCTGATATATCGCTACTGTCTATGCTTACAGTGACTTTTTTATTGAGTAACGCAATATCACTTTCATATAAAAACCGATAATTAGTCAGGGATTCAATTTTTTTGAATACCTGTTCAACAGTCACGTTTTTTACATTTAAACTTAGTGGAGCACTGGCTGGTTTATAATTTGCTTGGAGCTGGTAAAAAGTCAACACCAAAAAAAATGAAAACAGAAGTACTTTTGGCCTTTGAAAAGAAAGATTCTTAGGCATAAAATTCTTAGTTAGTTTTTCTTTCATGCTATTTGAGTTTGAGGTTAGTTATAAGTAATCTTGATTGGTAATCTATGCTAACAATATTTCTCTAAAAAAGAGTGGCATAATTTAAATTTTAGGTTTAGCTCTTATTTTTTCGATCACATTTTTATTTAATTAGTATTTCTTTTCCATTTATTTGGTAATCGTAAGAAAGGATTTTTCTCATTGATTTCAGGACATGCTCTATCGTTTCAATTTGGACGCTGAACCGGGCATTTAATTTTTTATGGTCCAAATCTGGGTTCATATTTTTTATTTGAACATTGTATCTCCGTTCCAACATCACTAAAATTTCTTTAAACGGGGTATCCTGAAAAACCAATTCACCACCTATCCAACTGGTATAAAGCTCTATATCGACTTCTGATATATCCGAAGAAAGTGTAGCCTTGTTCCATGACCCTTTGGTCCCAGGCTTAAGAATTATGTCTCCATCATCTGTCTTTGAATTTCGCATTGCAACCGCACCTTCCACAAGAACCGTCTGGATTTCTGGGTTTTCGGGATAGGATGACACATTGAATTCTGTGCCAAGCACTTCCACCGTGACTGCATCTGAACGCACTAAAAATGGATGGGCCTTATCTTTGGCAACATTAAAAAAGCCTTCACCTTCAATGTACACCTCCCTTTTGTTCCCTTCTATAAATTGTATGGGGTACTTTATAGTTGTGCCAGAGTTCAAATGAATCAAAGTACCATCCGATAGCTCTAGTTCAAAAACTTGCCCATAGGGAATACTCAATTCATTATATACAATTGTATCCAACTTGTACTCTGAAAGGTATTTTAGCCTGTTTCCATCTTGTTCAGCAATGACTTCCCCAGAAGTAGAGCGTAATTGCCCATTCCCGTCTTCATCTATGATTTGAACATCTTGATTGTCCCTCCTTAAAGTAATTACCTCTCCATCATTAATTTGTTGTCCCTGCTTCACTATGGTTGGAGGTGATTGAACCAAAAATGCAGTTGTAATCAGTATTACAACTGCTGCTGCATATCTAAATACATTTTTCCATAAAGGAACAATTGGCGTTTGTTTATGGTCCAAGCCATCTGTAAACTTTAACCACTCTTCATCAACATTGAGCGATTTTGTGGCCTCTAAATAGCTTTTCACCAATCCCTTCTCGTAAAGATTTTCTACCAGCTCTTTTTCCTGATAAGTCAGATTTTTAAATAATTCTGGCTCAATAATTTGAGAAGATTCAATCTGTTCAAGTATAGTTCTAAGTCTCTCTTTTTTCACCATTTTAATGTTATCCTATTAATAAGTAAGTAAACTTTTATCCTCGGGTGACAGTTGTTTGTATTTTTTTGAATTTTATTCAATAAACCATACAATCACACTAACTTTTTCACACATTTCATTGGTGATCTTTATTTTTATTAAAGATTTTTTTTAATTTCATCACCGATGTTTCTTGAAGTGTGAAAGAAGAATCCAAAATTGCCAGAACCGAAATTGAACTTCAATTCAAAGAAAATTATGAATTGTTGCTGATTACCTCATATTCAATTGTTAAGGATATAAATACCGCCCGCGACATTGTTCAGGATTTTTTTGAATATTATATAAATCGAAAAAGGTCTATTGCCATAAGGACTTCTTTCCAAGCTTATGCGGTGCGTGCGGTAAAAAATATGAGCTACACATTTTTAAAAAAAATGGACAGGGAACAATCCATGCTGCAAAAGCTTCGCTCGGAGGAGGAAACCATAACCTATCCCTCTACCGAGGTCGCCCAAAATGAATATGATATTATCAAGTTACTTGATCGTTTACCTGATAAAAGAAAGGAAATATTCAAGTCATCCGTTTTGAACGGCCTAAGCTATTCCGAAATTGCCGAAGCGAATGGAATTTCGGTCAATACGGTAAAAACCCAGATTAAAAGGGCGTATGCTTTTTTGAGAGCCATTGTAAACGTACCGTAGCTGTAGATTGACTGTCTTGATATGGACATCAATGTATATCCACTCACACCCCAATACCATACACACGTTTTATATCTCTAAGCTGTTCAAGTGCGGAAAGAAAGTAGCAAGAACATACTGAACATTTCATAGGATTCAACAATAGATTACAACTCCCTAATCTTTATGTTACGGAACCATGTTTCAAAATACCAAGATTGTAATGCTATTTTGCCTTCCGTGTTCTGTTCCACTCCCCTTGTTTTATCTCAACCTAATTTAGTTGGGGCGAGAAAATATAGAGGCACCCAGGTCGTTTTTCAGGAACATCATAATCCATGTGGTCCGCGTCCAAAACTTGATATTCCGAGCCACTTTGCCATGCAGTTGGCACCTCGGGTAGTTCCTAATATATTGATAAAAACCCCACTGTTCCCGTTTCTAACTATCCTTCATTCCAACGAAAGCTCATAATTGGAATATAATTCCTTCACAACAGTGATAGATACTATAAGCGGTTCAAGACCTACGATCATTTGGCAACGATGCCCTATGCGACCTTGAGCGGGGTAAGTTCCTTAAGGGAACCGCCTACTGTACTATTGGCCTGTGAAGGCAGAATTGGGCATTTGAACCTAAAACATTTTCCAAAGCGGAGTACATTGTCCGATGCCAACAAGAACCGTAGCAGCGAGGTGTTCGCCAAGATCTATTATTCGTTGTTTGACAGGTATCGTTCGTTTTTATCGGACAGCAGTCCGCTCTCTTTACCGATAAGAAATCTGAAAATTGTTGATTCCATCACCATAAGCCTTTTCAGTGATATCTTGAAACGGGTCGGCCGCAACCCCATCAATGGAAAAAGAAAGGGCGGCATAAAGATGCATGCGATGATAAACGCACTGGAAGATGTTCCTTGTTTGGTTCACTTTACCAGTGCCGCCACCCACGACCATACCTTCTTAAAAGAGCTCGACCTGAAAAAAGGTTCCTTTGTCGTTTTCGACAAAGCGTACAATGATTACGGGCAATACCTGCAATGGACGGCGGATGACATCTATTTCGTGACCAGACAAAAGGAAAATGCGGTCTACACCGGCATTGAAGAATTTGACCAATCTGATACCACGGGTGATGCGGTCTTGAAAGATGAGCGTATCAGCGTTCAAAAAACGAGGCAGGGACATTGAACTGAGACGTATCGCATATTGGGATGCCGCTAAAAACAAAATCTTTGGGTTCATAAGTAACAACTTTTTGATCTCTCCCGATAAAATAGCTGCCATTTACAAACACAGATGGCAGATAGAGATCATGTTCAAGAGGCTCAAACAGAACTTTCCGCTTACGTATTTCCTGGGCAACAACCAAAACGCCATCGAAATCCAGATATGGTGCGGCCTTATCATACAGTTGCTCATGTTGGTGGTACAGCGAAGGACACGGCGCAGGTGGGCATACCCCCATATGGTATCAATGGAACGGATCCATCTGATGACCTACATCGACCTGTTCAAATTCTTGAAAAACCCTGGCCATACTTGGGAGTACCTGACAACAAAACCGCCGGATAAACAACTGATATTGTTCTAAAGTTCTCATGCTAATGGCCCAAACAAAAAACAAAACGGTCTGTTAGGCTCAATGACCCTTTCCAAGGAAAATCATATTTTAGTCGAACCCTAATATTTTTGAATATAAATTAGAACCATTTTTGATTTGAAACTTGTTTTTGCCACCCATAACGACCATAAGCTGAAAGAAGTCCAGCAATTGCTTCCGAAAAGCATTCAATTATTGTCTTTAAAAGACATTGATTGTTTTGATGAAATTCCAGAGACAGGAACCACATTGGAAGAAAATGCTAAAATAAAAGCAGATTTTGTAACCAAGACCTATGGTCTTAATTGTTTTTCGGACGATACGGGATTGCTCGTTGATGCATTGAACGGGGCTCCAGGGGTGTTTTCAGCACGCTATGCAGGTGAACAAAAAAACGATAAGGACAATATGGTTAAATTATTATCTGAACTAAAAGGGGCCAACAATCGGTCGGCACATTTTAAAACCGTTGTGTATTTAAACCTAAAGGAAGATAGTTACACTTTTGATGGTATTGTCGAGGGCCACATAACCCACGAAGAACATGGAAATGGTGGTTTTGGCTACGACCCTATTTTTAAACCCAACGGATACGATAAAACCTTTGGTGAACTGCCCTCAACCACTAAAAATACGATCAGCCATAGAGGTAGGGCCATGGCAAAATTGGTTGAATTCTTAAAAAATAAAGAGTTGTAACTCCTACCGAATAAAATTAATGTACCTTTGCCGCTTTATTAACGCCGCCGGTATGGGCAAGGTGTTGTGATGGGCTAAAACGGGTTATACGAAAATCGCTCTGTGCGACACAAACATATTTGCGATTTAAGGTATATACACCGCTATGACAAAATTTGAAGCCTTGGGGTTAGATCAACCCCTATTGGATGCTATTTCCGACCTCGGATTTGAATCCCCCTCTGAAGTACAAGAAAAATCAATCCCAATTTTATTGGACCAAGAAACCGATTTGGTGGCCTTGGCACAAACAGGAACGGGTAAAACCGCTGCCTTTGGTTTTCCGATGATCCAAAAAATACAATCGGAAAGCAGAACTACACAAGGATTGATCCTCTCTCCTACCCGAGAGTTGTGTTTACAGATTACAAACGAGTTAAAACTCTATTCCAAATACGTAAAAGGACTGAATGTAGTCGCCATTTATGGTGGCGCCAGCATTACGGAACAGGCCCGGCAAATAAAAAGAGGAGCACAGATTATTGTGGCTACTCCGGGTCGTATGAAAGATATGATCGGCCGAAGAATGGTCGATATCTCTAAAATTGACTATTGTGTACTGGATGAAGCCGATGAAATGTTAAACATGGGCTTCTTTGAAGACATCAAGGATATTCTTTCCAATACACCCAAAGAAAAATTTACTTGGCTTTTTTCGGCTACTATGCCCAAAGAAGTGGCCACGATTGCCAAAAAGTTCATGGATAAGCCCATCGAAATTACGGTCGGGTCCAAAAACGCAGGAGCATCTACCGTACAGCATGAGTATTATGTAGTAGGTGGTCGCGACCGTTATGCAGCACTTAAACGTTTGGCCGATGCCAATCCTGGAATCTTTTCCGTAGTGTTCTGTAGAACCAAAAGAGATACCCAACGTGTTGCTGAAAAACTTATTGAAGATGGATACAATGCAGGTGCACTTCATGGAGATTTAAGCCAGAATCAAAGAGATTTGGTCATGAACTCGTTCAGAAAAAAACAGGTTCAAATGTTAGTGGCCACCGATGTTGCTGCCCGCGGTATTGATGTGGATGATATCACTCACGTAATTAACTACCAATTGCCAGATGAAATCGAGACCTATACGCACCGAAGTGGCCGTACAGGACGCGCAGGGAAATCTGGAATTTCAATGGTTATTGTTACTCGATCTGAAATACGCAAGATCAAAGCCATAGAAAAGAAGATCCAACAGGAGTTTTTGGCCAAAAAGATTCCAGATGGAATAGAAATCTGTGAGATACAATTATATCATTTGGCCAATAAGATCAAGGAAACAGAAATAAACAACGAGATTGAAAGCTATCTCCCTGCCATAAACGATGTTTTGGAAGGCATTGATAAGGACGAACTCATCAAGAAAATTGTTTCCGTAGAATTTACACAGTTCTACAACTATTATAGTAAAACCAAAGACCTAAATAGCCAGGATTCCGGTAAGGAACGAGGAAATTCCAAAGGCGATATCCCATCAAACGGTTCTGTTAGATACTTTATCAATGTTGGTGAGCGAGATGGTTACGATTGGATGTCCTTAAAAGATTTTCTACGTGACACCTTAAAACTGGAGAAAGAAGATATTTATAATGTTGACACAAAAGACACGTTCTCTTTCTTTAATTCTGATGCACAACTAACCGAGTTTATCCTTCAAACCTTTACCGAGTTTAAGATAGATGGGCGTTTTATCAATGTTGAAGTTTCCAAAAACCCTGGTGGTAGTGGTGGCGGAAAAGGAGGCAAAAAACGTCGCGGCAGAAAAAGTGGAGGTCACAGAGGAAGCAGTAATAAATCCTATAAAGGTGGCAAAAAAGGGAGTTATGGAAAAAAAGGTGGCAAGAAAAAACAGGGGTTTTATTAGTTAATTCTATATTAAATGGTAAGCCTCTACTATTTATTTTTCTTTGTTTAGTACTTTTATAGCTACAAAGGTTGCATGAGAAGATTACTACTTTTACTACTGACCTTGGTATCATCACTAGGTTTTGCTCAAATTGAAGGTGAAGAAACCCAAGAAATAAAGCAGTTTACCGCAACGGTAATCAACGCCCAGACGGAATTTCCTTTGGAAAGTGTGCACGTGGTGAACCTTAATCAGGTAAAAGGTACAATTACCAATCAGAATGGTAAATTCTCCATTCCTGCTGCTGTAAATGATACCCTGTACCTGTCTTATTTGGGTTTTAAGACCCAGAAAGTTAGGGTCACCAACGATATGTTCAGGTTCGGAAACACTGAGATTGCCCTTACAGAGTTGGCGTATGCTCTTGAAGAAGTAATTGTAACACCATACCAGCTTACTGGGTATTTGGAAATCGATGTTAAAAACCTTCCGGTGAACAACGCATACCAATATAGTATTTCCGGTCTATCCACCAGTTATGAGGCCGGAAACAAAAGCCCCAGCGCGGTAACCAAAGTATTAGGAGCCATTCTCAACCCAGCCGACTTGTTACGAAATCTTTTTGGAAAAAAACCTCGGCAGCTACGTAAGTTGCGCCAGATAAAAGAAGATGATAATATTAGGGATTTATTGGCCTCCAAGTTTGATAGGGAAACACTCACTGAGCTTTTGCAATTGGAAAAAGTGGATATTGAGGATATTCTTAATAACTGCAATTACTCCAAATCGTTTATTAAAACAGCCAATGACCTTCAAATCTTGGATGCTATCTCCAGCTGTTATGAAGAATATAAAGTACTGAATAGAAATTAATAATATCTTGTAAAGCTAGGTAGTGGGATAGACTTTTACAGCTATAAATAAATTTTATATTTACATATTCATTTTATAGCTTTAAACAAAATCCCAATTCATGAAAAAACTACTTCTTGTCCTATCTTTGTTTCTCTTATCCATAGGCTGTAAAAAAGTTGAAAAGAAGCAGCAAGAAATGCAAGTAGTTCAAGATGAATCACCAAAAAAAGAAGTCCCCTTTATTTGGGAAGCTGCAAACATCTACTTTTTGCTCACCGATCGTTTCAACAATGGCAATCCAAATAACGATGTGAATTTTGAAAGAACTGAAGAAACCGGAGTATTAAGAGGTTTTGAAGGAGGTGATATTGTTGGCATTACCAAAAAAATTGAAGAAGGTTACTTTACAAATTTAGGAATCAATGCCGTTTGGCTCACCCCTGTGGTAGAGCAAATTCATGGAGCAACGGACGAAGGCACCGGAAAAACATACGGTTACCATGGTTATTGGGCCAAAGACTGGACTTCCATAGATCCAAATTTTGGAACACGTAAAGACCTGGAAAATTTAGTTAAAACGGCTCACAGCAAAGGAATTCGGATTCTAATGGATGTAGTTTTGAACCATACCGGACCGGTAACCGAACAGGACCCTGTTTGGCCAGATGATTGGGTAAGGACTGGTCCAAAATGCGAGTTCAGCACTTATGAAAATACCACAGCATGTACTTTGGTTGAAAATCTTCCTGATATACTCACCGAATCCGATGAGGCAGTGGAATTGCCCGATGCCCTCTTGGCCAAATGGAAGAGTGAAGGGAGACTGAGCAAAGAACTTGATGAACTACAACTCTTTTTTGAACGCACCGGGTATCCAAGGGCACCACGATATTATATCATTAAATGGCTTACCGATTATATTAACGATCTAGGTGTTGATGGTTTCCGTGTGGATACTGTAAAACACATAAACGAGGACGCTTGGGCCGAACTAAATAAAGAAGCCAATTATGCCTTTGAAGTGTGGAAAAAGAAACATCGGAACAAGATATTGGACGACACCCCTTTCTATATGGTAGGCGAAGTGTACAATTATAATATTTCCGAAGGGCGTGAATTTGATTTTGGCGACAAAAAAGTAGATTTTTTTAATTATGGTTTCAAAAGTCTTATCAATTTTGAATTAAAATCCGATGCCGACAAAAGTTACGAAACCATTTTTAAAAAGTATAGCCGATTGCTCCATACCAAGTTAAAAGATAAAAGTGTACTCAATTATCTAACCTCTCATGACGATGGACAACCCTACGACAAGGAAAGAACAAATCCATACCGCACCGCTAACGTGCTGTTATTGACTCCCGGGGCATCTCAGGTATATTACGGTGACGAAACCGCTAGGAGCCTCACAATAGATGGTGCAATAGGGGACGCCACGCTACGTTCATTTATGAACTGGGAGGATTTGGACAGCATACCCGAAACACAAAAAATACATAAGCATTGGCAAAAGTTAGGGCAGTTCCGTGCAAATCACCCTGCCATAGGAGCTGGTAAACACAAACGCTTGGCCAAATCACCCTATGTATTCTCAAGAACTTATGTAAATGGGGACTATAGAGACAAAGTGGTAGTTGGGATGGAATTACCCAAGGGTAAAAAGTCACTTTGGGTAAAAGGATTTTTTGGTGATGGCACTAGGTTATACGACACCTATTCAGAAACTGAGGTTACCGTTACCAATGGAAAAGTGCTCTTGGACAATGGTTTTGATATTGCCCTTTTGGAGCTTGTTGAGTAAATTTTACAATCTAGAATGCAAAGCAATTCGATTGCCCTCGGTATCTAGGAATAACGCCATAAAACCAATATCCGGACTTATCAGTGTTTTAGCTTGTATTATCTTTCCACCGGCAGCTTCTATTCCTTCTAGTTGATTATCAATATCGGTACTGGAAAAATAAATCAGTACACCATCGCTAGTACTGGGCTTATACCAGTCTTTATTTTGAATCAGCGAACCTGCAGCTCCCGGTTTGCCATGACTTGCAGGAAACCAACCCATTTTTGTATCTCCTAAATCATGTAACCGAATTTCTATCTGAAATACAGAATCATAAAATTTTTTCGCACGGTCCAAATTCAACACGGGAATCTCGAACCAACCTACCATATTACTCTCCATGCTCTATTGATTTTCTAAAATTTCCTTGAGACTGGCCAAACCTTCTTCAAAATCCTTTCCTACCGCCTTATCCATGTTCATAAACAGCATCATAATACTCATAGGAAATTTATTTTTTCCTGAAAAACCCCATACTACTTTGGTCCGGTTGTTTTCAACTTCCTTGATGCTTAGATATGCATTGGAAGTAGATTTAAAGGGCTTTAAAAATCGTAGCTCGCTCTCAATTCTTTCGTCTGCAATAATTTTGGTGATTTCCTGTTCCCCTTCCCCTACTTCCTTATTACCTTTCCAATAATTTATTGCACCTACCTCACCATCTGTACCTGTGAATTTTTTTTGCATATTTGGGTCACGTTTCCCCCAAGGAGACCATTCATCTTGATTTTTTAAAGATTTGAGATAATCAAATACAACATTTTTAGATTTGGCAATTTCAATGGATCGGGAAACATCATAATTTTTAGGGGCTATAATGGCTAAAATGATCAAGAGTAACACAAGGGCCAACCCAATATATAGTACTAACATAACTGTAATTGATTGATTAACAATTAAAAGTACAAAAAATAGTTACTCAGAAAAATATCTTTTCAAGATACCTTCAACATCTTTTATGGACTTTTTGGTCCAGTCCAATCGTTTCTCAAGAACCTCAATTTCAGTTAAATGCCAATCTACATTTGAACCACCTAGTTTTTGCACCAATTGATGAATAGTTATTGCAGCAGAAACAGAAACATTTAGGCTCTCGGAAAAACCTAACATTGGTATTTTTAAATATCCATCCGCCCGTTGTAACACTTCTGATGACAACCCCTCTTTTTCGGTTCCGAAAAAAACAGCGGTTTTTTCAGTGGGAAAAAAATCAGGCAACAGCGTTGAGTCGTTGTGTGGCGTGGTAGCAATAATTTTATAGCCATCATTTTTTAACTTGGAGATACAGTCAGAGGTGGTTTGATGGCGATACACATCCACCCATTGCTCTGCCCCCATGGCAATATTCTTATCCAGCCGCTTACCAAAACGATCCTCCACCACATGAAGGTCCTGCACACCAAAAACATCGCAACTACGTATAATGGCGCTGGTATTGTGCAATTGGTAAACGTCTTCCACTGCAACGGTAATGTGTCTCGTTCTATTTTGGAGCACATCCAAAAACCGTTGTTTTCGTTCTTCGGTTAAGTACCCCTCAAGGTATGTCAACAAATCAGAATCAAACATAAAACCAAGATAGAAAAAATTAGAAATGATATTTTATCAAAACCAATTGTATTTGCTGCATAGCACGATATCGATTTTATTTCAATGTGGCCAAATACCTTAGGTTAAGGGTGCCAAAACACCCCCTATAACCAATCATTGGTTTTACTATATTTACAAAAACCAAAAAAACCATGGGCAAGCTATACACACTATTTTTATGCATCCTGTTTTCTCCAACGATATCAGCACAAAAAACAAACAATGATTCCCTTTCGTTTCCTGAACCACAATCATTTATTAGCAACCATCAAATAACCAATGGTGGAAAATTGGTGAAGTACAAAGCCATTGCTTCCGAGACTTATTTAAAAAACAAACTTGGAGAACCTGTGGCTTCCATATGGTCCGTGGCCTATGTGCAAAGTGGGTTACAAGAACCGAGCAAACGTCCTGTTACCTTTGTTTTTAACGGTGGGCCTGGTTCCGCATCGGTTTGGCTGCAAATGGGCATGTTCGGCCCTCAACTGGTGCAGGTAGACTCCAATGCATCCAAAGATGATGGTGCAGCACCGTATACCTTGGTAGAAAACACCAACGGTATATTGGACATTACAGATTTGGTTTTTATAGATCCCGTAGGCACTGGATATAGTAAAGTTGTTGGAAAAGGAAAAGTGGAGGACTTTTGGGGTCTTACCGAAGATGCGAACTCGGTTGCACAATTTATACGCCAATGGATTACCGATAATAATCGCTGGCTTTCCCAAAAATACATTATTGGAGAGAGCTTTGGAACCACAAGGGCTGCTGGAGTAGCCAACGCATTGGAAAGTAATGGGCAAAATATGGCCTTAAATGGGCTAATACTAATTTCACAAGCCCTGGATTACGCAGGATCCACATCTGTTCACGATAACATAACTTCATATTTGACCTATTTGCCCAGTATGGCCGCAACGGCTTGGTACCATAAAAAAGCAGGGCAAGGTAAGTCACTTGAATCCTTTATTGAAGAAAGCAGGGAATACGCCTACAACTTCTATGCTCCAGCACTATACAAAGGTTCACTTTTGACAGATGCTGAAAAAAATGAAGTTGCGGAAAAACTCAGTTATTTTATTGGATTGGACAAAGATTATATTTTAAAATCAAACCTGCGGATATTGATGCCTCGTTTTCAAAAACAACTCCTAGCCGAAGAAGGGCTTGCCGTTGGTAGATTGGATGGTAGATATATGGGCGATGAAGTTGATAAATTAACCGATGGGCCACATCTTGGCGATCCGTCCAGCTACCAGATAAGTTCCGCTTACACGGCATCCATCAACCATTTTTATGCATCCGTATTAGGTGTAAAAATGGACAGGCCCTACCTAACATCCAATGGCGAAATATATGGTAAATGGAATTGGAAACCTGTTCCTAAAGGAAGAGGATGGGAACCCTCATATGTAAACGTTACCCGAAAATTAAGCGAAACCATGCGAAGAAATACAGAAATGAAGGTGATGGTTGCCAGTGGTTATTACGATTTAATCTGCCCCTTCTTTGATGCTGAGTATACTTTTTCCAGAAACGGTATTGAAAGGGAAAAAATTAAAATGACCTATTATGAGGCCGGACACATGATGTACACACACCAACCTGATTTAATAAAACTGGCCCAAGATGTGCGGGCATTTATCACCAACGACTAACGAAAAAGCATTTCTTTTATCCTGATTTTTATTAAAGCCCTTCTACTGATTTGAGTTGGCCATTCCTATAACTTTACTGAACAATAATGTTTTCTGTTGCTCGTAAAAAAGATATGAACTCCCCACAAATAAGGATGAAATTGTATAAAAATGATCTTGGATAAATAAATCATTCATAAATATTTTATCTTCGTCGTACTTGAAAAACAATAGTTTAACCATGAGAAATTGTCTTTTCATCATTTTTTTGCTCACTATTCTTCCTATGGTATCGTGTGGTGATTCTAAAAAGCAAAAAGATGACTCCGCGATGGGTACAGAGGATTTCCATAATGTTTCAATTGATGGGAATTACCAAATAGACATCCCAAAATTTATGACCGGAACCACGGGGTTGAACGAAGAAGCTTCGCTACAATTTCAAAGCTTGCTCCAAGAAGCATATCTTCTAATTATTGATGAACCTAAATCAGAATTTGAGGAAGTTTATAGAGGTTTGGAACAGTACGATGACGAACTTTCCGTATTGCAAAATTACAGGGATGCCAGACTACAGATACTTTCCAGAACCACACAGATGAACCGTAAATCTACACCAATTCCTACCCGAATTAATGGTTTGGATGCTGAAACATTGCAAATCGATGCCAATATTAAAGGCATCGACAACGAAATTTCTTATTTCATTACTTTTATCGAAGGTGATCATAACGTCTATATGATCATGGCTTGGACATTAAAGGGCAAAAAGTTAGCACATCAAAACACCTTTAATAGAATTGCCAAATCTTTTGAAATGATAAGTGAACCCTATTAAAGGTAGATGTGACAGTTTTATCTACTTGCTCAAGTACATTTTTCTTCGCGAGTACAAGTTGTAGAATTCATCGTCTTTCAAACTCTCTATAAACAAGATACTTTCACCAGTACTTTTCATTTCTGGACCTAAGTTTTTGTTCACATTAGGGAACTTATTGAAAGAGAACACAGGTTGTTTAATGGCATAACCGTCCAAATGTGGTTTAAAATCAAAATCTTTGATCTTTTTATCGCCCAACATTACTTTGGTGGCATAGTTTACATACGGTTCTTTATATGCTTTCGCAATAAATGGAACTGTACGTGATGCCCTTGGGTTAGCCTCGATGATGTACACGATATCATCCTTGACCGCAAACTGAATATTGATCAAGCCAACTGTATTGAGTGCCAATGCAATGTTTTTTGTATGATCTTTAATTTGTTGCATTACGAACTCACCTAAGTTAAAAGGAGGCAATGTAGCGTTAGAATCACCGGAGTGTATTCCACAGGGCTCAATATGTTCCATAATCCCGATTATGTAAACATCTTCACCATCGCAAATAGCATCTGCCTCAGCTTCAATGGCGCCATCCAAATAATGATCTAGCAACAATTTATTGTTGGGTATTTTTCTCAACAAATCAACTACATGGGCTTCAAGTTCCTCTTTGTTGATTACTATTTTCATTCCCTGTCCACCCAAAACATAGGATGGTCTTACCAGTAGTGGAAAATTAAGCTCCTCCGCCAAATCCAGCGCTTCATCCGCGGTTTCAGCTACACCAAATCTGGGGTAAGGAATATTGTTTTCTTTTAATAATGTGGAAAAACTTCCCCTGTCCTCTGCCAAATCCAAGGATTGGAAACTGGTTCCAATAATATTGATACCATATTTATCCAACTTTTCGGCAAGCTTCAGTGCGGTTTGCCCTCCCAGCTGAACAATTACGCCTTCAGGTTTTTCATGTAGAATAATGTCGTAAATGTGCTCCCAAAATACAGGTTCAAAGTATAGTTTATCAGCCGTATCAAAATCCGTGGACACGGTTTCGGGGTTACAGTTGATCATAATAGTCTCGTAACCACATTCGGCCGCTGCCAGAACACCGTGCACACAACAATAATCAAACTCGATTCCCTGCCCTATTCGGTTTGGCCCTGAACCAAGTACCACTACTTTTTTCTTATCAGTGACCACACTATCGTTGGCAACGTAGCGTTCTCCATCAGGTGTTTCAATCTCTTCTTCAAAAGTAGAATAGTAATAAGGTGTAACCGCCTTAAACTCAGCAGCACAGGTATCCACCAATTTGTACACGCGATTGATGTTCAAATCCATACGCTTACTGTGTACTTCACTTTCCCAGCAATCCAACATGTGAGCAATTTGTCTGTCGGCAAAACCTTTCTGTTTTGCTTCCAACAATAATGCTTTTGACAAGCTTTCAATGGTGTATTTGGATATTTCCATCTCCAAGTAGTGTAATTCCTCGTATTGTTTAAGGAACCACATATCTATCTTGGTAATCTCATGGATACGCTTTAATGGTATTCCAAGTTGAATGGCATCATAGATGACAAAAACCCTGTCCCAACTCGGCACTCTTAATTTTTCAATGATGGTTTCATAGTCCTTGTACCCTTTGCCGTCTGCACCCAACCCATTTCGTTTGATTTCGAGGGATTGTGTGGCTTTGTGAAGGGCTTCTTGGAAAGATCGTCCAATCCCCATCACTTCTCCTACTGATTTCATCTGTAGCCCGAGTGTCCTATCGGAACCTTCGAACTTATCGAAGTTCCAACGTGGTATTTTAACGATAACATAGTCCAAAGTTGGCTCAAACAATGCCGATGTGGATTTTGTAATTTGATTGTCCAACTCATCCAACGAATAACCAATCGCCAATTTAGCGGCAATTTTGGCAATCGGGTACCCAGTGGCTTTTGAGGCCAATGCGGATGATCTCGATACCCTTGGGTTAATTTCAATCGCGATAATATCTTCTTTCTCATCAGGGCTCACTGCAAACTGTACGTTACAACCACCGGCAAAATCTCCTATACTGCGCATCATATGTATGGCCATATCTCGCATGCGTTGGAACGTTTTGTCGGATAAGGTCATCGCTGGAGCTACTGTGATGGAGTCTCCTGTGTGAATACCCATAGGGTCCATATTCTCAATGGTACAGATAATCACAACGTTGTCGTTTTTGTCGCGAAGCAATTCCAATTCGTATTCCTTCCAGCCCATCAATGCCTTATCGATCATAACCTCGTGAATTGGGGATACTTCCAATCCATGGCTCAACATATCGTCGAACTCCGCAGGATCGTGTACAATGGCCGCACCTGCTCCTCCTAAGGTAAAAGAAGCCCTAATCACCAACGGAAAACCAAATTCTTGGGCAATTTCCTTTCCTTTTAGAAAAGACGTGGCGGAAGCTTGGGGTGGCATTCCCACACCAATTTTGAGCATCAGCTCCCTAAACTTTTCACGGTCTTCGGTAATATTGATAGCATCGATGTCCACTCCTATGATCTCTACTCCAAAATCTTGCCAAATCCCTTTATCATCAGCTTCAATACAAAGATTCAACGCCGTTTGTCCACCCATGGTTGGCAATACAGCATCAATGTTTGGATGATTTTTAAGTATTTCGATGATGGACTTGGTGGTCAATGGTTTTAGGTAAACATGGTCCGCCATTGTCGGGTCCGTCATTATGGTGGCGGGGTTACTGTTTATCAAAACGGTTTCAATACCATCTTCCCTAAGTGAACGAAGTGCTTGGGAACCTGAATAATCGAACTCGCATGCCTGACCGATAATGATTGGGCCAGAACCAATGATCAAAATGGAATTTAAATCTTTTCTTTTAGGCATTTTCAATGGGGTTTCTCGTTATCTGCTTATATGTCAAAAAAAAGGTGTTACCTAGAAAAGTAACACCTTTAATTTAAATAATATATACTATCATTATTTTTTATGTCTTGGCTCAGAGGAAACAGTTAATCTCTTTCTTCCCTTGGCTCTTCTTCTCGCAAGAACTTTTCTACCATTGGCAGTCGCCATGCGCTCCCTAAAACCATGCTTGTTTCTTCTCTTCCTTTTGGATGGTTGATACGTTCTTTTCATTTCCGAACTGTTTTAAGTATTTTGATGTTGGGAAATTAGTTTTCCCTAAAAAATTCTGGGCGCAAATATACGAAGACTTTTTACTTAGACAAGCGCAAACTTAAAATATTTAATTAAGTTTTTAGTACTTTTGCCAGCGCTTAACAACAGCTAAAAATTACAAGACAATATGTTCAACAAAAATATCAAGCTCGTTATTGCCGTTCTCATCATTGCTTATGCCGTTTTCCAGTTTGTGGAAGGTAAAATTGGCAATGGAATTGCACTGATATTGCTCTCCCTTGTTTTCATTTTTCTTTACTTCCGGAATGAGTTTATTCTTTTGGCTTTTCTTAAAATGAGAAAACAGGATATGGAAGGGGTACAAAATTGGCTTGGTAAAATTAAAAACCCCGAAACTGCTTTGATCAAAAAGCAGCAAGGTTATTATAATTATCTGCACGGAATTATTTACTCCCAAAAAAACCTTACCCAAGCAGAAAAATACTTTAAAAAGGCATTGAAATTTGGATTGACCATGGATTACGATGTGGCCATGGCCAAATTGAGCTTAGCCGGCATTGCTATGCAAAAGCGTAGAAAACGTGAAGCTACCCAACTGCTGAAAGAGGCCAAGAAATTGGACAAAAACAACATGCTCACCGAACAGATCAAGATGATGCAGCAGCAGATGAAGAAGATTTAGATAAATATCTTCTTTTGCTTTCCCCTAATATTGATTATTTTGGTTTGCAACTAATTATTACCATTTTTATATGGTATGAAGGCCGACCAAGTAATTAGAGATTGTATTTTCTGCAAAAATGAATTGAAAGATGCATTGGAAACGAACAACTCGCAGAAAATTAGAGTAAACTGGATAACATGCTTAACACTGTTAAGAATGGTTGGACATGTACTTGAAAAGGTTGACAAAAAAAACTACCCTTCCAGTCAGATAGTTTTTTCTTCTCTTTGGAATGAAAAAAAAGTTGATGATGTATTTCTAAACTTCATTGAGAAAGAAAGAAACGAAGCAATCAAGGAGTATAAATTTTCATTTAAAGAAGATAATTTTCAAGTTGAGACAGACAATGAATTTCTATTTCAAAATGGAAATAGCTTTTTAAGCCAATCAGGAGAAAGGATGGTATTCATGGACAAAAAAAGAGCCATACATTTTGCTTCAAAAACAAAACAAATTACTATAGTTGAAGAAGAAAGACTTGATCTTTGGGTAGAAAATGCAATCGAATGGTGGACGGATTATTTAAAGGAATTGAAATTTAGATTAAATGAATCTCAAAACCCTTAATCCAATCATTACACCCTTTAATTCGTCATCTTTTTTTTTCTGACACGATAATATTCTCTTTCAGTATCGTTATCTAAAATTCATTATATCAAGATTGATGTCAATCTGGTATTCCTACATTTGTGCTTCATATTTTTTACACAATAATGTACTATCCACTCAACTTAAATCGTACAAATATCCACCCCTTATTCGGTGATTTCCTAAATGGAGAGCCCTATATCTTTGATTTTTCATCCAACAACCCAAAAACATTGGAATACAACCTGTTTGATTTCAATGAGTTCAACGATATGGTTTTTGATGCGTTGAAAACATCCTCCCACCACTGGGGCATTGGCAGATATCTGGAAGAACGAAAAAGTCTCTTAAGAGCTTATCCCAATATTATTGAAGAACAACGGTATTATCATCTTGGTTTGGATATTATCGTCCCATACGACACCCCAATGTACGCACCTTTGGATGCGGAGGTTTATAAAACAGGAAAAGAAACAACCGTTGGCAATTATGGGGGATATATTATCCTCAAACATCATATCAATGGCGTCGTTTTTTATTCTTTTTACGGCCACTTGAAAACGCCACATATGGTCCATGTCGGAGAAAAAACAAAAGCTGGTCAAAAGTTTGCTCACATAGGAAAAGAAAGTGATAGTGGCGGTTGGTTTTGTCACGTTCATCTACAAATCCTTACCCAAGAAGCCATTAATGAAGGTTATACCGATTGGGGGTACATTTCACCAGCGTTGTTACCTAAAGTGGAAGAGTATTTTCCTTCGCCTTACTTCTTGTTTAAATATTAAGAAGCATAGTACCGAAAAACGTAAGCCTGCTACTTCCCAACATTCCCCACGCGATAGTGCCCTTTGTTGGGGATTTCGATGGTGTATTTTTTCCGCGAAGCGTTGTTCAAATGTGGTTCGCGCAACCAAGGGTTATGCCTTTTCAATATTTTATAATTGATTTCGTAGAGTTCCGCAAATTCAGCCCAACTGGTCACCGCAGAATCTACCTCAACAGTAAAGGTGGGCACTTTTTTATACATGTCTTCTTCTTCCAACTGAAAACCATACTTATCGCGATTGGAAATAATTTCTTTTATGGCCAAAATTCGAAACACATAGCGCCCTGTCTCTTGGCCTAGCAATAAATCGTAATATCCATCCACTTGCTGAATATCCCTATACTTTTGCACTCCGGCAGGTCCAGCGTTGTAAGCTGCGGCCGTTAAGGTCCAGCTACCAAAACGGTCCTTCCATTTATTTAAATAATCGCAAGCAACTTGAGTAGCTTTTTCCACGTGGTAACGTTCATCCACATTACCGTTTACCTCAAGACCATACTCTTTTCCAGTTGCTCTCATAATCTGCCAAAAACCTGTGGCACCCGCGGGGGAAACCACATTTTGCAGACCACTTTCGGCCACGGCCAAGTACTTAAAATCGTCTGGAATGCCATTCTTTTTAAGTATAGGCTCAATAATCGGAAAGTATTTGTTAGCCCTTTTCATCAACAATAGAGCATTGGATTGCCAATAGGTGTTCACCAAAAACTCCCTATCCACACGTTCCATAATTTCAGGATCCTCCTGTGGAACCGTTTCTCCAGCAAAATTGAGGTCTTCCGGAATTTCTATGGCACTTATCTGGTAAGTATCCGCCACATTTTTATCTGTACTTTCTTTTTCCTCTACAACAGGTTTTTCTTCAACTTCATTCGACTGCACGGCAAAAATAAGCGTGCTCACAACGGCAATTAATCCAATAAAAGCCAAAATGTTTTTGATGTATTTCATGTCTTCCCAATTAAATTGTGATGTAAAGATACTATTATATAGACGAAATTATTCCAAAATAATTGTGGGGAGGTGCTCATTAAACCATCGGGCACGATGAATAATCATGGTGTGCGTGCCATTTTTCACCGGTATACAGTCCTTGATATTGGCAATGGGAAATACAGCATCCCGATCTCCTTGGATATGAACCGTGTTTTTGAGTGGAACCTCTTGATTCCAATTAACGATCTGGTCAATGGACCAATCTATATAATATTTGTCACGGATAGAAAGGTACTTCTCGTACAAGTGCAAACGCTTGGTCACTGTTTCACCAAAAGCATATTTAGCCAACAATTCCACATTGTTAACCAAACCCGTAGGTAACAATTTGTGCACTTTGGTATATTTTGCAAAAATCATGCGCTTTGGAAGCTCGTGCTTATTTTTGACCGACGATACCACAATTACTTTGTGGACAGGGATAAGCTTAGCCATTTCTTGTACCAACATGCCCCCAAAGGACACACCCAATAATACAGGGTTGGGTTGAAGTATCTTTTTGCACATTTTTTCTGCATAATCCACAAGGCTCATCCCCTTTTCGGGTACAAACCATTCCAAAGTATGGATTTTGAATTTATCTTCGGGAAGTTTGATGTTTTCAAAAATAGTAGCGTTCGCTGCCATTCCCGGCATTAGGTAAACATGGATTTTGTTATCGGACATATCGCACCAAATATCGACAAGGACTAGGAAATTAGCAATATTTTGACTAATTTTGTGTCCCTTTTGCAGCTAACCCCGCCTAACGAATACAAGTTTTTAATAAGGGGAGACGGAAATATCTTTTTCTAGATATCTCTACGAGTCATTAAAAAAAACAAGTACTATATGACAACATTGGAAATCACTGACAATAGTTTCTTACGTCAATTTGAAACTACAGTCAATGGGCATTTAGCCAAAATTGAGTACTCTTCACAAGAGCGCAAAGTATTTTTGACCAAACTGGTAATTCCAGAAGAAATCACAAAAGAAGGTTTTAAAGAGGATTTCATCAAAGCAGTATTGAACGAAATTCAGGAAAACAACCTTAGAGTGGTACCCACTAGTCCTCAAATTGCAGGTTTTCTAAGAAAAAATAGGCAATACAAGGAAATGTTACCGGTTGGCATCCGTATTTGATCCAACCAATTAGTGAAAAAGCTTAAAAGCCTCCTTCAAAAAAGGAGGTTTTTTTTATGCCATTACTTCACTGGACACAAATTCAAATCGTACCAAGCCGTCCTCATCAATATCGGTAAGTTCCACTTGGTGCAGGGTATTTATCAAAATGGGGTTCCACGGTGTTTTTACCTTTACGTAGTTTTCGGTAAACCCATGAATGAACCCTTTTTTGTTCTCACCTTCGAACAAAACGGTACGCACATTCCCTAACTGACTCTCATAAAAAGCCCTGCGTTTTTTGGCAGAAAGCCCTCTCAACATCTTGCTACGTTTGCTTCGCACTTCCTTGGGAACCACTTGGTCCATTTCCGCCGCCACAGTGTTATCTCTTTCAGAATAGGTAAACACGTGCAAATAAGAAATATCCAATTCGTTCAAGAAATGATAGGTCTCCAGGAAATGTTCCTCTGTTTCACCTGGAAAGCCAACAATCACATCCACTCCAATACAGGCGTGGGGCATTGCTGCTTTAATTCGTTTTACCCTATCCACATACAAGTTGGACAAGTACCTGCGACGCATCTTTTTTAAAATAGCGTCACTCCCACTCTGCAACGGCACATGGAAATGCGGTACAAAAGAGTTGCTTTGCGCCACAAAATCTATGGTCTCGTTCTTGAGCAGATTCGGTTCAATGGAAGAAATCCGAAGACGGTGAATGCCGTCAATGGTATCCAAGGCCTTTACTAAATCCAGAAATGTATGTTCGTGTTTTTTATTGCCAAACTCCCCTTTACCATAATCACCGATGTTTACACCGGTCAAAACAATCTCTTTAATGTCTTTGGAAGCAATTTCCTTGGCGTTGTTCAGTACATTGCCCAAGGTGTCACTTCGTGAAATACCACGTGCCAAGGGAATGGTGCAATAGGTACATTTATAATCGCAACCATCCTGTACTTTTAAAAAAGCACGGGTACGGTCGCCAATGGCATAACTGCCTACATAAAAATCGGCATCTTCAATTTCGCAAGAATGTACTTCTCCCCTATCGTTTTTGGTAAGGTCGTTCAGATAATCGGTAATCTTAAACTTTTCAGTAGCACCCAAAACCAAGTCCACACCATCTACCGCTGCCAGTTCTTCTGGTTTAAGCTGAGCGTAACACCCAACGGCTGCAACAAAGGCTTCGGGGTTAGCCTTTTGGGCCTGTTTTACTATGGTTTTAAATCGTTTATCAGCATTCTCCGTTACAGAACATGTGTTGATCACATATACATCTGCCTCTTCCGAAAAGTCCACACGCTGAAATTCTTCCTTTTCAAAACCTCTTGCAATCGTAGAGGTTTCGGAAAAATTGAGCTTACAACCCAGTGTGTAAAATGCGACTCTCTTGCTCATATGCCCGCTGTGCTTTTAGGGGCGCAAAGATAGTGATTTGTTGGAAGTTATCGCAAATGGGCAAAAGGATGAAGGTTGCGCGCTATGGGTAATCCAGTCCAAAACCATTTCACAATAAACATCTTGAAAATCAAAGTGACACTTTTGCTTCCACCCGTTCATAAAAAGGAAGAAGAGTATAAAATTCGTTAACTTTAACATCTAACTTAAATAAACCCAATGAAACTTCGATTATTTGTTGTCGGCCTTGTTTTACTGGCCGGCTATTCTTGCAAAACAGAAACAACTTCTTCTTTGGTAAATCACCAAGGTGAAGAAAGTTATTCCGTAATCATCAGTGAGACCAAGGTGGGCCATCTCAAAGCCAATACTTCTGGTGACACCATCAGCATTGATTACGATTACAAAAACAACGGTCGTGGTCCGACCATGAAAGAAACCATTGCGCTAAATGCCGAAGGCTACCCCGTAAGCTGGGAAATAACCGGGAATACCACTTTTGGCAACGCCGTGAACGAGCAATTCTCTTTAGAAAACGGAGAAGCCTCTTGGACCGATGCCACTGGCTCTGGAAGTGCCACTGTAGATGCTCCACAGATTTACGTTAACCAATTTGGAAGCCCCTACTCCGCTGTTCTGGCGGCACGCTTACTTTTGGATGCTCCCGACAACACTTTGCCCGTACTTCCCGCAGGTAACCTGACCCTGACAAAAATGGAAGATTTGACCGTATCAAACGCTTCCGGTGAGGGCGAACTCGCTTTGACCACCTACGCCCTTTCAGGTGCCGAAATGAATCCTTCCTATTTTATTATGGATGAAAACGAAAAATTCTTTGCGGCAATCTCCCCAAGATATATTGTAATTCGGGATGGTTATGAAGCAGAGGAAAAAGGCTTACGCGAATTGGCCGAAAACTACTCCGCAGAGCGCTATGAAACCCTCCAAAAAGAATATGCCCACAACTACGATAAAAAAGTTCGAATAGCCAACGTAAAGGTGTTCGACCCGAAAACACAATCCCTGACCGAACCAGTTTCCGTGGTAGTGGAAGGTGAGAAAATAACTGCTATCGAAGCTGCTGATGCCACTAGTGAAGATGAAGTGGTCATCGAAGGTAATGGCGGAACTTTAGTTCCCGGCTTGTACGAAATGCACGCTCACACTGGAGACAATGGCGCCTTGTTGAATGTTTTGGCCGGTGTTACCTCTTTCCGAGATATGGGAAACAACACCGAAGTACTGAGCAACCTGATTGAAAAAATTAATTCCGGTGTATTGGCGGGACCTCGTGTTACCCGACTTGGTTTTATTGAAGGGAAAAGCCCATACAACAGTAACAATGGTATTTTGGTGGAAAGCAAAGAAGAAGCTTTGGCAGCCGTAGATACCTATGACAGTCTCGGTTTTTATGGGGTAAAACTATATAACAGCATGAACGGCGATTGGGCTCCGGACATTGTGAAGAAAGCCCACGACCAAGGCCTGGTAGTAACCGGACACGTACCCGCATTCTCCAACGCCAATGCTATGCTACGCGCTGGTTATGATGAAATGACCCATATCAACCAAACCATGTTGGGCTGGGTTTTGGAACCTGAAGAAGATACCCGTACCCTATTGCGCTTGACAGCCATGAAACGTTTTCCGGGAATGGACTTGAACAGCGATAAAGTACAAGAGACTTTGGATTTATTTGTCGCCAACAAAACCGCAATGGATCCCACTTTGGCCATCCATGAGCGTTTGATGCTCTCCCGAAACGGAGAGGTAACACCGGGTGCCATGGATTATGTAGACCACATGCCTCCCAACGAACAACGTAGCCTTAAAGTTGCCATGGCACAGATTGCGGATGCTGAAGAAGATAAGGCCTACCGCGAAGCCTACGATAAAATTGTGGAAACCCTTACAATGATGAAGGACAGAGGTATTTTAATTGTGGCCGGAACCGATTTGGGCGGTGCCTTCAACCTGCACCGTGAATTGGAACTCTATACCGAGCAATTGGGCTATACTCCTGCCGAAGTATTAAAATTGGCCAGCTACGATATGGCGCAATACTTGGGACATGAAAGTCTGGGAAGCATTGAACCCGGTAAATTGGCCGATTTCTTCTTGGTGCCCGGCAATCCGGTGGAGGATATCAAAGCCATTAAAACCATTGCCGCTGTATCTCGTGGTGGAACTTTTTACTATCCTTCGGAAGTATACCCGGCCTTTGGGATAACCCCTTTTACTGAAAAACCAGAGGTTAAGGAATAGATTTAGATATAACCAGTGACATTAGTTGCTGGTTTTTTTTTCAACCTGTGGCAACATTCACATGATGTATTATATTGGCAAAACTCGATTAAGTTCCCGAAAACAACCTCAAACCAACTATATAAAAATGAAAAAATATTCCTTTCGAATTTTACTTGCGGTAAGCTGTTTTCTTGTAGCTCATTTTAGTCTTATCGCTCAAGACAATGTACTTGAAGAGCTTGAGGAAATTGCAATCATAGACCAAAAAATCATGATGCCCATGCGAGATGGCATCCGATTGGCTACGGATATTTACCGCCCCAAAACGGATAAGAAAGTACCCATTATATTTTCCAGAACACCCTATAATTTCAATTCTTGGGGAGATGGAGAGCAAAGAACACGAACAGCCAGTAGAGCATTGGCAGCCGTTAAAAGAGGGTATGCCTATGTGGTTCAAAATGAACGTGGAAGGTATTTCTCCGAAGGAGAGTGGGACATTTTGGGCGTTCCGCTAACCGATGGTTACGATGCCTTTACATGGATGAAGGACCAAGCTTGGTCCAATGGAAAAATAGGCACTTTAGGATGTTCTTCCACGGCAGAATGGCAAATGGCCGTTGCCGCATTGGATCACCCATCACATGCTGCAATGGTGCCACAAGGTTTCGGGGCCGGTGTTGGAAGGGTCGGCGACATTAACGAACAAGGAAACTGGTACCGTGGCGGAGCGGAACAGATGCTGTTTATTTCCTGGTTGTATGGTGTAGAGCACGATAAATTCAAACCGCGTATTCCCGAGGGAGCCACACAAGAAGATCTTATACGGATTTCCAGATTCTACGATTTAGCACCGGAAAACCCACCTGTGGATATGGCCGAGGCATTAAATCACTTACCCATCCAAGATATTCTGAAAAATATCAATGGAAAGCATGAAATTTTTGACAAAATGGTCCGTCGCAAACCTAACGACGAAGATTGGTTCAAAGGAGGGCTTTACCATGACAATATGGAAATAGGTGTTCCCAGTTTTTGGTTTGCCTCTTGGTACGATGTGTCCATTACACCCAATATCTCACTTTTTAATCACGTCAGAAACAACGCAAAGGACAAAGAGATTAGAGACAATCAGTACTTGGTGATTGCTCCTACGCTACACTGCGCTTATACCCGAGCTACAGAAAATACCATAGTTGGGGAACGTAGCGTGGGCGATGCGAGGCTTAACTACGATGAACAGATTTATGGCTGGTTTGATATGTGGCTGAAAGGAGAAGAGAATGGCTTCAAAGAAAAAACACCACGGGTACAGTACTACACCATGGGGAGCAATGAGTGGCAGGCCTCGGAAACCTGGCCCCCAGAAGATGCAAAACCAACAACGTATTATCTAAATAGTGATGGTAATGCCAACAGCTCCTATGGAGACGGAGTTTTATCAACCAGAAAAGCCGGTTCCGACAACCCTGATGGTTTTACCTATGACCCAATGGTACCCGTGCCTTCTTATGGTGGCAATGTGTGTTGTACCGGGAATGCCGTTAAAGGTGGTGCTTATGACCAACAGCAAATGGAAACCAGGAATGATATTTTGGTCTACACTTCCGATGTATTGGACGAAGGTGTAGAGATTTCTGGATTTATTGAATCCACCTTATACGTATCATCGGACGCCAAGGATACCGATTTCACCATTAAACTTATTGATGTTTATCCTGATGGAAGGGCCTATAACTTGGATGAAACCATACAGCGCGTAAGGTACCGCGAAGGTTATGACAAAGAAGTTTTTATGGAAAAGGGTAATGTCTACAAAGTAGATTTAACCCCCATGTCCACCAGTAATTATTTTAAAAAGGGACATCGCATACGCATTGAGGTTTCCAGTAGCAACTTTCCGCGTTTTGGAAGAAACCTGAACACAGGTGGCAATAACTATGATGAAAAAGTTGGTGTGGTCGCGCACAATAAAGTGCACCATTCCAAGGAATATCCATCACAGATTACGCTGCCCATCGTTGTTAAATAGCATTGGCAAAACCATATAAAAGAGACTAATTACAACCTCAAAAAATCACGGGATTTGATATGGTTTTAGATAGAAAAACAAGCCTATCCAGACTTAAAACTATACTATATGTATTTGTTGCAACTTCCTTATTAGTAGTAAGTTGCAAAAAACAGGAAGAAGAAATCAAGAAACCTGCCAATGTTTTGTTTGTATCCATTGATGATTTACGGCCAACCTTGGGTGTATATGGTGATACTATAGCCGTTACACCCAACATAGATCGTTTAGCTTCCGAAGGAATCACTTTTATGGAAGCATTTAGCCAAGCAGCTGTGTGTGCGCCATCACGAGCTAGTGTAATGACAGGTACTCGACCCGATTCCACACGGGTGTGGCACCTCGGAGACAAATTCAGGGACATTAATCCCGATGTTGTCACCATGCCCCAGTACTTTTCAAAATTTGGCTATCATACGGTGAATATTGGAAAAATCTTCCACAATTATATGCCCGATTCCATTTCTTGGGACGAGCCGGACCTTAGGCCGTCGCAATACTTAAAGAAAGATTGGATAAACAGGGATGGGGAAACGTTTTATATCAGTGAGGAGGTAAACAAATCACAGGCCATAAAAAGGGACTCGCTCTTACAATTAAAACCCGTTAGATATGCCGATGGCTGGAACACCGGTCCCGCATGGGAAGCGGCAGATGTGCACGATACGTTGTACTACGATGGTGCACAGAACGAATTGGCCAAGAGAACGCTGGACAGATTGTCCAAAATGGACAAACCCTTTTATATGGGACTTGGGTATTTTAGACCACACCTGCCTTTTGCCGTCCCAAAAAAGTATTGGGACCTGTACGACCCCAATGAAATACCGCTCCCCACCAATCCGGACATGCCCGAAGGCGCTCCTTTGCACAGCATGAACTCCATGTACGAACTAAGGCATTATGATGGTTTTGGACATATTGCGCATCCCACCGAACCCAACAACATTGGTGAGGATACCACGCGTATTTTAAGGCAAGGGTATTACGCAAGTGTGAGTTATGTGGATGCACTTTTAGGTGATTTGGTTGCCCATTTAAAAAAGCTCGATATCTACGACAATACCATCATCGTAGTTTGGGGCGACCACGGTTGGAAATTGGGCGACCATAACAGCTGGGGGAAAATGACCAATTTCAACATTGATTTAAAAGTACCTGTAATCGTTCGCTATCCCGACCAGGAATCCAGAGGTGTTACCTCTAATGCAATGATTGAACTTGTGGACTTGTTTCCATCCCTCTGCGAACTGGCCGGAATAGAAGTTCCTGAGTATATGCAGGGTACAAGTTTTGCTCCACTTACCAAAAACCCTGAGTTACCTTGGAAAAATGCCGCGTTCAGTCAATTTCATCGCAGACCAAAGGTTTCTGCCGATGGCAAAAGATACATGGGTTATTCTTTGAACACCCAAAAATACCATTACATTGAATGGTATAGCTGGGACCCCGAAACAGGTGAAAAGGGAGAACTAAAGGATATTGAACTGTACGACAGAGCAAAGGATCCACATGAAACAATAAATCTTGCTAAAAATGAGGATGTGGGCCAAGTGATGGAGGAGCTATCCGAACAACTGGCCAAAGGGTGGAAAAATGCCCTGCCCATGGACCAAAAGTGATAAAGAACTTGGTTTGAGACCATAGCGAACCTCTTATCTATATGAATCCGTAGAGTTTCAGAAATAGCATATGGCCAGGCGTATTGCCTGGCTTTTTTTGTTTACCCTCTAAAAAACAGCAAGTTATGTTGATAAGAGTGTTAAGTACTTACGGAAAAGCGTAATGAACTGTAGGTTTTTTTCTGTTACCTTCGTTAACTGTCGCTAAAAATCATTAAAACGATAATTAGCTTAATAGTTAGCACCAATTTGAAAAAAAACGCTCTATGAATAACGAAATCGGGCGAAAACTTAAATTTTAGTTAATGCTATTTTTATTCCCATAACTATAAAAACCAAACCACTCAATTTACTTAACCAACGTCCTGATTTAGAATTACTTTTTAACTTTTGACTGAAAACACTAGCGAATAATGTCAAAATTAAAAACCATACAATCCCAATTAAGGCATAAGTTATACCCAATAATAGAAACGGAATAGGATTATCCATTTGATTTACATTAATAAATTGAGGGAAAAAAGCCAGAAAGAATAATGCAACTTTCGGATTTAAAGCGTTTGTAAAAAATCCAGTCCAAAAATCATTTTTTGAATTTTTGTTTAACTTTTTGATATCAGCTGGAAAAAATTCCTCTTTGTTTTTCAACTTTAAAAAACCCAAATAAATCAGATATCCTGCACCAAGAAATTTGATTAAAGCAACTACGAAAGTAGATTTTGCAATAAGAACAGACAAACCTAATGCAGCAAAAAATGTATGCGCCAAAACACCAGTATTTATGCCGAATGTGGCATAAATACCTGACTTTCTTCCTTGACCTATTGACTTATTTAAAACAAAAACCGTATCAATTCCTGGCGTGATAATAAAAAACAAAGCCGTCACTATAAATGTCATTAAATTTTCAATTCCCATTGTGTTCTAACTTTTAGTATTAAAAAAATATTTTCAACAAAGAAACGGTTTTGATATACTTCAAAAAATACATATTTTTGACCTACTAATGCGAAAACAGCATTATTTATGACAATTCAACAAATAAAATATTTTTTAGTTCTTGCCAAAGAACTTCATTTCTGGAATACGGCAGAGAAAGTTTTTATATCACAGTCTTCATTGAGCAGACAAATCCAAGCTTTGGAAGATGAACTACAAATACAACTTTTTGAACGGGACAAAAGAAATGTCAAGCTTACAAATGCGGGTAAATTTCTTCAAGAACATTGGACAGAGAAAATTAACGAGTTTGACCAAATAATAAGACAGGCAAAAAAAATTGATGAAGGAAAAGCCGGAACTATTTCTATAACGTATCCGGGTTCTATCGCTTATGAATTTTTACCAAAATTCTTGGAGGTTTTAAGCAATAATCTACCTGATTTAAAAATAGAATTAACTGAACCGACAGACGATAATCACGAAAAGCTTTTATTAAACTTTCAAACCGACATAGCATTTAGTAGAGATAAAATTAAAAATGCAAATATCGACTCTCATAAACTTTATTCTGAACCAATTTGTTTGGTTGTTCCTAAAAACCATAGGTTAAACAAAAAGAATTTGACTGGATTAGAGAACGAAAAGTTCATTATTTCGGGTTTACACCAAACCACTTTTTTTGCTTCGTTATTAAGGTCGTGGTTTTCAAAAAATGGAATTGAACCCAAAACCATAATTGAATCGGATTTTGGAGGAATGATAATGAATCTTGTTTCCAAAGGACTTGGAATCTCTATTTTGCCATTATCGTTTAAATCGGCTCAAGCAGAAAATGTTGAGTTTATAGAATTAGAAGAAAAAATAGATTTGTACATAAGCTGGCGAAAAAAGGAACTGAACAACACAATTAAAAAAGTGATTGAACTTGCGGAAAATGTTGCGGAAAAATAAAAACTGGTGCTAACACCGTATAAAATTAATTGCTGGTTTTAGCCTACTTACGAAAGTCCTCGTGGACTTTCTATCTGTGATTTATTTACTTATTTTAGTGCTTAAAACACGCAACTAATCTTATACAAGACCGTTAACGAAACCCACTCAAACACCTATGTAACTTTAGTTACATCTTTTTTGCCCAATTAATACGTTCTTTGGAATATGCAGGGAATCCACAAATCCACATTTGATATGCGCATCCTGTTTACCACTTTGTTGGCAGGTCTGCTTTTGGTGGCGCCCTGCAAAGTCCGTAATTCCTTGGAACATTCCCTGGGCCTGGAAAAATCCGAGGTTTCCAATAAGTTAAAAACTACCATTTCTATTAAGTCATGTGCTTCCTATGAGGCGGTGCAAATCTCCCAGGACCATACAACTAAGGTAGTGGACATAGGCACTTTACAGCTGCCTGCCATGGCGTCAACTATCGTTTTTACAGCTTCCAACAACCATAAGAAGTTTTCCGCCGTCAAAAAGCAACCCTTTGCCGCGGAAGTTCCCCTCTATATTTTATATCGACAGTTCCAAGTGTATTCGTGATTCGTCCCTTTCGCCATCAGGCATAGCCTACGTATCATCTACAGTCGAATCATAAAACAACAATATGCAAACCATAAAACATTGGGGGCTCATCGCCCTGCTCCTCGGAACCCTATCCGCTTGCAAGGACGCCAAAACCCCTGCGCAAGACACCGAACAGACCATCACCATATTACAGACCGCTGACATTCACGGGCAACTGTTTCCTCACGACGAACTGTTTTGGGAAAACGAACAAATCACCTTTAGAAAACTGGGTGGATTGGCCCACGTAAAAACCCTTTTTGAGGACGAACGCAGCAAAAACCCCGAAGGCACCCTGATTTTGGATGGCGGTGACCTCATCCAAGGAAGTGCAGTTGCTGCACTGTCGGAAGGGAAGGCCTTCGCCCCCATCATCCAAGAAATGGGCTACGATTTCCTAATTCCCGGCAACTGGGAGGTCGTGTACGGCAAACAAACCATGATGGATGTGCTTACCCAGTACAACACCCCGGTGATTTCCGCCAATATGTATCACGAAGCCACGGGAGAATCCCTGTTTCCCCAATATTTCATCAAAGAACTGAAAGGCGTGAAACTCGGGTTCATCTCCTACAACGACCCCGAAATTCCGGTGCGCCAGAATCCGTCCTTCAGCAAGGGCATCCGCTTTGACCCCATCGATGCCAACTTGAAAGCCCTGATCACCGAACTCAAGGACAACCAAGGAGTAGATGTGCTGTTTTTGGTCACCCATATCGGTATCAGCAAACAATACGATTTGGCCAATAATCCGGCCTTGGAGCGCGTGGACTACCTGCTCGGGAACGATACCCACGAACGCATCCGCAAACCCTTGCAGGCCAAGTACACCAAAGTGACCGAGCCAGGGGCCTTTGCCTCCTTTGTGGGCAAGCTCAACATAACCGTAAAAAACGGCAAAATTGTAAACGATACCTATGAACTTTTGGAAGTGGACCCGTCTACATATCCAGCCGACCAAAAGGTCACTTCGATCATTGATAACGCCACCGCTCCGTACCAAGAGGAGACCAGTGAGGTTTTTGGGTACACCAGTGTTCCGCTCTACCGGTATTTTGTAGTGGAAAACCCCATGGACAATTTTATTACCGATGCCGCCCGATGGAAAACAGGCGTGGATATTTCCATTTCCAACGGGTTTAGGTTCAGTCCGCCCATATCGGTCGGGGAAAGTGGCAAAGCACCCATTACCAAAGCCGACTTATGGAGCATGCTGCCCGTAAACGAAAAAGTGAAAATCGGAAAGGCCAGCGGAAAACAAATCAAAGATTGGCTGGAACAAGAACTGCACAATGTGTTTGCCCAAAACCCCATGGAGCGTTTTGGCGGTTGGTTGGTGCGCTTTTCGGGCATGGAACTGACCTTTTACGCCAACAAGCCCAAAGGTGAGCGTGTAGCGTCCATAGAAATTGGAGGAAAGCCCATTCAAGATGACAAATTGTACACCATGTCGGCCTGCCGTAGGGAGGGCGAGCCCTTACCTACCCTATGCCGAATGCCCAACACCGTGGAAACCGAGGTGATGGACTATACCATCCACGATGTGGTCGAGGAATACTTGAAAGAAAAGGGCACCATAGCCCCAACTTTGGACGGACGGGCAAAGGCTTTAGATTTGGGACCCAATGTATTGTCGCAATTACCGGGAACCGATTATCAATTCCATTAAACTCAGAGCCATGCAAAGCAAAAACATTGAAGTCAGCCGTAGTTCCGTGATAGTGCTACGGGTATTGGTAAGTTTGATATTCATTGTGGCCAGTTTAAACCACTTGATCAATACCGATAAAGCCGTTGCACGCATCGAAAATGCCAAGTTTGGGGCTTTGGGCCATCTATTGGGCCCTCCAGAAATCGCAGTGATCATCTCCGGAGTGGTGATGTTGCTTGGTGGTATAGCCTTGGTCGTAGGTTTTAGGACCCAATGGGCTGCCATTGTACTGATTGCCATGCTAATCCCCATCACTTTGACCATTCAGGTGGGGCAAATGACGTCCATGGGGCCGTTGTTCAAGAACATTGCCATTTTGGGCGGACTCCTATTTTTTGTATTGAATCCAAAACTTAAAAATCAATAATATGAAACATGTATTGACCCTGGCCGTATTGGCCATCACCCTGTTTGGTGGACTGACCGAAGTTGGTGCCCAAACCACATACAACAAAGAACAGAACAACTATTTTGTGCTTACACGAAAAATTCCCCAATTAAAGGCCATATTGTTGGCCGCTGATGAACTAGCTGCCGATGATGGGGATAAATTTGGGGAGTTCCATGTGGTGATCTGTGGGGAAACCGTGAAAGAACTGACCCATTTAGAAACCATGCAGCCCTTTCTTGATTTGGCAGCAAGTGAAAAGATACAACTATTGGCCTGTGGTTTTTCGCTTAAAAAATTCGGAGTGGATGCCACAAAACTACCCAAGGAAATGGGTGTAGTGGACAACGGCATTTTGTATGGTTTCAACCTGCAAAAAGATGGGTTTTTGAGTCTTACTTTGTAAAAGTGAATGCTTTATGTTGATAGAGGGTGTCTAAAATGTCGGTTTTCGTCAACCTGAACTTGTTTCAGCTTCTCATAATATACTGTTTATCAAAACGATGAGATTCTGAAACAAGTTCAGAATGACGTATTTCAATACTTTTTTGATGGCGATGTGTGATTATTATCCATTACTGGGAACTCCAAACAATAAAATCATCTAAAGTTGGTGTTTTTTAAAAACGTTCCATTACTAAAAATCAGCAAAAGGACAATTGGTAAGGTAGAATGAGACTAGTAATTACGCCATTTTTGGGTCAACTCAAAAACATGTTCCAAAACCCTGGTCTCGGTAGCATTGAATTCCATATTACGACGTTTCATCATGGCTTCAGCTACCTCAAAAGCCTTATTGGTCCTGAAAGTGGTATAACCAGCAGCTCCACCCCAACTAAAACTGGGAATAAAGTTTCTAGGAAAACCGCTACCGAAAATATTGGCGCTCACACCGATAACAGTGCCTGTATTGAACATCACATTAATCCCGCATTTACTATGGTCGCCCATCATCAACCCGCAAAATTGAAGCCCTGTTTTGACAAAACCTTCGGTTTTGTAGTTCCATATGCGAACGGGTGCATAGTCATTCTTTAGATTGGAAGTGTTCGTATCGGCACCGATATTACACCACTCCCCCAACACCGAGTTTCCGAGAAAACCATCATGACCTTTGTTGGAATTGGCAAACAGTACGGCATTATTAACCTCTCCACCGATTTTACAGCCAGGTCCCGCGGTAACTGCCCCATAAATTTTTGCTCCCATTTTTACAATGGCATTTTCGCAAAGGGCCAACCCGCCACGAACCATACAGCCTTCCATCATTAAGGCGTTCTTACCAATGTATATGGGTCCGGTGGAAGCGTTCAAAATACAGAACTCCACCGTGGCACCTTTCTCGATAAAAATATTCTCTGGGCTCTTTACTTGATTGGTCTCGGATATGGATTGACTCGTTCTTCCATTGGTCAACAATTCAAAATCAGCTCGCAGTGCTTCCGAATTTTTGGAGAAAATGTCCCAAGTATTCTTGATGGTGAATACATCCCCTTCAAAAGCAATGGTTTTATATGTTGATACTTCAAACCCAGTTTCTGGCTTGTCCGTCACATAAGCAATATATTCTTCGTCATCCATCAAAGCCTCACCAACCTTCAATTTTTGAATTGCATCGACCAAGGTTTTGTTGGGCAAGTAACTCCCATTTATTACCGTATTATTAGTGGCGACCGTTAAAGGGAATTTCTCTAAAAGGTATGTTTCGGTTTGAAAACTGACGGGTGCTTTGAGCCATTTTCCCCATTTTTCATCAATGGTTAGAATCCCCACCCGAATACCAGGTACAGGACGTGTGAGTGTAAACGGAAAAAGGTCTTCGCGGTGGTTACCGTCAGAAAGAATATAGTTCATACCTCAGCTTTGAATACCGTAAAAATAAAAAACGCTCCCGAATACCAATCGAGAGCGTCTATATAATTCGTTGAAAAGTGCAACCTACTCGGTCTCCTTCTCTTCTTTCTTGAATTTTTTGTACTTGTTCTTGAACTTGTCAATTCTACCAGCAGTATCGACCAATTTAGTCTTACCGGTATAGTAAGGGTGAGAAGTTCTTGAAATTTCCAATTTTACCAAAGGATATTCAGTACCATCAACAGTAATGGTCTCTTTCGCTTCAGCAGTGGACTTTGTAAGGAACACATCGTCGTTGGACATGTCTTTAAAAGCAACCAATCTATAGTTTTCCGGGTGTATATCTTTTCTCATCGTCTTAAATGCTTAATCTCAGAATTTTCAGGGTGCAAATTTAATAATTTCTTTTACACCTCCAACTTAAATTCACTAAAAAATAAAAAGTAATTTTATATGTAACAAATGTAAGCAATATTGCACTAACCAATTATAATCAACACAAACTTTAAAAAAATGGAAGAACAACAACCAAAAACTGGAAAATTTGCACTTAACTACGGACTTTTATCCGGTTTGATATCCATGGTGTTCGGCGTTATGCTCTACACACAAAACATGCACTACGAAACAAGTACCGCTGTTATTGTAATCTCTATAGTGATTTTAGCGGCCATTATATTTTTTGCAATTAACGCATTTAAAAAGGCAAATGGTGGCTATTTAACCATTACAGAAGCACTTAAAGTTGCAGTGGGCATTGCCTTGGTAGGCGCCATAGTTTCCTTGATTTACCAATTCGTACTTACCACCTTTATTGAACCCGATTTTATGGACAAGGCCATGGAACTTGCCAAACCAAAAGCAATGGCCAATAACCCGAATATGACCGAGGAGCAATGGGAACAAGGTGTAGAAATGCAGAAAAGCTTTGCTTGGATCCAGTACCCCATTCTTTTGATCATGAACTGTGTGCTCGGTTTGGTCTTAGGTCTGATTACCGGATTGATATTGAAAAAGTCCAAAGCGGATTACTAAAACAAAAAATACTACTTTTGAAGGGAATTCCAGAAACAAGCAATGCAGATTTCCATTGTAATTCCTTTGCTTAACGAGCAAGAATCTTTAAAAGAACTACATGATTGGATTGTTCAGGTAATGCAATCCAATCATTTTACTTATGAAATTATCTTTATAGATGATGGCAGTACCGACGGTTCTTGGGAAACTATATCCAAGCTTTCCGATGTCAACGAAAATATAAAAGCAATCCGATTTCTTAAAAACTTTGGAAAATCGCAGGCCCTACATGCGGGATTCAAAGCGGCAGAAGGAGAGGTTGTAGTCACCATGGATGCCGACCTACAGGACAATCCCGAAGAAATTCCGGAAATGTACCAAATGGTTAAACAAGGTGGCCATCATGTGGTATCGGGCTGGAAAAAGAAACGCTACGATTCCGTTATCAGCAAAAACATTCCGTCCAAATTGTTCAATTGGGCAGCAAGGAAAACCTCGGGCGTAAAACTCCACGATTTCAATTGCGGCCTTAAGGCTTTTAATCATCAAGTGATAAAGACCATTGAGGTGTCGGGAGAAATGCACAGATACATTCCGGTTTTGGCCAAGAACGCCGGGTTTTCGGATATTTCGGAAAAAATAGTGCAGCATCAAGCCAGAAAATATGGTTCCACAAAATTTGGGGCAGAGCGATTTATCAATGGTTTTTTGGATTTGATCACGATATGGTTCGTTTCTAAATTTGGCCGAAGACCCATGCATCTTTTTGGAGCTTGGGGCGTGCTCATGTTTATTGTTGGATTTGGTTTTTCCCTCTATTTGGGTATTGACAAGCTCTTTTTAAATCCCACAGGTCGACTTATCACTGAAAAACCGCAGTTTTTTATCGCATTAACGGCAATGATCATAGGTACACAATTGTTTTTAGCTGGTTTTATAGGGGAAATAATGGTGAGATCACGGAAAAATGATACTCGATACAATATCTCCGAGAAAATAAACCTTTAGACTATTCCCAAACTCGTTAAACTTTGTAATTTTAAACCTCTAAACAACTAGTAACACTATGAATTCCATTACTGATACGGCAAAAACGTGGTTAACCGATTCTTTTGACGAAGCCACAAAAAAAGAAATCAAACATCTCTTAGAAAACGACCCTGAAGAGCTAAAGGAACGTTTTTATAAAGATTTAGAGTTTGGTACCGGAGGAATGCGTGGTGTTATGGGAGTGGGTACCAATAGGATAAACAAATATACATTGGGGAAGAATACCCAAGGACTAAGCAACTATCTTAAAAAATCCTATACTGATGACGACCTTAAGGTTGTAATCGCTTACGATTGCAGACATAATTCCAAATCATTGGCGAAAACTGTAGCCGACGTTTTCTCTGCCAACGGAATTCGAGTTCATTTGTTTTCGGATTTAAGAACAACACCAGAGCTTTCTTTTGCGGTAAGACATATTGGATGCCATGCGGGAATAGTGCTAACAGCATCCCACAACCCACCAGAATACAACGGATACAAAGTATATTGGGCCGATGGCGGACAGATTGTACCTCCCCAAGACGGTGAAATTATCGCAGAAATCAATGCGCTTTCTTTTGAGGACATCAAATTTGATAAAAATGAAAGTTTGATACACCACATTGATGAAGAAGTGGATGAAGCCTTTTTTGATGCTTCGGTAAAAAATGGAAGCTTTGATGCCAAAGGAAAAGACGATTTTAAAATTGTTTTCACTTCGTTGCACGGGACCTCCATTACCGCTATTCCGGAAGTTTTGAAGCGTGCTGGCTACAACAATGTTACCATCATCGAAGAGCAAGCAAAACCGGATGGTGATTTCCCTACCGTAAAATCTCCAAATCCAGAAGAGCCTGAAGCCTTGTCCATGGCTATAGCCAAAGCTGAGCAAATCGGTGCAGATATGGTAGTTGGTACCGATCCTGATAGTGACCGTTTGGGAATCGCGGTACGTAATCTTGAAGGTAAAATAGAATTACTGAATGGAAACCAAACCATGGTCTTAATGACCAAATTTCTTTTGGACCAATACCAGGAAAAAGGGTTTAAGGGCAACGAATTTGTTGCGACCACCATTGTTTCAACTCCAATGATGCAGGAAATGGCGAAGTCCTACGGGGTGGAGTTCAAAACAGCGTTGACTGGCTTTAAATGGATTGGTAAAATGATTAAAGACTTCCCAAGCTCCACCTTTATAGGAGGTGGTGAGGAAAGCTTTGGATATATGGTCGGGGATTTTGTTAGAGATAAAGATGCGGTTACCTCTACCCTATTGGCTTGTGAAATTGCAGCAAATTCGAAAGCTAATGGTAGTTCGTTCTACGAAGAATTGATTGATGCTTATGTACAATTTGGTTTCTACAGAGAAAAGTTGATCTCTATTACTAAAAAAGGAATAAGCGGTGCCGAGGAAATCCAACAGATGCTCAAGGATTTTAAAGAAAATCCTGTGGATGCTGTTCAAGGCTCAAAATTACTGTACATTGAGGATTACAACACCTCAACTGTTAAAAATGTACAAACCGGTGAAGAGTTTACACTCAATCTACCTAAATCAAATGTACTGATTTACGAAACCGAGGATGGTACCCGAATTGCCGCGCGACCCAGTGGAACGGAACCTAAAGTAAAGTTTTATATCAGTACAAATGCAAAATTGGAGAAGGCAGCAGATTATAAATCCGTAAATTCGCAGCTGGAAACCAAATTGGAAGGTATCCTTTCTGAGCTGAATTTATAAGTGAATGAACTACTTTAAAAAGATTCTCCGGTTTGCCAAACCGTACAAAATTTATGCATTCCTGAATATTGTAGCCAATATTTTTTATGCTCTTTTTGCGACATTGGCCATGGTCTCGCTTTTTCCAATGCTTGCCGTGTTGTTTAATCAAACTGAGAGGGTTGAAACTGCTCCTACATTTAATGGAATTGGTGGTGCTAAAGATTATGTCTCAGAGTATTTGAACTTTTTTGTCACTCAAAAAGCTGGTGAAAACGAAGGCGAAGCATTGGTTTTCATGGTTATATTGGTCATAACCATGTTCTTTCTTAAAAATTTATTCGGGTATCTCGCAATGTATTTTATCACCTTTTTAAGAAACGGAGTTCTTAAGGATTTGCGAAATGAACTTTATGATAAAACCATAGATCTGCCCATCTCATATTACTCTGAAAAACGAAAAGGAGATACTATTGCCCGCATAACTTCTGATGTGTTAGAAATCCAACACTCTTTTTTGTCCATTCTTGAACTTATTGTGAGAGAGCCCTTGACCTTATTATTTACCATATTGGCAATGTTATCAATAAGTTCGAAGCTTACAATTTTCGTTTTCATATTTCTTCCTGTTTCAGGATATCTTATCTCATTGATTGGAAAATCCCTAAAACGCAAATCAGATAAAGTACAAAAGGAACAAGGATACTTTTTATCAATTTTAGAAGAAACATTGGGAGGTTTGAGAGTCATTAAGGCATTCAATGCAGAATCCAAATTTTCCAGGACATTTAGAAAATCCACATCTAGATTTTACAAATTTTCCAATAGTTTATTAAACCGTCAAAATTTAGCATCACCTACCAGTGAATTTTTTGGGATCGCTGCCATCGGGGTTATTTTATGGTATGGAGGAAAAATGGTGTTGATCGATAAAACCCTACAACCCGAACTCTTTATAACTTACATGGGGTTGGCCTATCAAATATTGACTCCAGCTAAAGCAATAAGCAAAGCATCTTATGGAGTTAAAAAAGGAAATGCTGCAGCCGAAAGAGTAATTGAAATCCTCGAAACGGAAAACCCGATCTCTGAAATTGATAATGCCGTTGATAAATTATCTTTTGATAATGGTATTGTTCTCGAAAACATCTCATTTAAATATGAAGATGATTACGTCCTTAAAGAGTTTAACTTAGAGGTCAACAAGGGCAAAACAATAGCATTGGTCGGTCAATCAGGTAGTGGTAAAAGTACCGTAGCCAATTTGGTGACCCGTTTTTATGATGTCAACAAAGGTGAAATACTAATTGATGGCACCAACATTAAGGAAATCACCAAAAAATCACTTCGAGGACTCATGGGGTTGGTAACCCAAGATTCCATCCTATTTAACGACTCAGTGAAGAACAATATCGCATTGGGCAAGGAAAATGCCTCCATGGATGAAATTATAGAGGCCTCCAAAGTGGCCAACGCCCACGATTTTATTATGGAACTTCCCCACGGATACGATACCAATATTGGAGATAGCGGCAATAAACTAAGTGGCGGCCAAAAACAGCGATTGTCCATTGCTAGGGCCGTACTCAAGAATCCCCCCATTATGATCTTGGACGAAGCCACTTCGGCTTTGGACACAGAAAGTGAACGATTGGTGCAGGATGCCTTGGAGAAAATGATGCAAAACCGCACCTCTATCGTAATCGCACATCGACTGTCAACCATACAAAATGCAGACACCATTGTGGTCATGAGCAAAGGGAAAATTGTGGAAGAAGGTACCCATGAACAACTGATGAAATCAGCTAAAAGCTATAAAAAACTTGTAGAAATGCAGTCATTTACTTCATAAGGTGTTTGGTTGTTGTGTATTTAGTATAAGTGATTTATAGGATTTGTTGTAAAATCCTATCCCGATAAAAAGGGATGTTGAAACTAGTTCAGTATGACGCATACTTTTTTTGAGATTTTCATATCTCAAATATCGACTCCTAACTCCTAAACATAAAGATTCTTCAATCGGCTCAGAATGTCATTACCTCCATTTACCGTTTACCTCCTTTGGCTCTTTTCACAGATTACTTATTGTTTATTGATTATTGAAATTAAACCTTTTCCCCATACCTTAGTCAAAGTACCAAACAATAAGAACAATTGATCGCTGAGGAAACCTTAGTACAGGAGCTAAAGAAGGAGGAAACTCGGGCAAAAGCCTTTGAAGTGTTGGTGAATACCTACAAGGAGCGTCTATATTGGCACATACGTAGGATTGTGCTCAATCATGATGATGCAGATGATGTTCTACAGAATACCTTTATTAAAATCTTTAGAAACATTGATAACTTTAAAGGTGAAAGCAAGTTGTATTCCTGGATGTATCGTATTGCCACCAACGAATCATTGACGTTTCTAAAACAGAAATCAAAAAAAATGGGGGTCAGCGACCAAGAACTCAAGGAAAGATTGGTGGAGAACCTTGAGGCCGACGTTTATTTTGAAGGAGACGAGATTCAAATGAAATTACAAAAAGCATTGGCCTCTCTACCTGATAAGCAAAAATTGGTGTTCACCATGAAGTATTTCGAGGAAATGAAATATGAGGACATTTCGGATGCCTTGGGCACTTCTGTAGGAGCTTTAAAAGCTTCATACCATTTAGCGGTAAAAAAAATAGAAGCATATCTTAGAGAGGATTAAACCATTAGCATATTAGAAAGTCAAAGCAACACGATGAAAAAGAACAAAAAAAATAGTTTCGATATTCCTGAAGGTTACTTCGAGAGCTTCAATGATCGTCTTATGGACAGAATCAAAAAAGAAGAAGCCGAAAACGGAGAGTCCTTGATTCCGAAAAGCGATGGTTTTACTGTTCCAAACAGCTATTTTGATAACGTTGAACCAGTTGTTCTTTCCAAAACTGTTAAAAAGGAAACCAAGGTTGTCCCTTTAAGGCCCAATAGTAATTTTTATTATGGGGCCGCCGCCGTAGCTGCTATCTTTATACTAATATTCAGTTTCAATTGGAATTCGACTTCCGAAACAATAGGTTTTGATGATTTGGCCAATGCCGAAATCGAGGCTTACTTGGACAACAACACGTATGGAATGTCTTCTTATGAAATTGCATCCATTATCCCCATTGATGATTTAAGCTTTGAGGATGTTTTGGAAAATGCATTGGAGGAAAATAACATCTTGGAATATTTAGATGAAAATGTTGACGATATTGAAGATTTAAATTTAGATTACAGTGATTATGAATAAGCGAGCACTTATACTTTGTACCCTATTCTTCGGTACTTTTTTGATGCATGCCCAAGGGCCTGTAAGAGACCGTATCAAAACTTTGAAAGTGGCCTTCATCACTGAACGCATTAATTTGACCAGTGAAGAAGCACAACTGTTTTGGCCCATATACAACGAGCATGAAGAAACAAAAGATAACATGCGCAAAAAAGAATGGGCCGAACTGCAGACCAATATTTCAAGGGCGCAAGAACTTTCCAATAGTGAATCTGAAAAGTTATTGGACAATATTCTTGTGCTTCAGTTTAATAAACAAAAAGCAGAACAAGATTTTCTATCAAAATTACGAACTGTAATACCTGCCAAAAAAGTACTGTTACTTATCAAGGCCGAAGAGGATTTTAAAAAACAACTCTTACGGCAATATCGCAAACGGCGCGGAAATGGTTAAAAACAATTGTAGACAAAAATTTAAGGAGCCCAAAAAGGCTCCTTTTTTTTATGATTAAACCTTTTTTAAAAATCAAAGTCATACATACAGAAACCATAAAAATCCATAATATGAAAAGTATGAAGACAATTTTGGTTACCGTGGCACTAATGGGAACAATGCTAGCCACTAATGCACAATCGACCACAGTGGTACGGGTTTATCCAAAACACGGAACTGTTGTTAAAACCATAGCAAATCCAAGCGTAATAGTGCACAAAAAAACGAACTACTATTATGCCGATGGTGTTTGGTACAAAACACAAGGAAAAAGATATGTGGTTACGGCAGTGCCAAGGGGAGTCAAAATAAAAACCTTACCTCGCGGCAGCAAAGTGGTGTACAGAAATGGAAAAAGATTTTACCAATACCGAGGTGTTTGGTACAAAAAAAGAGGACGTAACTATATTGTAGTGAACGTATAACAATGATTGATTTTTGTTAGTTTTTGATTGATGAGCGGCGATGTTATCGCCGCTTTTTTTTATTTAAAAACCAACCGTGCAATCCTATGCTTGCCCGCCGCAAAGGCAATCGAATCATTTAAAAAACGGACTGTGTAAAAAGACTCATTGCTCAATTGTCGCCAACTTTCACCCCCATCACTAGAATATGAAATCCCCGTAAACCCAACAGCAACCAGTTCTTTACCATTCGAATCTGGAACAAACTGTACGCAACTTTTATAGCCAGGTTCCTGACCATCCGCAATCAATTGCCACGTTTTACCACCATCTACCGTTTTTATTTTGTTCGCCTCGTTATATTCCGGTTGGGTGTAATCTCCTCCTATGGCAAAACCTGTGTTTTCATCAAAAAAGTCCATAGAATAAATGCCTTGGGTAAGTGTTTCAGATATCATCGGAGTATGCTGTATTTGCCAAGTGATACCTTTATCATCAGAAAAATAAATTCTACCTTCTGTGGTTCCAATCCAAACCTTATCCCCTTGCACAGCAATATTACTGTTACTGGCCGCAAAAGCGCCCTCGCCATCAATTCCCTGAGGCAAGTCAGAACAAGATACCTTTATCCAAGAATTACCACCATCCCGTGTTATTATAATAGAAAGGCATCCATCAACCGTATCTCCAACAGCAATCCCATCAGAATCGTTCCAAAAAGCAAGGCTGTCATAAAAAACATCTTCTCCCTCTTCGGTGTAGACCAATTCCATTTGCCCTTGGTCTCCTGTTTTGTACAATAAGGCAGGACTTTCCACAGAAAGCATGAAAAAATCTTGGGTTGTTCCTCCAACGGCCCTAAAATTTGGTGTTATGGAGTCATATGTTTGAACATTGGTCCTTACTTGAAGTGAGTTTACATCCACTGTCCCATAAATTCCACTGCTGCCCGCAAAAGCCAATGTTCTGTTATCCAAAAAAATAATGGCCCTTATGCTCACGGAATCTTCATAAACTGGAGTGATATCAACGGATTGGAACGGTTGCTTTTTTGGTTCTTCGGCACAAGAAAACAAAAGTAGCACGGCTAAAATGGAAAGAATCGACCTCATCGTATTTATTTTCCTCAAAAGTAAGGAGAAATCATACCTTTGCAACCTTATTTTATATTGATGCGTTTACACAGAAACCTAGTATTTGCCGTAATTGATGCCCTTCATATGATTTTTAATGAAGGGGAATATGCCGACAAGGTGATTGAAAAAGTATTGCGGTACGATAAACGCTGGGGTGCTCGGGACCGCGGTTTTATTGCTGAGACTACTTATGATATTGTTAGATGGAAACGTCTTTACTCGGAAATAGCTGAAGTTCATGATCCCTACACCAAACCACATTTGTTCCGATTGTTTGGTGTTTGGTGCGTACTTCGAGGAATACGACTTCCTGATTGGAAACAATTGGAAGGAACCCCAGAAAGAAGAATCAAAGGCAGGTTTGATGAACTTTCCAAGATTCGAAAATTTAGGGAGTCCATTCCAGATTGGATGGACGAACTTGGTGAAAAATCACTTGGAAACGAACTTTGGACCAAGGAAATTGCCGCCCAAAACCAGCAAGCAGATGTTATTTTGCGGACCAATACGCTAAAAATTGCAAAAACACAGTTAAAGGCTTTTTTGGCCAAAGAAGATATTGCTGCGGAATTTATTGAAGGATATCCCGATGCATTAAAACTAGTGGAGCGTAAAAATGTCTTTGTAACCCAAGCTTTTAAAGATGGATTGTTTGAGGTACAAGATGCTTCTTCACAATTGGTCGCCCCATTCTTAGAAGTTGAACCCGGACAAAGAGTGGTTGATGCCTGTGCAGGAGCTGGTGGTAAAACGCTTCACTTAGCCTCACAAATGCAGAACAAAGGACAATTGATAGCTTTGGATATTTATGAAAGTAAATTAAAAAAACTAAAGAAAAGAACCCGACGCAATGGTGTGCACAACGTGGAAACCAGAGTAATCGATTCTACCAAGGTCATCAAAAAACTTCATAATAGTGCCGACCGATTATTACTAGATGCCCCATGTTCGGGATTAGGGGTAATTAAACGAAATCCCGATTCCAAATGGAAATTAGAGCCCGAGTTTGTGGAACGAATTATGGGAGTGCAGCAAGACATTCTTCAGAATTATAGTAAAATGGTAAAAAAAGGAGGACAAATGGTTTACGCCACTTGCTCTATTCTTCCCCAGGAAAATTCGGAACAAGTGAAGAGGTTTTTAGCATCCGAGAACGGAGAAAACTTTGAGTTTGTAAGGGAAAGGAATGTGTATGCCTCCGAAACTGGCTTTGATGGGTTTTACATGGCCTTGTTAAAAAAGAAATCCTGAAAATCTAGCTGATCTTCAGGATTCCAATTTGTTTTTAAACAACAACCTATTGCTTAACCGTGGGATATTCAACACCCAATTGCTCCAAATAGGTGTCATACTTGGTTTCGTCATAATAGAATTTCTCCAAGGCAGGTCTGAACATATCCTGCTTGTCCTTATTTAAAAACGTTGGTGGCATATCATCGGCAGAGATCATAGGCTCATATTTTGTTTCTTTGGTCTGCTCATTATTGAAATAGTCCCAAGCTTGTTCCAACAATTCTGGTTTTAATAAAAAATCCATGATGGTCATAGCTTCTGCTTTGGCTCCCGCAGTCGCTCCCTTGTGTGCGATTGGAGTTGCCATGGCTATGGCATTGGCCCAATGGTGGCCCGGCAATCCTGGAATATTGGATGGAAAACGCATGGTAACCGTAGGTACTTTCCAAGAAACATCACCAATATCGTCAGAACCTCCACTAACAGGTTCTAATACAGGCAGTCCAATTTCTGAAAGTTCGGTCGGAAGACCTTCAATTTTCTGGGAATTCATTTCTGTTTGCACTGCTTTTGCCAATTCTTGATCAGCTTCTGACCATGTGGGAAGTCCTACCTCTTGAATATTCTCATACATGGTTTCGGCAATCACCTTGTTAAAATGTCTTGGCCATGCAGTCCCTAACACACGAGATGTCATTTTGGTTCCGGTCATTAAAGCAGCACCTTTGGCAATATCGTTGGCCTCGGCATACATTTCCATGATACCTTCGTAAGTAACATCTCTAAAATAATACCAAATAGCTGATTTTGAAGGCACCACATTAGGTTGGTCACCAGAATCGGTAAAAATAGAGTGTGAACGTTTTAGTGGGTGCAAGTGCTCTCTTTTATAATTCCATCCAACATTCATTAATTCAGCTGCATCCAGAGCGCTTCGCCCTCTCCAAGGTGCTCCTGCGGAATGTGCCGCTTCACCTTCAAACATATATTCAACTGAAATTAAACCAGTACCTCGAGTTGGCCCCCACGAAACACTCAAATTACTACTAACATGTGTAAAAATGCACATATCAATATCATCAAAAAGGCCATCTCTTACATACCAAGCTTTGGCCGCAACTAATTCTTCGGCAATGCCTGGCCAAAGAATCAATGTCCCACCAATTCCTTCTTTTTCCATCACCTCCTTAACGGCCAATGCAGATGTAATGTTCAACGGAATCCCAGAGTTATGCCCCTCGCCATGGCCCGGCGCTCCTTCTACCATAGGTTTGTGATAGGCCACTCCGGGGTATTGAGATGCTTTAGGTATACAATCCACATCACTCCCCAGTGCAATTACAGGACCTTCACCATTGCTCCAAGTTGCAAACCATGATGTTGGAATATTAGAAACTGAGTTTTCAATGGTAAAACCATTTTCTTCCAATATTCCAGTAAGATAGTTGGTACTCTCCACTTCTTGGAACCCAAGTTCGGCAAAACTGAAGATTTTGTCCACCATAACTTGTGTCTGCTTTTTATTGGCCTCCACAATGGCTTGTACTTCTGCTTTTAGTTTATTGACTTGACTCTTGGAATATTTTTTTTGTGCGGTTGTAGTGGTAGCACCACCAAAAAGCAACATCCCGCAAAACAGGATTTTGATAGTTTTCATAAGATTGATTTTGAGTTAGCTATATTTCTTCTAAGATAGGAAAACAACTTTAATTAGATAAGATTAATACTTTGCACAATATTACTTTTAGTGAATAGATAAAAATTGCGGTTCTTATTTTTTAAATATTAATACTATCAACAATACTTAGTTAACAAAACACATATACTGTTGGACAAAATACGTTCCAAAATCGTAAATTTGCATTTTCTCAAACCGTTCAACGCATAGATTGTATGATCCATTTTTTTGGGGACAAGGCTACCAAGGTTTTTGCCGTCCAAACCACTCAGGAAATCGTTAAGGAAGACATTGACAAACTGACTTGGTTGTTTGGCAACCAGCCTAAGATTGAAGCGGCGTCACTCGACGCCTTTTTTGTTGGCCCGCGGGCAGCTATGGTTACCCCTTGGAGTACCAATGCCACCGAAATTACCCAAAATATGGGCATCACAGGTATTGTTCGTATTGAGGAATTCCATGCCGTCAAAGAAGATTTTATTGATTTTGACCCCATGCTTTCCCAAAAATACAACGGATTGGGACAAGATATTTTTACTATTGATATTGTTCCAGAGCCCATTCAGGAGATTGATGATATTGCATTTTACAACGAGAAAGAAGGGCTCGCCCTTAGCGATGAAGAAGTTGCTTATTTGGAAGGTCTCTCAAAAAAATTAAACCGTAAACTAACGGATTCCGAGGTGTTTGGTTTCAGTCAAGTAAATTCTGAGCACTGCAGACACAAAATTTTCAATGGTACTTTTGTGATCGATGGTGAAGAAATGCCCGCTTCCCTATTCAAATGGATTAAAAAAACATCTGAAGCCAACCCCAACGATATTGTCTCTGCATACAAGGACAATGTGGCGTTCATAAAAGGTCCAAAGGCGGTCCAATTTGCACCAAAAAGTGCAGATAAACCCGACTTTTACGAAGAAAAAGAGTTTGATTCCGTTATATCGTTAAAAGCAGAAACGCACAACTTCCCTACTACGGTGGAGCCTTTCAATGGTGCTGCCACAGGTTCTGGGGGTGAGATAAGAGACCGTTTGGCAGGTGGAAAAGGATCGTTACCCTTGGCAGGTACCGCCGTTTATATGACTTCTTATTCCCGTTTGGAAGAAAACCGTCCTTGGGAAAATGGAATGAAAGAAAGAGATTGGTTGTACCAAACGCCTATGGATATTTTGATAAAAGCATCCAACGGAGCTTCCGACTTCGGAAATAAATTTGGACAACCCTTGATTGCAGGTTCAGTACTTACTTTTGAGCATAAGGAAGAAGTCAGAAAATTAGGTTTTGACAAAGTAATTATGATGGCGGGAGGCATTGGTTATGGAAAAACAGACCAAGCTTTAAAGGATACGCCGAGCAAAGGAGACAGAATAGTTATTCTAGGTGGCGACAATTACCGAATTGGGATGGGCGGAGCAGCCGTATCCAGTGCGGATACAGGTGAGTTTAGCTCTTCGATTGAGTTGAATGCTGTACAACGTTCCAATCCAGAAATGCAAAAAAGAGCTTCAAACGCAATTCGTGGGTTGTTTGAAAGTCATGACAACCCCATAGTTTCCATTCACGACCATGGGGCCGGTGGGCACTTAAACTGTCTTTCTGAATTAGTGGAAGAAACGGGCGGAACCATTGATACGGACAAACTTCCCGTAGGCGACCCAACCCTCTCTAAAAAAGAACTGATAGGCAACGAATCCCAAGAACGTATGGGATTGGTAATCGGTGAAAAAGATTTGGGTCTATTGGACCGTGTTTCTGAACGAGAACGCTCTCCTATGTACAATGTAGGTACCGTTACCGATAATAACACCTTTAAATTTACCTCTAAAAAAACTGGCGAGACCCCGATGGACTTGGAACTTTCCGATATGTTCGGAAGCTCTCCAAAAACTATAATGGAGGATAAATCCACACAACAGAAATATCCTGCACTTTCTTATTCCGTGGAACACTTCCACGATTATTTAGAACAAGTACTCCAATTGGAAGCGGTGGCCTGTAAAGATTGGCTAACGAACAAAGTGGACCGTTGTGTGGGCGGACGTGTTGCAAAGCAACAATGTGCGGGACCTCTACAATTACCTTTGAACAACTGCGGTGTAATGGCCTTGGATTTTAAAGGGAAACAAGGAATAGCCACCAGCATTGGACACTCCCCTATCTCAGGTTTGATAAATCCCGTGGCAGGAAGCAGAAACAGCGTGGCAGAATCGTTGACCAATATTGTTTGGGCACCTTTAAAAGATGGTTTAAAATCAGTTTCATTATCCGCAAACTGGATGTGGCCCTGTAGAAATGAAGGTGAAGATGCTCGCCTATATGAAGCTGTTAAATCGTTGTCTGAATTTGCCATAGATCTTGGCATAAATGTTCCCACTGGAAAGGATTCGCTTTCCATGAAACAAAAATATAAGGATGGGGAAGTATTATCTCCTGGAACCGTAATTGTTTCCGCAGGGGCTAGCTGCAACAACATTACCCAAGTAGTGGAGCCTGTCCTTCAAAAGAATGGCGGAAGCATCTACTATATCAATATATCAAAAGAAAGTCATAAGCTTGGTGGTTCGTCTTTTGCTCAGGTTTTGAATGGAATTGGTGACGAAGCCCCTTCTGTTTTAGATGCAGCATATGTAAAAACTGTTTTTAACACCTTGCAGACACTAATCAAGAACAACCAGATTTTGGCAGGGCACGATGTGGCCTCCGGTGGTTTGATCACAACATTGTTGGAACTATGTTTCGCCGATAATGATTTGGGTGCAAAATTGGATTTGTCCGCTATTGGCGAGCAGGATATCATCAAACTATTGTTCTCTGAAAACATTGGTATTGTATTTCAGTCCAAAGACGATTCGGTTGAGAACGTTTTGTCGGATTCCGGTGTCAACTTTGTAAAAATTGGTGTTCCAACTTCAGAAAGCACCTTAGAAATCAAAAATAATGGCATAGAAATCGGTCTTAATATTGCTTCTTTACGTGATACTTGGTTTAAAACTTCGTATCTATTGGACAACAAACAGACTTCGAATGGCTTGGCCAAAGACCGCTATGAAAATTATAAAAACCAACCCTTAAATTATAATTTTCCGGAAAAATTTGATGGAACATTGACTCCTCGTCCACAATCAAGACCCAAAGCCGCTATTCTTCGTGAAAAAGGGAGCAACTCTGAACGAGAAATGGCAAATGCCATGTATTTGGCCGGATTTGATGTTAAAGATGTCCACATGACGGACCTCATCACGGGTAGGGAAACCTTAGAGGATATTCAATTTATTGGCGCAGTGGGCGGTTTTTCCAACTCAGATGTACTGGGCAGTGCAAAAGGATGGGCCGGAGCATTTAAATACAACGAAAAAGCCAACAAAGCATTAAAAGATTTCTTTGCCAGACCAGATACACTTTCTGTAGGGATTTGCAATGGTTGCCAATTGTTCATGGAACTGGATTTAATCAACCCAGAACATGAAACACATGGTAGAATGACCTATAATGATTCCCATAAACACGAAAGTAATTTCACTTCAGTAAAAATACAAGAGAACAACTCGGTGATGCTATCCAACTTGGCAGGCACCACACTTGGCGTGTGGATAAGTCACGGAGAAGGTAAATTTAGTCTTCCACATAGTGAAGGCCAATATAACATTGTAGCCAAATATGGTTACGAAGGGTATCCTGCCAATCCAAATGGGAGCGATTTTAATACTGCCATGCTTTGCGACGCAACGGGAAGACATTTAGTGACTATGCCCCATATTGAGCGCTCTACATTCCCTTGGAACTGGGCACATTATCCAAAGGATAGAATCGACGAAGTATCACCTTGGTTACATGCATTTGTAAATGCGCGGGTTTGGTTGGAAAAACAGTAAAAAATGACAATACGAAAAGCAGCTAAAAAGGATGTCCCCTTTATAGTTGAAATGCTTGCAAATGATAAACTAGGAATGTTGCGGGAAGATTATCAAAACCCTCTTCCAGACAAATACTTTTCTGCTTTTGAAAATATTGCCATTGACCACAATCAAGAGTTGATGGTGATGGAAACCGACAATGGACAAGTTATTGGAACACTCCAGTTAAGCTTTATTCAATTTCTTACTTATCAAGGCGGAATCCGTGCACAGATTGAAGCGGTAAGGGTTCATCAGGATTATCGTGGCCAGGGGATTGGCAAACAATTGTTCCAGTGGGCTATCTCGCACTCAAAAGTGAAGGGCGCACATCTCTTACAACTTACCACCGATAAAAAAAGGCCAGATGCTTTGAAGTTTTACAAGGCACTAGGATTTAAGGACTCTCATGATGGTATGAAATTGCATTTTCCATAATATTATCAAATAATTATGTTCATTTTTAAATAACTCGTTTTAAAATACGGTTTCCTTTCCTTATTTTGCAATCGCTTTACACAAAACTTACTATGCAGACTGTTACCCGATTATTTGATTTCCCATACTATCAACTTGAAAAACACCCCTTAGAAAAATCATTGGTCACTAAAAGTGACGGTAAATGGATTTCCACGTCCACCCAAGAATACATAAACAAGGCCAATGCGATAAGCCGAGCTTTGTTGGAAATGGGTGTAAAACCAAATGATAAGATTGCCATTATTTCCATGACCAATCGTACAGAATGGAACATAATGGATATTGGAGTCTTACAAATTGGCGCGCAAACGGTTCCTATATACCCCACCATCTCTGAAGATGATTACGAGTACATCCTAAACCATTCTGAAGCCAAATACTGCTTTGTTTCCTGTGAGGAGGTATTGGAAAAAGTACTTGCAATAAGTTCAAAAATCAAAAAACTGGAGGAGGTTTATTCATTTGACCAGCTCGATAATTGTAAAAACTGGAAAGAAGTTTTGGAAGTTGGTTTGTCCGCTACCAACCAAGATGAAGTTGATAATTTAAAAAACGCTGTTAAACCAGAAGATTTGGCAACCCTTATTTATACTTCTGGAACCACTGGAAAACCCAAAGGAGTAATGCTTTCTCACGATAATATTGTCTCTAATGTGGTTTCGAGCGAGGTTAGGGTACCCTTTGAGGCTGGCGGTGTTGCGCTTAGCTTTTTGCCGATTTGCCACATTTTTGAAAGAATGATTCTCTATTTATATCAATATTGTGGGATAGAAATTCATTTCGCGGAAGGATTGGATAAAATCAGTGATAATATAAAAGAGGTCAAACCCAACGTAATGACCGTGGTGCCACGCTTATTGGAAAAAGTATATGATTCCATAATTGCCAAAGGAACGGCACTAACGGGAATCAAAAAGAAATTGTTCTTCTGGGCCGTGGAAGTTGGGCTGAAATTTGAGCCTTACGGAGCCAACGGCTGGTGGTACGAAAAAAAATTAGGTCTTGCCCGCAAATTGATCTTTAGCAAATGGAAAGAAGGTCTTGGCGGAAATTTGTCCGTTATGGTCTCTGGAAGTGCTGCTTTGCAACCAAGGCTTGCGCGAATTTTTGGTGCAGCCAATATGCCTGTAATGGAAGGTTACGGACTCACTGAGACCTCTCCAGTAATAGCCGTTAATGATCAACGCAACAGAGGCTGGAAAATTGGTACGGTCGGAAAAATTATAGATAGAGTCGAAGTCAAAATAGCAGAAGACGGGGAAATTCTTTGCAAAGGTCCCAATGTTATGATGGGATATTATAAAGATCTTGAGAGAACTGCAAAAGTAATGACAGGGGATTATTTCCATACTGGGGACATCGGTGAAATAGACGCCGAAGGTTTTTTGCGTATTACCGACCGAAAAAAGGAAATGTTCAAAACCTCTGGAGGAAAATATGTAGCTCCGCAGCTGTTGGAAAACCGCTTTAAACAATCCAGGTTTATAGAACAGATCATGGTAGTGGGTGAAGGTGAAAAAATGCCAGCAGCCATAATTCAGCCCAATTTTGAATTTGTAAAAGAATGGGGCAAACGTCATGACCTACAACTGGATTCCAATACCGAGATCGCCAAAAACGAGAAAGTAATAGAACGAATGCAAGAAGAAGTGGATTGGGCCAACCAAGAATTTGCCAAATGGGAGAAAGTAAAGCAATTTAGACTTACCCCCGATGCTTGGTCTGTGGAAGAAGGCCTACTCACCCCTACGCTTAAACTGAAAAGAAAGGTTATCAAAGAAAAGTACTTGCGTTTGTACAATGATATTTATGAGCACTAAAAAGCATTCTATTTTCAAGTAGTAATAATCATATATCATTTCGGTTCTCATACTGAGAGAGAATCAAGAACCTATCGATAAAACGCTTTACATCATGGTAGAATGATGAATTGAAGAGAAAAGTACTATGGCTGCACTGACCATAGTGAAAACATCTTTAATTATGTCAGAATATTAATGCCATGTTTTTAGTTCGAACATGTTTTAGGGTAATGTAACATTCTCAATTCACCTATATCTTTATACAATCAATGCTATCTAAGGTGTAAATTCTTAAATACTTAACCTAAATTTATTATGCATGCATAATAAATTTTCTTATATTTGAGAACACCAAACCAGTTCTATGAAAGATTTGACCATTGATCATGCCCTTAGGGCTACCTGGCAAGCAGTTAGCAAAATGTACAATGAAGAGGCAAAAAACTATGGGCTTACAATGGCCATTGGATTTACTTTACTAAGTATTGATCCAAAAGGAGGTACACCGAGTACCACATTGGGTCCTAAAATGGGGATGGAAGCAACAAGTTTGTCCAGAATATTAAAAGCGCTTGAACAAAAAGAATATATACTGCGAAAACGAAATCCAAAAGATGGGCGCGGTGTGCTTATATTCCTTACGCCATTAGGCTTGGAAAAAAGAGAAGAATCCAAAGAAGTTGTATTGCGGTTTAATAATGTAGCAAAAGAACATATATCAGAACAAAACCTCAATGGTTTTTTCAATACTTTGGATATAATCAATAAGCTAATTGTCGATAAGAAAATCTATATAAAAACAAACTAATAATTAATTTATAAAATCGCACATGAAAAGGCATATAAACAAAGTTGCCGTAATTGGTTCCGGAATTATGGGAAGTGGTATTGCATGCCACTTTGCGAACATTGGGGTCGAGGTGTTATTGTTGGATATTGTTCCTAGAGAGCTCACCGACAAAGAAAAGGCCAAAGGACTTACCTTGGAAGACAAAGCAGTTCGAAATCGTTTAGTAAACGATTCTTTGACCGCCGCCCTTAAATCCAAACCCTCCCCTATTTATCATCAAAAATTTGCAGATCGCATTTCTACAGGAAACATGGAAGATGATATTTCCAAGGTGGCCGATGTAGATTGGATCATTGAAGTGGTAGTGGAACGATTGGACATCAAAAAACAAGTGTTCGAGAATCTGGACAAGCACAGAACACCAGGCACCTTGATCACTTCGAACACATCAGGTATCCCCATTAAGTTTATGAGTGAGGGAAGAAGTGATGATTTCCAAAAACATTTCTGCGGAACCCACTTTTTCAACCCCGCGCGATACCTTAAACTCTTTGAAATCATTCCAGGTCCAAAAACCTCACAAGAAGTTTTAGAATTCCTTAATGGTTATGGTGAACAGTTCTTGGGCAAAACTTCAGTGGTTGCCAAAGACACACCTGCCTTTATCGGAAACAGGATAGGGATTTTCAGTATCCAAAGTCTTTTCCACGCCGTAAAAGATTTGGGAATGACGGTTGAAGAAGTGGATAAATTGACCGGACCCGTAATTGGAAGGCCAAAATCTGCAACTTTCCGTACCGTAGATGTAGTTGGTTTGGACACTTTGGTGCACGTGGCTAACGGAATCAGTGACAATTGCAAGGACGATGAGCGTCTCGAACTGTTCCAATTACCCGGTTTCATCAAAACTATGATGGACAATAAATGGTTAGGAAGCAAATCCGGACAAGGTTTCTATAAAAAAGTGAAAGGTGATAATGGTAAGAGCGAAATCTTGACCTTGGATTTGGATACGATGGATTACCGTGCCAAAAAAAGTGCAAAATTTGCCACTTTGGAGCTCACCAAAACCATTGACAAGGTAATTGACCGTTTTCCTGTATTGGTAGGCGGAAAAGATAAAGCCGGGGAATTTTACAGAAAAAGCTTTGGTGCTTTGTTCGCCTATGTTACCCATCGAATCCCTGAAATCACGAATGAACTCTATAAAATAGATGATGCCATGAAAGCTGGTTTCGGCTGGGAACATGGACCATTCCAAATTTGGGATGCCGTAGGTTTGGACAAAGGTCTCGAACTTATTAAGGCTGAAGGTTTGGAGGCCGCTTCATGGGTTACCGAGATGAAAAAGGCAGGAATTGATTCCTTCTACACCGTAAAAGAAGGCAACACCTATTTCTACGATATTCCAAAAAAGACCATGGAAAAAATTCCTGGTCAGGATGCGTTCATCATTTTGGACAACATTCGAAAAACCAAAGAAGTCTTCAAAAACAGCGGTGTTGTAATCGAAGATTTGGGCGATGGAATCCTCAACTGTGAATTCCAATCCAAAATGAATACCATTGGGGGCGATGTGCTTGCTGGTTTGAACAAAGCTGTTGACCTTGCTGAAAAAGATTTTGCAGGATTGGTAGTAGGTAACCAAGCAGCTAATTTCTCTGTTGGAGCCAATATCGGAATGATTTTTATGATGGCGGTGGAGCAAGAATATGATGAGTTGAATATGGCTATCAAAATGTTCCAGGACACCATGATGCGCATGCGATACTCATCCATTCCAACCGTAGCCGCGCCGCACGGTATGGCCTTGGGCGGAGGTTGTGAACTTTCACTCCACGCAGATAAGGTAGTAGCTGCTGCAGAAACCTACATTGGTTTGGTAGAATTTGGTGTAGGGGTAATCCCTGGCGGAGGTGGTTCCAAAGAAATGGCGCTTCGAGCTTCGGATACCTTCAAAAAAAATGACGTGGAGTTAAATGTGCTTCAAGAGTATTTCCTGACCATTGGAATGGCCAAGGTATCAACATCGGCATATGAAGCCTTTGATTTGGGCATCTTGCAAAAAGGAAAAGACGTTGTAGTGGTCAACAAAGACCGTCAAATTGCAACGGCCAAAGCTCATGCTAAAATTATGGCAGATGCAGGCTACACTAAACCTGTAAAACGAAAAGATGTAAAAGTTCTTGGAAAGCAAGCCTTGGGCATGTTCTTGGTAGGAACAGACTCCATGGAAGCTGGGCATTATATTTCGGAGCACGACAAAAAGATTGCCAACAAATTGGCCTACGTAATGGCTGGGGGCGACCTTTCAGAAGCAACAATGGTAACGGAACAATATCTTTTGGATTTGGAACGAGAAGCATTCTTGTCCCTTTGCACTGAAAAAAAGACTTTGGAACGTATCCAACACATGTTGAAAACAGGAAAACCACTTCGCAACTAGTTGCGATAGTAATGAGATGCTAGAATTGAGTAATCAGAAATGCACAAAGTAAAAGATTTAAAAATTTGGAGAAAATCGATTCAGCTTTCCAAAGCTATCTATCTACTTATGCCTGAGTTACCAAAAGATGAAAAATTTGGTTTGATAAATCAAATTAAAAGAAGTGCCGTTTCAGTCCCTTCTAATATTGCCGAGGGAGCTGGAAGAAATTTAAACAAAGAGTTTAAGCACTTTTTAAGTATTGCGAACGGTTCTCTATACGAACTACAGACGCAATTGATTTTAATTATTGAATTAAACTTAACAAAAAACCAGAAAGCACAAATACTGATAGATGAATGTATTGAAATACAAAAAATGATTTATTCATTAAGGCAAAAGCTGTAATCTCAATACTAACATCTCAATTCTCAATACTTTTTAAAATGAAAACAGCATATATAGTAAAAGGATATAGAACAGCCATTGGCAAAGCGCCAAAAGGAGTATTCAGGTTTAAGCGTCCGGATGAATTGGCCGCAGAAACCATAGAACATATAATGAAGGAGCTTCCCCAATTGGACAAAAAACGTATTGACGACGTTATTGTGGGGAATGCCATGCCCGAAGCTGAACAAGGTTTGAACATGGGAAGACTTATCTCATTAATGGGTCTCAATATTGAAGACGTCCCTGGCGTGACCGTGAACCGTTATTGCGCTTCAGGACTAGAAACCATCGGTATTGCAACAGCCAAAATCCAATCGGGAATGGCAGATTGTATCATTGCCGGAGGAGCGGAGAGTATGAGTTACATTCCCATGGGAGGTTACAAGCCTACGCCTGATTATGCCACAGCCAAAGAAGGCAACGAAGACTATTACTGGGGAATGGGACTTACTGCTGAAGCAGTTGCACAGCAATTCAAGGTTTCACGTGAGGACCAAGATGAATTTGCATTCAATTCCCATATGAAAGCGTTGAAGGCCCAAGAAGAAGATCGTTTTCAAGATCAAATTGTGCCCATTGATGTAGAGCATACATTTGTGAACGAAGCAGGAAAAAAAGAAACCAAATCATACACGGTAAACAAGGATGAAGGGCCACGAAAAGGAACCAACATCCCGACTTTGAACAAACTAAGGCCCGTATTTGCAGCAGGTGGTAGTGTTACCGCCGGTAACTCATCTCAAATGAGTGATGGAGCCGCTTTTGTAATGGTGATGAGTGAAGAAATGGTAAAAGAACTCAACTTAGAACCCATTGCAAGATTGGTAAACTATGCCGCAGCGGGTGTTGAGCCAAGAATTATGGGCATTGGCCCTGTAAAAGCCATTCCAAAAGCATTAAAACAGGCAGGTATGAAACAAGACGAGATAGACCTTATCGAACTCAACGAGGCCTTTGCATCACAATCCTTAGCCGTAATCCGAGAATTAGGGCTCAATCAAGACATTGTGAATGTCAATGGAGGAGCCATTGCCCTCGGTCACCCACTTGGATGTACAGGCGCCAAACTATCAGTTCAACTTTTTGATGAAATGAGAAAACGGGACATGAAAGGTAAGTATGGTATGGTCACCATGTGCGTGGGAACTGGACAAGGTGCAGCTGGTATATTTGAATTTTTATCATAAGGCATTTGAAAAATAAAACAAAGCACTAAACAATAACAAAAAATGATTTCAAGCTTTCAATCCAGTTTAGACAAGTAAATCTTGGCTCTTGATTCTTGATTCTATTAATCTAAGCAACTATGGAAACAAAAGAAAAAGACATACTGAGAGGAGGTCAATTTTTGGTCAAGGAAACCAAATGTGAGGACGTGTTCACCCTTGAGGACCTCAACGAAGAACAAAAAATGATGCGCGAAAGCACCAAGGAGTTTGTAGACAGAGAACTATGGGCGCATTGGGAACGCTTTGAGAAAAAAGATTACGCCTATACGGAAGAATGCATGAAAAAGGCAGGAGAACTTGGTCTTTTAAGTGTGGCAGTTCCCGAAGCTTACGGAGGCATGGGTATGGGATTTGTTTCTACCATGTTGGTTTGTGATTACATTTCCGGTGCAACTGGGTCCTTTAGTACAGCATTTGGTGCGCATACTGGAATCGGAACCATGCCCATCACATTATACGGAACCGAAGAGCAAAAACAAAAATACGTCCCAAGATTAGCTACTGGTGAATGGTTTGGCGCCTATTGTCTAACCGAACCTGGAGCTGGGTCCGACGCTAACTCGGGAAAAACAAAAGCAGTACTTTCCGATGATGGCAAGTATTATAGTATTACTGGACAGAAAATGTGGATTTCCAACGCTGGATTTTGCAATATGTTCATTGTTTTTGCTAGAATTGGCGATGATAAAAACATTACTGGGTTCATCGTGGAAAACGACACTGAAAATGGAATCTCCTTTGGTGAAGAAGAGAAAAAACTGGGTATCCACTCCTCCTCTACCCGTCAAGTATTTTTCAATGAAACCAAGGTCCCAGTTGAAAACATGCTGTCCGAAAGAGGCAATGGATTCAAAATTGCGATGAATGCCTTAAATATAGGAAGAATCAAACTGGCCGCAGCGTGTTTGGAGGCACAACGACGTGTAATTGGCGAGGCCACTAAATACGCAAATGAGCGTATTCAGTTTAAAACTCCTATTATAAATTTTGGTGCCATTAAAGCTAAGATTGCCGATATGGCTACCAATGTATATGTGGATGAAGCCGCCTCTTACCGTGCCGCTAAAAATATAGAAGATAGAATAGCCATTAGGGAAGCAGATGGTAATTCACATCAAGAAGCGGAGCTCAAAGGTGTTGAGGAATATGCGATAGAATGTTCTATTTTGAAGGTTGCCGTATCGGAACACGTACAGCACACCACAGATGAAGGTATCCAAGTATTTGGAGGAATGGGCTTTAGTGCAGATACGCCTATGGAGTCCGCATGGCGAGATGCCCGTATTGCCAGAATATATGAGGGCACCAACGAAATTAATAGAATGCTCTCCGTGGGAATGTTGGTAAAAAAAGCTATGAAAGGCCATGTAGACCTTTTAGGGCCAGCTACGGCAGTTGGCGAGGAATTAATGGGCATACCATCTTTTGATGCACCCGATTTCTCCGAGTTACTTTCAGAAGAAAAAGACTTGGTTGCCCGATTGAAAAAAGTATTCCTAATGATTGCAGGAAGTGCCGTTCAAAAATTTGGTCCAGATTTAGAAGAACAGCAAATGTTGCTGATGGCCGCCTCGGATATCCTGATTCAAGTCTATATGGCAGAATCGGCTATTTTAAGAACGGAAAAAAATGCTAAACGCTTTGGCGAAGAAGCACAGGCAACACAAATAGCCATGTCCAAATTATATTTGTACAGGGCAGTCGATATCATCCAACAAAAAGGAAAGGAAGCCATAGTTTCTTTTGCGGAAGGCGATGAGCAACGCATGATGTTAATGGGGCTTAAGCGCTTTACCAAGTATATGAACCAACCCAATGTAGTGAAACTTAGAACGCAGATAGCCGAGAAAGTTGCCGCTGATAATGGGTATACCTTTGACTAATTCAAATATTTGTTGGGATGAAAACCCGCATGGATTTGAAAACGCCCCTATTGGGGCGTTTTTTTATTTGTTATCCTATCGATTCCAAAATTTCATCGTCTTTTTGTTTGTTGGAAAAATTGATGGCACATTCAATAAGTGCCAAGTGGGAATATGCTTGCGGAAAATTACCCAACAATCTTTTGGTTTTAAAGTCGATATCTTCACTAAATAATCCAAGGTGGTTACTGTAGCTCAATAAACGCTCAAAATGTTCAAGAGCTTTTTCTTCCTCTCCTATTTTAAACAGCGCATTGATGAACCAAAATGTACAAATGGTAAAAGATGATGAAGGCAATCCAAAATCATCTTCATTCTTATAACGATACAAAAGACCGTCATTACTCAACCCTTCATCAATAGCTTGTACGGTACTGACATATTTAGGGTCCCTAGCATGGATAAAACCGTAAGGCTCCATTAAAAGTATCGAAGCATCCAAGTGCCGTGAACCGTACGATTGCACAAATGCATTGATATCACTGTTCCAAGCATTTTTATGAATATCATCTTTTATTTCTTGTTCAAGAGCTATCCAACGTTCTAGTTTACGGGTTTTACCAAACATTTTTGCCACTTTTATGGCCCTGTCGATGGCTACCCAACACAATACCTTTGAAAAAGTAAAGTGCTTATCCTCTCCACGAAATTCCCAAATACCTTTGTCCGGTTCTTGCCAATGTTTACCAACGATCCAAACTATGCCTTTGGTGATGTTCCACAACTCTTCCACATTTTCAATATCATTACTAAAGGAGTTCAATTGCTCATAGATCACATCCATCAAAATACCATAGATATCGTTTTGTTTCTGCATATACGCTGCATTACCCACCCTTACCGGTTTGGAGCCCTTGTAACCATCTAAATGATCCAAAGATATTTCCGTGAGTTTTTTTTCCTTATTGATACCATACATGATCTGGAGTTTTTCATCCTTGTCAGGCATTAGGTCAATTATAAACTGAAGAAATCTTTTGGCGGAATTCTTATGTCCCAGTTCCGAAACCACTTTGATTACCATGGATGCATCACGAATCCAACAGAAACGATAATCCCAATTACGCACCTCTCCTATTGTTTCGGGAAGAGAAGTAGTGGCCGCTGCCAATACAGCACCTGTTTTATCATAAGTCAACATTTTTAAGGTAATTGCACTTCGAATTATCTGCTCATTGAATTTCTTATAGGTAGGCGTTTTATCTACCCAATCCAACCAGTACACTTTGGTTCGTTCCAGCTCCAAAGCAATTTTTTGCGTAGTAGGTTTAAATATTTTTTCGTTATAACAAATCAAGAAGTAGCCATCTTCCTCTAGCGTTACATCTTTCTGTTCCAAAATACTATTCTTCTCAAAAGAAGTATAAAGAAATAAGGTGTCGTATTTATTCTCATGGGTAAGGCTCGCTATAAAATCTTCTTTTATATAGTGTTTGGTCTTACCAACCGCATATTCCAATTTAGGGTCGTACTTAAAACACACTTTTGGACTCCCCGACACATATTTAATGTATCGGATTATTTCTGGGGGAGCCATGTATTTCCCGTTCATTTTATGATGGCGAGGCATAAAATCATGCACCTCGAAAACATTTTCCCCTTCACTATATCGGGTTACCAAAATAGCGGTCCGGTTATAATATTCTTGATGTATTTCGTAATTTCCCTTGGGTATAATCTCAAAACTCCCCCCTATTTGCTCATCCAGTAGTTTTGCAAATACCGAAGTTGAGTCAAACTGAGGCAAACAGCACCAGTCTATGGAGCCTTCTTTGGATATCAATGCCGCACTTCTACAATTCCCTATAATTCCATAATTCAAGTTGTCCATAGGTCAATAATTCTCAAAAGGGTTAGATTGAATTGGTTTTGCGATCGAATTTCCCGATTTTTAAAGAAACAAAAAATTAAAATACCTCAAAAATCATCCTTTTATGGGCAAAACTATCATAATCTCAAATCGATTACCCGTTCAATTACAAATTAGCAATGGAAGCCTCAATGCAATACCAAGTGTTGGAGGGTTGGCTACAGGGATGAAATCGGTACATAGCGGCGGTGAAAGTTTATGGATCGGTTGGTCGGGCCTAACGGATGAAGATATTCCCCATGAACTTGAAGACGATATCGACGGTGCCCTACAAGAACATGGCTGCGCCAAAGTAAAATTAAATGCAGACGAAATTGATGGTTTTTATTATGGTTTTAGCAATAGGACCATATGGCCACTGTTCCACTATTTTTTAAAATACTCCGAATTTGAACTAACATTTTGGGAAACGTATAAATCTGTAAATCAAAAATTTGCCGACACCATTATTGAACATGCTGATGACGATGATACGATTTGGGTACATGATTACCAATTGATGTTGGTACCACAGATGGTTCGTGAAAAACGCCCAGACACAACAATCGGGTTCTTTTTGCACATTCCTTTTCCCTCCTACGAAATTTTTCGGACGTTACCTTGGCGTGAGGAAATCTTGGATGGATTGTTGGGGTCGGACCTTATTGGTTTCCACACCTACGATTATGAAAGACATTTTTTAAGTTCTGTAAGAAGACTTATGGGGCTGGATGTAAGCTTCAATGAAATTTATCTGGACAATAGGGTCATAAAAGTAGATTCCTTTCCCATGGGAATCGATTATAAAAAGTTTAGGGAAGCGGCAATATTACACAACTCTAAAAGCCCGGAAGAGCGTAGTGATCTACAGGTCCGTTTAGACAGTCACATTGCATCTGCACCAGATACCAAACTTATTCTTTCCATAGACAGATTGGATTACAGTAAGGGAATTGCCAAACGTATAAACGCATTTGAATATTTTCTTCAAAAATATCCAGAGTATAAAGAAAAAGTGCGTTTAATCATACTGGCCGTACCCTCCCGCTCCAATGTACCCCAGTATCAATTACTTAAAAGGGAAGTTGATGAATTGGTAGGCAGAATTAACGGGGAGTTGTCTACCGTCAACTGGACCCCCATTTGGTATTTCTATCGCTCCTTGCCCTTTGAAAGCCTTATAGACCTATACACCTCAAGTGACATAGCGTGGCTTACACCTTTACGGGACGGGATGAATTTGGTGGCCAAAGAATACATCGCTACCCGTACAGATAAATCAGGAGTGCTTATTTTAAGTGAAATGGCGGGTTCTGCCTATGAAATGAACGAAGCCCTATTGATTAACCCGAACAATTTTGAACAACAAGCAGATACTTTAAAACAAGCGCTCAATATGCCAATGGAAGAACAAGTTTCCCGAAACACCTTTTTGCAAAAAAGATTGGAACGGTACAATGTAGAGGTGTGGGCGAACGAGTTTATGAATGCCTTGAAAGAAAAAAGAGATTTGGGCAAAGCCTTTATTTCTGAAAAAATGTCCTCAGAGATATTGTTGTCCATTGAAAAAGAATATACAAAATCAAAAAAACGTTTATTGTTCCTTGATTATGATGGAACGTTGGCCGGTTTCCATAAAGATCCGCAAAAAGCCTCTCCAGATGAAGAACTTTATGAGCTTTTGGATGCATTGCACACACAAGAAAACACAACGCTGTTCTTGATAAGTGGAAGAGACAAACAAACCTTTGGACGATGGTTTTTGCCAAAAAAATATAACATGATCGTGGAGCATGGTGTATGGATTTCCAAACATGGGGAAGATTTTAAAATGCTGGAACAAGTAAAGGGTGAATGGATGGGCAAAATTAAACCTGTTTTGGAATCTTTTGTGGACAGAACCCCAGGATCTTTTATTGAGGAAAAGAATTATTCCTTAGCTTGGCACTATAGGAATACCGACCCAGATTTTGGAAACAAAAGAGCAACGGAACTCAATACGGTACTTCGGAGTTTGATTGGCAATGACGATATAAGCGTGCTTAATGGCAATAAGGTTATGGAAATCAAAAATAGTAACGTGAACAAAGGTAGGGCGGCTACGCGTATGTTAAGTGAGGACAATTATGACTTTGTATTTGCCATTGGCGATGATTGGACAGACGAATTTATGTTCCAAGAACTCCCGGATTCTGCTGTCACCGTTAAAGTTGGCCTTAAAAAAACCCAGGCCAAATACCATGTGGAAAATACAGCGAGAGTAAGACAACTTCTAAAACGTTTTATACAACCATGATACGAGGTTTTTTCATTATAAGTTTTTTGTTGGTAAGTGTCCATGGTTGGTCACAGACCCAAACAGAGGTTTACCTCTTTGATCTAGAACTAAACAATGGAAAACCAATTTTAACCAATCCTAAAAACATATCAAACAATCATGGTTACGACAACCAACCTTCTTTCTGGGACGATGATAGTATTTTGTTTGCTTCTACAAGAAAAGGGCAAACAGATGTCCTCAAATTCAATGTGAAAGAAGGAAGCACTTCATCATGGTTAACCTATACAACAGCAGGCAGTGAATATTCACCTTTGCGTATTCCCAATAAAAATGCTTTTTCTGCCATTCGGCTCGATGTTGATGGCTTACAACGTTTGTACGAGTACGATTTAAAAACAAGGGAATCCTCTCCAATTACCGATTTAAAGATTGGTTACCATATTTGGTTCAGCGATTATATTCTAGTTGCCACAATTTTGGTGGATAACCGAATGGATCTAGTGATTATAGACTTGGAAAAAAACACACAAAAAACTATTTATAAAAATGTAGGACGATCATTGCACTCGATACCCGGCACCGAATTGGTCAGTTTTATTGGCAAAAAAAGTAATACCTGGGAAATTTTATCATTGGACCCATTAACTGGTTTGACAAAAAAAATAACGAATGTATTTGACCAAGAAGAGGATATTTGCTGGTTGGATGAAAACATCATAATCACGGGAGCAGGAAAAAAGTTGTTGAGTTTGGATATTGGTTCTGAAGCTGTCTGGGAAACCATAATTGAATTTCCCCAAGAAGAAATCAATAACATCAGTCGAATAGCCATTAGTCCAAACAGAAAAAGATTGGCTTTTGTGGCCGAGGAATCACCAGCCAAAATCATTCAAACACAGGTTAATGCATTTAACAATAGAGACCTAGAGGCTTTTACATCCTGTTTTTCAGAAAATGTTAGGGTACAACGATTTCCAAATGAAATCATGTATAAGGGTAACAAAAAAATGGTTGAGAATTATGAACGTTTCTTCGAAAATGTAAAAACCTCTAGTGTGGAAGTTGTTAACCGAATAATTCTTGGAAATACCATTATAGATGAGGAAATCACCAAAGTCGATGGTAGGGATGGCCACCAAGTCGCTATTTATAAAGTTGAGAACGGCCTCATAACAACCATGACGTTTATTTTCCCGGATGGCCCATTGACCGATGCTGAAAGCATTGTGAAAGAACAAATGGAAGCATATAACGACAGGGATATTGAAGCTTTTACAGAAACGTATTCAAGGTATGTGGAGCTGTATAACTTTCCAAAAATACTTACCTTACAAGGCAAACCGAACCTAGAGTATAAATATGGATCGCTTTTTAAAAATACTTCGGACTTACATGTCGACATTAATAGTAGCATTGTTCTAGGAAACAAAATTATCAACGAAGAATCTGCGACCATGAATGGGGAAGTTTTTAGAACAGTTGCCATTTATGAAGTAGAAAACGGTAAAATTGTAAAGGTTACATTCATTAAATAAGTTACATATACTAATTCAAACCAAAACAGCCTCTTAACTCATGAAAAAAACACTGGTTTTACTACTTTTAGCTATAACAACAGTTGGCTTTTCCCAAGCTGATACCCGCATCTACGATATCATCAATTCCGTTTCGGCAGACCGAATAGAGAGTGATGTAACTACCTTAGTTAATTTTGGCACAAGGCATACATTGAGCGATACCGTTTCCCAAACCCGGGGCATTGGGGCCGCCAGACGATGGATAAAATCTGAGTTCGAGAAAATATCCTCAAACTGCGGAGATTGTTTGGAAGTGTTTTATCAAAAAAACTTTATTGAAAAAGGAGACAATGCAAGAATTGTAAAAGATGTTGAAATTGTAAACGTGGTAGCTATCCAAAGAGGAACCAAATTTCCAAATCGATTCATTATAATGAGCGGGGACATTGATTCACGTGTTAGCGACCCGACCAACTATACTTCAGATTCGCCCGGTGCCAACGACAATGCCAGTGGAATGGCCGGAACTATTGAAGCATCACGAGTACTTTCAGAATACAAGTTTGAAAGTAGTATCATCTACGTGGGGCTTTCTGGCGAAGAGCAAGGACTATATGGTGGAAAAGGATTGGCTGCCTACGCCAAAGAGAATAGTTGGGAAATTGTCGGCATTCTGAACAATGATATGATTGGAAACATCTCCGGTGTTGATGGCGTAGTGAGCAATAGGGATTTTAGAATATTCTCCGAACCCGTTCCGCCTACCGAAACAGAGGAGGAAAGAGCGGCCAGACGTTTTTATGGTGGAGAAGTCGATGGAATCTCCCGTCAGCTGGCAAGGTATGTTTACAAAACTACCAAGACCTATATGCCCGAAATGAATCCTATGTTGATCTATCGTTTGGATCGTTTTGGACGAGGCGGTCATCACAGACCTTTTAATGACGCCGGTTACGCAGGTATTCGGATTATGGAAGCCCATGAAAATTATACCCAACAGCATCAAGATATTCGCGTGGAAAACGGCATAGCCTATGGCGATGTCTTGGAACACGTTGATTTTGGGTACGCCAAGAAGCTTACCGCAGTAAATGCCATAAACCTTGCCTCCATTGCTTGGGCTCCCCAATCACCAGAAACTGTTGAAATTGGAGGTATTGTGGAACCCAGCGCCAAACTCAAATGGAGTAAAGTAGATGGAGCGGTGGGGTACAAAATTTACTGGAGGGATACTACCTCGCCGACTTGGGACAATTACAAATATGTTGGAGATGTAAACGAACATACCTTGGAAGGCATCGTCATAGACAATTTTTTCTTTGGGGTAGCAGCCGTTGGAAAAGATGGGCACGAAAGCCCAGTGGTTTTTCCAAATAAGGTTTTTAGATAATCACTACCATAGCTCTATGAAACAATTTTTAATCATAGTCACGCTTTTATTGAGTATAACTTCTCTAAATGCTCAGAATTTTACACGACAAGATACGTTGCGGGGCAGCATAACCCCAGAAAGGGAATGGTGGGATTTGAATTATTATCATCTTAATGTAAAGGTAGACCCTTCTAAAAAATTCATTTCGGGGCATAATATTGTTCGATACAAGGTTTTAAAAGCGGCTCAAACGCTTCAAATTGACCTTCAAGAACCCATGAGGATTGAAGCTGTAGTTCAAGATGGCAAACAATTAAAGTTTACTTCCGAAGGAAATGCCCATTTTATCAAACTGAAGAAAAAGCAGATACCTGGCGAATTCAATCAACTAAAAATAACGTACTCAGGTAATCCTAAAGAAGCTGTTAGAGCCCCTTGGGATGGCGGCTTTTCGTGGAAGGAAGATAAAAACGGCAACCCGTTTGTTGCAACTTCCTGTCAAGGTTTGGGTGCCAGTGTTTGGTGGCCCAATAAAGACCACATGTACGACGAAGTGGATAGCATGCGCATTAGTGCCACAGTTCCCAAAAACCTAATGGATGTATCCAACGGACAGTTGGAAAGTGTAGAGGACCTTGGTGATTATAAAACCTATAATTGGGTAGTCAAAAACCCGATAAATAACTACGGTGTAAATGTGAACATTGGGAACTACGTTCATTTTGGAGAAGTGTACGAAGGTGAAAACGGGCCTTTAAAGCTGGATTATTATGTATTGCCAGAAAACCTGGAAAAGGCAAAAAAACAGTTCGTGCAAACTCCCATGATGCTACAGGCTTTTGAATATTGGTTCGGCCCCTACCCCTTTTATGAAGATGGGTTCAAACTGGTGGAAGTGCCCTATTTGGGTATGGAACACCAAAGTTCTGTTACTTACGGAAACAAATACGAAAACGGTTATTTAGGGCGTGATCTATCAGGTACAGGCTGGGGCTTACAATTTGATTTCATAATTATTCACGAGGCAGGTCATGAATGGTTCGCCAACAACATCACCTATAAAGATATTGCAGACATGTGGGTGCATGAGGGGTTTACTGCCTACTCGGAAATTTTGTACCTCGACTATCATTTTGGAAAAAATGCATCTGCTGAATATGTGATCGGAACTCGTGCCAGTATTCAAAATGATAGCCCAATTATTGGTCCTTATGGGGTCAACAAAGAAGGTTCCAGCGATATGTACTACAAAGGTGCCAACATATTGCACACCCTCAGGCAATTGGTGGAAGATGATGAAAAATGGCGTCAAATGTTACGAGGCCTTAATAAAGATTTTCACCACCAAACGGTCACTTCCGAACAAATCGAAAATTATTTAAGTGAAAAATCAGGTAAAGACCTGTCTGCATTCTTTGATCAATACCTGCGCACCACCCTAATACCCGCCTTGGAATATAAAATTGATGGGGAAACCATAAGTTATAGGTATGTAGACATTGTGGCGGGTTTTGATATGCCCATCAAAGTATCCGTAGATGGTTCTGAAAAGTGGTTGTTTCCCACTGCTGAATGGAAAACAGAAGATTTGGAAGGAACCCAGGTTGACTTTGACAAAAACTTCTACATAGAGACGCAAAAAATATAGTGTGAAAAAGCATCCTGAGCATTATTTTAAAAATGATGATGAATGGCGTGAGTGGCTCCATGAAAACCATAAAACCCATACTGGTGTACACCTGATTTTTTACAAGGTAGAACACCAAAACGAAAGTATGCGATGGGAAGAAGCCGTTAAAGTAGCCCTTTGTTACGGATGGATAGACAGTACCGTCAGAAGTCTCGGCGATGGAAAACGCAAACAATATTTCTGCCCCAGAAAACCAAAAAGCACGTGGAGCAGGGTAAACAAGAATCATATAAAAGAATTAAAGACCAATGGATCAATGCACAAAAGTGGTCTTAAAGCCATTGAGGTGGCCAAGGAAAATGGTTCCTGGACCGAATTGGACGATGTAGAAAATGGTGTGGTTCCTTTAGATTTGCAAAAAGCTTTGGAGAATTGCCAAACTGCACGGGAAAACTTTAAAAAATTCACCAATAGTCAAAGAAAAAGTTATCTCTATTGGCTCAAACAGGCCAAACGGGAAGAAACTCGAAAAAAAAGAATCAAGGAAATCGTATCTCTTTCAGAACAAGGCATTAAATACAGAAACCAATAAGGTTACTGCTTACCATATTTTTTGTGATAGATCAACGCTGCTATTCCTCCAACAAATGCAAAAGCACTCAACATCCAAAACACATTTTGATGTCCCAATTCTTCACCGGGGTGCGCATCTAAAAGCATACCGTAGGCCGGGCCTGCAAAAACATCTGGTGTATAGCCTATCAGCGAAATGAGCCCAACCGCTGTTCCCGTTAAGGTCAATGGTATTTTGCCTACATGCATTACCCCAAAGTACAATGCCCTAGTAGCATAAACTCCTGCAGCGATAACAACCACCGACATAAAAAACAAGAATGTTGTAGTAGGTGCTATCGCTCCGCTGGCAAACAGCAACCCTCCAATCAATGACAAAACAAAACTGACAACCAACAGCCATGTGATCTTTAATCTATCTGCAATCAAACCGAAAAGAATACCTGTTGCAGGTCTTAGAAATTGCAATAAAGTACCCACTTTTGCCGAATCTACCTGATTGTACAACATTACCTCTTCTGCATATTGGGAAATGATATCCGTGATTTTATACCCTACGTAACCACAAAGAATAATGATCATTAACAACCACACCGAAGGTAATTTTAAAACTTGTTTGATATCCTTCCATGAAATCCGCTCAAGAACTTCTTTTTCACCGCTATCGTTCGTTTTCATATAAAACCAAACCAAAATCCCAACCAAAATAATGATGATAGAAGCAAAATAAAGTACATAGGTAAATGCCTCTTTTCGGTCTTGAAGGTTTGCTGTTTCAGGGGATTTTGACAAAAAAAATGAAAACACCACGACACCCAATAAGCTGAACAGTGCACCTGTCATCCCACGGCCACCATCGAGAAACCCAAAAGCTTTTCCTTGGGAATTTCTTCCGCCCCAGATTCGGGTGGCCTTGATCATTGGTGCCCAAAAAAGGAAAATAGTTGTGAAGCCCCACCAACCATACAATAATTGTAGCACCCAAAAAGTGGGGTATTGGGCAAACAAAAATCCACCCAGTGCAGTCATCCACAAAGCAACGGCTATTAATTTCCGAGGAGCATACTTGTCGGCAAGAGGCCCTCCAATAACATAGGAGGCCATTGCCACAAGACCGTAAACTGAAAAGCAAAGCCCCAATTGAACATTGTCCAATTGCAAAACATCCAAAACCGTAGGTCTAAAAACACGGGGCAATACAAAAGGAAGTATAAAAATGGCCTCCCCCGAGAGAATCAACAGTGTTAAATAGAGCCAACTCGGCTTCGTTTCCTTCAAAAACTTGGTTTTTACTAAAAATCAGTAAAAAACAGGAGAAACACAAGCAGGTGTGAAATAAAAATTCAGGTATCTTTAAAGCTTCAAAAAAGAAACACTACATGATTCGAATACTCTTTTCAGTCCTACTCCTTACCATTTTTGGTTGTAAAAATGAACCTGCAAACAGGTACGATTGGGCCATTTCCAACGCCAATGTGATTGATTTGGAAACAGGTGAAGTCAAAGCACAGGACATCTTTATTTCCAATGGTAATATCGAGGTTATCCAAATGGCAGGTTCCGAAAATAATTTTAAGGCTGATTCCATTATTGATGCTTCGGGGAAATACCTCTTACCCGGATTTTGGGATAACCACATCCATTTAAGGGGTGGAGATTCGTTGATTGCCAACAACAAAAATTTCTTAAAGCTATTTATTGCCAATGGTATCACTACGGTACGCGATGCCGGAGGAGATTTGACCCAATCTGTCATGGACTGGAAAAATCAAATTGCATCTGAAGATTTGATAGGTCCAACCATATTTACTGCAGGGCCCAAAATTGATGGTATTGGTTCTACGTGGGCAGGATCCCTCGAAGTTCAAACAGATGCTGATCTCCAAAAAGCTTTAGATTCTTTGGAGACACTAGAAGTTGATTTTGTTAAGATCTATGATAGCAGAATATCTCCTAAAAGCTACCTAAATGCTATCAAAGAAGCCAAAAACAGAGGATTTACAGTATCTGGCCATATGCCTTTCACCGTTACTCTTGATGAAACCATTGATGCTGGAATGGATGGGATTGAGCATCTTTACTACATTATGAAAGGGTGCGCAAGCAACGAAATTGAGGTTACTGATAAATTAAATAGTGGTGAAATGGGGTTTTGGGATGCCATGCCTGCACTTATGGGTGCCTACACGGATAGCACTGCCCAGACCACTTTTGCTAAATTAAAGGATGACAACGTATTTGTGGTGCCCACGCTTCATATTGGAAAAACCTTGAGTTATTTGGATGAAGTAGATCATTCCAAAGATCCCTATTTAAAATATATGGGAAAGGGAATTATCAAAACCTATCAAGGGAGGATAGAATCATCGTTGAACTCCTCCGAAGAAGCTCGTGAAAATAGAAAGCAATTGGATACGTTTTTTGGTGAATTGGCCAAATCCTTAGATTCTGCCGGCGTACAGTTATTGGCTGGATCTGATAGTGGTGCGTTTAATTCTTATGCCTATCCTGGCATTTCTTTACACAAGGAGTTAGAGGCTATGGTACACAGTGGAATATCTCCTTTAAATGCACTTCGTACTTCAACTGTCAATGGAGCAAAATTTTTAAACCAAACAGATACGTATGGCGCCATTTCAGAAGGAAAAGTTTCAGATTTGGTTATTTTGGATGGGAATCCATTGGACAACATTGAAAACACACGAAATATTTCCACGGTTATAAAAGGTAACCAAGTGTTTTTTATAGAACAACTACAAGAACTATTGAAGAGTTCCGTAGTGGAATAATATTTACAAAAATCTCAACATGCAATTAAAATACTATTTCTTCACGCTACTACTAGTATGTTTAAACAGTTTACAATCACAAATCTTATTGGTTCCAGAGCGGGTTTTTGATGGTACGGCAATGCATACTGATTGGGTTGTAGCGGTAAATGAAAATCGAATTGCCTACGCCGGACCAATAGATGGTCTCAAAAAAGCCAACTCCTATACAAAACAGGCATTGACAGGCATGACCTTAATGCCGGGTATTATCGAAGGTCATTCACATTTATTGTTGCACCCCTACAACGAAACTGTTTGGAACGATCAAGTTTTGAAAGAGTCTCCTGTAGAAAGAGCCGTCAGAGGTGTGGTCCATGCCAAAAATTCCTTGATGGCCGGCGTAACTTCCATGCGCGATCTCGGCTCCGAAGGGGCTGGATATACAGATCTTTACCTAAAGAAATCCATTGATGATGGAATTGTTCCCGGTCCACGCACTTTAATGGCGGGGCCAGCCATAGTGGCCACTGGAGCCTATGGCCCAAAAGGCTTTCATGATGGGGTCAAAGTGCCGTTGGGAGCTATTCCAGTAAGTGGTGTGAACGAAGCCATTAAAGAAGTTCGCACCCAGTTGGGAAATGGAGCCAACCTCATAAAAATTTACGCCGACTACCGTTGGGGCAAAGGAGAACCTTCGCAACCCACATTTTTGCAAGAAGAAATCAATGCCATGGTTTCGGCGGCCACCACTGCTGGCCGCTATGTGGTAGCACATGCAAGTACTCCCGAAGGAATGCTCCGCGCTATTACTGGCGGTGTCGAAACCATTGAACATGGTGATGGGGGCACTTTGGAGATTTTTAATTTGATGAAAGAAAAGCAAATAGCCTTCTGCCCTACTCTGGCCGCTGGTGATGCTATTGAACAATATAACGGATGGAAAAAAGGTATACAGCCCGACCCCGCACGAGTGGCCAACAAGAAAAAAACGTTCCAGCTTGCTTTGCAGTCCGGGGTGGATATTATTTTCGGTGGCGATGTTGGTGTATTCACACATGGTGAAAATTACCGCGAACTTGAACTTATGGTGGCCTACGGAATGGATCCAACAAAAGCTTTGCAATCAGCAACTTCCGTTAATGCAAAAATCCTTCATTTTAAAGAATTGGGAATGATTAAAAAAGACTACTTAGCGGATATTATTGCTGTAGAAGGTAATCCCATAGAGGATATCTCTAAAATGAAGCATGTTAAATACGTGATGAAAAATGGCGTTGTTTACAAAAATAACTAGAGAATTATTTATCCAGCGCTACTAACTATACAGCGTCATAATACCGTATTTAAGTTATGAAGTAGTATGTTTTTGATATCTTTAAAGCGTTATTCAATTCTGAGAAAGTCCCCTTTTAATCTAAACACAATTCACTAATGAAAAAATTACTGATCATTGCTCTAATCTCAAGTTTTTGGGCCTGTAAAGAAGAAAAGAAGGAACCTACTATTGCCGATACCATGAAGACGTATTCCATTAGCCAGATGATGGATAACGAATCTATTGCGGGGGGAAGTTTTTCACCTGATAAATCCAAATTACTGGTTTCAAGTAATCGTTCTGGTATATATAACATGTACACGATTCCGACTTCTGGTGGCGACATGATGCCTGTAACACAATCGGACAGTTCCTCAGTGTTTGCCATCTCCTACTTTCCAAAAGACGAAAGGATGTTGTTCCGAATGGATAATAATGGAGATGAAATCTATCACATTTTTGTCAGGGATACAGATGGCAACCACAAGGACCTTACCCCTGAGGAAGGTGCCCGTTCCTTATTTTACCAATGGTCCAAAGATAAGAGTGCATTCTTTTATGGTTCAAATAAAAGGGATAATAGGTTTATGGATCTCTATAAAATGGATTTGGAAACCTTGAGCTCTCAATTGATATATCAAAATGATGATGGTTACGATATAAATACTGTTTCTACTGATGAAAAGTATGTAGCACTGAGCAAATCCATCAATACCAATGACAGCGATTTGTTTTTGCATGATCTGGAATCGGGAGAGTTAAAGAAAATAAATAAGAACCAAAGCGGTAATTATGGTCAGGATTTTTCACATGATGGCTCAACTTTTTATTATACCACCGATGATGGCAGTGAGTTTTCATATGTAATGAAGTACACTATTGCCGATGAATCCTACGAAAAGGCCATGGAACGAGATTGGGATATTTCTGGAAGTTATTTTACCCAAAATGGCACCTATCAAGTAACCTATATAAATGAGGATGCGAAAAATACCATTGAAGTAGTGGAAGTTGCTACTGGGGAGAAAATAGCGTTGCCCACAGTTGAAAACATGGAAATTACCAGTGTTAGTTTTTCCGATGATGAAACCATGATGCGCTTTTATGCAGGAGGATCCCATACACCCTCGAACCTATATGTGTACAATCTAGAGACCAAGGAACAGAAAAAACTCACCGATGTGCTAAACCCTGAGGTACAGGCTCAGGATTTGGTAAAAGCAGAAGTGGTCCGTTACAAATCCTTTGATGGATTGGAAATACCGGCTATTTTTTACACGCCGCACCAGGCAAGCACGGAAAACCCGGTACCTGCATTGGTCTGGGTACATGGTGGTCCAGGAGGACAGTCCCGTCAAAATTTTAGTTCGTTCATTCAATATTTGGTAAATCATGGATATGCTGTATTGGCAGTGAACAACCGAGGTAGTAGCGGATATGGTAAAACCTTTTATCAAATGGATGACTTGAACCACGGCGACAAAGACCTTAAAGATTGTATAGAAGGAAAAAACTGGTTGGCCCAACAGCCTGGAATTGATGGTGATAAAATTGGAATCATCGGAGGTTCTTACGGCGGTTACATGACCATGGCGGCATTAACCTATGCGCCAGAAGAGTTTGATGTGGGTGTGAACCTGTTCGGGGTCACCAATTGGATGAGAACACTTAAAAGCATTCCGCCGTGGTGGGAATCCTTCAAAGAAGCACTTTATAAAGAATTGGGGAATCCATACAGTGCAGACTCTGTTCGTTTGAAACAGATTTCACCCCTTTTCCATACCGATAAAGTGACCAAACCATTGATCGTTCTTCAAGGTTCGCAAGATCCGCGAGTATTGCAAGTGGAATCGGATGAGATAGTCGCAGGTGTCCGTAAAAATGGGGTTCCCGTAGAATACGTACTTTTTGAGGATGAAGGGCATGGTTTTGTCAAAAAAGAAAACCAGATTACCGCATATAGCAAAATTTTAGAGTTTTTGGACGAGTACCTAAAAAAAGATAATAGTAACTCAATTAAAGAAGAAGATATATGATAAAAAAATTAGCATGCTTATTTAGTTTATTTGGATTATTGACAATAAATGCACAACAACCTGGTGAAGATGAATTGGGAACTTGGTTTATGTATTTTGGCACCAACAAAGTTTCGGAACGTTTTAGTATTCATACCGAAGCCCAGTTCAGGTTTTACGAGACCACCAGTAATTTTAACCAGATGCTTTTACGGACAGGGCTCAATTATCATATCAATCCAAATGCAATAGCCACTGCTGGTTATGGTTTTATCAATACCGATAATACTTTTTATGAGTTTGAAGGAGAAGTCAACCCCAAAGAGCATCGAATTTTTGAACAATTTATTCTAAAGAATAAGGTTTGGGAATTCTTATTTGAACATCGTTATCGATTGGAGCAACGTTTCTTGGATTTTGGAGATCTTACGGAAACGCAGCACAGGGCGCGCTATCGTATACAAATGACATTACCTCTGACCAATACTTTTTTCTTGAACTTTTATGATGAGCTATTTATTAATCTTCAAGATGATTTGTTCGGTCAAAACCGTCTGTACGGTGCTGTTGGTGTAAACATCACCGAAAACAGCAGCATTCAGGTCGGGTATTTGAGAAATCAGTTTTCCAATGCCGTTTATGACCGTCTGCAAATTGGAGTTTTTTATAATCCAGATCTGAGGGGGCTTTTCAATAATGAAAAACCCTAAAAATCAAAAGGTGAAAAGGTTGACATCGCCATAAATATTAGTTAACTTAAAAGCTAACTAAAAATTTATTGCAATGAAATCATTACGAATAATAGCGTTAGCACTAATATTTATAACAGCATTTAGCTGTAAACAAGCAAAAAAAGAAGCTGAAAAAACTACAGAGGAAGTAGAGGAAACGGTAGAACAGATAGTGGAGACCATGGAGCCCCAGGTGATTACCTTTACTATGGAACCCAAGAGTGATAGTAATGTGAATGGTGAAGTTATGTTCACCGAGGAAGATAATGAGGTAATTATGAGAGCTACATTCACCGGACTTGATGAAGGAGAACATGCCATACATCTTCATGAAAAAGCAGATTGCTCTTCTGCTGACGGAAAATCAACTGGAGGACATTGGAATCCAACTTTTGAACAACATGGTAAATGGGGTTCGGAAGATGGTTATCACAAAGGTGATATAGGTAATTTCTCAACTGATTCCAATGGCAACGCAATTGTGGATTTTTCTACAGATGAATGGTGCATTGGTTGTGACGACGATACCAAAAACATTTTGGGAAAAGCTGTAATAGTCCATCAAGGTGTGGATGATTATACATCGCAACCCTCGGGTGCCGCTGGTGCAAGAATAGCTTGCACAGGAATAATCCAATAATACTTTATCAAAAGCTGTCCTCTGGACAGCTTTTTTTATTGACATCCCTTTAAATATTGCCTAACTTGGACCTAAATTTAAAATTTTCAGAATGAAAAAAATACAAATTGTGGCGTTGGGCATTCTCTTGGTAACCGCTTTCAGCTGCAAACAAACCAAAAAAGAAGAAAAAAAGGAAGAACCAACTGCCTCCTCCTATAGTATTGTGCAGGATTCTACAGATGTTCGCTTTACAGCTTACAAAACTACGGACAAAGTTCCTGTTGGTGGAACCTTTGAAGAAGTTGAACTCACTTATACATCGGGGGAAACTCCAATAGAGACCTTGAACGGACTCGAGTTCACTATTCCAATAAGCAGTTTATTTACCAATGATCCTACCGAAGTTAGAGATCCAAAAATTATTGAATTCTTTTTTGATAAAATGATAGAGACCCAATCTATTTCAGGAGTTTTTACTTTTAAGGATGACCAAACGTGTACTGTCAATTTGAGTATGAACGGAGTAACCACGGAACTTCCTATGGAATATGAAATCACAGATGACAATTATGTGAACTTTTCTGGGGTAATGGATTTAAAACAATGGGATGCCTTAGATGCGTTAGCTGCTTTGCACGAAGCTTGCGAAATTTTGCATACCGGTGCTGATGGTATAAGTAAAACCTGGGAAGATGTTGCCATAAATGCATCAGTTTTATTGGAACAGAACTAATTAATCCCCAATAAATAAAGCATATGAAAAGAGCTGCATCCGCAGCTCTTTTTTTATCAGAAAAAAGAAGGCCGCTTAGATTCCCTAAATTAACTTATAGACCCAAGCCGTGATTTCATAAACGGTTGCGATTGTATTCAAATACTAATTTTTAATATCGAGATTTAAAAACCATTTAGGTTAATTATAAAGTTTAATCCACATTGGATAAAAAAGCCAAAAAAGGAAATCAAGCACTTAAAACCACTTTTTGCGTTTAAAAACAATGATGGAGAATATAGAAATGACCAACATTGCCCCCAACAATACAAAGTATCCATAAGGCCATTTTAATTCGGGTATATTTTCGAAGTTCATTCCATAGATTCCAGCCAAAAATGTAAGCGGGATAAAAATGACCGAGAAAATGGTCAAAGTCTTCATAACTTCGTTCAAACGATGGCCCTGTACACTAAAAAACAGATTTATCTGACTTTCCAATTCCAATATGTCAGAATCTATATCCATGATTAAGCCATTGATCTGTTCCCTAAGTTCACTATAATATTTAGTTTGAAATCCATTCACCTCAACCCTTTCCAACTTCACTATAATATCCCTAAGTCCATGTGTAGCTTTTTTAAAATCGTGGATTTTGGCCTTTTTTTGCTCCACTTCAAACATAAATTCAGGTGTGGGTTCCTTTTTTACAATGGCATTCAATGCGTTTTCCATCAGTACGGTTTCTTCGTATTTTTCCTTGTAGTTTGTAATCAATGTTTCCAAAATAAAGAAGAGAAGATAATCCGCACGTTTTTTTCTAATAATGCCCTTATTTTCGAATATCCGTTCGCGAATCCAATCAAAATGATCGCCCCGCTTTTCTTGGATACACCAAACAAAATCTTTTGATACTACAAAATACATTTGTTCGGAATCCATATTGTGGTATTCAGTCTTTAAGATTCGGGCAGCCACAAATAGTTGATTTTCCAACTCAATCACCTTACTCCCCATTTGCTGCTTAAGCAATAATCTAAGTAGAAAATCATCCAAATCGTTTTCGTTTACCATGTGGCGGAATTCCTCCATATAGTTTAAACCATATGTATTTATCCAGGTTATGGACTTATCACCTTTAGACAGTAATAAATCTTCTTTCAAAGAGAATTTTTGGTTATGGTAATTATCCGGCGAGTAATTTATTACCCATGAATTTTCTTCAAAATCTGTTTTCATGCTTTAGTAAGTGAAAGGGTTTATTCGTAGTTTAGAACTATAAGTTAATCCAAATTTACTAAGTGCAGTCATGATTGATCCAACTTCCTTTAAATCCGAGCTTTTATACACTATAATACTTCTGGTTATTGTTTTCTCCCTTCATTCTTTGAACAAAAGAGCCATACGGCGATTCGGCCGAACCAGTGCCATTGACATGAATAGCCGTAAAGTGATTTTCTACCTCAACAGCCTTCTATTCTTTATAGTAGCTATTGTGGGCATTTCTTTGATTTGGGGTGTTAATTTGAAAGATTTTTCGGTTTTCCTATCTTCAGTATTGGCCATTGTGGGTATAGGATTTGTGGCGCAATGGTCTATATTATCAAACTTAACGGCCAGTGTAATACTATTTTTTAGCCATCCCTTACGACTGGGTGACAGAATTAGAGTGATGGACAAAGATTTTGATTGGACCGGTGAGGTGGAAGACATTAGTGGTTTTTACCTTTTTATGAGAACAGATGACGGTAAAAGATTGACGATACCCACCAACCTGGTAATCCAAAAAGGAATTGAAATTTTGAATAAGAAAACTACCGATACTGAAGTTTCTTCGATTGTGGAGGAATAAAAAAACATGCTTTTGAGGCTGTCAGCACACCTAAAAAATACCTAGTGCATAAGTACTAAGTTAATTTCCTGTTTACTTCTGCCAAAAGTGCTTATACTATTGTTTTCACTCATTCTTAATCTGATTTACAATCAAACTCGATAGGTAAATAAGTTCTCTTTAATTAGAATCGCCAAAGTCCCAATGGTCCTATCCATACCCGAATAGTTTCCACAATTGTGAAGTTTTCTTAAACTTAATCCATATACTATGGTTTTATAACTACTTAGCCTTAAAACCGCTTCTTACTTTGCATTAGAAAACCATATCGAAGATAGCTAGTTATTAAGCATATTAAAATTAGGTTAAGCGAATTTTATCGAAGTGTTTTAACTTGAGTAAAGCAAATTCGGGTAAATTGTTTTACTTTGACAAGTTAATTATCAAAAATGAACCCTTCTACCTCAGGATGGATCAACAAATTTGGTCACCTCGTAGATCAACAGTCTTCGCCGTTTAAAGACTTTGATAGCCTGTACAGAGAACTCAAAAAAAATGGGTTCGTATACGGCGTACATTTAGGCATACCTTCTTTTATAGAAGTGGAACATACCTTAAGTGAGGACGAGATTGCCAAAACCAATCTACTTACTGCTTTATACTTTACCTATACTTTTGAGGTGGGTAAAACAGATTTTGAAGCATTTGTTAGCAAAGTATTTGAGTACTACCAATCTTTGGAGGTTAGTCGTATATCGTTCCTGAACAAAATATTGACCGGTTCTAAAACAATGTCGCAACTTGAACAATTAATCGACTCAAGAATCTATTTGAGTGATAATACTTTTAGCAGAGCATTCGGAAATAGCTTGACCAATTCCTTGCTTTATGTAGACATTCTGATATTCACCATCTACCTCCGAAGCAAAAAAAACATGATGGAACACGCTCAACTTTTAGAGTACGTTACCATCAATATCGTATACAACGCACTCAACGCCAAAGAGACTCAGGAATCGGATGCGAAATTGATTCAATTGTTAGGTTCATCGTTAACGTATTTAGATCTGGACAAAGCAAAATATGAGGGTAATTATTCCGACCTGTTGACAAAGAATTTTACTAAAAATGAAAAGGATTATTTTTTGGATATGGCCTGTTTGACCATATGGGAAGATAAGACCCTAGACTATACAGAAACAGATTATATTTTTGGCTTGGGAAAAGACCTGGACAAGTCTAAAAAAGAGGTGGAGTCGGAGCTTAAATTTGTAGAGGTTTTCTTTGAGGAAAATAAGGAGAAAATTGCATACTTAAATAATAAAAATTTAGCTGTTCAATTCTATGATGGCATGTCTAAAAATGTAAGTAAGCTTATTCTCAGAAACAGTAAAAGGTTAAAAAAAGAGCTCACAGAAAGTCGCGAATTGGTTGCACTTTTATCCAAGTCAACGGTTAAAGATTTAAACCACGAAGAGAAGAAAAAAGTACAGAATCAGTTATTGGATATTTTTAAGAGTATTCCATCCTTGGCTATATTTATGTTGCCAGGAGGCGCTATTCTTTTACCTATTTTTATTAAATTGATTCCTAAATTACTGCCTTCTGCCTTTGACGACAATAGGGTTGATAAAAAATAGAAAATTTATCCCAAAAAACCTACTATAAGAAAAACTTATAATGAGTTTTTAAAAGCAGGTGTCATTTGATATTCAGACGTTTAAATAGAATCACTCTAACCACAACTTAAAGTCTCTAACTCGCTCCCTACTTACTATTACCTCATGCTCTTTAAAGTGATTAAACTTTATTTGAAGCCTTGAATTTGTGTATGAAATAATATCTGCTATGTGATTGATATTCACGTAAAACTTACGGCTTATCCTAAAAAACGATTGTGGTACCAACTCTTCTTCCAACTGCTCCAATGTGGTGTCCAATAAATAATTTCTCCCATCCGAAGTTGCGGCATACGTCCCTTTGTTTTCGCTATAAAAACATTCGACATCATCGGCATTTATAATTTTTAAATGCTGCCCCACCTTAGCGGTAAATCGTTTTTTATATTCACGCTCCAAAGGGTTCACCAAAAGGTTTTTGATATCGTTAAAATCGATGGGGATTTTTTGATTTTCCGGCTTAAAATTTTGATACTTTTTTACAGCACTTTCCAACTCTTCTTCGTCAATAGGTTTTAACAAATAATCAATGCTATTTAACTTGAAGGCCTGGAGTGCATATTCGTCATATGCAGTAGTGAAAATGATAGCGCTTTTCACCTTGACCACATCAAAAATTTCAAAGGAAAGCCCATCAGATAATTGGATGTCGAGGAAGATCAAATCAGGGTGTGGATTATCTTGAAACCAGACAATAGATTCTTCGACGGAATGTAGCATGGTGGAAACTTCCAATTCCAATTCTGAGAGCAATCTAGACAACCTTCTTGCCGCTGGTTTTTCGTCTTCAATGATCAGGACATTCATGTGCTTTTGTTTAGTATTGTGGTGATTGTTTTATTATGCTCTCGCTTTACTTTTTTACTTGATCATTAAGGAATAATCTCCCCAATGATGTAACTACTTATATTTGTTTGTTTGCTCCCTATCCTCATCCATATACTTTTGGATTTGGCGCTCTTCCCACTTTTTGACAAAAGTAAATTTATCCCGAAAAATAATTAGGGTATGCACCACCAATATCAATCCCCAAATGATAATATTGGCATTTATCCAATCGTAAAAATAGGACTCTTTGGGAAATGCTTCAGGTAACAAAGAGTTCATTGCCCCAATTTTAAGAAGGTAAAGAAACCCGTTGATAACAACAAACACCAATATATGTCGGTAATACCCCTTTAGTTCCTTAACTCGCTTTTTCGCAGCTTCTATGGCATTGTTTTTATCAATCATGTCCCCTACTTGTATTTATTCATTTCCTCTTTGTCCTCGTCCATGTACTTTTTAATCTGACGTTCCTCCCAGTCTTTGCCCAAAAAGGGGTTAAATCCAAAGGTTTTAGATGCGTGAAAGAGCACTCCAATGCCCCAAGCAACCAATGTTATAAAATGCTCCCACTGCCAAAAGGTCTCGGTATTCAAATAAATATTGATTAAAATAAAGGTGTTAACGACTACATAAATGGACAAATGGATATAAAACCCCTTCAGTTCGTCGATTCGTTTTTTGGCTCTATTGTATTTGTCTTTATTTAAACTATCCATAATTATCGCCATTTATCATTTTGTTCATCTTCCTTCATAAACTCTTCAATTTTGCGCTTCTCCCATTGTTTTCCAAAAAATGGATTTAAGTCAAATGTTTTCAGAGCATGAAAAACAATTCCTATGCCCCATCCAAAGGCCGCCCACAAAAACCACATATAGCCAAAACCAGTGGTTAAGTAATTTATCAATGCCAATCCAGAAATTACCAGTACATAAGAAGTAAGATTGCCATAAAACTTCTTTAGTTCGTCCACGCGCCCCCTGGCCCTAATGTATTTACTTTCTTTATCGGTGTTCTCCATAATATTTGTGTTTGCTGAGATGTGGTAGTTAAAAATACTCATTATTAAAATTCTTTATCGTTCATAAATTGCTGAATCTTACGCTCTTCCCATTGCTTTCCAAAGATAGGGTTGTGACCATAGGCAGTCATCCAGAGACATATCAGCCCTATCCCCCACCCAATGGCCGGGAAAATGGCCCAAGGGATGTCCGTTGTCCTATAATTGATGTACACCAAAAGTGGAATTACAATACAATAAGCAATTAAACTATGATAAAAGGATTTAATGTTCCCCACTCTTTCCTTGGCTCTGGTGTATCGCTGTTCGTTTAAATTTTCCATGACTGTTCGTTCTTAGTATTGATTACATGTCAAACTTCGGAAAACCTATAAGCAAAAAGAAAAACGAGTTTCTGAATTGTAATTTTAAAGGGATGAATTGTGGTTGGTTAGGGTGAAGGGTACTAGGCTAAGGAAGATACAGAAAATTACAGCGAATAGTAAAGACAATTTAGACTCAATCAATGCACTCTCATTTGAATTCGAACGAACCTCTGGCATCCAGTAACTAAAAATCGTCCTTTTCCATAAGCTCCCTAATTTTTCGCTCCTCCCAGCGTTTGCCCCATAACGGATTGTAACCAAAAGCTTCCATGCCATGGGCGAGCACACCAAAGCCCCAACCAATTGTTGGGAAAAATGCCCATAAAAAATCCGTAGTCCGGAAATTGAGCCACCATAAAAACGGAATAACAATACAGTAGGCCATAAGATTGCCATAAAAGTCCTTTATAGCTTTTACCCTTTCTTTTGCCTTTGCATATCGCTTCTCCTCGATATAATGCTCTTGGGTTTCCATTACGGTATACTTTTGGGTGAGCATGGGTAGAAACACACTAAAATCCTTCTCTGTTTTTTTAATGACCATTTCGCGATCTGTCAAAATGTTATAACGTTGTTTTATATTTTGAAGTCCAACCCCGCTACTTTTTTTCACCACTTGTTTTTCCTGAAGATTATTGGTAACGACCAACATTCCCTGTTTTTCAAAAACCTTGATGTGCAATGGTTTGGATGATGTGACCACATTGTGTTTTACCGCATTTTCCAATAAAAGCTGCAAGGACAACGGTACAATTTTAGCTTCGGGCTGGGAACAATTGTCCGGAATATCAAAAATGATACTATCCTCGAAACGCATTTTCAGAAGACGCACGTAGGTTCTGGCAAACTTCAGTTCTTCATCTACCGTGACCAAGTCTTTGTTTTTCTGTTCCAGTACATATCGATATACTTTGGAAAGGGAAGTTGTAAAGTTTTGGGCTTGACGCGGGTCTTCCTCTATCAAGCTGGTCAACACGTTAAGACTATTGAACAAAAAATGGGGGTCGAGCTGGTTTTTAAGCGCATCGAATCTGGCCGATGCCGATCCCGCAATTATCTTTTGCTCCTTTACCTGCTTTTCCTTGTAATATTTGTAGTAATAGGCCGCATAGAACAATAGTGCGACCACCATAGATATTATAAAAGAATAAAAATAATACTGTGGTCGCTCTCCTGTGAAAAATACATCTAGCGGAGTTTTGTTAACAACCACTCTCAATATCAAACGGGCAATAAAAATTCCAATTATCGATGCGACAATGTTTCCCAACACACCATAGGCAATGTACTTTCTGGTAAACAGCTCTTTTTTGTACTTACGCATCAATAGTATAAATGAACCTGCGTTACACAAGTATATAGTCACCGAGAAAATCATACTTTCCCAAAATTCCACCCATAATTCTTGTATACTCAATTCCCATCCATTCAAAAAAATAATAATGAGGACCACCAAAAAAATGGCAATCCCCACTATAATCGATTTGAATATTTCTCTTAGTAAGAGTTTCATCTTTTTCTATTTCCCACAGTTTGCCAAAACTTCTTCAGCTCTTTCTTTTCCCCACGAAGGATAAAACGGTGTTTCGGATTTAAAGGTAACAAAAAGTTCCAAGGCCTTTTCCACATCCTTACAATAGGGTGTTATATCCTTTCCAAAATATCTTGCGGACCCCATATCCCATTCCGCCTTTGAGAATACTACTCGTGGATTATCGGGTGCCAATTCCATTGCCTTTTGATAGAGTTGTGTGTTCTGTTGTGAAAGTGTCATACCATATGTAGCTCCATCAAAAGAAATCCAAGCTGTGTTTATTAATGCCTCTTGAATCAAAAGCTCGGGATTGTCCGGAGAAATGGCTTTGGCCACATCCAAAAACTCTTTTGCCTTTTCCAGTTGTTTGCTCAATTTATTTTCATCTTTTTCACCAAAGGATATAATAGTGTTTATTTGGGAAACATAGTAGTAAGGGAGCCATTTATCCTGTTCTGCCGTTGCAATACGCTCAAACATATTGGACGCTTCCACCACTTTTTGATTCTGCCACAAACCAAAAGCCTTTTCCATTCCTTGGGAATAACGATCTTGGGCATTACCAATAGTGGCTCCCAGTAGTAGCATTGATAAAATAAGTTTTTTCATGACTGTTATTTTTAGCTCCTGCAAATAATGCTGGATGATTATTGATACCCCAAAGGTGGGTTAAGCACTTAGTTTTTTAAAGGAAGGATTACCGAACTGTACTTTTTTGAGGATGGACTGTGACAACATAAGACCTAAAAAGCCCATTGAATATTTATACTTTAGCAAACGATTCCATAAATTAAATCAAACCATGTACACCCCACCCCACTATAACAACGATGACATTGAAGAAATCAAAAGTTTTTTGAGAAACAACAGCTTTGGCATTTTAATCAATATTGTAGACAACAAACCTTGGGGAACCCACATACCATTAGAACTGGAGACTAATTCACAAGGAAAAGATATTTTGGTTGGACATATTGCCAAGGCCAACCCTCAATGGCAAAATTTTACGGATAAATCCGAAGTCCTATGCATTTTTAATGGTCCACACGCCTATGTTTCCTCATCGTGGTATAAAGAGGAAGAAGTACCTACATGGAACTACATTGCAGTGCACGTTTATGGAGTTTTAAAGGTTTTGACCGAGGAAGAAACCATGGAAGCCATGCACCGATTAGTGGATAAATATGAGAAAGGTTCCAAAAACCCCATTTCTCTTACCAATTTATCGTCTAAAACACTACGTCAAGTAAAAGGTGTGGTAGGTTTTAAAATTCAAATAACGGATATTCAAGCTACGTATAAGCTTTCACAAACTCGTTCGGAGGACCATCATAACATAATTTCTGAACTGAAGGAACGCTCCGACTCTGGGAGTCAAGGCATTGCCGAACATATGAAAGGTAAAAATTCTTAACCGCCTATTCTATATCTTGAAAAATAGTATCTGCCCAGTTGGAGTATCGTGGGTTTTCCACATGCATGATCCAAATTTCATCTTGGTACTTTCCTTTCAATTTTGATTGGTAAGCCGCATATGCCATTTCGTTCTCTTCATATTTAGCCAAATAGACATAATTAAGACCATTATCAGGATTTTTAAAGTATTGTGCTTGCAATCCCTTACTTTTTAATTCCTCCATGAAGCTTTTGAGGTACTTCTCATTTTTGAACACATTGGCCACAATGTAGTGCCCTTGTCCAACACCTTCAAGGTTGATATACTTTTCCAAAGGCTTGAACTCACCACCATTAAAAGTTCCCTCACTTTTTTTCACGACTTGTTTTGATGCTATTTTGGTGTTTTCGGCAAGTGCCGTAGCGGTGGAAGTTTCAATTGCTTTATAAACGGAGTCTAAATCCTTTGTTTCTGCCAAATACAATTTTTGAGCATTCTTTTCAATATCCGGGATTTTGGTTCCATTGTGTCTCTTTACAATTCGCATAACCATCTCAAAGCGCTTTTCCATTTCATCTCCCCTACTTTGCTTCATAGAGTCCATTTTAAATAGCAAATCATCAATCACAGCATAACTGTCTTCTTGTTGTTGTTGTAATTCCGCTATTCGTTCCTCCCAATACGCTCTATCTTCTTTGTTATAGGGTCGCAGTGTGGTTTCTAAATCTAGTTTGCTTTTTTGTTTCGTTTGCTCTGTTTCTTCACCTGCATCTGCCACAGCGGTTGCTTCAATCTTCCTTTTCTCTTCATCTTCGTTTGAAACAAATGTGTTTTTGGAAAGATTGGGCACAAACGAATAAGCGATGGATATTTCGTGGGTAACCCCAAGATTGGCAATACTATTGCTCAAACTTTTTTCAAAATTATATCCAAAGGACAGTCTTTGGTTCAAGTTAAACCCAGTACCGGCGGATGCACCATACAATTGATCATAACCGCCTTGTATCCAACCCAATTTAGGAAGGTCCAAAATAATACCACCTCCAAAAACCGCGTCTTCACTTCCCTCAAAACGAGCACGTGCCAAGGGCATTAACCTGCCATCTTCAAAAACACCTCTACCATTTTCAAACGGGTGGCTGTACTGGATGTGTCCCGAAAATATCTTTTGGTTTAGATTGGTCAAAGATTTTCCGGTTTTCAAATTATAATCCACCAAATTTTGGGCGAAGACACCAAAGTCAAACTTACCGACACTTAAGTTCAACCCAGGTTGGAATGAGATAACGGAATTTTCTTCCGCATCGTTTAAAAATGGATCTTCTTCCATTGCAATAGCTCTACTGGAATCATAGCTACTTACATAATAGGGAATGTTCACTCCAAAGGTTAAGCTGCTCTCTTCCCCCAACTGAATGCCATGGGAATAATTGGCCATTACACCCAAATTGGTAATTACACCTTCCTGTTGGTTGTATAGGCTAAAACCGAGCCCCACCTTTTCGTTTAGCCTACCACTATAACTTAAAAAGTAGTTTTGACGATTGTTGGCGAAATCAGCACTTTGGCTTCTATGAAAAAAGTTAATGTAAGACTTGTCTTCTCGAATAGAAGAGAAAGTGGGATTGATCAAAAACCTGTTGAATTTCAACAAATTTTGAAATGGGACATCATAACTAACATAGGGATTTCCTTCTTGTGCAAGCAAAGGGTTGCTACCAAGGAAAACAATGAGCATTCCTGCATAAATGTAACGCTCAATATGGGGCGGAAATACAATTTGGGGAAACGGGGGTAGTTTTATCTCCATAGCCGATTGGAATTTGTAGGTTAATTTTCCTGATTGGGTCAGGTTTATATGTTTTTAATAGTCTTATCAGCAAGATTTGGGACCTTGTAAGAATTTTATGACTAATTATACTGTAAATTTATTGATTTCATCGTCCAAATGGCAATTTTTTCGTTGAACGGCATAGTGAATTGACGGATAAGCGGTTATAATTCATAAAAATCGGGTTTCAATTCATACATTGACTCTGCTTTCGATTTAAATTTGACCATATATTCACAGAAATTTACTCTATGGACCAATCAATTGTAATTGTTCCCTATTCCAACATCTATAAAGATGCGTTTAGAAAACTGAACGAAGAGTGGATCACCAAATATTTTAATATGGAAGAAATGGATCGCATGGTTCTTTATCATCCTAAAGAATATATCTTGGACAAGGGAGGGTACATTGCAATTGCCCTACTGGATGGCAACCCTGTAGGGGTATGCGCACTGGTTACATACCCATACCATGGTTTTGATTTTGAACTTTCAAAAATGGGTGTCTCCCCAAAAGCACAATGCATGGGCATTGGCAAATTATTAGCGCAACACATTATTACTAAAGCTAAAATTATGGGAGCCAAAAAGATATTCTTGGAAAGCAGTAGAAAATTAGGTCCTGCCATATCGCTTTATAAAAAATTGGGTTTTGTGGAAATAGATAAAATCCCATCTCCATATTCTCGTAGTGATATTCAAATGGAACTTATACTAAAGTAAAGACACAATTTAACATGCTATTGCTTAACAACATATAAAATTTCCTGCGATTTATCATATTCCAAGGTTGTGCCGTTGTCGAAAAAGTCAAGAATATCATTCAAATTGACAACAACAACCTTTTTATATGACCCTACCATTTTCCCTGGATAGGGGTTTTCTGTCACAAATACTTTTTTATTGGTACAGTTTTTCTCTGCCTTTGGTTCTGGGATACTGCTCCATACAATTTCCAGTGTTTTATTTGTAGATGGATTGATAACAACAATGGTAGGCTTATAAATTTGCTGTCCTATCTTATCTGTATTTATTGTCTTTATGGAGTAATTATAAATATTCATGTCACCGAATGCAACATATCCATCATGTGTTTTTTCCTCCTTTCTTAATAGGACATAATTGTTACCTATTAAACTCAAAATTTTCTCCAAATCTTTAGTTTCTACAAACAGTTCTCCATTATCTTCGATAATACCCAAAAATTTAAATATGGTGGGAGATTCATTTTCTGATAATTGCTGCTCTAATACCAACCTGATTGCAATAAAAGGAACCAAATAGACCTTATGATCCTTTTTTAGGGCAAGATTCACAAATTTTCTATCACCTGAACAGCTAGTGAGTAAAACCAAGGATATAACACACAGTAATATATTTTTCATCTTCCATTATTTTATACAGTATGCCGTATCATAAGACTTCTTTTACTTGACGAAAAATAGAGATATTTTATATTCTTCGGCAAGTTGAATTTACGTATGGGACATTTCACTTGACCAAATGCATCTCTGAACCAATTTAAGCTTACAACGCATTTCACCATTGTGATTCTAATTGAATTTTGCCTTAAAAAATTAGTTGCCAGAACATTATTTTATAAATGCAACACAATTCATTACATTAAATCGATTCACTTAAACAAATAAACAATTTTTATACTTGCCTGAAAATGTGTACCTTATAAGGTGTTGTAACTAGTAATCGTCATGGGGCACATTAAAAACCTTAATAAATGGGCCAATGCCCACACCTATCTGTTTTTGGACTTGATACGAATTATGCTCGGGGTAGTCCTTTTTATTAAAGGAATCGAGTTTATGTCCAATCACGTGGAAATGGAAGCAATGGCACGCCCTTTTAAAGACATTCCTGGGGGTATGCTTATTCTCCATTATATTGCACCAGCACATTTTGTAGGAGGTATTTTAATAGCCGTAGGACTTCTTACACGTTGGGCCGCTATTGCGCAAATCCCTATTATTTTAGGAGCCGTACTTACAAACTTTTTAGGGGCCATGAATACCAATAATCTCATCTTGGCCCTTGTTGTTTTACTTTTGTGCCTCTTTTTTATTGTGTATGGTTCCGGTAAGCACTCCGCAGATTACTACCTCAAAATGCAACAATAGACTATAGGTTATCTAATTGGTTACTTTTCTTATCTGTACTGATCGTTCAGAAAAAACCGACAAAGAAAAAACTATCTGCAGGAGGTGTAATTGCCCTTCTATCAAAAACTCCATTTGCGTTTGGACTATCCGCGTATTGGTAATTACTTACATTATTGATGCTCAAAAGATTGCTGACAGAAAAGTATAAAATCTTTTGTTGATCAATAAGATATGCCCAGTTAAAACTAAGGTTGTTATAAGATTTTGTCCTTTCTTGCATAAAACCTGGATTATTCGGATTGTCATAAGATCTTCCAGATCCATAGGAATAAGAAAGACCCACTTGTGACCTTAACTTATCTACCCAATATTTGGTGACTAAGGAAACATTATGTTTTGGCGCATAATTTGGTGTTGCCATTCCTGAAAAATTTTGATGGTCACGTTCTGTATCCAAGTAGGAATAAGAAGCCCAGTAATCGAGGTTTTCAATGCTTTTACTGTCCCTCCAAAATATATCAATGCCTTTGGCATACCCATCTCCAAAATTGTTATAATTGGAATTATACTGGGGCAAATCCGTATCATATTTTACTAAGCGATCATAATTCTTGTAATAACCCTCGGCCCTAAAGGTTTTTCCATTGTTGATGTATTGATAGTTGAGAATATAGTGTGATGCCTTTTCCATTTCCAAATCATGTTCATATTTTACTACGTCCGTTAAAGGTCTTTGGTAAAAATCCCCGTAGGCTAAAGAAAACTGTCCAACTTCTCCTGGTTTATAAGCCAAGGATACTCTGGGTGATACTTCAAACGCATCCAACAAACTGCTCTGTGTTGCCCTTAATCCTAACTTCATGGCAAATTTATTGCTCAAGAACACATCGGACTCTGCAAAAGCGGCCCACAGCCCTTCATCATAATCATTATAAAATTCATCAACATTGAAATCAGTATAGGTTTCATCATAATTTGTATTGAAATACTCGACACCAAAATTTAAATCAAACCGGTTGCTAAAGTTTTTTCTGGCCTTCACCTTAAAGTGTGATGAAGTTTCCTTGGCATCCACCTCATTTTCTTCTATTCCAATATCATTGGTGTCCCATGCAATCGAAGCACCTGAGGTAAGGCTCCAGTCATTATTAAAATAATATTTATAAGAAGTGTTAAAGTAAAGATTGTTATTCTTCAAACTAAACCTCACATACTCATCATAATTGATGTCTTCCTGTTCAATATCCAAGTTGGAATGGTTAAAACCCGTGTAGAGTTTGAACATACTCTTTTCGCCCTTGCTCCTAAAGACTGCTTCACCCGAAATGGATTCATAGGGGCTGTTCCAGCGAACACCTTGAGTGGATGGGATCAATGCTTCGTATGGGGCAAGATTCATATAGGAAGTGTTGATGCTCAAAGATTGGTCGCCCCAAATCTCGGTATGCCCGACCCCGCCCCCAACGGACATAATGGAAATATCCGTTTTCTCTTGTAGGGGAACATCGGTAGTGTTCAACAAAAGCACACTGGATAAAGCTTGCCCATACTCCGCAGAATAACCTCCGGTACTAAAAGAAATTCCTTTAAAAAGAAATGGTGAGAATCTACCACGTGTAGGTGTATTATTGGCAGTGGCATTAAAAGGTTGAAAAACACGAAGCCCATCAATAAACACCTGTGTTTCGTCAGCGGTGCCACCTCGCACGAACAAACGGCCATCTTCATTTACCGTTGTAGTTCCCGGCAATGTTTGCAATGCCGCCACAAAATCGCCCGCCGCACCCGCAGTGGTAACAATATCCAAAGGTTTCAACACGGATGCTTTGGAATTGTCTCCCGCCTCAAAGGTGCCCGCTGTCAATGTAACACCGGACAGGGAGTTGATGGATTCCATTAACTTAATATGTAGATTCTTAAAATAAGAAACATCACCTGCTTCGTAATGCGGCTCGTAAGATAAGATGGAAACTACCAATGTCTGCAGTCCTTCCTCGGTGGTTTCAAAGCTAAAGTTACCGTCGGGATCCGACGACGCTCCATCGTAGGTACCCTCTAAATATATATTGGCGCCTTCAATGGGATTATTTTTAGAATCGGTTACTTTACCTGTGATGGTCTGCTGTGAAAATAAGTATCCCGTACTTAATAACAATGCGATAAGATTGATGATGATTTTCATGATTTTCCTTTATTGTTTGATGGTGCAAAATTGCCTTACCAACCACTACTACGCTAAAAGGAAATACCCAATTGTGGTTTTTTGCAGATGAATTGACATCAAGAATTTTACTTCCCAATTCACTCCCTAAATTCAACATTTGGGTAATTGGAAATTTGTTAGCAATAGCTTCTTCCTGAATTTTAGGGCATAGAAAACATCAAAAACAAACATTATGAAAACTGTTACACTAGCTTTAAGTTTCTTATTTGTAAGCATCATTGCCATGGCACAAGAGAAAACCGGTGTCGACATCACCGTAACCATTGATAACATAACCAGTAATGAAGGGAAAGTATTGGTAGGACTACACAGCGCCGATACTTTTATGAAAGGTCCAGGTGTTCAAAACATGCAGAGTGTCATTGAAGATGGAAAGGTCATCCTAAAATTCACCAATGTTACACCAGGAGATTATGCCATTATGGCCATGCACGATACCAACGAAAACAACCGAATGGATTACGAAGCAAACGGCATGCCCAAAGAAAGCTATGGAATGTCCGGAAACGACATGACCATGGGACCGCCTAGCTTTGAAACTGCCCAATTTACGGTAGACAATGAGGATTTGGAATTTACCATCAGATTCTGATGACAAAAATCATCAATCATAAAAAAGCCTGCCCTGTTGCAGGCTTTTTGTATGAATCCAACCTACACGATCGAGATTCTTCTTTTTCTATAGACTAACCTGATGGTTTTTTATACTTTTATACCCTAAACTTATACTTGAATGACTATTACCCAACTACAATATGTATTGGCCGTAGCGGAACACAAGAATTTTACGCTCGCCGCGGAGAAGAGTTTTGTTACCCAACCTACTTTAAGTATGCAAGTACAAAAGTTAGAAGACGAACTTGATGTTCTCATTTTTGACCGAAGCAAAAAGCCCATTACGATTACAGAGGTAGGGAAAAAAATCGTGGCGCAGGCTAAAAATATTGTGGCGGAGGCAGAACGCATCAAAGATATTGTAGATCAAGACAAAGGGTATATCGGAGGGGACTACACCTTGGGCATCATACCAACTGTAATGCCCACATTACTCCCAATGTTCTTAAACACTTTTATAAAAAAGTACCCCAAGGTAAACTTGATCATAAAAGAACAATCTACGCAAACAATGATCAAAAATTTATTGGACGGTCATTTGGATGCCGGAATTGCCGCAACCCCGTTGGAAATCGAATTCATAAAAGAACGCCCATTATATTATGAGCCTTTTGTTGGTTATGTCCCAAAAAACCATCGATTGGATTCAAAAAATCTATTGAGTACCGATGATCTAGAAGTAAGTGATATTCTTTTATTACAGGACGGTCATTGTTTCAGGGAAGGTGTCATCAACCTTTGCAATGCTTCCAAAAACCTTCGTAACGAACACTTTAAAATAGAAAGTGGAAGTTTTGAAACTTTAGTAAGCTTAGCCGATGAAGGGATGGGCATGACCTTATTGCCCTACCTAAACACTTTACATTTGGAAGAAGATAAAAAAACAAAACTAAAGTCTTTTCAAAAACCCACACCAGCTAGGGAAATAAGCTTAATATATCATAAAAGTGAGCTGAAAATACAGATTACCGATGCATTGCGAGAAGTAATATCCAGTATTGTTCGTGGAGCCATCGCTTTTCAAGATGTAAAAATTATCAGCCCATTGGGCAAAAATTAAAAGAGCTGCTTTTCAGCAGCCCTTTTTTATGATTTTAATAAAATTAATGTTGATTGTAATTCTGGTTTATCCACAATGTAATATTGCAACCAGATTTTAAGTTCTTCAACTTCACTTGGCAACAATCTAGAAATTGCTTTCTGTAGTTCCCTAGTAAAGAGTTTAACATCAAAACTTACCTTTTGAAGGATAGTTTTGGTGTAGTCTAACATAGCTCTAGGCATAATAATTTAATTATATTGGGTAAATAGGTTGTCACTAAAATTAATAAAAAAGCGAGATAAAAAATTTAACATTCAGTTAAAAATTAGATATCTTGTTGTTAAATTCGATGAATTGCGCCAATGCATAGATCCTCTAAAACCCAATGCAAGCCACTAATAGCTTGTGTTTTCTTGGCCATTTTCTTATTGACGGGATGTAGTTCAATTAAGAATACCCTTAAATCTGAATTGGGTAAAACTCGCCTGGCAAGTTCTTTTCACGGCCTTTTAGTCATCGATGCGGAATCCAAAAAAGAAATTTATAACCAGAATAGCGATAAATATTTCACACCTGCGAGCAACACTAAAATCGTAACCTTTTACACGGCTATAAAAATGCTCCAAAAAAACGTTCCCACGCTTAAGTATGCGATTGTGGACGATACGCTATTCGTTGAAGGTACGGGGGACCCTTCATGGCTACATCCGCATTTAAAGGATAGTACTGCGACAAAATGGCTACAAAGCCAAAATACAATTGCCCTTTATGCCAACAATACGGATGAACTACGCTATGGACCTGGCTGGGCATGGGAAGATTTTGACACCCATTTTTCGTCTGAAAAGACTCCAATTCCACTCTTTGGGAATGTTGTGACCTTGTCCAACGTTGATTCACTACAGGTATCTCCACCATATTTTAGGGATAGCGTGGAAATAATGGAAAATTCTTTTAAAAGGGACGAATATTCCAACCACTTCTACATTTCCCCAATCGAGGAGGATACCTTAGAGGTTCCATTTATGACCAGTGACAGTCTTACCAAATACTTCTTGGAACAAACGTTGGATAAAAAGATTGTGATTGCCGATCATTTTCCGAAGGTTCAAAAAAACACACTTTACGGGATGTCCACTGATTCCATTTTAAAGCAGATGCTATTTAAAAGTGATAATTTTTTGGCCGAACAATTGTTGATGATGGCTTCTTCCACCATATCCGATACTTTGAGTACAAAACGGGCCATTACATATATGCTGGAAAATGATTTAAAGGATTTGGAACAAATGCCCCGTTGGGTGGACGGTTCAGGACTGTCCAGATATAATTTGTTTACCCCACGTTCCTTTGTGCAGATCCTTCAGAAACTATATAATGAAGTGCCCCAGGAACGTCTTTTTGGCATATTTCCCATGTGGGGACCCAACAGTACGGTGGAAAAATGGGAAGACCCTACCACGGCACCCTTTCTGTTCGCCAAATCAGGCTCTGTGGGAAACAATTATAATTTAAGTGGTTATGTAAAGACCAAATCCGGCAAAGTACTCATCTTTAGTTTTATGAACAATCATTTCCGTGTTCCATCTGCGGAAGTTCGGGAGACCATATACACTACCCTAAAACAACTTTACGAACATTACTAATTGAAAATATGGTTGATTTGAGCATATAGCAGCAGCATAATGGTCTTGGCATCTATTATCTCACCAGATTTTATCATGTCAAGGGCCTCTGTAAAATCAAGCTCCAATACTTCGATGTTCTCTGTTTCATCTTCGGCACCGCCTCCTTCACTCACTTTCATGGCATCTTCATATTCACCAATAAAAAAATGAAGTATCTCAGTGACTGAGCCGGGCGACATATACGCTTCAAACACCTTTTCAACCTTATCGATTTTATAACCGGTCTCCTCCTCCACTTCCATTTTAATGGTCTCTTCGGCATTGCCTTTTTCCAAAAGTCCGGCACAAACTTCAACCATCATTCCGTCCTCATTGCCATTTAAGTAAGTGGGCATTCGAAACTGCTTGGTCAATACCACTTTTCCTTTTTTGGTGTTGTAAAGAAGTATGGCCGCACCATTGCCCCGATCATAAGCTTCGCGGATTTGGGTTTCCCATTCCCCATCCTCTTTTTGGTACTCAAAAGTTACTTTTTTTAAGCTGTACCAATTATCGGACAACAGTTCTTTTTTGATGTTTCTTACATTTCCGTATTTCATAATTGGATTTAAACGGTTACCGCTTCATTAAGGTATTGTCTAAAAGGCAGCATCTCTTTATAAACTTCCACTATTTTTTCTTTAAAATCATCCCGAAGCACTTCATCTTTGGACAATTCCAGCTCTACGGCGAAGGTTTTGTTTCTTAGTAGTTCGATATAGTGGTGGTCGTTGGAAAATCCTTTGGGGGCTTTTATCAGTTTTTCGTCTTTGTACAGGCCGCCGAACATTTTCTTGAATGATGGTTTATCCAATATCTTTTGAAGTTCTTCACCATTATAATCAATGGCATCACGGATACTACGAAGTGTTTTGGAATCGGGTCGCCAACGGCCACCTGCCAATAAACAATGTTTTAAGCCAATTTCGATATAAAAATCGGCAGAATTGGGAGCTTTGTCCAACCCCGCACCAAAATGATCCTTATAAATAGGCTTGTTCGGGTGGAACATTAAATTATTGTTGATTCTATTGATGCCTTTTTTGCCAGGTGTTGAATAATAATCATCATGAAGCTGGGCCATGGTCATATCCAAATCATCCAACCAAGCAATAAAATCGTTACGGAGGGATTTGTACCACTTGCGATTGGTATCCATCCATTCCTTGTTATTGTTTTGTTGCAATTCTTCCAGAAAGTGGAACAGCTCGTTGAAATTCATATCCACAAAAGAACTAATTTTTTTCAGATATAAGACTTCTGATTTCTGACTTCTTACTTCTAAAAACTTAGAACCTATTGTCCCCATCCAACAAATCGCCAAGACCTCCCAAGATGCTACCTTCACCTTTGTCTTTTCCGCCACCCCTTGGAGCAGCAGCCCAAACCCGGCTGGCTAATCTGCTGAACGGCAAGGATTGAACATACACGGTTCCGGGACCACGTAGCGTGGCAAAGAAAAGTCCTTCCCCGCCGAATACCTTGTTCCGGATGCCCCCTATAAATTCGATATCATAATCTACGGTTTGGGAGAAACCGACAATACAGCCCGTATCTACTCTAAGCGTTTCCCCTGCTGCCAATGTTTTCTTGGCCATGGTTCCACCTGCATGCACAAAGGCCATACCATCGCCCTCCAACTTTTGCATTATAAAGCCCTCGCCACCAAAAAATCCTCGCCCTAATTTTTTGGAGAACTCAATGCCTACAGAAACGCCTTTAGCTGCACATAAAAATGCATCCTTTTGGCAAATGAACTTCCCTCCTTTTTCGGAAAGATCTATCGGAACTATTTTACCTGGATAAGGAGAAGCAAAGCTTACCTGTTTTTTTCCTTGGCCAATATTGAGAAACGCAGTCATAAAAAGACTCTCGCCCGTGAGCAAACGTTTACCTGCAGAAAACATCTTGCCCAGAACGCTATTATCTTGTCCTGAACCGTCTCCAAAGATGGTATCCATTTTAATATCTTGGTCCATCATCATAAAAGTGCCGGCTTCGGCAACAACAGCTTCTTGTGGGTCCAATTCTATTTCCACATATTGCATTTCTTCACCATAAATGTGGTAGTCTATTTCGTGTGCGTTCATTTAATGTATGTTTTTTGATTTCTGTTTATATGTAGATAAATGGATGATTTTGTTACACCGAATCACAATATGAAGGTATTTGAGTATTTATGACTGGGTGTGCAATTACCCAACCCTACATCGCATTTTGATTGGTTTTCTCAATCAAAGTTTTTATAAGCAAATGAAATTCCTTTAATTTCATGAATTTTGATACGACTGGAATAGGTTCATCCAGATACTTCATATATATGTTAACGGATAAAACAGAATCAGATGTATCGATTCCAAAGTCTTTTATATCTCTATAATTGATTTCAACCCCAAAAAGTGAAAGGTTGTTCTCTCGCAAAATAATTTTATCATCCTTCAATCGATAAAACTGGAAAAACGAATAAATTAGGTACACAGACCAACCAACAAGAGCTAAAACAGCGATCAGACATACTTGATTGATCCATGCTTCCTTTATTTTCAACACCCCTAACCTGTAGATAACAAAAGCACCATATAACTGGCCTATTCCTAAAAACAGTAATTTATACAATGGCTTAATTTTTATTATTTTAACCGATTCTGCCATAATCATTCACTATCTTTCCAATCGTTTCTTATAAGAATGCTATGATTGGTTTTTTTATTTTACTACTCGTTTTCATTTGGGGATATAAGTTGACAAAAATCCTTCTTAATTCAAAAGATTTGACAAGTTTCGCCAAAGAATTTGATTTGCTTTCCAGGAAATACAAATTTTCCGATGTACAGAAATCAGAGAATTATAAAATAGAAGCTGAAAACTACAGGTCAGTCAACAAAAAAACAACCATGTCGAGTTTAATTTGGTTTTTTATAGAAGTAAGCTTTGCAGTGATAATTTATATGGTCTTTTTACATAAGTATTTTTCAGCCGACCTATTCACATTCTCCTTTTAATAAAACCGGCCTATCTTTATAAAGGCTATATGCTACTTAGTGCACACCTAAAATGATATAATCAATCGTGTGCGTTCAACCTGTAACATTTTAACCTAAATCATCCCTTTACCTTCACCGTCCACTCAAAATGAAAGGTGGAAACTTCTACCCCTTCCTTGTTTACCCCTACGGATTTCATCCAACAGGTCTGTCCTTCTCCCGTTTCTACAGATTTTTTTATAGTGTCTGCAATCAATTCACCATCCTCACAAGTAAAGGTAATCCGTCCTGTCGCCTTCTTGGTAAAAGTTGCTTTGTTGTTTGCCACAAGCATGGACACTTTTTTACCACTTTTCTGTATTTCGTTCATTACCAAAGCACCGGTACTTAGCTCAGCGGCCATCCCCTGAACGGCCCAAAACATGGATTTAAACGGATTTTGGTTCATCCATTTATGCTTTACGGCGGTAGTTGCTTTTTTATCATCAATATATTTTAGCCGCACCCCACACCACCAGGCAGAAGGGAGTTTCATGAATGTAAACATATTGATTTTACTGGGTGTCAATGCCATAACTTGGATTTGTTTGGCTTAAAAATAGGCAAAAAGAAAGTATCTATTATTGTTAATTTTGTGTTAATTTTTAGTACTTTGTTTTGCATAGTACTGTCTTTTAAACATATATTTGCATAGTAAGCTAATAGGTTAACCCCTTTACAATCAAAAAACATCAATCAAAAAATGGCAACTGCAATCACAAAACACGAACGAAATCTATCCGCAATCATTCATGCGTCCATGTTCTCGAAGTATTTCATTCCTTTTGGAAATTTTATCCTTCCCTTGATTCTATGGACCGCTAACAAAAAGCAACACGAGTTTGTGGATTATAATGGAAAGCAAGCACTCAATTTTCAGATAAGCATGTTGCTTTATTCCATTGTGGCAGGTTTGATTTCCATTCCCTTTTTTATTGGGTTTTGGCCAGAGCTGTTCGATTGGAATTTTTTAGGGTTCCATCGTATAAGCGACCTTAATAACTTAAACATCCACATTGATAGTGACAATTTTAGGTTTGGAAGACTTATTTGGCCTGTGGGGATATCCGGCTTTATGCAGGTTGTTCTAGGTATTGTAAACATCGTTTTTACCATATTGGCCACCATCCGAACGAATGAGGGAGAATATTTCAAATATCCGTTTACCATCAAATTCATTAAATAAAAAGAACAGGAGCATAATCAACTCCACAATTTTCATCAATCATCAATCATCAATCAAAGAAAGCAAAAGGAGTTTAACCATCAATCAAAAAACGAAAAAAATCATCAATCACCAATCAAAGAACCGTTTCCACTCCCCTGCCCAATTCAGGGGAATGGAGTGGGAACGCCACCAAACAAAGTTTGGCAGAACAAAAACGAACAGTTAATTTAATAGAACCATGAAATTATGAATATAGAAAACACAAAAGCACAGATGCGCAAAGGGGTTCTAGAGTATTGTATCCTGTCTATTTTAAAGGATGACGACAAGTATGCCTCAGAAATTTTGGCAGCCCTGAAAGACGCAAAGATGTTAGTAGTGGAAGGCACCATATATCCTTTGCTCACAAGGCTTAAGAATGCCGGATTGCTCAACTACCGTTGGGAAGAATCCACATCGGGACCTCCCCGCAAATATTACGCCCTTACAGAAACAGGCCAATTGTTCCTAAACGAACTTAATGGCACCTGGGACGAACTTAGAAATGCAGTCAATCTGGTAACCAACACAAAATAAAATCAAAAAATGAACAAGACAGTAAATATAAATCTAGCAAATACGCTCTTCCATATAGACGACGACGCGTATAACAAGCTGAGACGGTACCTGGAGTCCATAAGACGCTCCTTTGCTGGTACCAAGGGCAGCGACGAGATCATTGCCGATATCGAAGCAAGAATTGCCGAACTCTTCTTGGAAAAAATGGAGAACGAGCGCCAGGTAATCACCAATAAAGAGGTGGATCAAGTGATCGAAGTAATGGGACAACCTGAAGATTATATGGTAGACGAGGATATCTTTGAGGACGAACCCAAAAAGACACACACAGAAAACACCAGTAAGGCTAAAAAACTGTATCGCGACATAGAGCATAAATACATTGGGGGCGTTTGTGCCGGTCTGGAATATTATTTGGGCATCGATGCATTATGGATAAGGCTCATGTTTATTCTTTTAGCTGTTTTCACTAGTGGATTTGGACTGGTTGCGTACATTCTACTTTGGATTTTGGTACCTGAAGCTGCCACAACCTCTCAAAAATTGGATATGCGGGGAGAGCCCGTCAACATCAGCAATATAGAACGCAAAGTTAAAGAGGGGTTTGATGATGTTGCCGAAAAAGTAAAAAGTGTCGACTACGATAAAGTGGGAGACAAGGTCAAAAGCAGCTCCAAGACCTTTTTTGATACCATCGGGGACATTATTCTGTTCCTATTTAAAGTGTTTGGTAAGTTCATAGGTATCCTGTTGATTATCATCGGGGCATCCACATTGGTTGGGTTGTTCTTCGCTCTTTTCACCGTAGGTATGTTCGATGCAATAAATGTACCCGGTGTCGATTTTTATGAAATCGTAAACACCTCCGGGGCACCCGTTTGGGTGGTTTCCCTATTACTGTTCTTTGCTGTGGGCATCCCGTTCTTCTTTCTTCTTTATTTAGGACTGAAGATATTGGTGAACAATCTTAAATCCATCGGTAATATTGCCAAGTTTACTCTTTTGGGACTTTGGCTGATTTCCATTGGTTTACTGATTGTGTTTGGTATACGCCAGGCGGCAGAGTTCTCCTATACGGGCAGTGTAAACGATAAGATGGAATTGGCAATGGAAGTGCCGTCCGACACATTGATGATTAAAATGAAGGACCTGGGTATTGATTATAATTGGGACGAAGTTAATTTTAACGGTATGACGTTCGGTTATGATGAAAACGACAAGCGTGTACTTATGTCGGATGAGATTGATATCAAGATTAGAAAATCGGATAACGACTCCATAAGCATAAATGTAAGGAAAGATGCCGATGGAAGCTCAACGTTGGCAGCCCGAGACCGTGCCAGAAACATTGAATATGGATATAGTATTGATGGAAATGAAATTTTGTTGGACAAGTACCTGACCACCGATACATCCAACAAAGCCAGAAACCAAGAAGTAACAATAACCATTTATGTACCGTCATCGAAAACGGTATATTTTGACGATTCCACAAACAGATATATTGGACGTGGTATTAAAAATGATCAAGGATATTACCGTAGCGGTCTTATTGATCATTACTGGTTAATGGGCAAGAATGGGGAATTAAACTGTTTGGACTGTCCTGATTCAGATAGATATGAAGATGAAGACAACGAAAACGGCAAGATCATTATCAATAAAAATGGTATCGACATCAACATTAAAGATAATCAAGATTCGTTTGAAATGAAAATCAATGAAGATGGCATAAAAGTCAAGGCAAACGAAAAGAGTAACAATTGAACCCCTTAAATCGTCAATTCAGTAAATCATAATTCACAACATAAACATTAAAACGGATATTTACACTGAATTTATATTCAGTATTGAAGAGATTAATTTTCAAAATCAATCAATTAAAAAACAACAATCATGACAACACTAGCAAGATTAGCAATCGCAGCCCTCCTATCCTTATTTACATCCTCATGCATGATGGATATGAATTTTGGCAATGGCAAAACAGGGAATGGGGAAGTGGTCGAAGAAACTCGGGACGTTACCGAGGATTTTGACATTGTTTCCGCCTCGGAAGGTATAGATGTATTTGTTACACAAGGTTCGGAATTTAAAATTTCAGTTGAGGCCGACGAAAATATTTTAGATCTTATAGGAACCGATATTAAAGATGGTAGGCTAAAAATCCATGCTGTAGAAAACATTGGAAGGGCCACCAAAAATGTTTATGTAACCCTGCCCGAGATTACAGGATTGAAAAGCTCCAGTGGAGCCGACCTAATTGTACAAAATGTGGTGAAATCTGAAAACCTTGAACTGGATGCAAGTAGTGGTTCGGACCTTCAGGTAGAGGTAGTAGCAGGTGAAGTATCTGCAGACGCCAGCAGCGGTGCCGATATTAAGGTTTCCGGTGAGGCAGATGCATTATTTGCAGATGCCAGTAGCGGTTCGGACATTAAAGCACAAGACTTGATGGTAAAAAGATGCAATGCAGATGCTAGTAGCGGTGCCGATATTTCCGTGAACGTTTCGGAGTCCCTTGTTGCGGACGCCAGCAGTGGAGCTGACATTAGATACACCGGTGAAGCTAGCGTAGAGACCAAAAAGTCTGTTTCCGGAAGCGTTCGGAAATATTAATCCTGATTATCCGTTTAATGTCATAATGGGTGTTTTTGGCGTCATGTTGAACTTGTTTCAACATCTCATCCTTGCTGAATATGAGCATCTTTATGTGACCCTGAATCATGTTCAGGGTGACATTAGTGATATTATGACCCATTACGGACATCCAATATTGATCCAATTCCCTTTTAAATATGCATTGGCCTGCTGATTTTTCAGTGGGCCTTTATTTGTATTATGTTTACATGAAATCCTATCTTAGCGTTACTCAATCATAATTATACCCATGCAGATAACGCTTAGAAAATACACACTGCAGTTAGCCCATACCTTTAGCATTTCAAGGGAGTCCCGAGACGAGCAGGACACCTTGATTGTTTGCCTAACACTTAACGGAAAAACAGGATATGGTGAAGCCACTTCCAATCCTTATTACAACATCACCGTTGAAGGGATGATGGCGGAAATAGAAGCTGTCAGAGACCAAATTGAACGTTACGATTTTGACACAGCCGAAAACTTTTATGAGCATTTAGAGTCTCTTGGACTCCATAAATTTACGTTGTGCGCTTTGGATTTGGCGGCAAATGATCTATACGGTAAACTAAAAGCAAAACCTCTTTACGAAATCTGGGGTACCAATACGGACCAATACACTATAACCAATTATACCATTGGTATTGATTCCATAGAAAAAATGGTGGCCAAACTCCAAGAAAAACCTTGGCCCCTGTACAAAATCAAATTGGGCACCTCCGATGATGTAGCCATAGTTCGCGAACTCAGGAAACATACGGACAGTGTTTTCAGAATTGATGCCAACACGGCTTGGACAGCCGAAGAAACCATCAAAAATGCACCTTTATTAAAAGAACTGGGGGTAGAATTTCTGGAACAACCCTTGAAAGCTGATGATTGGGAGGGAATGAAAATGGTCAAAGAAAAATCCGTGCTACCCGTTATCGCGGATGAAAGCTGTATTGTAGAAAGTGATGTGGAACAATGTGGTCCCTATTTTGATGGCATTAATATTAAACTGACCAAATGTGGTGGTTTGACACCAGCCAGACGCATGATCAAAAAAGGCAGGGAGCTGGGACTACAGCTCATGGTCGGTTGTATGACCGAATCCACCGTGGGAATTTCTGCCATTGCCCAACTTTTGCCCCAGCTTGATTATGTGGACATGGACGGAGCCATGCTTTTGAAAGGGGACATTGCAACAGGAGTGAGTATTTTGGAAGGTGGCAAAGTGATTTTCCCAGAGTTGCCCGGTAGCGGCATACAATTATTGTAATGGCCCATTCACTGCATCATATACCGGATAGACAAATTATCATTGATGGTAAAACTTACTTATATTTTGGCGGCACTGCTTATCTGGGCCTCCAAAACTACCAACCATTCAAGGATTTGTATGTTCAAAATATATCAAAATATGGTATGCACTACGGTGCATCCCGAAAATCCAATGTCTCTTTGGATATTTACGATAAAACTGAAAGCTACTTGGCAGATTGGGTAGGCAGTGAAAGCTGCCTTACCATGTCTTCTGGTTATTTAGCCGCCCAGTTAGTAGTACAATCCTTTATAACAAAAGGACATACTGTCATTGCAACACCGAATGCCCATGCGGCACTTTGTGCAAATGGAGTAGTTGTAACCTCAAGTTATGATGAACTGGGGCATATGGTATCCGAAGAAATTAGTACCAACCGATTAATGCCTGTTCTACTTTTTGATACTATTGATTTTTCTGGTCGACAATATCCAAACTTCGATTTTTTCAAGCAGCTTCCACTGGATAAAATGATTTTAATTGGTGACGATTCGCATGGCATAGGTCTAGTTGGGCAAAATGGAAATGGATGCCATAATATGCTTAAAGAGCTTAACCCTGCCAAACTGATGATGTGTTGTTCCTTGGGAAAGGCATTGGGTATACAAGCTGGAGCCGTTTTTGGAAACACACACGATATCAAACTACTACGTTCAACTCCTTTTTATGGTGGAGCAAGCCCCACATCACCAGCATTTATGGCAACGCTATTCGATGCCAGGGAAATCTACATCGAACGATTGCAAATGCTTGAAGATAACCACCGGTATTTTATAAGTTTATTGAAAAACCCTTCTTTTTTCTCTCACATGGAGGGACATCCGACTTTTGAATTTCAGGATATCGAAATGGCAACAGCCTTGCACAAAGATGGGTTTGTTTTTACCAACTTTAATTATCCCGATGAGAATGGGCCTTTGATAAGTCGTATAGTGCTTAGCGCTTATCATAATAAAGAGGATGTTCAACGATTGGCAGAATCTTTAAATGTGCTATTCCAATAGATTTTTATCCAATTTTAATTATACATATTATCTATCAGAATACTTGTTAGATTATTGTTTTCACAATAAACGCATTAAATATATGAGATTGAATCATTTTATATCGTTTAAAATGTGAAATTGATAAATATTATCCTTATCTTAAAGATATTATAAATCAGTACTTTATAAAGTAGGGCATTATGAAAAAATCAGTTTTACTTTTCACACTCATCTTTGTTTACCTATTAACAGGAAGTTTTACAGAACAGAATTTAACCGTTTGGAGCATCGAAGGTGCTTGGGAGCTTAAGAGCTTTTATAACTATGACGGAGAGAATGTTATAGACACCATTAAAAAATCAGATGGTTACAGACAGGTTAAAATGTACTCCAAAGAAAAAATTATGTGGACTCGATATGTTCCGGACGATCCAAATGGGAGGTTTGGTTATGGTACATACAAAGTAACCGACAACGCTCTGGTTGAAATCATAGAATACGGAGACGACAATATGATGAAAGCGTTGGACACCATGCGAAGCTTCACATTCGAGCTAATTCACAACGAAGATTCATTTAGTCAGATTACGGTAGATTCTGATGGTAACAGGACTTTTTCGGAAAATTACGAGCGAATTGATGGAGTAATGGGTTATGACTAATAAAAAAGACACTGATACAGTATCAGTGTCTTTTTTTTATGTGTTCCATCTGTTGTTTCCTATGATGCCAACAGTTCTTTGCTTTCAACCGATGCCAAATAACGTTCTGCATCCAAGGCTGCCATACAACCTGTACCTGCTGCGGTAACTGCTTGTCGATAAATTTTATCTTGTGCATCTCCACTTGCAAACACTCCTGGTTTATTGGTTTTTGTAGATCCTAGTTGGGTAATAAGGTAACCCGTTTCATCCATTTCCAATTGTCCTTTAAATACATCTGTATTGGGTTTATGGCCAATGGCAATGAACAATCCAGTAACAGGAATTTCTTCTTTTTCTCCAGTTTCGTTGTTTACAACTCTAATACCTTCAACAACTTGTTCTCCCAAGACTTCGTCCACTTCGCTATTATAACGGATTTCAATATTGTCTATACTGTTTACTCTATGTTGCATTGCCTTGGATGCACGCATGTGATCTTTGCGCACTAACATAGTTACTTTACTACATATATTGGCCAAATAAGATGCTTCCTCAGCAGCAGTATCCCCTGCTCCAACAATGGCGACATCCTGACCTTTATAAAAGAACCCATCACAAACTGCACAGGCAGACACTCCTCCACCTCTCAAGCGTTGCTCACTGGGTAAGTTCAAATACTTCGCAGAAGCTCCGGTGGATATAATCACGGTTTCTGCTTCCAATTGCGTAGCATCATCGACCGTTATTTTATGTATCCCTCCTACCTCATTACTAAACTCGACAGCGGTTACCATACCAATTCGTACTTCTGTACCAAACCTTTCAGCTTGTTGTTGTAATTGCATCATCATAGTTGGACCATCAATTCCCTCTGGGTATCCTGGAAAATTGTCCACTTCGGTCGTTGTGGTCAATTGTCCTCCAGGCTCCATACCTGTATATAAAACTGGTTTTAAATCTGCTCTGGAGGCATAGATGGCCGCAGTATATCCTGCTGGCCCTGATCCAATAATCAATGTTTTGATTCTTTCCACTTGTTCTGACATAAAAAAACTTCCTCTATTGTTATATTACAAAAGTAGGTTTTTTGTTTAAAACCTTACTTCATCGCAATATTGCGTTTAAGCAAAACTTGTCAACAATTGTGGACGATGGAAAAAATAAATCAGGTGTAAATAAAAAAGAGCCGTATAAAACGGCTCTTTTCCGAAAAAGTAGGTCAAATTTACGGGAACATATATTTGATCTTGAAAACCGTTACAACCAAGGGGCTCAACCTCAAAAAACCCCTTGGAGCAACGTAAACCTTATTAATAATAAGACATTAGGTAAAGAACACTAAGTACCCTATAATCACCCCATCCTATCAAAGGTTTTTAACTAAAGCCGAAAGCTTATTGTTAACTGATACAAACATACTATGGTTCCGAGAATCTTTTGAGGTACAATTAACCAATGGAGCTTTTGCGTTAACGAATGCCCATTTTCAATTTATATTTAGATTTTTAGACCTTTGTGTAGGAAAATATATGTGAAAATTTCAATTTGTTGATTACCAAATAATTAATCAAAAAAAGAGGTCTATTGCTGGTATTTCAATTTTTTTTCAATGGTTTCGATCATTACATTGGCAATGTCTTTTCCTGTAGTATTTTCTATCCCTTGAAGTCCTGGCGAAGAATTTACCTCCAAAAGCAATGGTCCCTTGTTTGAACGAATCAGGTCAACCCCGGCCACATCCAAATTGAATACTTTTGCTGATTTTATAGCAAGCTTTCGCTCCTCTGGGGTTATTTTCACCTTTGACGCCGCCCCTCCTTGATGGATATTTGCCCTAAATTCACCTTTTTGCGCAGTTCGCTGCATTGATGCAACTACTTTTCCATTTACTACAAAACAACGAATATCATGCCCATTGGCTTCTTTAATAAACTCTTGAACCAATATATTGGTCTGCACACTTTTAAAGGCATTGATCACACTCTCGGCAGCTTTGTTGGTTTCGGCCAAAACCACGCCTTTACCTTGGGTACTCTCAAGTAATTTAATGATCAATGGGGCTCCGCTGACCATACGAATGAGATCTTTCGTATCCATAGGGGATTTGGCAAATCCGGTGGTAGGGATGTGAATATCATTTTTGGAGAACAGTTGGGATGCAAAAAGCTTATCTCTGGACCTACCTATGGAATCTGCGGAGTTTAAACAGTATACTCCCAAAGTATCAAACTGTCGTAACAAAGCACAACCATAAAAAGTTACCGCAGGTTTTATTCTTGGGATTACGGCATCGAACTTATCCAAAATGTTACCACCTCTATATCTTATTTCTGGGGTAGCCGCATCCAATTTCATGTAAACATGCTCCACATTTAAAAATACTACTTTGTGACCACGCATTTCCCCCGCCTCAATAATTCTTTTGTTGCTGTACAAATTTGGATTACTAGCCAACAGCCCTAATCGGAGTCCTGTTTTCTCTGTTGTAAAAGGCTGATATTTTTGTTCAAGTTCCTCATTGGAGATATCTCCTTGTACAAAACTTTGGGAAGGATCCACCAAATATCTTTCATTGATAGCCTCTCGCCCAAGTAGCATGCGGTACTCCATGGCATCCCTATTGGCCAAAGTGAGCTCAATTTCAAAAACATTGCCCGCGATGTTGACCGGAGTTTTAATTACGGGGCGTTCTTCCGCAATTCCTTGCGAACTTTTCACACTACGTATATCGATCAACTTGGCTTGACACAAGATAGATATACTCCTATTATCTTGAATTGGGCTTACCTCAAAACGCACCCACTCTTCCAGTCCTTTATTAAAAATTTTTATCTTACTGGCCTGAATAGAGGATGTTTTTGCTCCAGAATCCACTCTTGCCTTTATAGCGGGGATTCTTAAATCATCAAACTGGCACCATTCTTCGCTACCCAATATTTTAAAATCGTTCAAACTAATATGTATTTAACTGATTAATCGCATTATGAACAAATCCACTAGCTCTACCGGGATTAAATCTCTGTTTTAAATCTTTGTCCTACTTTCCATCAAGAGTTGGGGTTTCTCTTTTTCTCTTGGCTTACTTAAAAAGTGAACAATGTCATGTTTAAAAAATATAAAGGTAATGTGATGTACTTGAATAAAAAAGTTCCTCCCATACCCTAAACACAAGTTCATTGTTCAATAAAAATTTCGCCTGAAAAATTCAACGATACACTTGATCAAGTGGATACCTTTTCGGTTTCATTTAAATTTCATATTGACGTAATAAAATGGTCTTAAAAAACAGTATTTATTGAATAAGAAATTCAAACATCGCACATGGTATAAAAAAAGAAGTCTATATTCAAAGTGTACCTCTATAAAAATTGGTCAGTAGAAAACATCTACTGACCAATTTTTAATTAAGTATTATTTATAAAACCTAACCTACCAATGGTGGTTTTTCATTAATGAAAGGCTGGTTATAATGCCGCCTGCCTGTTGCTTTATACAATGCATTTGCCAATGCACCTATGGCCGGAGGCAAAGAAGGTTCCCCTAAACCAGTTGGATCAATACCATTATCCACAAAGAACACCTCAATATTCTTCGGTGCCTCTGAATGGCGCATAAGACGGTAATTATCAAAATTCGATTGTTGTGGTTTTCCCTCTTCAAAAGTCATTGCACTATAGGTTGAATGTCCTATACCGTCGATCATACCCCCTTCTATTTGGTTTTTAGCCGCTAAAGGATTAACTACTATACCGCAGTCCACGGCACACCAAATGTTTTCTACTCTCGGCATATCATCAGTATCTTCCAATTCCAGTACCTGAGCCACATAGGAATTGTGACAATAGTACGCCGCAACGCCTCTAGCCTTGCCTGTTTCTGAGCCCCAATTGGCTTTTTCCTTAACCAGTTTTAAAACCCCTGCATAACGTTGTGGATCATAATCGTTCTTTTCCGGGTCACCTACAGGATTGTTGATAGCCCTATCAAAGAGCTCCAAACGGAATTCCAATGGATCTTTTCCTGCGGCTTCTGCAACTTCATCCATAAATGCCTGTTCTGCCCCTGCAATAAAATTAGAACGTGGTGCTCTCCATGCTCCTGTGGTCACATTACTTTGCAAGCTATGCTTTTCTGCTAAATAGTTGTCCACCGCACCAGCTGGGAAACGGTTTTCAAAGATGAGGTCATCGTTGGTACCTGCTCCACGCACATGCCATGCAATTAGTTTGCCATCTTCATCAAGGCCTGCTTTGAACTTTACTTTATAAGAAGGTCGATAGGTGCCTTGTGTCATATCATCTTCCCTGGAATACACCAATTTAACGGGGGCATTCATTTTTTGGGAAATTGAGGCTGCTTCCACGGCAAAGGTTCCATATAAGCGCCGACCAAATCCCCCACCCATACGGGTCATCATTATATCTATTTTTTCTGCTGGCAAACCTAATCTGGAAACCAAGGTTTTTTCCAAAAATTCTGGCGTCTGAATAGGGCCGAGCAATTCTGCTTTTTCCGATGTAACATGTGCAAAAAAGTTCATTGGCTCCATGGTATTGTGGGCCAAATATGGTGCAGAATAGATGCTTTCAACAATTTTTGTTGCTTTTTTAAAGGCCGCATCCACATTCCCATCCTCTCTGGCCGGTTCTTCCTGAGGCTTTTCCAATAACGATGCCAACGCCTCGTCATGGTAAGCGGAGCTTTCTAACTTAGATGCTTCCTCCCATTCCACATCCAGTGCTTTTTTGGCTTGCATACATTCCCAGGTACTATTGCCTACAATGGCTACCAATTCTGGGATTCCTCCACCATCCGCCCATTGTCTTTCAACATCATCCGGGTAGGCTTCAAAATGGAAAACATCCTTTATACCGGGCATAGATTTTACCGATTCCGCATTCATGCTCTTAAATTTCATTCCAAAAGCTGGCGGATGTACGATCATTGCAGTAAGCATGCCTTCTTTATACACATCCAACCCAAATAAGGGTTTACCTGTTACAATTTTTTTGCCATCTACATTTCTCTTATCAGTACCGATAATCGAAAAATCGCCATTATCCTTCAACTGCACTTCTTCCGGAACTTCAATACTGGATGCCGCTGAGGCCATTTCTCCAAAACCTGCTGAGTTTCCACTTCCTTGGTGTGTAAGTACTCCATCTTTTACGGTAATTTCATCTGCTGAAACACCCCAAGCTTGTGCTGCAGCTTCTTTTAGCATGTGTTTTGCCGTGGCTCCGGCCATTCGTAAACTTTCCCACCCCTGTCGGATGGATTGGCTACCACCGGCCAATTGTCTTGTGAAAATATCGGTGTTCAACGGTGCCTGTTCCACGATTACATCTTTCCAAGCCACATCGAGCTCTTCTGCGACGATCATGGGCATAGCCGTTTTAACGTTCTGACCAATTTCTGGGTTGGGCGACATAATGGTCACCATCCCATTGTCTCCTACTTTTAGAAACCCATTAAATTCAAACCATTCTTTGGGCAGGTTGTTTACCTGTTCCGGTGTCATTTTACAAGAAGCCAACCAATTAAACCCAATAACAAGTCCTCCACTGGCCAATCCTGCATTTCGAATAAAGGAGCGTCGTCCTATTTTTGTCTTTACAAGTGTCATGATGCTGATTTTATGGGTTTATGATTTAGCTGCAAGTTTTACGGCCTTTTTAATTCTGGTATAGGTACCACAACGACAGATGTTACCGTTCATGGCCATTTCAATTTCTCCGTCTGTTGGGTTTGGGTTTTTATCCAAAAACGCTGAAGCCGTCATAATTTGACCCGCTTGGCAGTACCCACATTGTGGCACATCTTCTTCCAACCAAGCTTTTTGTACTGGATGATCGCCTTTTTCCGACAATCCTTCGATAGTCGTAATTTTGGAATCCCCTACCGTTGAAACTGTGAGCATACACGCCCTGGTTGCCGTGCCATCCAAATGAATGGTACAGGCTCCACATTGCGCTATACCGCAACCAAATTTTGTTCCAACCAAGTTTAAATGATCTCTTAAAACCCAAAGGATTGGTGTAGAAGGGTCTACATCCACCTCTTGTTCTTTTCCGTTGATGTTTAGTGTAAATGTTGCCATATGTTGATTAATTCATTCTCAATTTATTGATTTTCATCAACATTAAGATTGATTGCGTTAAACATTTTTAAAAAATTAACATTGTTTTCGGTTTTTTCTCGATTACTTAAAATCAGTTTAAATAAGTACCTCGTATAGATCTGATTAAAAGTTAAACGTCCCAACTCTATTTGACTTGATAATAGTATTATTGAACGTATTAAGATCACCACCAAAAGTTCTTATTATCAATATTGCACAATGGTTCTAAAAGTAAGGTTGATTCTTGGTGTTTTAATCATTTTTGTCGGGGGCAAACGATGATGCCAAAAAGTTTGGGTCTCGCCTTTCATCACTAAAAGACTACCGTGATCTAATCCCAGCTTCACTTTTGCATCGGTAGTTTTGTGCTTAAAAACAAAATTGCGTTCTGCACCAAAACTAAGGGAAGCAATAGCTCCATTCTGCGCCAATTCTTTTTCGTCATCGCTATGCCAAGACATCCCTTCTTCTCCAGAGTGATAAAAGTTAAGTAAGCATGAATTGAAGGTTTCTTTGGTTAACTGTTCAGTACGTTTTTTCAATTTTAATAATTCTGGTGTCCAAAAGAGTGCCTTTTTTGTTATATTGGAATAGGTATATTCAAAAGGTTTTTCTCCATACCATGCTACTTTGCGCTTGGTAATGATACGTTTTCCAAACATTTGTACCGTATCGTGCTCCCAAGGTATGGTGTCTCTAAGTTTTTGGAAATATCCATTGGCTTCTGTGGGCTCCATAATGGGTCCAAAGTAATTGACTATTCCCCCGTAGGGCAGCCAATTCTTATTTGGGTCTATTTGGTTGGTAAACAAATCCATTCCACTATTTTACTCTTACTTAAGAAGATAGCATTTCTTGGCTTTTGGTCAGTATTTCTGTCACCCTTTTCTTTAATGTCTCGGGTTCCATAATCTTTGCATAATCCCCGAACATAAGGTACCAACGGGCAAAACCGTTCTCGAGGTCGGTGGTCATGAATGTCATTTCCACATCTTTTCCTTTATCTTCCTCGGAAATGAGCCCATAATATTTGCTTTGGCCCTGGATAAACTTGGCTACGGATTTATTTACCAATATCCTCACCTTCGTTTTGCTCACAACTTCTCTTTTCTTTCGATGTTCATCAATGGTTCCGTGTTTCAATAAAAAGTCGAGTGAGGTTCTTGTTATTTTATGAATCCTATCAGTTCGGAAATGCCTGTAATCCGTTCGTAAGTGACAAAATCCCAAAATGTACCAAAATCCATTTTCATGAAAGAGGCCTACAGGTTCTATTCTCCGTTCCGATGGGATTTCTTCCCGTAACGACTCATACCGTAAAAAGACCTGTTTCTGTTCTGCAATACTCTCGAACAATATCTCTAGTGCATTGGACACCTCATTATTAAACAAAGCTTGCCCCGGTGTTATGGACACTTGCGATTCCAAAGCTTCCACCCAATCCTTTTCACTCCCACGAAGTACCGATTTAAGTTTAAACATAGCAGATTCATAATAGGCCCCAAGCGATTTATCTGTAAATTTTTGCATCAACTTTTCAGCCGCCACAAAACTTCCCGCCTCTTCTCGGGTAAACATTACCGGGGGCAAACGATAACCGTCCATAATGGAATATCCCACACCTGCTTCGCTAATAATTGGCACTCCCGATGCTTCCAAAGTCCTGATATCCCTATAAATGGTTCGTAAACTGACTTCGAACCGGTCTGCGAGTTCCTGTGCTTTTACAATTCGCTTGGTCTGCAATTGTATTAAAATAGCAACTATCCTATCAAATCGTTTTACGGTATCCATTCCCATAATTGCATGAGCTATCTCCCAAAGATAGGATTTCAATCCAAGGATGGGAGGTCTTTTCTGGCTCATATTTATTTTAAATATTTAATTATTTCAAACCTTCAATGTCTTTACTGTTGTCACATTACACGGCCAAAACTATTCACGTAACGTGACAACCGTCTATCAACAAGGTTTTTTTGGATAGCTTTTTTTACTACTGACATGGGGCTGTCACACCCCCTCTTAATTTTGATTTCGGAAGCAATAATTCTAAAATTCACAACACATGGAAAACACCAGTAAAAAACAAACAACAGCAACACAGGTAATAAGCCCAGAACAATTACTGCAACATTACCAAGGGCACAGAAAACTTACCCGAAAAGTTATTGAGACATTTCCAGAAAACGATTTTTTTAATCACAGTATTGGAGGTATGCGACCTTTTTCCGAAATAACAAAGGAGCTTTTGGCTATTGCCGTTCCTGGACTTACCGAAATCGTTTCTGGCGCTAACGGGGACTTTGATGAAAATAAGGACTACGGGCACACAAAGGCTCAGTTTTTGGAGAAATGGGACCGGGACACCGAAGAAATCAATAAGCTATGGCGTCAAATCCCTTTGGAACGTTATCAAGAACACATTACTCTTTTTGGACAGTACGAAGGCACCGTTCAATCTTCCATTCTATATTTTATAGATAATGAAATCCATCATCGTGGACAAGGATTTGTTTACCTACGTGCTTTGGACATTGAACCTCCTTTTTTTTATAACCGAGATTGATTCGCTGCATGAGAACTGTTCACGTATTTAAAACAACCGTAAAGAGAAAGAAGGAGATTAAAAAACTTCGCTCTTCTTTGAACAAGTTGGTCAATAAAAATGGGTGTTGGAATTTTGATTTGGAGGATTGTGATAATATTCTCCGTATTGAAACACAAAACCTTAGTGCACTTGCAATTTCTACACTATTAAAAAAAAATGGTTTTTACTGCGAAGAGTTAGAATAAACCATAATACTAAAAGGCCGTCTAGAATGTTGATTTTCATCACCCTGAATATTTTTCAGAAGAATATTTCTAATCCAGACGGCCTTCATAATTATATTAAAGCCCAACCTTTTGCTTAAGTGTGTTAAATTCGGTTAACAGCTCTTGGTAACTATCTTTTTCTTCTTGACCCAGTTGTTTATCGGCACCGCTCAGTATATAATATAAATACGATATCTGTGCTACCATAACTACCTCCGGATATGCGCCTTCATCATTCTTGAGTTGTTTTAAGGCTTCCTTATAAGGTTTTAAGTCGGCTTCACTAGCGTTGTTCTTTTTAAGGTCATTTATTGTGCTTTCAACTTTATCCTGAAATTTTCTTGCTTCAGACAAAAGATCGATTACTTTAAACTGTAGTTCCTGTTGTTCCCTCATATCGGAAATGACAACTCCATCTTCTTTAAGCCTGGGATCCACAAGAACTTCAAAAGGTTTTTCGAACGACTGGTTACCTACGATCAGTTTTGCCGTATATTTCCCAGGTAAGACCATTGGACCATTTTGGTATCTCCTTTTCTTATTTTTTGCCCAAGCTCCTTTTTGTTGCATATTCCACTCAAATCGATTCAACCCCTGTTTGGTCTCTAGCTTTTCATCTGTATAAACAAAAGTCGCGCTAAGGTTCATGTCCTCCACTGTTTCGGTTGTGGATTCCAACTTTGTAGAATCGCTTACAATAGTTGCGATCACCTTGCCTTGCGCATCCATAATCTGAAGGCTAACCCCCTCTTTTATATCTGATGGCAAATAATAATCTATAAGTACACTTGCAGAAGGATAATCCGGAAAACCTCCTCCCCGTCGCGGAGTTCTATACCTAAAGGTATTGTCTGGCTTAAACAACACAGGAGAATCCTTAAGTTGGGTAATATTCGGATCATGAAGCGTTGTTACTTTATCCAATATCCAAAACCCACGTCCCATAGTGCTTAAAATCAAGTCGCCTCGAAACAAAATAATATCTGTGATAGGTGTAACTGGAAGGTTTTGTTGGAATTCCTTCCAAGTTTTTCCATCATCAAACGAGATAAACATACCAAACTCGGTGCCTGCATATAAAAGGCCTTCCCTAACAGGATCTTCTCGAAGTACCCTGGCGGTATAGTCCGATGGGATTCCATTGGATTCAGCACTGATCAAAACCCAACTTTCGCCATAATCCTCTGTTTTGTAAAAATACGGTGTAGTGTCGCCCAGTAAATGGCGATCCACCGCAATATATGCCTTAGCGGGGTCAAACTGTGATGGTTCAATGGATTCCACCCTACCTCCTTTAGGTAATTTTTTCGGCGTTACGTTTTTCCACGTTTTTCCGCCATCCTTTGTAATCGATACAACCCCATCGTTTGATCCTGTCCAAATCAACCCGTTACTGATCTTGGATTCTCTAATGGAATACAGCGTGCTGTAATACTCCTCTCCCGTAATATCACGGGTAATAGGATTTCCAGATATAACTTGTTTATCTGGCTCGTTTGCGGTTAGATCTGGTGAAATAATATCCCAATTCTTACCTCCGTTACTTGTTCTGTGCAGGTATTGCGACCCCATGTACACCACTTCTGGGTTGTATGGGGAAACATGGATGGGTGCCACCCGCTGAAATCTATATTTTAAATCCTTTGGATTGTGCCCATAGATGTTGGATGCACCTATGGAATATTCCCTGCTCAACCCTGTTTTTTTGCTATAAACGCTAAAACGGCCTTTACAGTTATTGTATACGATGTAATGGTTGCCCGGCATTGGGATTACTGGTCCTGTCTCACAGCCACCAACATTCATCATAATACTTTCATTGGGTGTTGTTGTGGCCTTTGGCGCCCTACTTGGAATAGCCAATGTGGTATTATCTTGCTGTGCTCCATATACCCAATAAGGATATTGATCGTCCACTGCAACCTGATAGATTTCCGCAGTTGGCTGGTTATATTGGGTGGACCATGTCTTTCCTCCGTTATGGGAAACATTGGCTCCCCCGTCATTACACTGAATCAATAAATCTGGATTGTTTGGATTAAGCCATATATCATGGTTATCAACATGGGGAACACTCATATGTGTCCATGTTTCCCCCCCGTCCGTGGATTTTATTAATGGATTGGCATTGGAAAAAACAATATCTGGATTGGTAGGGTCCAATTCAATATTGGTATAATAAAATGGCCTGTTCACCAATCTTATATCATCCGAAACATGGGTAAACGATTTACCTTGATCTTCTGATTTATAAAGTCCTCTGTCTTTATCTGGAGCCTCGATCACAGCATATAAAATTCTTGAATCTGCTTGTGAAACGGCCAAATCAATTTTACCGATCAATCCCTTGGGCAAGCCGTTTTCCAATTTTTCCCAGTCTTTTCCTCCGTTTATAGATTTATAGATACCGCCCTCGCTATTTTTTCCACCGGAATCAATGGTCCATGGCGTCCTACGTGTCTTCCAAGCGGCCGCGTACACTGTATTTGGATTTCCCGGTAACAGTTCTAAGTCAGCAAATCCAGTTTCATCGGAAACATACAATACTTTTTCCCATGTTTTTCCTCCATCAACAGTTTTAAAAATACCACGTTGGCTATTGGGCTTAAAAGCGTTTCCAATAGCTGCCACCCAAACTATATTGTTATTTGTAGGATCTATTTCAACAGCGCCGATTTGGCCTGCATTTTCCAGTCCGATATGTTCCCAAGTTTTTCCTGCATCAATGGATTTATACATCCCCTTACCTTCAATAATGTTACTTCGGATTCCATCGGAACCTGTACCTACATATACGATATTGGGGTCATTGGCCGCTATTTCTATAGCTCCAATCGATGGGGTGTTAAAAAACCCATCAGAAACGTTGTTCCAAGTGGTTCCGTAGTCCTCCGTTTTCCACACACCAGCTCCTGAAGCTCCAAAATAAAAGGTTCCTGGCTGCATCGGTGTACCTGTCACAGTAGTTACACGCCCACCCCTGGAAGGTCCTATGGTACGGTATTGCAAGGATTCAAAATCCTGTGCAAATGTTGCACAACTCAATAAAAAAGTAAATAGAAAATAAAAGGATCGTTGCTTTAAGCTCATGGGTCAGTAGAATAGTTTGGTTGAATCCCAAATCTACTAAATACTTGGTCAATTTGAAATGGTCCATGATAGAAAAAAATGTCTTTTACAAAAATGTGGTTGATGCTAAAAGTGATATGCCTTATTAGAATTTATCAAAATTTATACATGATATTGCTTTTTTAAAGAACACTACGTACTGAAAAAATGTGGGCTCTTCATCACCTGCAATCATTTTACACTCGTAAAGTGTTAAGATATTGAAAGTTGGAAATGCAAAATAAAAATCAAGAAAAGGGCTATCTTGTAAATTCTAAGATCAAAACATTAAATTAAGATTGTTGCCAGTAATCAGTAGCCATAAAATATTCGCCTATTTAAAACCTCACGCAATACTGCTTCTGATTTTTGTTTTTGGGAATTGCATATTCGGTTTTTCCCAAATTTCAAAAGAGGCACACAATCGATTTTCTTTTAACAATCTTACCGTTAATGATGGTCTTTCGCAAAATAGTGTTGTCAGCATAGCCCAAGATAGCACTGGCTTTCTTTGGTTCGCCACACAGGATGGGTTGAATAAATACGATGGAAGGAAGTTTACCATTTACAAAGAGCAATTCGAAGATGTTACCCGACCTTCCTATAGTAAACTCGGCAAGGTATTCATTGACTCCAGAAACACACTATGGGCCATCACCAACCCAGGTACACTGAAGTACTATGACAGGCCGCAAGAGAAATTTCAAAGGATTCAATCCATAGATAGTGCCAGTCTTGTTTATGAGGACACAAAACGGAACATTTTTATTGGTACATATGGGCAAGGGCTGTTTAAAATTAAAACTGAAAACCAAGACACAATCCAGGTGTTGGACGAAACAGCAAACGCCTTGGATATATATGATCTAATAGAGCATGAGGACCGCATTTGGATTGCGGGTACCGAAGGGGTGTATAAACTGGAAGAAAGGAAACACAACTTGGACACCGTCCTTAATATACCGAACACAAACTTTAGTTCATTTGCCAAGAACAGAGAAGATATTTATGTAGGGAGTTATCAAAAAGGGCTTTTTATAAAATCAGGACAATCTGAACGTTTTGAACAATTCAAAGGTTTCGAAAAAAAAGAATTTCCTTCAAATCTGGTTATTCAAGATCTTTTGGTAGATAAATATGAACGGTTATGGGTTGCAACTTATGGTCAAGGATTATACATCATTGATTTCTCCAATAAGGATATTAGGCACTTTGTTGCCAATAAGAACAATCCCAATGCACTTCATTATCAAGATATCTTATTTCTATTTCAAGATTTTTCTGGAACCGTATGGCTCGGCACGGATGGAGCTGGTTTAAGTTATTATGATGAGTATTTGTACAAGTTTAATAGTCTTACCAACAATATAGTCCCTGATGATATCCATGTAGATGTTATCAGAGCCATTGCTGTAGACAATAATGATCTTTGGCTGGGAACCTCTGGAAAAGGATTGACAAAAATAAATTTAGAGACTCAAAAATCTTTAACCAAACAAGTTGGCGAATCAAATTTAGCAGGTGACAGAATAATGTCGTTATACCACGATGGCGAGGTCTTGTGGGTAGGCCATCAAGAACATGGGCTCCAAAAATTAAATCAAAACACACCTATTCAAACGGTTGAAGCGCTTGCAGGTCATACCATTTGGAAAATTCATGAGGCTCCGAACGATCAACTTTGGTTATGTACCCGAAACAATGGATTAATTCTTTTTGATAAGCATACAGGGGTTGTTGCTGAATATCACACAAGAAATTCTGTACTAACCTCCAACAATATAAGGACCATAGAACGTTTTAAAGACCGTAGTTTTTGGATCGGGACAGAACAAGATGGTCTCTTTTTATTAAATCTAGACACCCGGGAAATAATAAAAATCGATGAGATTCCCGATAAAATCAAATCACTGTACCAAGACGAAAAGAAGCTTTGGATTGGAACCAATGGCAATGGATTAAAATCTTTTGACCCAACAAGCACAAAAGTTTTGCATTTTACCACTGAGGACGGGCTTCCGAACAATGTAATCTATGGCATTTTACCAGACAAAGAAGGAGACTTGTGGTTAAGTTCCAATCGGGGAATCACCAAGTTTTTCTTAAAAGAGAATCAGCCGATTATTGAAAACTATGAGAACTACGATGGTCTGCAATCTTATGAGTTCAATACGGGAGCTTACTTTAGGGCTGATGACGGAACACTCTATTTTGGTGGTCTGGAAGGTCTCAACTGGTTTCGACCAGAACAGTTACAAACCAATCCATCTAAGCCTAAAACGGTAATTACCAACATAAGGGTGTTCAATGCAACCCGTGACATAGCCGATAAGGTTCCCTTAAAGCACACACAAAACACAATAACCTTCACCTATTCTTCCCTACAGTTTTCGCAACCCAATCTAAACCAATATAAGTATAGGCTAATGGGTTATGACGATGATTGGGTACCTGCTGGAAATGACAATGAGGTACGGTATACAAATTTGTCTCCTGGCCGCTATACTTTTCAAGTTCTATCCAGTAATTATGACGGTATTTGGGGAGAACGGCCAGCAACCTATGACTTTGAAATAGAACAACCATGGCACTTTACCAATATGGCCATAGCTGTGTTTTCAACGTTTACTTTTCAAGGGTGTTTTATTGCCATAGGTGTATTTATGCTCCTGCTCTATTTTAGGTTAAGAAAACAAGACTATCTCTTGTATGGCATCTATATTTTAATTTTTGCCTCCTATTTTTTTCTAAGAATCAACCTAGAACTCCAATTGGGGCTGTTTTTCAAGGACCATAATACCACTTACTATTTTATGGCGCCGATGGTGTTTTTGTTGTCAGGTGTTTTTATTGCATTTGTCAATTCATTTGCCGAAATAAAAAGTTATAATCCAGCTTTCTCTAAAGAACTTAAGTGGTTTGCGGGGTTCACCTATTTGGCCGGTGTTTTAATGTTCCTGTATATCTTGATAAGTAAGGATTTTACTTTTGTAAAAAGCCATATGAACCTTGTGCTATTGCCATTGCACGTATATGGTATCTATGCTGTGATCAGGGCTTTTATCGTTGTCAAATCCCCACTACGGTATTATATTTTATTGGGGAATATCTTTTTGATAGGGTTTTCCATGGTAGGAGTTTACTATGGATCTCAAAATGCGTTTTCAGGAAGTGTGGAGTCCAACAACGTTTTTGGTTTTTATAGTTTTAATATTACCCAATTGGGCGTTTTTCTCGAGCTGCTCGTCTTCTCTATGGGTTTGGGCCATAAGTTTTATTATGTCGAAATTGAAAAAAATAGATTTCAAAAAATTGATGAGCTTAAAACCAAGCTCTATACCGACATTTCCCATGAAATTAGAACCCCACTTACTTTGATTTCCGGACCTATCGAAAATCAACTGCGCAGAACGGGCCTCTCCGATAAGGACCAAAATGAATTAACACTTATAAAAAACAATGCCAACAGGCTAATGGGACTCGTGGATCAAATGCTTGACCTTTCCATGATAGACTCGGGACAATTAAAACTCAACGTTGAACAAGATGACCTAAAGGGACTATTAATACAATTGGTGGAAGCATTCTCCTATCTTGCAGAGGAGCAAAAAATTAAAATTAAATATGATTTTAAGGACCTGAGCAATTCATGGTTTGATAGAGATGTTGTGGAAAAAATCATTTCTAACCTTTTATCCAATGCGGTTAAATATGCCCCAGAGCACAGTGAGGTTTTTGTGAATGCTGAAAAAAATGAAGGAAGTCTCGTGTTCTCCGTTGTAAATAACACCAAGGATATTGGAATTGATGATTTGAGCAAGTTGTTCACGCGTTTTCATCAAAATCACGAAGGTTCCGAAGGTGTCGGAGTTGGACTCGCACTGGTTCGAGAGCTCGTTTCATTATCCAACGGAAGTATTATTGCCAATAATATCGGGGAAGATAAAATCCAGTTTACCCTTACATTGCCCATATCTCCACCAGCCCTTGAAACTGCAGTTTCAAGTAGGGCCACAAAACAAAAAATCAATACTTCTTCCGATGAGACAACAAATTTTGGAAATCAAAAAAACACCACCATTCTTATTGTAGAAGACGATAAGGACATCCAATCTTACTTAGTTTCCATATTCAATGACCAATATACCATCCTAACCGCCAACAACGGAGAAGAAGGTTGGGACATAGCTCTGGACAAACTACCGGATTTGATTATAAGCGACATAATGATGCCCTTGAAAAATGGTGTAGAGCTCTGTAGAGACATTAAGAGCAATGAACTTACAAGTCATATTCCAGTGGTTTTATTGACTGCCAAAGCGGGCGAAGAAAATCAATTGACAGGATTTAAAACAGGAGCCGACGCTTATGTAACTAAACCCTTTAAACCGAAAATTCTAAAACTGAGGGTGGAAAACCTTTTGGAAAACAGGAAACAACTCCAGAAACATTATTCAAAAACATTTAAAGTAGAACCCGGATTGGTTCCCACCTCAACCGAAGGAGAGTTTGTAAAAAGGCTTCAAAAGGTTCTGGACCACCACATCACCTCACCAGAATTTACCAGTGAAAAATTCTCCAAGCTCATGCTTATGAGCCGGTCACAATTACATAAAAAACTACACGCCATTACCGGCATGTCCACAACCGAATTCGTTCGTACGCAACGTATTAATTTGGCAAAGGAACTATTGTCCAGTTCCGACACTACAATTTCTGAAATCGCCTATCAAGTTGGGTTCAACACACCATCCTATTTTAACAAATGTTTTAAAGATTCCGAAGGTTGCACACCTAATGAGTATCTGCACAAATACAAGTAATACAAGGTGTTAACACAATAAAAAAACATATGTGGTATCATCCGAAACATATGTTGTAACACCTCATTACACCTTCAAATATATTTACATCAAGTTTCAATTAAGCCGGTATAATCCCTCTCTATTACCATGAAAAAAGATACGGTACCCGATAAAATATATATGAGCATAGACCATCTAAAAAGTGGGAAATACCAACTCAACATTCTGTTGAAAAACAAGATTGTACAAACCTTGGAGATCGAAAAAAAAAGAGGGTAAGAAACATGAAACTATAAAGGAAGGAACATACATTCCTTGGGCACATTAAGTAAAGCATATAATCATAAAAAAGCATTGTCATGAAAAGAAAGATTCAACTATTATTGATTTGCAGCCTTGCAATATCATTTTCTGCAGAAGCACAGTTTTTTAAAAAATTGGTCAAAAAGGCCGAAAATGCCGCAGAGCGAACCATTTTGAACCGTACCGATAGGGAGGTGTCAAAAGGGACGGATAATGCCATTGATTCCATCACCAAAGGTGATCAAGGCAAGAGCAACAAAAAAGGAAACACCAAGAATATTGGCGAAACTGAAAAAAACTTAGAAAAGCAACAGCAGACCCAAGCACAGAAAAAAGCTCAACAATCTGCCATGCAGAAAAAAATGGCCGGTTTACTGGGCGGTAGTGGATTGGATAACGTTCCCGATGTTTATGAGTTTTCCTACCGCGCAACCATGAAGATAGTCAACCAAAAGGATGAGGTCGAGATGATCTACTGGTTTGAACCTGACCAGCGATACTTTGGCAGCACATTGAACGATGAACACACCAATAGCATTACGGTAATGGATTTGGGCAATAAAGCAATGGTAATGTTCAATGACGATGGCAAGCAAAAGACCGCCATGAAAATTCCTGCTGGAAATAAGGCCATCGACAAGGCCATTAAAAAAATGGAGGAAAAGAGCAAAGATACCATGGACGACGCCAAAATAACACCCATTGCCAATAAGACCATTTTGGGATACGACTGCAAAGGCTACCAGATTACTACCAAAGATGGGGTGTCCAAAATGTGGATCACCGATGAGGCACCGGTGGGTTATCTGGGCGGTATGGCGAACACCGATAACTTGCCCAGCAGTGTGCTGCCCATTGGTGAAAACACCATGTTTATGGAAATGCAGTTCGAATCCGCCAAAAAGAAACGGGACAACTTTAGCATGGTATGCACCGAACTGATAGAAAAAAACATGTCCATAGTAAAGGAGGAATACGCCACGATGGGCGGGTTTTGAGATTCTTAGAACACTAAATAAAACAACATGAAAAAGGTACTAGGATTTACACTGTTTTTAATGTTTCTATGTACAGGGTCCCAGGCTCAGGATTTTAACCTTGGGGATATTATTGGCGAAGCACAAGATTACTTTGGCCAATCACAGAATGAAGCTGAAAAAGCCGCAGATACCGAAGCTCAACAGAAATTTGAGGAGGCATTTACTAACAAGTTCAAAAAATGGGGCGAGTTTTCAAATAATCTTGATAGTTATTCTCCACCAAGCAAGTGCCTTTACCTAATGGCCAAATACATTATGGAATTAGAAGCACTTAAGGAAGAAACAGAAGGTACTAGCGATTGCAAAAGAAAATATGATTTATATGGCATGCAATTGACATCAATGATGTCCAGTACATCAATTATGTTCTGTACCGAGGAGCTTTTCAATGAAATAGACAATATAAAATCAGGGACTGCAAGAAATGCCGACTTAACCTTGTTTAAGCAAATAAAAAAAGATTTTGCATTGATAATTAATAAAGAGGATCCAACAGATTTTGAAAAAACGATGATAAAGTTTTATATAGACGATACCTTTCTTGTAGACCCATATTATAAAGATGACCCGTCGATAGAATACTTTAAAATTCATGAATATTTACAAAAATATTTCCATCCACTTTCTCTTATGAAAGAAGGGATGGCTATTAGTAAAGAAATGGATGTACTCAAACCTTGTACAGGGTATTAAACTGAGGATTGGTTGCATTAATCCATTTTACAAACACAAAGACAGATGATAGAAAAATGGCAGTATTATAAGTAAACCCAGCCTAAAAATTCAACAATGAACACTACAAAACCATATTTCCGGCATTTCTTCTTATCTATTTTCATTTTAGGAATACCGCTGATTTCATGCAACAATAAGGATAAAGATCCCAGTAGTAAGGAAACATCCAATCTGGTAAAAAACGCCAAAACTGCAGTAAAAGAAGCCTCTGAAATGAAGGATAACATCCAGCTGTTGCGGGAAAAAGAACATCTCACTAAGGATGAATGGGAATCATGGATGCCAAAAACATTACTCGATTTGCCCATTAATTCTTCTCAAATAAACTTTATGCCTGGACTTGGATCCTGTGGTGCTACTTATAAAATAGGAAACAAAAGTATACGCGTCATGGTCATAGACGGTGCAGGAGAAAAAGGGGCCAGTGGTGTAGGGCCATACCGTATGTCAAGTAAAATCAATTATGATGAAAAGGGCTCTTGGGGAACTACCAAGACCAAAACCATCAATGGACTTAAAGTAAAGGAATCCGATTTGAAAGATGATACATACAACTTATCTCTGTTTTATGGCGATAGGTTTGCCGTGGATATCAAAACCAATGAGGTCGCGCATGACGAATTACAACAGATTCTTACAGAATTGGATTTGGAACGCTTGGCCAAACAATAATAATAACTATTAAATACTATAAAAAATGAAAACAATCAACCTCATTATTGCAACGGCATTGCTATGTCTAACCTTTTCTTTTACCGCAAATGCCCAGTCAGAAACCAAACTCGGTGCACTTCTTGCATACGGTACCGAAATTGAAAGCATTGGAATTGGAGCCAATGCAGAATTTCCAATTGCTGAGAAATTGACCATTTCACCTGCACTGATCTATTATTTTCCAAAAGACGAAGCTGGTGTGAGCATTAATTGGTTTGAAGTGAATGCCAATGCCAATTACTATTTTTTAACTGATGGCAATGTAGATGTTTACGGTATAGCTGGTTTAAACTATTCCAGTGTTAAAGTGGATTATGACGACAGTGCTTTTGGTGGTTTCCTTGATGATTATTCTGCAAGCGACGGGCGTTTTGGTCTTAATCTGGGCGCAGGTGCCAATTTTAATACCGGAGGCAGCATAACCCCGTTCGCCGAATTAAAATATGTAATCATTGATGGTGGTCAATTGGTGATTGCCGGTGGAGTTAAGTTTAGAATATAAAAAAATAGAACAAGTACTTAATCTAAGTGGCTTTGGACCGAGCATCCAAGTAAGTCAATGTCTCCAAGTTTGATTTCAGCGTTCAAGGCCCATTTTAAAAAGAAGGAGGGGTTAAACGTAGAGAGCCCTATTAGCAATTGAATATGGGAGATTTTCTACTAGTAGATTCCCCTTCTTTTTTATTGGATTGGTTCTAATCAAAAATAATCAAGGAAGTATAACAAAATAAATCTAAAAATGAATCTAATTATTTACAGAACAACAAGCAAGCAACTATTTAAAACCTGTTGTTTGGCAATTACATTTTTAATCACCATAAGCTGTAGCAGCGATGACTCGGAAGATGACATATCGGGCCTTAATTGCCAAGCAGGTACATGGACCGAATGGGTCGCAAACGAACTCAACAACTATTATAATGCCGTAAATGCATACGCAGCAGACCCTTCGAACTTAAATTGTGCGACCGTTAAATCGGCAGCCAATGATTATCTGGAAGGACTTCGCGATATAGTTGATTGCGTTCCAACGGCCAACAAAGCCGCTATTGAGCAGGCCATAGATGAAGCAGAAGTTGAGGTGGCCAACGAATCATGTAATTGATCCCAATTATAAAAAACAAATAGTAACAACCCGAAAGAATGTGGTTCATATAGGGTATAAGTTAAGCCATATGAAAACAGTATTTAAAACAATGTGCCTATTGTTTCTGGCATGCGCTATAACAAATTGTAAAGGGAAGAACAAGCAAACCAATACGATTGAAGAAGCTCCAGCAACGCCACGCCCAATGGCCGTGACCGAGAATGCAATTAGGATAACTACCCGTAGCATGGAATTTCAATCGGTGGACACCATTTCTTCAGGTTGGAACACTTTTATCTATGATAACCTGTCAAACGAGGCTCATTTTTTTCTATTGGACAAGTATCCTGAGGGTAAAACCATTAAAAACACGCTTACCGAGGTGACTCCAGTTTTTGAAGAAGGAATGAATCTAATCAACATCGGAAAATCCGAAGAGGGTTTTGAAGCTTTTGGCAAACTCCCTGTTTGGTATTCTGATATTGTTTTCAGTGGTGGTTCAGGTCTCATCTCACCAAAACTTACCGCTGTAAGTGCATTGCATTTAGACCCTGGTTATTATGTAATGGAGTGTTACGTAAAAATGCCAAATGGTAAATTTCATACCCTTATGGGTATGGCCAAGCCACTCATTGTAACAAACAGAAATAGTGGGAACGAACCACCTAAAGCCAGTGTCAATATAATTCTTTCAGGTGAAGAAGGTATCAGTTGGGATGAACCCATTACCAAAGGTAAGCACACCTTTTCTGTCTTTGTGAAAGACCAAAAACCACATGAAAATTTTCTTTGGCACGACATCAATATCGCACAATTGGACACCCAAGCCAATATCGAGGACTTGGAAAAATGGATGGATTGGTCACACCCCGAAGGATTGATCACTCCTGTTCCCAATGGCGTAACATTTCTTGGAGGTGTAAATGATATGCCCGCGGGGAGTACCGGCTATTTTACCGTGGACTTAGAGCCGGGCAAGTATGTATTTATTTCTGAGGTGCCCAATACAAAAGAAAAGGGGCTGTTGAAAGTTTTTGAAATCACAGACTAATGGATATTAAATTAAACCGAAGGGAATTTATAGAATTGATGGGACATGGTTCCGCAGGACTTTACTTTTCTCCATTGTTATTTTCGGCATGTGACAACAAAGACCTCGCAGTACCATTTGATGTATGGAAAGAAATGATCTCTGCATTGGAGCAAAGTCCCGATCACCTGCCCGGTAGAAGAAAAACATTGGTCGCTGCCAAAAATCCAGAGGCCATGGTTGAATTTGTACGGGACAATTTACAGATGATTCCTGAGACCAGACATTTTCTACATCGATCCAACAATTTATCAATTTATGGGACCGATGTTGCTCTACGCTGTGGGTTGGCCACACCACGTGAAAAGGCCGAGATCCTTAAGGATATGCTCACGGAAGCAGGTTTTGAGGCAAAAGTGGTCTTAGAAGAAACAGAAATTACCGAAGAAGAGGCAAAAGACATCGTTTTTCGTCCCAATCAAATGGAATTTGCACCACCCATCAGTAATAAACAACTCAGAAAATGGAAAAAATTATTGGGTGCCAATGATAACAATGGGGATGTCCGTGAGGTACCGGAACTGGAAGAAAAATGTATAGGTCTGGCAGATAATCTAATGGCGCAGGTTACAGAGCAGAATATTTCAAGAGTATCACCAACATACTTTCGCTTTCATCAAAAACAGGTACCTTCAGTAGTATACATTCAGGATGGGACGGAACATTTTGCTCACGTTTTTGATACAGAAGTGGCTGTTGGCCAATTCCACCCAAGCAATAAGGATAAAAAGTATAAAGCCGCCCCCAAATATTCCGAAGCACGCGATGAAGATATCAAAATTTCATTGACCTATAGAACTGCTGTTGAGCATTTGGAAGAAAAAGAACTTCTTTCCGGAACATGGAAATTAAGTGATTTGATCGGAAGCACAATGCAGATTCTGTTTATGAAGAATATGGATTTCACCCACCAAGCCACGAAGTCGGTTTCCGATATCAGCTTATTCACCCCGTGTTTTGCCTATCAGAAATTTGATAAGGAACTTTCCTTTATGGAGGAACGCTCCCTTGTGGGCGAGCCGATTACCTTGGATGGAAAAGAAATTATGCAAGGTATTGTTGTTCAGGATAAAAACGTAAATCCTGGAGATGTTACAAATGTAAACACCTTGGAAATCAAAGCAAGTCCCATGACTTTTCCAAAAATAAAACTTGAGCTATTTCCAAAGGACGAATCAGGTGACGTTGTGGAAGGATTGTCAGCCTCCAATTTCAATATCACCGATAATGGCAAGAACATTACCGGTTGGATGGAACAAAATGTACGTTCTCCTAAAATTATATTGCTTTATGATACCTCTTTGAGCATGCCAGTGAATTACAGGGGAAAAGGAGCAAAAGAATTTGCTGCATCACTTGAAGAAATGATAAAGGAAATGTATCCAAATGCTAAAGTTAGAAGCAGGGCAACCACTTCCAATATCTACACCTCACTTTTAAAAGCAAAACAAAGTGACGCCGACTTGATACTTTATGCGACCGATGGCCATAATGATGATAAATTCAATACCGAATATACAGATGTGTACAAAAATGGCCCTGAAGCTATTTTACTCAATGTGTACAATAAAGACTCCTTTTATAAACGACTTCGGGAGCATATAGAATTCCATGAGATTGCTGCCGAAGATCAGGAAAAAACAAAGGAAGAAATTCTAAAAATCATAGAGCAGAAGTCTTTTCCTCCTTATGTGTTCACCTATCATTCCTTTGAAGAAGAAAAAGAACATCATATAAGTGTTTCCATTAGAGAAAAAGACCTATCCGACGAAACAACCCTACGATTCCCCAAACCCAATGAGATGTATTTGGGTGAGCGGATTATAGGTTTGTATTTGGAAATAAGCTGGAGGAGCACCAGGATCAAACGTACGTTGGCAGGTTGGGACTATTATCTGGACAATAACCGTTTTACTCCCAGCCGAAAATATATTAACGACGTACATGAAATGATGCTGGGTGGAGGAATGCTGGCTTATGAGCGGGAAGCCCCTACGCTATCCGTTAGGCTAACAGAGTATCTAAAATCCTTGCTCAGCAATGAAGAGTGGCATACGGCGTATCAACAAAACGATACGAAGAGTGCAGTAAAAGCCCTTGAAAAGGGTACACTGGGCTACCCTCCCCTATTGCTTACCATGATGCAACCGTTGGCCAACCCAGTAACGGAGCAATCGGCGACCTATCCCACCCAATTCCGTTCCTGTTTGTTAAAAATGAAACCGGGCTACTACCAAGACAAAACAAGTGTTTCGTTCGATTATTTGCCTACTGCTAAATATACCAGTATAAGCAAGACCGGTACAAAATGGGATAACGCATACGAAACCATTAAAAAAACAGCACAATTTGCCTTTTTGGAAGAAGCACAATTTGACAACAGTGCCGTAAAACAATTGCAAGGACAAAACTTAGTTTGTTTGTACAATATCCGTAAAGATCCTGATTATCAATACGGTATTTTAAAAGAAAAGGATAAGGTCTTTGCTCGCCGAATATTCAAAGACAACAAATTATCTTTTTTTGACAAGGAAATGGAGGTTACATCCTACTATGAGGTGGATCCATACACTGGAGAACTTCGTGGAATATTGCCAGATGGCAGCGGAGGGGGAAGTTACTCTACATGGCAACAATTAAAAGCCTTGGATAACGTGATCAAAGAATATCAAAAAGTACTGGGAGGAATCCAACTTATGATGATGATTCCAGGTGCCGCAACATCGGCTGCCCCAATTGTAGCTCTGTACAGTTTGACCTTGGTGAAATTATATGCCTTTGCCTCAGAAGCCATCATATTAATGAACGCTGACAAATTGGAAGGACAAGTGGACATGGCTCTAAAGGAGCTGGCTTGTAACGTCTATAAAAGTATTATCTTGACTTTTGCCGGAAAAATGGGAGGAAAAGCACAGAAGGCCATCAACGGAATGGACGGGGTGGAAAACTTAATTGCCATGATGGGAGGTGAATTCTCTTTCTTGCCATGTCCCTCTGCATAATTTCTAAACTGGAATATGGAATCATTAAGTCGAAAGTGAATTCAATACATATTGCCGTGTGGTTGATCCTCATAACCAATAATAAAATCAAAAAATAAAGAACCCAACGAAGTAGAGTAAGCTGTACAATTTGCAAAACGGTTAGGATTTTGCTCAACAGTTGCAAGGCTTAAAAATTACAAGAAATAAAAAGAGTTCATTAATAGGTCTTGAGATTAAAGAACAGATTTTCGGTAAGGATCTAGAGTCAACCTGTGGAACAAAAACTGTTTGGGACGCATTTGACAATCAAAGGGTTGAAGAAATTTTTTAAATGATAGCATTGTGAGCACCGGTCTGGCTATAGTCTATTTTTCAGTTCTTTTTTTATTTACTTTTTCAACGGTTGTGCACTACATACAGGCCGCACCAATTATTGCTTGAATACAGGCACGGTATAACTCATTTGTACGGCACAGCGTGGTAGGGTACAAAAAGAGAATTACAATGAAATCGCTATAACTGGCATGTATATCAAACCTTATCAATAGCGGTTTTTATGCTTTACCATATTGCGACGCCTACTGTTGGGATAGTAGACCACCAGACTTTTTTTAGTATGGCATTTAGTTTTAAAAAAATCAAGTCTACAACTTAAAAGTGCTTCCATTGTAGTCCAAAAAAGTTTTATTATAATTGCATCAATGATCATTTAACTGACATTTCAGGTTACAAAAATGAAGCATTTAGTGACGAATATGAAAGTCCTATATGATCAATAAGTGATTACCATAATATCCCTCCCCCGCAAAAATTTAAACATTAACTATTAACACGTAAAATTAGATTATGAAAACAATCAATCTATTTATTGCAACGGCATTTTTATGCCTAACCTTTTCTTTCACCGCAAATGCCCAGTCAGAAACCAGATTAGGTGGTTTATTGGCCTACGGTACCGAAATTGAAAGCATTGGTATAGGAGCCAACGCAGAGTTTCCCATCGCAGAAAAATTTACCATTTCACCTGCGCTGATCTATTATTTCCCAAAAGATGAAGCTGGTGTGAGCATTAATTGGTTTGAAGTGAATGCCAACGCCAACTATTACTTTATAACGGATGGCAATGTAGATGTTTACGGTATAGCCGGTTTAAACTATTCCAGCGTTAAAGTAGATTATGATGGTAGTGAATTTGGTGGTTTCCTAGATGATTATTCTGCTAGTGACGGCCGTTTTGGCCTTAACCTTGGTGGAGGTGCCAATTTTAATACAGGAGGTAGCATAACTCCCTTCGCTGAGTTGAAATATGTAATCATTGATGGCGGTCAATTGGTCATTGCAGGCGGCGTGAAGTTTAGGATATAACAACAAAAGAATCAAAAAAATATAACAAGTACTTAATCTATGTGGCTTTGGAGCAAGCACTCAAGTAAGTCAATGTCTCTAAGTTTGACTTCAGCGTTCAAGGCCCATTTTAAAAAGAAGGAGGGGTTAAAACATAACGAGACCCGTAAACAACTAAATACAGGAGAGTTTCTACCAATAGTACCCCCTTTTTTTATATAGTATTGATTCAGATAAAAAAATCACAGAAGTAAAACAATCTTAAAAAAACATAAATGAATATAACTATTTGCAAGCTAACAAGTAAGAAATTTTATCAAATCAGTTGTATGGCAATAGCATTTTTAATCACGATAAGCTGTAGCAGCGACGACTCGGAAAATGACATATCGGGCGTTAATTGCCAAGAAGGAACATGGAACGAATGGATTGAAAACGAATTCAACGCCTATTATAGTGCGTTAAGTGCTTACAGTCAAGACCCTACGCCATCAAATTGTGCCGCTGTTGAATCAACAGCGTATGATTACTTGGAAGCATTACGGGATATTGCCGATTGTGTCCCTACAGTAAATCAAGCCGAAATTAATCAAGCCATAGATGATGCAGAAAAAGAAATTGACACTTACGTTTGTGATTGAATAGCGCTTTGGATCTTAGGATAGTATAAGACTATCTTATAAAGTGTGTAAATAGAAAATAGCGGGGGCATGCTCCCGCTATTTTTCGTCTAATTTTAAATATTTGCACATTATGAAGAATGTAGACTTATTCAGCGACGATTTCCTGAAGCAGTTCAAATGGAAAAAGAAGCTCAAGGTTTTTTTTGAAGGAACTCCAGATACGCGTTAGCTAGAAGGGAATCGAGAACCATCCATATTATGCAAAGAACCAACGTTCGTTCAGTGCCAACAAGCGTATCGGGCACTCCAAAAAAGTGAAGGTTCCTGTTGGAATAGTAGACCTCCAGACCTTTTTTAATTTGGAATATAATTTTAAACTAATTAAGTCTATAACTTAAAAATGTTTCCTTTGTATATCAAGCAAGTTTTATTATAATTGCACTAAAATTCATTAACTGACATTTTGAATTACAATAATGAAGAAAATAGTGACGAGGATGATAGTCCTATTTTGATTATTAATTGAATTTCATTATACCCCTCCCCCGCAAAAATTTAAATATTAACCATTAACACGTAAAATTAGATTATGAAAACAATCAATCTCATTATTGCAACGGCATTTTTATGCCTAACCTTTTCTTTCACCGCAAATGCTCAGTCAGAAACCAGATTAGGAGGTTTATTGGCCTACGGTACCGAAATTGAAAGTATTGGTATAGGAGCAAACGCGGAGTTTCCTATCGCAGAAAATTTGACCATTGCACCTTCCTTGATCTATTATTTTCCAAAGGACGAAGCTGGTATTAGCATTAATTGGTTTGAAGTAAATGCCAACGCCAACTATTACTTTATAACGGATGGAAATGTAGATGTTTACGGTATAGCCGGTTTAAACTATTCCAGCGTTAAAGTAGATTATGACGACAGTGCTTTTGGTGGTTTTCTAGATGACTATTCTTCTAGCGACGGCCGTTTTGGTCTTAATCTTGGTGGAGGTGCCAACTTTAATACCGGAGGTAGCATAACTCCATTCGCTGAGTTGAAATATGTAATCATTGATGGCGGTCAATTGGTAATTGCAGGCGGCGTGAAGTTCCGTATTTAATGATTGGAGATTTATTTACAATACAACAATTCAAATGGCCCTTCCAGTAAGGGCCATATTTTTTTCCCTAAACCAATGGTGATTCCACGCATTGTCTGCCTTGTAGAATCATCAAACGGCCTTAAAACTACCACATCTAATTAGAATAATACCAACCACCATTTAATAAGGATGGCACCGTGCTTTCTACGCTTCTTGCATCTGAGCATCGTAATCTAATATTCAAAGTCCATAATCATTTTTGCTACCGTCCACCGAGCAGTACATCGTTAATTTTAGCTTGCTAGCCGTATTACTATCGGTTTTCAGCATGTTTTTTCCTTTAACCTTAAAGGTTTCACCATAATCGACAAAAGTCTCATGTTTATTCTTTTTGTCAGTTCCTTCCTATAAATAACCATACATTTTAAAATATTTTTTACACTGAGGTAAACACAATCATCCCGTTATAAGGATCAAGACCAGTTTTAGTCCAGTGGTCACGCTTTTTATTATAAACCATGTTTACGTAGGCTAACAATAAATAATGAGCTTCATTTTGCATACAAGTCGTTAGAATACTAAAAACAAGGGCGAACAATAAAAATATAGTATAAAATAGTCTAATAAAGCAGTACCGGAAAATAGGTGAAGATGAAGAAATATTGTAAATTACATAACGATTTCCCCTACAAAATATATTGAGCATTTTATAAATACCATTTATATGCGGAAGAAATTTTTGAAGGTCATCTTTATATTATACATACCCTTATTAATTTTCTCTCTTATTTGGTCCTATCAGCAAAGACAAAGTTTGATACAAAACTTAGCGGAAATAGAGCAACGGGATATCAGTAAAAAGAGCTATCACCTTGTAGAACAGACCCGATATCTTGTGGAGACTACCAAGTTTTGGTCGAATTATTCTTTTCCAACCGCTTTTTCGCAAAAGTTTCAAATAGATTCCACATTTATTAAAGACTACATCAAAACCGTCCAAGTCTATAAAAGTTATGACCAATTTAGAATTATTGACTTGCATGGCAAGGAAATAATCAGATTTGAGAAAATAGCTAAGGACTCCATGGTACAACAAACCGATCTTCAGAACAAAATAGATCGCGGGTATTTTCAAAAAGGACTATCACTAAAAAAAGGACAGGTATATGTATCACCCATTGAACTGAATAGGGAGTATGGGATAATTGAAAACCCTAATAAACCGGTTATACGAGGTGTAACCCCGGTATTTGATGTCAATGGGGATCAAATCGGTTTGGCCGTTATCAATTTTAACATGGATGAACGTTTAAAACTAATGAAAACCAGTTTGGTGGACGAGAATTTTTATCTGATAGACAAAAACCAAAATGTAATCACCACTAATCTTTCAGAGAACACCTCGCCTCATTTGACCGAAATGAACAAAATTGACTCCCTAATATATAATAAGCTCAAATTAACAAACCTTATTTTTAAAAAGGATACTTTTTTTCTTGAAAAGGGTAGTTTATGGGTTTATCGAAATGTGGATATCGGCTTTGAAAAAAACATTGGTATGAACCGATATGAAGATGTGAGTGAAATAATCACTGACAACGATTGGGCCATTATCCAAGAAACCCCAAACAGCTATATAACCAGTAGGTTGCAAACGATAAAAAACAATTTGATCTTGTTTAATATTTTAACATTGATTGTTATAGTAGTGGTTGCCCTGTTATACGCACGAATGCAAAAGGAGCGTACGGATTTTATTGCGCAACTCAAAAGTAAGAACACAGCATTGATTGTTGGCAAGGCCGAAATAGAAACGACCAACCAGCATGTTAAGAACATAAATAATAAGTTGCGAGTTAGGAACCAACAACTAGAAGACTTCTATTATGTAGTTGCCCATAACCTTAAAGCACCTGTATCCAGTATGTCCATTATTGTAGATATGTTACGTAAATCCAAGAATGAAAAAACCACACTTGAATTACTTCCAAAACTAGCAACCATTTCCAACAGTATTACTACTCTTACGGAGGACGTGCTTACCTATGTTTCCATATTGAACAATAAAGACTTGGAAGTAGAAAACGTAAATCTTTTATTGATGCTAAAAGATTTGGAAAATGAAATGCTAGCCACGCTCGAAGACAACAATGCTAAAGATTTTAATATTATTTATAAGTTGGATGCCTGGCACTCAATTAAATGTTCAAAGTTTTACATGAAAAGTATTTTGCAAAACCTGTTGTCCAACGCAATTAAATATAGAAGGCAAGATGTAGACTCCCATATTATTTTTGAAAGCACATGGGAGAATAACCAAAAAGTATTATACGTTAAAGACAATGGACTTGGTATTGATTTGGATAAGCATAAAGACAATCTGTTCAAACTTTACAAAAGGTTCCATCGTAATTATTCTGGTAAAGGAATGGGGCTGTTTATAGTAAAATCACAACTAGAGGCCATGAATGCTTCAATTAAAGCGGAAAGCGAAGAAGGACAAGGAACCTTATTTAAAATTAAATTCAATCAACTATGAAAAAACCAAAGATTTTACTGGTGGATGATGACGAGGTTTATCTTTTTGTCACTAAAAAAATACTGAATAACCTATCCGAGGACCTTATAATAAATGCATTTACGGATGGTGAACAAGCTATCGAATACATTGATCTTTGCCTAAAAGAAAACATTGAATTACCGGAATTAATTCTGTTGGACATCAATATGCCATTCTTGGATGGTTGGGGTTTTTTGGCTGAATTTAAAAAAATGAAACTCAAACTTGAAGAACAAAATGTTACCATATTTATGATTACATCTTCCAATGACCCAAGCGATCTGAAAAAAGTAAAAGACTTTGAAGAAATCTCAGGTTATATCGTTAAGCCTGTTTTTGAGGATAAAATGGAAGAAATTCTAAAGACGGTCTATAATGGAAGCCTGTAAAATTAGTTTTACTATCTAAATTCAAAAACATTAGGTTTTAGTTACAGATAGATTTGGTTCGTGAAGATGGTTCGTATTTTGAAAAATACTGCCCAAAATTCAATTTAAAACCATAATTAAATAGTTTAAACTTTGATGCTCAATTCTGTATACTACTTTTAAGGAACAGGTTTATACATCATACTTTTATATGGTAGTTCTTCCAGTTCCTGATTGTAAGGAATTTCATGGTTTAATGTAAAAGGTTATCAGTGGTATTAATAGTTTATCATGCTCAACTTCCCAAAAAATCTTACTGTGAAAGCTAACAAAGCTGTTACTTTCTCTTTTGCCATCAATTAGCTATGATTGAATGACCGATTGTTGTCAATTTTGGTCTTATTCTTCTGAGCAATCTTGAAATATCACTATATTTGCAACAAGGTCGCGTTAAATAATATTGTAAATATAAATAACCATAATAGGTGTCAAAATATAAGATAGGAACCATGACAGGTGTGGCCATTGTGGTGGCCAACATGATTGGAACAGGTGTATTTACCAGTCTTGGTTTTCAACTAAAGGATTTAAATAATGTCCCGGCCATATTAACCCTTTGGGTAATGGGCGGTATACTTGCACTTTCAGGTGCTTTCAGTTATGCCGAAGTGGGAACGGTAATTAAAAAATCTGGAGGGGAATTTGCTTTTCTGTCCACTATTTATGGCCCCTTGGTTGGTTATCTATCTGGTTGGGTTTCATTGACCGTAGGTTTCGCAGCTCCTATTGCCCTTTCGGCAATTGCTGTAGTGGAATACTTTCCCTATGAGAGTGCCAATGTCAAATTAATCGGGATAGCTCTAATAGCTCTAATTACGTTGATCCATGTCCAAAACTTAAGAACAAGTTCAAAATTTCAGAATATAGGTACTTTATTAAAAGTAATCCTTATCGTTGGTATCATAATCTTCGGAATGGCGACCCCAGTGCAAACACATATTGACTTTGACTTGGGAGCCAATTATTTCAGGGAAATAGGATCTACTGCATTTGCAGTGGCATTGATATATGTAAGTTATTCGTATTCTGGATGGAATGCTGCAGCCTACATTACCGAAGAATTTAAAAAACCCTCCAAATCGTTGCCCATCGCATTGGTGGGTGGCACTTTTCTGGTAACGGTGCTGTACGTTCTGTTGCAGTACATATTTTTAAGAAACGTGCCCTTGGATGAACTTGTTGGGCAAATAGATATTGGATCCATTGCGGCCAAAAAAATGTTGGGAGAGCAGTATGGAAATCTATTTGGAGTGGCTATTTCATTGTTATTGATTTCCGGAATAAGCGCCATGGTATGGGTAGGCCCCAGGGTAACCTCAAGTATGGCGAAGGTGTATGGGCTTTGGGGTTATTTTAAACCCATAAAGCAAGGGGAAATCCCCAAAAGAGCACTATGGCTACAATTTTCAATCAGTTGTTTTTTGATTTTAACCGGAACTTTTGAGCAAATATTGGTTTATTGTGGAGTTTTACTTTCCATATCATCATTACTGGTGGTTGTGGGTGTGTTCAAACTCAGAAAAAGTGGGAACCATCAAGATAATGGAGCCTACAAGAGCCCTTTGTTTCCTCTTTTTCAAATACTCTATATTGGATTGTCCCTATGGATGATAATCTTTGTTTTTATGAACAATACTTACGAGGCCATGGCAGGATTATTTAATCTTATCTTGGGATTGGCTACCTATTATATAAATAAAAGAATGTACAACACGAAAATAAAACAATAGATATGGGAACAAATATGAAGCAAACAAAACTAATGTCCCTAGCAATATTGCTAGGCATGGCCACAATAAATACAGTAATGGCGCAAGAGAAAAAGCACAATGGCAAACACGGAGAAAATTCGGCAAACGAATATATGCATCATTCTTCCGTGGACCAACTCGTTAAAAATTTTGAATCACCGGAACGGGATGCCTATCAGCAACCGGACAAAGTAATGGAATACTTGGGAGACCTTAAAGGAAAAACGGTGATGGATATCGGGGCCGGATCAGGATACTTTTCAGTGAAATTGGCCGATAAAGGAGCTAATGTGATAGCCGCCGATGTGGATGACGAATTTCAGCAATACTTGGTACAGCGCATCGCGAACAATAATCTCAAAAATATAGAATTGCGTAAAATACCTTATGACGACCCATCTTTAAAAGCTGGAGAGGCTGATATGGTCTTGATCGTGAACACTTATCATCATATAGAAAATCGTCCCGATTACTTTGCGAAGGTCAATAAAGGACTAACATCTCAGGGAGAATTAGTGGTCATTGATTTTTTCAAGGCAGACGGTATACCGGTAGGTCCTCCAATAGGGCATAAACTCTCCATCGACCAGGTAGTCTCCGAACTAAAAAAAGCTGGATTTTCATCCTTTGAGGTAGTAGTGGATTTGTTACCTTACCAATACATCATTAGAGCAAAGTAGTCCTTTAGCTATCATTCAAGGACCGGAAACCATTTGCTTTTTTTAATTTACTTTTGTAAGTTGAATAGAAGTTATGCGGGTATAAGTCATCATACAGTTGGCTTAGAAGCTATGGAGTTTTGATAATCCGAATAACGAACTACAGGTAAGAGAAGTGCCAGAATATTTCAAGTTGAAGTTATGGGTGTCATTAGAAAAACTAAAAAGGTTCAAATATTAAAGGAAATGTTCAATCGTACCGATAAGGCTATATCGGCAGTTGCCTTGGTAGACAGTTTTAAGGAAACAATGAACAAATCCACGGTCTACAGAATACTTGATAGACTGGAAGAAGATGGCATTATCCATGCTTTTAACGATACGGATGGTTTAAAATGGTATGCACGCTGTAAAGGGTGCAAGGATGGCAAACATACCGATGATCACCCTCATTTTAAATGCACCCATTGTGGAAGTATGGAATGTTTACCCGTTGCAATCCAAATTCCCTCAGTACAAGAATACACTATCCAATCATCAGAGGTTATTTTGGTAGGCGAATGTGCTGATTGCTTTTCTTAAGATAGGATTTTAGATAAAGAGGATTGCCCTTTCAAACAATCTATTCTCCCAATTTCCGAATCAACTTTAAAGACTGGAATGTACTGTCAGCATTAAAGTATTGGGGGCGTATGTCCTTATACCTATCCAGCACCTTCATGGCTCGGCGAAAAAGAACACTATCCGTTTCTGTTGGTGTATGGGTTTTGGGCATGGCATACACAAAATGTCCTGTTTTTCTGGTAAAAACTGGAATCTGAAAAAAATCCCGTTCCACAAAGGTTTTTGTTTGTTGGCTTTGGTGATAGGCCTCAACAAAAAAATCCACCGCATAGTCTGGATAGCCGAATAAATAGCCATAAGCACGTAAGCGTATAATTTGTTCTTGGTTTTCCACAGTACTGAGCACAATCCCCGGGTCGGTTCCGGGAACAATCCCCATGTAAGCAAAGAAATCCAAATGGTCATCTATCACCTGTTCTAATCTTGATTTTCTGATTACATTGATTTGAAACGATTTAATTGAGTCAGATTGAGCGCTAAAAGGCACCAAAACAAAATCCAAATCCTGTAAATCCAATCCTTTTAATACTGATGTATAACGTTTTATTTTTTCCACATGCTTTGCTTTTTTTTCAAGATCAATGGCATGTCCTTTAATCAATTGGGCAGAATCAATCTCAAAAGGCAGTGTAAAACCTATTAAGCTGCTCATGGGTTTTATACCGGAGACTAGAGTATACAGTGCTTCATGATCGAGCCCAACCTTCAAAATAGAATCGGCGAGTGCAGCATCAAACCCTACGGTGGCTGTCACCCTTTTTGAAGATGTGCCGCGGGATGCTGGAGCACAACTGCTCAGGATTAGGAGTGTTGTGCATAAGATTGGAACAATTATTTTTTTGTGATTAAAAATCATGTAGGTATTTTAAAGGTTAATGCCGAGGGTTACCTCTCCAATATATCGTATGGAAGAAGTGCTCCGGGCCAATATTCTATTTTTTAATTTGATGAAAAAATTGGTTTTACCATTTTTGTTCGCTCCCCACTGTATTATAGGGTTCATATCAACAATCAAATGATCGGATGTCCGATATTCAAAATCGGGATAGTAGATTAAATTGCTCAACACATCTGGATCCAATACGGAACTTTGTCGATTTATATTATATTGGTAACCTATATCCCAATAAAACTGTATGTTGTTTATTTTATGCGTTCTACTTAATTGCATCAGCAAATTTTGGCTCTCATAGTCGGCATAAACGATATAATCGTCTTGCTGATGGTAAAAAAGACCAAGTAAAAATTCTGGAAGAAATTGATGGTTATTTTTCCGATCTAAGTCTATGGATAGTACAGCACTCATTTCCTTTGCCTCACTATTTTCAAATCCAAAAACAGCATCATCCGTGCTACCTGCTCGATAATTCAGTAAAAGTCCATAACGTGCATTTGATATGGCATGATTTATTTCCCCATGACCTTGGAACTCCATGTAATTTCCATCCTCTCGTGGGTTGGACAAACCATCTTGGATATTATCCTTCCTGTATTGTGACCCCACCTTAATGTCCCATGAATCTGTGTAAATCCATTGTAAGTGGATGCCATAACGATTAGATTTTCGTCTTCTATCTAAAGAGTTAATGGGGCCTTTAAGGGCCGAACCATATCCCCTACCCCTAATGAGATAGGTATCGTTAGTGGAATAATACCCCATTTCATTTTCTTCAAATGCAGAGGCATAGGATAGTTTTAAAGAGAGATAATGATCTTCTCGCCCTGCTATAAAAGTTTTTACCCGAGGAGCAATTGTAATGTCACGGTATCTATAAAAGGGTTTTGGACCGTTTTTGCGAGCTCCCGTTGCATTCGTATAATCTACGGTAATACCAAAAACATTGTTCTTATAACGTGGTAAAGCCAAATCTACACGTGTATCAAAACCATCATGTTGCCAATTCCCGCTTAATGTATCTCCCCAAATAAAAGGATTACCATCATAAGGATCTAGTACCCCCGCAAATAGAATGTCTTCTTTGAATTGCCTTTGATAGGCAAACCGACCTTCGAGCTTCCATTGTGCTATTGTCGTTTTACCATTGGTGTCAAAACCAATCGAATAGGACCGTGATGGCTCCATGGCTCGTTGAAAAGAGCCAGTGGAAAGCCCCGAAGTCAAGGCAACAGAACCACTTTCAATAGAATCTTGGGCTTGTTGGGCCAAGATATTACCAAGAGCGGACATCCAGAGCAGAAATACTAGATACTTATTCATTCATTAAAATTGACCAGTTAATCCAATGATTTTGGTGTTGGTGTATCCAACTTTTCAAAATCGTCAGTTGAATTGTTGCTGTCCTTCAAAACAACGCGTCCTTCTATTGTAGTTAAAGCTTTTCTCCTAAAGCTTTGGGCCGTATAAGTGCCATCAGCGTATACAAAACCAGCATCAAGAGCCACGGGAACACGTTTGAACGAACCGCTATTACCGTCTTTCAGTGCTTCAAAAGCATCGATGATCAATTCATTTGGAATTTTAATACGTGGGTCTAAAAAGTCCGCATATTCTGGTACAGGATAAGGTACTTGCTCTAAGCTATCAAAATCGTCAGTTCTAAAAATGACAAGTCCTGGCCCGAACACGGTAACCAACCAATCAAATCCTCCTGTAAAATACATACGCTCTAGGTTTGGCACCTCAGGTGCATCGGCATCCCTGTTGTCGTCACGTACATTGAATGTTTCCCAATCGGCATTTGATAAGTCTACCGGACTATTGGGATTAAGTTCATCAAGCTGATGGTTCACCCCGTCCTGAGCAATAACAATACTATTACCGGGTTCAAGAGGATAATCAGTACCACTTCCAGGTATTTTCCAAACGCTATTTGCATAAACATTGTCTTGATCATCTTGAAATTCGGTAGGGACGTTACTGGAATTGATAAGACCCGAAACACCGTAAATATCAGCAATATACAGATTGTCCAAATAAATGACTTCAGTAGAATTGTTGTAAATTTCTATGAACTGATCAGAAAAATAATTACCCTCCGCAGGGGTTTTCGAACCCGTATAATACACCTCTTTAAAGACTAAGCTCCCTAATGGACTTCCGTCTAGATCTAAATCAACCATAATTTCACCCCCAGCCATAAGCGAAACATTCGATTCCACTCCGCTCAATTGAACTTCTTGGGCAATTCCTGTCAATGCCTCAGCCTCGGCACCGGTAAGGGAAACACTGGCAGAAACAGTATAGGTCCCAGGTGTAATCCCTGTGAACAAAGCAATGCCTTCTGCTGTGGTTTGGCCGGTAGTTTCTTTACCGTTGAGTGTATTGATTACTTTAACGGTAACATTTTGTGCAAGTTCTTCAGCATAATTATCCGGATAGTTTACACTTACTGACATATCTCCGGATGAAGGGTCATCATCTTCACTACAATTTGTAAATAGGAGCATACATAATGTGCTCAGTGCAAAAATCGAAAGTTTACTTAGTTTCATATTTAATTGATTTTATAAATGATTTCTAATCCAAATGTTGTGGAGGGGTTTCTACGAACAAATATTTCACTGGCATCGTTCCAATGCAATGGACGATGGTTAAAAATGTTGTTGGCATAGAAGGAAAAACGACTCTTATCTTTCCATTCCTTGGTAACCTTAATATTAAATAAATGCAAGGATGGATATTTATTCCACTTTCTCTCGCTGACCACTCTATGGAGGTCACTAAACTCTTCTGATATAGCCTGTTCTGATGTCAATGCCACAACTTCACCATCAGTGTTCACAAAGCCCGTTGGGTAAGGACTGAGTGCGCCGGATTTCGACTTATCAATCCACACGGCCTGCCATAAGGCAGACACCACAAAGCCAATTTGTGGAATATGGGTCACAGTACGTAAGCTTGAATTGAGGCGTTCCGAAACAACATTCCCTGTTTTTTCATATAATGGAATGCGCGTAGGGCTTGCAGCATTGGCGTATACAAAAGATGACTCAGCAATTTGACCATGGTTTTGACTGGTTGTAAAATACCACGCACCATTCATCAACACCTCTGTATTTATAGCATCCCATCTTGGCGATGCCACTGTGTATTCAAACCCTTTGTTTATAATGGTGAGGTTGTTCTGTGGTACATCCACACCTGCAAAAAATGTTTCGGTACTCGCTGGCTCTTCCATCAGAACGGGTGGCTGGCCCTCACTTGTATAATCAATTACATACTTGTCATACTCCATTGGGGTTACTTGCCGAACATAACTAATAGCATTGTCAGTTTTCTCATAAAAAGCAGTTCCCGTAATATCCCATTCCGCATCAGTAAAAGTAAAACCACCCTCCCACTTGTTCATGGTATATGGTCTTAGGGGTTGATCGTTAAGGTCGATCACCTTAGTGGTTATAACAACCAATCGTTCTGCTGGATCGTTGGCAAAATAGTTGAAGTTGACCAAATCAAAATATCGCTTTCCAGGGTATAATTGGGACAATGTTGGAGATTTAGAGGCTTTTCCCCAACCCATTCGCAATGACAAATTGTTATGTACTGACCAGTTCATATTGATTCTGGGAGAAACGAGATCACCTACATTGCCATTGAACAGTTTATCGGTGGAAACCCTATCCCAACGCACCCCCATGGAAAGAACAACTTCCTTAGAAAACAGTGTGGCATGGATACGATCTTCCAAATACACTCCCAATTGATTTTTACCAGGAATCTCATCCCAAGAATCTGGTCTGTCCCCCATACTATAATTCTGTCTGGGTGGCGTAAGTGGATCAAATTGTCGACCATTTCCAAAATTCTCATCGTATCTAAATTCTGTTCCTCCAGTTAAACGGTGATGATCTCCCCACAGCCCATTAAAAGACCAAACTCCTTCTATGCGATTGTAAATGTTCAATGGATTGCCATCAATTGTGGTTTGATTCAGATATTCACTACGTCCATATTGTCCTACCATGGTCGTATCGGTAGTGGCAACAGAAATTGGATATAGGTCACGTGTTATCAAATCTTGATAATAGCTCTCTTGCGAAGCATAGCTGACACCGGTCTTGATCGATGCGGCCTTTAGCGTTTTTCCCGGAGTGGCTAAACTGATCTCAGAATTCCATTTGAACCGCCAGTTTTGGCTACTATATTCACTGTAGCTCAAGGCTTCGGTAGTACTTTCGCCTTGATATTTGTCATAACTATATGAAACATTGCCAATTTGCCTAATCTTGAGAAAGCTTCCTCTACGTTGCCAAGCCAGTTGGCCATTGAACCGTTGATAGCTTGATGTAGAATTGCGTAAATCGCCACTGGATTCAAGCCAATCGGCACCTGCACTCAGGCTGTTTTTTTTATTGAGATTTTTTCCGAAATTAAACGATACTTGTGCCAGGTTTGGATTCAATCGTAAAATAAATTCGGGATCAAAGGCCCCAATTCTGGAATTGACCAATACCAACCCTGAGGTAAGGTCACCATATTTTGCAGAGGGAATGCCCCGTATTACTTCTACCGACTCTATATTATCAGCCGACCATTCCCGTAAATCGGTACCCTTACCGGCCACTGTTGAAAAAAGAGGATCGGATCCAGGGCTGGAATTGAGAATGGATACATCAGTCTGTAAATCTGCATTGTTGGATTGAGGGATACCATCACTAACAATCTGAGTTCCCAATGCATTCGCCTTATTGGCAGCAGAAAGTGAAGACCCTTGCCTTAGCGTCAGTTGCTGCGGACTTGAAAAACTTGGATTTATAGCCAGTTGCCCGGGAAGCAATTGGAATATATCGTTTAAACTTACGGCTTGTGTATGTTCAATGGCTTTTTTACCTATAATGGTAGATGACCCCGTCTTTACTTCCTTCCCAACCACAACTACGTCATCAAGGTTAAAGGTTGCTTCTTTAAGGAAAAATTGATGTTTTTGAGAGGTAATCTCGAAAAGCATATCCCGTGTTTGATACCCCAAACACGAAAATTGAAGATGCACTGGCTTTGATGCTAATCCCGTTAGCGTAAAAGCCCCAAATTCATCAGTATAAGCAAACGTTCCAGAATTCACTTCCAATACGGTGGCATAGGCTATGGGGGTGGAATCATTTTCATTTAATAATTGGCCCCGTAAAGTTGTTCCCGTATGATCTTGGGCAAAACTGCCCAAGCTTAGCATAAACAAAAACAAGGATATTGCTATTTCATGGATATGGAACGTATGCCATATTCCAAACCGTTGGTTAGTAAGGGGGTTGGTCATTATAATTTTAAAAATTCTTGCAATAAGGAGCAAAAATACAAAATTACAACACAAATGCAACTAAGTTGCATTAAATAATTAATTTGATTAGATGGTTATTATTATATAATCACAAAGCAATTAAAATTGTTTTAAAAAAGTGATTTTACTAATAAACTGGGTTGAGCTTTCAACAGGATCAAAAACATCCATTTGGGTATCGTTAAAAACTAGATATATAAAGGACAAAGGCATATATTCCCAGCTGAAACGAACGTTCCACCCCCCTTGTTCATCAAAACTATTGTATTGGTAGAAAGTGGACAGTTGAACCCTTGGGTTTAATGCCAATCGTAAATTGGCGGAATACAAATCGGTATCCAAATCTTGATGCAATGTGCCCAGACTGTTTATATTGTTGCGTTCATAATTGGCAGAAAACGCAATATGGGGAGAAGGAGCATACCGCATACCAAGGTTAAGCGTATTTCTTGAACCATTATAAAAATTTCCAATGTCATAACTTCCTGATCCTGATATCTTTTTGGACTGATCTGTAAAGTAATTCAACAAAAATCGGGTATACCTATAATTACCTTCTGCTATTTCCAATCCCAAAGGAGCAAAATCAAAATTGATGTTCTGCCAAGTAGGCGTGAAAGACATCTCGAAAAAACTATTATCCTTGAACCAGATAAAAACGGGGAAAATATAAAGACGAGCCTGCTGGAAGTTTCCAAAATCCTCAAAATCATGATAATAGTTTAAAAAAGCCCCGGGATCCCATCTTCTAATAAATGGAAGGGATTTCGGTCTTATAATGGCATAGCCCCCAGGACTGTGGTACATCACATCTTTTTGAAAGACGTATCCCATATCCGGACTATAATCCGAACTAACAAATGCATTGACGTAACCCAAATAATAATCGTTTGTGGATGCTCCTCCATACACCCGTCCCGAAAAACCCGTTTGCCCTGTTTCACTATCCATGGAAGTGGATAACAGATAGCTCAAAGTAATCTCGCTTTTAGGACGTATAAGACCATCTATCGAAATAGTGGTGTTGTTCTGGCTACTGATACCAAGGTTATTTGCCGTGTCGTCCAGCCGATAGGTAATCATTGCACCTATATTGTTCTCCTTACCATAGTTTTGGGTATACTGCGCCACACCAAAGGTGCTCCCTGTACTATTGTCCGTTTCACTTTGTCGCACCACCAAACCAGCAAGTGTCCTATCTTCATTACGGTCGGTAAACCGAGCACCAAAATCGAGAGGAGCAGGCTTCGCGTTAAATGAATTTTCCAAACCTATGGTACGACTGAAAAATGGCCTCACCTGCGTATTGCCCCCACCCGACCAAATACCCGAATTCTCTAAAAAGAATTGTCGTCGCTCTGGAAAGAAAATATTAAAACGTTCCAGGTTATTCACTGCCCTATCCACATCTGCTTGGGCAAAATCCGTATTAATGGTCAAGTCCAAAACAGTATTTGGACTTATGGCCCATTTAACATCTCCACCTATTTTGGGCTCACTGGATTTCTCGGTTAATACATTTCCTGACTTGGATTCCTCATACTGATAAAGTGCATAAGGCTCTGCTCTTATATTTGCCGACGGAGGAGGCACATTCAACCCAGTTAATTTAGCTGCATACGTCATTCTATTTTCTGAAAAAGACTGCGGAATGGCTGGAAATACAGTTTTTTCAAAATCTTTTCGTGCCATTCGAAAGAAGGTGATGCCCCACTCAGCTGGCATACCCTCCACAGGTTTATCGTATCGTATGGATTTAAATGGAATGGAAAATTCTGCAAAGTAACCTTCTTCTGTGCGCTGCGTCCTAACATTCCATAGGGCGTTCCAATCGGCATCCGTATTGGTGTCGTTGAAACTTTGTTGATCTAATTGGTTACCATGGGGCGTGGTTTGAAACGAAATGGCATATTGCCTGGTATTCTGTGCATCAATTTGAATACCGAACACGTCATTCTCTCCATTGTCAAAGTCTCGACGAAGATCTTGTATCCGAATTCCTTTCTTCCCCATGGAGTCCTTACAGAACACTCCAAAATATAAGTTTCGATCATCGTATAAAATTCTTACCAATGTTGGATTTGCAATATCCCCCCCCTGTGTAGGCTCCACCTTAAAAAAATCCGATATAATCTCCGCACTTTCCCAATCCGGTTCACTCAATCTACCATCAATCGCTATTTTACCCGTAGCCTTGGTAGCAGATATGGTAATTGGACGTTCCGGTGGAGGAAAATTATCATTCTGCTCTTGACCAGCAAGAGAGCTTGTAAACAAAATGGATACTACATAGGGAAACAGCTTTTTAAAAAATGATTTTTTTGATATCATAATGATGGATAAAGATTGACTCTTTAAAATTTAAAAGGTATTCTCCACCTCAGCTGCTTCGAGCATGAGATAGTGCAGATCTGTGTTCTTTATAAATGGACTAAGCAGTTGACTGCCCGGGCCGAACATGGCTAGTTCCACAAAATCGGCTGAATGTTGCATACTGATCCAACCTACGGAGTTGTGTTGTTTTTGAATCTCTGCCAATGCATTAAACGGTAAATGTTTTGGATTGTACAAACCATCCTCGGGCTGTAAAGCATCATAATAGCTTAAAAGCATTTTAGCCTCATCAGTGGTCAACGCCGTACCATTTGCATATGCAACGCGCTCCTTTACACTGCTAATTGATGTTTCTTTCCCAATACCGTTTAAAATCCACTCGTTAGTATGCTTGTAATTTTGGATGGAGTCAAAATTAGCATTGGCATATTTTCCATAAATAACGCCTGGGTTGGCATTTCCATGATCCGTTGTGATGATTACCAAGGTTTCCTCATCCTTTTCCGCGAAATCCATGGCAACTTGAACAGCTTCGTCAAAGGCGACCTGATCATAAAGCAAACCGGCAATATCATTACCATGTGCGGCCCAATCCACCTTTCCAGCCTCTACCTGAAGTACAAATCCCGAAGGGCTGCCGTTGAGGTTTTCAATGGCCTTATTCGTCATCTCTGCCAAACTAGGTATACTTTCCATAAGCTCCCCATTGCTTTCCCGGTCCTTTGTGTACGGAAGACCGTTATCGTTAAAAACACCTAGTACCGATTTATTCTTAGGGGCTGATAACATTTCATTTCTGGAATGTGCAACGTAATATCCTTTATTTGCAAAGGCTGCATACATATCCTTTTTGTCCTTTCTTTTTTCTGGAGAAAAGTATTCGTTCCCCCCTCCCATCAGAACATCAAAACCAAGCTGTAAATATTTTTCCGCGATGGATGCTTGATCGTTTCTGGACTTTTGGTTGACACAAAAACCTGCGGGCGTGGCATGTGTTATCGGAACAGTGGTTACACAACCTGCTTTTTTACCTACTGCTTTGAATTTCTGCCAAATTGGAAGATGTGGCTCTCCATTAACCCCTATATTGAGTCCGCCATTCTTTATTCTGGCACCCCCTCCCCACGAAGAGCTCGCTGCTGCTGAATCTGTGACTATGGAACTGGCCGAGGCCATATCCATAAGGGCTCTGGAAACCTTGTTTTCCCTATAAAGGTTCAACCAATTACTCCCTTTTCCTGTTTTTCTGGAAAGATACAGATCTGCCATGTTCAGAGTACCTGTGCTCATCCCATCACTGACCAGGATAATAATGTTCTTGGCTTTTTTTTGTTTCCACCCGCTCTCAAAATCGGATGCCCTAATTGTCTCAAAGGGTGTAAAAATTGAAGCTCCTATAACTGATAGAGCACCATTTCTAAAAAAATTTCTTCTGTTCATTTTTATTTATAATGATAGGTTTATTCCATTTTTAGGGCTTCGCATTCCGTGAGGATGTAATTGAAATGTTCTAAATCATCTGCATTGAGCTTTAAAACACCTGTGACGGATAGAATATCATCGGTATTGAAATCAGGTTTGGATTTAAACTGAAGCTCCATTGCAGTCTCCGGTCCTCCCATTCCACAAAAAAAACAGGAAGCCATTGGATTTTTGGATAGAATGAAAATTTTACCACTTGGGTCTATATTTAAAAAGTATCCTGTTATGGCCACCTCTTCACCTTCAAGGGATTTCATGTATTCGCTAAATTTTGGATATAGGAAATTTTCCCCGTAGGCAGGGAAAAATTTCTCCGTGTAATCTATTCGCGCCAAATCCCACCAATTTATTTCTGTTTGTGCGAATCCAATCATCGAGGATAGCAGAAAGAAGATGGTCAGTATATTATTTTTCATAGCTAAGAATTTTTGATATGTTCATTTTAAGGATAGGGTAAATCGCAAGGCAAATAGATGATAAGACCATAAGTGCGACCAGACCTGCGGTTTGCAGCAATTCTATAGGGCCGAGCAGGAGCGGCATTCTTTGTTTGTATTGGTCCGTTATCATTTCTAAAATGAAGTAGACCCCAATTTGTGATAACAGCACTCCAATAACAAAAGCCATGCTGGCAATCAAAAAACCTTCGTACGCCACCATTTTGACCAATTGGAGCCTGTTGGCTCCATAACTACGCATTAAGGCTAGGTCAAAAGCCCTGTCCCGCACCATTCGGTACAAGCTTATGAATATGGTAATACAGGAAATAATAAGAATGGCGTAGGCTATCCATGTAATCGTTTTTACCCCCACACCTGTAAATTGGTACAATCGTTCCAGTTCAAATTTGGGCAGAGCAGCCTGCATATTGGTATTTTCGTTTATGCTTCTCGGAATGGTCAGGAGTGCCATTGGATTCCGGAATGACACCAACATGGAGGTGATTTCCCGTTCACTATTGGTCACATGTCCATCAACGACAGACTCATCTGCATGATGATGGGCATCCCAAACCGTCTCCAACCCTGTAATTATCAAACGGTCCATTACCTTATGGGTTGGCTTGTATATGCCTACAATTGTTAATGGTTCATCGTGGTCATGACCACCTGTTTCCGCTAAGCCATGGGAGCTTTGAAAACTGTCGCCAACCTGAAGTCCAATTGCTTCGGCTACAGTGGAACCTAGAACAACTTCCATAGATTTTTGCACATACCGTCCTTCGTATAAATCTGCATTGTAAAGCTTTGGGAAATCTTGAGTGGTTCCAACAATTCTATACCCTTTGTAATTATCGCCGTAAGAAATTGGCACCCCTTTTTCAATCATTGGGTTTTTTATCAGGCTTTTTGCTTCTTTAAAGCTAATATTGCCCGTAGGGTTATCAACATGAAGCACCGAGGCAAGCACCAATTGTAATGGACTTCCTTTGGCACCTACGACCATGTCTATGTCTCCTAGATTATTATCCAGTTGTTGCTTAAATGATTTATCCAATTGTTGAATACCAACAAGAAGAGCTATACTAACTGAAAGTATAAGAATGCCCAATAAAGTATAAAGCGGCTTAAACCTAAAATTCCTAATACTGATTTTCCAAATGTTCATAGCTCCAGTTTATGGGTGAACAATGGTTTTATTCGCTGATCGTGCGTGATGACAATTAGGTTGGCATTGTTGGCCTTGGCCTGTGCTATTAAGAGCTGTATAACCTTATTACAATTGTCATCATCCAAACTGGAAGTAGGCTCATCTGCCAAAATCACCTTTGGCTTATGTACTATGGCCATGGCAATCCCCAGTCTTTGCCGTTGCCCTTCGCTCAACTCCCTTGTTTTTTTTCTTTTGCATTCAGCGATATCAAGATCCTCCAATAAATCCGTGATCATGGTATTTGAAATCTTCCTTTGTGCAAAAAACAATCTTGTTTCCAAATTTTCGACAACATTGAGGGATTGAACGGCATGATTGTTTTGAAAAATAAGCCCAATATGTTGTCCCCTGAACCTGTCCAGCTGTTTGCTGGACAGGTTATGGATTGGTTCATCCTCAATTTCAATAACGCCATCCATGGGAGACAGCAATCCCGCCAATAAATGCAACAAGGTTGTTTTGCCAATGCCCGATTTCCCCAACACCAAAAGGTTTTGGTTGTCCCCCAAGGAGATATCAGGGAACTTAAAGACCGTGTCTTCATTGGTATATTGAAATGTTAAATTCTCAGTCCTTACCATAAATTGTTTACCCTTAAACCTTTGTTCGAATTGATAGTTGTTCAATATGTTGTTAGTTGCTCAAAAGCCCTCTTTTTTGCGATTTTCCTTGTGCCACAAAGCCAAAAACCAACAATACTCCCGAGATTACCAGTAGAACCAGTGCAGATAACCCAACCGTGCCATTAGTTGTAGGTGAATATTCGAACTGAGGCAGCGATGAGTATTCCTGTTGGCTAAAAGGGGTGTTGTTATACAAGAATGTCATTAAGTGACTTCTCCATGTTTCAGCAAAAGCAATTACCTGACCTCTATAATTTTCATAATCGGCAGTAGATGTTCCCGCCAATTGGTTCATAGATTCATGGACCACAATAGCAGGCGATAGCCATTGCAGTTTTTTAGACCATGTTTGTTGCCGTTGTAATTGTGCTTCGTATGTGTTCACGATAGGTTCCAGTGCTTCCTTCACCACCTTTTGAGAGGCCATATATCGATGGTAAAAATTTCTTGATTGCGTGGAGTCGTTAATGGCATATTCTGGATGATCACGAAGGAAGTTATCCAATATTTCATCTTGTCGTTTAGTAGCCTCTACTTTTTGTTCTCGCATCTCGTTGATCATCAACGTACGTGATGGCATTGGGTAAAGGGTATTCCCTAATTGATTGAGTACCGAGGGTGTTAAAAGCACAAACAGAACCCATAACATAATCAATGACACCGCATTTTTTGCCGAACTATCCACAAATAAGTTTACCAAAAACGCCAAAGCAAACCAGAAAAGCATATAACACAAGGTAAGTCCCACTAAACCTAAAACACTGACCCACTCCAATGGTTGAATACCTACAACAAAGAAAACAAGCAACAATGAAAGTGTTACCAAAATAGATAACCAAAAAAACCGAAGTATCAGTTTTTGAAACACCCATTTTCGAATGGATATGGGTTGCGATGCCAGTAGCCTTAAAGAACCTTGTTCCTTTTCCGAAGACAATATATTGTAGGTAAAGGCAATGATGAGCAATGGCAAGAGATAGACGATAACAAAGCTTAGGTCAAAACTTCCAAAAAGAAGTTGCACCGGGCTTGTCATCTCAGTAAAGTTGAGAGCAAAATCGTCACCCGAAACGGTTGGTTTTATATAATGGGTAAACAAATCTGCCTGTCCCGTAGAAACAAATGCCATGGGCTGGGGTTCCATCGCCGCTACCCTCGGATGATTATTGCCTACGGCCATAGGGCTGGTAGGTATGGACCAAGAAGAAACACTGACCTCCAAACCACGTTCCACAGAGTCCAATAGTTTAAGCATAGCTTCATCGGACTCTTTTACTTCTTGTTTGGCATTTGAAATATCGCTGATACGCTTTTCCACCTTCTCCTTTCCGTTATAGGTCGAAAAACCGAAAAGCACCAGTAATAAAATACTTAATAATTGAATCCAACGGCTTCGCAACAAAAGACGCAATTCATATTTAAAATTATATGGTAACATAGTTAAATGGTTTTGGAGGTTATTAGAAATAGACTAAATGATATAGTGATCCATGCACCCAAGATCCATAGACTGGACACATTTGTGGATAATATTGCACTAAGTTCTGGGGGTTCGTAACTGAATTTTGGAAGTTTGCTCCAAAGATCAGCATCCGCTTGGTAGCTCCATTCCCCATAAGAAGAGTTTTGGGCAAAATTATCGTTCAAAAACTTTTGTGTTGCAATCCTATAGTCTTCCGCAGTATCGGAAAAATCCCAATGCGCAGTGTAATCGGTTTTGGCAATGGCCATACTTAAAAATCTGGTCGGTAGATATGGTGATACCACAGCCAAGCTCTGATAAAGATTGGTTTGTTTGGAATACTGTTCTTTGAGGTAATTGTAATGCTTAAAATATATTTCCGCTTCGTGTTCTTCACCTTTTTGCATTCGGTAAGCATCAAAATTAAAGGGGAGTTTGTGAATACTGTCCACACCATGTTCGGCAAGAACTTCTTGTTCCAACATTTTGGATTCCTTGCTCCACGGGTTATGACCGTCCAAACCATTCTTTTTGTCCTTGAGTACATTGGCCGCAAACTCTTGACGGGTAGGGTATGGATGTTTTGCTTCGGCAATATTACTGGCTGCTTTGGGTGCTGCCAAACAAGCCAAAATCCAAATAGATAGTGAAAGAACCAAGGCTATCCCCGATTTTTTAGCCTTTAAGGAAATGAATAAAACAATGTTGATGAAAATGATATAGTATCCGATATAGACCAGAAATAACGAGAATAGGGATTGCCAACTGAACACCCCAAAATCTTTGAGGTTGGACAGTACCATCCCCGTAATCAAAAATAATAGTAGCGATACGATAAAAATGGGAAAGAACAAGGCTGCCCATTTACCTAGAGCCCACTTCCAAGGGCTTATCCCCTGACTTTTCAATAAAGTTAACGTACCCATTTCCCGTTCTTTGGTAAAACTGTTATAGCCTAAAAGAATGATGAGCAATGGAATAATAAAAAGTAGGATAAAGTCTGGAGTCAAATCACCAAACCTGGCTAATCCCGTTTGGTCGGCTGCGGCACTGAACTGGGCTTCGTTCCGTTTATGGGCTTCAAGAAATATAGAAGTTCCAACATATTTATCCACTCCTTGGTCCACCAAGGACAGTGGATATTTAGGTTTAAATGCGTAGGTACCATAATGGGCTGCGGAATGCGGGCTTTTCTCCCCCTGGTTATCCCAGATTGCCCTTTCCGTATTTTCGGCTATTTGATATTGTTCATTAATATTCTGGTATTGCCGTGCACTGATCCAAATGGCTACTCCCAATAGTAATACCACAATGGCAAAAGCGATTCGAACCCTACCATCCCTCCATAATTCCTTGTTCTCTTTTATAAAAGTCTTTCTGATCATGACAATACTTCTTTATAGTTCATGGTATCTAAATAAGCCTTCTCCAACGCCGTGAGTGAAATGTCCTCGGCTACAAATTCCTGTTGAAGCTTTCCATCTTTCATAATCCCGATATGGGAGGCAACTTCCTTGGCGCGGAACAGATCATGTGTGGCCATTAATACAGCCACTCCTTTATTTTTCAATTTTTGCAATAATTCGCCAAATTCATTACTGGCTTTTGGATCTAAACCAGAAGTAGGTTCGTCCAACAAGAGTACTTTGGTATCCTTGGCAAGCGCAAGGGCAATACCTACTTTCTGTCGCATTCCTTTGGAAAAGGTTGATATTCGTTTTTGAAAAGCTTCTTCCTGTAAACCAGACTCCTTTAAAAAAGCAGTCAGTTCGTGTGGTGACAATTTTTTTCCAGCAATACCCGAAAAATAATCCAGGTTTTCTATTGCAGAAAGACTAGGGTACAGCATTAGGTTTTCGGGAATATATGTAATGAATTCTTTGGTTTTTAAAGGGTTACGAGCTACATCGAGTCCGTTTATTTCGGCTGTGCCAGAGGTTTGTTTAATAAAACCCAACAACATATTAATGGTTGTGGATTTACCGGCACCATTTGCCCCTAGCAGACACAATATTTCCCCTTCTTTAACAGAGAGGCTTAAATTGTCTACAGCGGTAAAATCGCCAAATTTTTTTGTGAGCTTGTTTGTGGTGATCATAATGGTTTTAGTTAGATAGTTTTTAAATAAATGAATGGACCTAGGTAGTATTGTCAATATTTTCTCAAATAGAATTATACATATCAAAAATCACCAAACACCAGTTCCTACCAACATTAATGCGGAAACATAGCTTATCAAGCAATCTATATAATTGGAATGAAGACCCGTGTGGAAGTGGTGTGATTCACATTAAAAAATGATTCAAAGAAACCACTAACGAAAAAGTCTTTTCAAAGGGGGTTTAAGAACAACTCAAACACTTGTACCAATGAATATACTTTGAGTGATTATTCACTAGTTGACAGTGAAAATTCAATTAAAGAAAATCAAAGTAAATATTAAAATGGTGGAGGTCTGGAGAAAAGCTGTCCAATGGCAAGAACGCCATCAGAAAGAAATTCATACTCCTTGGAATTTTGTTCTTGAGGAACAGGCTCAAGGATTAGAACTGCAAAATCGAAGCCTGTTGAAGATATTTGAGGTGTATGTTGACTTTTAACAACGTAGTCGCTAACAATACAATGGGCGTAGTGATCTTCATCTCCACTATGGGCAAGTACATGAAGCCCAGCCATTTTCATCATTAGAAAAATAGCTAAAAAGAAAAAAACGATACTATGTTTAAGGTAGCTCCGCTGCATTGGGCCTTAAAGTTATTATAAATATTGATACGTTAATGTTGAAGTCACCAATTTTTCAATCAAGAGTGACAATTTTTATGATTCCCTGTTGACTTTAAAAGTTTAAAATTTACAAAATGAGCCACAGAAACCATTAATGCTCCTCCTCCTGTATTTATGGTTTCCCATGTTTCACCGAAATCAAATCTACCCAATATAATTAGACAAAAACCAACAGTGGCAATTAGCAGTGGCATAGATTTACGATGCGCCGTTCTATAACTTGGCAACAATGAAACAAAGACAAATACCACAGCAAGGCCTATAAAGAGCCATTCTATGATAGGGTTATGTAAAAAATGAAGACTTGCCATAGAGGAGAATGAAAGTACAATAGGCACTGCGGCACAGTGGATGGCGCATATAAGAGAGCTAAAAAGAGCTATAACATCAAAAGTTGGACTATTCGTTTTCATTGTTGTATTTTATAATTTAAAAAGATTCTTGTGAAAGCTCCATGTTTGCAATAGCACCAGCTGCGTTTCCCGATGCCACAGCTTGGGCAACAGAACGCATGGGAACACAATTGTCCCCACATGCGAAAACACCGGGAACTGTGGTTTTTTGAAAAGAATCTGTTTTAATAAATCCATTATCGGTAAGTTCACAACCAAGCAACTTGGGAATATCGGTACTTTGTTCAAATGGGATACCTGCATAAATGGCCGCAAAGGACATGTGATCACCATTATCAAGAATCACTTCGTGGAGATGTCCATTCTTGTGTTCTATGCTCATTATTTTTTGATTTACCATTTTAACGCCATGTTTCTGAAGTATTTCCACCTCTTCTTTGGTAAAGTTCGAAACTTCGTCGCCCAGAATGGTAAGGTCATCCGTAAGGTTGGTTAACAGTGGCGTCAAGTGCAAAGCTTTTTTGGCCGAAGCTATTATAGCAGTTTTCTTATGTCGGTATTCGTATCCATGACAATAAGGACAATGTATTATTGATATCCCCCAACACTCTTGAAAACCGGGTATTTCCGGTATTATATCCTTAATACCTGTTGCCAATATTATTTTTTGTCCCTCGAACACATCACCAGATGCAATACTAACGGAAAAACCATGTTTGCATGGGGTAATAGTTATGGCGAAGCCATCGATTACCTCAACATTATCATATTTCCGCACTTGATGCATTGCCAGTGCCGCAATTTCTTTAGGAGCTTTTCCATCTTGGGTTAAAAAATTATGAGAAAATGGGGTTTGCACATTACATGGTTTGCCTCCATCAATAACCAAAGTTGGTCTTAACGACCTTCCTAGCGCCATCGCCGCAGAAAGCCCTGCATAACTCCCTCCTATTACAATAACATCATATGTCGGATACGTTCCCATAAAGTAAATTCTATCGCTGGAATATTTGTCAAACTTAGGAATAAAATATTTTATTGCAACAATGTTGCGTTAATTATTTGTCTTAAGATTATCCTACGAACAAAACCAGGGATTTTGCTTGTAGTATTGTAGTGTATAAAAATGGTGATCTATAAACACCTTTGGCTTAAAATTGATATTGACACCACTACAACATCTATTGACTGAAGTGCTTAATCACGTGTTCCAAAGTTTTAAAAATAGCTGACACGGGAGTAGGGAATACAGAAAGCGTTATACAGTATACGTTACAACATAGCTATGCTACCCATGTATTGGAAGGTGGAACCGAATACGCTATATCCAAGAACTTTTATGGCATAATTGTCCCAAGACCACCATGATCTACACCCATGTGGCGGCAAAAAGGGTCAAACACATCAATAACCCATTTGATGACCTAAAATTATCTTTATATTGCATAAAACGTTGAAAACTATACTGAACCATAAATTACAAAACTTGGGCATAGCCAGCCAAATTGGCGGTATATGCCCAACAAAGTTCAGCATATAATCAAGTTGCCAACAATTAAAACAAACCGAAGTGAAAGGAGAATGTGCATTATATAAAATTGAATCGGTATTAAGAGAAAGTCACATTTATCCAAGATTTGTAGTTAATCACACGAAAAAAACTGGCTCGAAATTCTTTAGAAAAGTAGTAAACCCAAATAAGAGAGAACAAGATGGTGTGAAATTACACCTTTTAAGTGAAGATGCTGAACAAGAGTTTTCAAAAAGAGAAAAATGGTTCGCAGAAAATATATATGTTCCTTATTTAGGAGGAAAATTGGAACTTCCTTACGATGAAAATATGTACTATTTTGCTACATCTTTTCTTTGGAGAATTTTAGCATTAAATTTCAAAACTGACCCGAGTTTAAGTAATTACTGGTATTATGACATTTTGGTAGAAGCGGAAAAAGAATGGAGAGAATATTTAGTAAATGGAACAAAACCTAAAACGTTTTCAAAAACTAACTTGTTTTTTACTGACAGAGTTTTGGAAAATAACACAGATTTAAAAGGTGTTGATTTCTATTGCACAAGAGTTATGGATGCTACAGTTGTGGATAACGAACCACATACTTGTCTTTTAGTTTATGGAAAGTTCAATCGATTTATTTTTTGGAGTGTTTTAAAAAATTATGGCGGAGAAGATTTGCTTGGAGAAGTTGACATTAATCCAAATGGTGGAGTTTTCAAAATTCCTCAAAAACTTGAATACTTTCCATTAATTTCATTTTTAGGAAATAGAATTAGAGAGGTTAATAGTTTTCCTCTTCCAAATAAAGAACAACAAGATAAAATTGAAAAAGAAATAATGAGAAACCCAGAAGAATTTTGGAATTCTGACGTTGGAAAATCATTATATAATGACAAATTTAATTTAGAACAATAACTATTGCCAACACAGTATATAGCTCATAGCTAATCAGTTGCTTAATTGAAGTTAAGGCATATTTGCAAAGTCGCCAAATTTTTAAATTTGACGATTTCCAATAAAAAAGATAAATAGTAAAATTTAAAAATTTGGCTTGTGCTTAATCCGAAAATAATTTTCTAATTTGCACGCTACGAGCCATATACATCAACGTTGGCAATAATTTAAGAAATGAGAAAAATTACATTTATATTTTATATTATCGGACTTTCAAACTGTTTTGGACAAACTGAAAAATTTGAATCTGAATCCGACATTGAGTCTTACCTAAACCAACGCAAAGTCAATTTATCTGAACCAATAACTCTAAAAAGCGGAATATTGACAACGAAAAACATCTTAATGGGCTTTGACGGAAAACCAGCGCATATCAGTGAAATAAGAATAGAATTGAAAGGTGTTGAGGGAATTGAAACTGAATTCTATGAAAAAACAAACATTACTGCCTTAAAGTTCACTTCAAATAAGAACAATTCAATCCAAGAAAAACAAATGAATTCAGAGGGGTTTTTTAAAAGAAAATCTTCCGAAATAAATTTAAGATTCGTAAAAAAAGAAACTCTTTCAGAGTTACTTGACTTTTTCAATAATTACAAGTCAGACCCTAACTTTACGAATAATGAAAAGTTCGATTCATTTATTTATAAATTTTGCTTAAATGAAGAATTTCAGCTTGACAGAGTAAAATTCCCTTTAAAATTGAGTTATAGAAAAGACTTTGAAAATTATAATGCGGCTTTATTTGATACTATCATTTCAAAGAAAAGTTGGAAACACGACGATTTATATTATGACCAAGTAGCAAGATTCCAGACCTATGATAATCATCAAAAGGAGTTAAGAGATACTGACGAAAGAGTTGTTCATTATAAGGGAATTGAGAACGGTAGAGATTTAGCATATTTTTTTGAACGGATAAAAGGACTTTGGTATTTAACCGCTATTGAAAATAAAACTGATTAAAAAACTATTGCCAACAATGTATAACCGCAATTATGGCGGATTCTACTACGTCCGAATCCACTCGGAATTACTAAAGTCTGTGCCAAACCGAAAATTACCGCATACTAACCCGTAACTGACGGTTATACTAGACCGTTGTGTGTAATACCCAAAAAACCCGAAACCTAAATGAACTCTATCAAACTAAATGACATTTTAAAATTAGAAAATCTAAATAACACCAAAATTAGATTTAATTTAATGTTTGGAGGAAATTGGAATCCAATTGAAATGTTTAAGAATAATGAAATGGAAACTATTCTTGGTGGACATTATTGGAATTACGATAAAAAGAAATCATATAAATCAGGACAAATTACAGTAGGATTTATTCGTATAAAAAACAATGAAAATCTTTGGCTTTTATTTCATATTGGAAAAGTTACAAAAGATTTAAATCTACAAAACGCAGTTGGTTACGAATATGAAACCTTGACTGAATACGAAAAATATTTTGGTCGAATAATAGTAAGATTTAAGAATAAATCCCAAAATATGGTTAGAAAAGCAACTTCCGTAATTGACGACTGCGAAATTGCTCAAATTCTACCAGATATTTTTGATAATGATATTTTTCCAGGTTATGATAAAGTAAATATATCGTGGAAAGAACTTTCAAGAGTAATTACAAAAGACACTTGGAAAACAGCATTGAGAAACCAAAAAGGAGTTTACTTAATTACTGATACTTCTAATGGAAAAATGTATGTTGGTTCAGCTTACGGAGACGAAATGATTTTAAATCGTTGGAAATCCTATGTGAAAATTGGAAATGGTGGAAATAAAGAACTGAAAAATTTAGAATTTGACCATATAAAAGAACACTTCCGATTTTCAATTTTGGATATATTCAAATCAACAACCGAAAACGAAACAATAATTGAAAGAGAAAGTTGGTGGAAAGAAACTTTATTAAGTCGAAAATTTGGCTATAATGCGAATTAAGAACGAAAAAGTACTACACCCAACAAAGTATATAGCTCATAGCTTGGTAGTTCCTTAAATGAAGTTAATGCATATTTGGAAAGTCGCCAAATTTTTAAATTTGACTATTTCCAACAAAAAAGATAAATAGTAAAATTTAAAAATCTGGCTTGTGCTTAATCCGAAAATAATTTTCTAATTTGCACGCTAAGAGTCATATACAAGACCGTTAGCTGCAAGTTTGACCAAAAACCTATGAATGAAATTCCAGATGAATTAAAAGACTTTTACGACTCAATTGAAAATTTGAATTCATTGAGCATATGGAATATTCACCGAGAACTGAAAGTAACCGCTAAAATTAAAGGAGATTGTGAAAAGGAAATTATTGTAGAAAGAAAATCACTAAACTACAATCTAAATAAAGGCGAGCTAGTAACAAATGTTCAAGTCACAGATTCACAAGGTCAAATAACAACCATAAGTTTAGAAAAAGAGGACTTAGAATATCTTAAAAAGAGATTAGAATTTACCCAAAATACTTGGCTCAAATCAAGATATTCTCATTTACTCTGGCAAGAAATTAAGCATCATAAATATGCTGAAATTGCTATTGATAATTATGTTGCTACAATCAATCGAATTAAATCGGAGGAAGCTCGTGAATTACCCATAATTCTATCTGCGATTTTACATATATCAAAGAAAACAAAGAAGAAAACAGAAGTCGCCAAAAAAGTCGCAATTACGCTTGTTAATGACTTACCAAATTGGTTTAAACCAAATATTTTAAATTCTATTCTAGAAAATAATATCCTTACTAAAAAGGAACTAAATGATATTGCTTTAAAATTACCAAGTTGGATTGAAGAAAAAAATCCTGTATCATATTTTTCAAATAAGCAAAAATTAGAAACTGGTATACGACTTTATAATTTACTAGAACTTCCGTTGAATGAACTGTATGAGTTATTAGCCAAAAACGAAGACTTGATTCTAGAACAGCATCAAGAGGATACAGACTTTGTCAAGTATACCACAATTGGAACAAAGGCAAAATATTTAAGACTTGCAGGTAAGTTAGAAGACGCAGAAGAAAATCTTAACGAGTATAATCGCCTTAAGCAAACGGTAAAACTCGGAAAAGTAAGCTGGCAACTTGGAGAAAAGGAAACAGAAATGTTTAATAGTTATCTCGATATGAAATCAAAAGTCATATTGGATATGCCAACAGAGGGAATACTTGCTTTCTTCTCAATTAACGAAGACATTCTAGTTGACCCAATTGAAAATCTAGAAAATGCCAAGAAAAGTATTAAAAACTCAATTCATAATTTATGTAGCACAAGTGTTTTTGATATAAACAGCAACTTCAAGAATTTAAAGGATTCAGAAAAAATTGATAAAGAAATCATTCAGAGTTATACGATTTCCCACGGAGTTAAATGTTTCAGTCTTTTCCTAAAAGTTTTTGTAGACGGAATTTTAACAGGTAAACTCAATTATTACAAAATCTATGACTTTTTTGAATCTCAAACTTGGTATGGTACTAAATTCAAAAGAGGAATGACCGATAATGAAATTGACCAAAATTCGAACTGGTTAACAATGCTCGCACCAGGAATCCATAATCTTTTTGCTCAATTTGAACTCTCGGTTTTAATGAATACTAATAAAATCAACAACTTCATTTTGGCAATGGATTCTTTGACTTTAAAATTCGAAGGTGCATTAAGAGACTTTATAAGATTGTCTGGAGGTAATACATCTACCTCTAAAAATGGAGAATTAAAAGAACAATTACTTGAGGAATTATTAGAAAACCAAACAACAAAAAAGTACTTTACAGAAAAGGACATTGAATTGTTTAAGTATACATTCACTCGAAAAGGAAAAAATTTGAGGAACAATATTGCTCACTCATTTTTAGAATTTTCGGATTACAATTTACAGGCTATAACTTTAGTTTTTTTCTGTATTTTAAGACTTGGAAAATATACGTTTAACGAAAAAACCAGCAGCTAACAATGGCTCCTATGAAAAGCCCTAGTCCGGTTCTCTAAAGTTAAATAATATTTTCTTTTTGCCTTAAACCACCTTTTTTATTTTAATATAACTTGCTCCGCATCCTATTTGTGATACACCATTTTTATTAGGGTTCACCAGCATCTGTATGATTATAAATTATAATAGACCCGGCCACTTGCTATAAAGATGTGATTCCAATTTCTTGGATCACCCACGTTGTTTTGTGGTACGGGTTTCACTACTAATTTGTGAGCTTTGTTATGGTTTATTTTTTATTCCAGTACCCCTATGCAATAAGGGGTCTCTGTCTTAATAACGGCCAAAGTTCTACTAAGTAGTTTTCGCGCTACTTTAATAATAATACTCTTTACGTTTCTAGCTTTATGCTTACGATAGTAAGCTTGCATAACTGGATCGGCTCGTATCGCCTGCCAAGATGCCTCTACAAAATAGCTCCGTATTAAACGATGTGCGCGTGGAGTTATACCAAGGGTTTTATAGTTACTTCCACTTTGGTGAACTCCAGGTGCCAATCCTACATAACCGGCCAAATGTTTGACACTATTAAAACGTCGCAGATCTCCCAATTCACATAAGATACCACAAGCAACAATTCCGCCGATTCCCGGTATGCTGCGAAGCAACATATAATCCTTCTTATGGTACGTTTTGCAATACCTACGAAGCTGAGTAGAAACATCTCGAAGCTCTTGGTCCACAAAACGAAAGAAGCGCATACGACTCTCTAAAGTAGCTTTTGCCGTTGGGTTTTTAAACACAATATCATCTAACCATTTCCTGTACTTATGACTCCAATGGTCGTTATCAAATTCTTCTGGCTCTTTAATACCGAAATACAAAAGCTGCATTTTTATGTAACTCTTTATCCTCCGAAAATCCTTTACCAAATCATTCCTTCTTCGAAACAGACTTCGTAGCTCCTCACGATCAACATCAGGGATATGAATACCTTCCAATCTACCATCTTTAAGTTCTCTGGCTATCAGCTGTGCATCTATCTTATCGGTCTTGGTATGTTTTTCCTTGCCTTTTCTATGAATATCGGCAGGATTGACCACTAAAGAAAACCAACCATAAGACTTGAAACAACGATGCGCTGAATATCCACAGCAACCTGCCTCGTATGCGGTCGACACTTCATAATCAGCGAAATGTTTATTAACATAATCTTTAAGTTGTTCAGGGTCTGGATTCATTGAAAAGGACTTGCCTGAAAACAAATCTGTGGCGCAATACACTTTCCAACTTCTCTTGTGAATGTCGATGCCAATGTATAACTTCGGTACAGCAGTAATTTGAGTAATCATATCTTTAATTTTTAGTTCATTTTAAAGATACTCGACTTACTGCTTTTTCATCGATGCTATAAGTAATTGCTTGTTCTCGCCTATTTCTGAAAATCCTAGCGGTTTTCAGTTTGCTGTGTACTTGCAAAGTTAAGTGCTAAACCACGCAACTACTCATGGCCGACAACGTTGGCAACAAGCTAATAAAAACAGAGTCAAATTATAACAAGATTTGAAAATAAAAAAAAGATGTTTAATTATAAGTCAATCATAGCCCGTAAACTAATCCTTTTTCTAGAATGAATTATAAGATATTAGTTGATTCCAATTCGCTATACGAATTTGCAGATGAGAAAACTCGTCAATCGGTATTTGATGCTTTGATACTTAATGGAAAAAAGACGAATTATGACTTTGATGATTTACTCAATATCCAAAGTCAAAAAAATATTCCCGATAATAAACTAAGTATTGATAAAACACCTGTTTTAACTGTAGGAGGAAAACTATTTATTTCCAAAAGCATTAAAAATATCTTTGAAAGGTATAGTGTAAGTGGGGAATACTTTGAGACTCGGGCAAAAATAAATGGTATCGCTTTTCATGAAGATTATTATTTGTTTAATCCACTAATTGGGGTAGATTGTTTGGATTACAAAAACTCCACGTATCGTAGAGAGTATGATGATTGGAGTAAGCTATATAACATTTCTCAAATTACACCTTTGAAAATTGATGAAAAAAAAATACCTAATAATCTACCGTTATTTTTTTTGGGACAATTTCCTCACAAAGAAAATGATAATCGCATTTTAGATAAAATCATTTTCATAAGAAATGATTTATCAAAAGAATTATTAAAATCTAAAATATTAGGAATCAATATTTTCGAAATTGAAAAATATGACCGTAGTTGGAAATGGAAGTGATAATAGAAAAACAGAACGCAAAATCCAGATGTCAACAAAACCTATAAACAATACAGGCTTCGGGCTTAAACGAATGGTTTGCGTATTTTTAAAAGGTCGCGAAATCTTTAGGATTTCGCTTTGACACAAAAAAAGAAAAAACAAAAACAAAAGATTTCGCTATGTGCGTGGCGGAAAGCAAACGCTAGTTTGCTCCCGTACTGTTCATAGCTAAACCGTTAGCCACAAGTATACAATACAATAACATTCAGAACTTTTATTTAACTATGATTAATAAAATTAAAGAGCTAGAGAAATTATCTCGCCTTTTAGACCCTAAAGAAAGCACAAGAGAAAAATGGAACTCAGAGGTTTTAGAGTATTCCAATACATTTATAAACAACTTAGACACTTCAAAAGCTTTTATGCAGTCTAAAGAAAATGGCAAGGCTATATATAATTTAGATATTGAAGAGCAAGCGATTGAATTAACGTCATTATTAGATAGCACAACAAAAAATATTGATGGTGTAGGTATAAATCCTGCCTCTGGAGGACACATGGGTTACATTCCTGGTGGAGGGCTTTACCCTTCTGCGCTTGGAGATTATATTGCAGCAATTAGCAATCGTTATGCTGGCGTATTTTATGCAGCACCAGGAGCCGTTCGTTTAGAAAATATGATTATTAAATGGATGTGCCGCCTTATGGGCTATCCTGATACGGCCTTTGGTAATTTAACCTCGGGTGGATCCATTGCTAACTTAATGGCGTTAGTAACAGCGCGTGAAGTCCGTAACTTAAAAGCACGAGATTTTGAAAAAGCTGTAATTTATCTTACAAAACAAGCACATCATTCTATATTAAAAGCCATCCGGATTTCAGGATTATCTGAAGCGCAATTAAGATATATACCCTTAGACGACAACCTAAAGCTTTCCGCAGAACATTTAGAAAAGGCAATTGTTGAAGACAAAGAAAATGGTTTGATTCCGTTCTATATTAATGCCTCTTTTGGAACCACAAATACAGGTACAATTGATCCTTTAGAAACCATTGCAGAGATAGCTAAAGAACACAAAATATGGTTTCACGTCGATGGAGCTTATGGTGGTTTCTTTAAATTAGTTAAAGAATTAGATTCAAAATTTAAAGGAATAACAGAAGCCGATTCTATTACACTAGATCCGCACAAAACACTTTTTCTTCCTTATGGAACAGGTGCTGTACTCATAAAAGACAAAGAGAATTTATTAAAAGCCTATCACTGCTTAGCAGACTATATGCAAGATATTATTGGTAAAGAAGATGAAATTTCACCTGCAGATATATCTGCTGAACAAACAAAGCACTTTCGAGGGATGAGAATGTGGCTACCATTAAAATTGTTTGGTTTAAAACCTTTTAGAGCAGCATTAGAAGAAAAACTAAACCTAACAAAGTATTTTTATGATGAAATACAAAAAACACCAGGTTTTGAAGTAGGGCCAGAACCAGAACTTTCTGTTGCTATTTTTAGGTATGTGCCCAAAGATGGAGATGCAAACGAATTCAACAGTGCATTAATTGAAGCCATTCAAAATGATGGACGTATATTTTTATCCTCAACGAACATAAATAATGTGTTTTGGATACGAATAGCAGTTGTACAATTTAGAACGCATCTTGAACAGGTAGATCTTTTGCTAGATATTATTAAAAAATACATAGATGATACCTTAACTGAATTAAATTAAACCAGTGGCTAACATCGTTAGCCTATGAAAAATAGACGAAACAGTACTAAAATCATGGTTTTTGGCTCGTATCAAACTTTGTGCTTAGCTGAAAGTTTGGTGCTTCCAAATCGCCTACTTTTCATATACCAACCGTCAGCAATTATTTGAGAAAAAAATGAAACGATTAACTGAATTTTTAGAAAAGAACATATCAGGGCAAAAGGTTTTAGGACTTTTTATCTTGACCAATGTTGTTTACACCTTTATGCTGACAGTTACAATTCCCAAAACAATGGAATTCGCTAACGGAATGAAATTATTGGATATGATGCCCACAGGATATGATTTGAATTATGTCAGTGAACTATTCACTTCGCTTGGAGAAAATGGACGGGTGACTTATCTAACCAACCAAATACCTGTGGATATGATTTACCCACTACTATTCGGACTTTCTTACTGTTTGCTTTTGGGATATTTCTTGAAAAAATTGAACAAATTAAATTCCCCATATATTTATCTCTGCCTAATACCGATAATTGCCGGAATTGCAGATTATCTGGAGAATTTCGGAATTATCACAATGCTTAAAAACTATCCCGAATTGAAAGAGACTACAGCATATGCAACTAATATATTTTCAGTTATAAAAAGCATTTCAACAAGTATGTTTTTTATTGCATTCATAGTGGTCTTAATAACACTTGGAATTAAAGTATTAAACAGAAAAACAAGTGCCAACAAAGAACTGAGGTGAAAACAAATTCTATTTCAATTTAAGGTATTATCGCTCTGGGACTTCTTGAATACGGAACTCATTGTTATTCCCAACATGTCCTGCGGTATTGCTATACACAACAAATAGACCCTTACTGATGTCGACTCCAAATAGTTTCTTTATATGTATTCATAAGTACAAGTTTTTGAAAGAGCCAGCCAGTTACAGGTATAACAATAACTTGAAAACGAGAATTAATGATTCACAGAACGGAACATGGACCGAGTAATAAAAGAGAGGGGATTACCAATGTTGATGAAGCCTTAATTTTCATCATATAACATACCTTTAATTCTCTCTTCTGTTCTTTCTGGGTATATCAATAATTTAAGAGAATCAAACTTAAGATGTATGTACCAGTTTTTACCTAAAACGTGATACCTATTATACAGACGTAGCTCACGCGACAAGAACAACAAAAAATACAATCAATCGATACAATAAAATCAGATTACTTTGATCTTAAGATTATGGAGCACCGAATATGGTTTATTTAAAAACAGCTTAAAATCAACATTAACCTGTAGCAAGATTTAAGGACAAAACATTCCCGAATTCCGACTAATTCATAATTTCATATATTTATAAATAACTAATAATCAAATAAATATAAAATTATGAGAACAAAATTGATATTTGTAATGATTATGATTCTCGGAATTGTAGTTACGAGTTGTGAAGAAAAGGAAGAAAAAGTAGAAGTTGCAGAAGTAAAAGTAGATTTGATTAATGATGAATTTCCTGAGGCAAAACAAGAAATAATGAAAACCTGGGATGACATTGCGCAAAGTCTTAAAGACGGAAATATGGATAAACTAATTGCTTTCCATGCTTATAGTCCAAAGTTTACTGAATTTAAAAATGGAGCTCCGCGAAATGGAAGTAAGGATAATGAAGAATTTGAACGCAATACATTTGGAGCTGTAACCGAAGTTGTAAAATTCGACACTAAAGATATGAAGGTTGCCGTGTACGGTGATGTAGCCAATTTAACCTTTCATTCTGATTTTCATCTGAAGTTTGGTGAAGACCTTGTTGTTGTAAACGACCAAATTTCGTTGTTATTCGTGAAGACGGATAACGGATGGAAAATCGTGAGTGAACATCATTCCCCTCTGAAAAAAGTAGAAAGTTAAAAACTTGCCATCGCAAAGAACTGCGGTATAAAACAAATAAATTCTATTTCAATTTAAGGCATTATAGCTCCATGGCCCAGGATTCGGAAGTCAGGGGCCTTGAGCTTCATTATTTAAATGAGTTCAAACGATTTACCTAAAAGAAAAAAACACTGAAAATCATACAATTGACAGTGTTTGTGACTTTGTAGATACTTCTAGCTTTTCGATATTCAATTTGGGTATACTCATAGTTTATAAATATTGAATTAGTATTTTCTTAGGTTCTTGGATATATTATTACGCTTTGACCAATCCACTGAACATCGAGTCTCTCTTTACTAGCGGTTAAGAGCATTAATCTCAGCATCTTTTTACAGTACACCGACATAGTTGCATAACAACACATACATACTCTTTTGATGCCATAGTGCCTAAAAGGGGATATCCTATTCAACTTAACCATTTACGGATACCCCGGCTTTTAGGGCTTTTACCAAAAAATAAAACACTGGTTAACCAAAACTGACTTAACATTATCAATAGACGAGGCATATGGTATTCCTGACATATCTTTCGTAATCTTTCTCCATTTAAATCTCAAAATCGAACACAATGCTGAAAAATACTTACGCCTATTCTGACCATGGCATTCCCATTGAATTGTCAGGAAAATCATTTTATCCGACTACATTAGTAAAAATTCAATCCTATATTTATGAAGTTACTTTTCTTAACGATTTTGTTTTCTATAACCTTACTGATTTTTACCCCCCCTTCTATGGGCCAGTTCAATGGATACAATGAAATAACTGTCCTACAGGACAAAGGCAAATATCCAGACCATACACTATGGCAATTCCTGTTGCAACAACATGTGGACGATAATGGACAGGTAGACTATCAAGGGTTTGCAAAGGACAGACAGATTTTAGAGGGATACCTAAAACTACTAAAGGAGGACCAACCAACACAAACGTGGTCAAAAAATGAAAAACTGGCCTATTATATCAATCTCTACAATGCCTACACCGTACTCCTGATCTTGGATAATTATCCTACGGAGAGCATCAAAAAAATAAAAAAACCTTGGGATCAAGAATTGATACCCTTAAAGGGCGACATGATCTCATTGGGCGATTTGGAACATAAAATATTGCGAAAAATGGAAGAACCCCGAATCCATTTTGCCATCAACTGTGCTTCAGCGTCCTGTCCTAAATTATCCAATAAAGCCTATGAAGCAAAAGGACTTGATGAGCAATTGGAGAGCGCAACAAAGGATTTTATCAATTCCGAACGGAACCAAATAAGCAGGGAGCAGCTGAACCTCTCTAAAATATTTAAATGGTACAAAAATGACTTTTTGGATGGTGATATTCGCATCTATATTAAAAAATATACCGAGATAGATATCTCTTCAAATGCAGATATTGACTATTTGGATTATGATTGGGGCCTAAATGGCAAATAGTTTTAAATTGGCATCATGATCAGTATTATCGTACCCATTTATAATGAATCATCGGACTGTATCATCCATTTGATAGAGCACCTGAATAAAAATACCTTTGGTCACGTAGCCGAGGTGATTCTTGTTGATGGCGGTGGAGGTTCCGATAACATTAAAGCCAAATTGGCCCAATATTCCGATGTCCAATATGTCACCTCTAAAAAAGGACGTGCCATACAAATGAACCATGGGGCCAAAATAGCAAAGGGAAACATACTCTACTTTTTGCACGCGGATAGTTTTCCCCCAAGACACTTTGACCATTTTATCCATAAAACCTTAACGCATACCGCAAGGGTCAAGGCCGGATGCTTTATACTCCGTTTTGACAGTGGCCATTGGTGGTTAAAACTCATGGGGTGGGCAACAGTAATCAACCATAGTTGCTGCAGGGGAGGCGACCAATCACTCTTTGTCGACAGCGAACTCTTTTTTGCACTGAACGGTTATGACGAAACCTATGAGGTCTATGAGGACAACGAGTTCATCCAAAGGCTCTATAAAAACACCTCTTTCAAAGTGATAAGAAAAACGATAACCACATCCGCAAGACACTATCATACAATTGGAGTCTGGAGGCTACAGTGGCTTCATTTAGGTGTTTATATGAAAAAATGGTCCGGTGCAGGGGCCCATGAACTCAGTACGTTTTATAAAAAACATATAGAAGATCTAAAAGTTAGGTCCCGCACTTGAACTTAAAAAATAAGCACAGTCAATCACCCATTTTACGGGACCTCCCTTTAACTATTTCATTGGGACCTTCATCTAAAGCGCATAAAACCCCATAACCTCTACTGCCCGAAAATGTCCGTTTCATAGAATGCCGGAATGGAGAACCACATACCCATCATGGATTTGGATTTGATTAAAAAAGACCCCGTATCTGGACCCATAAGGGCTTCTCCAAATACATCCCATTGATTGCCGTCGTTATCTTCCAGTAACAGTTCCCCTCCAGTATGGATATATTCAAAATCATCAACGGTTTTACCTGCTGGCATTTCAAAGGACACGATAAAATTTGCATTACCTACAATCAGATACCCCTTCCCTCCAAACACATCTGAAATCACATGTTCCGAATCAAAACTGGAAAAACGGTAGGCTTTTGCCCGGTCACCGTCCAACAGGGCATGAACCCTTTCCTTGGATGGCAAGCGGGAGTCTTTGGGCACAGGAAATAAAAAACGATTGTTGTTCGTGTTGTAATCCCCATAAGGGGATACGCCATATGTTCTGGAGAATCCCGTGTTCCTCCCTGCAATCTTTGAATCGGGATATAAGGCTTTCCAGGTTTTCCAATCGGTTTCAAAAAGGGTAATGGTTTCCGCCAAGGTACCGATAAGGGGACCGTTCACGGCCTCGTTGAGAATCTGTGACCAATTGGTGTCCGTTGCACGGTCATAGGGTATCAAATTAGTGTTGTACAAAAGTCCGGATACTCCAAAAGTAGTTTCGGACCCATCGATCAGCCTGCTCCACCCAATGCCAGTTCCTGTCAAAGGGCAATAGGTTACCGCCACGGAAACATCCCCGATATTGTCATTGATGATCTCGTGCCAATCTAAAATGGCATGGGGGTATGCACGAACGTCATCCCCGTTTTTAAAACCAATGACCAAATCATCATCCGACAAAAAGTCAATGGCCTCAATGGAAACCAATTCCGGATTTATCAAGGCCGGGATACCATCTTTACCCGGGCCACCATCCAAGACCTCTGATCTGGGAATCGACCACTCTACATTTGAGGGGCTATCCCCTCCATTACCCTGTCCCGGTCCATCAGGTGGTGCGGTGCTATCCGAGGAGGAGCTACAGGCAAAACTAAGCCCTGATGCTAATAGTAGAATCAATACATTTTTCATGGCAAACTATTTATTTGTGGTGTTTTGTTTCTAAAAAGATTGACCAGCATCCCCATGGTCAAGCGGGATGTCGGGGTCAATTGTGTCCCTTGCACATAACTGTACAAGGGCAGTTCTGCTCTAAAATTCACTGCGATATCCGGATTGAGCGCAATACCGACCTCAGGTCGGACAAAGACCCACTCCCCTCCTGTATTGGGGATGTCCGAATCATCAATTTTATCTTGTCTGGCCCTTCTATATTTAAGGACCAAGCCCGGCCTCACAACAGTACCTAGGGCAAAAATTTGGTCAGCATATCCAACATTCACTTGGGTCTCATCGCCGAACTCATAGGTTGCGGTGTTGTTGAGATAGGAATTGTTCGTCCCGGTAAACCGATGTGTAAGACTACCCGAAATGGTAGCTGAGGGCCTAAAGCCAAGAGGTCTTGATATGGAGATCCAGCCCAGCATATCCCATGCCCCGCTGCCCGGTTGTAAATCTGCCGTGAGCTGTATGCCCTGGTCGGTCAATATATCCGATCGCCCAAATGGAATTTTCACCCCAGTTCCCAAGTTCAGCTGCCACGCAGAACCCAAAAGCGAAGGAAAGGCATACTTCCCTAAAACCACGGCATCCCCCACCCCCGATGTCTCAGTGAAATTTTCATTGCCGAACTGGGTAATCGTACGGCTCTGGTTGACCCAGGTAAACATGGTCTCCACTGAAAGCCTATCGGTAAAGGCATACCCTAGCCCCAATAAGATGGAATTCGTGATGCGTTGTCTGGATTGATCGTCCAATTTTTCTGTTCCTGCATTTAAGGTGTTAAGGTTGTTATAATCATAATTAAGACTCAAGCTCAGCACACCGTTTCCCTCATTGGGCAACCCAAGGTTATTGGCCAAGGGCACCCCTCCGGAACAACAGGTCTGGCCCAATATGGGGTAAATGTTCATCAGCAATAACAAACCAATATAAAATAGTGGGCGCATCTATATATTTTTGAAAACAGACGCTGGCTTCCAAAAACCTGACAAATAAGCTTTGCAGATTATGACAGAACAACTTGACTGTGCGATTGTCAGGATTGACAGGAATTACGACCATTATTATGATTCTGTGAAATTAGATCAGAAAAGGTCGAGTCCATTGAATCCTTTTGAAACCCATCATATTATGAAAACCTTTGACAAAGAAATCATCTTCGTTTACAATGCCAAATCCGACTTGTTCAGTACCCTGAGTGATTTCGCCCATAAACTATTTTTTCCATCAACCTACCCTTGTTCGCTATGCCAACTCACCTATGGAAATATGTCCATCAAAGAACGGTGGGCCACCTATCTGGACTCTCTTCCCTATACCAAAACCTTCCTGCACAAAGATGAAACCACTGAAATTGAAGCTGCTTTCATGGACGAACTTCCCGTTATCTTGATCAAGACCCAAGAGCAGGAGATAGAAACTTTAATGAACGCTAGGGAATTGAACCAATCCCCCACTCTTGATGACCTTATTGACACCCTGGGGAAGCGATTGGAAAAGTACAACACGCCCTAACCTATCAGCGGGTTTGGGTAACCAAACCATATATCATATCACAGGGAAACACTTTAGATCAATCCTCTTAGCTTGCGCAAGGATAAAACCATCATAAAATATAGCATCATCCTTAAGGGCATATCCAAAAAAAAGCGGGTAAGTGGGCTACGTTTGTAATGCACCTCCATTTGTAGCGAAGCTTTCCCGTTTGATAAACGTTTCAATATAAAAATGGTGGTCAATGGTGCCAACCATCCAACACTATTGCTTTGTTCGGTATATTCAATATGCCCCTCCTCGATATTTTGGGAAGTCACCTCAAATTCCATCTTTCCCCTGGGCATGACACAAAGGTGCTTTGCACCAACGGTCTTCAGTTTTTTGTCGGGGGCAATCACGGATCGCAACCCAAAGACCCATTGAGGTCTCAATGAAAAATCGGTAATGGTTCCATGGAGGTTCTTGAGCGTGGTATCCAGTACTACCTTGTGAACGATAGGCTTGCCATACCTTTTAAATTGCGGCCGAGGGGGCAGGTCTTCCATTTTATTACGGAGTCGTACCAAGGGAAGATAATCGAACTGAACCTCCCCAATATCCTCGTAATGGTCCGATCCATGCCTTAGTTCGACCCAATCCTCTTTATGCCAGTCACAAAATGGCGGTAAATGGGAAAAAAGTACATACTCGTTCGCCTTAATGGTGTTCTTTAAAAACTTGTGCCCCAATATCACATCTGGTCCGAACAACTTGGTGTAATGACCGATCTTGCGTTCGGTGGACGTGCCAAAATGGTAAATAAATTTTAAAGTAAGCTGGTTGGCCGTGGAACAAGCACCACATTGACATATACGATCTCGTTCATAATATTTGAGATGTTGGTGAAAATTAAAGTACATGGTCTCGACCTGCCCAACAACTTCATGAAAGGTGGGCTCATGTCCCCTACGATAAAAAAAAACAGCATCCCCTTCAATTTCGGCCACTTTAAGCCCTAGGGTATTGGAAGCTATTAGAATTTCCAATAATTCGGCTATGATATGACCGCTATGTTCCATTTCCACCTCCGTGACAAACTTGGTAAAACCAGAAATATCGGGAATGAAGAACAGTGTATTATGGGAAACTTCCTTGTTCATCTTGAATAAATTAAATGTGAGATCTGCCAGCAGGTAAATATAATTGGGCTAACGATTGATTTTTTCTTCCAGTCGTTTACGCATGGTTTCCTTGGAGACTTCGTCCATTTTCTCCAACTTCTTCCTTCCATGATTTTTATGGAACATGAGTGCTAAAATGTCGTCAAGTCTGTCCGATTGTTTTTTAAATTTCATACAAGTGGTACAATACCGCAAATGGACCCAATACCTAAACCTTTGCAGCAGCGGCAATCTATCAACCTTATCCCGTTCCACCAAATAACTGGTATGTTCACAGGTAAAAAACAATCGGTCCATAATCCTTTTCAACATCACTTCTATTTTTAATTTTATCGGCGCCAGTTCCCTTGAAGTCTGTTCAAACAATCCCTCAGGAATAACTTGGCCCGATGTATGATCTGCCAATAATTGGACTGCGTTACCCCGAGTTCCTGACAGATTTCCTTGCTCTTTTTATTAAAGAGGTACTTAAAGGAGATTGCCGATCGCCAATGATCCGGAAGATCGGCCATACAGGAATTCATTGTTTGAACAAACTCCGGATTGTCCCAAATTTCGTGGTCTCGATGCCAATCCACTCGTCCCGTTTGCGGACCTGACCAACTGCCATCGGACACGAAAAAGGAACCTATGGTCTCGGACATTTCCTTTTCCTTGATTTCCTCCGCAATCCTTTGTTTTTTGGCCCTTCCTCGGTAATGGTCCACAATTTTGTTGTTCAATATGGAAAACAACCAAGTCTTGGCCGAACTTTGGTTATTGAATCCCTTTTTTGCTTTGGCGACGGAGAGAAAAGTGTCCTGAACCAAATCTTCCGCGACTTCCTTGGAACTGGTTTTGTAGTATGCCCAACCGTAAAGGTCGTCGGAATAGGCTTCAAACCAATCGATCAGTTGATGGTCCATTTTATAGTGATTGTTTCTGAAGGTTCTTTAGGTCAGTCGCAAAAAGAACCAAAACATTTCTTGGCCCTTAAGTCAATTTTATCTTCACTCTTTAAAAAGAATTGTCAGGAAAATAAAATCCGTTGACTATTCAGGCAAACAGAAAAAATGAAACGAATAAAAATAATTGGTCTGGTGTTTTTAGGTGTTCTGATCGTAGGCCTTGGGGTTGCCCTATACCTGTTCAACATGCCCCATAGGAATGTCGTGGGTTCCAAAGCGGATTTCAATTTGACCGCTTCGACCATCGTCCATGAATATTTGGAGAACCCTACTGCTGCCAATGCCAAATACCTCAACGATGAAGGGGAATCCAAAATCCTTTCGGTCACTGGAACGGTCCAATCCATCGATGAGGACATGAACCAACAAAAAGTGATACTCCTTATGGAAGCCAATGACAAGGCCGGGGTGAGCTGCACCTTTACCCAGCACACGAACAAGCATGCGGACAACATTAAGACCGGACAGCAAATCACCGTCAAAGGGGTCATTCGTTCCGGCGCATCCTACGATGCCGACATGGAACTTTACGAGGATGTCATCCTTGAAAAATGCGACATTGTAAAAGAGTAAATCATATCATATTTAAACACAATTAAAATTCAACAACATGAAAAAAGTAACAATGATTCTATCTTTTGTAAGTATTTGTGCCCTAACAGCCTTCACTGCCTTGCCACCGGCAAAACTGGTCGCCAAGGATGCCCATATCAGTTTTTATTCCCATACGTCCGTCGAGGACATTACGGCCAACAATTATAAGGTGACCACCACCTTGGATACCGATACGGGAGAATTGGTCTTTTCGGTGCCCATGCAGGGCTTTGAGTTTGAAAAGGCACTGATGCAAAAGCATTACAACAGTAAAAACTTTTTGAATACCAAAAAGTACCCCAAAGCGAAATTTGTTGGAAAAATCACCAATATGGGCGCTATAAAATTTGACACGGATGGATCGTACACCGCTCAGATTTCCGGGGAAATGACCATTAAGGAAACTACCCAAAATTTCGAGGCTACCGCAGCGATTACAGTGGCTTCCTCACAAATCAACCTTGAGTCCAAAATGAACATCGTATTGGCTGATTATGGGGTAACCTTTTCCAAAGGAAAACCTTCGACCAATATCGCCAAGGAAATCGAAGTGACAGTCAAAGCGAATTACAAACCTTAGTAAGAAACCTTTCCCTTGGGAATATCCTATACATCCATGGAAACGTCATTTTTTCAAAGATACTGGAAGCTGTTTTTTGCAGGTTTTGCCATAAGTTTTTTGGGAGCCTTGCCCATAGGCTCCCTAAACCTTACCGCCAGTCAAATTTATGGTTCGAGCGGTCTTTCAAAGACCATCATTTTTATCTCAACGATCCTATTGATTGAAATAATGGTGGTCCTTGGATTATTAAAGGCATCGGCAGCACTTAGGGCCGGGAAGAAATACCTGCCCTATGTCATGCCCATTGCCGTACTATTATTGATATACCTATCCTACTCCTGCTTCTTCACTGGCGATATAACCATAAAGCAGATGGATGGATCCCTAACGGAGACATTGCCATTACCCCTGACTTCCCCTTTCACCTTGGGTGTTGTCCTGGGCATCAGCAATCCGTTACAGTTCCCTTTTTGGGGCGGTTGGAACCAATGGCTGTATCAAAGGAAAATCCTGAGAAAAGGAAACGCTTGGACCATGGTCTATCTCTTTGGCATTGCATTGGGAACCCTCATCGGTATGGCCATGTTCGTGTACATGGCCCATAGGCTACAAACCTATATGGAGCGCTATGATTTTATGTTCACATGGCTCTTGGGGCTTTTTTATCTGGGATTGGCCATTTATATGACACAACTGTTCTACAAACTTTATTTAAAATCTTTTTACAAAGCCCATGTTTGAAACCACTAAAAATGTTTTACTGGAATTGCGGGATATCCTATTGGAACTGCCCTATGAGATTTATACAGAGCCTTGCCAGTTATTGTCGGATGCTTCCATAGGACAACATACCCGTCATGTGGTTGAGATGTACCTCGTATTGTTGAATGGCTATCAATCCGGGCATGTATCCTATGATGATAGGCCCAGAAATAAAAAAATAGAGGAAAATGTCACGTATGCCGTCAAGTTGCTCCATAAAATAGCCCATAACCTCCAACAAGCCGATAAAAAATTACTATTGACCCATCAACTCAATGGGGACAAATACACGATCCCCACAAGCTACAATCGGGAATTGATGTACAATCTAGAGCACACCATACACCATGAAGCATTATTGCGAGTAGCCATAGCAGATTTTACGACCATAGTGCTCCCCACTTCCTTTGGAGTGGCGCCCTCAACACTAAAATTTAGAGATCAATGTGCACAGTAAGCTACAGTAATGGGCCACATGGCCGTATTATCACCTCTACCCGTGATGAAAATGTATCCCGTGCCAAAGCCATCCCGCCAAAACTTTACAGGCATGGACAACAAACCATATGTTATCCCAAAGACCCCAGCAAAGGTGGCACTTGGATGGCCATCCGAAAAGATGGTTGGGTCGCCGTCTTGCTCAATGGGGCCTTGGAGCCTTTTAAATCGGAGCCACATCATATAAAAAGCAGGGGGATGATCATGTTGGAACTTATGCGTCACCCAAACTTTCTGTGGCTGTTGAAACAAACAGACTTCCACAACATGGCTCCGTTCACCCTTCTGTTATCAAGCGTTGACCGTTTGATTGAAGTGCGATGGAACGACCAAAAAGCAACATTTGGTGAACTCGACGTAAATCAGTCCCATATATGGTCTTCTGCTACACTCTACGATAAAAAGACCAGCCAAAGAAAGGAATCCATTTTCCGAGAGTTTTTGAACCTGACAAACGGCTCCCCATTGCCCCGTGACATTTTCAGGTTACACAAAGGACAATTTCAACGATTGGGCACGGATGTTTTGCACAAAAATGGGAAAAATATCATCTCGGTAAGCATTACTCAGGCCCAACCCGATAAAAAGGGGTTTTCACTGGATTATGAGCCCTTGGCACCTACAGTATGCAAAAAAGCCGAAAGCAGTATATATAGCTAAAACACAATTTATAATGGGCATACGGGATTTTTTTTACAGATTGTCACATTGGGAATATTGGCCTTTTTGGGCCATTTATTATCCCTTGTTCCCCTTTTGGCTCTATTTTTCGTTACGGGCAAGGTCCTTTTTTTTCTTTAATGCGGTAAACCCTTCCATCGCAAATGGCGGAATGGCCATGGAATCCAAAAAGGCCATCTACGACCTCATGCCAGGAGATCATATCCCCAAAACGATATTGATCAAAACATCAGACCCCTCATTGGAAGTGGTCCAAAAAGTAGAACTGGCCGGGTTTAAGCCCCCCTACATTGCCAAACCGGACATTGGGCTCAAAGGTCTTGGTGTGGAACGTATCGGATCCCATCAGGACCTGTTGGCGTACCAACAAAATTTGGAAGCTGACTTTTTGGTCCAGGAATTGGTGGAGCATCCCTTGGAACTGGGTGTTTTTTTCGTACGTACTCCGGGAAATAAGGATGGTAGGATTACCGGCATCGTTCAAAAGAAGTTTCTCTCCATAACCGGTAATGGCACCGAAACCTTTGGACAACTCATTGAAAAGCAACCAAGAAGCCGCTTACAGCGCCACAGCTTAGCACGTAGATTTCGCGATAGCTGGAACAAGGTATTGCCCAAGGGGGAAAAACAGGTATTGGTGCCGTTCGGCAGCCATACCCGGGGTGCCAAGTTCATCGATAAGAGCCATCGTAACACCCAGGAGTTGGAAACAACCTTGAACAAGATCTGTTCTACGATCAAAGGGTTTCATTTTGGCAGGCTGGACATTTTATGCACATCCATCGAGGACCTTTCCAAAGGAACCAACTTTAAGGTCATCGAAGTGAACGGGGCGGGAAGTGAACCCACCCATATATATGACCCTAAGCACTCCTTGGTTTTTGCATGGAAAGAGATTATACGGCATTGGCGGCTTTTATATCGGATAGCCCGCTATAATAAAAAACAAGGGCATAACTATCTCGGTTACCGGGATGGTAAGGAAATGCTCAAAAAAAACAAGGCCTTGGAAGCAAGATTAAAGCTATTATGAACCCGGTTATGTTACAGACCGTACGACTTAGCGCACTTTTTTTGTTGTTCGGGAGCCACGCGCTCATCGTACAGTTAAAGCCGGATTCCAAAGAACATCTTTACGGTTTGGAGCTACAGGCCTATCCAGCAGGTTTTATTGTTGCCGTGAACCATGAGCGCTTTGTATCCCCCAATACGTCATGGTTGTTTCGGGTTAGCGCCAATAGTACCGGCCGCCAGGATTTCAGCACCGAGAACGAACGGGAAAACGGTTGGGGAATGGGTGCGTCCCCAGGATATCGAAAATACGTGGCCCTAAAACGCAATATATTGGTTTTTGGGCTTCATACCGATGTGTGGAACCTTTGGATCGATTGGAAGAACGGACCAACAAGCAATCGGCCAATTTCTGGAACATCCTTTGTGCTGGTGCTGCAACCTTGGGTGGAAACGGGATATATTTTCATCCCTGCATCATCAAGGTCAAGAATTGGGCTGTCCCTAGTATCCCCTCTTAACTTTAAGGCTCCTATTTAGGTGTGCCAACTTGCCCATGGGGCTGGAACAAAACCAGCGTATACCCATTATGGTCATCCAAATAGGAGTGGACAATCTTCATTTGTGATTGATGCGCTATTTCTTCTATATCGTCCCAGAAAAATTTCTTGGAAATTTCAGTATGGATCGCTTCAAAAGCATCAAAACAGGCAGAGAACCCATCCGCAAATTCCACGGTTTGCGCTTTCAAACTTACAATCTGACTAGAAGCGATTCCCGTCAATGGGTCGTAAAAAGGAAAATGATCAAATTGCTCCACATCAAAATCAGCGCCCAACTCCCGGTTCATGCGTTCCAGTAAATTAAGGTTGAAGCGTTTGGTAACGCCTTGTGAATCATCATACGCGGCAAGAATTTTTCTGGGGTGCTTCACTAGGTCAAAAGCAACTAAAAAATAATCATCCGCTTTAAGGTTTGATCGGATAAACTTGAAAAAACCAATCGCATCCGGTGTCGGATAATTGCCAATATTAGCACCCAAAAATAGGACCAATCTTCCATAGGGTGTCGTTGGCAAGTCCTGGTACGTATCAAAATAATTACCGGCCAAACTTTTATGTTGAATCTGTTCGACTTCGTTCCTTATTTCAGCTTTATTGGTGGCTAACACATTGACCGAAATGTCTAATGCCAGATATTCCAGTGCATCAATATAGGGTTTGAATTGCTTGAGCAGATGTTTGGTTTTTCTGCCATCACCCGCGCCCAATTCCACAATCTGCAGACTGGGATGGACTGCTGAAATATCTTGGGCCATTTGCTCACCCTTGCTCTTAATGATTTGCATCTCGCAACGGGGAAGATAGTATTCTTCCAACTGCATGATACTTTGAAAAAGGGCGTCTCCCTTAGCATCGTAAAAATAGCGGGAAGATAGTTGCTTTGGAGATTTACTGAGCCCATTTTTTACGTGTTCAAAAAATTCCTGCATTAAATATTATTTTTTTACGAGTCTAATTCCTGAAAAGATATATCTGCTAGAGGCATAGAAAAAATTGCGGTAGGTATTCCGCTGATGCCCTTTTGGTGTGGCTACCGATGCGCCACGCAATACCATTTGATTGAGCATGAACTTCCCATTGTACTCACCAAGGGCCCCTTCGACATGGGTAAAACCAGGGTAAGGCAGATAGGCCGAACCTGTCCACTCCCAGAGTTGGCCCCAGGGCAGTTGTTGGGCGGCTATCTCCCATTCAAACTCGGTGGGCAATCGCATGCCTTTCCAAGTGGCGAAAGCATAAGCTTCGTACATAGAAATATGTGAAAGGGGAAGGTTGGGATTTAGCTTTTCCAAGCCATTGAAATGGTAATGCCGCCATTCTCCATCCCTAAAATGCCAATAAAGCGGATGCTTTATATTATTATTTTGAACAAATTGCCAACCCTCATCGTGCCACAGCTTGAAATTAGCATAGCCGCCGTCCTCCATAAACTCCAGATACTCGGCATTGGTCACCATTTTGTTGCTGATTTCGAATTCCCCGAGATAGACTTTGTGCACGGGCAGTTCATTGTCAAAACAAAAACTATTTCCCTGATACCCCACTTCGTATAACCCCTCCGAAAAATGGAGCCATTGGTGTTGATGTGTCTCTTCCTTGAGTTTAAACTGCTCACCAAGGCGTGGAAAGGTGGGCTGCGTACCCAAGATATATTTGATGTCATAGGCCAACAACTCCTGATGCTGCTGCTCGTGGTTGATGCCGATTTCTACCAAGCCCTTAAGCTCAGCCGTGTATCCTCTTTCCAGTAAAGTTATGATGGCTTCGGTAACATATGTTCGGTATTCATAAACTTGGGCAACCGTTGGCCGGGTCATAATCCCCCGATTTTGTCGTAGCGTTCTTTCGCCCATATGGTTGTAATAGCTATTGAACAAATAGGCGAAATCTGGATGGAACACCTTATAGTTACGGTCATATTTCACCAAAACAAACTGCTCAAAAAACCATGTGGTATGGGCCAAATGCCACTTTGGGGGCGACACATCGGTTATGGGCTGTACCACATAATCCTCCGTTTCCAAGGGGCTGCATATAGACTCCGTTTGTTGTCGTGTTTTCAAAAACTGTTGTTCGATATTCATTAGCTTTCAATTTTAACGCCCCTCCAAAAAGCATAATAGCCCGAAATTCCTTTTGCCATTTCCTTGGGCTCGGGATAGTACCATGCGGCATCTTTATTGGTCTCACCATTTACAACCAGCGTTTTGTAACTGGCCACACCCTTCCAATGACAGCTAGTGTGGGTGTCACTATCTTCAAAAAACTCTGATTTAATGCTTTCCTCAGGAAAATAATGATTGTTTTCAATGACGATGGTTTCGTCACTTTCCGCTATAATTTGATTGTTCCAGATGGCTTTCATTTTCTATAGGTATTAAGTTAGTGATTCCAGCATCGTCGGAATAAGTTCCGAAACGGTGGGGTGCGGTTGTACCGAGTCTCGTATGACTTCATAACTCGCATCGGCATACATGATATTGATCAACCCGCTAATGATTTCGTCCCCGCCTACACCGAGTACGGTGGCCCCCAGTATTTTTTTGGTCTTGGCATCCACCACCACACTCATATAGCCATGGGTTTCACCTTTTTCCTTGGCACGGGAAATCCTGCTGAAAGGGCGATGGCCAATCCGTACCTCCAAGCCTTTTTTTTCTGCCTCCTTTTTGGTGATACCTACCCTTCCCATGGGAGGGTCGACAAAAAGTCCGTAGGTGAGGATTCTATCCGAAGCTTTGCGGTCTTTCCCCTCGAATTTGTTATCGGCTATAATTTCATAATCATTGTAAGCGGTATGGGTGAATGCTCCCTTCCCATTGCAATCACCAAGGGCATAGATACCCTTTATGTTGGTCTCCAAGTGATCATCAACCATTACAAACCCCTTATCGTTAGTCTCCACTCCTGTTTTTTCGAGTTGCAGACCATCCGTGTTTGGGCGTCTCCCAACAGCCAATAGCAGATGGCTTCCCTGTATTTCGACGGACCCTTCTTTGGAGCAATTTATTTGGGCCGAAATGCTTCCATCCTGATTCTTCTTTGCTGAAATACAGTTGGCTTCCAACCTAAAATCCACCCCATCGGCTTCCATAAATTCTTGAATGGTACGACTGGTTTCCTCATCCTCCCGACCTATAATCGCGCTACCTCGTTCAATAATAGTGACTTTGGAGCCAAAGCGGGCAAACATTTGTCCGAATTCCAGGCCGATATAGCTGCCCCCTACGATCAATAGATGTTCCGGCAACGCTTCCAGTTCCAAAATACTTTGATTCGTCAGATATGGGATGTCTTCATAGCCTTCGGGAACAAATGGCCTGCCCCCTACGTTGATGTAAATTTCATCGGCAGTCAATTTTTCGTTATTCACTTCCACAATTTTTTTCCCTTCAAAACGGGCCTCACCCTTAAAATAGGTAATGTTTTCGTTTTTCTCCACTCCTTGGGCGATACCGTCCACAGACTTTTTGATCAAAGCATCCTTTCGGGCCTTGATCTTTTGAAGATTGGTCTTGGCACCTTTCGGAATTTCGATCCCTAGGGCTTCCCCATGCTGTGCATCCCACATTCTTCTGGCACTAGCCACATACGCCTTGGTGGGCGTGCATCCCACATTCAGACAAGTGCCCCCAAAATGTTCCTTTTCAATAAAAGCTACTTTTTGACCTTGGGCCGCCAATTTAAAGACCAAGGGGGTCCCTGCTTGTCCCGATCCGATAATAATGGCGTCAAAGGTTTTCATATGTCTACTGTTCATACTGCAATGTTTTAATGTTCACCCCTGCAAGTAGGGTTTTATTGACCGGACATTTGGCGGCAATTTCTATTAACCTGTTTTCCTGCTCTTCGGTCAGGTTGCCCTCCAATATAATCATTTTGGTAATGGTCTCCATTTTTTCATTATCAACGGTATCCCTTACAAAACTCATGTGGGTATACACTTCCCTTAAATCCCATTTTTTGCGTTCGGCATAAAGTTTTAATGTCATATTGGTACAGGCACCCAAAGCTGCTTGAAGCAACTCGAATGGTGCCAATCCCAAATCATCGCCTCCAACGCTTTTGGGTTCATCGGCTGTAATACCGTGCCTTCCATTAGAAATCTGGGTCGTAAAATGATTTTCAAGGTCCAGATGGGCAACTACCTGTGCATTATCGGGTTTTAGGGGTTCCCGCTCATCGTCAAAACCCAAATAGCGGTCCGCCCATGTAGCTATAGAACGTGCCGCATAAAGGCTATCGGCTTTTTTGGAAAGCAAATGGTCGGCCCCGTCCAGGCTGATAAAACTTTTCGGATGATGCGCCAATTGATAGATTTTGGCCGCATTCTCGATTCCCACCACCGTATCTTGGGGCGAATGAAGAATGAGTATGGGAATGCGAAGTTTTGGAACAATGGTATGGACATCGTGATTTTCAAGATCCTCCAAAAATTGCCTTTTAATAGTAAAAGGACGGCCACCAATTGAAATCGAGGCCGCCCCATTTTCCATAATATCCTCCTTATCAGCTATCAAGTGCGACACATGCAGTGCATCGGCAGGAGCTCCGATAGTGGCAACTGCCTTTATGTTCGCCAGTTTAGCTGCCGCCACCAAAACAGCGGCACCACCCAGGGAATGCCCTATCATTAAAGTAGGTGCTCGATAGTGCTGGGATAAGTAATCGTTCACGGTGATCAAATCCTCCAGATTGTGGGAAAAATTCGTGTCCGCAAAATCGCCTTCGCTCCTGCCCAGACCGGTAAAATCAAATCGCAGCACGCCAAAGCCGTATTGGGTAAGTCCATTGCTAATATTGCGAACAATGGAAAGCTGGCTGCTACAGGTAAAGCAGTGTGCAAAAATGGCATACTGTTCTACTTTTTTGTTTGCTGGCAGTTCCAATGTGGCATGCAGGGTTTCACCATTTGAATTGGGGATCGCTATCTGTGTTTTCATCCTTTGGGTTTTTGGTAAAATAATGCCGCAATGATGATAAATCCCAATCCGGTAAGGCCCGGAGCGGGAATGCCCGCTTTAAACGAAATAAAGATCATAGCGATGGCTATAATGATCAAGAGAATAACTAAGATATTTTTCATAATGAACATATTTATGTTGTTAATGTGTAAAGCATAAAGAAACCGAGTATAACAAATAAGATGGAAATACCCACTTTCATTTTGTCTTCGGGCAGGTTTTTTTGTAGTTTGGGTCCTATCTGGCCGCCAATGACCACCCCTGGCGCGGTAAACATCACCACACTCATTACTTGGTCAAGTACCTCACCGCCCGCTACAGCAAATTCGTAAAAGTGGCCAGCAGAAGCAACCAATACGGTGATGACCACCACAAAAATGGAAGTAGCCACGGCCACTGGTGTGGGCACTTTACATCGGGCCACCAAATGGTACTCCTGCAATTCTGCCAAGCCCACGGAAATCATTCCGATAAATGCACCACCCACGGCGGCAAAACTCCTCCCCATATTTCTATTGCATACGGTGTACCTGTAGGTATTGCCCTCTGCGTCGGTCAATTCCGATTCGTGGTTTATCGCAAACTCTTCACGCTGCTCGGCCTCTTTCTTTTCCCTTTCCTCTTTTCGCCACGCATTGAACAATTGGAATCCAATAAACACGAGACCCGCCGCAAAAATGGCCTTGAGCACCATAGGGGGGACCATTTCTGCATAATAGGCTCCCACAATAGCTGCTGGTACGGAAAATAACAGTAAATTTTTGGCCAGTTTAAAGTCAATAAGTTTAGTCTTGTAATAGGCGATCAAACCACTCGAAAATCCAAATAACTCGGTGATTAGTGCCGCACCTACCGCTATTTTTGGCTCCAGTTTCAAGGCCAGCATGAACAAAGGGGAGAAAAATACAGCTCCCCCAATACCAGTACTCATTGCAATAGTAGCAATAAGTATGGAGACAGGAAAAAGATACCAAAATTCAAGTGAGAGCTCCATAATGGGTTTTAGTAAAAAAAAATATTAAATTTTGAACCGATAGTTGATTCCTAGCGTAAAAAGCCAATCATTCTTTTTATTTTCCGCATGCGTGGACTCCACAGAACCGGTAAACAATTTGAAATTGCGATGGACACTCTTACTTTCCATATTAAATGCATACTGGGGCGCAAGACCTATAGAAAATGAGTTGTCCTCCATAAACAATGGCGCTGCTCTTCTTCTGAGTTCCCCGGATCTTGTGCCCACATTATTTGAGATGCGTCCATTGAAAAAGATAGTATTAAGATCAATTTTGCGAAAGTGTCCATGCTGTAGTTTCCCTTAAAAACGAATGAATATGGTTTGCTTCAGCCTCACCTAAAGGAAGTACTGCTCCATTCCAGTGTTCCCCGGTAATCCATTTACCTGCTGAAAGTGATTTTACCTTAGCATAGTCAATACTATGCCCGTTGAGACCATAAACGGAAAAATAAAAATACGCTTCATCTACCAGACTATCGGCCATGGCCCAGCCAAAACCAATAGCGATATTTGTATTCAATTCAGCATAAATTCCAGTATCAAAATGATGGGGCCAAATACGAATTTCGGATGCGACATTGAGATGGTCAAGCAAAAACCCACTGGCCTGGTTGGCCAAAAGTCTGTAGTGCATCCATTGTTTAAGCGCTTCGCTATCCCATTTTTGAATGGTGTGACTTTTAAAATCGTAATCTGGAATTTCAAAATGTAAGGGTCCAGTGAAATCAGCTCCATTGGCTTTTAATTCCTTGCTCAAATATTGGGCAACGGCCTCTTCTACTTCACTTTGTGTTTTGCCCATGGTCTCAAAAGAAGCGACTATTTGGTACTGATGGTCAAGAAAATGAAACGTTTGATCCTCTAAATTCAACACTGGGATCAATCGTCCCTTGGTAAAAGTTCCCCATCGCCCCCAGATTCGTGTTCCGATAAAATCAAACCTAAGGTTGGTGTGGCTATCATCTTCTTTCTTATTGGCAAAACTTCGTCCAAACTTGGCCAAGGTTTGACAAAGTTGGTGTATGTGCTGGTCTATGTTAGTGTATTCCTGCATAATTGATTCCAGTTAAACGGTGCATTTCATAATCCAATGTGGATAAGTCGTTATGATTAAACTTCTCGACGTTGTCGTGTCCACAAGCACGGGCAACAACCTTGATCAAATCATTGGTGGCTGTAAAGAAATTGAACAATTGCTTGGCGGAAGTGTCAATAATCAAGCGACTGCGCAAGTTTTCCTTTTGCGTGGCAATGCCCACCGGACAATTGTTGGAACTACATGCTCGCATTCCCAAACAACCAATGGCCTGCAAGGCCGAGTTGGAAACAGCGATGGCATCAGCCCCCAGCATCATGGCCTTGGCAAAATCTTCCGCCACGCGCAGTCCGCCCGTGATGATAAGGGTAACATCTTTTGCTCCTATTTTGCCGAGGTGTTTTCTGGCACGCGCCAAGGCGGGAATGGTCGGCACGTTGATATTATCCCTCAAAATAGTAGGGGCAGATCCGGTTCCGCCCCCACGACCGTCCAGAATGATATAATCTACGCCCACTTGAAGAGCAAAATCAATATCAGCCTCTATATGGCTGGCCGCGATTTTAAAGCCTACGGGGATGCCACCTGTTTTTTCCCTGACTTCTTCGGCCACCTTTCTGAAATCTTCTACGGTAAACAAGTCTGGAAATGCCGCCGGAGAAATAGCTGTTTCGCCTTCTTTGAGTCCTCTCACTTCGGCAATTTCTTTGGTGACCTTGTTGCCTGGCAAATGTCCACCCGTACCCGTTTTGGCTCCTTGACCCCCTTTGAAATGAAAAGCTTGGGCCTTTTTTACCTTGTCCCAGGAAAATCCGAATTTGCCGGATGCCAACTCATAGAAATATTTGGAATTGTTTTCTTGTTCCTGTGGAAGCATCCCTCCCTCCCCACTGCAAATACCTGTACCCGCCAATTCAGCTCCTTTGGCCAGGGCAATTTTAGCTTCACGGGACAGTGCCCCAAAACTCATGTCCGAAACAAAAAGAGGCATGTCCAGTTTCAAAGGCTTTTTAGCCTCTGGCCCAATGACGACGGAAGTTGCTACTTCTTCTTCATCCAATAACGGACGAGTTGCCAACTGAGCAGGTAAAAATTGGATGTTTTCCCATTTGGGCAAGGTAGTTCTATCTACCCCCATACTGGCGGAAGGGCCGTGGTGTCCCCAGTTTTTTAGTCCGTTTTGGGCAAGTTCTTTGATATAATTGGTGTAAGGCTCGGTGTCTTCAGGATGGGTATCGGCATATTGACCTAAGTATTGTTCTCTGTTAAAGGGTTGCGGATGTTTTACCAAAAAATCATTGATCTCCGATTCATCTACCCAAATGAAATCATCTTTTATTTCGGCCTTGAACTTATGCAGTACTTCTTCATTGTTATACTCGGAAACCCCGGTATCTATACGGTAATCCCAACCGTGAAGACCACAAATAAGGTTGTGCCCATCCACATATCCATCGGACATCAAAGCTCCGCGGTGCAGGCAGCGACCATAAAGGACAGATACGGTATCATCATATTTTATGATGACGAGGTCCAATCCATTGACTTGGTAATGTACAGGTTGTTTTTTAGGGAGATTATGGTAATTTAAAGTTCGGGTCATATTTAGAAAGTTTACTGTTTAGTAGTAAAAAAACTAAAAACCTTATCCTCAACACGGATTTTATCAAATTTTCCGGTCCTTTTCTTATACCCGTCACCCGTGTCCACTAGAAAACATCTAGGGTCCAAGCAAGATTATCCGTGCCTCCGTCAACAGGGTTGTGCGTTCTTCCAAATTCAGATTCAGGGGCAACTGCGCCAGACCCAATATGCGTCGCACCATTTCAACTGCCATGAACTGAAGGCACACTTCGTCCTGTATCGGAGCATTATCCGTGTAAATGGCAAGGGCCTTGTCAACGATGGCCTGTGGTTGTCCCGCCATTTTCAAATGTGCCAAAGTCACCCCTATCTCAAATTCGGGTTCACCAAAAAAACAGAACTCCGGGTCAATGATTTTAAGGCCTTCGTCGGTCTTTAACCAACTTCCCGGAAAATAATCCCCATGCAACAAAACATTTCCATCGGCCAGATAGCGTTCGCCAAGGCCAAATACCTTTTTTTTGAGGGCATGGTCCGCTTTAAACGCATCCCCGATTTCCTGTAACCCGGGAAGTATTCCGTTCAAATCCAATCCATTCTCCTTTAGGTAGGGATACACAAAAATGTGCTCGTGGTTGAGCTTGCGCATTTCCCGATTGGGCAGTCGTTTTTCCCGACCATCGCAGTGGAAACCCGTATGCAGCGCGGCGGCAAAATCCATGATTTCCTCCAGTACCCCTAAATCCAGGATACTATTTTTTTCATACAAAAACGTGTAGTCCACTCCATCGCCCAGATCGGCTAGCTTCAACACATGGTTTTCTTCATCCACCCCTTGGAGTTTCGGCATCTTTGACCTTAGGAATTCATCATTGGTGGTGATGGTATAGAATTCAGCCTCTCGCAATGCCCTGTCGGAAGGGGCGGAGACCTGTGGGTACTTCTCCACATAGCCCCGGCTCTGTTTTAAAATGAAACTTCCTTGATCAGTGCGTATACGCAAGGTAAAGTTCATATTTCCCGCTCCGGGGATTTCCACCGTGGTTATGCGTTCATCCTTCTTTAGCCACGCTTGTCCACGTAGGTAGTTTTCAAGATGGTCGATATCTTTGGTCATCATTTCCATTGTTCCAACGTTTTTGATTGTTATTTGGATTTCAGAAGGCTTTCCATCAATCGCTTATGATAATCCGGTACCACATCATAGCAATACAGGATGGGGTATCCCTTGCCCTTATCGCACAAAAGGTATTGCTTGAAGTGTTGCTCAGGATCGCTCAGCTGCAAATCGTTTTCATGAATCTCCAATCGAGCCACAAGAGGCTCAAGGATAAGGTCCTCCGGAGCAATCAAGTAATGGCTGGCCAATACATCAAAGGGATTGAAACCAATATCCCCGGCATTCACCCATTGTTGCAGCCATGGTCCCGACTTCTCGGACAGCCAATCATTTCCCGTGGCACCGTTCTTCAACTGTACAAGATCTTTGGCGGTCAACCACACCTTGTTCGATATTTCAAAGGGACAGAGCACCACCTTCAATCCCCTTTCAAAAAGAATGCGAAAGGCATCGTTGTCAAGGTCAAAATTCAGGTCGGGCGCATGCCGTACCGGGTTGCCGATTTCAAAGTATGAAGTGGGCGTTCTTCTCCCTGCGACCAGAACTACTTCCTGTATCCTTGATGCGAGCTCGGGATAGCGCAGCAGCAACAGCCCCACATTGGTGGCCGGACCTATGGCCAATATGGTCATGGGTTCCTTGCGCAGGGCTGCTGCCATGGCCTCCACCGCTTCATTGGACGATACATTGGAAATATCCAGCTTCTCCCCTGCTCCCTTGTACACGGGAATGGGGTAAGGCGAAAAGTCATCCACCATCTGGTTACAAAGCCTGTAGGCATCATCGATTCGGGTATTCCCAAATACGGCACTGATGCCAGTGATATGGATATTGTCCGCCTTGAACAATTGCAGCAGGGCATACCCATCATCCACATCACTATAGCCCTCCCGATGATATCGCTTCATGCCCACCGCAAGATCGGTATCTATCCATACCTTCTTTTTTTTTGGCAGGGCATTTTTTTTCAAGGGTGCTGTTCGTTGTTTCAATGTTTTAACAATGCCCTGATCAAGGGGCGTTCGGTGGGTCAAACCCGGCAAGCCGGCTTCCACTTGTATAGGAATCATAAGTCCTATGATCAAGCAAATTCCCAATGTCTTTTTGATGTTTTTCATTTGTCTTTTTTTAAACATGTTTACATTTCCCACCATCCCTTTACATTGATTTTGTCTCCTCCAATCCGGGATACGGCAGCATCATAATTGGCCTTATTCACAGCTTGTTCGGACTCTGGGTACAAATAACGGGATGGGTATTGGTCATTGTTAAAATTATCGGGGCCGGGGGTCAATGCGGGGATACCCGTGCGCCTAATGTTAAACCAGGCTTCATGGCCTACCATAAAAAGGCTGAGCCATTTTTGGGTGAGAATTTTTTCCAGATTTTCATCCGTACCGCCATTCAGAGCTATCCCTTCACGTGAAAAATAATCCACAGGTACGGCTGTACCATAGTATTCAAAGTGGGCTTCTATTCCAGTTTGGTAATAAATCTGGGCATCTCCAGTAATATAACCTCTTTCCACTGCTTCGGCCAAGGCAAATTGCACTTCTGAATATAACATCAACTGCGCGTCCACGCCATCTGGCACCAGTCTGAAGCGATCTGCCATGTTGGATACATCATTGAGCACAATGCCCAGTTCACCAATGGTCTGGGTACTTAATCCATTGGGCATCCCTTTAAATTCTTGGGTGCCCGTGAGTAGACTTTCCTGTGTGGGGTTGAAAAAAACTCCAATTCTAGGGTCATCCCATTCTTTCAGAATTTGCTCCACGGTTTGGCTCATCTTAAGGCCCTGGTAGATGCCGGTGGATGCACTGAACAAGGGAAATTGATTAGGAGCTGCGCTCAGATAAGGCACGGTCGCATTATCGGTATTGGATTGCATCAGCATTCCGCCTTCCGCTAATTCCTGTAATTTACTGAAATCCGTGATTCTTTTGCTAATCCGGAGATAGTAGCGCACTTGGAGCGAATTCGCGAACCGGATCCATTGGGTCAAGTCATTGTCAAACATGATATCCCCTTGAATACTTTCTGTAGTGTTCTGAAGTTGAACCACAGCGGCTTCCAAGCGAGCCAAAATCCCATTTTCAGGGTCGGTATAGATCTGTTCCTGGGTATCATAGGCGGGCGTAAAATTGAGCTCGTTGAACATTAAGGCCTCACTGTAGGGCACATCGCCCCATAGATCCGTAAGCTGGGAGAAGAGATAGCCTCGGAGGATCTCGGCCACTCCATCATAGGCTTCGTTATAACCGGGCAAAGATTTCATTGCTTCCAAATCGGCCAATAAGCTATAGATCAGGCTCCAATAACCACTGTTACTTCCCAGTTCATACCGGTCTATCCGCTCAAACTCCACATCCGCATTGAATTGCACCAAATAATTATTCAACATTAATCCTTGATTATAGGTATGCTCATTGCTCTCGGCCGCCAAAACATTGGTCAACAAGAACTCGGGACTTACTTCTTGGGGTGCGTTCGGGTTGTCATTTATAGCCTGAAAATCATTGGTACAACTTGTTATCAATAGGCCAAATACGAAAATTATGATCGATTGTATATGTTTCATGGGATTATGTTTAAAAATTGGTCTTAAGGCTTACCCCAAAACTACGGGTCGATGGATAGGAAAAGTCCTCCACGCCATACACAATATTGCGTTCTTGGAGGGAATTCAGCTCTGGGTCAAAGTGTGGGTTTTCCGTGAACAGCAATAGGTTGCTGCCAATAAGTCCGATCTTAAGGTTCTGAACCCCTATGGAATTTGCCATCCGTTTTGGGAAGGTGTAATAGATACTCAGTTGTCGTAATTTGACATAAGAGGCGTCATATAGGGCACTGGCTTCGTTTCCCCGATCATAGAATGCGTTGTTGAACCTACTGGCCGCCACAGCCGTGGTATTGGGAACATACTCTGGACTTTCTTCAGTGCCCACATTGACTACCCCTTGGCCCACTATGCCATTGCCATCCACAAACTGCGTGCTCTCAGACCCACCTTCACGTCCCAACAAGGTTTCCTTCAAAACCCCCGAGGTACTCCCCAAGGCCTTAATCCTGGAAACAATGGTGCCGCCCTGGCGCCAATCGAACAAAATCGTAAAATCAAAGTTCTTGTAGGAGAAGCTATTATTAAACCCTATAGTAAAATCAGGGTTGTAATTGCCCAATTTACGCAGGTTGGCATCTTGTACCGGCAGTCCATTGGCATCATAAAGGTCTTGCCCGTCTATCTGTACAAAGCCGGTACCGTACATATCCCCTACACGTCCGTCCTCACGGGCAATATAGAACACTGTATTAGAACCTCCACTACCACTGAACACATTGGCGGTAGCCGTTACAAATTGGTCCACCCCCGTAGGGAGTTCGGTAACCACACTTTTAAACATACTGAAGTTCACCGAACTGTTCCATGTAAAATCGGAGGTCCTTATGGGTGAGGCGCTCCACATCATTTCCAGTCCCCGGGTCCTTATCTTGCCCCCATTTTCGTTGAAACTGCTAAAACCGGTAGCATTTGAAATAGGCCTTGATATGATTTGGTCCTTGCTTGTATTCTGGTAAATGGAGCCCTCAAATTGTATTCTGCCGTTCAAAAACCATACTTCCAGCCCAGCTTCATAGGCATCCAACCGTTCTGGCCTTAAATTGGTGTTTTTAAGTACCGTTTCATTGGTGACCCTGAAGTTGGGGCCATAATTGCCATTAAGCTGAAAGGTCTGGGTATTTTGGAAAGGGTCGGTATCATTGCCTACCGAGGCGGCACTCAACCTGACTTTCAAAAAGGAGATTGCATTAGGAAGTTCCAAGGCTTTGGAGGCAATATAGCTAATACCTGCCGAATAGTATCCGAACGAGTTATTGCCATCGGGCAGCGTACTGCTCCAATCATTGCGATAGGTCAGGTCCACATACATTTCATTTCGGTAGGCAAAATTCGCCGTACCGTAGATACTGTTTATCCGTTTGTCCAGATTCTCGCTGCTCCCCAATAAAGGAGCCCTTGAATTGGCCAAGGTATAGATTTCAGGTAGGGCCAGTTGTGATGCTTCTGCAAAGGAATAATTGATTTTTTGATCGAATCGGTTGGCTCCGACGGTAAGGGTATAGTCCCAATCGAGATTGAGGCTGTTTTGATAGGTAAACAAAAAATCCATATTGAGTTCCGTAAATCGTAGGTTGTCCTTGCGAAAAGAACCGAACGGATTGGCGTTGGTACTGACCGCCCGCCGGAACTCCCTGTCCTCATTATAGGTATCCAAGCCCGTTCGGACTTTCAAGGAAAGGCGATCGGAAAAATCATAAGTCGCCGAAACATTGCCCAAGACCCGGTTCTTATCGAAACTATTGGTGTTTTCAAATAGGGTGAGATAGGGGTTGGTCAACCAGAGGTAATTGATGTCAAAATGTTGACGGCCCGTTTGCCCGGCCTGCCAATAATCCCTGAGCGATGCACTATTGGTCTGTCTTCCCGTCCAATTAAAACCGTAGAGTACATTCTCGTAGCCATAGCCCAAATTCGGCCGGTTGCCGCTTCGGGTATAGATATAATTGACAAAGGTATTGACCTGAAGCCTATCGCTCAAGTTTTGATCCAAACTCAGTGCGATACCGTCCCGCTTTAGGTCGGTATTCGGCACGATTCCCTCGTTGCGCAAATTGCTATAGGAAACACGGGTGCTGCCCTTCTCCCCACTATTGCTGATGGCTATATTGTTTTGATAGGTAATCCCGGTTTCAAAGAAATCCCGCACATTGTCGGGCCGTGCCACCCAAGGAGTCGGTGTTATCGGGGTAAAGGAACCATCGGGAAGGGTTCTTGCTATGACATCCCCTGCACGTACCGGATTCCCGTTGACATCCATAGAGGGACTATCAAACTGGGGGATCAAAAGTCCGGCGTCCAATCGTGGACCGTAACTGCTGATCCCACCATCACCGATTCCCCCACCAACACCATTTTGAAAGGCATAGGCCCCATTGGAGCCCAATCCGTACACATTTTGATACTCCGGCAAGGTCAGTAGGGTCTCGATAGTGAAATTACTGTTGATGCTCACTCCAAAACCTTCGGCCCTTTTGCCCCGTTTGGTGGTGATAACGACCACCCCGTTTGCGGCCCTTGCACCATAAAGGGCAGCGGAACCGGCACCTTTCAAAATAGAAATGGAGGCAATATCGTCCGGGCTGAACTCGGAACTGCCATTGCCAAAATCCACTTCCTGTAAAGCCCCATTGTTTACCAAATCACTTGTAATCTGTTCATTGCTAATGGGAACACCATCCACCACGAAAAGCGGTTGGTTGCTTCCGCTCAGGGAGTTTTCACCACGGATAATGATCCTGGAGGAAGATCCCACTCCACTGGAACCATTGGTAATCTGAACACCGGCAACCTGCCCTGCCAGACTGTTTACCAAATTGGTCTGTGGTACCGTGACCAACTTGTCGGAACTTACCGTAGATACGGCGGACACCAATGCCTGTTTGGCCTTTTCAATGCCTAGAGCGGTTACGACCACTTCATCCAACTGTTCTTGTGAAGCCATCAAGGTTAGTTCCATAGGCAATTGGCGATTCACTACCTGAACATATTGGGTCGTGAACCCTATGGACGAAATTTGAAGGGTAAAATTATGGGATGGGGTCTCCAATTCAAAAAATCCGTCCTCATCCGTTGTAGCATAATTTTGGGTGCCCTCCTCATATACGGCAACATAGGGAATTGGTTGTCCATTGGTATCCAATACCCTGGAGGTATATTTGTTTTCTTGTGCATAGAGACCAAGCACAAACAATTGCATTACTGCAATCAGAAGTGATTTCATTAGATAATTAGTTTTATTACTTATTGATGGGTTTCATCCAAGCCATGAACTGATAAAAATATGTAAGGGGAGCAATTAAACGATTGGAGGTGCCCTGAGGCCTATATGCGAATATTTGAAAAAGGATGGTATAACATCTTTGAAGATTGAGAATACGATGATTCTCATGGATTCCATAATGGCCCTGAACAATCGGGCTACAACTGTTGATGGACCGGTCTGGACATACTCCCGCAGGTCCTTAAAGGAATCTATGTCCCTGAGCTCCTGGAGCCATTCAACCTCAATATCTTGGGTTTGCCCATACGTTTCCAAACCCTGTTGCAACGTCTCGATCTGCCATGGTAGCCGGTGAAAGGAATCCTTATCAAAAACGGCCCTATTAATGCCCAAAAGATAAACACCTCCATCAGAGGAGGGTCCCAAGACCATTGAATTATTCCGTAGACTTGCTACGGCATCGGTCAGCAGTTCAATAGTAAGATCAGGACAATCATTCCCTATGGACACCACATTTTCGTAGCCTTCATCAAAAAGCCTTTGGTAAGCGTTGGTAAAGCGTGAGGCGAAATCCGGCCCGGTTTGCTGGTGCTCATCCATCCAGATTGCATCGATGCCGCAATGATGGGCCAATTTTTTGGTCTGTTCGATCAATAGGTGGAACAAAACCCTATTCCCTTTTTTATGATGCCCATGAAAAATGGCCTTACGTTCAATTTCCTTTTCCCTAGAGAGGGAAAAAACAAGCAGGGCAGTTTTCTTTTGGTTTGTTATCATAAAGATTTATCATGGACCACTTGGTGATGTGCTCCATAGTTTTTAAGTCGAACAGTACTTGAAACTTCCAAGATGTTCTGCCCTGTCATAACTTCGTTACCTTGATTGGAACAAAAAAGCATGGAGCACAAAAACCTTGGGGATGCTCACAGGAATTCCGATAATTTATTCCATTGGTATTTATATTGAATATACAGTCGGAAAGAAAAATATCAACTTACAGCGGGTCCAAAATTCATTTGCAACACCGCCAAGTATGAAATTCAATACAGCGTTACTCTATGATGGGCTGTTTTCGCCCTAGTCTTTTTCACCAAAGTGGAAAGTGCGCCTCCGCACTATATGAAGAAGGATATCGAGTCATCACCTCAGCCTCTGTATCTAAAAAAATAGATCGCTAAAAAATACATGGCAGACAATGAATCCCAACACAGAAAGGATGACTCCTATCAAAAATAGGTTAAAGGACTTTCTCAGGTAGCCATGTTTTTTGTCAATGGACTTACCCAAATAGAAGGTGTCCTTGGCTATGGACTTGTACAGCTCATCGCCACTATAGATCAATTCCACCAATTGCTCTGTATATTCGTTTTCATCCATGCCCCGAAAATTCCCAAAATACAATAGGTTTTCCGTGGTAGCACCCCCATGCTTTGGTTCGGGCCTTGTGGCCATAACGGCATAGGTTATTGAGATTAGGTTGGTGAGCAACATCATGATAGCCGGGAAAATAAGGTGGGGATCTTTTTGTAGCTGCCCCAATACGGTGCCAATGATGATAGAAAGTATCAGGGCATTGATGGTGATTAGGATATGGGATTTTCGGTCGATCATGGTATTCAGTGTATAATGATTTTTAGATACCAACCTGAACAAGGTCTCCCCTCCTCTTTCCGACCTGGGTTCTATCTTGGCCAACTTTTTTTTCAGTTTCTTGATGTGGTTCTCGTCCATATTCAAGGTCTCGGACAAGACCTTATTTTCTAATTTTTCTTTTTCTTTGTTTTTCATACCGACGAATTTTTAACATTGTTAAAGATAGTTTATATAATAAATTAGAGATAAGAACTTTGTCCAGGTTACTACCGGTCTTTTTTTGCCATTTTCTTAAAACGTTTCATATGCTTCATAATACCATTGTTACCTAGAGGTTTCGGTTTTAATAGCAGTGTGCACGTACGAAGGTAATTCTCAAAACTTAGCACAAAGGCATAATTTATTTGACCAAGATTAATGTGCGTTGTTCTGTACTTTGTCTAAATAAATCGTTGCAGGTATTTTCAGTGGCATTATAGTTCTCTGCTGCGCCGCTTTTGAGCATTATAACCTCATTTTTACGATGATATTTAAAAAAATCATTGAGGGTCGCTAAAGGACTGTCTTCTCCCAAAAATCTATGTTTAACAGCTAGAACCGGCATAAATACAAACTACTGAAAAAAAGTTCGTTATATAGTTTTAAGCCCTGATAAGGTATCATCCAATACATTGTTTGTCAGGCTTGCATTTTTAACCTTATTGTTTATCTTTTCCGCCAATAGGCACCAATTTGATTCAAGAATGGACTCTATGGTACTAATGTCCTTCGAATTTCCATCGAGCCTAACGCGGGCATAGATAGGAATAGTTCCGTCCTTTTTGACCGATTTTTTCTTTAGCCAAAAATGGACAATAAAAGTGTGTGTTGTTTTCATCACCTTCGTTTTTAAAGATTATTGAATCCGTTAAACGAAAGCCAAATCGCTGTGAAAAGTCTATTGCGACAGGTTGAACGTGTTTTTATGGGCTACATACGGTTCTAAAATAGGACACGTAATAGAACACCTTCGATTATGATTTCAAAACTATACAAAATGAAACCAAGGAAAATTTAAATCCTTGGTTTTCATCTGAATAGTACAATTTTGGTGTCTTTTGACACCCTTTTTGTCGGGATGACAGACCTCTTGAAGAGGCGCTAACCCATTAATATCCAGAATATTATGTCGATTTTCCCAAAATAGGACATCCCATAGGACATCTTCGTGTGAAATAATGATTTTCACAACGTAAATATCGATATTTAAAATCAAACCACACCATCTTGTTTTATTTAATTTTAAATCAAAATAGACAAAGGAATTTTTGTGAGTTCAAAATCTCATCACAAACAAGATGAGTATCTATTCGCCCTATCGACAAGCAGATATAATAAGAACTTTGATTGTCATTTTTAAACTAGCTGTATAAATTACAAGATTTAGATTTTTGCCACCGGTGTTCCAGCCAAGCCATTACTGGTCCACCTTACATGATTGACACAATCAAGTTTAGAGGTTTTGATTGCAGTGATACCTGAATCTTGCGATGTTTTCAATACTACCAATGACCATGCCTATACCGAAGTTGTGTAGAAAAATCCAATAAACTTATACAACCCGAATAGGATTAAGGTAACCCCAACCCTATTCGAACCATTTAATATATTCTTCTGGACATTCCTTTATTTCTTGGTCAAATGATATCCAGCCGATTCAACAGCAGAAGTGATTTCCTCTTCCGTGGCACTTGTAGTCTGTACGGTCAACAATTTGTCTTGGGAGGCAAAGTCAACAGACCAATCGGTCACGCCATCCACCTTATCCAAAAATGGTTTTACGGTATTGGCACACCCACTGCACTTAATATTTGATTTGAATTGTAATGTACTCATGTTCATCGATTTTAAATTAGAAAATTACTATAGTTTAATCGTTTTAAGCCTCAAACTGTTCAATACGACCGATACACTGCTAAAGGCCATAGCGGCACCAGCGATCATCGGATCTAACAAAAATCCATTGATCGGATACAGCAGCCCTGCAGCTATAGGAATTCCAATGATATTGTATATAAAGGCCCAAAAAAGATTTTGCCTTATACCTATAACGGTCTTATGGGAGAGCTTCAACGCTTTGGGAATGGCATTTAAATCAGAGGTGATCAAGGTCATTTTCGCGACATCCATGGCAATGTCGGACCCTTTGCCCATCGCGATACTGACATCTGCTTGGGCAAGTGCCTGCGAATCATTGATACCATCGCCCACCATGGCGACCACCTTTCCACTTTCTTGAAGCCTTTTCACAAAATCAGCTTTCTCTGATGGGAGCACTTCGGCTTCATAGCTTTTGATACCCACCTGTTGTGATACGGCTTCGGCGGTCATCTTGTTATCACCGGTCATCATGTAAACTTCCATACCATTCCCCTGCATTTCCCGTATGGCTTCCTTTGAGGATTCCTTTATACTATCCATAATGGCCAAAATCGCCTTCACCTTGCCTCCACCGCCAAAGTATATGACCGTTTTGGCTTCCTGCTCTAACCCTTCGACCATGTGCCCCAGGTTGTCATCCATGGCGATTCCTTTTTCGACCATCAACTTATGATTGCCCACAAGGTATTGGGTTCCATCCAATGCCTCAGCGCGAACACCTTTTCCTGTAATACTATTGAAGTTCAAAATTTCGACCGGATTTACCTTTCTATTTTTTAAAAAGGAGACCACGGCTTCAGCCAAGGGATGTTCGGACTGTCCTTCCATGGCATATAAAATTTGCTCCAGGGCCCTGTGATCGGTCACATGGTCCGCAAAGACCATATCGGTCACCACTGGCTTTCCTTCTGTTATGGTTCCCGTTTTATCCAGGACAATGGCATTTACTTTGTAACCCAACTCCAAACTTTCCGCATCTTTGATGAGGATATTGTGTTCGGCCCCCTTGCCGATTCCCACCATGATGGCCGTGGGGGTTGCCAAACCCAGCGCACAGGGACAAGCTATTACCAATACGGCAACTGCGGTCAACAGTGCATGGGTAAAAGCGTCCTCACCTCCCAGGAACATCCAGGTGATAAATGTCACCAGTGAAATCGTCATTACCACGGGAACAAAAATACCGGCAATCCTGTCCACCAATTTTTGTACGGGCGCTTTGCTCCCCTGTGCTTCCTGCACCATCTTGATGATCTGGGACAAAAGGGTCTCCCCTCCCACCCGGTCAGCTACAAACTGAAAGCTTCCTTTTTGGTTTACGGTACCGGCAAAAACTTTTTCATCCTTTGTCTTTTCTACAGGGACGGGTTCGCCCGTGATCATACTTTCATCAACATAGGAACTTCCTTTGGACACCGTTCCATCCACAGGGATTTTCTCTCCCGGTCTAACCAAAATCGTTTGACCTACCTTAACCGAAGAAATAGGGATTTCCCTTTCCTCCCCATCTGCTATCACCTTTAAGGTCTTGGGCTGCAACCCTATCAATTTCTTTATGGCGGAGGATGTATTTGATTTCGCCTTTTCTTCCAATAATTTCCCCAATGAAATAAAGGTGATGATCACTGTGGCCGCCTCATAATATACATGGGGTTCCATGCCTTTACTGAGCCAAAATTCAGGAAAAAAGGTATTGGATGCACTGAACAAAAAGGCAATGCCCGTACTGAGTGCGACCAAGGTATCCATATTGGCCTTACCGAATCTGGCCTGTTTGAAGGCATTTATGAAAAAGCTTCGGCCAAACCAGAACAGGATAGGAACGGCAAGTACCAACGAAATCCACCTACCCGGGACCCAATCCATAAAAAACATCCCAAGAAGGAAAATGGGAAGTGTCAAAATAGCGGACCAAAGGGTTCGCTTTTTTATGGATACATAATGCTTTTTCGAAAGCTCTTCCTGTACTTCGGTAGGATCCTCGGCATCCACAATTATATTATAACCGATTTGACGTACCGCATTTTGAAGATCGCTTAGGTCCATAGCACTGTCATACTCCACAAGGACCGTACTGTTGGCAAAGTTGACACTGGCATTGTAGACCCCTTCGGTATGGCCCAGCATGGATTCCACGCTGGATGCACAGGCAGCACAGGTCATTCCAGTGACCGGGAAAGATTTTTTTGACACCGTCTTCGCTTTCCTTTCGGTGTCCTCAATAATATCGATTGCATCCATTTTCTACTCCAATTTGTATGGTACAAATTTCAGAATAGACCTAAAATGGACTGTTACGTTATTTACTGAAAGAGTTGTAGAATTTTCCGAAAAATCAACTTTTATCTTTCCTCGTCAAGTACTTATAATTGGTGAGTGGTTTATAGAATTCGGCAACATCTATGAAATCAGGTTCGCCCACGTCAATCTTTTTTGGAGAATTTGCCCCGATCAGTTTAGAATATATTCGATAGGACAAACCATTGTAGTGAACTTGGGGCAAAACAAGAATATTGGTAGTAAATAATCGCCTCTCATTCGGCCAGATTCTTTGTTTCTTCCCTAAGAGATCCCTCGAATTTAGGAATAGGCCGCTTTTCTTTTCCTGCTTCGGTTTCCACTATTCCATTTTCCTTGATGTCGTTTATCAACCACTGCATTTCCATTATCTCCCTGCGTTGTGCCTTGATAATTTCATTGGCAAGCTCCCGTACCCTGACATCTTTTATTTGAGAACGTTCACTGGTCAAAATAGCAATGGAATGATGGGGTATCATTCCTTCCATGTAGTCGACTCCTGAAACGGTAACCTGACTCCTGACCAGCCATATCCCACCTGCAATCAACAAAACACCCAAGGCTAATATTGACATGTTCTTGCGTCGGTCTTTATACATCTGTAGCATATATAGTAGCATAATAATGATCATCGATCCCCCCATGATCAAAGTCATGAAAAATCTAGTCTCACTATACCAAAAATGATCAATGATTTGATATGAGTGGGTGTACATTAAAAAAAACATGGCGACCATTGAAGTACCAATCATCGCAAAAAACTTTAAATAATTATTGGATTTCCTTTGACTATCTTCCATTGTGCAAATTTTATCTGGTTATTGTGATTATTCCTTGACTTTCGAGTATTGAATTGTTCCATTCCAATTGTAGGCCTGACAATTTACCTGTTCCAGTTATCGTATATCGGTTCAATTGGCTTTGTTCATCGCTTGTATTTTATATTGACCCCCCTTATTTTCCAATGCCTTTTGTAGCTTTTCAAGGGGGACCTCAAATTGCGACTCCACTGTAGCTTCTGCGTTTTTTAGATCGACCGCTACATCGGCTACACCGGCCACATTGAAAAGAGCTTCTTCAACGTGCCCCCTACAGCCATCACAAGTCATTCCTTCTATTTGGTATCTTCTTTTCATGTTGTGATCATTTTTTATTTTAACAATTTTACACCTAGAATCAACAATGTTGGTTCCAACACGTATGGGAAAAGTAACACTTTCTGTATAAGGGCGTTGTTTGAAAAAAAACAAACCTTGACCCATTTGCGAAGAAAGGTGTTTTTTAAATAGCGTTTAGGAGGCTGGTTCCTTGGAAAGGTATTGCGCCCTTAATGGTAGAGGTTAAATATCATCAAGCGATATTCTATTTTGTATGGCACTTTTCTTAAATTGTGTAGGTGTCATTCCAGTAACTTTTTTAAATTGGTTGCTTAAATAGGCAACGCTGCTATAGTCCAATTGAAACGCTATTTCCTTTAAGCCCAATTCGTCATAAACAAGAAACTCTTTGATCTTTTCAATCTTTTGGTTGATGATATATTGCTCCAAGGTAATGCTTTCCACCGCGGAAAACAGCGAACTAAGATACTTATAGTCAAGATGCAATCCATCGGAAAGGTATTCGGGCCATTTGACCTTTTCCATGGGTCCGGTGTAGTGTATCGCCTCAATCACTAGGTTTTTGATCTGTTCTATCAACTGACCTTTACGATCGTTGATGATCGTAAATCCAATTTTCTCAAGTCGTTCGTTGAGACCTTCCCGTTTTTCAGGCGTGATTTTCCCATTGAGGGTTATTTCACCCAACGACACATTCATATAGGGAATGCCCTCATCGTCCAAAATACCTTTGACGGCCATGATGCATCTCGGACAGACCATGTTTTTGATGTACAACACATCTTTCGATTTACTGGACCCAACTTCCATATCATGCAGTGAATTTCCACAGGGCCTTCAAAAAAATGACGACCACTGCCAATATAACGATCAATATCAAGGCCAATATGCCAAGGATTTTCTTTCTTTTTTCCTTTCTATTCTTGGCCGGATCCCGTTTCTTTTTCGCCAGACCCCTTTTTTTCTTTCGCCTTTGCCTCCTAAGTTCGCTCATTTTTCCCAAAATGGTTCAACTGGCACAATAGTCAACTATTTGCTCCTAACAGGAGTCCTTTGCCAAATAAGTATGTCAATGTGTTTGAACTATCGCCTTTTCCATAATTTTCTGATCGTTGGTGAGCTGACATACCACAACAAGAATCCGCTCAAAACGGTAATCAATCCCATCAGGGAAAAAATCCGTAAAACCATGGTGTTAAAATCGTCCCGTCCCTCATAGTCCATGGTATGGGTCATCCACAAAAAATCGAACCATCTCCAGGACCGATACCTTACACGTTGAAACGACCCATCGGTCTCTGAGACATACGCTTTAAGGTTTTCATCCGTTTCATAGGTGATCACATAGGCCGGTAATGGACGTCCACGATACTCGTGCTGCCCACCTGTTTGGGTGAGTCTTTCGACACTTTTGACCTTAAGTTCGGGCAACATATACTGTGAAGCAACGGCCAAGGCCTGTTGTTCATCGATACCCTTTTTGATCTCCCCCGTTTGTGCATCCATCAAAACCCCACCATTGATCCAATAATAGGGACTTCCCCCTATATTTCTCATTTCCAAAGATTTGATTTTAACGTTCCCGTGTCCATTGGGAGCAATTAAATTCCCAAATTCTGACTGGTCCGGATGCTCCTTGATGAATTGATCTCCATGGATCTCGTCAATGTCCGTCCAACTAAAATATAGTCCACTGATGGTCCACATTAGGAACTGGATCCCAATAAATAGGCCAAGATATCTATGTATCTTTCTGACCTTCATCGATGTTTTTCTTCCGACCATTAGTTCTTCCCGTTGTTCCGTGAGGAGTTATGCATCTTTACAATTTTCCATTCCCCATCCGTTTTTTTAAGGATGGCAGTGGCAACCCCTTTTCTGCTGATTGTTTTGGCCTCACCTCCATTTTCCGATTTTAGGCCAATGGTATAGACATAGCTTTCCGTAGTAAAGGCAAAGGGTAGCTCCACCTTCACTTCAATGGTATAATCCGAAAACCTAAAACTGTTGAAATGTCCAAGTTCTGGACCTATATGATGGTCGAGATAATGTTGATAGGTGCCTTCCACGCCCCCGGATTCAAAAACTTCGGAATCTTTCGCAAAAAGCTCCAAGGTGCCTTCCGTGGTCAAATTTTGCAGGGCCTCCTTGTAGCTTTCCATTATCCGCAGCACAGCGGCCCTGTCCTGGTCTAGGTTTTCCTTGTTAGGGTTTGTTTGGCCAAAGCTTGTCCCTGTGAGAAATACGGCCATTAGAAAAATCTGTAAAGTAATACGTTTCATTGGTTTGTTTTAACATTGTTTAGGTTAGTATATATTGTATGATAAAGGCTCCCAGGACAATCGAAATGACGATCCCATATAGGATATGGGCCAACCATTTTTTTAAAATGGCCTTTTTCGGCTGCACAGGTCCATTGTCACGACAACAATCTTTCATCCTTTTTTTCCATTAGTGCCTGACAAGGGAAGGGAACGATTAACTAACTAACTCACCAACCAATCAACTTTGGGTGTTCCCCTCCCTTTCAGGACTTTATTTCCTCATTCATAGTAACCGGACATGACCAACAACAATAGCAATATCGTTTGTCCCGGTTTTAGGGTAATTTCCATGTCATTTTCAATTATCCAATTCTTCCATTAGATCATTTACCAAGGTCAATATCCGTTCTTTCTCTTCCACCGATAATTTTGCATCCTTATGGATCAGGGTATAGGAAGATAGGGGCATCTTATCGTCTTCGATCTGACTTGCGATGGACTTTAGTTTGCTCCTTTTTCTTCGATCCGAATAGTCGCCCCATTCATTGAAATTGAGTTCTTCCTTTCCCTCTTTTATGTGTTCTTCCAAAAACCAGGCGATGGGTTGGACCTTATTGTACCACGGGTATTGGGTGTTGTTACTGTGGCAATCATAGCAAGATACCCGCAAATCGTGTTCGATATCCTTGGCAACCTGGTTCACCGACATGAAGTCCGTATCGGGAACCACATCGCTCAAGTTGGGATCTGTGGGCACAAACTGGATGCCCACAAATCCCAACAGCACTACCAATACTATGATTTTCAGTACTTTCATTTAATTGATTTCCTTTTGCACCTTACCACAGGTCAACATCTTACTTCCAAAAAATGGATTCTGGATTTCGCTACTTGCGCTGAGCCACGTTCCTCCTTGGTTGTTGTTGTACATGGGGCAGAATTGTTGGTACAAGGTTTTGGAAGTCCCGGTTATGGCAATAAAATCGACCATATCCTTGCCCAGTCCCTCAAAGTGTTCCCGTTGGTGACCGATATCACTTTTGGCGATATGCTCCCCATGTTCCTTGGCCACTTCAATGATATCGGACAGCTCCTTCTGTTGCTGTTCATCGTATACGCTGATATCAAAGCTGCCCAAGGCACTGGCCAAGGCTTGGCCCGATTTGGCCGCTTCATCCTTATTGTCCGCCACCAGGGCATCCTTCAGTTGGAGGTAGCTATCGATCACAGATGTGCCCTGTGCATCGGACGAACCCATATCATGGTCCATGGTCCCGTGGTCCATTTCCCCCGCAGAGCTCTCATGGTGATGGCCCTCTTCCGTTCCCATCTCCATATGGGCTCCTTCCTTGTCATTTGTTTCCTTCTTACCGTCCTTACAGGAAATCACGGTAACGGTCAATAGCGCAATGGCAATTGTACTTAATGTAACTGTTGTTCTTTTCATTGTAATTGATTTTAAGATTAATTCCTGATTTTGATTGCCCGGGGTCGGCATATTTGTATTATCCCCCATTATTGTTACTATTTTAATTTTTTCATCTAATTTTCCATTTCTCCCACGCAAGCACTCTACCCTTATTCTTCCTCGACCGTACGCTTTTTCCCCAAAAACAATCGTTCCCCGAAAAAAATAAGCACCATCAATACCAGGGCAACAATGACCACCAAAAGATCACTACCGGCCTTTGACCAAATAAAGGCGCCCAACACCAGTACATCCAGCACAAGGGCCGTAATGAGGATAATGGGATTTGCACCGATTTCCTTTCGTAGATTGTTTAGGACCCCCCAATGGATCCCGATATCCATGATCAAATAAAAGATGGCCCCCAATGCAGCGATCCGGCTCAGATCGAACAACATGGTGAGCCCTATGGCAATCACCACGGTATACACCAACATATGTTTCTGTATGTCCCCGGGAATCCCAAAATGTCGATGTGGTATCAATTCCTTTTCAGTGAGCATGGTGGTCATCCGGGAAACGGCAAAAATGCTGGCAACGACCCCGGAAACGGTGGATATGATCGCCAGACCAACGGTGAACCAGACCCCATATTTTCCAAAAGCGGGTCTGGATGCCTCGGCCAGCGAATAGTCCTTGGCCGCAATGATTTCCTGGATGGAAAGATTGGAAGAGACCGCAAATGCCACCATGAGATAGACCAGGGTACATATCACCAAAGAAATGACAATGGCCCGTCCCACGTTACGTTTGGGATCGACGATCTCATCCCCACTATTGTTAATGGTGGTAAAACCCTTATAGGCCAATATCGACAGTGCCAATGCCCCCAAATAATCCACCAGGGAATGCTCGGTCAAGGACTGGGAAGGAACGACCTGATCAAAGGTAAATCCAGCTGCCCAAAGGCCACCAATGGCAAAAACCGCTATCCCGCCGATTTTTAGTATGGCCATGACCAAGGACGATCCCCCGATAGCTTTGTTTCCCATCACATTGACAATAAAGGCTGTGATCAACAACAATACCCCAAGGATCGGGGGCCAGAATCCTTTCGACTCCACATCAAAAAGCTCCAATACGTAGGTCCCGAACGTCCGGGCCACCAAACTCTCATTGATGACCATGGAAAGGGCCATCAGCAGTGCACCGGTAGCGGTCCAGGCCGTTTTACCGTAAACCTTTTTGAGGTACATGCCAATGCCCCCGGCAGAGGGGTAGGTATTGGACATTTTGACATAGGTGTAGGAACTGAAACCTGAGATGACTGCCCCGATTAAAAAAGCAAAGGGAAACCATTGGCCGGAGAGTTCGGCAACCTGACCCAAGAGCGCAAAAATTCCCGCACCGATCATCACACCGGTTCCCAAAGCAATGGTATTGGTCAGACTCAGGCTATTTTTTTTGTATTCTGCCATTTAAAAACGGGCTAGCAGGCCTCCGCCCCAACCATATCGGTTGTTGTAATTGGCCTGGATTGAAAAATTACGTGAAAGGATATAGGAGGCCCCTACCAGCCATTGGGTCTCACTTTCATAGGATGAATTCCCCAAATCGTTGACCCATCCAAAATCGGCCCGAAATTCATATTCCCCCTCGAGGAAAATCCTGGGAAAAAGCAATAGTTCCCTATCCAACCTTATTCTTGGACGCAGCTGGTGGTCCATACTCACATCCATATTAAAGCGGTATGGGGTAAAATACTTGACCCCTATCAGTCCCACTGTATTGAAACGGTCATAGGAATCAGGGATGGAGGTTTCCGTGTTTACCCCTGCATAGACCCGTACCCAGTCATTGAGATACCTGTTATAATTGACTTCCACCTCGGCATTTTGGTCGTAGTCAAATTCTGCCCGTACCCCAAATTCATTCCTGATATTACTTGAAACAAGGAAGAGTTCATTAAAATTGGAACCCAATCTGGCAGCACCCCAAGCATAATAATGGTCAGTTTCATCTACCAACTTTTGAACAGGAAAATCCTTCATCCTCAGATCCCTTGGGGTATCATAACTGAAAACCCTGGCCATGCCCCCCATCATGTGGTAGAGGATATGACAGTGGAAAAACCAATCCCCGTACTCTTCATTATAAAATTCGATGACCACTTTCTGCATGGGCGGCACATTGACCGTATGTTTCAAGGGTGACTTTTCACCATTCTCATTGATGACCCTGAAATAATGCCCATGGAGGTGCATCGGATGGTGCATCATGGTCAGGTTGTTGAGGGTGATCCGGGTTACTTCCCCACCTTTGATCTTGATCTTATCGGTTTCTGAAAGTGGCACACCGTTCATACTCCAGATATACCGTTGCATATTTCCCGTCAGGTTCAACAGAATGTCATTGACGGGCAGATCGGCATTATAGGTAGTACTTTCCTTTGCTTTTAAGAAGTCATAGTTGAAATACGTTTTACGGGTATCGTAATCAAAAGCTGAAGTGTCTTTCTGCATCATTGGCATAGTCTGAACCATAGGGTTTTCCATCTTGTCCTTATGTCCGGTGGATTTCATTGACGTTGAATCCTTTTCCATTCCTGCCATATCCCCCATCTTTTTATCCATCTCCATGTGCCTATGATCTTCATTCGCATTCATAGGCCTTTTATCATCCATCTTCGCAATGGGTTTATCCTTTTGACCGCTCATTTCGGTCTTATCCATCGACATCCCATTGTGCATACCCATATCCATGCTGCCATCCTTCATGTCCATCTGCATCCCATACTTTTGCATCAAATATTCGGGTGTATTTTTCTTCTTGTTGCCGGCCATTGCCGGAGCTCCCATTTTCATGTCCATTTGGGCCATTTGTTTCATCATCGCCACTTTGTCGGGCCTATCGATGGTCGTTGCGGGAAAAAGCGTTCCCTGCCCTAAATGCAACGAGGTATGCCCGGAGCCGTCCTGTGCCGTGGCCGTTACCTCCAAAGTGCCTTCAGGAACGGTCACGATGACATCATAGGTCTCGGCAATGCCAAAAAGAAAACGACTTTTGGAAACAGGCTCCACATCGACACCATCCCCGGAAACCACCATGGGGTTACCGCCACCGAAATCCATCCAATAATAGGTGGAGGCAGAGGCATTGACGAACCGGAGCCGCACTTTTTCCCCTGGTTTGAAATCAGGGTATTCGGCCAATGTTTTCCCATTGGTCAAAAATGCGGGGTAGTAGATATCCGCAATATCCGCTCCTTCCATACGATCTCGCCAAAATTTGAGTTGTGCACCTAGTGCACCTTCCTTGATGACCCTGCTCAAGGGCACCGCGGTCCCTTTTTTGACCTGGTACCACTCGTTTCCCCGTTTAAGGTTTCGGAGCACGTTCATGGCCTTTTCGTTCGTCCAATCGGAGAGCACCACGACCAAATCCTTATCGTAGTCCAACGTCTTTTCCTTGGGATGGATCAGTATCGAGCCATACACCCCCTTTTGCTCTTGCAGCATGGTGTGGGAATGGTACCAATAGGTACCTGATTGGTTGATCGGAATCCGATATTGGAAAGTTGTGCCAGGTTCTATGGGCGGTGTGGTCAAATAGGGAACCCCGTCATAAAAATTGGGCAAGATCAATCCATGCCAGTGTACGGAGGTTTCCACATCCATCTTATTGGTCACGTTGATCAGGGCGAAGTCACCCTCGTTGAATTCCAAGACCGGTCCCGGAATACTCCCATTGATGGTCATTGCATCGGCAGTGACCCCACCGAGGGTCAATTTGTTCTGTTCCAGTACAAGATTGTATTCCCGAACGGGTCTACCTTCCTCTTTTCTGTCCTCACCATTTGTCCCCACTTGCCCAAAAACATGGGTCGTCAAGGCAGTTAGGACAAAAAACAAGATTTTAGATTTCAATATTTTCATCATTCATTCATTTACATTTGTTCAATTACATTTCATCGGTGATTTCACCGCAGGTCAACATAGCCTCTCCGAAATAGGGGTTTGTGATCTCTTTGGTCGTACTCAACCAATAGGCACCTTTGTTGTTATCGGCCATCGGGCAAAACTGTTCGTATATCTTTTGATCCACCCCAAAAAGCTTGATACCATTGGATAAATGGGCGGACAGCTGTTTAAAATGGTTGCGTTGCACCTTGACATCCGATATCTTTGAAATGGAATTCGCCGAACTGGAGATTTCCTTCGATATCGTCATCCAATGGCCGTGCGCCTTCTTGTCCGTCAATTGTTTCATATCCACATGTTCCAAGGCCGACAACACTTTTTTTGCAGCGGCATTTGCCTTGGTACCATTATCATTGACAAGGGCATCCTTTAACTCCAAGTAGGCGCTCAACACCTGTTTTAATTGGTTTTTAAAAGTCGCTGTCGCCGTCATTCGCTGGTTCATATCAGAATGGTCTGTTTTGTTTTCCAAGCCGGGATCCCCCATATCCATTTCCGAATGATCGCTACCGCCTGTACCCTTGTCATCCCCCATCTTCATGCCTCCGTGGTTATGTCCCGTCATGGCGGGCCCACCTTCAGGATTCATCATGCTCGGTTTCCCGGCCAATTGGGCCGCCGCGTCGATACTAAAGGTCCCGTTTACCGCGATCTCATCCCCTTCTTGCAGCCCCTCCTTGACAATGAAACCATTTCCCAACGATGGTCCCAAGGTGACATCGCGCAACACAAAATTCACCCCATTGGATGTGGTATTCTTGATGTATACCACAGAACGTTCCCCGGTCCACATCACTGCCGACTTAGGAATGGTTATCGCTTCTGATGCAATGGGCTGTTTTGCTTTTACGGTTCCGGAAGCGAACATTTCCGGCTTTAACCTTAAACCGGTGTTCCCGATCTCGATTCTGGCCTTGGCAACCCTTGTCATGGGATTGATCACCGGGTCGATATAGGAAATCCTGCCTTTGAAATTTTCGCCCGGGAGGGAGGGTATGGTAAAGACCACTTCGTCGCCTTTCCTTACCCAGGGCATGTCGGACTCATAAATATCGAACAATACCCAAACGCTGTTCAGGTTGGCAATTTGATATAATGCCTTGCCCTTGTTGACATAGTCGCCAAGGTTTACCATTTTTTCGGTAACGTAGCCTGAAACATCGGCATGTATCGGCAATTCCTCCTTAACGGTCCCGGATTGAAGTATCTGTGCGATTTGGTTGTCGGAAAGCTTCCAGTTTTTTAATTTTTCCTTGGCGGCATTAAAAAACTGCGGTTGGGTGTCCGCTACCTTTCTTGCTTCAAAAAGTTCCTCTTGGGCAGTGACCAGGTCAGGGGAATAAATATAGGCGATGATCTGCCCCTGTTTGATGTACTCCCCTGTAAAATTGACCATTAGCCGTTCCACCCTCCCGGGAATATGGGAAGATTGGGAATAGATCGATCGTTCATCCGCTTCCACCTTGCCATTAAGATCGATCAATTTGACCGGGGCGGTCTTGCCCACGATTTCCGTAGTGACATTGGCAAGCTGCATGGCGGTTTTCGACATGCTAACGGCCATGGGGTCCAGTTCCGAACCGTTGTCATTTTCCAAAGGGATCAAGTCCATCCCACAAATGGGACAATCTCCCGGTTCCGTCTGTCTGATCTGGGGATGCATGGAGCAGGTCCAAATGGTTTCTCCCGATACTTCCGAAGTATGTTGGTGTTCCTCTGTGGCATTGCCCTTGGAGCCCCCGAACAATAGCCATCCCAGCAAAAGTCCAAGAACCAAGGTGGACAAGGCTATTTTTACTATTTTTTGTGTTTCTGATTTCATCTGATTATTTTTTTGCCGTGATATAGTTAAACTTGGCCAACGCTATTTCATATTGCGTCAATGCGCTTATTTTCAATTTAGTATACTTCAACAATTGTTGCTGCATTCGTAACACCTCCTCGAAGTCCTTCCCGGAATTCCCATAGGCTGTGAACAACAGATTGAGTGCTTGTTCCGATTCCATGATCTGTTCATCAAAGAGGGAAATCAAATCCGTCTGCTGCCTTATGTCAAAAACGGCCATTTCATAATTGGTCTTCAATGTATTGGTGACTTCCTTTTTTTGCAGTGCATAACTTTCCTGCATCAATTGGGCCTCCTTTTCGGCTGCCCTGTACTTACCCCTGAATAGGGGCAGGCTCAAGGTAACCATGGGCATCAATACATCCTTGCCATTATCGGGAACCACCATGTCGGTACGCTTATCAACCATTACATAGTCCAGTCCGACCCCCACTTTTGGCAGGCCTTGTTTAAGGGCTGCCCTTTCGGATGCCGCTGCAGCCTTGACCTTTAATTCCAGGGAATTCAAGAGCGGATGGTCCACTACCAAGGAATCTTTGACATAATCAATGGGCAGTACATTGACCCCAAAGGTCTCAGGGATGTTTATTTGTTCATCTTCCTTACGGTCCAATAGTTTATTGAAGGACGCCAAAAGGGGGATTTCCTTATGTTTAAGGATACCCAGATTCGTCCGGGCTTCCTTTAAAAGCACGTCCACCCTTAAGACATCGACCAATGATCCCAAGCCATTTTTGAATTTCGTATTGGAAACCGTCCTGTAGGATTCCAGAATGGCAATGTTGTCCTCTTCGATCCGTACCCACTCCTTAAGTTCGTACAATGGAAAATAAGCTGCTGAAACCTCGTAATAAAGTTTGTTCCTGGCATCCAAAAAAGACTGGTACTTGGCCTCTGCCATAAGTGCAGCGGCATCACCTTGGGCCTTTAAGGTTCCAAACCAAGGAAACATCTGAGTCAGTGAAAACCTTGCCTTTTGGGGCCCTACCCGGGTTTCGACCGGGGAGATGAAGTACCCAAAGGACAGGTTTGGATCTGGTAAAGCCTTTACCTGCGGTACCTTTTGTAACGCCGCCTCAAAATCTTTGTACTGTGAAAGAAGCCCCGGGTTGTTCCCAGCAGCAATCTCAAAGTAGTCTTCCAAGGTCTGGCCATTGGATAGGATACTTGTCAAGATAAATATAATGGTCACTACCTTTTTCATTTTACTGTATTTTTTTCAATGCTTTGTTGCGATTTTTAATGACTGTTTCCCTCCAATAGGCTTGGAGTACCGGGACCACGAACATGGTCATGATCTGTATGGTCATTCCCCCAAAAGTCGGGATGGCCATGGGAATCATAATGTCGGCCCCTTTTCCGGTCGAGGTGAGTATTGGTAAAAGGGCGATAATGGCCACCGCTGCCGTCATCATGGCGGGACGCACCCTTTTTTTCCCGGCCTCCAAAACTGCCGCTCTCACATCCGGTACGGTTTGAGGGTTCTTTTCCTCGAAAACCTGGTGGATGTACGTACCCATGATGACACCATCATCGGTGGCAATACCGAAAAGCGCGATAAATCCTACCCAAACCGCAACGCTTAAGTTGATCGTGTGCATTTGGAACAGATCGCGCATGTTGACCCCTGCAATGGCAAAATTCATGAACCAATCCTGACCATAGAGCCAGAGCATTATGAAACCTCCCGCAAAAGCAACAAAAACTCCGGAAAAATGGATGGAGGATGCGATGACCGTCTTGAACTGAAAAAACAGGAGCAAGAAAATCACGATCAAACTGATCGGTATGACAATGGACAGTCTTTTCACTGCCCTGATTTGGTTTTCATAACTCCCTGAAAACTTATAGCTTATTCCTGCGGGGACCGTTAATTCCCCTGCATCGATTTTTTTCTGGATGGCTTCTTGGGCATCGTTCACCACATCGACTTCCGCAAAACCGTCCCGTTTATCAAAAAGCACATAGCCCACCAAAAAGGTGTTTTCGCTCTTGATGGCCTGAGGCCCGCGGACATATTCAAAATCCACCACTTGGGATAAGGGAATTTGCGCCCCTACCGGTGTGGGAATCAAAATTTTCTTCAACGATTCCGGGTCGTCCCTCAATTCCCTCGGGTAGCGCACCCGCACGGGAAAACGTTCCCTACCCTCAACGGTGGAGGTGATTTTCATCCCACCGATCGCTGTTTCGATGCTTTGCTGCACATCTTCAATGTTCAAACCATATCGGGATATCCCGTCCCTGTTGATATTGAGGTGCAAATAAGGTTTGCCGACTATTCTATCGGCGAATGCGGCTTCTGCCTTGACTGAGGGCACTTCCTTCAAGATACCTTCCAATTGCATCCCAAAATCCTCGATGGTCTTCAGATCGGGTCCAAAAACCTTGATCCCCATGGGAGCGCGCATTCCGGTCTGCAGCATCACCAACCGGGTTTCAATGGGCTGTAATTTGGGAGCAGAGGTTATGCCCGGGATTTTGGTGACCTTTACGATCTCATCCCAGATATCGTTGGGGGATTTGATATGGGGCCTCCAGTTTCGGAAAAACTCACCGTCCTCATCCACGATCAGGTCCTTCTCGGCAATCCCTCGCTGCAAGGCCTCCTCATTGGTCAAAGTGTCTTTATGCTGGGTAATGAACCTATCTTTTCGATCTACTTTATAACGGACCCTATGTCCGTCTTCATTCACAATGAATTCAGGTTTATAGTTGATGATGTTCTCATACATGGAAATGGGTGCAGGGTCCAGTGCGGATTCAACGCGACCGAGTTTACCGACAACCAAGTCCACTTCGGGTATGCTTCCCAAGAGCATATCCAACTGTCCAACCACCCTTTTGTTGTATTCCACCCCTGAATGCGGCATGGATGTCGGCATCAACAGGAACGAACCTTCATTGAGTGATGGCATGAACTCGGATCCTATTCCCGGGAATCTCTTGGAAGCTGCCTGCCATCCCGAGGTCTGTCTGACACTTTTCCAACCTACCGATTCAAAGCCTTTGGCCACGATTCCAAAGGTGCTATCGAACCCCAGCCAAACCAATACCCCAAAAAACAGGGTCACGAATGGGATGAGCATGAACTTTCCCTTGTTTTCCAGACACCACTTTAGGACCGGTGTATAGAAATGTACGATTCCCATCAAAGCGGCCAGGATAATGCCCACTAGAAACAACACAAAAAAGTAGTTGACCACAATACCGTTTTGGGGTCCCAAGGGCATCCATTCCTCGGTCAAGAAGAACGAGGCGATAAAAACGGTCAATCCCAAATTGATATAGTTGGGAAACGATTTATAGTGCTCCGGCCATTTGGGTTCCATCAAATTGTTCAACCCAATGAGTGAAATGACCAATGGCAACCACATCTGGGCATAGAATGCAAAGATAAGCCCGGTGGATATCAATAGAATGGACCAAAATCGTCGCACCCGTTTCTTGTCATAATCCACCCCCAGTACAAAATGGGCCAAGGCAGGCAGTACAACGATTCCCAGTACAAAGGCGCTCAACAGGGCGAAGGTCTTGGTAAAGGCCAGGGGTCTAAACAACTTCCCTTCTGCCGATTGCATGGCAAAGACAGGCACAAAGCTCACGACAGTGGTCGCCAATGCCGTGGTAATTGCCGAGGCCACTTCCACGGTGGCCCTATATATTACCTGAATGAGTTCCTTGCCCTTGGCACCATGGTTCTCGGGCATTTCCAAATGTCGGATAATGTTCTCGACGAACACGATCCCCACGTCCACCATCACCCCTATGGCAATGGCTATTCCGGAAAGCGCGACCACATTGGCATCTACCCCGGCATATTGCATGACAATAAAGGTCATTAGTACCCCGACGGGCAATAGACTGGATATGATCACAGAGGCCCTCAAGTTGAGGACAAGTACCAGTACAACGATGATGCTGATCAGTATTTCGTGCGACAGGGCATTTTCCAAAGTGCCTATGGTCTCGTGGATGAGCTGTGTCCGGTCATAAAATGGGATCACGGTCAATTGGCTTTCCACACCATTGGCCAATGTCTTCTTGGGCAATCCGGGTGCGATTTCCTTGATCTTGTCCTTCACATTATTGATGACCGCCAAGGGATTGGAACCATAACGGGCGACCACTACGCCACCTACCACTTCGGCGCCCCCTTTATCTAGCACGCCCCTTCGTGTGGCCGGTCCCAAGCTGACCACCCCAATATCCTTGATCCGAACCGGGACATTGTCAAATACGGCAACCACGGCCTTTTCTATGTCTTCCGTATTTTTGACATACCCCAAGCCCCTGACCAAATATTCTGCTTGATTGACTTCAATGGTCTTGGCGCCCACATCCCTGTTCGACTTCCGTACGGCCTCCATGACCTTGTATAAGGGGATATTATAGGCCTTTAGGGCATCCGGATTTACATCCACTTGATATTCTTGGACATAACCCCCGATCGAAGCCACTTCGGACACCCCGTCCACGGCATTCAATCCATATTTCACATAAAAATCCTGGGCGGTCCGTATCTCGTGCAGATCCCATCCTCCCGTAGGGTTGCCATCCTTGTCCCTTCCTTCCAAGGTATACCAATATACCTGTCCCAATGCCGTGGCGTCGGGACCCAAAGTCGGGGTAACGCCATCGGGCAACAGACCCGTGGGAAGTGAATTCAATTTTTCCAGGATCCGGGAACGCGACCAATAAAATTCCACATCATCATCAAAAATGATATAGATACTGGAAAATCCAAAGATGGATGAACTACGGATTGTTTTCACTCCTGGAATCCCCAGTAAATAGGTCGTCATTGGATAAGAAATCTGATCCTCGATATCTTGTGGCGAACGTCCGGGCCATTGCGTGAAAACAATTTGCTGGTTTTCCCCAATATCGGGAATGGCATCCACGGGCACCGGGTCTTTGGGCAAAAAGCCCGTATTCCAATTGAAGGGGGAAGTGACAATCCCCCAGGTAACCAACATTATTAAAACGAGAACGGTCACCAGTTTGTTCTCTAAAAAGTATTTTATGATTTTATTGAGCATATCATGAGTTTATTGTGTTGGAAATAGTGAAATTGTTCCAAAGGCAATAAATACCTAGGGCCATGCCAAAAACCATAGCACGGCCAAACGTCATCGATATGCTCTTAAATAAGGAAAGTTTGATCAAGAATCTGAATATCCTTGACCAAAAGGGGCGGAGGGTAATGTACGACAGGAACTATATTTTCCTGTGATCCCTCAAAAAGATTGATGTAACTGTAGGTGAAGGCAATTAGGAACTGATGCTCCCCTATACTTACATTTTCAACTGAAAGTAGAAGATCTTCCTGCCCGAGGACAGAAAGTGTCTCATCTTCACAGCATCCATTTTTTTGCAGATTATGTTCATGCGAATCGGAAGCTTGTTGCACATCCATTCCACAGGATTCCGCTTTACCGAAGAAGGAAAAATCAACAAGATCCTCACCACAATAGTGTTGCCCCACCGCAAAGGAAAATGTGGAGGCCAGCACATTCAGTGCCATGAAACAAGATAATATTTTGAACCAAAATAGTTTCATATGCGATTACAAAACTACAATAATTTTAACAACCCTATTTTATTTAACATATTTTTTATGGCGATTTCATGTAAAATCCTTGCCATTCCACAGCCCTGAACCTAAGCAGGCCCCACAAAATCATCGGTTTGATTTTCAATTACATATAGTATGACAAAACGTTCCCTGGCCAGCAATGACATAACGGCTTTTTCAGGTCGGCCTTATGTCAGAAATGAAGGAAGGACGGGCTATGCTATTTTGTCTTCCATAGGGAATATATGGTATACCAATTTCTTAGGCCGGGCCACAAAGGTTGTCCCATACCACATCCTGTCGGTGGATCGGGCACATTGACCTTTAGCTTCACCTGTTGCCCAAGCAACAGAAATCGAATGGGCATATGAAGTTGTTCCACCCAATCCAAAACATGATGTCCATCATGTTTTTTCAGAAGTAGTTCCCATACTTTTGAAACAGGAACAATCCACATTATCAGAATACAAAAAACTACTAATGTATGAGTGAGTTAAGATCGAATTGATTTCAATATGTTTTATGATCGGTGTACTATTTTTTTTAATTTTAATAGGTGAAGCAAACCATATCGAAAATATTATCCCTGTTTCTAGCCTGTTCCGTATTGGTCAGTACGACTTCCTTTGCTTCCAACGCCCATTTTTGTTGTAACAAATTGGTCAGTTTTTCCGTGACAGGAAAGGCAAAACCCTGCGACCAAAAGCTTCAAAACCCCAAAAGCCCCTTAAGGAAGTGTTCTTTGGAGCAAAAGAATTGCTGTAGCACGGCTACTTATGCCAATTTCGGCAAGAATGACCTGATGGTTCGATCTTTTGACCTTGATTTCGATACACTCTTAGTTCCATATACCTCCATTTTTTACCATACCGATAGCTTTGGTGGGCTACAGGAAAGCATTGTTCCTTTTAAAGACTATATCCCCCCTTGGGTCGAACGAAACCTCCCTATCCTCCACAGGACTTTATTGATTTGATTTTTTTTTCCACCTTGGGCACTATGCCCTGGTTTGTCCCTTTGTAAGGACATTCGTCCTTTAAATGGCTGGGGCATTTTCAGGACAATACATTCTGATCTGTTGTAAAAACGACGATTTATCAATGGAGATTGTAACAACAAATGGTTATATCACAATAACCCAAAATCGAAACCCTATGAAAAATTATGATACCCTTTCAGAAGCCATATCCGATTTACAGGCAAAGGGCTATACCTATGATTTTAATCTCAAGCCCCATTGTCTGGAATGCGCTTCCCTTAAAATCGAAATTCGACCGGAGGACTTTAAGGTCGACCAGACCCATCGTTTTGAGGGGATGAGCAGCACCGATGACAACAGCGTGCTGTACGCCATATCCTCCAAAGATGGCATCAGGGGCATCCTGGTGGATGCCTATGGCGTCTATGCCGGAAACATTTCTGAAAAAATGAGAAAAAAATTACGATAACCCTTAAAAAGAACCGATGATGGAAAAGCACCAACACCACGACCATTCACGGATGAACCACGATAAGACCGACCACTCCAAAATGGACCATGGCCCTGGGGGCCATTCTGGGCACAACCCCGCACATGGCCAAATGGGTCATGACCACCACAAAATGATGATCGCCGACTTTCGAAAGCGATTTTGGACAACGCTGGTACTCACCATACCCATTTTGTTCCTATCGCCCATGATCCAGGATTTTTTTGGGTATGAATTCCTGCTTCCCGGTAACCCTTACTTTCTTTTCGGGCTTTCCACCATTGTATATTTCTATGGGGGATGGCCTTTTTTGAAAGGTTTTTGGTCAGAAATAAAACAGGGTGCACCGGGAATGATGACCTTGATCTCCATGGCCATTTCCGTAGCCTATTTCTATAGCACGGCCACCGTATTCGGACTGAAGGGCCAAGACTTTTTCTGGGAACTGTCCACCCTTATCGCCATCATGCTACTCGGGCATTGGATAGAGATGAAGAGCGTCCTTGGTGCCTCAAAAGCCTTACAGTTGTTGGTCAGCATGATGCCTGCCGAAGCACACCGTGTCAAAGGGGAAACCATAGAGGACATACCGTTGGAAGCGGTATTGAAAGATGACATCATACTGGTCAAGCCGGGGGAAAAGGTCCCAGCCGACGGTACCATCGTCGAAGGCAGCAGTTACCTGAACGAATCCATGCTCACGGGGGAATCGAAACCTGTAAAGAAAGAGGAAAAGGACAAGGTGATCGGCGGTTCTGTCAATGGCAACAGCACCTTAAAGATCAAAGTGGAGCACACGGGCAAGGATAGTTACCTCAACAAAGTGATCACGATGGTGGAAGAGGCCCAAAAGACCAAGTCCAAAATGCAGAACCTTTCCGATAGGGCCGCCAAATGGTTAACCTATATCGCCTTGGCCATTGGTTTTGGGACCCTGGCGGTATGGTTGGCCCTGGGTTTCCCCTTTGTTTATGCCCTGGAACGCATGGTGACCGTTATGGTCATTGCCTGTCCCCATGCCCTGGGTCTTGCCATCCCTTTGGTGGTGGCCATTTCCACCGCGGTATCCGCCCAAAACGGCCTATTGATCCGCAACAGGACCGCCTTTGAGGAATCCCGGAAGATATCGGCCTTGTTATTTGATAAAACGGGGACCCTGACCAAAGGTGATTTTGGCGTTACCCGAATCCAATCGGTCGATGACAACTATTCCCCGGATGAAGTCCTTCGCCTGGCAAGTGCCTTGGAACAAAGCTCGGAACACCCCATTGCCGTGGGTATCATCAAAAGGGCCCAAGAGGAAAAGGTCACCATTCCCAATCCCTCGAACTTTCATGCGATCACTGGAAAAGGGGTCGAGGCAACCGTGGAGGACAAACCGGTAAAAGTGGTCAGTCCCGGTTTTTTAAGGGACAACAACATTCCCATTCCCAAAGACGCCTATAGCGATGCCGCCGAAACCGTGGTATTTGTGTTGATCGAGGAAAAACTGGCCGGATACATTGCACTGGCCGATGAGATACGATCGGAATCCCAAGAGGCCATCCAAGTATTCAAGAAGAACGACATCAAGGTATTGATGGCCACTGGGGACAATGAAAAAACGGCCAGGGCCGTTAGCGAAAAACTCGGTTTGGATGGCTACTATGCCGAAGTGTTGCCCCACCAAAAAGTGGAAATAGTGGAAGAACTCCAACGTAAGGGCGAGTTCGTGGCCATGACCGGGGACGGTGTGAACGATGCCCCGGCCCTTGCAAAGGCCAATGTGGGCATTGCCGTTGGTTCCGGTACAGACGTTGCGGCGGAAACCGCCGACATCATCTTAGTCAACAGTAACCCCAAGGATATTGCCAATCTCATCCTGTTCGGCAAGGCCACCTACAACAAAATGATCCAGAACCTGATTTGGGCAACGGCCTACAATGTGGTCGCCATTCCGTTGGCCGCCGGTGTACTGTATTCCTCAGGGTTTGTCATGGGCCCTGCCGTCGGTGCTGTGTTCATGAGCCTGAGCACCATCATTGTGGCCATCAATGCGCAGTTGTTAAAACGTAAGATAGGAAGTAATCAGATCAAAGGATGATAGGCAAATAGAGCAATTTAGCATATAAAAGGGTGCATTCCCAATAGCAATACGGATTTTCAGTGTTCCCGCAATCCTATTAGGCCACTACGAAGAGAATACTGGATTCTGGTATTAATACTGCTGGAAGCCAGTTCCATTTTTCTTGAGGTGTGCCATTCCTAATTTATTTCCTTTCTTAGTAACCATTATAACCTTTGTTATGGCAAAATTTTGTTTTCATGTTAAAGTGTATACCCAAAAAGGGATTCCACTTCCCTTTATCGATAGGTCAATAGTTGAGCTCCAACCTTCTGCTTCCACGGCTTTCCAAGAGAATCAGTCTTAGATGCTCCTTAGGGGAAAGGATAAATTTGGGTAGCACAAGTACAAATCCTTGGGAAGTCCCGGTTTTAATGATTTTGGGCCGTTCAAAGATATAATGGGGTTCCAACTTGGTTTCTTGATACGAGGATCTCCGTTTCAAGCTGCCATTTATCCTTAGGGCCTCAAGGGTGCCTACTTCAAAATCAATGCCTGATCGGTTGCGCACCTCTACGACCATAAATACTTGAGCGTTTCGGTAGACCAACCTTTTCAACCGCAATCGGATTCCCTTTCTTCGTACCGATGCCAAGGCACCATTTCCATCACTTGATAGCAATCCACTTAAAAGAGGAAATCGAGCTGTGTGGGAAGCCAAGGAATCCCCTTTTTTACCAGGTAATTGCTGTACTTGGCCAATGCTATGCGCCTTGTCCACAAAAAAATGGGTTTGTGCCAAGTGTTCCCCATAGACCACCATGAAGTCGTACGCTTGTCCGTCCATGGTGATCACCAAGAGGTTAGTAATGGTGTTGGCTGTGGCCTGCAACAGCCCAAAATACTGAGCTTCTTCCCGGTTATAGGTAAAGATCGCTTTACTGTTTCCCGTTACAGCCTGTTTGATGGGACTGGAAAAAAAAAGGGCCACGTTCATTTGTGAATTGGCACGGATGGTATCCAGGGCCTTTTGGCCCGACACGGTGTGTCCATAGGCCATTAGCATTACTGCAATGATGACGTTTAGTGTTTTCATGATCTAGGTATTAAGAAGAATTGATAATGATCGGAAATCTGAACCTTAACGGTACGTTGATCGCGCTGAAATATGCGTTTGATCCCATTGAACTGGGGCACACCCGGCACATTGATCTCTCCAAGGCCCTCTTCCAAAGACCGATCCACCACTTCACCTCGCAGATGGTTCTTCACATAAATCCCTTCCTGTCCATCCTGGGCATCATAGGCTTGCATATCCATAAGGGTTGTCCCCAATCGGGTAAGTTCCACCATCACCCGGTTGGGCCTTATCTTTACAAAGCCATAGAGGCGGGTACCTCCTGGCACTCTGTTTCCATCCACAACATAGTCATGTGTGAGTCGCAAGTCCAAACGTTGTCCGTCCCGAAGGGTTTGATCTCCATCCACATACACCTTGGCCGCAGCGGCAGTTGGTAAATTTCCATCGGGACGGTTCCTTTTTGGATTGGAGGCAAAGAACAGTTGATGTGCAAGTCCCAGATCCGTTTCCGTCCTTGGGGAACCTATTGCCATGTTTTGGTCATCTTCCCTTACCTTTTTTACAACCTCCAACTGGGGCATTTCATCTACATCCGATACAGAAACTTTTTTCGCAGTAAAGACATTGGTATCAAAGACACTGTCTATGATCCGCTGCTTTTCATATTCCATATAATTTGGATTGAAATACCCTTTATCATCCACCATGTGGTCGGGATATACTTGGGGTGCCGTGGATTGTTTTTCCACCTTGATGGCTTCCACGGCTTCCAGTTTGGATTCAAATTCCACTGAAGTGTCCTCCAGATCCGGCATGGGGATCCTTCCCACATCAAGGCTTTCCTTTTTTGGCTTTCCAAAAGTGACGATACTATATATGGTGATAAAGAGTACCATACATACCAGTACCAGAACAAAAACTATTTTATTCTTCTGTGTTTTCATGAGTTTCAAGTTTACGAAGTGAGTTTTCAAAAAAATCAGTGATCAACAATCCATGTGGATTATGGGGGAAATTCCGTTCCACTTGGATCAGATGTCCCGAGGTCACCAGTTCATAGGTATCGGTGACGGTTCCCCGATTGATCCGTATATGCAATTGGGACCTAAAGGCAAAGGAAGTCCCATCCCAATCCAGCTCTGCATCGATTCTGATGACCTCTTGCACAAGGGAATATTGCAACAACCGGTTATAGAAACCGTCTGCCTTTTTCTGTTGGTAGACAGCACCCACGGAGGCATTACCCAACCAAAGGGCCCTCTCCATGTTCTTCTCATAACTGCCGGCATCCACCCCATAAAACCACCTATGAAACTGTTCCAAATGGGCCAGGGCCTCCACTTCCAGATGATCTCGTTGTTCGGCCCAGGAAAGCGGTATGACCTCCCCTTCCCCATTGACCACGAAGGCCCCGTTCAACGATTCACGGTATATCCTGCCCACTAGGACCATAGCAACCATACAGACCAAACCCGAGGCGATAACCACGGCAAGAACCACAAAACGGTTGAGCCGCAGCACATGAACAATACTTTTAAAAGGTGTTTTCATAGACTTCAATTTAACCGGTGAACAATCGAAGGGTAAAACTGGTCGCCCTTCGGTACAATTTAAATTTGAGCAAGACAATAAAGCCAATGGTCCCGAGTTCAATGATGGAGGCAAAGAATTCACTCCCAAAATCGAAACCAAAGAGGTTCCCCCAGAAGTTGGTAGTGATCTCCGTATAAAGGTTGTTGACGAAGACATTGACCAAAAAGAAGGCGGGAACCAGCATATATACTGCTGCATAGAGCTTGAAATAATTATAGGCCAATGGCCTGAACTTTTCAAAGACGGCCAAGCTGATGACCAAGGGAAAAAAGGCCTGTAGGATCCCCAATAGGAAATATCGCTCTGCAAGGAACAAAGGATAGATGAACAGGTCCATCAACCAAAGAATGACCCCGATGATAAAGGCCAAGACCTTTAATCCGTACAAAGGAGTGACCAAGGCCTCATACAACAGTGCCATGGCTTTCTTGGCGGCTTCCAAGGCACCCACATCCCGTTCCAGGTCCACATCCTGCAACTGTAATGGGAGGAGTGCCGGAGCCGTGTCCCGGTATTGGGCCTCAATGGCCACCAGGATCCCATCGAACACTCCCAATACCTCAGTGGAGAAAATGACCAAGAGCACCACCAAAAAATTCTTGGCCAGTTCCGTGGGGGTCAACCCCCAGGTATGGCCATCGGTGGAAGCTATTCCCTCATTGTATTTCTTCAAAATATTGATCAAAAAAAACAGTACGGCCAGGGTCTTCATCCCCACAATGGTATATTGGGAGAAATCACTGTCCTTGATGGTCTGGAAGACGGCATCCACATATTCCAATCCTATGCCCAAAAAGATTCCCGCCATCAGTAATTGGTTTCCCGGTTATTGATGATATCCTGCATACGCCGAAAGGAGATGATTTCCCGGTACCTTCGTGTCTTGACCTCCAACTCGGCCACCATTTCCTGCGACTGCACTTTTTTTTCCATCAAAATGGCCGTGCGCTCCGCATCGGACATCTTCAAAAAATCACTGGACAAAATCTGGTTTACAAAATCCAGGTCATCAATGGCCGTATCCATGATCTGCTCAAAGGCTCTGGATACCTGTTCCACCTCCCCTGCCTTGATATAGGGTGAGTTCAGAATATCACGAAGATCGTTCTGTACCGTTCGAAATAAAATCTCGTTGTTCCGTGCCAATTCCCGAACCGCCTTCAGTTGTTTGATGGTGTTATTGACCTTGACAATATTGTCCTTCTGTTCCTTCAGAAACTCCACGGTCTTTAGCAGTTCAGAGGTCTGTTTGGCCGATTCCAACAGGGACTTGGTCATACTGATAAAGTTCGTATTGTCATACACCGGCATCCCTTGGCAGGCAGCGCCTGCAGGCAATAACAGGGCCAAGGACAGCGCCAACATCCATGTTCTAGGATTGTTCCTTAGGTTTTGTTTCTTAACTATTTTCATATCGTTTTCTTTTGTTGATTTATAAATTCCGTAATGGCCCGTTCCATATTCCCGAACTGTTCAAAGAGTTCCATGATCTGACCATGTTCCATCCCATCGGTGAGATAGGCCGCATAGACCTCTGGGGGTACCTCCAAGCGAAAGACATTGCTTTCCTTCCCGATCTTGATAAAGATTTCGGTGTATTTGTGTTCCCCTGTCAGGTTGTTTCTAAGGGACTTCAATTGATTGAGATCATGGTTGGAGAGGTTCAATCGCCTTGCCAGTTCATCATAGCCCTTTTCGTTCCGTAAACTGTACACGACCTGCGTATTCTCCAGGATACTTGCCGAAGTGGCATTTTCCGGTAATTGGTTGATGGATTGCAGGATGATACCAATGGCCCCGTTTTGCTTTCGGATGGCCTGGTAATAGAACTCCACACTCTCCAATACATTGGGAAACTTGAGTTGCTTGGCAAACTCATCGAACAGGATGATGCCCCTTTCCGAGCGGTTTCGCCAAATGGTGCGTTGGATGGCCGACTTGATCAATTTGAGCATTACGGACAGGATTTCCCTATTGTCGCGCACCTCGTCCAACTCAAAGACAATTAAACGCTTGTCCTCGATCTTATAGGTCTGGTCTTCTGCCACATGGAACAGAAAACTGTACAGGCCCCCATCCACATATTCAGAAAGGATGTGCAAAAAGCCATAAACACTAAAATCGGATTCCTGAACTTGGGTTTCCTCGATCAAGGTATCCTTGTGCTTGTCCACGAATTGATATAGGGAAGCCAAGGAATGCCCCTCCATGATCTTATTATAATAGTGCAACAACACTTTTTTCAAGGCCACTTCCTTGGATTTGGTCACATGGCTTTCCGCCAAGAGCTCCAAAAGGAACAGGGCCAGATCTTCCAATCGTTCAGGGGTCAAATCGGACGGATCAGAAATATAAAAGGGATTAATACCCAAGTTCTTGCCTTGCTCATAGCGAAGGACCACGTGATCATCGGGATACAATTGGGCAAATTTGGCATAAGAACCCCCTAAATCGATAATGACCAGTCGTACATCGGCCTCAAAGTATTGACGTAGGATATTATTGGCCAAGAAGGATTTCCCTTCCCCTGTCGGGGCAAAAATGGCAAAGTTCCGGGCCTTGATACGCCTTTTCCCCTCGTCCCATACATCCTTGACCACAGGAATATTGTACTGTCTATCATTAAAAACGATTCCTGTTTCATCAGAGCGATAATTGGTATTGTTGATATACAGACAAAGGGCTGCCTTCAGGTCCATCACAAAAAGATCTTCATTGGAAAAGTTGGAAGCATAACTGGGATAGGAGTTCAAAAAATAATGTTTGCGCTCCTCCCCATGGGGATGATAGGGTCGTATATCCAGTTCCTTTAATATGGCCTTAATGCCAGAAGCAATGCGCTTCAACACCCCAGCTTCCGTATGCCAAAAAACAATGTTTACATGGCCACGAACGATCCGTGCGGTATCATCCCCATTGATCCTGTCCAAGATATGTTGGACCTTATTGCGAACCACTTTGTTCTGGGAACCAAAATTGGAGCTCTTGGAGAGTTCCTCAATTTTTTTATCCAATAGTTTACGCCATTGATGGGTATCGTCCAGATAAAGGATTTGGTTGATGATATGGTTCTCCCCCAATTCCAGTCCCAGACCGTCCAAAAAACCTTTATGAAAACTAAATCCGTCCGAACTGAATTTCCAATTGGGCACACTGCTTCGCACAGTTTCACCAAAACAACCTTCATTATTGATGGCCATCACATCAAAATAATGGTCACCAATTTCGATGGGGCCTTTTCCTAGCTGGATATCCGTATCAAAATCAAGATTGTATCCATTGAAATAAGCATGGGTATGCTCCAATATTGCTTCAGGTTCCATGGGTACCATGGACACGTTTTTGGAGTTGTTGACATAGGATACAGCATCGTTGACGGCGGTCACAAATTCACCAACTTGCACATCCAATTTCCGATGCAACCCTATCTCCACTTTTCGAAAGGGATTGACATATTTGGTAGCATTAATGGCTTTGTCAAGAGGAAGTACAAAGAACAGATAACTCTGATGGCCTAAATGCTCCCTACCTACAAAATAATCATGGGTAGCCATTGCTAAAAAGGAATCCTTTGGAAGATTTCTACCATCATAACCCTTCTTTTGATATATATCCTGCTTATGTATAACCGTACCTACAGGCAAGGATTTAAAGGCTTGGAACCACATCCCATGCAGCTCCTCAAAATCCGTTTCAGAAAGGGTGTATATCTCAGGCAGTTCCACCTGATAACACAATACCACATTGCCATTGCTTCCAAAGACCACATGGTTTTGGATATCCAGTATGGGGTGATATGCGTGGAAATTGAGTTTAGCCATTTGTAAAGAGATTCAACTGTTTTAGGCTTATAATCTTGGGAAAGGTTTGCACCACCGTGAATTGGAAGGGTTTCCTAACCCACCGCACCAATGCCCCATAGAAAAGGGCATTGAAGAGCAGCAGGCCCACGATGACACCAAAATGAAACGAAAAAATGATGATCAAAAGCGAACCGATGATAGACACCATCATCAGGGCAAACAGTGAAATGGACAGCCTCATGATCATGGCCCGCTTTCGTATATTTCTATAAACCTCGAACTGTTTCATCAGACCACGATTCCGATGAGATAGGTAAAGATGCCCACCACGGCACCAGCAATAAGGACAAAGACCAATACACGGGTAATCCCCTTTTTAAGGTCGGCGTTTTCTCCAAAGAAGTGACCTGCATTAAAAAGAAAGCCCACTAAAAAGATAACTCCCAGGATTATGGGAAATATGGCCCGAATGGTATCAGAAATATCGTTGACCGAATCCTCGATGCCCCCGATCTGGGCCAAAACGGCACTGGAGGTAAAAAGCAATACTAAGGTGATAAAGAACGGTTTTCGCATATCGTAAACGTTTAAGGGTTAGACGATTATTGATATGTGAAAATTAGAGGAATAGATGATTCAAATAGCTGAATATCAATTATTTGTGAACATCATTTTAGCTGCATTGAAAGAAGCTTAATTGGTCAGGAATCCGTACAGATTTAATTGTTCCTTGACCAGTCCTTGTTAATAAGTGCCATCTGGTTCCCATCACAAAAGCAGAAAAACGTCAAAATTGGCTGATCGGCCCATCAAAAAGTATTGCAATTCGCCAAAATTCAAAGCTACATGCTACACCGCCACAAAACCTTATTTTCTTTTGTCCTTACTGTCCTTATCGAATCCCACTAGGTTAAAGAGTTCCCGCATTCTTGACCTTACTCGGTTCCCATACCTTGATTCGAGTTCCTGTGCATTGAGATTGGTGGTGGCATGGGTCTTGATCTTATGGTCAGTGAACAGCTCATAGCGGGACAGCAAGATCTCCCCCATGACATTGCACTCCTTTCCAAAATGGACCCCATCAGGTTCCACACCCAGGTCGTCAAAACAAAAGGATTGGGTGTTTCCATAGTCCCCAATAATCTTATAGCCCAAATGGTTGAAGCCAAAGACAATGTTCCTGGAGGGAATGACTTCATAAGGCCTTTGGTGGGGCACCATGAACTTGAACAGTTTCATCAGACTGGTCTTCCCACAGCCTACCGGACCTGAGAGGAGAAGGCCCTTATCCACATCGATCCCGAACTGTTTGCAACGTTCACTGTCCCTGATAAAGTAGAGACTGAGCTTGTACAGCATCTCCCGGTCCTCCCTGTGCATCCTGAACTTCTTGCCAAACAGGAGTTTTCCCTTGGCATCGAGGTAGACCAGGATCTTATCGAAATCGTATTTGATCTCCCTGCCCTTCAAGGAGCCCAGTTCATAGCTTATGACACCTTCAGTGATGATATGTGGGGCCTTAAAATTCATAGCGGTTCGTTGTAGTCTTTGTCCTTGCTAGTCCGTAAGTTGTCCAGATATGGGACAGTGGGGGTTTGTTCGGCATTGTTTTCTTCGATCTCAAAAACTTTCTTTTTCATTTTTTTCCGTTTCTTCCCGTTTGTAATGTTTTTAGTTGTTTGTATATGTTTGTTTATAGGTACCAACGCTTGTCCATTGCTTGTCCCGAATTTGGTACGGTACCGGTCCAGGGCTTGTCCAGTACTTGTCCCAAAATCGAACATCTTGATCCGGCTGCCCTTGTAAGGATTATGGGACGGGGAGTACAGGATATAGTTCCAATCACTGAGCTCTCGGATGCAGCGGTGATAGGTCGATTTGGACCCTATCTTGGCATAGGCCATGGCCTCTTCCCTACTGATATAGAACTCGGCCACAAAATAATTTTGGTTCCATAATTGGAACAGTCCGATGTACAGGCTGATATGGGTCGGGTTCAAGCGGTTGTCCTTGGCAAACTGGGCAAACACCCCGTTCAGGTGTTTGATATAATTGATGTCCTCCACTTTAGATGCGGTTATGGACCTTGTTCTGCTCCAGTACTTCCATGATCTCATGGTACTCGTAGTAGAGCACCCCACCTATCTTGGTGTAGGGCAAGGTCCCATTGACCCTAAGGTTTTGGAGGGTACCCGGCGAAATGCCCAACAGGTCCCGGACCTCATTGGATTTGAGCCATTTCTTGCCCGGTTGTCCACTTTGGTCCTTCAATAATGCTTTGATGTCTTCCAAGAGTTCCACTTTGAACTCCATGAGATCTTCTGAGGTGACGATGGTTGCTCCCATAGTTTTTTGAGTTTTAAAAGAAGGACCATCCCATTACTATCATTTCATTTGATGGCCCTTCGATTGATTTGACTTTCAGGGACAAAACTCAAAAAGGTTTTTGGAAAAACTTCCCAAGTTGGTACCAAGGTGGGTGTTTTTTTCTGCGCATAGGATTTGATGGTATTTGGTTCAATTTAAACAATGTACATCCAATAATGGGCTCATAAATCTCAAGATTATACCCCTATGGCCCATCAAAATGCAAATTCCCAAGTTGGTACCAACTTGGGAAAAACTAAAACTCATTCATCCAGGGAATCCATCCGTTGGTTGAGCATCTCAATGAGCTTGTCCAAAAAGCGGGTCTTACTGGTCTTTCGGGACCGGATATCAATAAAAGTGTGGTAGTAGTTACCGAGGTCCACATTGTAAAAATGTTCAAAATGCGAGGCCAACTCCTTGATGTCCGTGGTACCGCTATTGATGCATTTGCTGGATTGGAGTGCATATAAAAGTTCGATCAGATCGGTCTTGTTGCCGGTCCAGAAGAGTTTTGAAGGTTTTTCCATGGTCATGTTCTTTTGGGGTTCTAAATTGTTTTGTAGGTCATCTACCTCCTTTCTCAGGTACACGATGAGCATGTCATAGGCCATGATCGTGGCCACGGTACCATCCTGACAGGTGGAAAACTGATCATCGATCAAAAAGTGGAAGGATTCAAGGGGCAACCTGAGATCTCGGTTACCCCGAACGAAATACTGCTCGTCGAGGGACATGGCCCCACGACGGTAATAATTATAAAACTCCAGATTATCGTTAAAAAAGGTCTGGAACTTGTCGATCTGAAGTTGTAGGTACTTGATTTGTGCCGCATCGTTTCCCCTTGGCCGCTTGCTCTCGATATTGAACAATCTAACATAATAGATCAGCTTACTAAAGATTTGGGGCTTGACGTGCTTGAAGAAGTAGATTTCGTCCGCTTGGGTCTCGAAGGTCTTGCCGGTAATCTGTTTTTGCAGTTTACGGATACTTTTCTCCACGAGAACGATTCCCTTTTCCGCTTTGAAAAGGATATCCCCGTTCCCGCTTTCCAAGGCATCCAATTGGCCTTCAAATTCCGATAGCAGCTTTTGGTATTTCATGACGATTCTCCATTAATGCTGGCCTTCCATGATTCCGAGCAATTCCAAAATGAAATTGTCATTGGTCTGGAGATAGGCATATTTTTTCTCTACCGTTGCACCGAGTTTCCGTTTCTCAAAGGCTGCGGTCAACCCGAAATCGATTTTGGGAACGCCCGATCCAATGGCCCGTTCAATGGTCCGATAGAGCAACTGGCGATAAATGGCAAATTCTTCCAGACCATCATAATCCATACCTACAAAAGCAGGGACATAGACCTGGTTCAAATTGGTATAACAGAACATCACGCCCACTATCTTTTCAGGTTCGTCCAATGAAAAAAGGACAATAAACTCCCACAAATGGTTTTCGTTCATCTTTTCAAACAGGGAGTCCGGAAATGAATAGGTATTGAGCCCCAAATTCCGGGACTGTACTTCCCCAAATAAGGATTTGACCTGTTCAAGTTCAGATTTGGATAGCTTGGGAAGAACTAGGGTCTTTGCCCTATCGAGATAGGGTTGGACGTCCTTTCGAAAATGTCTTCTGTTTCTGGAGGACAATCTTTGCAAATAATCTTCCATGGAATCCACCCCGTTCAAGACAACGTAACAGGAGTTGGGCATCTGCACCCTTAAAAATCCCTGACCGTAAAGCGGTTCGTTCCATGGTGAATGTTCTCCAAAGTCCCGAAGGACTGTCATTTTGGCCCCAAACTGCTGCTCCAGTTTTTCCATGGTTTCCAATAGGGTGTCCCTAGCCTCCTTGCCCAATGCATGGGAAGTATTCCAATAGAGGTGATCCCCCTCCGTGAACAGGCAACCTAGGGACAGGACCATGGATGACAAATGGTAGGGATCGGTTTTTCGTTCCTCCTCAATGGCAGCAGAAATTTGTGCTTGTGCCAACATATCATCCTTCCAAAGGGAAAGGGTTACGAAGGTCATCAATATGGGTATCCCATCAGTATCCTTTATGACCACATATCGGAACAACCAATTATGTTCTTTCCCAGGATTGCCATCAAACACTTCCTCCAAAAACTTCAGGGCATTCCAATCATAGACCCCTTGCCCACCTAAACTTTGGTTCCATGCCTCCTTTTCAACTTGATCAATGGTATCGAATACTTCAATGGTAAGCTCGGAGGATACTTTCGGTCCACTTAGGATCTTTGGTTCCATTTTAAAGGCGTGGAATACCCTTTGGGCATCGGTCTGGGTATCTTCCAATGCCTTTGGAAAATGATATTCCATGGCCTCCACCAATGCTTTGATTTCCTCTTTTTGGTTATGCCTTGAAATCGTAATCCGTACACCTGTATTCTTTACAGGTACCGCAGGAAAGATACCAAGATTGACAAAGAAGCCCTCCCCCATCAAACGGTTCACAAAATTGTACCCGGTCTTGGGCATACCGGTCCCGATATAGAACACCGGGGATTCATTCCGATCGATCAAGGGAAGTTCCGTTATCGAAAGACAATCATTGAAATATTCGATGCGTTCCCTCAATTCTTGTTGTAACCAATAAATCTCCGGGGATAGATGGATTTTTGCTGAGGCCATGGCGGCAGCTACCGAAGCCGGTTCCAATTGGGCAGAGAAGGTCAAGGGTCCACCAAAGGTCTTGATCTTATCGTACATCGAAGCATTGGAACAGGCCAGAACAGCCCCGCTGGCCCCGAAGGTCTTGCTCAAGGTACCAAACAGCAATACATTTTCGGGCAATTCTCCCAACTGGTCCAACACATATCCGGTACCATTCCTTCCCACCCAACTCATACCATGTACGTCATCAAAATAAAAATGTAACTGTGGATATTTCTTTGCCAACCCCATCAATTCTTTGACAGGGGCATAGTCCCCATACATGGAATAAATGCCATCGGCCATATACCAAATCCGTCCCTTGGAATGCTGGTGTTTTTTGATCTTGTCCTCCAACATATCCAATTGGTTATGTCGAATCATCTCGATGGGCACACTCCGAGTCTTTAGCATCTTGGCCGCATTTTGGACACTCCAATGGACCTGATGGTCCAGAATGATCACGTCTTCATCATCCACTGCACTGGGGATGACCCCTATGTGCCCAAGGGTACTGTTTTTGGTAATAACAATGGGATACCCATACATTTCGGAAATCGAGTTTTCCAATTCCTCATACAACGGATTGGAGATATAGGATTTGGATAACGGAAATTGTGTCCCATACCTATCAATGGCCTCCTTGGCGGCCTCCTTTAAGCGGGAATCCTGTTCCAGCCCTAAATAACCCGTGGTCCCAAAATGGTACAGTTCCTTCCCCTCTACCTCAATGGTCCTGCCCGAAAAGGATGCTCCCCCGGCATAGAGGTGTAATACCCCGGCGTTCTTGGCATCAGTAAATACCTCATGTACAGTGTTCAAAAAATTGTGGTGTTTGATCTTGGCCATTTTATTTGATTTAATTTGTGATAAAAAGAAACGGATTTTGTAAGTTGATAAAGCACACTTATTCTATTTAATCCTTTTCAGATAACAAATACTCCTTTTCAGATAACTAAAATCCTTTTATTAAAGTCAATAGCTCTCCTGTAAAAAAATCAATTGCAGTAATTTTGTAAATTGATTGCGCTAACCAGTTTTCCGGAGATGAAAAAAACACATGAAAACCGCTATGCCATATATCTGTTGACCGATGATCTTTTACATATCATTTACAAGAAAGTGCCTTGTATCAATGTTAAGGCAGCACAACTCATTGTCAAAGATCGTATGGAATTACAAGAAGGTAAAGTGATGCCGGTGCTCTGCGATATACGGGAGGTCCGGAATATCGATAAGGCCGCAAGGGACTATTTGGCTTTGGAAGGTTCCCTTTGGATTGAGAAACTGGCCTTTTTGATCGATCCACCGGTTACGGATATGATAAGCTCCATTTATCTGGACACCCATGCCCAGAAGGTGCCTACACAATCCTTTACCAAAAAAGCGGAGGCACTGGCCTACTTGAGCATTAAGGAAACCGATGATAACTAATCTATACTATTAAACAGGATGCCGAACAGCGATGACTTTAGGGTAAAACGGATACAAAAGATGCTCTTGGAAATGGCCAAGGGCAATTTCTTCTATAGCATTGAACCCATGGACAAGAATGACAATATTGCTTCTTTGGTGGTCATGCTGAACATGGTCAATGAGGAAATAGGGGCGGCCTTTATCCATCAAGGTTTTGCAAACGCGCACAACACCCCACAATGTGTCATCCAACTATCCATGATCTTGGATGCGAATGGTCACATTGAACTGCTCACCAACGGCACCTGCTCCCTATTGTCCTATCCCCCTAAGGATCTTTTCGGAAAACATATCACTGAATTCATGACGGAACGGTCCCAGGAAAGGTGGCACAAGAAGATGGCAAAACATTTGAAACGGGAGCGGTCTGAAACGGTATTGTTCCTGGAATTCATTACGAACGATGGTCTTTTGCTGGCCAAGGATTGTCAAATATCGGTGTACCAGGCCTTGGATGGGAGCGGTCAAAAAACCCTGTTGAACTCCGTATTCTTTTCCAAGGGGGAGCCTTTTGAAACGGGGCTGCCCAAAAATAAACTCAAAGTAACCAAGGGCATCAAGGAGCATAAGGTCACGTTGACGCCAGAGGACATCCAAATCATCAGGGACGTTCATGATATGATCATCAACAATCTGGACAAAGACCTTCCCACCTTGCAGGATCTTGCCCGTCAGAAGGGTACCAACGAGTACAAACTGAAATATGGCTTCAAACAAATCTATGGTACGACCATTTTTAGATTTCTGATCAGGGAACGTCTTCGAATGGCAAGGACCCTGATCCAGCACAGCTCCTTAACGATAAAGCAAATCATCCAAATGACCGGCTTTAAGAGCAAGACCCATTTTTCAAGGGCATTCAAGGACAAATATGGAATGTCCCCTACGGATTTAAGGTTGTAAAATATTTAAAATCATACATTTACTCCGTTTCAGATAACAAATACTCCCTTAGAGATACATCAGACTCCCGAACTTTGTCATATCAAATCAAAGGATATGTCACGCAAAGGAATCTACTCCAAACTTATTACCCTGTTCAGCCTTTTGCTGACCATTCTATTCATGTATACAGCGGTAAGTAAACTGAACCATTTAGATCTCTTTCAATGGCGCCTGGAACGGATGCCTTATATTTCATCCTATGCCTCTTTGATCTCATGGGCCGTGCCCTTTCTGGAGTTGGTAATCGCAGGCCTATTGTGGTTCACAAGATACCGCACCCTAGCCCTATATGCCAGCTTGGTCTTATTGGGTTCATTCACTACCTATATCATTGTAGTCCTAAAATACAGTGATTCCATCCCTTGCTCCTGCGGCGGGGTCATTTCGGCCCTCGGATGGAAGGACCACATACTATTGAATATCTCCTTTATGGTCCTTGCCCTGTTAGGGATTATTTGGTCGAAGAAACAATACAACATCCAAGCAACCCAAAAATCTGTACAGTAGGGGAAGCCGAAAACCTAGAAAAGAGTAGGCATTAACTTTAATATTAAGTATTATGAAATCTAATTTTTTAAAACTTGTTTTACCTGCCTTCGCCATCCTTTTGGCGGTTGGCCTAGCCTTTGCCACAGAGGAAAGCAATCTTCCTTATGTGGGCTATATCGCTACCCAATCCGGGTATGCTGAAATTCAAACAGATTGTCCCAATCTTGGTGAGGGGTACTGTTATGAGGGACTCGATCAGGTGTTCAATGACAGTGGGTTGACAGACCCTAAGCGTACATGGGATTAAACACCATAATGCGTTAGTCAAGATGAGGCTGTCCAAAAGGACAGCCTCATTATTATATGAAAAACCGTTAAAGTCAAATAATTGCCCTGTCCGATGCAACACCACATGTCGACACAAATGATCTTTGGGTCTTTTTAAATGAACAATAACCCGTTGATGCAAAATAACATCCTGAACTCCAAGTCAACATAATTTATTGCATTCCTTAGGGTACACCAGAGATCTTACTCACTATAGGCCTGGCCACAAATCATTATTTCAAAGAGGCGCCAAAAAGCTTGGTTGACCCCTTAAGGTTGCTATCTCCTTCCTATAAAAAAAGCCGCCCAGAAATTGCTTTCCAGACGACTTCATCACTAATTCAAAAAAAATGATCTACTATAAAAAAAGAAAGGTCAATTAGGATCCATCAGAAATACCTTTTCCAACTTGGCAAGGCATAGGGTCCAATGACCATTCTGCTCCAGATGCCTTTCCTGCCGCAACTTTTCATCCATCTGTATTTTTAATTGTATGAGTTGTCCCATCATCATGCCTTTGGCATAATCGGTTTGGGCAAATACATCAAGATTGCGTTTCACATCTGTACCTTCTTCCAAAACAATCTTTACCAACGAATCGATATAGGCTGCCTGCAACCCTTGTTTTCTAGGCTCCACAAACCCACCCTTCCCATTCAATTCACTAAAAAGTCCCCTTTGCAGTTGTACAAAATAGGTATTCATAACCCCTTTGAAGCCATGGATGGTCTCCATATATTGCAAACGTTTCATGAATTTCGGCTTCAACATCTCCTGTAACAATAACTGTTGGTATGTAAATAGCTCATCCGGAAAGGTCGTAAACCGTGAATAGGTATTGAACGTTGGTCGGGCCAACCACTCTGGGGGTTCAACAATCTGATCGACCAAAAAATCCATGGCCTCCCGTTGGGTTTCCAAGGGAATGGGATCATACATTTTCCCGGGTTGATCCATCGATTTATAGAATACCTCAAATCCACCTACCAGCGAAAAGACATGCCTCATAGTGAAATACCAAAGTTCAATGGCCTCCCTATGGATACGTTCCATACGTGCATTGTCCTTTTGGCCCTGGTTCAGTTTAGGCAAGAGCGCCATGGCCCTCTCCAGATTTTTCATGGCCAATTTGGCGCCTTTGACAGGATCATCCGTTTCGACGACCTCATCCGTTGCGGTCGGACCGATGAATTCACCCTGATCGTTCGTATAGCGATACCAAGGAATGGTATCCTGCAATCGAATGAGGCGTTCCAGACTATCGTTTTTTTTTTCAGCCGACCAACCCTCAGGAAACTCCTGATATCCCCATCGGATATAGTATCCATCCGTTGGACCCACTCTTTGTATCAAAAGGGAAGGGGGAATACTATCTTCGGGTTGTGCCATATTGTTATGACGGGCATAATTCATAATACTCGGGGTATGGCCCATCGTTTGAAGCCATTGTACATCACCCATTTTAACAACGGGGTACCGATATTCCCCATAGCTATTGTCAGTAATCCCAAAAGCATGACCTGTTTCATGGGCCACCAAGGATTGTATCAATTCCCCCATGAGTTCATCGGGAAAGGGATAGGTTTGGGCACGCTCATCCAAGGCCGCGCATCGGATAAAGTATGCATCCATCAGATGTTCATAGGAAGAACCCAACAGAATATCGGATTTTATGATCTCTCCCGACCTTTGGTCCACCACCAAGGTCACGGTCGAACCGCTTCTTTTTTCCCCGAACTCCCTGATATTCCCATTCCTGAACCATCGAACTACTGAAGTTCCCAGACCATGGCTCGACCACTCATCCAAGGAATCGACCTCATGCACAACGATGGCATCTTTAAAACCTGCCGACTCGAAAGCGGGCAGCCATTCCAAGATACCGGCTTTGACATAAGTCCTCCATTGCTTCGGGATGTCAGGGGACATGATAAAGGTGATGGGACGGATGGGAACACTGGTCTGCCTATCCTTATATTTTTTTTCCAAACGCCAACGGACAATACTTCCCATATCATTTTTGGTACGATCGCGGTGGTTGGGCATACCCTCGATCAAAAAACTCATTCGATAATCAAACCGTCTGGGATCCATGGGACTTGACAGCTTCATAAGGCTATAATAAACCGGCTGTATGATTTTGACGTTTTTCTTTTGTTGGCCCAGATGTACCTTGACCACTACCTCATCCCCCATCACCTTGGTGCCGACAACTCTGGTCAATTTTGGTACATTGGGTGTATTGGATAGCGTTTCCCATCCCAGGGATCCATCAAATAGGATATCTGTGATATTGATACGGAACCTATCTTCGTTTTCTTCCATGATATCAAAAACACCCAATATGTTCGATTCCACATCCGGATCATTTCCCACAGGCAACCAAATACCTGCCTCCGACCAAATCCTAGGTTCCTCCAAATAAATCTGGTTACCATATTTCCTGAACACCACCTGTTTGGTTTCATATCTATGTAATCGACCGATTCTGGTAAGAAGCATGGGTTGCCCCATGTAAGATTTGGAGAGGTCCATAAAAAGCTGACCTTCCACTAGGGATGGGTTCAAAAAAGTCTGTGTTGTTGATGGGACTTCCCTAAACTCGGTCCCTCCAATCGGATTTTGGGCCATTCCAAAAAAGGGAACAGTCAAGAACAACCCCATCCATAAAAAATATTTCATTGTTTTTCGGTTTTTAAGGACAGGCACTCCCCTACCACAGTACTGAACATTTCCAGACTTGTTTCCAGAGAGTGCCCACCGGATCAATATCCTTGGTTTTGTGGCAATAGATTGGGATTGGCCTCCAATTCGATCTCAGGTATCGGAAAAAGTACATCCGTGTCCTCCCAATCCGGTTTGAACATCCCCAAAACCGCTGTGGCCCTACCCGTTCGCCTTAGATCGAACCAACGATGTCCCTGTTCGGTGAACAGTTCCACCCTACGTTCGGCAAGAATGGCTTCCAAAAGTTCACTTTCCGAATTGGCCGTGGTATTGGCAAGCCCTGCCCTATTTCGAATCATATTAAGGTCTTCACTGGCACCGATCAAATTTCCTATACGTGTCCTTGCTTCTGATCGGATCAGATATTGTTCCGCCAATCGAAAATGGATGGAATATTCAAGGGACTCCGTCACATCAAACCGTGCCTTGTACTTATAGGGATAGTACAACGTGATGGTCTGCTCTTCATTGGAGATGCTATCGATCCATGCCGACCTTCGACCATCACCATCCTCAAAAGCGGAAAGGAGCCCATCGGTCAAGGCAAAAGACTGGCCAGGTACAAATGGGATGATCAATTGACTGGCCTCTTGGGTATTCCCCGGAAATTCTCCATGCTGCAGTTGCCAAATCGTTTCCATTGATTCCTTTAGGAACACCATTCCCAGTTCATCCTCCAAACCAAAGTTCCCAATGACATCGGTTGCCTCGGCCTCGGCCAAGTCCCATTGGTCCGTATAGAGGTATACCCGTGCCAACAAAGCCTTGGCCACATTTCGGTCCGGAACCAACCGTTCTTCATTCTCGATGGTACTGTTTTCCATAAGTCCCACAGCCCGCACCAGATCTGAAATAATCCCTTCATAAACTAAGTCTTCGGACATCCGTGAGACTTGATTGTTAAAGGCATAGTCTGTGGTTGTGATATAGGGAACATCCCCAAAAACGGATACCAAAAGACTGTGCATGAAGGCGCGGACAAAAAGTGCCTGTCCCATAAACCTGTCTTGCTCACTCTCTTCCAAATCGGTGGCCCCTTCAATCCCTTCGACAATGGCATTGGCCCCGTAAATGACCTTATAGGCTTCACTCCACCAAGCCAAAACCTCGGTATTGGGTGGCAGCACCCGGTTCTGGTAGAATTCCAACAATTGGGGATTGAAGCCATAGTAGTCCAGTTCATCACTGTATATGGCCAATCTAGTGGTAAACCCATAGTTGCCGGAGACCATTCCAGATTCCCGCATGGTAAAATACAGGTCGGCCATGGCGGATTCCACCGTAGATGGATCATTGAATACGGTCTCGGAGACCATGATGTTCTTTGGAGGGTCGACTTCCACAAATGCCGTACAGCCCATAATTCCTATTAAGGGTATTATCAATAGACACCTTTTCCCAGACAAGGAGTTCCATTTCATTATTAAATACTTCGTTATTGTTTTCATGATACTTTTTTTTAGATGGTTAGAACCCTACTTTTAGCCCCAAGGTCAGTTGTCTCAGTGGTGGCAATCGGTTGTTGAGTGTCTGTTCCGGATCGGGCCCCTTGTATTTGGTAAAGGTCAAGAGGTTCTGCCCTTGCAGGTACACATTGACATCCAGACCATTTTCCAGATGGGGCACTTTGTAGTTCAAGGAAATATTGCGCACCCTGATAAAGGAGGCATCCGACACGGCGGCACTGCTCCTTCGCTGAAGGTCTCCATTGTTGGAGCCGGCAATCAATCCCGACGAGGCGACTTGATAGTTGTTCATATCACCCGGTTCCCGCCATCTATCGCGGTAGAGTTCGACACCGGCATTTCTCCTAAACCCGGGAACCGCGTTGTCCCGGAGGGTATTATAACCCTTTTGCTTTTTGAACTGTAGGAAAACATCAAAGGTCAGGTTACCCCAGTTGAGGGTATTCCCGAGACCCCCATAAAATTTGGGTGCCAGATCCTCAATCCATTGAAGATCCCCACTGCTACTGATGTTCCCATCCCCGTTATAGTCCTCGATCACGTATTGTCCAGTTTCGGGATCGACCCCAAGGGATCTGTACAGCTTTACAATGGATAAAGGTTCACCTATGACATAGCGATTGGCAAAAGTGGAAGTTTCCAAACCATCATAGCGCACAAGTTTACTCTTGGGAACCGATATATTAAAAGTCGTGGACCATTTAAAGGTTTCCGTACTTAGATTGGCTGAACGAAAATCCAACTCAATACCGGAGTTCTCCACCGTGGCATCGAAATTACCGGTAAGCTCGGAAAACCCGGTCGTGGCCGCCAAGGGCACCCCCACCAGTTGATTGGAGGAACGGTTCCTGTACCATGATGCATTTACAAATACACGGTCCCTAAAAAACCCAAGTTCAAGCCCTGCCTCCAGTTTTTTGTTGACCTCCCATCCGAACAAGGGATTAAAAATGCCCGAAGGACTCAGAATGGCGACCCCGTCATAATCGGAACCTGTGACCGTATAGGTATCCAAGAACCGGTAATCCCCGATATTATCACTCCCTGTGGTACCATAACTGCCTCGGAGTTTTCCAAAACTCAGTACGGAACTATCAGAAAGGAGGGCCTCTTCGGAAAAGATCCATGCCAATCCAACAGCACCGAAATTCCCGAACTGTTTGCCCGGACCAAAGCGGGAAGACCCATCCCTCCTTCCTGTCAGGTTAAGGATATACCTGTCCAAAAGTTTAAGGTTGACCCTCCCGAACACCGCATTATACTTATAATCGCTGTCGGCACTGTTGCGGACCTCCACACGATCGGCAGCTGTCAGGTTAAAGATCAGTGAATTGTTGGGAAAGCCCGTACCCCGCATCACCAGTTGCTCGGTAGTTTCCTGTTGGAAAGTGGTCCCCAAGAGTACATCCATGGAAAGCATTTTCCAATCCGTTTTCCATTGCAACTGGGGTTCAATGATCCATGAATTCCGCTTGGAACTATTTGTGGTCAGGCTGGAATAGCTTTGTGGGGTAAAGTTGAACCTTGGGTTTCTTGCCGAACTCGGCAGGGTCCGGTACGAATCCAAACTATAATCCGTATAGCCCATGCTCGCCCTTACTTCCAAATCCTTCACAAGCTCATACGAGATCAGGGCATTTGCCAGAACAGTTCTGGTCTTGACCCCAAATTTCTCTTCAAGGGCTGCCAAAGGGTTGTCCCATGTATTGTTTTCCCAATTGAGATTACCATCCTCGTCAAATAGTGCAGGTGCATTCGGCGCCAGTGTATACGCTTGAAAGCTTAGGTCCGACCGTGGCAATAGATTATCCTCTTGGCTATAACTGGTGGAAAGGTTCAACCGGAACCGGTCATTGTCCGATCGGTGGTTGATATTGCTATGCACATTGGCCCTTTTATAATTGGCATCCCCAGGAAAGACTGTCGTTTCTTTCAAAAAGGCACCACTGACCAAAAACTGGGTACGTTCACTTCCCCCGGAAACCGAAAGTTGGGCATTGTTCCGATACGCCGTTCCCCCTATAAGTTCCCTTTGCCAATCGGTATATCGATCTTGGTCCCATAGGGTAATATCCGGCCAATAAAAGTCATAGGCGGGCACGCCCAAAAAACCATCAAGTCCATCATTGCTGACCCCTTCCCTTCTCACCTCCAGATATTGCTGGGTGTCCATCAGATCCATAAATTGGGAAACCTGGCCAAGGGAAGTACTCAGGTGGGCATCGAACCGTGTTTTACCTGCCCTCCCCTTTTTAGTGGTGATCAGCACCACACCATTGGCCCCTCTTGAACCATATATGGCAGTGGCATCGGCATCCTTAAGGACTTCAATGCTCTCAATGTCATTGGGATTGATGGCATTCAGGGGGCTGATATCGCTGTTCACGATATCCCTGGATATATCTTCGGAACCCAAGGATTGGGATCCGTAGGGCACCCCATCCACAATGTATAAAGGGTCTGTCACCCCGTTGATAAAGTTTTGTCCGCGCACCTCAATGGAAAAACCACCTCCCGGAACCCCTGTGGACTGTACAATGTTCACTCCGGACAGATGTCCCTGCATGGCTGCCAGGGGATTGGCCACGGGTTGTTTTTCCATCACATCGGCCTTGATGGTGGCGATGTTTCCCGTACGTTCGCGCTCGGACACGGAGTAATAACCCGCATTGAGCACGACTTCCCCCAAAACGGTTACATCCTCCTCCAATTGAACGATAACTTCCTCTCGACCAGCAATGGGAACAGTGAGGGATTTAAAGCCCACCATGGAAAAGATGAGCACATCGGTAGGACCCGCATTGATAGAAAAAGAACCATCAAAATCTGAGATAGTTCCAATATTCTTGGATTCCACCACAAGGTTCACCCCGGCCAGGGGATTCCCAGAAGTATCGGTCACGGTGCCGGAAACAGTGGCCTGTGGTGGTTCCAAGACTGTGCCCGCCTGCGCATGAAAAAAAATAAAGGGCATAAAAAAAACATATAGTAACATGAGCAGGAATCCCCTGCGCATGCCTGTTATTGAATGTTGCATAAATTGAGTTCGTTTGATTTTTTTGTTAGTTATTAATTACACTACCCAAAAAGCCACGGGAAATCCGTAACTTCCAGAAGGGCATCAAGGTTCGGACAAAGGCCATCCTGTCCAAGGGAAAAAAGCCCATGGAAATGGATTCCTAAACCAAAAAAAGACCGTGATTTCGTGTAGGGTCGGTTACCCAAAAAGTGTAGTCGTTAGTTGTGGGACTAAAGGATATCGTAAACCGAAAGATCAGTGTAACGGGTATCCCACAACCCTAGTCTTGGGATTATACGGGATTCTTTGGCTTCTTTTTAAAAAGGATATCGAACACCGAGTGTGATGTCCCAAAAACAGGAGAATCACACAGAATGAACCCAACATAAAAAAGTTGCCAAATGTTTCCCATAACCCAAATGGTTAGGCGACACTTCAAAAAAACAAAGGAATCAAGCGCTAAGAAGAAAGTTACAATGAACCAATACCAAAAAAAAGGCGCGGAACTCAACTTACCATAGTAGAGGTACTGGTATACCTTGCAGATGATAAGAAAGCCCACGCCCCGGGTCGTGAGCAATCTACTTATCCTCTCATCTGCATAAAATTACCAGTTTTCTACTATGAGAATCTAAGCGAATGCTTCAAATATTGTCTATACGAAGTATCGCAAAATTACTATAAACTGAATTGTATTATCAGTTATCACCTCAAATATATAAAAATAATCGGTACGCCAAAACGTACCGATAAATTGTTTTCTAAATAGTTACTTGGGACTATGAAAAAGGAGTTAGAAAAGCTTATAAGAATAAAGATTGCTATTAGCTTAAGAAGACTTCTTGAAAACAGCAAAAAATTTCTTCAAAGTGATGACGATATTGCGCAGAGCTACAATCAAATAGCAATTATTACCGGTCTAAGGAAAGGTACTGTTTCCGATACTTTTAATGCAAAATCTACTCCTGGGTCCGGCACATTAATCCTAATCGTAGAATCAATGGGATTCGACCTTAGAGATTTTTCAAAGCTTTATTGTTCAATTAATGAAAGTGAGATTAAAAGTTTTAATGTGATACTTGATTGATAACTCGGTTACTTTAGCAAGCTCTTCTTTTTTTCTAGAAAATTCTTACATTTAAATTCTATTATCCCCCAAAAAATTTATTGAATACTAATAAAGCTATGCTTTGCATTCAATTGCAGAACTTGTGAATAAGATGACCAAATTGGTGGCATATATACAAGACAGTTGAGTATATAAGCTAGTTAGCCACAAGCTGAAAAAAAATCTGAATGACAATAAATTACATAGTTGAAATTTGCATAGCAATTGATATTGCAATTTTGGGTATTGCATATCCAATTATTGTGGATAAAATATCAAACATTGGAGAAAGATACAATTCAAACTATTTATCAGTTCTTTTTAATAAAGAAATCCCTCAACGACCAGTAATTTTAAAATTTGGAAAAAAAAGAATTGAATTATCAATCTTTCAATTAGCATTATATGTAACAATTATTTCTTTTCTATTTTTAATATTTCCAATTCAGCCACCTTTTAGTTGGGATAATTTTTTCATCAATAATTCCGCAAAACTATTAGTTTTTGCATTGACCACAACCTTAACCATTTTGTTTTTCCAATGGTTAAATAAGGTCGTCCTTTTCAATGGTAAACCAACCTCTTTGTTAAGCTATGTAATTAAAAAACACACATCACTTAAAAAGGAATCTACGGACAAACCATACTTCCTAAAAACAATCAATGAATTTACTTTTTACGCAATTGATAAGCAAGATGAGCATTTACAAGAGACTTTGCTTGAATTTTACTATAGTGAATTCTCTTCGATTCGAAAAAATCACGATAAGTCCAAACCATTAATTTATCCAGCAGATTTATATTCAATGGTACATAAACTGAATGTACAGTTAGCAAATAGCAGTAACCTAAAACTACCTGCAATAGAACATAGAGCTGTTAGTGGTTGGTGGTTACTTGGAGAAGATTTTGAAGAAATACCAATTTCCGAAGAGACATATAATTGGCTTTGGAGAAATCTGTATGTTATTTGCGAGAATGAGAAGTTTGTAAAAATGTATTGGTCAAATGCTCATCAGTATCTAGATTTTAGATTACGACCAATTATAGAAGATTACGATTTTGAATCTGGAGAGGTCAAAAATAAAATAGAAGTCCAAAACCGATTACAACAGAGAAGAACGTTTCTTGAATTTCATTACGCTTTAGGAGGTCTTTTAATATATAGAAACCAGTATAAAACCTTAAAATACATATTAAATTATTCTCAATCATTACCACCAAAGTTTGTTCTTCTGCCCGAAACAATGACAGAAATTTTTGAGTGGTTTGAAGAATTTAGAAATGAGTTTAAAAATCTTCAGACACCGATTGACATCAAATTTTATTTTCCCGAACTGGATAATTTAGGTAATAGAAGACAAGTTAATTATTGGATATGTAGTTATTTAACAGTTTTGTTTTTGCGTCAGTGGACCCTACATAAATATTATACTTTCCAAGATTTTACAGCACTTCCAAATTTACCCAATAATGTCGTTGAATTAAACAACTGGTTGGCAACTGTATCATTCTTTGAAAATTGCCTTAATGATGTATTATCAAATAAAGAGCTAATTAATGTTTTAGGTTATACAGAAGTCGTTGCAGAAAAGTCAGATGAAATCAAGAATTTCTCAAAAACATTAAAAGACAAAATAAAAGATAAGATTGGTCAAGAAAAATTAAATGCACAGTTATCTCCAGATAAAATTGAAAATTTCGAGAATAAATCAAACGAAATTATTTCAAAAGCTTTCGAAAGCTATAATAATATTTTCATTGAACTAGATGATAAAGAAAAAGATGATGAGTTAAAATTAACCGTCACCGGTGGGCAGACTTTAATGTCAAAATCTGCATTTACAGATAATGACATTCCTCATTTAAACTACGATTCAATTTTTGCAAGTCAAGTAGCACAAAATAGTATAAAGCGATTTATTCCAAATTCATTTTTAGTTTCAAGAACTAGACGATATTTACTAAATAAGGATAATTTCCTTGAAGGTTTAAATAAATTAATTGGAGAAAATCCTGATGTTGTTATTGTTGCTGTAAACGCAGGTTATCGTTTAAAAGAAATTTTGAAAGAATATGATGCAAGAACAAAATACATTCCATCAACTGAATATCGAATACAAGATATAATTTATGTTCTAAATAAAACGGATTTACCTAGTATCGAACACAGAGATATACTAGAGCAGGAAAAAGCGGATAGTCAACTAAAATTACTTAATGAAGATTTAAATATATATGCTTCGGTAATAGATGTAAGTAATCCAGAGAATAAAAAGGTAAAAGAAAAATGGGATAGTAAAGAGTTTAAAGATAATTCGGAAATACAAGTTCAAATCACAATCGCCTTTTTAGCAGTAATTTATTGGAGAAAGGAAAGGGATATTGTACAAATTGGACTTTCCTCTGAATTTAAAGAGCAAGGAATTGAAAGCACCCTTGATGAAATTAAACCATTAAAGAAAACTTCTAAAAAAGATAAAAAGAAGTAAAGCCAGTGGCTAACAATGTATAAAAATAATAGCGGTTTAATCGCTAAAACGAAAGTAAGTCAATATAAAAAAGGTCTGTGTTTAACTGAAAAGCTAGTGCTTGAAAATCCGCTACTATTCTTATACTAGACCGTTAACAATTATATTAAATGAACATTCCGCAAATAAAATTAATTCAGTCAAAAGGGCAGTTAATGCACAATGACGACATAATTGTATTAGATCCGGACTCAGATTTTGGGAATTTAACGATCAAGTACTTCGTAATCTTAACACGTATAGCAAAGGTCAATTTGGAACTGGAAAAATTGTATAAGGACTTTAAAAATATTGACTATTACGATGAAAACCCTATTGTCTATCCAAAATTAGACGATTGTTATGACTATCATAAAGTTGAACAAATTATCTATGATTTACGAGTAAGTACGGACCAATTAATATGCTTGTCATACGTGCTGAATTACAAACGGATTAATGGAAAGTACCCTAAAAAAATTAAAATTGACTGTATTGGAAAATACTTAAAAACCCAGACTGAATATTTAGCGGAATATGGTCCATTTAAAAATTTTCTTGAAAAACTAAACCAAGTAAGCAACGCTTACAAACACTCTTTTCTGAATGGACAAACAATGAACTTGAGAGGTAGCTTTGAACCTGTTCTGTTCGCGTTGGATTTGAAATACAACGATAAGTCGGAAAAACCTGTTTTTTATTCAATTAAATTAGTGGGAATAATAAAGGAGTTTGACGAAATGTTTCAGGTACTAAATAATAAATTAAGGGAAAATACAATTGCTGACATTGGCAATAACAAATAGGGCCTAAATTATCAAATTTAAACGCTTTGGCTACGTCGCAGACGGACCCTTACTGCCCTATTGGCCATAGCCGATCCCGTTGGCGGTAATTTTAAAAATGGATATAAAAGATAGGTTTAAATTTATTAATCAAGTTTTTGAGAAACACGTAAACGGAATTGAAACACTAATTGAAAATCATTCTTTTCCTAAGTCAATGTTATGTCTTTACTCAAAAGTTATACAGATTGAATCGCTGAGAAAAATTCTAGAAAAAACTGATAAGAATTTCTATTCTTCACAAGTATTATTGAGAACATTATTGGAGCATTATCTTATTGGATATTATGCTTATTATAAAACATCAACAGAAAAAGACGATTCAATCGGAGAAGCATATTATGACGAATATCTAAAATCTGAAATTATTAAGCGAGAAAACTATTATTTCCAACTCGACAAGATAAAAGATGATTTGAAAGCGGAAAATATAAATGGATACTTATCAAAATATGGAGAAGAATTTACTGATTTAACTCAAGTGGAAATTGACAATATCCATAAAAAAGCATCTCAATTTAGTAACGTAAGAAACGTAATCAAATATCTATTCAATTCAGAAAATCAAACAAAAGAAGAAGGCATACTTCATACAATGCTATTTGACTTTTTAGAAAAATACAATAATCTATCTTCATACGTTCACGGAGGAGTTTCAGCGGAAGTCGAATCATTTAATAAAGATGACTCAATAAAAAGGTTGGAAAAAATAGAAGAAAATAAAACGTGGGGAATATCACTAGAAGCGAATTTAAAGTTTTACTTTTTGTTCCTACTTTTTAAAGACAACCCTGACGAAGTACTAAAATTAAATGGGTTTTTAAAAAAATAACTTCCGCCAGCAAAGATGGCTATAAGTAATTGCATGCTCTCGTCTATTCCTGAAAATCCTCGCGGATTCTCAGTTTGGTGTGTACTAGCAAAGTTAATCCATAACCCACGCAACTAATCATAGCCGAGCTCGATGTGGCGCAATTTGACAACCGAACAGAAAAGAAAAAATGAAAGAATACTTAGAAAAACTTAAGTACGCAAAAACGGAATCCGAAGTCGATGGTATTTTGGACGAAATAGTACCAATTTTGAAAAGTCAGGGAGTTTCACCTACTGAAATTATGATGTATTTCAAAATGGGTGGAAATGATTTTGATTTTGTTCCAAAAACTCAAGACCACAGAATGACCAATTCGAATGCAGGTAAAGCTCAAATAATTTTACAAAAACTTATGGCTAAACTTAAAAATTAATGGATTCAACAACTGATTGGATTTCTGCTATTTCAAGTTCTATGACAATGCTAATTTCTGGTGGTGTTTTGTGGGTTGCTTATCATCAAATTAAACAAGTCAAAAAACAATTAAAAGGACTATCAGAAAATCAAAAAAATAGCACTTTAATGACTGTTCTTGAACTAGAAAGCGAATTAAACAAGCGGAAAGAAAATTTCGACAAATCAAACTTTGAATTAAGAGAATACAGTCTTGAAGTGGAAAACTCAAAGAAAAAATTGAGTAAAGAACTTTTGGAAATTTACAGAGACAAAATCGATGTCGCAAAAGAAAATTATTTGAATTCTCTCGACCGACTTTCGTATTGTATTTTACACGACTACCTATCTGACAGAGATTGGAGAACTGAGTATCGAGATACTATTTTTGATGCGGTTGATTCATATAAAGAAAACTTTGGAGTTAGTTCAAGATACAGAAATACCATTAAAATTTATGATAAGTGGAAAAATGAATAAAAACCATTGCCAGAATTGGCTAGTTGAAACCGCTTTTTCCCGAAGACTTCTGAAAATATTTGGTGCGTATTTCCAAAGTTAACCTCTAAACCATACTATTACTCATTGCTGAGACCGTTACCAACAAGCCTAAAAAAATGACCGTGATTGATTGATGAGGCTTGCAGGACAAATGTATAGGAAGATATGTTACTCAAGTAATTAACCAGCAGGTGTTTTAGGTAATTTTGTCATCAATCCGAAAACTATGGCCAAAAACGAGCTAGATTGGGAACACTATGAAGCCATCACAAAATACATCTATGCGTCCCTTGGGGTACAGTATGGGATTAAGGTAATAGGTTATGGACGGAAATTTAGAGTTAAAGGGAAATCGGGTGTGCACCATCAAGTAGACGTTCTAACTGAACAATCCAATTGCGAGGGTCAATTACTTACCGCGATCGAATGTAAATATTGGAATAGGAAGGTCAATAAAGATGTTGTCATGAAGCTTTCCAAGATAATGGAGGATTCAGATATAACTAGCGGAATAATTGTTTGTAAGGCAGGGTTTACCCCGGATTCACAAACCTTTGCTGAGCATGAAGGTATAAAACTTGTTGAACTAAGAGAAGCCGAGGAAAATGATGGAGAATTCCAAAAAACGATGGAGATTGGCACTTTGGACATTCATTTCAATATTGAGGTCTTACGCGGGAACGTTACGAGCATTGATCTGGGCAGCTCCATCATTGCTAGTGAAAGGGAAATAATGGCAATGTACTATGCCGAATTGTACGATTTGGAAGGAAGAAAAATACCTTTTGTCAATTATCTGAAGGAATTCTCGGAAGAAATGCAACGCAGAGGTAAACTATTGAGAACCGATACTATAGTTTATCCCGTTAGCTCCCCACTCTTCTTGAAATTGGCTGACAAGGAGGTTTCTGTTGAAAAAATAGCAATCACCGGATTTTTGATGAAAATTGATAGTCAATCCAAAAAATCATTTTCATTGACCGATCAGGTTTGGTTAATTATGAAAGAGTTGTTCAGTACAAGAAAACTAGCTCTTTCGAAGAGTGGGTTGATATGGAACCTACCCTCCACTTGAGGATTAAATGATAAAAAAAATCAAAACCTTAGAGCAATAAAACAATTAATTGCTCCAGCTGAATCAATACCTGATTTACCAAAACTTTGCAATTTTTTCAATAGAAATTAGCCCGGGCCTTAGCTTGGATTTCATCAAGAGAAATTAAAACAATTTTGATCATTGAAAAATCTTCCCAATATCATGGTGCACTTTTAGATAATGCTGCTCCAGTTCCGATTCTGAAATCTCCAACGGCTTGGGCAACCCTTTTGGGATATCAGGCCTTTGAAACTGCACCTTTCGGTCCTTCCCATCCGCAAACACCACAAACTCCCCTTGTTTCAACCGAAAGAACACCTCGGCCCTCCGTTTGGACACCTCCTTCTCCCCTTCCGTTATCCGTCGTTCTAGGTTCAACCCTGAACTTTTGCTCACACTCCGTGTCGGTATCTTGACCAACTCAAAGAACCGCTCATAATATCTAGCCGTATCTGGGTCATTCACTTTACCAAAGAACTGGTACGACAAATTTGAGAGTATCGCCTTGCTCGCCTTCTCCCCGTACATCATATCATTTTGAATCTTGTCCTGCAACACATACACACTCACAATATCATAGCTGCGCAGGGTGGCCGGTATCCGATGCATGTTCAGGAGACGTAAGGTAGAGGCCTCTTCCAACAACATAAAGGAAGGTTTCCGGTTCCGTTGGCTCATCTGCTTGGATATCGTATGGATAATGGTGGCGATCACCGGGGAAAGGGAAGCATCCTTTTGGGGGTTGTTCACCAAGGCAATGACGGATGGATGGTCTTCATTATTGATATCCAAGGAAATCTCATCCTTGGAAAGCACCATAAATATTTTTCGGGTACTGATCTTTTTAAAACCATTGGCCAGGGTACTGAGCACTCCAGCCGTTTGTCTCTCTGACCCTATGCCACTGATAAAGGCATCCGCCATGGCCCGCGAAGTGATGTTCCCTTTTAAAAACTTGATCAGGCTCTTGGTACCCAATTGTTGAAAAACAGCCATGAGATGGGGCAAAGTGCAATAGTGCGGATAATCTGTCTTCAACCGCCAAATCAATCCACTGATCAAACCTTCGGCAGCATCTTTAAAAAAACGGGAAGTACTATTCTCATCGGAGTCCCTATGTTCCATCAAGTTCTCCAAAAGCACCCGGGACACTTCATGCACACTTTCCTCATCGGGCAAATATCGGGGAGCAATGGGATTGACACGATGATAAATAGGTCCAAAGGAAACAATCTTAAAGGGTATCTGCTCCCCATTCCATAAGGGATAGGCCATTTCGGTAATCTCAAAATCCTTGTAATCGTGGATGACCCCAGAGAAATGCTCTTTTTGAAAATGCTTTAAAAAATTATAGATGACACTCTCCGTCTTTCCACTCCCTGCAGAGGCCATCACGGACACCCCCCTTCTGATGTTTCCCAACACCAGAGGCCTCCCCTTTACCTTCATTCTCACCTCAAAGACCTTGGAGGGTTTCTTATCGTCTTTGTAGTGGTCCACCAAACCATAGATTACTATATGGGCAAAAAACAGGGGCAACCAAAGGGACATAGATCCTTTTATTAAGTCATCCCAACCCCAAAAAAAACCATTGGCCACCGCCAGAAGAACTATGCCCAAAAACCATATCACAAACCCATATTTGAGAAATCGATTTACTACAACCGAGATTCCTGCCCCGATTACAATACCAGATACTATTTCAATCCATCCTAAATTTTCCATATTTGATTTGTTTAAATTCCAATTGATCCTGATTCCATAGCCTTTCCGATGCCTTTTTTAAGTTGCATCAACGCTTTATAGGCCAACTGCGCTTTATTGGTGGGGATGCTCGGCACTTTGATTCCTGCCTTGAACAACAATTGTTTGGCTGCCTGTTTTTCATTGCTTGGCAGCCCCAAAAGGGCAGCAAAGAACTGTTTGGGATCCTTGTCCAGAAGGTTTCGGGCATGGTAGGTCTCCACAAAGTTCCTGCGATAACCAAACTGTCTGTCAAAGCTCTTCTCAGCCGCCCGATAGAATTTGTCCCGGTCAAAGCCCTGTTTGACCTTTTCCCCATTGAGGGTGGTCTCCGAGGTGCGGAACTTGGATCCTGGGGAGAGGCTATGAGAATTCGTGATATCCTTTCGGCTCACAATGATATGGATATGGCTCTGGTGGCCCTCCTTGGCCATGCCTGGAACGATACGTTTCCCGTGTTGTTTATGGGGTGCCTCCATTTCCAGAGCCTTGATTTTCTCCTGAAGTTTGGCCATGTCCCCTTGCTCCCTACCCTCTTTGATGGCCCTGATCTGGTGTTGCAGTTCCAAGATCTTGCTGGCATAGGCTTGGTTCTCCTTGACCTTCTTATCCTTTTCGGAATAGGTACGCTCCCGCTCCAACTTCGCGAAATACAGCACATTCTTCACTGAAACTTCCTTATCCCGATAAAACGAGGCCGCATAGGTCTTCATAAGTTCCCGGGTGTACTCTTTCAACTTTTCGGGGTCGTTTCCGATATGTTTTAACTCTGCTTGGGATGGACTGACCATGATGGAATAGAACTTGGGATCCCGTTTGGACAACTTGGAAGTATTGGCATCGATCTCGGCAATGACCCTTTGGGCATCGATATCATTCTCTGTCTGATTGAAAAAAAGTTCTTGCTCTTCCAAGGCCTTTCCTTCGTTCTCCTTTTCCAGATAATTGATAAAATCACTGGCGCTGCCATGATAGTTATCTCTCAAGTGTTGTCTTGTAATGGCGATATACATGCTTATAGATTTTTGAGTTTTGTGCGGTACTGTTCAATGGCCCCGGGTTTGAGATTCACTCTGAGGTGGTCCTTTCCAAAACGGTTCTTGGCCACGGACACATGGTCCAGCACATGGCCAAAATCCTCCTTAAGTTCTTCCAACTGTTCCTTCAGCCGTTCATGGACGATCTTGGGCACTGTGGTCTCCCTATCCAACAACTCGGGATTGGTGGGCGTGTTGATCTCGGTGAGTTGCTTTTCAAAAAATTCAAAGTCTCCTTCCCATTCCTCGCCTTCTTCAGACTCCAGTTCCTGCTGAAAAAGGGCCTGTATCATACTGACCGTGGGCAGCGTCTGCTCTTTTTCGATACTGCGCATGATCGCCACCATGGCGTTGAATCGCCGTTTGATCAAATATTTAAGGCTTGCAATGGTCTCGTGCATCCGTTCATCGGGCGATATACCATTATGGTCAAAGAACTCTACCATGGCCAACAAGGTCATGGAATGGGACTTCCCTTGTCGTTTGGAAAAGCTCCGAAATTTCATGGCCACCGAGATTTTGATCCTCAGTCCCGCAAACATCTCTTTTTCGTATCCTCTATCCATTTTTTCAACAAAAAATCCTTGGTTCTACTGGGCTAGGCCCATTTTTTCAACAAAAACCGAATGCCCCAAGTTTTATAGAATGTCCAAGCCCCCTATAAACAGGGCCTTGCGGAGCAATCATGATCGGTAGCGCTGCGCCAGCACGCTATCCTCTTGCTTCTCCTTTTTGCGCCAAAGGCCCAAAAAGCATCGCACAAACCATCTTAAAAAGACAGCCGTCCCTTATCCTATTTTACCCTATGGAGCACGGACTTTTGGAAAGTCAGATCAAGTTGGGTTGCCGTGCAAACTTTGCTACGATGTAGCCTCTTAAATATACCCACATTCCATCAGGCACAAAAATGCGTTCTGCGGGCAAATGACATCATTTGCCCGCAACATAAATAAAACTGCCATTTTTGGGTTTCCACAACGTCAGGAGTTCCACGGGAACGCCAAAAAAAAGACCCTTTTTCAAGGGTCTTGTTCCCGTCAGTCCTCCGATGGAACAGTATTGGTCTGTTCCCTGTAATACTCATACCGAAATATCCAGAGATTGACCACCAGGGAGTAGGTTTTGTCCACCGTGGCATCCGCTGTCTTTTTGACAACGCTTTTCTTTGGATGTTTCTTTGCAGGGATTTCCAATGACTTTTTTACAATTGCTTTCATAATACATGATTTTAAATTATCGATTATTTGAGGGCATCCCCGCACTTCCCAAAAATTTCAGCTCAAAAGGAAACGGAATAAGGAGTGAGGTACGAACGGTTTATGCCGTAGTCTTTTGATGGGAACATTTTTGAAGGGCTAACTTGCGGTCAAATAAGGGATAGGTATTCTTTGGGGTTGCCCAATACTTTGCAAACAAGAATTTCCCAAATTGGTTTTTGGGTGTTCGACCCACCTAAAAACCAACCATGAACCCATAAAAAAAGCCCATCGTGATGGATGGGCTTGGATGGTGGGTTTAAGGGTTCACATATTGAATACGAAATCATAATGGTATAGGTTTCGCAAAGCTTCCCTTCGACTCCGCTCAGGGCAGGCATCTTCCAAGAGGATATCATAGTCCTTATCGTGGGTTTCTGCAAATTGGCGCAATTCTGTCCCGGAACGGCTTTCCACATCTTCTTTGGATACGGAAAGCAAACGTTCCTGGGTCTCGCTATCAAGGTTGGTAAAGTTCAAATAGACCATTATTCAAAACTTTGATAGTTCATTGCTCACAGATCATATAGGCTTGGATCGAACCCATCGGGGTAATACCTTGGGTCATATTGTTCTTCCAACCATTTTTCAAATTCCGTCATTTCTGTATTCGCTGTATTCGCTTCCATGACCATTGGATTAAAGAATTCCATTATCGGCAAAACTGTAATACCTACCATCGGGCGCTAGGATAAGATGATCCAAAATCTTAACGTCAAAAAGCTGTGCCGCCTCTTTGATCTTTTGGGTCAATTGTTTGTCCTGATAACTGGCCTTGAGTTGTCCAGAAGGATGGTTATGGGCGAGGATGATCCCCACGGAAAGGGTCTTTAGCGTAATGGCAAAAAGGATGCGCAGATCTACCAAGGTACCTGTGATGCCCCCATGGGATAGTGGATAGATACCCTTTACCTTGTTGGACTGGTTGAGCAGCACGATCTTAAAGGTCTCGTGCAGGCCTATGGTCTTGTTGTCCCAATTTTTGAACAATAGATTCGCCACCTCATTGGAGTTCGTCACGGACAGGGATTTCAGGGTACTGAGCTTTTCCCGATAACTGATCTGTATTTCATTGACACGGTGTTCCATTTCAAATGTGTTAAGGATGAAAAAAGAAAGGGATGCCCAAAGACTGGACACCCCCTATCCATTTTACTCGGTGCTATTGTTATCACCACCACCCAAGAGCAGGATCTCACTGGCCACCACTTCGGTCACATACTTTTTAGTACCCTCTTTGTCCTCATAGGATCGGGAGGTCAATTTCCCTTCGATGGCAACTTCCTTTCCTTTAGTCACGAAGCCTTCGATGATGTCGGCTAATTTCCCCCATGCGATGATGGTGTGCCATTCGGTATTGGTCACCCGTTCCCCTTCGGAGTTCTTGTAATGTTCGTTGGTGGCCATGGTGAACCGTGCCACACGTTTGCCTTTGTCAAGGTCTGTGATGGTAGGGTCTTGCCCCACGTTTCCAATAAGTTGCACTTTGTTTCTCAATGTACTCATGATAAAAAGTTTTAAAGGCCTGCTATCTTCCAGTATGGATAAATCAGCAAACAGGGTTAAAAATTTCCCCTTTATTTTTTTGGTTTTTGTTTCCCAAATTTTAAGGGGCGTTTGTTTGCTTCTTACGTGCGTAGCACAATAAAAGAAGGGGGTTCTGTCAAGGCTTTTGGACTGAAATCGGGAGGCTCCGCGACGTAGCAAAACCTTAAGGTTTTCAAGGAAGTGGAAACCCTATTTATGGACAAAACCTGCCTTGGCCTTGACAGGTTCGATAAGGGCCTTAGGAATTCCATCCGACCCATTGGCAAGGGAGCGTACGGGAAGTTAAGCGAGTGCAGGCGATGGTGTCCTGATAGGAAGTCCTTGGGCACTGCCCTGTTTTTCGATGCCCCGAAAAACAACGAGGGCTTCTTTTATTATGGACCCCTTAAAATTTGTTGGGCGGACGGACGGATTTGCGGCCTTTCCCGGCAAAGCCCCAAGAAGGGTTTGCTAAGGAAGGGCGCACCAAAGATCCGTTTGGACGGCTTCCGTTTTGACCAAATGAAGTTTCATCAAACATTACGACAATAAGGGAACAAACGTATTGGAGTTACCCTACGACCGGATTATTTATCATCTACAGTGATAAGCATTTCGTAATTGTTCGGATACGGTTTTTTATGCCCGGAAGCTTTCATATTGTCTCATAAGTCCTGTCGCCGTTTCTCGAAGAATCAGACCCCTAACCTTCCTGAAGTCCCCTCCAATACACGGACAGTTGTTTGGGTGACACAACCTGCGAAGCCTCTCATGTACAATTTTATTGAAGGTCTTGGCGAACCATGGGGCTGCCAACAACGGCTGAAATATAAGTTAGCCCAAAAAATGGTTCCTCTTTGAAACTAAGTGTTCCACTTCATCCGCTGAAGTCGAACAGCATTCAATATTGCCAATAAGGCAACCCCCACATCAGCAAAAACTGCTTCCCACATCGTGGCTAGGCCTCCCGCTCCAAGGATGAGCACAAATGCCTTCACGCCAAAAGCGAGCCCAATATTTTGCCAAACTATCTTTCGGGTGGAGCGTCCTATTTTAATGGCTCGTGCCATCTTGCTCGGTTGGTCGGTCTGAATGATGACATCTGCTGTTTCAATGGCCACATCACTACCCAAGCCTCCCATGGCAATGCCCACATCGCTGATGGCCAGAACGGGCGCATCATTAATGCCATCGCCCATAAAGGCCACTTTGGTGTCTGATTGTTTTTTGAGTTCTTCGACTTCGCCGAGCTTATCTTCTGGCAACAGGCCGCCCTTTGCCCAATCAAAGTTCAACTTTTTCGAGACTTGTTGCGTTATGGAATCTTTGTCACCCGAAAGCATTATGATTTTCGAAATCCCGGCATCCCTGATTTGTTGGATGGCTTGATGGGCATCTTCCTTGAGTTCATCTGCAATGGTAACATAGCCTGCAAATTTTTCATCAATGGCCAACATTACAATAGAATCTACAATATCATCGGTTTCTGAAGGTACATCAATGTTGTTTGAGGCCATTAGGGCTTTATTGCCCACCAGCACTGTTTTCCCATTGACCGTTCCCCTTAATCCCTTTCCTGCAACTTCCGATACATCGGTTGCCTTTATATCCGTGCCTTCGGCTTTGTATTCCAAAATTGCTTTTGCTATGGGATGGGTAGATTGTTCCTCCATGGCCATCAGGTATTTCATAAACTTGGCTTCCTCAAATTGCGCGGTCTTGATCTCCTTGATTTTAAAAACCCCTTTGGTAACGGTTCCCGTTTTGTCCATCACTACCGTGTTCACTTTGGTGATTGCTTCCAAAAAAGATGCACCTTTGAAAAGAATCCCATTTCGGGATGCCGCTCCCAGACCACCAAAATAGCCGAGCGGAATGGAAATGACCAAGGCACAGGGACAGGAAACGACAAGGAATATTAAAGCGCGATAAAGCCAATCCTTAAATACATAGTCATTTAGAAAAAAGTAGGGCAAGAACGTTAATCCAATGGCAAGGAAAACTACAATGGGCGTATAAATTCTTGCAAATTTTCTGATGAACAGTTCTGTCTTTGATTTTCTGGCTGTAGCGTTTTGTACCATATCCAAGATTCGAGTGATGGAACTATCCTTGAATTCTTTGGAGGTTTCTACATCGATAACACCCTCGAGATTAATACTTCCGGCATAGACTTTTTCGTCTCTATTTATCGTATCGGGCTTACTTTCGCCAGTAATTGCCGCCGTATTGAGAGAAGCTCTTTCGGATAAGAGAATGCCGTCCAAGGGGATTTTCTCCCCCACACGTACTTGTATCCTTTCGCCAATCTCGACGGTTTGGGGATTTACGGTAACGAAATTCCCGTTACGAAGCACCAAAGCTTCGTCCGGTCGCGCATCCAAAAGGGCCTTAATATTTCCCTTTGCCCGATTGACTGCTGCATTTTGGAACAGTTCGCCCACGGCGTAAAACAACATTACGGCCACGCCCTCTGGGTATTCGCCTATGGCAAAGGCCCCTAGAGTGGCAATGGACATCAGGAAAAATTCAGTAAAGAAATCACCATGCTTTATACTGTTCCAACCTTCTCTGATGACAGGGAAACCAACAGGCAAATAGGCAAGGGTGTACCATATAATCCTTATCCAGCCCTTGAAAAACGGGAAAGCATCAAAATAGTCCACTGCAATGCCGATGATGAGCATTACAAAACTGAAAATGGCCGGTAAATAGGTCTTGAATTTAGATACACCTTCAGGACCACCATGGTTATGGCCACTTTCGCCCTGGCGTTCCTTTGAACCTAGATCACGTAGTTTTACTTTTTTCTTTTTCATAGACGGTAAGGTCGTAATTAGTTTCGTGCAACGGAAGTGCATTTATTGACCGCTGCATTTGTCGCAGATTCCCTTAATGACCAAATTGGCATTTTCTGCCACATACCCATCAGGTAGATTGATATGGGGAATCTTATGCTCAGTGAGACAGACCGTTTCATCACAGTTATCGCAATGAAAGTGCAGGTGCAGATCTTGTTCCATTTCACAATTGCAACCTGGTTCGCACAGGGCATACTTTGAAATATTGGTGCCATCATCTATTTGGTGCACAATGCGTTTTTCCTCAAAGGTCTTCAGGGTCCGGTACAATGTGGTTCTGTCCGCTTTTGAGAAAGCGTTCTCCATATCGGTCAGGGCAATGGCCACTTCCTTTTCAGCCAAATATTTATAGATCAAAATACGCATCGCCGTTGGGCGTACACCTTTGTTTTCCAATGTTTTTTCAATTTCTGTCATCATATTGTAATTTTATCAATGGCTATGTCCCGCATCCCCTTTTTTCATTTGGGCCATTAAATAGTAGGCATTGTTGTATGCAAATGTAGTATATGGCCCAACGGAATCTACAAAATCGATGGCGACCCAATCCCCGTCATTTGGGCCTGTGTTAATTTCGACAGGTTTGAAGCTCCAGTCATTGCCTTCACGCTCCGCTTTAAAAATATACTTCTTTCCTTCGTTTGAACTTATTGCACTTTCAGGCACCGCAACGGTCTCGGATTTTTGGATTTCAATCCGTCCTTCAACATACATCCCTGGAATCAGCTGCCCTTCCTTGTTCTCGATTTCAGCATGGACGTGTATCGCTTTGGGATTTTGCTCGAAAGTTTTCCCTACGGAATAAATTTTCGCAGTAAGTTCCTTTCCGGGAATGGATTGCACATTGAAGGATACTTGCTGGCCTACCTTTACTTTGTACACATCCTTTTCAAACACCATTAAATCGGCATGGACGTGATGGGTGTCAACGATTTCAAATAGGTCGGTCTGCGGTTCTACGTACTGCCCGGTTTTGACCGCTACTTTTTGGACAAATCCCTCAATGGGACTTCGCAATGCCACCCGTTGGTAAATCGTACCGTTTCTGACCCCGGATGCACTAATGTTCAATTGTTCCAACTGTGCTTCCAATCCTTTTGCTAGGCTTTGGGAGGCCCGGTATTCCGCTTCGGCCTTTTGAAAGTTGGCCCCGCTGCCCACCCCGGCATCATACAGGGTTTTTTGTCTTTCAAATTCCTTCTTAAGAAACTGGCTGTTACTGTAGGCGTTCAGGAAATCGGTCTGTTTCTGGATGATATTGGGGTGGGACAGATAGGCAACCGTTTGACCTTTGCTTACTTTGTCGCCTTCAATGACCTCTATGGACACCACATTGGCACCCACGACGGTAGTAATGGTCGCTTCGTTCTGTGGTGGGACCTCCAGTTGGCCATTGGCCTCCACATATTGCTTCATAACACGTGGGGCAACGGTATCGATTTTCATGTTAAGGTTGCGGAATTGCGTTTCCGTTAGCATGGCTTCTTTGGCTTCACCTTCTTTGTGCATTTCACCCACTTCAGGATTTTTTTGCTTTGCTTCCTCAGTATCGGCTTTGGAATTCCCACAGGAAGTAAGAACCAAGAGCATCGTCACGAGCCCGATAACGCTATATTTAAAAAGATTGTTCATTTGTCTATTGTTTAAAATATTGTAATTCAAATACTGATTCTAGATAGTTGTCAAGAGCGTCAAGTGCATCCATTTCCGTGTTTATGGCATCCCGAATAATCTGTGTGAACGCTGCATAGTCCACCGCACCCTCCACGTAGGCCAACAACGCTCCCCTGCGCTGCTCTTGGGCAAGCGGCAAGGCCTTGTCCCTATAAAATTGCCACGATGCGCTCCATTTCCGATAGGCTTGCACCGCCTGCCGATATTCGGATTGCAGCTGGCGTTTGGTATAATCTGCATTGGTCTTTGCGATTTCACTTTCAATTTTGGCGGCCTTGGCTTGACTACGCTGTCCACCTGAAAACAAAGGAACCGAAATGCCGGCTTGATAGGTGTAGAACCCGCTATTGCCATTGACCTGTTGCAGTCCGCCCTGAAGGTTGAACTTAGGCAGCAGGTCGGCACGTGCCGCATCGTATGTCGCCTCGGCCTCCTCGATGCTCCTTTGTGAAAGTTCCAGCGCTGGGTGTTTTCCCAAATCCCCGTCCCATCCCAAAACCGTTACCGAACTTTCATCAAGCTTTTCTGGAACGGAATAGTAGATGTCCGAAACCAACCAAAGATTGAGCTTTTGCAGGGCGATGGCATAATCACTTTCGGCCTGTTGCAGTTGATTGTTGATTTGTAAGGCCTGATTTGTGGCCGATGAATATTCCAGCCGGGAAATGGCCTCTACCTTGAAGTTGAGTTCTATTGCTTTTTTAAATTGTGAATAAATGGAATCCAGTTCACGGTACAGTTCAAATTTCTGTCGTTGTCGATAGGCTTCTGACCAAGCCTTTTTGACCTCCTGTTCCACTTGCAGTTCGGAAAGGTCAAGAGCTGTCTCGGCCAAAGCGATGCGTTGTCTCTGCAAACGCCTTTTTGCACTGATGCCCAACAGGTCGATATTCTGTTGTCCAACCCCAACCAAGGTATAAATTCCTTGTCCGTCCGCAATTTCTTCGCCACCTGTGAAGACTTGGGTATTGCCAAGGTCGTAAGCCATACCTTTTAGGGCGGTTTGTTTTTGGACCTCCCATTGTTTCGCTTTCAACAGCGGGTAGTTTTTCCTGGAAACTTCCACCGCCTCTTCCAATGAAATAGCGGGCAGTGAATCTTTAGGCTGGATCTGCCGTGCATTTTCAAAACCTTCTTGCGCATGCATTTTGGCAGGCAGTGCGGTGGCGAACAAAAGAAGGACCATGACCACAGGGGTAACCCATTTCGGGTCGGGTTTCCTCATCCGTTCCGAACGTCCCTCGACCCATTGGTAAAAGATGGGTAGGATAAAGAGGGTCAAGAGGGTCGAAGTTATCAAGCCACCAACGACCACGGTGGCCAAAGGTCGCTGTACCTCTGCCCCGGCCGAAGCCGAAACGGCCATGGGAAGAAACCCTAAAATATCCGTAAAGGCCGTGAGCATAATGGGACGAATCCGTCTTTTGGTGCCTTCTATAATTCTACCTTTAAGATTGGTCACGCCTTCTTCCTTCAGTTCATTGAGACCACTTATCATGACGAGTCCGTTCAGAACGGCCACGCCAAAAAGCACGATAAAGCCGACCCCCGCGGAAATACTAAAGGGCATATCCCTTAACCAGAGGGCGAACACACCGCCAATGGTGGCCATCGGGATGGCGAGGTAGATCATCAAGGTCTGTGGAAAGGACTTTAGCGCAAAATAAATCAATATGAAAATCAGGAACAAGGCAATAGGGACAACAGTTTGCAATCTATTGCTGGCGCGTTCCAGATTTTCGAAAGCACCACCATACCGAATGTAATATCCTGTGGGCAGGTCAAACTGGGCATCCAATTTTTCTTGGATATCCTCTACAACGGATTTTACATCACGGTCGCGAATATTGATGCCCACATAGGTCCGCCTATTGGTATTGTCACGGCTTATCTGCATCGGGCCGGGTTCATAACTTACCTCGGCAATTTCCCGTAATGGGATTTGCAAACCATTGGGCAGGTTGATGAACAGGTTCTGGATGTCCTCGATGCCTTGCCGGTTTTCCTTTTGAAGTCTTACGACCAGGTCAAACCGTTTTTCACCCTCGAAGATTACGCCCGCCTTTCCTCCTGCAAAGGCGGCCTGTACCACTTTATTGAGCTGTTCGATCTTTAGACCGTACTGTGCCAATTTATTGCGGTTATAGTCAATGGTGATTTGTGGCAGGCCGTCCGTGGCCTCAACTTTCATATCTGCCACACCGGGAACGGTGGCAATGATTTCCCCCATTTCCTCGGCCTTGCTTGCCAATATGCCGAGGTCTTCCCCGAACAATTTAATGGCCACATCCTCACGAACACCCGTAAGTAGTTCGTTGAAGCGCATTTCTATAGGTTGGGTAAACTCAAAATTCACACCGGGAACGATACTGATGGCCTCCTTCATTTTTTCCACCAATTCATCCTTGCTTTCTGCAGATGTCCATTCATCCGTTGGTTTGAGGATAACGAAGACATCGGCGATATCCATGGGCATCGGGTCCGTTGGTACATCGGCGACACCGATACGGCTGAGAACGGTTTCCGCTTCGGGAAATTCGGCCTTCACGATACGTTCAATCTTTGTCGTGGTTTCGATGGTTTCCGACAGGGAACTGCCGGGTTTCAAGATCGCGTGAAAGGCAATATCACCTTCGTCCAATTGCGGGATAAACTCACCGCCCATTCTCGTAAAGGCGAAAATGGCAATGGCAAAAAGGCCAAGGGCAATGCTTACGACCATTTTGGCCTTGGAAAGTGATTTGGTCAACAACGGTTCATATTTCTGCTCAATCCAATGCACGAACCTATCGCCATAGGATTGTTTTTTGGATTTTGGCGGCCGTAGGAACAATGCCGAAACCATGGGCACATAGGTAAGACACAATAGCATGGCCCCGATCATGGCGAAAATGAAGGTGAGGGCCATGGGCCGGAACATTTTCCCTTCGACGCCCTCCAAGGCTAAAATGGGCAGGAACACGATTAGAATGATCAGCTGGCCAAAGAAAGCGGCGTTCATCATTTTTTTGGAGGCCTTGGCGGCGATGTCATCCCGTGTTTCCGCACTAACGCCATTCTTTTTGACCACATAGGAGTACATTAAAAAAACGGTGCCCTCTACGATGATCACCGCACCATCCACAATGATTCCAAAATCGATTGCCCCCAAGCTCATCAAGTTTGCCCATACGTCAAAAACATTCATCAGAATAAAGGCAAACAATAGGGATAAGGGTATGGTCGAAGCCACAATGAGTCCGCCACGCCAATTCCCCAACAGCAAGACCAACACGAAGATCACGATAAGCCCACCTTCCAAAAGGTTCCCCGTTACCGTGCCTGTTGTCTCGGCAATCAATTCGCTGCGGTCAAGGAAAGATTTGATGGACACTCCTTCAGGAAGGGACCGTTGTATCTGTTCCACACGTTGGGTCACGTTTTCGATCACCTCGTTGGAATTTGCCCCTTTGAGCATCAAGATCATTCCGCCCACGGTTTCGCCCTTTCCATCTTTGGTAAGCGCACCATAGCGTACCGCACTTCCCATGCTTACCTTACCTATATCCTTAACTTTGATGGGAATGCCATTAACGGCCTTGACCACCATGTTTTCAATATCCGATATGGTCCTGGCCAGCCCTTCACCACGAATGAAGTTGGCTTGGTGGTTACGCTCGATGTAGGCCCCACCTGTATTTTGGTTGTTGTTTTCAAGGGCCGAGAACACTTCTGTAATGGTTATACCAATGGCGCGAAGTTCGTCCGGGTCAACCGCCACTTCGTATTGCTTTTTGTTTCCACCAAAGGCGTTTACCTCGACCACGCCGGGAACCATGGCCATCTGTCTCCGTACAATCCAGTCCTGGATCGTACGAAGTTCCGTTGCCGAATATTCACCTTGATGTTCATCATCTACTTCAAGGGTATATTGATAGATTTCGCCCAATCCCGTTGAAATTGGACCCATAACGGGTTTGCCAAAGCCCGAAGGGATCTGTTCTTGAACCTCGGGCAGTTTTTCGGCTACAAGTTGTCTCGGCAGATAAGTGCCCACCTCGTCATCAAATACAATGGTCACCACAGAAAGCCCAAAACGGGAAACAGAGCGGATTTCCTTGACATTGGGTAGGTTGCTCATCGCAACTTCCACGGGATAGGTCACGAATTGCTCAATATCCTCTGTTCCCAGATTAGGTGATTGGGTAATGACCTGCACTTGATTATTGGTGATATCCGGTACGGCATCGATGGGAACTTGGGTCATGCTATAAATGCCCGCACCAATCAATGCGAGGGTCAGCAGACCTATAATAAATTTGTTATTGATTGAAAAATCAATGATTCTGTTGATCATATAAAATGTGTTTTAATTCAGTTGAACCAATGCAATAGGGTTGCAAGTATGAGGGAACAGGTCTTTGAAAAGTTCAAAGTCCATAAACCTCATAATCGGATATAGCTATCCTGTAAAACTGAATTAAACCTGTGGAGGTTGAAATAGTGGGTCGGTAAATTCCTTGCCCAATCCTTCAAAATGGGTGAAATCATCTTCAAGGTAAGTCTCTTGAAGCGGCTGGAATCGAGCTATACCAAAATCCACCGTGTGCACATGGCAGCAATGGCAGTGGCAAAATGGTGAGCATAGTTCACAATTCTCGCTGTGTTCACCATCAAATTGAACCAGATAAACACCTTGGGAGTCTTCTGTTACGTTACCCGCATCACTGCAAGGAACCACATTGAGTGCCAACATGTAGATGGATAATATGACGGTAAAAAATTTCACTTTGCAAAGATAACAGAACTTTGGTGCAACTGCATTGCAAAATCCGGAAAGGACCTATTGAAGATTTAGTGTATGGAACCAAGAGCATTCCATTTCAAATTTCAAGGGATGATCAAATGGGGCAATCCGGACCATCCAAAATTCAAGACAGGAAATTTCCAATCCATTCCAACGCCCCAAAAGGCTATCGCTTTACCAGAGTACGTCCCAATCCCAATTCGTCTGGAAAAAATCAAAGTATCCAAGAACGCTCATATAACCGAAAAAATAAATCACTTCTGGAACAAGCCTCTACAACTGCCATGCAACACGAAACAAAGTACAGTTGGCAAGTGGAACAAGCAAACGTTCCTTGTAATGGACAGGTGTCCAACTGACCGTAATAAACGGTCTTAATCATAGTACAAAATGGTGGCCTAAAAGATTCAATTTATGTAGCGGGCAGTACTAAAGGCCACGTCGGATGTATAAAAGTCCTATTCAAAAGGGGCAAGTTGACCTGTAATGGGATGCTTCCTTGAAGGATAAGCCAGTCGTTCCATAAACCGGTCATAAAAAAACACAATTTATTTAAGCATTTGCTTATATAATGATATAACCTTATCTTTAATAAAATTTTTATCATGGCCCTTGAATTAAGTTGCACCCGCGCCGAGGCGGACCAAAAGCAGTTGATGCGCTGTCGCGAGACACTACGGATGAGTTCGAATTCAATCAACACTATTGGTAAGGTACTGGCCCTAGCAGGAAATGAGACCAGATTGAAGATTCTTTTCCTGCTGAACAAGGAAGGTGAGCTCTGCCCTTGTGATTTTTCAGATATACTGGAAATGACCGTACCCGCAATTTCGCAGCATATCCGTAAGATGAAGGATGCTGGTCTAATTACCTCCAGACGGGAAGGTCAAACCTTGTATTACTCACTGGTAAAAGGCCAAAGCGAGGTGTTGGAAGGCATCTTCAGCAGGCTTCAGGAAAACAAAAAAGTTGCATAGAATGAACATAGAAAAATCATCATATTCAGCAATGTTCACTGGAGTTTTTACAGCGATCACAGCTTCATTATGCTGCATCACACCTGTGCTTGCATTGATTGCGGGCACCAGCGGAATGGCATCTACCTTTGCATGGCTGGAAGCTTTCAGACCATTTTTTATAGGCCTGACCGTATTGGTACTTGGATTTGCCTGGTACCAGAAGCTAAAGTCAAAATCGCAGCAAGAAATTGATTGTGCCTGTGAAAATGATGTAAAACCTTCCTTTCTACAATCAAAAAGGTTCCTGCTATTTGTTACCCTCTTTGCGGGACTGATGCTGGCATTTCCATATTTCTCAGGGCTTTTTTATGCCCAACCGACCAAGGAAATCATATATGTGCAGCAGGACAACATGGTAGATATAACCTTTACAGTGGAAGGAATGACCTGTTCCGGCTGCGAAAACCACATTGAGAGCGAGGTCAACAAATTGGACGGTATCGTTTCAGTAAAAGCAAGCTATGAAAAAAGCAATACTACAGTTAAATATGACCGTACCAAAGTTACGGAGCAACGAATCATAAAGGCCATCAACAATACGGGCTATAACGTTTCCGAATAATATGGATACAAAAATATTATCTACCATTACCTGTCCCAAATGTGGGTACCAAGAAGAGGAAGAAATGCCAACCGATGCTTGCCAGTACTTTTATGAATGTAAAAACTGTCACGAAGTAATTCGACCTAAAGAAGGCGATTGCTGTGTTTTTTGTTCCTATGGCTCTGTCGCCTGTCCACCCATACAGAATAAATCTTCCTGTTGTTGACGAGAATAGTGGTAGACCACCCTTTTCACAACCATATATTGCAGATAAAATATAAATTATGATACCAAAAGATTTAAGCCAGGACATCAAAACGAGACTTCAAAGCATCAATGGACAGGTAAACGGTTTGGTCAGGTTATTGGACGAAAGTTCCGACCCCGAGAAGATTTTGGTACAGTTCAAAGCAGTGAAGAACGCCTTGGACAAGGCACATCACCTGCTCCTCGATGAGACCTATCGAAAGACCCTCGCCATCAAGATATCCGAGACTGTCGAGGCCTGTCCAGGAAATTGCGGCAATGAAGAACGTATCGAATTTATACGAAAGCAATTTCCAGATTTGGAATTGGACAGCCTAACGGAAAAGATGAAGGAAATAGATGCGCTCAAGGCCAAACTCGAAAACTACAAAAATGCTTGACCTCCCCATAATCACTACCGATTGGATGGCCTGCACGATGCGGGCTTTTTTTTTTGAAATTTTATTTGGAGACCACCCTACCCACCATTCTACCTTTGATGCATTGTTTGAATTCCATGTCGCGTACAGGAAATTTTAAACTATTTAAAAAACAGAAACATGAAACGTCAAGTAGAAGTATTTACGGCCAATTGTCCGGTCTGTGACCCCGTGGTCAAAAAGATAAAGGAACTGGCCTGCGATACATGTGAGGTAACGACCTATGATCTGGTCAGGCTATGTGAGGACAAGACCTGTCTTGATAAGTTGGATGAATACGGCATCAAGAAAGTGCCTGCTGTGGTCGTGAACGGTGAGCTCTTGGAATGCTGTAAGGATTCGGCCATTACCGAAATGGAATTGGTGGAAGCAGGAATTGGGCAGTCATAATTGAAAAGTGTTTGCATATGATTTGCAGAATATCCCTGAACATTCGCTATGTCAAATTGATATTGCTATTGGCCATATCAGGATCGGTGATGGCCCAGGGCCACGGCCCCCTCTATGGGCTACAGACACCGACCCTTGCCAAAGGCGGTGTGGATTTGAACGTGGCCGGGATGAGCCTAGGCACAGAAACCGAAACCTCCTATATGTTGCGCTACCTATTTTCCTATGGCATTACAGAAGATCTACAGGTAAACCTTACCACGCCCACACTGATAGAACGGTTGGGCGAGACGCCAAGGACACGGGGCAATAGCAATATGCCCGCCAATGGGGATATCGAGGCTTCCCTTTGGTACCGTTTTTTCTCGAACGCCTTTGGTGTGGGAAAGCGGTTTGAGTCCACTGCCATCGTGGGTGTTTCCACTCCTACCGATAATGTCAGGGGACAGGTCAATGTCGGCAACGCTATACATGCAGCCATTTCCACGGGCTATGCCTCACGCACTTGGTATGCATGGATCGGTGGCGGTTACCAATATTATTTTGAAAGAGATGACGAACGATTGGGCGACCTGCCCTATGCGAGTGCCGTTGTGGGGTACCGGCCCAATATCTTTTTGGGTGATTACCCAAAACCCGATTGGCGCATCTTTATCGAATCATTGGCCGAATTCCCTGGAGTCAATAAAATTGATGGACAACTGGATTTGAGCGATACGCGCAGTACAAAGGTTTTGGTGGGACCTTCTTTCCTAGGACTTTACGGTGCTTGGGGCATATCCTTTGGTGCGATGGTTCCAGTAGTACAGGATTTGACACCCGGTTGGGTAAAAGAAAGGTATCGGATTGCCGTAAATTTAAGTTATTGGTTGTAAACACAGTATAAATTAAAAAGCACATATAATGAAAAACATCAAAATGATGGCCCTGATCGGTATTCTTGGAATAGGCACGATAAGCGGCCAAATCGCCAGGGTTGACCAAGAAGTCTATGGAATGGACTGCGCGCCCTGTGCCTATGGATTGGAACGCGGGTTGAAAAAGATGGACGGGCTTCAGGAGGTTCGCGTCAGCCTGAACGATGGAAAAGCGTATTTGGGATTGGCCGAAAAAAATGACCTTACCTTACGTAGCATTCAGGAAGAGGTCAAAAAGAACGGTTTTTCGGCAAAGAAAGCCGAAGTGGTTCTAATGGGTAACGCAACGAAAGAGGATGGCCAATGGTACATCGAGACCGATAACGAACGGTTTGCGGTATCGCAGGATACATCAATCGAATTGGTTCAAAAATTGGCGGTGGGCAGGACAACGCTAAGTGGCACGGTACAGGATGAAGATGATGATAATCTCTCGGACCAATGGGAGATCATACTGTCCAAAATAGAATAGGCCTTATGAAAGTAATTCTCAAAATGGTATTGGGCACCAGCTTGGTAGCGGCCCTTCTTCCGGTAATGTGCTGTTTGGCCCCGACCTTGTTGTCGGTCGTGGCGGGACTGGGTTTCTTGGGTGGGAATTTTGAATGGGTACATCCCGTGCAGCCCTATCTGACCACTATTTCGGCAGGAACGCTTGGGTTCGCCCATTTTAAAAACATCAAAAATGAAAGGAAATGTGGGAATGCAGGTCCTTGTCAAAACCATGGACAAAAGCACCACATTAATTCGTGGACGCTTTGGACCGTTACATTTCTGGTTTTAATACTTACGATAGTAAACTATGGATATGAATATTAGACCCGCACATATTATTCAGGTTGTTTTTTTACTGTCCCTTATGTCAAGTTGTGAGCAGCCCGAGAAACAATGGCAGTTCGAACGGAAGATCATGCTGCCCGAGAAAGCCCGACCCTTGGCTTTGGCCAAAGATGGTGATGCGATATGGTTTTCCGATCCTGATTATTTTAGGCTTTACAAGATCGACCGGGACGGAGAGCTGTTGGATTCGATTACTGGTATCCAGCGACCAATGAACATCCATACTGACAATGGCACCCTGTTTATTCCCGAATTTTTGACGGACACCATCTGGCAATATAGAGATGACAAAAGATGGCCTTTGAAACTATCCAAAAGACCACAGGCCCCAGCAGGGGTTTCCATTTACGGAGATACAGTTCTTGTAGCCGATTTTTATAACCACCGAATCATCGTACAGACACCGAATGAATGCTTCACTATTGGTAGGCAGGGGCACAAAGATGGGGAGCTGTACTATCCGATAGACGTAAAGATGAAGGATAACAGGATATATGTGGCCGATGCGTACAACAGCAGAATACAGGTCTTCGGGTTCGATGGAACACACCTAAAAACCATTGGTGGAAATGAAAAAATGAACGTCGCTTCCGGTATTGCAATGGGGGGAAGGGAGTTCGCAATTACCGACCAAGAAAATGGCCGGGTGTTGATTTACAACTTTGATGGATCATTGCGGCAAGTCTTGACCGAAAGCATCAAGTATCCAACGGATGTGCAATTCGACGGGGAATACCTATACAGCACGAATTTTAAGGAGAACGCAATTTTAATCTGGTCCAGAAAATAGTGGGGACATTGGACAATTCACTTGTTCCTTAAAAAGTTCGCTTTACAAAACGACCATCCTTTAAACTGAGCGGGAAACCGATTAAGCCATTACTGAAAACAAGATTCCCAGAATCATGTTTTTGTCCCAAATTTCAAGGTTCACTTTCCCGCTTGTTGTTTGAACAATCCAATCGAAAAACGTAAATGATCGAACCTTCATTGATTTAAAATATCAGAACCATTGTTCTACGTATACGGACCAGGACCCTTGACCTCTTTAATCAAAAAAATCCAATGTGTTTCTAAGTATGCCGTATCATCTGTGAGCCCTATCGTAGGGAGTCCGAACCATCATTCCATGAAGTCGGCATTGTATTGGGCCTGTTTGACCCAAGTAGGGTTTGACGTATGCCAATTGTTATATTACTGAAACAAATAATAAATCCTTAAATCTTAATTTTTATGAAGACCCTTTTGAAAAACTTGGGAATTATCTTTGGAACAATGCTTTTGATAGTATCCTGTAGTGACAACAATGAAAATGACAATGTAGAGAAGGAATCTTATCAAACAACCCTTAAAATGACCGATGCACCCATTGACAATGCGAACGTGGAAGCTGTGTTCATCACGGTCTCCGATGTAAAGGTGGACGGAAACTCCATTGAGGGGTTCTCCAAGACCACTTTTGACCTTTCGGCCTTGGTCAACGGGCAGACCAAAACTTTGGGCAATCTTGACATGGAAGCGGGAACCTATTCCAATTTGGAACTTGTACTGGACTATGATTCCGATATGGATGGCAATGCCCCGGGATGTTATGTGGAAATGGCCGATGGGACCAAGGACAAGATCGCGTCGACCTCACAGTCCATCAATATCACTGATAGTTTCGAGGTCTTTGCCACCAATACCAATGAGATCATCATCGATTTCGACCTGCGAAAGACCATAAAGGAAGAACAGGGGACCTTGGAATCAGACTTTGATTTCGTGACGCTTTCAGAGCTTTCCGCAGGTATTCGGACCGTAAACAAAGAAGCGACGGGAGAGATTTCGGGTACGGTCAACGATTCCCAAGATACTTCCGATAAAATTGTGGTGTATGCCTATGAAAAGGGCACATACAATGCCGAAGTGGAGACCCAGGGCCAGGGTGAGAGCAGTATCAGGTTCGCCAATGCCGTGACCAGTGCTGAAGTGGGCGGAATCAACAACTCCTATAGCCTTAACTTTTTGGCCGAAGGGGAGTATGAACTCATCTTTGCTTCCTATACCCAAGATGGTACTGAGTTTTATTTCAACTCACAATTGGAAGTGGAGTCCACCACAGGTCTCGACCTGGGGGCCATCAATATCACATCGGCCCTACAGTTGAGCGCCAATGTCACCGTGACCGGGACCGCTTCGCTATAGGCAATCCCATCGATTATAACAAGAAAAGCCCCAGAACGGGGCTTTTTTTATTGTCAAAGGTTTTATTTGCCACCATTGGCCTGTAAATCTGCCAAACAGGCGGCATCCAATCCTGGAATGGTGCCGCCACTGATCATATTGATGAGCCCCTCACCGGTTTCCGCTGTCCAATACATCAGACAATCCTCAGTGGTACAATGCTTTCCGTGTGGCTCATCCTGATGCGTACTTTGCAATGGGGTACCGGCATTTACCAATCCCAATAGATGTCCAAACTCATGGTCAAGGACCGTGGTCTCCAGAACCGCAGTGCTCGGGGCCAAGGGTTGTCCGCTAAATTCCCGGATGGTATCCGCAAAGATGACAAAGGAGGTGTTCCTGTAGGCTACCCCCAATACGGAACCGTTTTCCGTGTTCTCGGAATATTCCCCATCAATAAAAAGGCCAAAAACCTTTAGGATACCCTCTTGGTTATAGGCTGTACGTATATCATCCTCCAAGTTCCTGATATCCGTAATGGAATAAACGGCCTGCCCTGGGGATGAAATCTCTGTAAGCGCAATGGTAACCCCATCGGGTTTATGGAGCCGTTCCATCAAGAAGGACTCAAAATTGTCCAAGGTTGTTGCACTGGGCTTTAGACCTTCCACATAGAATATTTCAAGGTGCAGTGCTGGAAAACGGGAACCATCCAACAGATCTGCGGCCGAATCCCCGACGGACTTACGGTTCTGTGAAACATCCATTGTGTCGTTCAATCCATTTCCATCATCCGCTTGTCCCGAGTCGGCACTGCAGCCAAGACCCAAAATACCAAGCAATCCCATTAAACAAATGGAACAAAATCTCTTTCTTACATGTAATTCCATATTTACCCAACGGCAGATAAAAAAGGATAGTATGCTCTTGTCCCGTTTATTTTTAAACCAAATTCCCTCGACCTAACGTTTCGAAAGACCTTTTTGGACAATCGCCTGAGCACCACCTTGCGGTGGCAAAATATCAATCTTTTGCTTTTGGGCAGCAAAGAGTAGCTTTCACGACCTTTGGGGAAGGGGAATTTTTTACCACCATCAAATATATCATTGTGGTGGACATAATTATCCCAAGTCTATCCTATTCCTTCAGTAAGGCTAAGAACAAATCGCGGTTCATTGATAGTGAGTTTGGCAAAAAAGAATTTTAAAAGTAATACCCTAGATAAAAAACATGTTCCCCACTCTTTTTTTGGTGTCCATGCCCATAATGGAACCATAGGTTTAATTAAGGGAAGGGATAAAGGAAGCTATCCCATTACCTTGGTCCATTCAGTAGAACCCTGGGAGCACAATAATCAGTTGGACATTATAGCTTACATAACGATGTAGATAAACAATGGATGTCCAAAAAAAAAAGAGGCCTGGTGACAGGCCCCTTCCATCAATCTTTGTTAATCCTCAATTGCCTTGGCCTGCCGTTCCAGAACTATAATCCTTTCCTTGATCCGTGCTTCACGCTTTTGACGACTTTCTGCATATGTTTCTTCAATGGCCGAGATCTTTTTTTTGTAAAAGGATAGCATCGCCACATAGAAGGATTGGTTGGTCAGGTCATTGGTATGGTTGCTTTCCCCAAGGTGTACCTGTCGGGTCAACAAAAACCGTATCAGTTTATAGAAGGTCTCTTTCTTGAAGTTTTGTTTGAACCGGGCCACCAGCTCCTCTCGGGACAATTTGGAATCCTCCCCAATGAACCCCTCAAAATGTTCCCTTTGACTATAATATCCAATGTTGTTCTCAAACAGTGAGATGGAGATGGCCACCATTTCATCCGTGGTCAAAGGTTTGTTCCTATTGATGTAATCCGTTTCCCGGATCATATCCACCACTTCCTTGAACTGGTGGTTGTTCTCGATCTGTTTTTTCCTAAGTTCCCGTGTATGAATCTTGATGATCTGTTCCTCTGGGGAACATTCAGCCATCTTCCGTTTCTCCAAGGACTTGGCACCTGAACTTCCATTATTGGTTTCTTCCCTGACCTTTACAAAAATGGACTGTGTCAAGTAGGTATCCGTTTCCAGTAGAATACCCTTTTCAAATCCATTTTCCACGGCCTTGTCCCATGCCTCCTTTTCCTCGGTGAAGGATTCCAAAGCTTCGTCAAGGAATTCAGCCAATTCTTCCTCGGTGTATTCATAGTGCCGGTGCTCTTCTTTAATGCTTTTCATGGTAGGCTCAACAGGCTCCTTTAAAATTTCGAATTCATTGGTCAAATGTACTTCTAGACCTTCTTTTTCCATTTGGGCCATGACCCACTGGTTGCGTTCCTCGTCCACCCAATATTTGTTGATGTTGGGCACCAGTTTCAATCCTTCCTTTTTTACTCTTTTCAGGAGTTGCAAAAAGGTCTTTGTCTTTTTGTTCTCAAAACAGGAGGTCCGGGTACAGACCATCTTCCCTTCCCCGAACAAGTTGCCTTGGTTGGCAGCGTTGAAAGGGCAGGCAACACATGCCCCTGCTTTGGGCAATAAGGTCTTATCTGTCACATCAAAGCCGGCCTTGGTCAGGTCAAAGGTTCGGCTCTCGATCATCCGTTTAATCCGATGTTCCTGAAATTTCCCTTCCAGGCTTTCCAATAACATCTGTTGTTCGCCGGGCTCAAAAAGTGCCACTGCGACTCCCAAGGACAAGGTCATTTCCCCATTTCGGACAAAGGCCTTGAATCCCTCGATCAAACCGGCCAATTTGATACGCTGGCGGACATAGTTCTCCGAACGCCCGAGACGTTTGGCAATCTCAACGGGTTCGTAACGGTCCAACAAAAATTGGATGGCCTCGGCCTCCTCAGTAGGTTCCACATCTTTCCTTTGGAGGTTTTCGATGATCTGGACTTCCAAAATTTCAGAGCCCGCATATTCCCTTATCATGGCTGGAATAGTAGGCAATCCTGCCAATTTACTGGCTCGAAATCGCCTTTCACCCATGATGATGATATAGCCGTCATCAGATTTTCTCACAGTGATGGGCTGCAATACACCATGCTCGGCAATACTCTGTGCCAAATGATTGAGACTTTGTTCATCCAAGGTTTTTCTGGGTTGTGTCGGATCTGGCGAAACCAAACCGATTTCCAACATCTGGATCTGTGGAACAGAGTTCCGTTCCTTCTGCGGTGTGGGTCGCTCTGCTTTTGATGATTGGTCCGCATTCCTTTTGCTTGTCGCTCTTTGTTTTGTTTGTGTTTCCATGATTTTTTGGATTTTTGGTTAAACAATATTTGAGCGGAAACCAAGCGGAAGACAAAATTTTGGAGCGGCAAGGAAACGGAATAAACAGTGACCATCGGAACGGTTTTATGCCGTCCCTTGTCCGAGAAAATAGTGCGAGCTTAACTTTCGGGAATATTGGTAAGAAAATAAAAGTTATAAGGCAAAATTCAAGCGTTGGTACCTGATGTGATTTATAATGGTTTCAAAAGCGCTCCTTGGGAACCCAATGGTTGCCCTTACCATGCATATAGACAAGTTTAAGAATTTTGGCCCAAGAGCACACTGTTCATTAATTTGTTTATAACACACCGTCGACAAAGCCCCTACCCCATTGACTTTCTTCCTGGAAAAAACTAACTTCACTACATGGTAAACATCGGTGTTCACAATTCACTTGAAATATCAAAATAGCTCATGAACACCGATGTTTACCATGTGGAAAATTTGCCTAGTGCTGTTGGTCAAGACCAACAGCACTAGGTTTACACCCTCCATCTTTTGTGATTTTCACTCTTGTCTCCCCAAAAATTTATTCGTCACATTTTTTTACTAAATTTGTGACGGAAAATAAGTGACAAAATGCCCATACCCACTGAAAAACTTATAAAAAATTCAATTTCGAACCATAAGCGTGGAAAAATTTTTTTCCCGAAAAACTTTTCCAAATTCGGTACATCTGAAGCGATAAGGCAAGCATTGAAAAGGTTAGAGGACAAAGGTTTTTTGATCCGATTGGCCCAAGGCATTTATCTATATCCCAAAGAACACAAGCTACTTGGGACGTTATATCCGTCTTTGGAAGAAATTGCCAAAGCAATCTCTAAAAGGGATAAGGCCAGAATTATTCCCACTGGGATTCAGGCACTCAACCAACTGGGGCTTTCCACACAGGTACCTTTGAATTTAGTTTACTTAACGGACGGAACTTCCCGTACCATATCCGTTGGGGAAAATACAATAAAGTTTAAAAAGGCTTCCCCTAAAATTCTAGCCGTCAAGAGTGAGACCAATATCCTTATCATGCAAGCCCTGCGCCAATTGGGCAAACACAATATAGATGACAAAACCTTGGAAAAAATAAATATGATACTCCAAAAGGTTGACAGAGAATCAATAGTTCATGATATGAAACTAGCTCCTGTTTGGATTTCTGAAATTATGCAAAATTCACTATCAAAAAGGGAACCGACATGAAGGAATGGTTTGATTTATCCGAACAGGACAGAAGAGAAGTGATTGTTCAAACAAGTATTTTAAAAGGCCTTTCACAGGCGGCCATAGAAAAGGATTGGTGGGTGGTCGCTGTCCTTCGCACCCTATTCGAAACCAAATATTCAAACCACCTGGTTTTCAAAGGAGGTACATCCTTGAGCAAAGCATGGAGACTTATTGAGCGCTTTTCGGAGGACATAGATCTGGGTATGGATAAATCCTTTTTTGAATTTGAGGGAGATCTTTCCCGAAAACAGGTTAAAAAACTTAGAAAGGCATCATGCAAGTTTGTGAGCGAGATACTGCCGCAAGATTTAGAGGATAAGCTTCATGAAATGGGCATCAAGGATTTTACCATCCATGTCCGCGATTTTGAAGAATCAGATACTGATCCCTTGGCCATTGAAATCCGCTATAAGTCATTGGTCGACAAGGTTCCCTATTTAGAACCAAGAATACTGGTTGAAATAAGCTCCAGGTCACTTCGGGGACCCTTTGAAAATAGAGAAGTTATATCGTTTATTGGGGAAATGTACAGAGGCCTATCCTTTGCTGATAAAGCCGTTAATATACCCACAGTTTTGCCTCAACGCACATTTTTGGAAAAACTGTTCCTATTGCATGAGGAATTTCAGAAACCAAAAGAACGGGGACCAATAAGAGGTCATCGAATGACAAGGCATTTATATGATGTATCCAGAATGATGGATACAGGATTTGGGGAATCGGCAATAAAGGACAAAGCATTGTACGACAAAATTGTGGCACACCGAGAAGTATATGCACGAATATCTTGGATCGATTATTCAAAGCATGGTTATGAAACTTTGAATTTCATTCCACCTGAAGAAGTTATGGCGGAATGGGAAGAAGATTATGCGGAGATGAAAGAGAGCATGTTCTATGGTAAAACGGAAAGCTTTAAAGATTTAATCAACAAGCTGACCGGCTTGAGAGATAGGTTTAATTCAGCCTAGTTCATTTTGATTCCAATTGTTCTCAAATAGCCCAGAAACAGGACTCAAATGTTAAAGTAGCGTTGAAGTAGAGTCCCTTTCCGCGACAGCTGACTTTTGACCCCTTGAAACTAAGTGTCCTGTCTTATATGTTGAAGTCGAACTGCATTCGATATTGCGCATAAAACAACCCGAAAATCAGCAAAAACTGCTTTCCTAAAAAGGTATTCTAAATAGAAATAACAATACCCCTACAGCTCTACCGTACAATTCTCAAATTGGGAACCCCACTGTTATCTTGAATTTTATGGCTGCTCTCATCCAATATGTTTTTCAATTGGGCCATGTCCTTACTGATTTTCTTTTCCACCACCCTTGCATACTTTTGGGTCGTGGAAAGCTTGGTATGCCCCAAGAGCTTGGAAACGGTCTCTATGGGTACGTCGTTCATAAGGGTGATTGTTGTTGCAAAGGTATGTCTGGCCACATGGAACGTTAGGTGCTTATCAATATTTGCCCTTTGTGCAATGATCTTTAGGTATTGGTTCACCTTTTGATTTGAGTACACAGGAAGAACAATATCTTCATTTTTGGGAAAATCCGCATACTTCTCCAAGATTTTCTTGGCTTTGGTCAATAGGGGGACCTTGACTTCGGTCTTGGTCTTTTGGCGCTTTACATCGATCCATAGTTCCCCATCGATGCCGGATACGATACCGTTGGGTTTGAGAAGTTTGATCTCAATGTAGCTCAGTCCAGTATAGCATGCAAAAAGGAAAATATCGCGGACCAGTTCCATCCCCTTTTCCTCGAATTTCAATTGGCCCAGTGCCAAGATTTCCTCCTCTTCCAGAAAAGCACTGTCATAATCCTCCATTTTCACTTTATAGAGGTTGAAGGGATTCTTGGGGATGCAATCAAATTTATAGGCCATGGTCACCAATTTCTTGAACCGTAGCATATGTTTCATGATGCCATTGTTGTTCAATGTTTGGAACGACTTGATGGGTTCGCAGTTCCGCAGGAAGTTTTCAAATTCAATCAAAAAGGCATAGTCAATGGAGGCCAACCCAATATCGGGCACCCGATATTTTTTGGCAATGAAACGTTTCAGGTAGGTCTCTGTAGAAGAATAGTTCTTGACTGTCCCTTTGGCCAGTTTGGGCAACTCATAGGTTCGGTTATACTCCAAAAGGTCCAATAGGGTGAGCATCACCTTGTCCTTCCCCAGATATCTAAGCTTGATGGATTGTGCCGTTATAAAGTTGCTCTCCGCACAGAGTTGTCGATGGCATTCCAGTAATTTTGCCCGGACGTCGTCCAAATATTTGTTGACAACAACGGATTCACTGGCCCTATGGTCCATTTTTCCCAAAATAGGACACCATCGTTCTTCAAAAGTTGATCGATGGACACTGAGATCTGCATTTTTTCCTTTACATCTGATTCGGACATAAATTGGAAAACGTCCATCTTTTTTTCTTCCTGATTTTTTCAGCCAAAAACTGATACTGAAGGCGTTAGAGGTATTCATGTGTTCTCGCTTTAAGTTAAACTTTGGATTAAGCGAAAGTCAAATCACACGAAAAATCAATTACGGAAGTACAATTTAGGGAATTTTTCCCGACAAAAATAGGACACTCTATAGGACATCCTCATCGATGGTTTCAGATGGAAATAAAAAAAACCAGAAAAAATTAATTTTCTGGTTTTCAATTAATTAAGGTTTTACTTAGTGTCATAAAACCATGGTTCGTCGGGATGACAGGAAGAAAGTCGATTAAATAACTATCTAACAATCAATATTTTACACTATCCTGAAAAGCTGATTAACCGAACTCTAAACTGTCGTCAAAACAGTACATTCAGTGGCAAAACTTATGGGAGCTTTACAAAGTAAAATTAATGAAATTTTTGAAAAAATCACTTTATTTCCAAGCTTTTAGAATTCATTCCTTTCCGGACAATAGTTTAAAAGGCATGCATTGAGTGTTTAAAAGCAACTATTTTCTTTTAATATCATTAATCAGATTCAACACACCTACTATCCTCCCAAAACACTACTGAGTCTGAACATAGGCAAGTACATGGACACTAAAATCACACCAACAAAAACACCGATGATAATTATAATTATAGGTTCCATAATGGTCGACAACATTTTGGATTTCTGTTGCACTTCAATTACATATTGTTGGTTCAATTTTTTGAATATATATTCCGTTTGATTGGTCTCTTCGGCTACCTTCACCAAAGAGATGATTTTATGATCGAACATCTTATTTCCCTGTAGGCTCTGATGAAGGCTTGTTCCCTTTAGGATTCTCGATTCCATGGTCGTCAATGCATCCTGTAATGGATAAAACTGCAACATTTTCTTTGCCATTTGTACACTATTCAGCATTGGCACTTTGGAAGTGGTCAACAGGGCAACGGCCTGGGTAAATTGGGCCATATAGACCAATCGTATAAAATTGCCCAGGAATGGGATTTTCAAAGTAAAATAATCCCACTTTCTCCTGATGGATTCCCTCTTCATCAACGGTTTTCTCAAAAATATCAAAGTGAAAATTGCCAGAAGCACAACCAAACCATAACGCTCAATGACATTGGAGGCACCAATGACCCACTGGGTAATGGTCGGTAATTCCACCCCATTCTGTTTAAAGATATCCTCGAACATGGGAACCACCATCCTGAGCATAAAAACAACCACCAAAATAGCGGTACAAAGTATGATCAATGGATAGGTAAGGGCACTTATAAGATTTCTACGTTGCTCGTTCTTCTGCGAATAGAACGTCGCCAATTCTTGGAGAATCGTTCCCAAATTGCCGCTTTCCTCTCCAATCTCCACTGAGTAATATTCGTATTCCGTAAACTCTTGTCGTTTCTTTAAAACTTCTGAAAAACTCAGACCGTGATCCAATTCCTTGACCATGTCCTCAAAAAAAAGTTGCAGTTTTTCCTTTTTTTGGTTGCCCGACAACAATTCCAAAGCTTCACGCAATTGCAGTCCTGCTTTTATCAAAATGGCCAATTCACTGTAAAACCCTTCTTTTCTCTTGGAATTAAAAAAGGACCCAAATAAGGTTATCTCTTTTTTCAGCCACTTATCCAGCCCCTCCTTTTGGGAAGGGATGGTAGTCGTTTTCTCCAGTGTTTGGTCCAGTTTGAATCCCATTATCGATTGATATAACTTGTTGCCGAGTTTCGTTTAAATACAAAAAGTCGTGTTCCGTTTCCTCCTCCAACATATAGATCTATGGCATCTATTTCTCCTTCATTGATTATGCCGACCTCAAAGTAGGCCAATAGTTCCTTGGTTTTTAAATGAAAGGTATCCTGCCCTTTCAAGACCAATTCCTTTTGAAATTGATATTCGACTTCACTTATTTCATTGCATAAGAGGAGCTCCCTGTTTGCTGCGTTGTACCAAACCCTATCATATTGGTTAAAGTCGATCCAAAGACGCTGCTTTAAAAGCCGCACCTCGGTCATCTCTTCATAATTTGATGAAATCCCGTTCATTTGTGTTTGCACCAATCGTAAAACACTGTAGGCCATTCCAACGACAAGGACAGTGATTAACAGTACGACCAACATTTCATGCAGGGTAAATGCCTTTATTTTTTTGGTTGCATCACTCATGGTTCACAGAAAATTTTAGTTCCCTATCGTTCGATGTATTCACAGCTGAAAAAATCACCTGTTCCGTCCCTTGCCAAACGCGTTCTTCCACTTTGATGTCCCATGCATCCAGTTTATCATAATAGGGAAGTGATAGCTTTCCATATCCATACCTGTATTGTAAAAACAGTAACTCCTGTCGTGCCGGGCCATCGTTGTTTTGAATGCTAGTGGCAAACAATGCGTTCAAGGTCATACTGGCCATCATAAAGACAACCACGATCAATACCGTGGCTACCAAGGTTTCCATTAGGGTCGAGGCCTTTATTTTTTTTAGTAGAGCCATTTCACCACACCGTTTGCAATTTTATTTTCATAAGCGAGGCCACAGTATTCCTGTGGCAACCTTTGAGCCTCAATTTTACCATTGAACAAATGGTTCAAATATGTATTTCCATTTTCAAACGCGACAAAAGAACCTGTGGTCACACTTCCATACACGCTGCCTTTAAGTTCAAGACTTTGCTCACAGTACAGTTCTCCATGTACTATTGCTCCTTGGTCAATTGTAATAAATAAAGGCTGCCCTTTGGGTTCCCTTTTGTCGCAATAGAGAACGCTACCTGATATGCTTGTTCCCTTCCCAATATTAATTCTCGGCTCTCTGAATTTGTTTACAAATTCTTGGGATACCGTATTGCCTTGTACCGCTAAAATGGTCGGGTAATCCAATTCGCAATTCTTCCCGACCAAAATTTCTTTGCCCGAAATCGCCTGAAAAGAACCTCGTGCCCCCTCCTCTATTTCGATGGTTGGGGCAATAAGAATCACATCCCTTAAACGGGAAGTGGATTTCACATGGATCTTGTCAGTTGCCCACACCACAATATTTCCTGTGAGAGACACATTTTCCAGAGCAATAGAGGTACCTTGAACAACGATGGTCTCCTCTTGAAAACTGTTTTTTAACAACAATTCCCGTTTTAGAGGAACCGTGTTTCCTTTGGGCATATAAGCGGTACTTGTCAGCATTTTCAACCGTTGTAAAACCTCGTTATGTAGTTTCGGTAATTGATTCTTGCTTCTGAGTATCTTCCCGTACACCAATTGGCTTCCTATATATCCATACCCTTGGATATTTCCCATTTTGATGCCTCGTTCGGGCAAATGGGCATCGCCTGATATTTTGGCATCGCCTACAATGACCATGGGGCGATTATCATCCTTAATGTACAGTGCGGGACGATTTTGGTATATAGCTCCGACCAAGCCTGTTTTCTGAAATCGAAGTTTTCCTTTTACAGAGGTGACGGTTCTTTTTTCCAAAAGCCCCCAATACTCTTTAAAAACCTTGGTCTGGATCCCCAAATCATTATCCGGCATACTTATGTTTTCACCCGTTTTCATAGGTTTTAAAAGGGATTTCATCAATACCTTATCCGAGGTTTGAACAAGGTCGACGATGATATCCGTTTTTTTGCCCAACAGCGAATGGCTCTGGTTCATCAGGATAAAGGCAAAAAGGAATAGAACAATGATTGTCCCTATGAAAAGTACAAACTGTAGTGCGCCGGCCTTTACTTTTGAAAAAAGAATCATTGGAGTACAATGGTTTCAGTCCTGCCATCATAGCGAACTTTGATGCTTTGGCCATTTCCATTTAAAAGTCTCACCCCGTTGATTTCTTCACTTTTGGACATAATATACTGCTGGCCTTCTATAGTTACAAAGAACATGGTGTTTCCCGATCCTGTTTGTGCAACCAGCCCCGAGTATATAATGTTCCTTTTCGAAACAGGTTCCTTTTTAACAGCTCGTTTTACGGCTTTTTTCTTGGTTGCGGGAAGTGTTCCCAAAAAAGGATCCCGGTAATTGGCCATCAACTCGAAAGTATCCCTCTTTTTGATGCTTTTTGGCAATGCGGATATCGGTTGCTGAACCATTGGCAACTCCGGTTCTTTTGATAAAGCCTTGATCAGCTTGAAACCAATGATGCCCCATACAAGAAGTACCACACCCAAAAGCAGATATGTTTTTATATTATTGCTCAATTGTTAACTGTAAAATTAAAAGTGTTGCTTGCGTTGCTTTCATTCCCGGCTGCATCAAAAGCCTGTACAAACCAATAGTACGTCCCGGCCGATAAGCTCCCTGTATGTGCTTTGTTGGCTCCCAATGCCTTTGTGGTCAGGTCCTGTAGACTTTCATCGGAATAAATGAATATGCTGTCACGTTCCGTTGTTCCTGAAACATCTTCCCTGTTCCAAGTAAATTCCACTTCGGTATTCGAAGTATCGCTCCCATTACCAGGGGATACCAATTGTGGGGTGTTGGGAGGGGTCAAATCCAAATCCTCATCCCCATTCACTTGAAATGCATTGCCTGTATATAGTGTCTCAAAACCACTGTTAAAAGCTTTTACGCGCCATTCATAAGAACCGTTGAAAAGGCTTTGTTGTAACTGTGTGGGCAAATATCCCAAAGTATCTATTTCGATAACACTGTCCAGAATTATTTGAGCGGCATTCTCAAAATTGGGGGTTGCCACTTGAACACTGTAACCCGTAGCTTCATCGACATCTTCCCAGTTTAGACTTATAGCGTTAACGTCCAAAATTGACCCGTCCGAAGGGGCCAAAAGATTCACGGACTGCTGAGAAATATCAGGAACCTCCAAAATATCCTCGCAACTCAAAAATCCTATCGAACAAACTAGGGCAATTATAAATTTTTTTAGACTCATAGCTTTAAATAATCCGGTGTTTTGTTCAACTTTTCGGGATTGGCTTCTGTAGTGCCAGGGCATTTGCCTCCGTCCATTAAAATATGGGCGATATCCAATTTCCCTCTTTTATCCTTTTGCCAACAAAAAGCGGATGTTTCAAAATCAAAAATTTCCAATGCTGACTGTTTGATGGGGTAACCGCTATTAGCTCCTCCAATCAATAAGACCAAAGCCCCTGTTCTATCGGTTGTTAAATACAGTTTCTCAGTAGTATCCAATTTCATGGATAATTCAGCTACGGCAACAAAGGACATGGACGATAATAACACCAAGCCGGTATCCTCTTGAAGATATTTTTTAAGATTGGAATTACTTTCCTTATTAAGCTCCCCTACCAAAGACACCACATCGCTTATGCTGAGTTGATAGTATTTTAGGTCCTCCATTTGAGTGCTATCCATAGCTTTCGCCAAAGGTGCTTTACCAATATGTTCGCGATACTTGTCATATTTCGACCTCATATTGCCGGAAAAGGAAGTGGGCTCTATGGCCACGCTTATCGGCCGCCCAAATTCCGGTTCACCCATTTTTTGAAAACCTTTCTCAAAAAGTGTCGTTTGGTAAAGGCCAACGGAGCCCAGTATCGGGACTTGTGATTGCACCTTTTGCGCTTGACGCAAAGGGCCACAGGCCTGTAGCAATAATGCCATTAGGATTATGGTTAGTGTAGGTCTCATAAAATAAGATTCTGGTAAGGTTTTAACGTATTATTCTCTAGATTGTTGTATGAAAAGACTTAAGCTTCCTACCTCATCTTCGCAATGAAAAATGCCCGGTATAGGTCTTTCCGTTATCATACACATATTTGAACCAATAATCGGTTGAGGGCATAGGCCTTCCCAAGATGGTTCCATCCCAACCCGAGCCTTGGGGGGATAGTTGCACAAGAAGTTTGCCATATCTGTCATACAAAAACAATTGGGCATCTGAATAGAGTTCACCGCCTATGATGTTCCAGTTTTCATTGATGCCATCCCCATTGGGACTAAAAAACTTCTGATATCCTATGGCAATGACCTCCTCACTGATTGTTCGACAACCCAAGGGGTCTCGAACATAGACCGTATACTCCCCGGGGAACACCTCAAATTGGTTTGAGCTTTGGTAGGTCCAACCGTCGATGGAATATTCAAAATCACCTGTGCCAAAAGCTTCCACCGTCATGGTAACCCTATCTGAAAAACCATCAGTAGTCACTTCAAAACTTTCTGGGGCACCAGATGACAAAACCTCGAATGATACCGTGCTGGAACAACTTACACCGTTTTTCGTTTCGGTTACTGTCAAAAAATAGGTGCCCAATTGGTTCACATTGAGCGTTTGTCCATTCCCGATTACATTTCCATCTGCATATTCCCATAGATAGCTTTCGAACGTACCTGCATCCAATACCAAATCGGGACTATCAGGGCATATCACGAATATTTCCTGCAAATTAGAGCTGGGCAAAGGATTTACAATAAGATCAAAATTGGTGATGTCATAACAAGAGGACAAATCTTTGTGTTCTACCCTTGCGTAAATCGTTTCCGTCATGGCCACGTTGAAATATTCCTCCTTGGCAAGCTTCTCCCCCCCGATTATCGCATTTTGTTCGGTGGGATAATAAGTAACTTCGTAGGTGGATATGTCCTGTCCATTCAACACCTCACTATCCTTTTGGGATAAATCGATTGCAAAACTTCCCGTTTCAGCATCGTTACATAAAACTATATCCGAAGGTGGATATGCCGTTGGTGCATCAAACACTTCTATATCAAAACTGCCCACTGCATAACAAGCAGTGTTGTTGGAATTGTTCAATCTAAAATATACGGTTTGTGGATTCGAGGTATTTTGATAATTGCCATAAATGGGGTTTTGTTCCAAGCTTGCATCGGCTTCTGATTCATAAAAAGCATGTGAGGTACCGCTTAGACTTGCGGCAATCTCATCGGCCTTTTGGTCCAGATCAAAAGTGTACTGGCCATCGTTGTCATTGTCACAGACCAGCCAATTGGAGACCTCTGGCACTTCCGGCACATCATAAATGTTCAATTGGAACGAATTTGTATCATAACACAAAATATTCTGGGCATTGGACACACGGACATATATCGTTTTTTGATATTGATTGCTTGTAATTACGTTAGGTAACGGGGCTATGTTGCCATCTGCATCTGCTTGGGATTCATGATAACTTAGAATTACGCTACTTGCACTTTGCGTTCCCAAAACTTCACTATCGACATCAGAAAGATTAAATTGAGCGGTTCCATCATTGTCCGGGTCACAAATTTCCAAATTGGTTGGCTTGTTGGCCACCACTTGGTCGATGACCCCTACGGTAAATCTCCCCGTTTCAAAACATTCGGGATAGGTCGTATTTTCAATTCGGTAAAAAATGGTCTCGCTCATGACCGAAACACTATGATCGGCATTCAAGGGATTGGTTCCGTTATCCGCATCGGATTGTGAGTCGTAATAGGACACATTGAAAACACTTTTATCCTGCCCGTTTAAAATTTCTACGTCCTTGGCTGCCAAATCAAAGGAGTATGTCCCGTCCGAGTCATCATCACAAACAATCCAGTCCGTAGGATTGAACAATTGAGGGGCTAGTTTTACAATGACATCGAAGCTTGTGGTATCAAAACAGCTAAAATCATTGCCATTGGACACACGTGCAAAAACGGTTATTGTGCCCCGGTCAAATTCCAGTTCAGATGGAAGGGCGTTCACATTGTTGTCCGCATCACTCTGATTGGCAAAATATGTAACTTGGTAAGCATTGGCATCCTGGGTGTCCAAGACCTGTGCATCCAAAGTGCTCAAATCAAATATATGTGTGTCTGATAGCGAACATACCTCGACGTCAGTGACGGCAATTGCCTCAGGGACTTCGGAAATCGTCAATTTTATGGATTCCGTATTGATCCGTGCGCCCTCGGTAACAGTCAAGGTGACATCATAGGTTCCCGTAGCGGCATAGGTATGGGATGGATTGGTATCGATAGATGTGTTACCGTCACCAAAATCCCAAAGAAACGTTGCCAAAGGGTTGTCTATTGCAGTAGAAAATTCGGTCAGCTCTCCCAAACAGGTGTTCTCAAAATCAATATTTCCTTTAAGTGAACTGATATTGGAGATAAACGTGGGCAGTCCCAAAAAACCCTTCATACCATTCAGGTACAAATCATCATATCTATAATCGCAAGCCGTTCCCAGCGCATTTGGATTATGAATTATATCCAAATACTCTTTGCGCACCTTTACCCCGTATATTTTGCCATCCGGCCCCAACTGGAGGGAACCAAAGGATTCTCCCAATCTCTCCTTGAGGATTACTTTGGAGTTTTGAACATCAGATTCAGTGCCCGCTTCTAGGTCAAATTGACAAACACCTTCGTAGTAATTAACATATAACAGTCTATTGTTTGGCGAAAATTCCACACCATAAGGATTAACTACTGGTACGGTAACAGGGTTTGATATTTCGCCAGTGGTCTCATCAAAATCGAAAATTTCCACTTCCCATCCATTGGCTGTCGCGAGCCTGGTTCCATCTGGCGATATCTTTATTTGCCCAGTAATCCTGTAATACGGACCGTTTCCAGCTCCGACTGCGCTTATCACTGGTGTATTGCTTATGCCTGTAGCAGTTACCTCAAATGCCACAAACTCATTACTGTCATACCTTTGCGAAATCACCCAATAATCATCAGAATCCTTTTTTTTGTACGCAGCTACCCTTTCAGGAATTTTGTCCATAAGTTGGATGTTTTTAACGGAAACATCTCCAAGGCCTCCATCCAAGGACATATCCACTATTGAATATTGTAAACCATCCGTGGGCACAATTGTTGCCCCAACTATTATAACATCCACGGTAAAGATATAATATAGTGTAAGACTACCAGGAACGGGCACAATTATTGCGGAATGGGTACTGGAGGAATCCCCAAACAGTCCTGTACCATTGGGCATAAGTTGATGGTCTTTGTTGTAAACATTGATTCCATCGGTATAAAAAAGTAGATTGCCCCCATTGTCTGAAATTGTGGCACAACCTTCGTCGGTAAACAGCTGACCATAGGTAACGGCAACTGGAGATCCGCTGTTGAAATCCACACCTGCATTATACCCAAAATACCAATGGTTGGCCCTATTCTGTGCTTGTGCCCCAACGGATGATAGCAACAAAAAAAGAGAGGAGCAAAATGTAATTTTTCGTAGGTTCAAGTAGATATGGTTAGTATTATTAAAGCAAAATAGGATTTTTCCTTCAATGTCCCAAAGTTTTTCTATATAATGCGCCCTTTATAGGCATACAGATCAAGCAGAAACAAGACATTGAAAAGCAGCTGACAGCGCCATTGATTTTACATGCAAGAAATGGCTTATCCCCAAAAATAAATCCGTAAATGTGCCTCTAGATAAATCTTGCTTTTTGAAAAACAAATAGTTCTTCTTGACAACCTCTTGATATGGGTTCGTATGGTTAGGTTATGCCGTTCTATACGATTTGTACAATACTGAAAACGTCTATGGATTTCTTTGGGAATTAAACGTGGGTAGATGTTCAATTTGTCGGTGTAAATCCTTTTGGGATACAATGATAGTATCTTGTCCATGAGTGGTTGAATATTTGCCTTGGTTTTGTTCCCAACAAAAAAATCAATGACTCTTTTTGTTTCTCTTTCAATGGCATAGGTCACCCAAATTGTGTTGGTCTTTTGCCCTACAAAACTCCATAGCTCATCAACTTCGTAAATACCACCATGCTTTGCTATGCATGGCGACTTTATACACTTACTTATTTTTATTATTCTGGTGAGTACCGTTTTGGTCGAAATGTCCAAGATCCTTGAAATGCTCCGTACGCCACAACCTTCTTTTAACAAGGTTTTAATAAGTGAATCCACTTGGGGCTCATAGGCTTTGTATTTGTATTGCAATTGAAATGACTTTTGGCATATTTTGCACTTGTAGCGCTGATTGCCTTTTTGTTTTCCATTCTTTATGGCATATCCATTACAGTTGGGGCAGCGTTTCTTTTCCATCCACTAATGTACCACACGATAATGAAATGAAGCATTATATAGCAAGGCTTAATGAATTTTCTTAGTACAAAGAACCCCATACATTGCCAAAAACCAGTATCTGGAGAGATTCCAAAATACTGGCTTTTAATTATTTAAATTCAGTAATAAATAAAACAACTATTTTACTACGTTACCGAAGTGGTTTTATATTTCATTTTATATCTTATTTACTTTTTATTAAAAAATACTTTTGGTCAACTTTATGATTATTTATCGCAACTAATTTATGCCCTTGAACTAACCATTTTGTTTTAATTAAATCATATAAAGCATTCCTGTATTTATTAGGTGTTAAAACTATTTTCATATTAGTATTAACATACTTATCGATTTTTTTATCATAAATCTCCGAAGTAGGAGTAACTATTTTTATTTTATCAATAAACTGTGGTTTCGTTTTTATTTCTCCTGAAAACTGAACAATATATTTTTCTTTACTATTGATAAATAAAGAATCTCCTACCAGAAAATCATTTTCTTTATCAACTAAAGTTAAATTGATTGTATCCGTTACTCTCTCTCCATACAACACATCAATTTTGCCATCAATTTTCTCGGGCGGTATATTAAAAGATAAATTCAATGTGTCTTTTTTTAGACTCCAAATACCCTTAAATGACTGCTTCCCATAAAACTCTACTTCTAGATTGTAGCTAACAACATTGTTAGGAAGTAAAATAATTTCCTCGCTATTTGGGGTTTTATATGGAGAATCATCTTTAATATATTTTCCTAATATATTATCAATTTGTATATCTTCTTGAGCCTGTATCTGTTTTTTAACACTACAACAAGAGATAAGTAATGATAAAAAGATTAGACTAAAAATTTTAATTTTTACCATCATATGTTTTTCCATTAATTCTAAAGGCATGCCCATTTTTAGATGCTAGTTTATTTAATGCCTCATTTTTTTGTTTTTTAGTTCCTTTAAGTTTAAGATATATTTGTATTCTAGCATGTTCACTTACACTTTGTGGTGTTCTAGGATGATTAGCATAAGGAGAATTAGCATCATTGTTTAACTCATTATACGTGTCATAAGATGTTCCTGGCTCAATAGCATTTTGCCTTCTATAAGCATTCCATTCATCAGCCAAATCAACACCAATTAATTTACTTGTAGTTGTAGGGCTTCCATCATTTAATCCAGTAAGTCCTTGGTCAAATTGGTATGCGTGCTTGATTTCGTGTCCTAATAAACCAAATCCATTTCCTAAAGGTGCTTTTATATTAACAACTCCTGTGTTAAAATTATATGTAGTTTGTCCACTTGATGCAAAAGCTCCTGCATCTTCAATATTATAACCTTGATTAGAGCCCATTAACGTATTCACTTCATCTATAGAACCTTGCAATTCTGAATTAGCACCTTCTAAACCACCTATTAAACCGTTTAAATTAGCAACTGCATCTTCAGAAAGTCCACCATCATCAATTAAACCTTGTAATTGTTCAATACTTTTATTATTCTTATCCATCTGCTGTCTAGAATTTCTTTGAAAAGACATCGCTGTAAAAAGAGATTGGAAATTCACAAAGTAGTTCCCATCAACATCATAGTTCAATACAGGATTATTATTAGCATAATGATAAGGCGAATTAGATAAATATTTTTCAGCCAACCCATCTACACCGAACCATCTTCCTAAACTTGCATCATAATTTCTTGCTCCATAATCATACATATTTAAACCTAATTCCTCTTGATGCTCTTTTCCGTTGTATTTGTACTTATGTTCCGTACCGTTCACGACATTATTGTATCCTTTGTGTTCAAGTCCAAAGGGATAGTAGTTGTTTTCCTCCACTATCTCGATGTCCTCTTGATAAATCTTGAAATTGTCAACATAACAGGTGGTGGTCGTGCCATCATCACTAGCTGTGGACTTCTCAAAATAAACCCGTATATATTCGCCTGTCAAGGTCAGATCCAATTCATAATGTCCATCTTCCATACCTACTATCCTATCCCGGTCAGCGTTATTTTCCCACACACCGTTAATCCGTTCTCGAACAAAGAAAGTCGGGGTTACCATATTCCCTTGTTCAAAATCAAATTCGATGTGAATCGGGATACCTGGGGTAATGTTATAGTACTTGCTTGCACTGTTCCAACGATTGGTAATTGAGATGTTCAGTTTTTGATTGGCATTATTCAGTGTTGTGGTACCGCTTGGGGACCATCCACCAGTTTCTGTTTCAAAATAAAATTGATCATCAACAGATTGATTTACGTATGACAACCTTACATTACCTAAATGATCCTTATATTGATAGATATAGTCGTAACCGCCTTGACCGTCCGGGGTTACATACCCCTCAGGTTGGCTAAAGAATTGTAAATTTTCACTACCCAAAGCCCCAGAGTATATATAATTACCGGCATATTGTGTTACAGAACCAGCAGCAGATTTTTCCAATTTGGCACCCATCGCATCATAAACATACGAAATTGTTCCTAAACCTGTTACAATTTCCGTAGGAAGATTCAGATGGTTATATGTTATATCATTGGCTTGTATTCCTTTATTGAGGTCCATGATCATATTGCCATTGGTATCGTAGGCAAAATCGTTACCAGAGGTGTTTCCATCATTAAAACCATAGCCAACACTTGTGGCATCTGAAACCGATAACAATTTGTTTCCACTGTCATAAGAGTAGACCAAATCATCCATTAGATCAAAACTAGTGGCCCCACTATTGGTATGGCCCATTCGCTTCAATTTTTCAATATTTCCATTTTTATCATAGGCAATATCAGACTCAGAATACCTGTGAGCTTGTGAATTATCACCAATATTAAAGGCCGCCAATTGAATTCGGTTCAATGCATCGTATTCGTAGCGATACCTTCTCAATACATTGTCATTACCCGTTTTCCAGTCTGTCTCGGCAATATTTCCATTAAAGAGGGGTTGACCACCGTATTCCGTCTGGTTATAATTAATGCCAAAAGCAAATATATCGCTACCCAATGAACCTGAATCGTTGATGGACTTCAACCACCCTCTAACATTGTAAGCATAATCGACCTTCTGTAGCGGATTGCTCAACGCATTTCCCACATTCTTGGTAACCAGTTGCCCAAGGGCATCGTACTCGTTAAAGAAAAGAGTCTCTGTATTACCATCAAGTGTTTGCTTTTGAAGTACCAAACGCCCTGAATGATCGTACTCAAAAGTATCTATTGTAGTTATGGTAGGGATTCCACTTTTGGTATGCACCGTTTGTTGTTCCAACGGCTTTCCAGCAAAATCCAACTCAGTTTTTACAACATCGGTGGTTCCCAAATAAGGATTCTCGGTTTGCACCCAAATGGCCCTTCCCTTTTTATCATAAACGGTTAAGGTCGTAATCCATAGGGAATTCTCCAACACACGAACTTTTGAAGCCATGGCCAGACCGGTAACATCTGTGGCTTGGTCTTGGCCCAATACCTGGCCTGCAGGTTGGGTGATTCCATCCCTGGTGGAATCGTACCCGTCATAATAATTAATAGTATGTAACTCCGTTAATGAGCCCAATGTTGGATATCCGTTGCCATTGTAATAAAGTGAAACACCGTCCACAGTAGTACCACTGCCCGACTGTTCTGTCCATTGCAAAGAAGCATTGTCTGCAGCACTCTGTTCTGCTTGCCTGCTACCCCCATTTACCATACCGGTAAAGGCTACGCGCCCAAGGGCGTCATATCGGGTAAACAGCCATTTGCCCTGTCCGCTCAATCGGGCGTCTTGCGTCATTATCGGCTGGTCCATTTTATTGTATACGATGTGCTCCCAGCCTTTTCCCGGTATCTTCTTTTCCACCAATCGGTTTTTGCCATCATATTTATATTGATAGCTTAGTTCATTGAGTTCGGCGATGGATACGCCATCGAATGTTTTTACTTTTGGTGGCAGTACATAGGTAAGGTTTCCAAAGTTATCATATACATAATATGTGTCATGCGCCACCTCGTCCTCCCCAGGATCCAAGGTATTATTGTTATCATTGGTGTCAAAAGGAGCATAGGTCCGCTTGAGCACTACCCTTCCTTGCTTATCGGTAAATTCTTCTGTGGTGTGCAGTTTGCTCAAGGTACCGTCATGGTTTTCGTCCTTGGTAATGTACTTGTTTAATTCACCTGCATTATAATAGACGTTACCTGAGCCATCAATCAGTGAAGGCTCATAGATATTGTTGGTATAGCTGGTCGTTACGCTGAAAAGCCTGACCTCATTGGTGATATTGGTACTATATTCAAATTCGATCTCGTGGTCGTTGCCCAATTGCCAATCTTCGCCAGGTGATGCCTGTTTGATTATGCGGTTCAATGGAGAGGACTCCATTTCCTTTTGTGAAAATGGATTTGGCGTACTTCCCATATCTGATGCATAATTTGCAACATAATAAGCCTCTGTATCTGATTCAGCGGATGAGCGGTACGTCCCCGTAGCACCGTTGGAAGCTTTATAGGGCAACCATTCTTTGTCACTTCGCCCAAATGCATCGTATCCGATGTGAGTTACAATATCCTTTCCTACGGGGGAGCCCTTGATTGCTATTTGCTGCATTGGTCTGCCAAGGCCATCGTAATATGCAATGGCTTCCATAACATCACTACTCCGATTGATTTGTGCAGCACTCGATTTTTCCCGTTGATATGTTCTTGAATACACATAGTTTTCATCACTAAAGGTCACCGATTGATAATCACATCCAGTTGATGGGCCAAATTCGAATGGACAAGAATCCGTATTGTTGGAAACAAACCCACTAGGTTGTGTACAGGATGCCACGGTTTCGGAATCATCACCAAAACCATCCCCGTCGATATCGGCATACCAGATTGGTGGAGCCGTAACTGTAACTTTTATGGAAGAGGTAAATTTTGTTTGCCCACATGAAACCACTTCCCTACGGTACCACCTATCAGCGGAAAGACCGCTGGGCGGGTTGTAGGTCGTCGATGTGGCTCCGCTGATATCCCCCCATCCACTACTGCCATTGTCGGAATATTGCCATTGATAAGCATAGGTTCCACTCCCTCCAGAGGGTAATGAACTACTGCCTAGAGTCGAGGGATTACCTGAATAACAAATGGTATGACCACCATTTATACTTCCACTGGAAAGTTCCGGATATATGGTTACTTTGTGACTCCCTGTATATTTCGTCTGTCCACAGGATTGAACCCGTTTTCGGTACCACCTGTTCGTGGTAAGACCACCTGGAGGATCGTAGGTAGATCCCGTTGCACCACTACTTATATTTGTCCAACCACTGGTCCCATTATTCGAATATTGCCATTGATAGCTGTAATTGCCATCCCCACCTGAAGAAGATGCAGCGAGACGAATATTCTTGGGGTTTCCTCCAGAACATATAAAAGATTCCCCGCCCACAATACCAGGATTGAGTTCATCGTACACATCTACCTTTATATAACTGGTATAAGCAACATTACCGCAAGAAGACGCGGCCCTTCGATAGTACCTATCCGAAGTAAGCCCATTGGGAGGATTATAGGATGATGAAGTGGCCCCTGTGATGTTACTCCACGAACCAGGAAACGTAGCAGATTGCCATTGATAACTTATTCTTCCGGAACCACCGGAAGCGGAAGTGGCATTTCCCAAGGTAGTTGGATTTCCTCCATAACAAATATATTGCCCTCCACCATTAATGTTACCTGCATTTACAGTACTACAAACACTAACAGATTTTTTGACATTGTAAACATTAAAAAACTCATCTCCAATTTGACAAGAAACCAAGGTAGTTCCTGTATTATTAAATGTAACATTGGCTGGATACCCATTCGAATTTGGATTTTGACCTCCTACGTTAGCACCGTTAGTGGCTGACCAATTCAATGTTGCTATATTGGGGCCATTGACGTAATATGTTTTGGACTCACCAGTATTTGCACTGGACGGACCTGTAAGGCTATACTGGGCACTTGTGCCATTTGGTATAAAAAATACCAAAACCAACAACAAGGCACATCCAAAAAAATTATTTGATACTATTCTCTTTAAGGTTGACATCTTATTGGTTTTTGGTTAGATATAATTGGGGGAAGATTGGTGTCGCTATTCCTTTTGATTGCTGTTGAAGAACAAGTTGATCTCTGGATAATTGTATTATTTGCTGAACCCATTGATTTCCAGTTGGACTGGTAACCACTAAAGTCTGTCCCTGCAAATTCCAGGTTCCGGACATTTGGTTGCCCAATCCGTCACTTTGGCTAAAGTTCCCGTTTGCATCAAATACCAAAGTTCTGTTAGAAAATCTTTGAAATATCTTATTTTTAACCTCCGGTGAAGCATCCAAGGACTCCTTGTCCTCAAGAGCCATTCCTGCCATAGAACTTGACAGGTTTAGTGTCCAAGAACCTATTAAATTGTTATCCGTGGCATTTCCATCTTGCGCTTGCCCATTTAAAATTGAAAATAATAGGGCTATAAGTATTACCCATTTATAGGATAATACAGTTGTGGTTAAACTGTAAAATTTCATATGGTATATTTTAATTTTGTCCTTTGTAGTGATATTGGTAATCGTTCAACATTTTCAGGTCATCATCCTTTGTGGCTTCTAACCTATTGAACTCATCATACTCATAAAATGTGGTGTATCCCCTAGGGTCCGTAGTACTGGTCACCCCAATGGTCGGATCATAGGTATAACTTGACATTAAGGATCCGTTTGGTAATGCTGCCCTTAAGTTCTCAAAAGCGTTTCTAAGAGCATTTTCTGTTGCTATTGTCCCATCATCTGAATCGGATGCCAACTGGCAAGCGGAAATTAACGACTGTAAAGAAGATGCGTCACTATCATCAAAATTGGTAATTGTCATTATGGGCAATTGATTGTCATAGCCCCAGATATAATAAGTGCTCGGACCATCGATAGGTTTGGATGTTTTGATATTACCATTGGAGTAATAATCAAATTCTCCCCAATCAATAAAACTTTCGTTCCCTTTTTTTGTAGAAATCAAATTTGGCAAAACTTTTGTACCAAACGAACCATAATCCCTACGGGTAACCGACAGCGTCTGTTCATCCTGTTCGCCAGGATTCATTATAGTTTCAGTTATCACCACTTCGGACAATATGTTTTTTGTAACCAAGGAAGATGAGCCGTTCACAATACCATCATGTGGATACGTATAATTGGTCTCTATGGTATTTTCCTTGCTGTCCTGTACCGTTTTCTTTCTCGGTAGATATTTCGGTGAAGCTTCGGCATGATCATAGATTGTATTTTCCTCGGAAACTAATGTATCCACCACATTTCCATTGGCATCATAAAAAATGGATTCCTTTTTATAATAATCCAATCCCCCATAAGCCCCATTAGTTTTTGATACCCTTGCCCTATAAGGGGAATATTTTGGGTCAAAATAGCCTAGGTATCCATAATTTTGGAAATGGGCCAAATAATCGGGATAATCACAGGGTGTCGAAGGACATTCATAGGTATCCAGATATTCAAGGCTCACAAAATCATCGCTTGTATCGGGAGTCCCATCGGGACCATTGTGCTGCTTTAAAAAAATATTTTTCTGAAAGTTTTCGTTGTCCACATAGACCACCAATGACTCAATACTGATTGGCCGTTGCAATGTTTCATAATATTCAAATTCTTCTGAAACCAACGTTTTATTGCCAGTTTCCCTATTAATAACCTTAGAGGATAGGTTGCCAGCAGAAAGACTAGGGAAATACCAATTTTCATAAGGGGGAGAGGTCATTGGCACACTGCCTTTTTGGTCTTTGTAGAAATTATGCTGGGTGTAACCGAGCTTTTCATTGGAACCGTTTACTCTGGATTCTTTTACCGAGGAATAGGTCACATAGGGTTCATTGCCTTTGGCATAGGTCGCATACCTTATCAACTGGGTCTTGGAACCATTTTCGGTTTCATTTTCACGAAAATCATGCAAGATGGGTTTGTAATTGATCGTACCACTACTGTGATTAAAATTCACATCATAATCATAGACCTTTTTCAAGGCCAAATTTCCGGTGGAAGTATAATCCCTGATTTCAGCGATTCTTTGACCTCCAACATCCATATTGTTCCAATTTACAGAGGTTACTTGCTTTGAAATAGTAGCAGAAGCACTAATGGATTGAGCATTGTTCAAATTCCCTAAAAGAAGAAGTGCCTTGTATTTGCCAGGCGTTAAATGAACAGACTGGTTTCCAGAAACATATATTGGACTCACAACATTATATGCCGAAGGACCATAATGGAAATCGCAGTAATTATTATAGGTTGCAGTACTGTGCAAGGAATCGACCAAATAGAATTCCATATCATTGTTTGAGGAACTTACCGACAAGATATAATCATCCTCCTCAATTACGGTAATCGTTTTAATTACTATCCTTGGGTCTTGCGGCGACATATACTTGTCATCGCAATAAATCCCTTGATCGTCGGTATATAAATTATGGCTCGTAGGGCTACTGATATTTAAATTGGCACTTAAAATAAAGTCTTGATAAGTACTGGTATTGGAGGTATATATCTCATGGCCTTCATAATCAAATTCTGTGTAACCACCTGTTGGATAGGTTATTTTACTTAATGTTCCTTTTTTTCCATAGTTGGTACTGGGTTCTCTATCCGCTCCGGCAAATGAAAAATTTTCCACATCAATACTCGGATAAAGTGAACTATTGTTGCCCTTACCGTTATAATATCCGTAATAATCTTGCGCAAAGGAACTCTGTTTCGGTAGACCATCGGGGTCAAAGTATTCGAAATAATAATTTTGATATCCGACATTATCACTACCTTTAATCGTTACACCATCCAATTTCAAGCGAATATCAGAATAAGATTTACCTGTTGAGAAAATATTGGCATTACTCAATCCATCAGAGTTGAAATAGTTGTCATTATCAAACTCAACTGATTTGATAACATTTCCATTCCAGTCCAAAAAGTCAATGGATGCCAGCCTTTTGTTCTTGTCTGTATTATCAACATCTCTTCGCGACCCCATATTTATTTCAACCAATAATTTAGAGTTATGGTAAATGGCAATGGGAAATCGTTGTTTTACCTGAGATATCACTGAGCTGATATTTCCGGGTGGCGGAGCTGAATAATTATACACGTTCTCTTGGATTTCCGTTACTGTGGAACCTGATGCTGATGCAAAAGACCTAAGTGGCTCATACCCATTATCCACATAGGTAAAATCAAAAACATCCTTACCGTTCTTGGAAACAATTTGCGTCAAAGACCAAGCTGAAACATAGGTAATGTTGGCATCACCCATCAATTCACCTGCATCAGCTGATAAATTCTGCCTAAAAGTAGTTTCGTGATCGGAAAAAATATATTTGGTACCGTCCTCATTGGTAACGGTCCATGAACTTATATAATTAGGTGTAGTAGGTCCTAGATTATAGGTAATCTTTATTCTGGGATTGTTCAATGCACGGGCGGTAAATCCATATCCCGTATTTTTCTCTAGCACTACAGTTGCATTAAGACCCGGAGCACTAAGATTAAAATGGTCAACCTGGGTATCGATCCTATTGAGATTCACATCATATAAAAAATGAACGTAATCGGTAGCTGCTGGTCCGTTCGGGAATATAGGATTATTTAGGCCAGCATAATCATCAAGATAATCTTGTGCTGTTTGTTGTGTGGTCGGGTCGTTGAACATGGTATCATATCCCCCTGAAGTGTAGTCATCCGGCAGGCCATTGGTGATACGGGAGATCCGACCTCCTACATTCAAGTTCCATGAAAGCCCCACCCAGGTGGCCAATTGTTCTACTTTTACCCCGGATGCATCATAGGTCAGGGATAAAGGTAGAGAAAACTCTCTTCCCTTTAATGTGTGCAGAGGAACACTTATTTGAGGGGTGCCTGAATAAAGGCTAACCTGAGTATCTCCATAATTTTCGAAAGCTTTTGACTCGGGCGATTTTACTTCATTATATATCCTATTGAGTTCACCTCTGAAAATATCCTCCTCTTGGGAAAATCCCATATTGGATATGAGCGTAGTGAGGACAAATAATAAAATTGACTTTTTAGAAAAATTGAATGTCTTTTTTTGATAAAACAACTTAAGCCCATTGTAAAGGCAACAGGAGAGCTTCATAAATGTAGGTTAAGGTTAGTATTTATTCTTGGTCAATTTGGGTTGACCGTTTCAAACATAAGTTCATTTTTTAAAAAATTAACAATCTTTTTCTGTTTTTCGATGAATTACATATTTTCATTATAAACTATTTTTTTTTACATTAAATGTATACTATTCTTACTTTTTTTAAGTTATTCCTATTACCAAATCCGATTTGACCACTTATGACACGACCATTACGCACGAAAAAACTCAAGGCCCTCAACCTTCAGGAGACCCTGATCGTTCTGGCCATCATCGGTATATTGCTCCTTTTGGCCCTACCCAATCTGATGCCCTTGATTTCCAAGGCAAAAAGCATCGAGGCACAGACCCAGCTCAAGGCCCTGTACAATGCACAGACCACGTATCGGTACATGCATAGCAAATACAGTCTGGAAATGAACGAACTGGATTTTGTATCTCCAAAGACTGTCGAGGAGAACGGTACGGCCAATTACCGTTATGAGATACTTTCCGCCGATAATGCGGCCTTTACCGCCCGTGCAGAAGCCATTACCGATTTTGACGGGGACGGAATCCTCAACGTTTGGGAGATCGATGAAAATGGCAACCCCAAGCAAATCATCAAGGACTGATGTTGGTATTGCAGTTGCTTTCCGTATTCGGCTATGGTATCATGGCCTATCAGGATATCAGGGACCGTGAGGTCTCATGGGTATTGTTCCCATTGTTGGGCATTTGCCTGGCTCTGAGCTATGGGCTTCAAGTAGGTATTTCTGTATTTACCTTCAGCGTCATGGTCAACCTCATCTTGATCACTTGTGTGGTCCTACTCCTCTGGGGTATCACCAAGTTTATCTTGAAAAAACCATTTTTGGATGTGAGCTTCGGATTGGGAGATATGTTGTTCCTATATGTATTCGCCCTGGGATTCCCGACAATGACCTTTGTGTTTCTCTTAGTGGGGTCCCTCCTTTTTTCACTTGCGGCCTTTTTTCTGATGAAATTCCTGTTACAAACAAAAACGGTGCCCTTGGCAGGTCTTATGGGTCTGTTCTTAATGGCCTTTATCTTATTGGCCCTGATACCCGGAACCCCTTCTTTATACGCTTATTGAATGTCAAAACAATCCTATAAAATATCGCCCCGTTTACAACAGTGCATCACTGCCGAGCAGGCCTTTCACTATCGAATCGTCCCGATCTCCAATGACAGCACAGGACTTGTGCTAAAAACCGATAGCGGGGCATTGGAAGCCCTCTTATCAGAACTGAACATCGTCCTGGACACCCCTGTAGTGCTAGAAGCTTGCGACCAAGAAGAACTTCAGCAATACCTCACCACCAACTACCGACAGCGCAATGGACAAAGCGTTTCACAAATCGGTTATACCAATGATTTCTTGGAAAAAATATTGTTAGAGGCCAAGGCCATCGGCAGTAGCGACATCCACTTTGAGCCCTATGAGCACAAAAGCCGGGTACGCCTGCGCTTGGACGGCAAGCTTTTGGAGTATTACAGTGTACCCATCGTGGATTACCCTACCATGGTCAACAAGATCAAGATCAGGGCCAATCTCGATATCTCTGAAAAACGCCTGCCCCAAGATGGCAGGATCACCGTCAATTCCCATGGAGAGGAATTCGATATCCGGGTTTCTTCCCTCCCTACCCTTCATGGAGAAAAATTGGTACTACGTATACTGAGCCGGGATACGGGGAGCATTGATTTGGAAACCTTGGGCATGACCTCCAGAGAACTGTCCCGCTATCGGGAAGGCATCAAAAAACCGAATGGGATCGTACTGATATCCGGGCCCACAGGGTCGGGAAAGACCACCACCTTGTACGCGACCCTGAAACAATTGAACGTTGGAGCGACCAATATCCTGACCATTGAAGATCCTATTGAATATACCTTGGAAGGCATCAACCAAGTGCAACTGAAAGAAAACATCGGACTGGATTTTTCCAGTGCCCTGCGTACCTTTTTACGTCAAGATCCAGACATCATCATGGTAGGGGAGATCAGGGACGTCAAAACTGCCAATATGGCCATACGGGCGGCCCTGACAGGACATTTGGTGCTCTCCACCATCCATACAAACTCTGCCTGGGCCACCATATCGCGATTGATCGATATGGGGGTGCCCCCCTTTTTGATTGCCAGTACCCTGAATATGAGCGTGGCCCAACGTCTGGTCCGCAAGCTTTGCAAGCATTGCAAACAAAGGACGGCCATTGATCCAACGGCCTTCCCTGCTGATTTTTCCGTTCCAAAGGACATGGAACACCATTGGTCGGCCGTGGGCTGCAACGAATGCCACCATACCGGTTACCATGGCCGTATGGCCCTCTATGAAATTCTGCCGGTCCGAAAAGACCTGGAAAACACTATCAAGGACAATGTATTGGAAATTGATGATTATATGAACGAACAGGGTATTTCCAGTTTACGGAACAATGCCCTACAACTGGTCCGCCAAGGAATCACCTCTATTGAGGAAGTCTATGCCCTATTAAGCCATTGATCTATGAAAATATACCTGATCACCATAGTATTGCTACTATCTGCCGTGCAACTTACCCACTCACAAGATGGGAAGGAACGGATTCAGCGCATCCAAAACCAATTGGAGCTCTTGGCCGTCGATCATCCGGCCTATAACGAGACCCTGAAACTGGAGGTCAATGTGACCAACGTGACCCTGCCCAACTTTTTGATCGCGGTATCCAAGGTGCACAACCTTAATCTCAGTGTCTCCAATGACATTGCCAATATCACGATCGTCAACAATTTTTCCAATGTGACAATAGCGGAACTTTTGATATTTCTCTGTAAGGAATACAACTTGACCATTGAATTTACCGGCAGCATCCTATCCATCAAAAAATTTGCCCCTCCCCGGCCCGAACCCGTTGAGAAGACCTTTATAGTTGATATTGACCCGGATTCAAAACTGATTTCATTGGATGTATCGGACATTGCCTTGGAACGGGTCTTCCGCAGGATCATGGAGGTATCGGGCCACAACCTGCTCTATGCCAACACCCTAAAAAGCCGGCCCCTGAACATTTATTTAAAACAGGTGCCTTTTGATGCGGCATTGGAAAAATTATCGGCCCTCAATGGACTTACCCACTCCAAATCCCGTGATGGATTCTACCTGTTCAGTGCCAAGGAGGCACAAATGGCAAATGGTGCGCCCAATTTCGGACCGGGCCTCCGTTACGAGGTCCTGGATACGGTCAATAAAATCCTCAATGTAGATTTCAATGCGATCCCCATTTCCGATATCGTCGCTTCTATGGGACAGGACCTCCATTTGGATATTTATACGGCCACTCCCTTGGAAGAGGCCGGAAAAGTGACCTTCAAGGCCAAACACATCTTCTTTGACGATCTGTTGTCGCATATGTTTGAAAGCCGGCAGACGAACAGTAGTCCTGCGGAGGAGGAACCGACCCCGGATGGCCGGACGCGCAACCGAAATCAATACAACACGGCCAATACAGGGGGGACTTCCGATCCGACGCATTTTACCTTTAAAAAAGAAAACAATATTTACTTTTTTGGCACGGCGGACCAACTTAGTGTTCGCGAAGTGGAGGTCATTCAAATGATGCACCGATCGGTGGAGCTCATGAGCGATCCTGCCTCCAGTTCGGGAGGCTATCGGACCGCGGGGCGTACGAGTGCGGGCAATGTCAATTATTATGGCAATGGCCAGAATTCCGGTCCGGGCTGGGGGCAGAACAATTATAACAACACCCGGAACATCAGTACCACCGGCAACAACGGCTTCGGGAACTATCAGGACACGGCGGAGGCATTGGTCAACATTGTCCCGAACGAGATCAAGTCCGAACTGGATATCAAAGTGGATTTTGAGCTCAACAGCTTTTTGGTCAGTGGCCCATCGGCAAATATTGAGCGCTTCAAAAACTTTATCGATGAAATCGACAAGCCTGTTCCCGTAGTATTGATCGAGGTGATGATCATCGAGGTCCGTAAATCCTCGCTTGTGGAAACGGGCATCAGTTGGGGCATCGGGGAAGAACCCGTCCAGACCCAGGGGAGATTGTTCCCAAGTACCGATTTGACCTTGGGAGCCAGTACGATCAACAAGGTCATCGGTGGTTTTGATGGTTTTGGTTCTTTTAATATCGGTCAAGTGGTCCCAGAGTTTTTCGCCACCATCAAGGCCTTGGAAGAGAACGGGAACATCAAGATCCGCTCTACCCCAAAACTATCGACCCTCAACGGTCATCGGGCCCATTTATCCATCGGGGAAACGACCTATTATGTAATCACCAACCAGAACTTTTTTGGTTCCCAGGTCCCAACAACTTCGGAGGTAAGGAACTATGCGCCCATCGACGCAGAACTGGGGGTCAGCATCAAACCTTTGGTATCCGGGGACGGACAGGTCACCTTGAACATCAATGTCATACAATCGGATTTCAGTGGAGAGCGCATCGAAGAAGATGCGCCTCCCGGACTGACCTCCCGGGAGTTCAGTTCCATTATCCGCATGCAAAATCAGGACCTGGCCATTTTGGGAGGACTGGAAGAAAAGGTAAAGGATGATTCAGGTAGTGGGGTCCCGTTTCTGGCAAGGATTCCGGTCATCAAATGGCTATTCAGCCAACGTCGCCGTGAGGACAGCAAACAAAAACTGACCATACTGATCAAACCAACCGTAATCTATTAATGAGGTTCACAAAGATTACATATGATTTCAAGGGCACTGACTATCAAGGATTGGAAATCTTCGAGGTGGCGGGCACCCTTCACTATGCACTCCTAAAGTTACGGCTCAACAAAGGGGAACTGGAACTGATCGGGGCATTGTCATCCTCCGTCCTAAGGGATTTGGTCCCTCAAATGGAACTGAAAAAAGCCTTGTTGTTACAAATAAACACGACCAAAGTACTGAACAAGCAGCTTGATGGAGACCTGCCCAAACTACCTGAGCAATGGGTGAAACATGCTTTTCCCAATCTGGATCTGGAACAGTTTTATTATCAGATATTGGATGATTCAAAGTTGCGGATGGTATCCATGGCCAAAAGGTCGGTCGTGGAGGAACATCTGGTGGAACTCAAGGAGATGGGAATCGTACCGACCGGACTATCCCTAGGTGTTTCCGGGTTGTCCCCCAGTATTTCGTTTCTGGAGTCCCCTATTCGAGGTTCCAATTTCAGTTTCCATGTCAAGGTGGATGGGGAATTTGAACTCTCCCAACAGGTTCCGGCCGCGGACATGGAAACCGATATCCAAGGATTGCGCTTGCCAACGACCCACCTCCTATCCTTTTCCCAGATACTGGGACATATACAGGGCTCGGCACCCTACTCCAACCTAGAGGACGTCAACACCGAAATGGACAACCATTTTAAGAACCAACGTTTCTATCAAAAGGGACTCCAATGGGGCTTGGGCATACTGTTGGGGGTTCTACTGGTGAACTTTCTTTTGTTTGCCCATTACCGTTCCAAGACCATGACGAGCGAAGGGCCGATAGACCCCGAGCAACAGGCCCGGATGTTACAAAATATCCAGGAAAGGGTCGACACCAAAGAAAACAAGCTCAAGGCGCTTTTAGGTACATCCCGCTCCCGTACGACCTATTATATGGACAGAATTGGTGAAGGACTCCCGGAAAGTATTCTCTTGGACATTTTGGCATATCAACCCCTTACCAGGCCCGTACAGCCGGACAAGTCCATTCGCACGGCGGGCGATCAAATTAGGATTTCGGGCCAGACCAATAACAAGGAAGCTTTTGCAGAATGGACGGCACTATTGGAATCCATGGAATGGGTCGGGAACCTGGAGATCGAACGCTATGAATATACCTCGAACACCGTGGACAACTTCAGCATAAAAATACAATGTGATGCGATTGGACAAGCGAAATAAACTATTGATCGGCGGGTTTGTCCTTGCCCTGGTGGTCTGTTATCAACTGGGCATCAAAAAGACCCTTTTCCTTCGGGCACAGTACCTCGGGGATATGGAAAACCGCGAAGAGGCCCGGGACATCCCAAGAAAGCTTGCAGACCTTCAAAAACAGGAAATGTACTTGGACGCCCAATTTGAACAATTGAACCTCGGATCCACCAATGTGCAGAACGAGCTGTTACGTTTCCTGAACGAACAGGGCGGCCAACATTCGGTAAAGATCATAGACTTTAAGGCGCCCCATTTGGTCACGGAGGGGGCTACCGCCACACGAACCTATCGTTTTGTACTGGAGGGTTCCTTTACCGACATCCTAACAGTCGCCCATAGCTTGGAGACACGGGCCAGTTTTGGTGGTATCACCCATATGGCCTTTGAAAAACAGCACGACCCGCGCCAAAGAAAAAGCTACTTACAGGTCTCCGTTCATTTACAGCAAATAGAGTAAGCGTACCAGAACTATTTAACCATCAAGAAAGAGCAAGTGAAACGGGGTTTCACGCTGCAAGCGTCCCAAATCCTTACCCCCAACTTTTGCGCATGGATCCTATCGGGTTTTTGTAGTGTTCAGATAGATAAGCGTAAAGCAAAAACCCGAAAGGGCGCAACCTACTTTTTGGATTTCAGTAGCCTATATCCTCACCCGTGCCCCTGGCCTTATCGATTCCCCTCCCAAGAGCTTTGATGATCTTGGCCGCAATTTGCACTTTATTGGTCGGTATACTTGGTGCTTTGACACCTATCGTTTTAAGAAGTTTAAAGGCCATGTCCTTTTCCTTCGTGGGCAGTCCCATGACCTTGGCAAAGAATTTCTCCGGTTCCTTGGCATGGGCCTTTCTTCCAACATAGGATTCCACATGGTTCCTTTTGAACCCCGTTGTCCTGTCAAAAGTTTTTTCTGCGGCTTGGTAAAAACTGTCCTGGTCAAAGCCTCTCTTGACTGTCTTTCCGTTCAATTCTACTTCGGATACCTTGTGCTTGGCCATTGGGGAAGGGTATAAGTGTTGGTCACATCCCTTCTGCTTACTATGGTATGGATTTGGGTCTGTGGTTCCCTTTTCTTCATTCCTGCGGCTACTTTGTCAGAACCCCGATAGGTGCGCTCATGTTCTATCTTGACATAATACTTCTGGTCTTCGGCCTTGACCTCTTGGTTACGATGGAAACTCTTGGCATAGTCCTCCATTGGCTTCCTTGTTTATTCCCTTACTGAGCGAGGCATCTTTATCTATTTATCGGATACATTCTTCTCATCCTTTGAGGTAATCCAATGGTCTGTTGGCTTCAAGCTTATATCTTTCTAATCTCCCTTCGGTTATTTCAAGCTTCAGATAACTCTTTCCAAAACTGCTCTTGACCACTTTGACCTTTTCAAGGACGTCCTTTAAATCCATTTGAAGTGAGGCCGCCTTTTCCTCCAACCGATCATACTTGATTTTGTGGATCATTACCTCACCTTCGAACACTGGGTATGGCTTTGGTGGATTCTTTTCGATCATATCCTCAAGGAAATCATCCTCTTCCTCTTCATTGTCCAATTCCTGATTGAACAGGGCCTGCATCATTCCAATGGTGGGCAGGGTCTGGTTCTTTTCAATGTCCCTGATAATGGCAATGACCGCATCGGTCCGTTTCCGGTTCTTAACAATCTCCTGACCAATGCTCTTTTCAAACCGCTCCGATGGCAAAAAGCCGTGCCACTCAAAAAAGTCCATGACCATATCCAAGGTATGGGAATAACTTTTGCCAACTTTTTTAGAAAAACTCTTAAATCTGGAAAGCGTTCTTTTCTTTATCCTAACTGCTTTGAAATCGTCCATATTTACTTGTTTAAACGAGGTAATTGTTACAATTCTGTTCAGTGTTTACTGGAAATCCCAGCAATTTTGTAACAATGACTGCCGTAATTCCTAGAATCAGAAATTTTCGAAAATCCTTATAAATAGGGCTTTTCCGAAGGAAAATGAATCAATAGCGTCGCTTTAGCGCGCTATCCTCTTGCTATTCCTTCGTCCCGCAAGCGGGACCGAATAAATACAGACTAATCATCCTTCAGCTAATTTTTTGGTCTGCATATGTTCTATCAGATTTTGCATGTCCTCCCCTATCTTATGTTCCAGTACCCTTGCATAGATCTGGGTAGTGGACAGTTTGGTATGGCCGAGCATTTTGGAAACGGTTTCGATTGGAACACCGTTGGACAGTGTTACCGTTGTAGCAAAAGTGTGTCTGGCAGAATGAAAGGATATACTTTTATGTATACTACATGCCTTGGCAATTTCCTTTAGATACTTGTTTGTCTTCTGGTTACTGAGCACAGGGAGCATTTTTTTATCGGTCTCAGGACTATTCCAATACTTTTCAATGATTTCTTTTGCTTTGGGCAGCAATGGCAATTTTACACTTTCCGATGTTTTTTCCCTCTTGGTATATACCCATTGTTTTCCATCAATACCAAGTACCAGTTGATTCTTTTCAAGTTCCCTGACATCGACATAGGATAGACCCGTATAACATGAGAACAGAAACATATCCTTCACCTTCTCATAGCCCACTCCAGTAAAACTTGTCTCTTCTATAAGCCTAAGTTCCCTTTCGGTCAGATAACTGCGTTCCGATTTATGAAACCGGAGCTTATAGTTAATAAAAGGGTCTTTGTCCAACCACTCCAATTTAACGCCCAGTTTGACCATTTTCATCAAGCGTTCCAAATGTTTCATGGCCCCATTATTTGTACATTTTCTTCCCTTTTGGAGTTCTGGGCCGTTCACTAAATAGTATTCAAAATCGGCAATGAACTTATAATTCAATTGTTTCAATCGGATGTCGGAGAGTCTGTATTTGGACTCCAAAAAAAGAAATAAGTACTTTTCGGTACTGTAATAGTTCTTCATCGTTCCCGGACGGAGTACACTCTTTTGGGTATCGTTATGATATTGGATAAGCTCTCGGAGGGTATTGTGGTGCTCATCTTGCCCGAGATAACGAGCCTTAATGGCCTGTGCGGTGATTACTTTTTCCTCACGCAACAATATCTTGTGGGTATCCATAATCTGGGCATAGACCTCATCAAGATAGCTGTTCAACAAACGGGCCTTGTGGGTAAGGCCATGGAGTCTTCCCTTGTTTTCGTCCCATTCATTCACCGATGTGTAACGTTTCAGACTGATCTCTGCCCTCTTTCCATTGACGGTGATACGGGCATAAATGGTCAACTTTTGGGGGTTGTTGGAAGTGTTCCGTGTGAAGAGGAGCACTTTTAAAGTGTTGGAATTGCGCATAATACATAATTTTTGGGTTTGACAAAACATGTTTGCAAAACACCCATAAACAGCGTTAAACTGTAGCTAAATTATGCACAAGGAACGTACCGAACCATTCACCGAACTCTACACCTTTTATCTGGTTTTAGATGATATCAAATGAATGCAATAAAAACAAAAAGCACTGTCAATCAGTCAGTTGACAGTGCTTGATACCATATGAATTATGGTTCGTCGGGATGACAGGATTTGAACCTGCGACCACACGCCCCCCAGGCGTGTACGCTACCAGACTGCGCTACATCCCGAAAACGGATTGCAAAAATAGAAATTTTGATGAGATTTTAACTCGGAACCATTAAAACTTTTTATAGGGGCCTATGCTTTCATATTTAACCAATGTATTTACTCTCGGTATAAAGTAAAATGTCCAACAAACTGTTGTTTTTCATTGTCATTGGCATTTACAACATACCAATAATCACCAGTAGGCAGAGGTTTTCCCTCGTAGGTTCCATCCCACTTTTTAACTTGGTCCAAACGGGCCACTACCCTACCGTACCTATCATAAATAATTACATCAATAAAGGGGAAATACTCCCTGTTTCCAGGATACCAGTAATCATTTAGGTTATCTCCATCTGGCGTAAAGAAATTCGGCATTTCTGGCATTCCCTCAAAATTAAAGGGCATTACCAAAGTGGCTTCACATCCATTTTGATCAAGAACCCTTATATTAATATTGGAGTCCACATTAATATTGAAAGTGTTCTCCTCTCCATAGGGTTCTCCTTGGAAGAAGAATTCGTACCCTCCAAAACCACCAGTGGCAATTGCAGTCACTTCATCAGGACCTGATTTGATGGCTTCCAATGTCAGCGGCTCGTACGCTTCAATTTCAAATTCTACGAAAGTGACACATCCATTGGCATGATAAATATACACTGTATGTTCCCCTGCGGATAAATCCCCGAATGTTCGTTGATTTGTCGCCAACTGAACATCATCAACATCCAATGAGAACAATAGACTGGATAATTGAGATTCGTCTTCGATATTTACTGTTACTGTACTATTGGGGAATATTCCTTCACAGCCATATTGCACAACAGGTTCGGCAACAATATCTATCCCTATGCCTATTTCAGCAATCACATTGGTCTGGCAGCCATTGGCATCCCTTACAAATATTACATAGGTTTCACCACCCTGAAGATTCTCAAAGAACAGGTTATCGTTTTGTTCAAAATCGGCATCGTCTGCAGAATTTACACTGGTATAATACGGAGCAGTACCTCCCGCAACATTAAGTGTTAAAGAACCATCGGCATCTCCCATACAGGTTTCCGGTGTTGTTTCTGCAACCCCCGCAACCAATTCCATAGGCTGGGTAATCTCCACAGTCCTTGTTATGGTACAACCTAAATCATCTTGAATGATAATATCGTAGGTTCTAGGTGCCAGATCGTTAAAGGTTTTTCTATTTGGGTTAACCGGGTCGTCACCTTCAAAAAATTCGCTCAGGGTATCCGAAATGGAATATCTGATTTGTCCTGTTCCTCCACTGGCCTCAATTATGATCTGTCCATTCATATCGCCTGCACAAACCACTGGAACTGCTTCCAGATAATCCAATACCAACGGGTCTTTAGGTTCAATAACGATGGGGTCAGAAATTGCCTCGCAACCTCCACTCTGAGCATAAACATAATACGTTCCCGGGTTCAACTCCCTGAATATACCAGAGTTTTGGGCAGGACGAACAATCGTTGCAGCAGAAGGCGGTAGTGTATTGGAATTGACCAAGGTGTACATATAGTTGCCTATTCCACCAAAAGCTTCCGATCGGATAATTCCTGTTGCCTCCCCCGCACAGTTTATGGTTGCATTTGTCAAATCCAAAGCAATTACCAAAGGTGCTGCTGGATCCAACGATATTTGATTGGATTTTTCGAAAGGACATCCATTGGAGTTTTGAACATCGTACTGAAATGGACCTGGGTCTAAGGTAATGTCTTCCGAAATCTCAATACTGGTAATTCCTACTCCAAATGGCAAGAATGGATCTGCGGTTCCCGATCTTCTATAGAAGTAATCCACTCCAGGTTCGGGATTGGTCACCGATAGTTGCATTCTACCCAAGTCTCCACAACCTGGTGGTTGGAGCTCAACCAATTCAGCTACCACAATTTCTGGATCTTGTATTTCTATTGGTACAGTGGTAAAACTACAGTTCCAACCATCAAAAATAGTAATGGTGTATTCGCCTGCGGATAAATTCGCAAAAGTTGCCGTAGTTTGAAGTCCGCTGTTGGAGCCATCAGTAATTCTGTTCAATTGATACAAATAGTTGCCTGCACCTTGACCTCCGGCTACATTAAAAGCTTCTATTACCGCATCGTTATCGTTATTACAGGCCAATGGGCTTACTATTTGAATATCTGCTGAAATGGGAGTAGGCAATGGCAAGTTTATATCCATTGTGGATTCGCATCCTTCCAAATCCCTAATATTTACGGTATAGGTATCGGTTGATAAATTTTCAAAAACAGGATTGGTATTCGGGTAATCTGTCAGAATGGTACCGTCCGAAGCTACCAATTGATACTCATAGGTTCCCCAACCACCGTCGCCAGTTACTGTAATTTCACCAAAACCGGGCACATTACAGGTAACAGGTGATGTTTGAATCGCATCAACCGTTAAAGCCCTATCGGGTGAACGAACTGTGGTAACATTGCTTACTGCGTCACAATACGGTGTGTCCAATGCCTCAATTCGCACTACCAAATTACCCGCTGGCACATTTTGAATTATCTCGGGAGAATTTATTGGTGCATTGGTATCGAAAGTACCGGTCACACCTGTGGATGTCTCTACTCCGGCATTGTCCCGGGTAAATACTTCATAATTATATACCCCACTATAATTGTTTATTTCCAAACTAATGGAACCATCACTTCCACCAAAACAGGTTACGGGGTCCACTTCGGCAATAACAGCCTCAATATTGTTATATTCCGGCATATTAACGGTGGTGGTCAAATAGGTACATCCTCCACTGCCCACATCGGTTACGGCAAAAATATAATCTCCGGGAGTTGCAATATCCCAAGTTACTGTATCGGTTCCACCTGAGCTTCGCGCAGGTTCTGACCCCAATGGCAGAATTTCCACCTCGTAGTTTCCGGGGCCTTCATTCACAATAATATCAATTGATCCTGGGCTTACTCCTATTCCTGTAGCATCACATGTAATTTGGTTCACATTGTAACTAAAGGTAATATCTGTTGGCGTGTTTATGGTTACCGTTGAAGTCTCCTCACAGCCATTTTGATCCCTTGCTGTCAATATTATAGTTTGGTCCGTTCCGTTGTCAATCACTTCAAACGTATTGCTTGTCTGGAAATTGGTACCGTCAAATTGAGGGGTACCATCATTCATACTATACGTGTATGATCCTGAACCAGTAGCTGTTCCAGTTCCATCTCCATTATCATCAGTATAAATGGTAATGGTGGCCGTACTAAATTGATTACTGGATGGATTACAACTAAAGTCTGTATTAACTGCATTGACCAACAACTCGGATGGTTCACCTATGAGGATGTCTCCAGAACGATCGGAGCATCCCCTATCGGAAATTACTTCAACTTGATATGTATCTGGTGGCAAATCATCAAATATTGCCGATCCTTGTGGTCCTGCAATTATGGTTGCGGTTGAACCTTGATACAATACGTAATTTATTGGGGTATCGGTATCACTTCCCGGTTGTAGCTCTACGGAAATGGTTCCGTTGTCGGCTCCAAAGCACGTTACATCACTACTTGGTGTTGCAGTGATTACCGGCGTATCTACCGTGGAAACGTTTACAATAGCTTCATCTGAACATAATGGTGTGGTGTTGGAATCCAAATCGGTTACCAAAATGTTATAATCTCCTGGTAATACACTTAGGAACACATTGGTCGATTGTGCCGGACCAATATTGGTCAATGTAGCAGAATCTCTCAGTTGGTATTCAAAATTACCACTACCTCCAGTGGTGTTTACTGTTATTTCACCATCTCCTGCATTACAGGTTGGGAAAGAGGTAGCATCTGCTGAAATAGCAAAGAAATCAAATACTTCAGCTGTTACGGTATTGGTACATCCATTACCATCCCTAACTGTTATAATATAGGTGCCCGGGTTGGGTACAATAAAATTGGTTCCTGTCTGATAGCCACTTCCAATATCATACTGAAAAGTTTCCTCTGGTAGTCCAGAACCTGTTGAAATAGGTGAAACAATATCAATTTGATACCCGCTGGTTGCTGTACATTGGTTGACAACATCAATTACAGGGTCTGGAACACCGGCTTCTTGAGTTACCTCCAGTGTTGTTAGTGCAGTACATCCATTAGAATCCTGAACATAAAAATCATAAAATTCTGGGTATGGCCCTGGTATCTCAAAGGTGGTTTCTGAGGTGAATGTTATCGGCGCAGGGTCTCCTGCCGGCACATAAGCATAGTTGTACGGGCCTGTGCTACCAAAACCTCTTACGGTAACCAAAGCTCCAACGTTACAAGTGGCCTCTACAAAATTATCTATGGATATGGACACCGAACTAATATCAATAAATGACAAGGTGCTTCCACTACATCCATTGGTGTCATCGGTAACAACAATCTGATAGTTACCAGGAGCTAATCCGGTCAAGGTTCCGTTGTACGGGATAGCTTCGCCAGTATAGGCTGTTGTAGCGACCGTTGTTCCGTCATCTGTATTCTGCACTGTGATGGTGAAATCACCAGCTGCTGAGATTCCAGAAACTTCATAATCAATAGAACCACTGCCTGCTACATTACAAGAGGCTGCCAAAGATGTTGCGGTAACGGCTACAGGATTAACTGGACCGATTGGGTCTATTTCTTCAATATACGTACAACCCAAGGCATCGATTACCTCAACAAAGTAGGTTACTCCGGGTACTACCAATCCTGTGACATCAAAAATATCATTTCCAGCACCTGTTCCCAATTGAAATGCTCCTCCCCCAACCAACCTAAATTGGTATGGCGCTGTTCCTCCCGATGCTTGAACTCTGTATGGGAATGCTGTATCGGAACAAAGAGCAGGTTCTGCATCAATAGGGGTCAAATCCAACTGATTTTGGTCAATGATCACTTGATCGCGGTCCTCACAGCCTGTGGCATCCGAAGTAATAAGGGTATAATTACCCAATGGTAGATTAGGGAAATTAGCGGTTGTACTGGCTGTTCCCGTTGATGAACCGACCATACCTCCATATTCATCCACCAAAATATAATCAAACGGTGCTATACCATTGGTTATAGTTGCGGAAATAGAACCGTTTACAGCCCCTGAAGAACAAACGGCATCGGTTGGTGTCACCGTGGTGTCCAAAGGATCACTTGTTCCTATGGTTACATCATACGCTGGACTAACACATCCTCTACTGTCTCGAATCATGAATCCACCATGGGCTCCTGGACCGTAGCCAGAAAATATATTTTGTGTGCTAAATGTTGCTCCATTATCATTACTGAATTCATACGGAGGAACACCTAAAGTTGTATCAGGAATCAACTCCACTAACCCACTTGTGTTGTCCCCACATTGGGTATCGGTAGGCACTGCAGCACCTGCAATGGTTTCTGGTGGAGTAATGGTCACTGTATTTGTTTCTGTGGTACACCCTCTAGCATCTGTAATCAAAAACTGGAAGGTGGTATCTGAAATTATGGAACCATCATTTGGAACACTGTACACAAAGGAGTTTCCAGTTATATTGTTGTTATCTGAAGTATATGGAGCACCATTAATGCTCACTTCATATATATCATAATTTCCGGAAGATGTATATCCATTACTGATATCCACTTGTATTTGACCGGGAGGGCCTGCACAGTCCAATTCTTGAATGGTTGTAGCATTGGCCATTACTTGAGGCTCTATAGTTGCAGTTACCGTATCTCTACAATCATTTGAATCAACAACCTCAATGGTATATGTTCCCGGGGTAAGTCCAGTAAAACTATTGCTGGCCCCCAAAGTGCCGCTATTGATTCGATACTGATATGGTGCCAAGCCACCTGCTCCATTTACTACAAGGGTCGCTGCGGTGAAGTTATCATAACAAAAATCAGATGCTCCGTTATCCAGAGTCAAAGTTGGCGCATCCAAACGTGTTAAGGTAAAACTATCTGTTACCGTACATCCATTCGCATCGGTAACACTTACCTGATAGGTTCCATCTAGGGATAGGTTAGAAAATGTACTTCCATTTTTTGGACCCCTGGTTGAACCATCGGGCTGGGTCAAAGTATATCGATTACCTCCCCACCCTCCAACGGTATTGATACGTACTGCTCCAATGTTTCCATTTTGACAGCTCATGTCGGTAACATCAAGACTGGAAATTGCAAAAGCGGTTGAAGGCTCCTCTATCACCAATGTTGCCGTATCGGTACAGTTGGTTTCTTCATCGGTTACCGATATCACGTAGCTTCCAGCAGACAATCCTGTCAAAGGCACAATACTACTGCTCTGGCCAGCAGATACAGGACCTCCGTCTATACTATAACTATAGGTTGTATTGAATCCGTCAACCAAAAATCGTCCTTCTCCATCTGTATCACCAACACAGGAGACTACTTTGGTTTGCTGCCCTTGTACTCCGATAGAACTAATATCTGTGATAGCATAATTTTCATCGTAAGAACATCCCTCATCATCAGTCACCCTAAAAGTGTATGTTCCCAATCCCAAACCTGTAAATGTATTGCTACTGCCGTTATTTACAATGCTGGCGGCCGGTGCTATTATTTCATAAGTGTACGTTCCTGAACCTCCGGTTACGGCCAAATCCAAAGAAGCTGTGGTAGTAATGCAATCCAGACTTGATATACTAAAGTCGAGATCTGTTGGCTTGTTCAAATTGTTGAATACAATATCCGAAAGTGCCTCTACACATCCATTGGCATCTCGAACCATTGGGGTATAGGTTCCAACCCCCAGACCGGGAAATACCGGATTTGTGCTAAAACCAGCTCCTACACTGTATTCGTATGGTGCAGTTCCTCCTGAAACCCCTGAAATTGTAATTTGACCTCCATTTTCGTCCAAACAAGTAGGAGCACTATCGGGAGATGCTGTTGCCGTGATTGTGGACGGTGTACCTATGGTAGCCGTCAATGGGGAGGTGGTACAGCTAAAGGAATCTTGCTCATAGCGCAAGACTACATCGTAATTGCCGGGCGCCAAATTTGAGAAAACATTACTAATTTGAAAGTTTGCGCCATTATCGACACTGTATAGAATTTCATATCCGTATCCACTGGTTACATTTACAGTAATCCTTCCATTATTGGCACCTCCACAATTGGCGTCTTCTTCCGTAAAGTTGAATATGGGTGGTGGAATATTCTCCACAGCTACCGCGGCTGTTCGTTGACATCCATTGGCATCCTCGACCAAAATATTATAAGTACCTGCTGTTGACACAGAAAAAGTTGCGTTGCTCAAGTACGTTGAACCAAGAGGACCTCCATCAACACTAAATCTATATGGAGCAGTTCCCCCACTGGTGGTCACATTTACATCTACCGAACTAGCACCACATCCAAAACTGTCCGATGCCGTTGCGGAAACAGCCAATGGGCTTATTCCTCCTCCAATCACTATAGGGTCTCCATCAATATCGGTGGTAATGGTTTCTGAGCAACTGTTGGTTTCTACTCGTATACTATACGTACCTGTACTTACATTGGCAAAAGTATAATTATCCGCTCCGTTGGGACCAAAAGTATCAACAGTCACCCCACCTTTTACAAGTCTGTAGGTATAAAAACCGGGAACACCGGAAACTTGAACATCAATACTGCCCAACTCACCACTACATAAAATATCGTTTGCAGTAACATCAACATTGATTTCCAAATCATCAATAGTGACTTCGTTGGATGGGAAAATACAGGCTGTCTCGGAAACATTTTTCAACCTTACATAAACGCGGTAGTCACCTGACGCAGTAATGTCAAAAAATGGATCATCTTGATATGGTCCGGCAGCACTGTTCAAACTATATTCATATCCGGCGGGAACATTGGTAACCTCTACCCTACCTGGGTTGCCACAAATTATATCTTCTTTGATCAATTGTGGGTCTAAAGGATTGAGTGTAGCTTTAAAATAATAATACTGACCAGAATCTACTCGGACCCTAAATTCTCCTGATGTGGACAAATCAAAGGTTGAATCGGCTCCAACAGTATTCCATGTACAGGCACCATTAATTGTAGGACAATCATCTATAACAGTCGGTGCACAAGAATTTGGGTCTAGCTGTTGCCATTGATACAAACTACCGGATTGGCTCAAGGTGAGTGTTCTAACATCACTTGTACCGCACAAAAAGAACTTGGCCAGGGTACTTCCATCATTAGGACACACCACTTCCTCGTTTGCCCCATTTATAATGGTAGCAAACATTGCCGTAGTTGCGAATAGTTCAGTATCTTCGTTAGATGCTACTTTGAAGGTAGGATCCGGAACCTCCTGTTTTGTATTGGCCTCTGTTTTATTGGATGCTATGTTTACCAGCATCCTTGTTACATGAGTTTTTGCTAATACCGTGGAACCGAAGATTGATATGAACACCAACAACACGACATATAGCAAATGTCTTGTTTTTTGTGGGAGCATAGGTTAAGTCTTGTTAAGTAGAATATTCAGATTTGGGACCTCAATATTCTTTTATAGTAATTTTCTGTTCTTATAAAATTTCTCTTTATCTTAATCACACGACCATAAAAAAAGTCGTTTATCCGTTAAATATGTTATTTGAACGTAAAATTATGCAAAATAGTCTCCTGATACCTTATTTTTTCGTTGTACTGCTTAGTACATCATGCGCCCAAACCACCGACAAGGGCATAAATCTTCCCAAAACACTCGATTTTACAACAGAACTTGTATTCGAGGATATCCAAAATCCTTGGGGCATGGTTTTTTTGCCAGACAACGTAATTTTAGCTTCTGAAAAGTCCGGAAAGTTGATACTCATCAAATCTGGAATGGCAACTTCAATCGAAAATCCACCAAAAGTTTACAATCGAGGTCAAGGTGGTTTAATGGATATCGAACTACACCCTGATTATAATGAAAATGGATGGATTTATTTTTCTTACGCTTCGATGGAAGGTGATGAAAAAGGTGGAAATACTACCATAATGCGTGCAAAACTATCGGATAATAAGCTCGTGAACCAAGAATTACTATACAAAGCAACTCCAAATTCAACCCGAGGGCAACATTTTGGATCACGTCTTGAGTTTGACAATAATGGTTTTTTATTCTTCTCTATTGGGGATAGAGGCAATAGAGATGTTAATCCACAAGATATTACGAGGGATGGTGGAAAAATTTATCGCTTACATGATGATGGCAGTATTCCAACTGACAACCCATTGGTAGATGAGCTTGGTGCAAAAAAAGCCATTTACAGCTATGGTCATCGAAATCCTCAAGGATTGACCTTACATCCAGAAACGGGCGTTCTTTGGGAACATGAGCACGGACCTAGGGGTGGGGATGAAATCAATACCATAGAAAAAGGTAAAAACTACGGATGGCCTGTTATAACCTATGGTATTAATTACAGTGGTACTAAGATTACGGATGAAACTGCCAAACCCGGAATGGAACAACCTCTTTATCAGTGGACACCATCCATTGCGCCTTCCGGAATGAGCTTTGTTACTTCTGATAAGTATCCAAAATGGCAGGGTAACTTATTGGTGGGGTCATTGGCTTTCCAATATTTGGAGCGCTTGGAAATAAAAAATAATAAAGTGGTCTACCGTGAAAAATTACTGGATGGGATGGGGCGTATTCGAAATGTACGCCAAGGACCCGATGGATATATATATGTTGGTATTGAAGGGAAGGGAATTTACCGATTAAATCCAAAATAGTCTAGAAGACCTATATTATTTCATCGCATCGATGGCTAACTTCACAGAACCGTACTTTATCAGCATTTTTTGGGCTTCGTCATAAGTAAGACCAAGTTCTTCCATAATATAGCGCGTGCCCCGATCTACTAATTTGGTATTGCTCAATTGCATGTTTACCATCTTATTCCCTTTTACCCTGCCTACGCGAATCATCAAAGCTGTTGAAATCATATTAAGTACTAATTTTTGACTAGTTCCGCTTTTCATCCGGGTGCTTCCGGTCAAAAATTCAGGTCCTACATTGATTTCTATGGGAATATCAACGTCTTCCGACAAAGGTGACCCAGGGTTGTTGGTAATCCCAACTGTAAGAAGCCCGTTATCTTTGGCATCAGCGATTCCTCCCAATACATACGGTGTACTCCCAGAAGCAGCAATACCCACCAATACGTCATTTTTATTGACCTGATATTCCTGTAGGTCCTTCCACGCTTGATCGGAGTCATCTTCCGCAAATTCCACGGCTTTCCGTATCGCTTGATCTCCTCCTGCAATGAGACCGATGACTCTGTCATATGGCATACCGAAAGTTGGTGGTATTTCGGAGGCATCCAGTATACCTAATCTACCACTGGTACCGGCACCGATGTAAAATAATCTACCGTCTTTTTCAAAACGTTTTGCTGTTTCATCCACTACCTGGGCCACTTGGGGCAAAACCAACTCAACTGCATCCGCAATTTTTTTATCTTCATTATTAATATTGGCTACAATTTCCAAAGTATCCATTTCATCCAATCTATCATAATTAGATGGTTCCTCCGTAATCTTAATCCTTTTTTCTGCCACTATATTATAATATATGTATGTTCAATTTTTTAAATGCATCGAGTTTTTCATCCCATGGCTCCAACTCTGTAACCATGGTATTTATTACATTCAAATCACATGTTTTAAAACGATGTTGGGAACCTAGTTTTTCAGAAATAGATAGAAGCACCGTCTTCTTTGATGCATTTATGACAGCTTTTTTTGTCTGCACAATATCCCAGTCGAATTCTGTCAACCCAAACTCAACATCCACATAGCCTGTTCCTATAAAACTATAATCCACTTTTATTTGTGACAAAGCGTGGATAGCACTGGATCCCATAGAAATCTGGGAATCCCTTGAAAGTGTTCCTCCAATAAATATGGTTTCTATATTGGGTTTGCCCAGCAACTCCATGGCCACTGGTAAACTCAAGGTAAAACACGTGAGTTTTATATTTTGGGGCAATAATCTAGCTAATTCCAAGCAAGTTGTACCTCCATCAATCAAAATAACACTATTCATCTTAAGAAGGGTCATGGCCTTTTTAGCAATGACCATTTTTTTGTCCTGGGCATATACATTACTTCGTTGGGGACTATGATTCGCAAAGCCCAACGAAACTGCCCCTCCATGTACTTTGACCAGCAGATTTTCTGCATCAAGCTCTTTTACATCACGCCTCACTGTATCAATGGAAACATCCAGTTTCTCCGCTAAATCCGTTAGCAAGACCCTATTATGCAATTCCACCTCATTTACTATGGCGTGTTGCCTTTCTTCCTTTAACATTAGAAATCAGTTTCATTTAAATTCAAAAGTAGAAAACAATTCCAGAAAATACTGGTTGCTTTAAAACAATGTTATATTTTCTTAAACACTGCAATAAACAGCATAATTGTTGCAGTTTAATGCGGTTTATTAATATATTTACATCCAAAAATCAACTTACATCATTAAATAATGCAAGAAATAGCGGATAACAATATAAAAATAGAACCTGTGGATTATGAAACTGTAAAGTTTGAAAAAATCAATACCCAAATATATCAGGACTCTCCACAGGCATCATGGTACGTGGCCAATGAAATCGCCAGTCTAATCAAACAAAAACAAGATCAGGGAAAAAAAGCTGTTCTTGGACTTGCGACAGGATCCACCCCTATTAAAGTGTATGATTATTTAGTCCAATTTTACAAGGAAGGAAGATTGAGCTTTAAAAATGTGGTCACCTTCAATTTGGACGAATACTTTCCAATGGAACCGGATTCTATCCATAGCTATGTAAAATTCATGAATGAACACTTGTTCAATCATATTGATATTGAACCATACAACATCCACATTCCGGATGGAAGCCTCTCCATGGATGAAGTGAGAAAATATTGTGAAGATTATGAAGAAAAGATAAAAAATGTAGGTGGCATAGATATCCAAATTCTAGGCATTGGAAGAACCGGACATATTGGTTTTAACGAGCCGGGTTCCACATTGAATAGTAAAACGCGTTTAATTCGTTTAGATAGTGTTACCAGATTAGATGCTTCAAGCGATTTCTTTGGAGAGGAAAATGTTCCCAAAAGAGCCATTACCATGGGAGTGGGCACTATAATGAACGCCCGTAAAGTGATACTTATGGCCTGGGGAGAAGGAAAATCGAGTATTGTACAACAAGCTGTTGAAGGGGCAATAAAAGAGTCTGTGCCCGCTACTTTTCTCCAACACCACGAAAATTGCACTTTTATACTGGACAAAGCTGCAGCTTCTTCACTGACCCGGATTAAAACCCCTTGGTTGGCAACAGAATGTGAATGGAACGATAGGTTGATTAAAACCGCTACTATTTGGTTGTCAGAAAAACTTGGTAAAGCCATTCTTAAATTGACCAATGAAGATTACAACGAATTTGGAATGGGTAACCTCATTGCAGAAATTGGTTCCGCAGAACAAATCAACCTCAAAGTGTTCAATCATTTACAACACACTATAACTGGTTGGCCGGGTGGAAAGCCTAATGCAGATGATAGCCAAAGGCCGGAAAGAGCAGAACCCCACCCAAAAACATCATTGATTTTTAGTCCCCACCCCGATGATGATGTCATTTCTATGGGAGGCACTTTATTACGATTGGTGGATCAAGGACACAAAGTTCACATTGCCTATCAAACTTCGGGAAGCATATCGGTCTTTGATGATGAGGTGATACGATTTATGGATTTTGCTTCCGATGTTCAAAAAGATAATAAGGAGTTCCAAAAGAGAACCAAAGAAGTACGCCAGTTTTTAGCCAATAAAAAACCTGGAGATTTGGACAATCTGGAAGTACAGCAATTTAAAAGTCTTATCAGAAAAGGAGAAGCTTTAGCGGCATGCAGATATTGTGGAGTATCCGAAGATAATGCCCATTTCTTGAACCTACCGTTTTATGAAACAGGAACAGTAAGAAAAAAACCTATTTCCGATGAAGATGTTCAGATCACTTACGACCTACTCAACGAAGTAAAACCGCATCAAATTTTTGCAGCCGGGGATTTATCCGACCCTCATGGCACGCACAGGGTGTGCCTTCAAATAATATTCAAAGCACTCGAAAAATTGAAGGAAGACAGGGTGGATTGGTTAAAAAACTGCTATGTATGGTTGTACAGGGGCGCTTGGCAGGAATGGGATATTGCCGATATTGAAATGGCCGTACCCATTGGACCCAAAGATATGGCTCGAAAAATCAATGCTATATTCAAGCACCAATCACAAAAGGACAGCGCTATGTTCCCAGGAAATGATGATCGCGAATTTTGGCAACGTGCCGAACAAAGAAACAAGGACACAGCAAACAGATATAATGAACTTGGAATGGCAGAGTACGAGGCCATGGAAGGCTTTGTGCGATATCATTTCGCATAAAACCTACTATATTCGTATAGACGGAACCATTTTTTGGGCCAATCCAAATCATTATGAAATTACTCAAGTTAAGTACCATCATATGCATCAGCTTGCCAATTCTGCTCACCTCATGCTCTCATAAGAAAGAGAAAAAGACCGGGGAGACAATATCGCTGGAAGAAAAGGTTGGACAAATGATTATGGTAGGGTTTAGAGGAACTGCCATCAATAAAAATGACGCCATTTATAAAATGATCGGTGATCATCATATTGGTGGTGTGGTGCTTTACAGCAGGGATCTTCCATCCAGGGAAAACCTGGAAAGAAATGTTACCTCGCCTTCACAGCTCAAAAAACTGAACCAAGATCTGCAAGCGATAGATTCTACAAAATTATTGATATCCATTGATGAAGAAGGAGGGTTGGTTACCCGACTAAGTTCAGAAAATGGTTTTCAACATCATGAATCACATCAAGTTATTGGTCAGCTGAACAAACCTGATTCAACCAAATCTTGGGCAAAAAAAATGGCCGAGGAATTGGCATCCCTTGGCATCAACATGAATTTTGGGCCTGTAATGGACATCAACATCAATCCGGAAAACCCAATCATTGGAATGAGAGAAAGAAGCTTTTCGGATTCGGTGGGAATTGTGATAGACAACAGTAGAATTTTTATTGAAGAGCATATAAATCAGGGTGTTTTATGTGTTCCCAAACATTTTCCCGGTCATGGTAGCTCCAAAAACGACACCCACAGAGGGATGGCTGATGTAACCCAAACTTGGGACAAATCTGAATTAACACCCTATAAAACGCTTGTGGATGAAGGTTTGCTTGAGGTCATTATGACATCGCACGTATTTAACGAAAAGCTTGACACCCTTCCCTCTACCCTATCTCCCAAGATAATTGACAGCTTACTCCGTAAGAACTTTGGATTCAATGGGGTCATTATTTCAGACGATATGCAAATGCGAGCCATTTCAAATTTTTATGATTTTGAAACAGCCATTGAGAAAGCAATCAATGCAGGGGTAGACGTTCTACTGTTCTCCAACAATGCAGCGCCATGTCCCGATGATGAAAATAATTGCGAAGAAATTCCGTTTGATCCAGAAATTGGAAAAAAAGCGATTGACCATATTCTAAAATTGGTCAAAACAGGTAAGATTTCAGAAAAAAGAATTGAGCAAAGTTATGGTCGAATCCGAAAATTAAAGGAAAATCTTTAACTTTTATGGAGCACCACTATGAAACATTTTAAAGTCTTGGGTCTTATGTCCGGAACCTCTTTGGATGGGTTGGACATGGCCTATTGCCATTTTTGTGAAGAAAACGGCCAATGGAAGTTCTCTATTAAAAACACTTCGGAAATCAACTATTCCGATGAAATGAGGGAACATCTTAAAAATGCGATTCATCTTTCCGAAGAACAGCATGCGCTACTCCACAAAGATTATGGTATTTGGTTGGGACAACAAACCAAGAACTTTTTGGAAGAATTGGGAGAGGACGTTGATTTTATAGCAAGCCATGGACACACCTCCCATCATAGACCGGTTGATGGGGTCACCTTTCAGCTAGGAGATGGGCAACTTCTAGCAAATACTTCGGGCAAGCAAGTGGTGTGCGACTTCAGGACCAAAGATGTATCCCTAAAGGGACAAGGAGCGCCTTTGGTGCCTATTGGTGACAAACTTCTGTTCCATGAGTATGATTTTTGTTTGAATTTGGGAGGAATCAGCAATATTTCGTTTGATAAGAATGGTGAACGCATTGCTTATGACATTGGGTTGGCCAATATGCCCCTTAATTATATCACCCATAAAATGGGATTGCCCTATGATAACAATGGAAAATTAGCCCGCTCGGGAAAATTAGATCATAATTTATTTACTAAATTGAATAGCTTGGAGTATTACCAACTGCCCCACCCTAAATCCACGGGTTATGAATGGTTCACTTCAGAAATTACTCCTTTAATTAAGGCTGCCAAAATTCCAAACGAAGACCTATTACATACATTTATTCATCATAACTGTGAGCAAATTGCTATTTCAGTGCACCAGTATAAAAACAAAAGTAAATCCAACAGTAAACTCTTGGTTACTGGAGGTGGTGCACTAAATCAGTTTTTTATGGATACGCTTCTAACTAAATTAGGCTCTAGTATTGAGGTTACAATTCCCAATAAAACATTGGTCGCCTATAAAGAAGCACTCGTTTTTGCGTTAATGGGCGTGCTCCGATTGGAAGGGAAAAACAATGTACTAAAATCAGTTACTGGTGCAACATCAGATTCCTGTAGTGGTGAAGTTTTTTTTCCAGAAGTAACTTAAGTCGTAACCACTCGCTTTCTTTTGGGTTTATTTACCAAAAGAAAAATAGCCAATGCACAAAGACCACAAATTGCCAATCCTGCAAATAAGGGCCAAACACTATCTTTTACAAACTCACCAATAAAAGTTGCAATAGGTATGGATAGCAATGTTGATACAAACCCGTTAATGGCTGCTCCGATTCCTGCAATATGGCCAATGGGCTCCATGGCAATAGAGCGAAAATTCCCCCACATAAAGCCTAGACAGAAAAACTGTACGGATAAAAATCCTACTAAAACATAAATGCTCGGATTGGGAGCATCCAAGAACAGAATGGAGTATGTCACGGCCACCAAACAAAACACAATAGTAGCCATTAAAGACAGTTTTCGCATTCCAAAACGCATTACCAAAGTTCCGTTCAAAAATGTGGAAAGTCCTATTGAAACCGCAAGTCCTGCAAAGATGTAGGGAAACATTTCTTTTAGGGCGTATTGGTCTTCGAAAATATGTTGAGCAGAACTCAAATAAACTAAAAATGCTCCTGTAACCATTCCTGATGTCAATGTAAACGCAACCGTCTCTTTGTATTTTACAAATTCCTTTAAACCATCAACAAATACGTGTCTAGTAAACCGGATTTTATATTCTGGATGAAGCGTTTCTTTCTGCCTTTTCCAAAACCAGGCTGCCACGATAAGAACAAAAAACATTTGTACATAAAAAATGGCCTTCCAACCAGCTGCATCCAAAATCAATTTTCCTATGGCAGGCGCCACAACTGGAACTAGAATAAAAAATGCCACTACAAAAGACATTATTTTGGCCATATAATCACCTTTATACGTATCTCGAATAATGGAAATGGAGATGGTGCGAGGTGCGGAAAGCCCTATTCCCTGCAAAATTCTTCCAACCACCATTATTTCCAACGATGATGCATACAAACAAATCACACTTGCCATTAAAAAAATAGAAAAACCTACATATACCACTGGTTTCCTTCCAAAACTATCCGATATTGGGCCAAAGAACAATTGACCAACACCAAGACCCAAAAAAATCATGGTAACCAACAATTGATTATCCCTTGAATCCGTGCTATTGATAGCTTGCCCAATATTAGAGATAGCGGGCAAGATAGCATCTATAGCCAAGGCAACTATGGACATTAAGGCGGCCATCATGGCCACAAATTCAAAATTGGGTTTTTGATTTGTTTTTTGCATCCGGCAAAATTAGGCATACCCAACGGATCGGTAAAGCTTTTATGAAAGGTTTAATGTTATGTTTAAAACAGGGATAGATTATTGTGATTAAATAAACTTTCCAAATGTACTTACATACCATCACAACGGAATATTGCCATGTTTTTTCCAAGGAGTCTGTACTTCTTTTTTCTCCAACATTGCAAAGGTCTTCAACAGTTTGCTCCGTGTATTCTTTGGAAGAATTACCTCATCAATAAATCCACGCTGGGCTGCACGATATGGATTGGCAAACTTGTCCGCATACTCTGCTTCTTTCTCCTTCAATTTAGCATCTGGATTATCTGATGCCGCAATTTCTCGTCTAAATATAATCTCACTGGCCCCTTTGGCACCCATTACCGCGATTTCAGCACTTGGCCATGCATAATTAAAGTCCGCACCAATATGCTTGGAATTCATCACATCATACGCACCGCCATAGGCCTTTCGAGTAATCACGGTTACCCTTGGCACTGTAGCTTCACTGAGCGCATATAGCAATTTTGCACCGTGCATAATAATACCACTCCATTCTTGATCAGTTCCCGGCAAAAACCCTGGCACATCAACCAAAACCAGCAATGGAACATTAAACGAATCGCAAAAACGGGTAAATCGGGCTGCTTTTCTTGAACTTTGTACATCCAACACTCCAGCAAGAAACATCGGTTGGTTAGCTATAACACCTATACTCCTACCTCCCAAACGAGCAAAACCTGTAATAATGTTTTCGGCATAATCCTTATGGATTTCGTAAAATGAACCTGCATCAATAATACCATTGATGACATTGTGCATATCATAAGGTTTGTTTGGATTGTCGGGAACAATACCGGACAGTTCCTCTCTGGTTTCATCAGCAAGTTTATAGGGCAACAAAGGTGCGGTTTCCTTATTGTTTTGAGGTAGATAGTTCAACAAGTTTCGAATATCGTCCAAACAAGTAGCATCATTGGCCGAGGTTCTATGGGCCACCCCGGATTTCACAGCATGGGTGCTCGCTCCTCCCAACTCTTCCGATGTCACGGTTTCGTTGGTTACAGTTTTCACTACGTTGGGTCCGGTTACGAACATATAACTGGTTTCCTCTACCATTATGGTAAAGTCCGTCATGGCAGGCGAGTAAACTGCTCCCCCGGCACAAGGTCCCATGATAGCTGATATTTGAGGAATTACACCCGAAGCTTGCACGTTTCGATAAAAAATATCGGCATACCCTCCCAAAGACCTTACTCCTTCTTGAATACGTGCCCCTCCAGAATCATTTAGACCAATTATGGGAGCCCCTACCTTCATGGCCAAGTCCATCACCTTGCAAATTTTTTCAGCATGGGTCTCGGAAAGTGCTCCTCCAAAAACAGTAAAATCCTGCGCGTAGACATATACCAAACGTCCGTTCACCGTACCATAACCCGTTACCACACCATCACCATAATACATTTCCTTATCCATACCGAAATCTGTAGTGCGATGGGTCACTAGAATACCCATTTCCTCGAATGAACCTTCATCCAAAAAATATAGTATTCTTTCGCGTGCTGTTAATTTTTTCTTTTGGTGCTGCTTTTCAATACGTTTTTCCCCACCGCCCAAATGGGCAAGTGCTATTTTTTCTTGTAATACTTTTATTTTGGGATCCATAGGATTCAATTTGAAGGTAATCGTACTATTTTTTTGTCTTCAAGAAATTGATAAAGTGCAATCAAGCCTGCAACTTCAGCTTCTTTGGCCGTTTGTTCCTTGATTTTCTCTGGCGAATAATAATTTTTCACAAAATGGGTATCAAAATTTCCAGACCGGAAAGCTTCATGAGCAAACACAAAACTTCCAAAAGGCAATGTGGTCCTCACCCCTTTTATTTTATAATTTTGAATGGCATCCAACATTAGTTCGATGGCCTCTTCTCGCGTTTTACCATAGGTAATGAGTTTGGACAACATTGGATCATAATAAATGGGAATATCCATTCCTTCTTCAAAACCATTGTCCACCCTAATACCTTCACCAACGGGCAATTGATACGTTTCCAAGTTACCCACGCTGGGCAAAAAATCGTTCAATGGATCTTCGGCATACACTCGAAGCTCCACAGCGTGCCCTTGAATCTTTAGATCCTCCTGCTTCATGGGAAGTTCTTCGCCTCTGGCCACTTTAATCTGCAATTCAACAAGATCCACGCCTGTAATCAATTCAGTAACGGGATGCTCCACCTGTAAACGGGTGTTCATTTCCAGAAAATAAAAATTATGGTCGGCATCCATCAAAAACTCAACTGTACCAGCACCAATATAATCACAAGATTTGGCCACTTTGCAGGCCGCAATTCCCATTTCCTCACGTAATTCAGGGGTTAAAATAGCGGAAGGTGCCTCTTCCACTACTTTTTGGTGACGTCTTTGAACACTGCATTCCCGTTCAAAAAAATGGAGCACGTTTCCATGGGTATCGGCCATCACCTGTACTTCAATATGCCTTGGTGATGCCACATATTTTTCTACGAATACCGAGCCATCACCAAAAGCTGAGGTTGCTTCGCTTATGGCGCGCTTCATTCCAGATTCCAGGTCTTCCTCTTTTTCCACTACCCGCATACCTTTGCCTCCACCCCCAGCAGAGGCCTTGATTAATACAGGGTAACCCACTTCACTGGCAATCTCATGGGCTTTGCCAACGTCGGTAATGGCTTCATCAATCCCTGGAACCATCGGAATATCGTATGCTTTCACTGCTTCCTTAGCTGCCAATTTGCTTCCCATGATCCGAATAGCCTTGGACTTTGGACCAATAAACGTAATACCGCTTTTCTCCACCGCTTCAGCAAAATCCGCGTTTTCACTTAAAAACCCATATCCTGGATGAATACCGTCCACGTGGAGTTTTTTGGCAATCTCTATTATTTTATCTCCGCGCAAATACGATTGGCTAGAGGGTGCTTCACCTATGCAAACGGCTTCATCCGCAAATTGCACATGTGGGGCATTCCTGTCTGCAACCGAGAATACGGCCACAGTTCTAATGCCCATTTTTTTTGCGGTTTTCATTACTCTAATCGCAATTTCGCCTCGATTGGCAATCAATACTTTTTTCATATTGTTCTATTGAAATTCAATCAACAATTGTTTCTTATCAACGGTATCGCCTTTTGACACTCCAATCTTTTTGATTAGCCCGTTTCGCGGAGAGGTAATAATATTTTCCATTTTCATAGCTTCCAAAATCACCAATTGATCTTCTTCAGTCACCTCTTGTCCTTCTTCCACCAAAATGTCCAAGATCAATCCTGGCATAGGTGCGGTAATGGAGTCTATATTTTTGCTTCCATTGGATGCAAAACCCATTTTTTCGATAAGTTCATCCACTGGGGTCTGAATCGTAGTTTGGTATTCACTTCCGTTGACACTTAAAGTATAAGTGCCCTTGTTGAAATCAGAATCCAGAATCGCAATATGATATGACACACCATCCTTCAGCAAATGAAAAGTTTGATCACCTGTTTTGATCAAATCCAGAAAAGTTATGTCGTCCTTGGAAAGTTTAAAGTCAAAATCACTCCCAACCTTGACCGAATATGAATCATTCATAAATTGAAATTTCCATTGATTAGCTTGATAAATATAAAGGTTAATGCATTAAAAACCATACAAAGCTATGTGTATTGAGAAGTATTAATTATGACGATCATCATTAATTGATTTACTGGTAATCGCTAATTATGTAGTGTTTTGGACAACTAGGGTATCCAATTCATTTGTTTATTTTTGATGACAAATTTTAAACTATGTTGATCTTAGGGATTGCAGGAGGTACAGGGTGCGGTAAAACAACGGTGGTAAACCAAATTGTGGAGCAGTTGCCCCAAGATGAGGTGGGGGTAATCTCACAAGATTCTTACTACAACGACCTTTCTCACATGAGCAAGGAAGAAAGAGCTTTGGTAAATTTTGACCATCCGAACTCAATCGATTTTGATCTATTGATTCAACATATTGAACTGTTAAGACAGGGAAAAACCATAGATACTCCGATCTATTCCTTCGTGGAAGAAACACGAATGGAAGAAACAATCCCCACCCATCCTCGAAAGGTGATGATCGTAGAGGGTATTTTGGTGTTGAGCAACCCAATATTGCGAGATATGTTCGATATTAAAATATTCGTACATGCAGATTCAGACGAACGTTTGATCAGAAGGTTGCAACGCGACACCAAGGAACGTGGTCATGACCTGGACAAAGTACTCACCAGGTACCAGACTGCAGTAAAACCGATGCACCTTCAATTTATTGAGCCCTCGAAAGAGTTTGCAGACATCATTATTCCAAATAACCGTTACAATACGGTTGCCGTGGACGTTGTTAGAACAATTATCAACAATAACCTTTCGTAACATGGGTCTAAAAACGTTGAGAAAAAAGAAATGGTTCAAGATCATGACCAACACCTATATTTTGGTGCTGACTATTTTTGTGATCTGGATGGCCTTTTTTGACACTAATTCTTTTATGATTCATTTGGAACTGGAGAATGAAATCGATAAGTTGGAAAAAGAAAAAGAATTTCTAAAAAATGAAATTGCCAAGGACAAGGAAATACTTAAAAAAATGTCCGATGGAAATGAACTGGAAAAACTCGCTCGTGAAAAATATTTCATGAAAAAGGACAATGAAGAAATTTTCCTAATTGAATATGAAGATAGTTTAAAGCACAAACAAGATGAATAACACTGGTCTTTTTCAAGAATTTTCTGAAGTTTCCGCCAAACAGTGGAAACAAAAAATCCAGTTTGATCTCAAGGGTGCGGACTACAACGAAACCTTGGTTTGGGAGTCTTTGGAGGGTATTACCATAAAACCTTTTTATAATAACGAAGATATTGAGAACATACCTCCCTTTTCACTTAACAAAGGACATAAGTGGTCAGTAGGGCAATCCATTTATGTTGGTGACACCAAAAAAGCGAATACCAAAGCTTTGGATGTAGTGGAAAAAGGTGGGGAAAGTTTAATTTTTGTCATTCCAAACGAAGATACCGATTTTGAAGCGTTGTTATCTGGTCTTAATTTGGAAAGCACTGAAGTTCATTTCAATTTTGCTTTTTTAGCCTTGGAGCCCATCCAAAAACTGGTTTCCCTTCTAAAAGACAACAATGCAAAAGCACATTTGAACATTGATATTATTGGTCACTTGGCCAAAGATGGCAATTGGTACCATAACCTTGACAAAGACCATCAACTATTTACTGAAATATGCTCCTTGAGCAATTCGAAAATTCCGGTAATTGGGGTAGATACCACACTATATCAAAATTCAGGTGCCAATATGGTACAACAATTGGCATACGGTTTGGCACACGCGAACGAATATGTAAATCATATTACCTCGAGTGGCATCGAAAAGTTGTCAGCGGTCACTTTTAAAGTAGCCGTTGGAAGCAACTATTTCTTTGAAATAGCAAAAATAAAAGCGTTACGGTGGCTATGGAAGAGTCTAGCATCCGAATATGGTATCAAAAGTGAATGCAATATCCTAGCGGTGCCTTCCAAACGAAATAAAACCTTGTACGATTACAATGTAAATTTGCTGCGGACCACATCAGAATCAATGTCCGCAGTATTAGGAGGGGCCGATACAATCTGTAATTTACCTTACGACGCAATTTATCACAAAGACAATCCTTTTGGGGAACGCATAGCTCGAAACCAACTCTTATTATTAAAAGAAGAGGGACATTTTACCGAAGCATCACAAATTGCTGATGGTGCCTATTATATTGAATCAATCACCAAGCAACTTGCAGAAAAAGCTTTGGTGCTTTTTAAACAGATTGAAAAAGCCGGTGGTTTTTTGGACAGTCTTAAAAAAGGTATGGTTCAACGAAAAATCAAGGAAAGTGCCGAAAAGGAACAACAGCTTTTTGATGAAGGGAAGATAATTTCTCTTGGAACCAATACCTATCAGAACCCACAAGATCGGATGAAGGAAGACCTAGAACTCTATCCTTTTGTAAAGACCAAAGCTAGAAAAACGATCATTGAACCCATAATTGAAAAAAGATTGGCCGAAACCTCCGAACAAAAACGATTGAATGATGAGTAGAAAAAACCTTCAGCATCTGGAATTGGCTACTAGTTCAGGTAAAGCTACAACCGTTTACGGACATGAAAATTTTGCGGCTGGGATTTCACCATTTTTACGAGGTCCATACGCTACCATGTATGTTCGCAGGCCTTGGACTATTCGCCAATATGCTGGCTTTTCCACTGCAGAGGAAAGCAATGCGTTTTACCGAAGAAACCTAGAAGCGGGGCAAAAAGGACTTTCCGTGGCATTTGACCTCCCCACCCATCGTGGTTACGACTCCGACAACGACCGTGTGGTAGGAGATGTGGGCAAGGCCGGCGTCGCCATAGACTCCATTGAGGATATGAAAATTCTGTTCGATGGCATCCCTTTGGATAAAATGTCTGTCTCCATGACCATGAACGGAGCCGTTATCCCGATTATGGCATTTTATATCGTAGCAGGACTGGAGCAAGGTGTTTCCATGGATCAACTTTCAGGAACCATCCAAAATGATATATTAAAGGAATTTATGGTGCGGAACACCTACATCTACCCACCTACGCCTTCCATGCAAATTGTTGCTGATATTTTTGAGTTTACCAGTAAGAACATGCCAAGATTCAACAGTATCAGTATTTCTGGATACCATATGCACGAAGCAGGAGCTCCGGCAGCCATGGAACTGGCATACACCTTGGCCGATGGCATTGAATACATCCGTACCGGAATAAAAGCAGGTTTAAAAATTGATGAATTTGCCCCAAGGCTCTCATTTTTCTGGGGTATTGGCATGAACCATTTTACCGAAATTGCAAAAATGCGGGCAGGACGAATGCTCTGGGCCAAATTGGTCGGTCAATTCAATCCAACAAATCAAAAATCATTGATGCTCCGTACCCACAGCCAAACTAGTGGATGGAGCCTAACGGAGCAAGACCCTTTTAACAATGTGGCCAGAACTACCATTGAGGCAATGGCCGCAGCTTTTGGAGGCACCCAAAGCCTCCATACCAATGCATTGGATGAAGCCATTGCCCTACCCACCGATTTCTCAGCAAGGATAGCCCGTAATACCCAAATTTACTTACAACAGGAAACCCATATTACCAAAACAGTAGATCCTTGGGCCGGAAGTCATGTTGTGGAAAAATTGACTCACGAGATTGCCGAACATGCTTGGGAATTAATCCAAGAAGTGGAAAAATTGGGCGGAATGACCAAAGCCATCGAAAAAGGCATCCCAAAAATGCGCATTGAAGAGGCCGCTGCCAAAAAACAGGCACGTATAGATAGCGGTCAGGACGTTATTGTAGGGGTCAACAAATATAGATTAGACAACGAGGATGACCTTCAAATTTTGGAAGTGGACAATGCTAAGGTTCGTAAACAACAAATGGAACGCCTAGCTCAAATCCGCAGCACCAGAGATTCCAAAGCAGTGGAAAAAGCACTTGAAAAAATTCGTATTACCGCCAAAAAAGCCACAGAAAACGACTCCGAGCGTGGAAATTTGTTAGCTTTAGCGGTAGAAGCTGCCAAACAGCGTGCCACCCTGGGCGAGATTAGTGACGCCATGGAAACCGCATTTGGACGATATAGAGCAAAAATTCAATCCTTTACCGGAGTGTATTCAAAAGAAATAAAGAACGACGAAAGCTTTGAAAATGCCCAAAAATTAGCGGACAAGTTTGCCAAGCAAGAAGGGCGAAGGCCTCGCATAATGATTGCTAAAATGGGACAAGACGGGCATGACCGTGGCGCCAAAGTGGTCGCTACAGGCTATGCAGATCTTGGTTTTGATGTAGATATTGGACCATTGTTCCAAACACCTACCGAAGTTGCCAAACAGGCGGTGGAAAACGACGTCCATGTTTTAGGAGTTTCTTCACTTGCAGGAGGACACAAAACCTTGGTTCCCGAAGTAGTTCAAGAACTGAAAAAATATGGTAGGGAGGATATTATGGTAATTGTTGGTGGCGTAATTCCAAAGCAAGATTATGAACATCTGCTCAGTAATGGGGCCGTTGCGGTTTATGGTCCAGGAACCAAAATAGCCGATGCGGCCACAGAAATACTCAATATTTTGTTGGATTAGAGCACTTACACAGTGTAGATACAAAAATTTAACGCTCTTTAACGTAAGTTGCCCCTATTATTCACCTCCTGTTAACAAATTACATTTTATTGCATCTTAAATAATCGTATTTTTAGCACCTAACTTACTATGAAATGGGCAAGATAATTGCTATTGCAAACCAAAAAGGTGGTGTAGGCAAAACTACCACTACGGTTAACCTTGCAGCATCCTTGGGTGTTTTGGAAAAAAAGGTGTTACTGATTGATGCCGACCCTCAAGCTAATGCAACATCTGGTTTGGGTGTTGATGTTGACTCGGTTGAAAAAGGCACCTACCAACTTTTGGAACACACCATGGGCATCAACGAGGTGACCATCCCAACAGATTCTCCAAACGTGGATTTGGTTCCATCACATATAGACCTTGTAGCCATCGAAATTGAACTGGTGGATAAGGACAATAGGGAATACATGATGAAAGAAGCCCTCAAGGATTTGGGGGACAAGTACGATTTTGTACTAATTGACTGTGCTCCATCATTAGGGCTATTGACTTTGAACGCACTGACTGCGGCCGATTCGGTAATGATACCCATCCAATGTGAATATTTTGCTCTGGAAGGACTTGGCAAACTATTAAATACTATAAAGAGTGTTCAAAAAATACACAATAATGATTTGGATATCGAGGGAATGTTGTTGACCATGTACGATTCTAGGTTACGCCTCTCCAATCAGGTTGTGGAAGAAGTTAAGAAACACTTCGCAGATATGGTTTTTGATACTATTATACAAAGAAACGTTAGATTGAGTGAAGCCCCTAGTTATGGCGAAAGTATCATAAAATATGATGCCAGCAGTAAAGGAGCTTCCAATTATCTGAATTTGGCCAACGAAATTTTGAAAAAAAACAAGGAGAAAGTTTAAATGGCGAAAGCAACTAAAAAACAGGCACTGGGAAGAGGTCTATCAGCACTTTTAAAAGATCCGGAAAATGATATTAAATCTGTTTCCGATAAAAATGCAGATCAGGTAATCGGCAATGTGGTAGAACTGGATGTTAATTCTATTGAAGTCAACCCCTTTCAGCCACGTTCCAATTTTAACGACGAAGCTCTTGAAGAACTGGCCAGTTCTATTCGAGAATTGGGTATTATACAGCCCATTACCGTCAGGAAATTGGATTTCAACAAATTCCAGTTGGTTTCTGGTGAACGGAGGTTCCGTGCATCCAAGTTGGTTGGACTGGAAACCATTCCGGCCTACATCAGAATTGCCAATGATCAAGAGTCCCTCGAAATGGCTTTGGTGGAGAATATTCAAAGACAAGACCTTGATCCAATCGAAATCGCATTGTCTTACCAACGGCTTATAGATGAGATTGAAATTACCCAAGAAAAATTAAGCGACCGTGTTGGTAAAAAACGTTCCACCATCACCAATTATTTGCGTTTGCTCAAATTGGACCCGATAATTCAAACGGGAATGCGAGATGGTTTTATAAGCATGGGACATGGTAGGGCTCTTATCAATATTGATAAGAAAAAGGATCAAATCGCCATATATGAAAAAGTGGTTTCCGAAGGCCTGTCCGTAAGAGCTACCGAGCAACTGGTAAAAAACCGTAAAGAACCACAAAACGCTGGTTCTGAAAACAAAAAAAGCACTCACAACATACCTGAATTTGTTTCCGATAGTTTGGATTCCCTTAAAGAACGACTTGCCACTAAAATTGACATCACAGCATCGAAAAATGGGAAAGGTAAGATTGTGATACCCTTCCATTCCGAGGAAGATTTCAAGCGTATCAAAAAATTGTTGACTGGTGAATAAAACTCCCCTTTTATTGCTATTTGCATTTTTGTTGTTCCATATTAGCTTTTCTCAAGAAAAAGAAGAGAAAGGTGATACAAAAGAACCTCAAGTAAGTGAGGTCGATTCCCTTGCACAGAATATGGAAGATAGTGGTGTTTCCTTTGAAGAAGTCTCCAAGAAAAAAAGCATCAACCCTTTGGCGCCGAGTAAAGCAGCTTTTTATTCAGCTATCTTCCCCGGTTTGGGGCAGATATACAACAAGCGCTATTGGAAGGCTCCTATAGTTTGGGGGGCTTTGGGGACCGGAATTTATGTGTATTCGTATAACAACACTGAATATCGTAGAGCAAGGAACGCATTTAAAAGAAGGCTCGCAGGTTTTACCGATGATGAGTTTTATGATATTAATGGTGATGGAAGTGGCCCAGATGTTTCCTCCGATGCGCTTCAAGAAGCTCAGGAAAATACGCAGAGGGACAGAGATTTGGCTTTGGTTATTTCTATAGCGTTATATGCATTGAACATTATTGATGCCAATGTAGACTCACATTTAAAACAATACAATGTCGATGATGATCTTACTATCGACTTCAACCCTTACTTAGATATAAACCCTTTGACCAATAGTCCAAACTACGGCATGGCATTGGTCATTAAATTTTGATGTATGAAGATTGGTTTGTTTGGATATGGCAAAATGGGAAAGATGATAGAGCAGATTGCTCAAGATAGAGGTCACACAATTGTTGCAAGAGTTGACGATAGCACTCAAAACGTAGATTATGATTCAATTGATGTCGCCATTGATTTTAGCACTCCCGAAGCTGCTTTTGACAATATTACAAATTGTTTTAAGCACAGAGTACCCGTAATAAGCGGAACAACAGGTTGGCTAGAAAAATTTTCCGATGCCGTTAGCATTTGTGAAAATAACAAGAGCGCATTTATTTATGCCTCCAATTTTAGTTTAGGGGTAAATATTTTCTTTGAACTCAATAAACATCTAGCTAAAATGATGACTGGGCTACAAGAATACAGTGTGGGCATGGAAGAAATCCACCATACCCAAAAATTGGATGCGCCCAGTGGTACAGCTATCACCCTTGCAGAAGGAGTAATAGAGAATACTGCCTATACAAATTGGAAATTGGACGAATCCGGAGATAAGACCATTCCAATTAAATCCATCAGAGAGGGTATGGTACCGGGTACCCACAGTATTTCTTATAAAAGTTCTGTGGACACAATCGAGATAAAGCACGAAGCGCACAATAGGGAGGGTTTTGCCCTAGGTGCAGTAATCGCATCGGAATGGATTCACGGAAAAACGGGTGTTTTTTCTATGAAAGATGTGTTAAACCTAAGCTAAAAAACGTAACAACAATTTAGACATAAAGTCTAACAAAGAAACTTTTAATATGGACGGTACACAGTGGATTATTTTTATCCTCATCATACAAGTTATCCATTTTTTGGGAACATGGAAACTCTACGTTAAAGCAGGCAGAAAGCCTTGGGAAGCTGCCATTCCTATATACAATGGTATTGTTTTGATGAAAATAATCAATAGACCTGGGTGGTGGGTAATATTATTGTTCATACCCATCATCAATTTATTGATGTTTCCTGTAGTTTGGGTGGAAACCATTAGAAGTTTTGGAAAAACCTCGCTCTTGGATACCTGGCTGGTTATACTCACCTTGGGCTTTTATATTTATTACATCAATTATGTCGAAAATGTAACATACATCGAAGACAGAAGTCTTAAACCTAAAACAGGGTTGGGCGAATGGGTTAGCTCTATTGTTTTTGCCATTGTTGCAGCTACTGTTGTGCATACTTATTTTATTCAACCCTATGTAATACCTACAGGATCGCTTGAACGTACCTTAAGAGTAGGTGATTTCTTGTTCGTAAGTAAATTCCATTATGGAGCAAGGGTACCCATGACCACTTTGGCCGCACCAATGGTACATGATACGCTTCCCGTGCTAAAAACAAGGTCCTACCTGGCCGATGTAGATCCCGATACCTACAAAACCTCTTGGATCAATAAACTGCAATTACCTTACATGCGGTTACCCGGTTTTGAAAAAGTGAAGAAAAATGACATCGTTGTCTTTAGTTTACCGGCTGATACATTGTATCAATTCTTTAAGGCACAAAAAGCTGTAATTAAACCGATAGACAAAAAGTCTAACTATGTAAAACGCTGCGTAGGAACGCCCGGTGATTCGCTAGAAGTGATTAATGGATATGTTTATATAAATGGGCAACAACTTCAGTTATCAGACAGGGCCAAGCCCATGTATGTTTACGAAATATTTGCAAAAAATGGCGTATCAAGCAGATATTTAGAAGAAGTCGATGCTTCTGATTATGTTAGAAAGTACATTGCCACAAACATCAACGAAGCCCAGTACAATGCACTGGCACCATATATTTCTGGAGGTAGACCCACGGATGATGGTAAAATTGAGCTTTACACGCAAGAAAATGGCATCCCGGCCGATGTTATTCGTCAATTAAGGCTTTCGTTGACCGAGGAGAAACCACGTTCCCGTATGGCCAACCTAACCCATGAAATGGTTAGTTCGCTGAGAAATAATCCAGGTATAGATTCGGTGATACAAACAATAGACGCAAAAGGAATGTACGGTGGAAATACGTTCCCTCAAAAACCAAACCTATATCCCTGGAACAACGATAATTTTGGACCTATCTACATTCCAAAAGCGGGCACAACGGTAGAAATCAATGCAGAAACGATTCCATTGTACAAAAAAATTATACGAGATTACGAATATAACGATGTAAAGGTCACTGGCGACAAGGTACTCATCAACGGAATCGAAGCAAACTCATACACGTTTAAACAAGATTATTACTGGATGATGGGTGACAACCGTGACAATTCTGAAGACAGTAGAACTTGGGGTTATGTTCCAGAAGATCATATTGTTGGCAAACCTGTATTCCTTTGGATGAGCTTTGACAATTTTAGACAAGGGATCGCCAATTGGAGGGTTCGTTGGGACCGTGTTTTCACTACTGTTGGTGGAAGTGGAGAACCAGTATCTTACTTTTGGTATTTTATGGCAGTTGTAGCGGCATGGTTTATTTTTGATTTCATTAGAAAAAAGAAGAAAAAAACATCGTAAACCCTTAATTTGATTGTTCTTTGAAAATACTGCTCCATCCTTCTTATTTACCAAGTATTGCTACCTTCGCAGTTATTGCCCAGCACAATGTGGAGTGGGAAGCTCATGATAATTTTCAAAAGCAGACCTATAGAAATAGGTGCTATATTGCCACGGACAAAGGCAAACATATGCTCAATATTCCCATAAAACATGTTGGTGAAAAAGAAGGACGGCAAAAGTACGCGGATGTAATCATAGAAAATGCATACAATTGGAAAAAAGAGCATTGGCGAACTCTAGAAACTGCCTACAGGGCCTCTCCATTTTTTGAGTTTTATGAAGATGACATTAAGCCAATTTACGAATGTTCCACTGACTCCCTTTATAATTTTAATCTAAAAGCAATTCGTATAATCGGCGATTGTATTGGTGTCAAGATTCCAATACAAATGACAGAGAAATATGCGTTAACACCAGAAAACAATGTTGATGCTAGATTTTTGGTTGAAGCCAAAAAGGAGAAAAATTGGGGCCTTGAGCCTTATAACCAAGTTTTTGAGGAGCGTCACGGATTCATTTCTAATTTAAGCATATTAGATCTCTTGTTTAACGAAGGGACAAATGCAATTAGCTACCTAAAAACTGTATCGTTAAATCTACAACATGTTTAGGCATTTTATTCACTACGGTATCCATTTTTTAGTTCCCATCATAATTGCTTTTTGGTTTTTTAAGGAGAACCGAATAAAAATTACCTTGGTACTTTTAGCTGGCATCTTGATTGACATAGACCATCTTTGGGCCACCCCTGTTTTTGATGCCAATCGTTGTAGTATCGGGTTCCATACGCTACACAGCTATTGGGCTATTTTGGTGTATAGTATATTACCGTTCTTTAAAACAACTCGGATTATTGGCTTGGCCGCAATCATCCACATTTTTGCGGATACATTAGATTGTTTATTGATGTGATTTCAAACGCAATGTGGCCATTATGGGATAATGGTCGGACCATCGCTCATTAAAGTTTTGATGGGAAAGCACTTCAAAGTTTGGGTCAGCCATAATATAATCAATGCGGAAGGGTATTTTCCATAATTTATACGTTCTTCCAAAACCCGTCCCTTCTTCCAAAAATGTATCTTGCAAATCCCCTTTTACTATCTTATAAACATTGGAAAATTGCGTATTATTAAAATCTCCACAAACAATATTGGTGTAGGGGCTACTCTTTAAATGTTCCTTAAAAAGATTTGCTTGTTCCAGCTGTTTTGAAAACGTATAGACCAACCTTTTATAAACCCTCTCCGATTTTTCTACATCCGTAAAATTATCAGTACTTGGGACAATTTTAAACGACTGAAAATGTATATTATACACCCTGACAGTATCTTCTTGGCGTACGATATCCGCGTAAATTATATTATTCGTCGTATCGGGCAAATCCATAGACCCACTGTTAATTATAGGGAATTTAGAAAATATTGCTTGAATAGATCTTTGGGCAACATAAGGGGTCTCGCTTCTATAAGGGTACTGTTTTTTCAATTGACGGTGACGTGTTCTTGCATGCTCTTGAACACACAATATAGCCGGATATTCATCAATTATAAATTTGATAATACTATCCCCTATTCCAGATTTTTTCATCCACCTATTTTTATTGAACCCCTGAGCGTTGTACGACATTATTTTTAAATCTGACGGCTTGCTTTTCTTAAGATTATCCTTTCCAAGACCATAAAAAGGCCCAAATATCAAATAACCAAGAAAAACAGCCAATAAGGACAAGAACAACTTTCTTTTAAGTTTGACACCCCAATACAAAAGGAATAATATATTAAAAGCAAACAGGAAAGGAACAAACAAACTCAGTACGGAAAGAGCAGAGATAAATTGGAATGGTAAAAATGAAATGATACCAGTAATCACCAACAAGGACGCAATAACTATATTGATCACAAAGACCACCCTGTCAAATGTAGAAATAGATTTTTTCACGTATCAGTCTTCCTTACCAGCTTTAAACAAAAAATCTTTTTCATCTTTGGACAAACTCTCATAACCAGATTTACTGATTTTATCTAAAATTGTGTCTATTTTACGTTGTTTGGTCTGTCTATCGTAATCTGTCTTATTGCTTGTTGTGTTTTTTTTCTTGTATACCGTCTTTAGGGGAGCCTTTTTTTCTTTAGGTTTAAAAAGATTGGCAATCGTATTTCTAAGGTTTGCAAAACCTGAACCTATATCGTTTCCTTTAAACAATTGTCGCGCATATACATATCCTAAAAAAGCACCTCCTATATGAGCCATACCTCCACCGATGTTCTCTCCCATACCAATCAAGACCAAATCTTTAATTACCAAAGCAGCACCGATATACCACAATTTGATATTAAAGAAAATAACTCGAACCTCCTGATTGGGCAGGTATGCACAAACAAAAATAAGAACAGCGTTTACCCCCGCTGAAGCACCAATAAGTGCCGTGTTGGAGTTGACCAAGGTAGGAAACACATTATAGCTCAGCAAAAATACCAATCCGCCCAACATCAATCCTAAAAAATAGACATTGATAAAACGTTGGCCATCAAAAAGGTTAAGAAAAATTCGACTGGCAAAGTAGAGCATAATCATATTCCAAAAAATATGACCAAACCCTGCATGAAAAAAAGAATAGGTGACCAGCGACCAAGGCTGAGCCAAAAACTCAAAAAAATCTTTGGGCAAATGGAACCAATGTGAGAAAGACTGTCCCAACAATGCACCAGAAAGCCCATCCAACAAAAATATCAATACATTTATGGCTATAAGCTTTTCGGCAATGTTTAGCCGTGAAAATTGATATTGTAGTCCACCACGCATCATAACTTAATCCCACCGTTTATTGTTAAACTGGTTATTTTTCCAGTACCACATCATTATAAAACCAATCAATGCACCACCTATGTGTGCAAAATGAGCCACTCCTGTATTAATGTTACCTATTCCAAAAATAAGGTCTACTGCTATAAGGATAGGCACAAAATATTTCGCTTTTATAGGTACCGGCAAAAAGATAAGCATCAGCTTGGCTTCCGAATACATAAACGCAAAGGCCACCAAAATACCATAAATAGCTCCCGATGCCCCAACAGCTGGAGTATTAAAAGCTGTTAACATATTATCCACTGTGCTTTTTCCAACGATATCGTACCAACCAGGACTATACTGGCCATTGGACAAGATATCCAAAATCTGGGCTCGGGCAATACCTGAACTTTCCAAAGCATTCAATCCTTCGTTAAAAAGAAAATAATTCACCCCTGTGTGTAATGCAGCCGACCCTAACCCTGCTGAAAAATAAAAAAACAAGAACTTATTCTTGCCCCAAATACGCTCCAAAGGAGTCCCAAAAGCCCATAGCGCATACATATTGAACAGGATATGCATAAGGTTTCCATGCATGAACATATGGGTACCCAACTGCCACCATTTAAAATTGGGGTTTTCAAGAAACCAAAGAGACATCCATTGGTACATTTGATCCCCGTAAAGCTGTGTGGCAAAAAACATAATCACGTTAATGATCAATATATGTTTCACTGCCTCGGTCATTCTACCCATTTAGTTGAATTTTTTATCGATATCCCCTTCGGAGATAATAGTATATGTTATTTTTTGAAATGGACTCAACGTAGGTTCTTTACATGCAAAAAGATTGTTCACCAAGGTTAATTGGGACTCTTGATCCAAAACCTCTCCGGTTCTTACCGCTAGATTCCTACTCAATGCCTTGGCCAACATTTCGGCCTGTGAAATGGAACCATCGGCGTAACCCTCATTATAATCTGCAATCAAACGATCCAATACCGTGCCAATCCCGCTTTCGGGAACCATCATGGGTACACCTGTCACTTTTACAGTTTCTTCCTCTAAACTTTGAAAAGCAAAACCAATGTTTGTCAGGCTTTCTTTAATTTCCATTAATATTGCCAATTCTTGTTTGCTAAAGGTCAGCTCCAAAGGAAAAAGTAATTGTTGGCTCACTCCTTCTTTAACTGTTATCTCACCCAAAAATTTTTCAAAAAGGATACGTTCATGGGCCCTATTTTGATGGATGACCAGCATACCTGACCTTACCGTACTTACCACATACTTTCGTCGCATTTGAAACGTACTGGCCAAATGTTCCTCTACCTCTTTGCCCGAGTACAAAGTGCCTTGCACTTCACTTTCAGACTCAATGATAACACTGCTGAAGTCATTATGATCATTTTGATGGCCCAGACCTTCGTACATATCCTCCCAGCCCTTAGTGCTTTGTTTACGATAGTTCGATCCTGAACTTTTATTGACCGGCGTTTCCTGAAAAGGGTTAAAAGCAGCATCCACTGTTACCTTAGGTATCACTACTCCCTTTTCTTTGTATGAATAAGGAGTATCCAAATTAGGATCGTGTTCAAAATCCAATACAGGAGCAACGTTGAACTGTCCCAAGCTATGCTTAATTGTCGACCTTAGAATCGCATATAACGTATTCTCATCATCAAATTTCACCTCTGTCTTAGTAGGATGGATATTGATATCGATAGAAGATGGATCCACCTCTAAAAACAAAAAGTAACCCGGGTAGGTGTCAGGTTTTATCAATCCTTCAAAGGCGGCCACAACAGCATGATGCAGATATGGACTTTTAATAAATCGGTTGTTGGCAAAGAAAAATTGCTCCCCACGACTCTTTTTGGCAAACTCAGGCTTACAAATAAATCCTGATATTTTCACAACTTCTGTTTCCTCATTCACGGGAACCAAACGATGTTCCATTTTACTACCAAAGATGTGCACGATTCGTTGGCGGTGTTTTGTACGAGGTAGATTAAATATTTCCGAACCGTTGTTATAAAAATAGAACTCAATATCAGGATGCACCATAGCTACTCTATGAAACTCATCTGTAATGTGACGAAGCTCTACTTGATTTGATTTTAAAAAATTCCGCCTTGCGGGAATATTAAAAAACAAATTTTTAACAGCAATAGACGTGCCTTGAGGAGTCGCGACAAGATCTTGCGAAACTACCTTGCTACCCTCAATTTTAAGATGGGTCCCCACTTCTTGGGAAGAAGTTCGCGTCTGCATATCCACATGTGCGATTGCTGCAATCGAAGCCAATGCTTCTCCACGAAAACCTTTGGTTTCCAGATTGAACAAATCCTGTGCAGATGATATTTTGGATGTTGCATGTCGCTCAAAAGACAAGCGTGCGTCGGTTTCGCTCATACCTGCACCGTCATCAACCACTTGAATAAGTGTTTTACCCCCATCTTTTATAATCAACTTAATCGAGGTAGAACCTGCATCAATCGAATTTTCCATCAACTCTTTAACTACGGAAGCAGGCCGTTGGACCACTTCCCCTGCAGCTATTTGGTTAGCAACATGGTCTGGTAAAAGTTTAATGATGTCCGCCATTATGGATTTAGGAATATTGATAAATCAAAATCGATTATAAAAAGGAACAGGAGCACTAGAACAGCAACAATAATCCAAAATCGAAGTTTTAAATTCCGGTCACCTTCAGTTTGTAAATCATCTACCGCAGAAGTAAGTTTGTTCTTGAGCCCTCTAGTGGTGTGAGCCGTACTTCTAAACTTATCCAGTTTGTGTTCAATTTTATAAGGATTCCCCTCTCCTTTGTAATATCTAGGAGAGTAATCAAAGCTCTTATTTTTCTTAAGTTTTAAAGGGTTTCGCATGGTATCCTTATCGCCGTATGCTCAAAGGTACTCAAATTAGAAAAAAAGGGTTGGATGATAGTCCCAAAAAATGTTAACAACCATCTATATGGGTACGTTCTTAGATGATGAAAGTTAGATGATAGTTTTACAAAAAAATAAAAAATCAGCTTTCGAACTGGGAGTTGTTACCTAATAACGACCTTATTTGCCCAATACAGCCATTTGAATGGCAGCAATTGCAGCTTCTGTGCCCTTGTTCCCATGCTTTCCACCACTTCTATCCTTGGCTTGTTGAAGATTTTCGTCTGTGAGCACACAAAAAATAACAGGGACATCGTAAGCTATGTTCAAATCTTTAATACCCTGTGCTGTGGCACTGCACACAAAATCAAAATGACTGGTTTCGCCACGGATAACACTACCAATGGCAACAATGGCATCGACCTTTTCCGTTTTGATCATTTTTTTGGAACCGAAAGTCAATTCAAAACTTCCCGGTACTTTCCAACGGACTATATTTTCTGAAAGTGCCCCACAGTCCAAAAAGGTTTCTTTAGCGCCTTGATAAAGTGCTTCGGTAATTTCATTGTTCCATTCAGAAACAACAATCCCAAAGCGAAGGTCTTTTGCGTTTGGGATTTTATTTTTATCGTAAACGGATAAGTTTTTGTTCTCTGTAGCCATGCTTTAGTTTTGTGCCAACCCAATAAGGGCATCAACACCGTTGGCTTCTTGTGAATTCGGAAATTCCTCCTTGATTCGCTCAAAGTACCCTAAAGCTTTGCTTTTCTCTTCTAAATTCAAAGCAACCACACCTGCTTTATATAAAAATCTTGGCGTAGTAAATTCATTATCGCTATGTGCAATGGCTTTTTCATAGTAATCCAAAGCATCTTCTGGTTGATTCAATTGGGAAAAAGCATCTCCGATACCACCTTTGGCCATAGCTCCCATGATGTCGTCATCGGTAGAGAAGTCCTCCAAATGTGCAACAGCCTGGTCATACTGTTTCAGGTTCAAATAGGTCATACCCGCAGAATACTTGGCCAAACTGGCCGCTTTAGTACCATTATATTCCTCTATTATATCCAAGAAACCATATTTTCCCTGACCACCGTTCAAAGCCAAAGTAAACAACGAATCTTTTTGTGTTTCACTGGCCAAGGCTTGGTCAAAATATTGTTGTGGATAAAATAGTTCGTTTGCTGCCGAAGCTTCTTTTGGATTTTGGATGAATTGGTGATAACCCAAATAGGCTAAAACACCCACGGCAATTACACCAATAACACCTAAAATGTAATTCTGATTCTTCTGAACCCATGCTTCGGTTTTGGAAGCACCTTCGTCCAAAGTATTGAAAACTTCAGCTGTTGTGCTGTCGTGTTCTTCTATCTGAGCTTCTTCCTCCTTATTTTTTGGCTTAAAGCCTCTCTTCTTGTATGTTGCCATCCGTCATTTAATTGGTCGCGCAAAAATAAAGTTTTTATCCAAAACCAAAAGGTAATTTATTCGTTATTTTTGGAATCCCTTTTTTAGAGGGACTCCTTTTAATTCCAAATTGTTTCTTTACCCTTTATGTTTTTAAGACATTTATCTTTAGTCAATTACAAAAATTTCGACTCCAAGACCTTGGAATTCGACCCCGTAATCAACTGTTTAGTGGGTGACAATGGGGTTGGGAAGACAAATATTTTAGATGCTATCTACCTTTTGTGCTTTGGTAAAAGCTACTTTAATCCCGTTTCTACACAAAACATAAAACACGGTACCGATTTTTTTGTGGTAGAAGGTGAATTTGAAAAGCAAAACAGAACGGAGAAAATACTTTGTTCCTTTAAAAAAGGTACCAAAAAAGTGATAAAACGAAATGGCAAACCCTATGAAAAGTTTTCCGAACATATTGGTTTTTTGCCCTTGGTAATCATTTCACCATCCGATCGAGATCTTATTTTGGAAGGAAGCGATACCCGAAGGAAATTTATGGACGGTGTTATTTCGCAATCCGACAAGGTATACCTTCAAAACCTCATTAAATACAACAAGGTAGTATCGCAGCGAAATTCCCTGCTCAAATATTTTGTGGCCAACCATACTTTCGACCCTGACACTTTGGGTATTTATAACGAACAAATGAACAGCTTAGGAACAGCCATCCATAATAAAAGAAACGAATTCATTGCTTCTTTCCTGCCCACTTTTAAAGAACAGTATCAAACTATTTCTGAAAAAGATGAACAAATCAACCTTTCTTACGAGAGCCAACTTGGCGATGATACACTTTTGAATCTTTTGGAAAAAAATATTGAGAAAGACCGTGCGCTTCAATACACCTCTGTCGGGGTGCACAAGGACGATTTAAGTTTTACCATTGCAGGACATCCCATCAAAAAATTTGGGAGCCAAGGTCAGCAAAAATCCTTTTTGATTGCATTAAAACTGGCGCAATTTGATTTTATCAAAGGATTAGCGGATACTACCCCTATTTTATTGTTAGATGATATCTTTGATAAACTGGATGAAACCAGGGTTTCACGTATTGTAGGATTGGTAAAAGAAGACAATTTTGGTCAAATTTTTATCAGCGACACCCATGCGGATAGAACAGAAGATGTGGTAAAGAACTTTCATCAGAGTTATAAAATATTTAACTTGTAATATCATGAAACAAATACTTTCCTTTATACTGGTTTTAATATTCTGGGGATGTAATGATTCTGTTGTACATAAAGAAGACCTCAATTATTTGAACGGATATTGGGAAATAGCCGAAGTGGAATTCCCCGATGGATCCATAAAGGAATATGGTATAAACACAAACATTGATTTTATCCATTTAGATGATGAGAAAGGGTATCGAAAAAAGATGAAACCTAAATTTGACGGCTCATACGATACCTCACTAGATATGGAAGGTTTTACAGTTTCCAATACGGGTGAAACCATAATTCTACGGTATTCAACTGCATTAAGTGAATGGGAAGAAAAATTGGTACAATTGGATTCTTTAACTTTTTCAGTAACCAACCAAGAAGGAATCACCTATAAATACAAACGTTTCGAACCTATCAAAATCCCACAGTAATGGCCAAGAGACACAGTTCACACATACCTTTAAGTGAGGCTTTGGGCGAATTCATCAAGGAGAACAAGCTCCAGAAAGGTATAGATAAGGTAGACACCAGAGAGGCATGGGTAAAACTAATGGGCAATGGGGTGAACAATTATACCACCGCCGTTGATTTAAGGAACGAAACACTCTTTATCTCACTCTCCTCTTCCGTACTTAGAGAAGAGTTGAGTTTGGGCAAGACCAAAATAATCAAGATGATCAATGAAGAGCTTGGAAAGGATTTGGTTAAGAAGTTGGTTTTAAGATAAATCATGCATCATGCTTAACTTCTATACTCAGATGAGATTCTAAACTGAGTAGTGATATAAAATAAAAAAGCCACCTATTAGGTGGCTTTTTTATTTTATATCAAGTTATTAGGTTTAATACATTTCCCTTCCTGAAAAGTGAAAAGCTCCTTCGATAGCAGCGTTTTCATCACTATCGGAACCATGTACTGCATTTTCACCTATACTGGATGCATACAGTTTTCTAATCGTTCCTTCGGCAGCTTCTTGTGGGTTAGTAGCACCAATCAATGCACGGAAATCATCTACAGCATTGTCCTTTTCCAATATGGCTGACACAATAGGGCCCCTCGTCATAAACTCTACCAATTCACCAAAAAACGGACGCTCTTTGTGGATGGCGTAGAATATTTCGGCATCTCTTTTACTAAGTTGCGTGTATTTCATGGCCACAATCTTAAAACCAGCAGCCGTTATTTTATCCAAAATCGCACCAATGTATCCGTTTTCAACAGCATCGGGCTTGATCATGGTGAAAGTTCTATTTCCTGTCATTTTTTTAATTTTTGCGCAAACTTACGCTTTTTAACCCAAGGTACAAGGCTCAATAGGTTTGTTTTAACTCTTGTAGTACAGTTCCATTATCTCCCATAATCTTAAATTCTGCCTCTTTATCAGCAAAATTTAAATTGATTATCCCATAACTTTTATCGGACACCACTTCTCCTATTCGGTATTGATTTGGTTCACCACTAAAACTGGAATAAGAATGAGTAAGTCCACTGCTGGTAAAGTCCACCAAAGGATGGGAAAGACCTTCAATATCGGTTCTCGAAAACTCCGAAATATGCCTATCTCCCGATAAAATAATCACACCTTTGGCCCCAGACTGGGCTATCATGTTTTCCAGTTTTTCTACTTCCAGAGGAAAATTCCCCCAAGTTTCAAAGCCATGTTCACCAGAAAGCACTTGAATACTCGACATGATTAAGTTAAAATCAGCGTCGGACCCTTCAAGTTCGTTCTCCAACCATTGCCATTGTGCATCACCGAGAACAGTAGCCTCTGGATCAGTGGTTGGTTTATAGCGTTTTTCAGATTCCTCATCTTTGATCAGCTCACTTCTAAAATATCGGGTATCCAAAACAATGACTTTTACTTTTCCCTCAGGAACCTCATATTCGTGGGAAGCATAGACTCCTTCCCTACTTCTTCTTTCACTATCCTCGGGCACACCCATAAAATCCAAGAACACCTTCTGGCTTTCTTCCTTAATGGCAAAATCGGCACCTGCATCGTTCAAACCAAAATCATGGTCGTCCCAAGTACCAATAATAGGCACTGCACCTTTCAATTTTGCATATTCCGCAACAGTATCCTGCATGGCATAAATAGACCTCAACCTTTCAACATCATCGGTGTCGGCATAAACAATGTCCCCACCCCAAATCCATACGTTAGGGTTTTCCGCCAAAATATCGTCCCAAAATGGATTGGGTTCTTGCGCCATATTGCACGATCCAAAAGCAACTACAAAATCAGGAGTTGGTTGTTCTATTACCGTTACTTTTTTTCCTGCATTCTTTTTACAGGCCGTAAACAGAACCAAGGCCATGAGAAAAATATAGTATTTTTTCATTATGCGTATTTATTGAATCAAAAATACAAATAAACCAAATCACCTCTATATTATATTATTGTATATTTGGCCGCATGAATTCAGTGGATATCACGACAGTAAAGTCAATTCTTTCCCAACCCCAAAAGATTGTAATCGTACCTCACAGAAATCCTGATGGAGACGCCATGGGTTCCTGTTTAGCGCTCTATAAATTTTTAAAGTCCAAAGGGCATAGCGCACAATTAATTGCACCCAACGACTACCCAAAATTTCTGAAATGGATGCCAGGTAACGAGACCGTGATAAATTTTGAAAGGGAGAACTCCAAGGCCAAAGAGCTAATTGAGCAAGCTACCGTAATTTTCACCTTGGATTTTAATCATCTGTCCCGTGTTGGACAAATGGAGACTGTTTTACAAGAAGCAACTGCTGATTTTATTATGATAGACCATCACCAGCAACCTAGTGACTATGCCAAGGTTACCTATTCAGATGTTGGAATGAGCTCCACTTGTGAGATGGTATATAATTTTATTGACTTTTTAGGGGAGACGAATTTTATCGATGCCGATATTGCCACGAATCTTTATACCGGTATTATGACGGATACAGGCTCTTTTAAATATCGTTCAACCTCGAGTAAAACGCATCGCGTGGTGGCCGAACTTATCGATAAAGGTGCCGACAACATGGAAATCCATAGTAAGGTTTTTGATACTAATTCGCCTTCCCGCCTACATTTGTTGGGCGCTGCCTTGAGCAATATGGTAATCTTGCCCGAATACAGCACAGCTTACATTACCCTTACACAAGACGAGTTGGACAAATACGAGTTTAAAAAGGGAGATACCGAAGGTTTTGTAAATTATGGGCTAACTTTGGAAGGTATTATTTTTGCGCTCATTTTTATTGAAAACAGGGAAGAAGGTATTATTAAAATTTCACTGCGTTCAGTTGGTGATTTTTCCGTTAACGAATTTGCTAGGGAGCATTTTAATGGAGGTGGACATAACAATGCTGCCGGAGGGAGAAGCGAAATGAGCATGGAAGAAACCATTTTCCATTTCAATGAAATTTTGAAAAAATATAAAAGTAAACTGAACCCATGAAATTTTTTTTAGTTGCATTGTTGGGCGTATTATTAATGAGCTGTGGAGGCCCGGAACCGAGAAGGCCCATAGAGGTGAAATCGGGTAGTTTTTACAAGGAATCCATTGAACGTACCAAAAATTTATTGGCAGCAGAAGGAAAAGCCATCGAGGAAATTATATCCAAGGACACGATTCACGAATATTTATCAAGTCCAAATGGGTTTTGGTATTACTACGAGTCCAAGAACGATACCGCTGTTTATTCCCCAAAAACAGGAGATCAAATTCTATTTTCCCATAATTTGATGGGTCTCACCAACGACACTATTTATACTGCGGACGAAATTGGCCCCATATCACATGTGATAGACAAACAACAACTGTTTCCGGGGCTTCAAAATGCAGTAAAACTTTTAAAAGTTAATGAGAAGGCAACTTTTTTGTTTCCATCTCCTTTAGCTTACGGCTATCAAGGCGACAATAAATCCATTGGACCTAACACACCGCTCAAATCATCTATAGAATTACATACCATCATAATAAATAACGACAGTTTAAATTAAATTTATAAGAAATGAAGAAATTATTTTACATCATACCATTGTTCCTCCTAGTAATCATAGGATGCAAGTCGAGTAAATATGCCGATTTAGGAGATGGTATTTTTGCAGATATCCAAACCACTAAAGGAGATATCATCATCCAACTGGAATACCAGAAAACACCTGTTACCGTAGCCAACTTTGTTTCCTTGGCAGAAGGGAAAAACCCATTTGTAAATGATGAATACAAGGACAAAAAGTTTTATGACGGCATTGTTTTTCACAGAATCATCAAAGACTTTATGATTCAAGGTGGCGACCCAACCGGTACTGGAAGTGGAAATATAGGGTACACTTTTAAAGATGAATTCAACGACTCTTTAAAACACTCCAAAAAAGGAATCCTTTCTATGGCCAATAGAGGCCCCAAGACCAATAGCAGTCAATTCTTTATAACACATAAAGCTACCCCTTGGTTGGATGGCAAACACACTGTTTTTGGAGAAGTTGTGGCTGGAATGGACGTTGTAGACACCATTGCTAATGTGGAGACTGGCGCGGGTGACAAGCCAAAAACCGATATCGCAATGGATCATGTGGAAATTGTGCGCAACGGCAAGGAGGCTCGCCAATTTGATGCCGTTCAAATTCTTAACGATTATTTTGAAGAAGCAAAAGAAGCTGAAGAAGCATTCAAAAAAATGAAAGAAGATTTGGCCACTCAATTTACAGAACAAATCAATGAGGCTGAAGAAACAGCCAGCGGTTTACGTATATTAACCTTGGAAGAAGGTGATGGTGAAAAGCCAAAAGTGGGCCAAAAAGTATTGGTAAACTATGCAGGGTGGTTGTTCAACGGCGACTTATTTGACAGCAATATTGAAGAGGTAGCTGCAAATTTCAACCAACTGAATCCAGGGAGAAGAGATCAAGGCGGTTACCAACCATTTCCAATGGATTACAGCCCCGATGCACAGTTGGCTGCAGGTTTCCGTGAAGGACTCTTAACGATGAAGGTTGGTGACAAAGTTCGCTTGTTCATTCCTCCACATTTGGGATATGGAGACAACGATTATGGACCCATCCCAGGTGGTTCAACCTTAGTGTTTGACGTAGAAGTAGTGGGAATACAACAATAAATATCCAGAAATATTGAGTTATCCTAAAATAGGTTGACAGTTCTTAAGTAATTAAAATTGAACCAGAGAAGCTAGCTTCTCTGGTTTTTTGTTGTTATACGTTCTTATTGATTCTGCCATGAGCCTTTTTCACTCTTTGCCATTGTTACATTTCTTGTATACCATAGGCCTTTTGAGCCTGTTTGTAGGTCAACTCGCCTTATTCAACCTGATGGACAACACTTAATTAAAGCCCAAATTATAATCGCGCTGTGAACGCTTCTTTACTGTAACACTTGTATATTCATAAATAAGTCGATTTTGTGTCAACTTATTTCAGGACAGGATAAATATAAAAAAGCCCTTCTTTTTTTGAAGGGCTTTTTGTTTGATCATTTTATAGAAAAGGCATATCTTTATTTCAGTTTCCTCAAACTAAACCTTAAACACTGAACTATGAAACACTACAGAAAGGGCTATCTTATATTTTTTGGAGCCTCCTTATTATTAATTGGATCCTGCCAACAAGGGCCAAAAAAAGATGAACCGACCAAACCGGAAGAAGAAAAAATTACCGCACCCGAAGGCATTATATCCCTGAAAGAATCCAAGTCCCTATACGACAATTACAGTAAAAACCGAGTTGGAATCATCGAGGAGTACGAAATGGAACGATATCCTGATGAAAAATACATTCCAGCACGTTACACCTCCTTTAGCTTGGATAAAATGAAAAACTATACCGCTTTTGTTGAGCAAGAAGCAAAGAAAGCAGGGGTAAAAATCGCCTCCTTTCGTCTATACTTTGCGAACTATCCCGACAAAGAGAATTTTCCTGATGGAAAAAAAATAGTGCACCCAAGACAAAACTCTATTTTTATTGTACCCACAATGATGGTTGATGGTGAAGAATATGGTTTTTATATCGGCGAAGATGGCAAGGCTAAATTGATTAAAGATGCTGTTGGCGATTCTAAGGTGGGAGCAAATAGTGAAAAGGGTAAATCCTATGCCAGTTTTATCCCTATCGCACCCCAAAATGGCGATCAAAGTCTAATTTTAAATAAAGGAAACTCATCACCTCCTCCCAATAATGATTATTAAATTAGACAGCAATCGAAGATTTAATAGTTTTTCTTAAAGAACAATTTTTCCTTGTAACATATTTAGTAACATGGATCGTATCGGTTTTGACATATCGGAAGTATTTTGACACCACTTTAAAGTACTTCCCAATTTTTATTGCCTATACATTCTTTACCGATCTATTGGGGTACTTTATTAAATTCAATGATAGTTTTCAATTTTATTCGGACGGGCGCTATTCATCACTCAATATCGTAGTTTATAATGTATATCAATTTGTAGCATACTTATTTTTTTTCTGGGTGTATTTAAAAACCTTGAAAAAAGCCAAGCATATAAAACTGGTCAAATACGGAATATACATAGTTGTATCGGGATATATTGTAAACATGATCTTTCAAAATCCTTTTTACAAAGGACTTTATTACGGTGAACTCATTGGTTCTTGGGTATTATTGGCTTCTATTATATTTTATTTTAGGGAAAAGAAAATGGAAAATGTAACTTACCCACAATGGAAAAATTTACTTTTCTGGGTAAGTGCAGGATCCTTTGTATTCTATTTGGTCACCCCTTATATATTTTTAATTGGATCTATAAATGACCATGTATGGTTTGAATATCATTTTCAACAAATATTATTTGTACTAATTGCCATTATGTATTGCTTTTACATAATTGGACTAATATTGGGACACAGAAAAGCATTTCGTTAAGACAAAATCTTGGATATAAATTAAACTACCTGCAAGCTTGGAGGTTATTTAAAACATAAATACGGGTATCTAAAGGTTACCCAGAAACAATGGAGGGACTATATAATTTCGTTTCCGAGCACTATATAATGCCTTTTTACATTATGGTATGGCTTGTGGCCGTGATGCGTTATCGCACCTATTTTGATACGCCTTTAAAATACTACCCCATATACCTGATGTATACATTTTTAACAGAATTACTAGGGTATTTTATAAGATTCAACGACGAATTTCAAGTGGTCAACGACGATACCTATCATTGGTATAATGTTATAATATACAACATCTATTCGGTAATCTCCTTTATGTTTTTTTATTACATCTATTGGCTAATAGTACAAAACGAAAAACGCAGAAAATGGATAAAGGTTGGAGCCGTGGTAAGTTTGTCCGCTTATCTCATCAGTCTGTTTTTTCAAGACCCTTTCTATTCCAATCTATATTATGCAGATGTGGTAGCTTCAATGATACTATTGCTGACCATAGGTTATTATTTTAAGGAAAAAAGGAGTGAGTCCAGTCCTTACCTTATGAAAGACAACCTTATGTTCTGGACCAGTTTGGGATTGGTGATTTTCCATATTTTCTTCCCTTTTCTTCTACTAATTGGATACGAAGCACCGGAAATATGGATTCAATATAACCTAAGGGGTATATTAAAGATTTTGATCTTGATTATGTATGGCTCATTTTTAGTGGGAGTTCTATTCCATAAAAGAAGAGCATTTAGATAAGAATATGGTAAAATAAAAACGCCTCCAATTTGGAGGCGCATACATTTTTAGAGATTTACAAAATTACATGCCTGCAACCTTGGTCATCAATTTACTTTTAAGGTTTGCCGCCTTGTTGTTATGAATAATATTTCGCTTTGCCAATTTATCAATCATACCAACTACGGTAGGCAACAAAGCCTCAGCAGCTTTTTTATCTTCTTCGCTACGTAATTTTTTTATGGCATTACGCACAGTTTTGTGCTGATACCTGTTACGTAAACGTACTGCTTCGTTTCTTCTGATTCTCTTTAATGCTGACTTATGGTTTGCCATTGCTTAAATTTAATTCTTTCTAAATCCTTTTTTTGTAGCCCGTAGGGGAATCGAACCCCTGTTACCAGGATGAAAACCTGGCGTCCTAACCCCTAGACGAACGGGCCATTAAATTTCAAAAAACTAGGGCCGAGCCCAAATTTTAAAAGTTTCAACAACCTTTTGTAGCCCGTAGGGGAATCGAACCCCTGTTACCAGGATGAAAACCTGGCGTCCTAACCCCTAGACGAACGGGCCATTATGCTTACATAATTGCGGATGCAAAAATACAACTATTTTTAAGTCTTGCAACTGTAATTTTTATTTTTTGCACCTAGCTTAGTAGGCCTTTGCAAACAACACCCTTTGAACGGACGGTTTTCCTGTTAGAATACACCTACCTTCTTCTTTTGTATTATTCAATGGAATACAGCGAATTGTGGCCTTGGTTTCATCTTTTATCCTATCCTCCGTCTCTGTTGTTCCATCCCAATGAGCGGAAACAAAACCTCCCTTTTCTTCAATAACGCTCTTAAACTCGCTATAAGATTCCACTTCGGTAATATGTCCTTCTCTGTAGTCCAACGCTTTTTTAAAGATATTTTCCTGAATTTCATCCATTAGCGATACCACCTTATCCACAACATCTTCGGCTTTTACAATTTCCTTGGTCAACGTATCCCTACGCGCCACTTCAAATGTTCCGTTCGCCAAATCGCGTTGCCCTACAGCCAAACGTACTGGAACACCTTTTAATTCATACTCATTGAATTTGAAACCAGGCTTGTGAGTGTCCCGGGTGTCGTATTTAACTGTAATCCCTTTGTCCCGTAAAGCCTTCACCAATGGGTCCACTTTATCAGAAATGGCATCCAATTGATCTAATCCCTTATAAATAGGGACAATCACAACTTGAATGGGTGCCAACTTAGGCGGAAGCACCAAACCTTTATCATCACTATGGGTCATTACCAATGCCCCCATTAATCTAGTTGAAACGCCCCACGATGTGGCCCAAACGTATTCTTGTTTACCTTCCTTATTAGCAAATTTAACATCAAACGCCTTTGCAAAATTCTGGCCTAAGAAGTGGGATGTACCTGCCTGTAATGCTTTTCCATCTTGCATCAAAGCCTCGATACAATAGGTTTCTTCAGCTCCGGCAAAACGTTCGCTCTCCGTTTTAGTCCCTTTGATCACGGGAACACCCATATATTTTTCCGCAAATTCTGCGTATACATTCATCATCAATTCAGCCTCCTCTACAGCTTCTTCCCGAGTTGCATGGGCCGTATGCCCCTCTTGCCATAAAAATTCGGCAGTTCTAAGGAACAGACGCGTTCTCATCTCCCAGCGCACCACATTGGCCCATTGGTTAACCTTTAAGGGTAAATCCCTGTAAGATTGAATCCATCTTCGGTACGTATCCCAAATAATGGTTTCTGATGTTGGGCGAACAATAAGTTCTTCTTCCAATTTAGCATCCTCATCCACTACAATACCACTACCATCTTCAGCATTCTTTAAACGATAATGGGTTACAACGGCACACTCTTTGGCAAAACCTTCTACATGACTTGCTTCTTTGCTCAAGTATGATTTAGGTATAAACAAAGGAAAATAAGCATTTTCATGACCTGTCTCTTTGAACATCTTGTCCAATTGCCCTTGCATTTTTTCCCATATAGCATATCCATAGGGCTTAATTACCATGCACCCCCTAACCCCTGAGTTTTCAGCCAAATCTGACTTTACAACTAGTTCGTTATACCATTTGGAATAATCCTCTGCTCTGCTCGTTAAATTTTTACCCATCTATTGTAGTTTGGCACAAAACTTGTGCTATAAGTCATAAAAATGATTGGGTAAAACTAATTATTTTTAGTATGTTCAACAATAAAAATTGCACCATGTTAAAGTCTTTACTCCATAATAAGTTGATAATCCCTTCCATATTGATGATTAGCGCTCTCTTTATGGCTTCTTGCGGTTCTTATCAACAAGCTTCTTATTACGATGATGGTATATATTCCAACAATAACCGTGTTGTTGGAGTTGAAAAGCGAAATGCTGAAGCTGTAAGAATCGAACAACAGGAAAATAACATCTACGGAGATTATTTTGGTGAAAAAGCAAATGAATACAATGAGATTTTGGATAGTGAAGTTTTTACAGATATTGACAACTACTCTAGCCAAGCAGCTAACGACACCATTCCTTATGGCGAACAAACCGATTACTACGCATATAACAACAATTATAACGGAAGCCCAGGATGGGGAGACAACCCATCAAGCATTTCCATAAACGTTTATGACAACAGTTGGGGCTGGGGCGGTTATTATGGCTGGAACGACCCTTATTTTGCGATGGGTTGGGGATGGAACAACCCATATTACAACTGGGGTTGGGGATGGAACAACCCTTGGAGATATAATCGATGGGGCTGGGCCGGTTACTACAACTGGGGACATCCATACAACAATTGGGGCTGGGGCGGCTATTATGGCCACTATTGGAATCGACCATATTATAACAGAGGATACTATGGTAGAAATTACGCCTACACATCAGGACGTAGAGGATATTCCCGTATACCCGGAACCACTCTATCATCTAGGACAAGAGCTTACTCAAGCAGCATTAGAAATAATAGTGGACGCTCAAATGCCATTACGGCCAGAAACAATAATTTGGTGAGCAGAAGCTCAAGAAGTTATAGCAATACCTCTACCGCAAGAAGGTCAGTGAGTGCCGATGCGGCTGCCAGAAACCAAAACTATAGAACAAGTAGAAGCACCAGAACTTCTACCAGTTACAATAGAAGCTCGGGCACCTATCGCTCCTATGGAACATCGCCTTCCACCAGAAGTAGCAGTAGTTATAATAGAAGTACTTCGCCTTCATCCAGAAGTTACAGGAATTCGGGCAACACTTCTAGAAGCTATCAATCAAGAAGCACTACACCCAGTAGAAACTATAGCCGTTCTTCGAACAGTTCCAGTTCCAGAAGCTACCGTAGCAGTGGGTCTTCACGAAGCAGTAGATCAAGTGGTAGTTATAGAGGCTCAGGGAGTAGCAGCTCAAGAAGTTCAGGTGTAAGCAGGTCTTCAGGATCTTCCTCTTCCAGATCATCAGGAACATCGCGTTCTTCCGGAAGAAGTGGCGGCAGACCTTAATTCCCTTAAATTGTTTTGATTAATTTTAAACGTAAAAAATGAAAAGAATCTCAACTTTCATAATGATATTGGCATGCACCTTTGCAAGCGCACAGACCATTGATGATGTATTGCGCTATAGCACGGAGAACATTCAGGGCACTGCAAGATACCAGGCCATGGGGGGCGCATTTGGAGCATTGGGCGGCGATTTATCTGCGCTAAACATCAACCCAGCAGGTTCGGCTGTCTTTAATTTTAGTGAAATTGGAATTACCGGTTCCAATTATCACACGAGCAATGATGCACTTTATGGTAACACCCTTAGTACCAGCACTTCCAATTCATTGGATTTTAATCAAGTAGGCGGAGTGTTTGTTTTCAATTCTTCTAATGATAGCCCTTGGAAAAAAATCACATTGGCATTTAATTATGATCTGGCGCAAAATTTTGACAATGAATTTGTGGCATCGGGCAATTCATCCGTAGGTATAGACAATTATTTTCTCAATTTTGCGCAAGGAGAGCCCTTAGGCCCATTACGTACACAACAAGGCGAATATATTGAAGATGCTTATTTGGACATTGGTGCCAATCTCGGTTACTCGGCCCAACAGGCTTTTCTAGGGTTCCAAAGTGGCATAATAGAACCTGTCGATGACGACGACCAAAACACTTCCTATTTTTCAAATGCCCAATATGGGAGTGTCAACCAACGATACATTCAAAATACTTCGGGCTTCAATAGTAAATTTACTTTGAATTTTGCCAGTCAGTATGAAGACAACCTTTATTTAGGTGCCTCCGTAAATTTCCACAATATATTTTATGATAGGATCTCCTATTTGGATGAAGATGGTTACGATGCTGGCTCTCCTATTCAATATATATCTTTTGACAACTTTTTACATACCGAAGGTCATGGCTTTTCTTTTAGCTTGGGAGCTATTGCAAAATTGAACCAATCCATTAGAGTGGGTGGTAGCTATCAATCACCAACATGGTATACATTGACAGATGACACTTCACAGCGTATCAATTCCAATTTAGCAGTATCGGATATAGACTTTATCAACTTTAATGTTGTAAACCTTTATGATGAATACAAGATTAAAACACCTGAAAAATATACCGGTAGTGTAGCTCTTGTATTCGGACAGGACGGACTTATAAGTTTGGATTATTCGTATCAAGATATGTCCAAAGCTGAGCTTAGACCTACTTCCGACCCTAGTTTTAGCGCAGAAAACAACTATATCGCAAGTACTTTGGGCGCCGTAAACTCTTATCGTTTGGGTGGTGAATATAGAATTGAAGAAGTAAGTCTTAGAGCTGGCTACCGATTTGAAGAAAGCCCTTATGAAAACAGTAATTTTGTTGGTGATCTTAATGGGTACTCAGCAGGTATTGGATATAATTTTGGCGCTAACAGATTGGATTTATCATATAGCAGGTCGGAACAAGATGTAAACACTTATTTTTTTGATGGAGGAATCGACAATGCCGCTTTCATTAACAGAATCAATACAAATATAGCATTGGGATATACCTTAAAATTCTAAATTGGGTAATATAGCATAAGATTAAGGCTGGAAAAGATTCCGGCCTTTTTTTATCTAACCAGTGAAAAGTGCCTCCTTACTGATGTAGCCACTAAAACACCCTCATCATCACGATTATAATCTAACCGGAACCAGTAGTCGGAAGAAGGCATATCTCTTCCATTGAAAGTACCGTCCCATCCGACGTTAACATCTATTTGTTTTAAAAGTTTGCCATATCGGTCAAAAATATATACTACGGGATTAACCAACTCTTCCACCCCATATACATTCCAATTATCATGGAAACCATCACTATTAGGGGTAAAAAACTTAGGATAACCCACTACCAAAAACTCAATGGGTTCTGTAGTACCGCAACCATTTTGATCGTTGATAACCACCGTGTTCACCCCTGGTGGCACATCGTAAAAAATAGGGTCATCCTGAAATTCCCCATCGTTAATGGCATATTCATAGTTTCCATCACCAACGGGAACTATTTCTATATTGTAAGGGTCTGTTTGGTCGCTATTTACGAGATCATCTATCACGCGAACCTCATCCAACTCTGGAGTTCCATAAAATGTAATTAAAATATCATCGGTAATGGGGTCACCAAAAGGCCATTCAATGTCAACATAATATCTTCCGGAATTAGGACTCGGAACTATCAACTCGGCACCAAAAGAACCTGTCCCAGCCAAAATAGCATCTATAGTTCCATCATCATCATAATCTACACTCCATTCTACAGACGTTATACTAGCACCTGCAGGAGAGTTTAAAGCAGATAAGATAATGTCCGGATCTCCCTCACAAGCATAAATATCAAACCCTAGAAATTCATCTCTAAAATCACAGTCTAGTGCACTATCCTGATCTTCATCTACGGAAGCACCTGTAAAAGTCAACTCAAAAGACTCTGGTTCTTCATCAAAATTGGTGTTGTAGTTGTTGATGTACAGGTAGTAAATCTCGCCAGCCGTTACATTCAGCCATTCATCATATGTGTTTTGGCTTCCTTTAACGAAAGGAGCTCCTTCCCTACCATCGATTGGGTTTACACCAATTCCAGTTAAATTAGTCTCGTTATATTCATAATTACAACGAATGGGTTGTGCGCTTCCATCGCCAATAATGGTGCAAAAATTTTCATTGGAGGTTTCATCAAAAGGGCCATATAATGCAAAATCCCATTCAGCCGTAACCGGGTTGCCTGGATTTACGGGCAAGGCCTCAATATCAAAACCAATTTGGCCATCGGTACCAGCCCTAAATACAAACCAAGCTGTATTGTTCTCTATATTTGCAGAACTCACACTACCCTTTTCCAAACATCCGGTCTGGGTAATTACTTCAGGATCAAAATCATCGATATCACCACCGCCATCGGTGGTTCCCATAATGGGCGCATCTGCACAAACAGGAATCGCTGTTCTACAATCTGGAGAATTTTGCGCGCTTACAAATTGGAATAGAAAGAAACAACAGATAGCGCTTAATAGAGCTCTCATAGAATTTTGGGGCTAAAGGTTATTCTATTTATAACCTGTATAACTCCCTAATTTATGGTTTTAGTATGTTTTTATCCGATTAATTTGCTGTTAATCGATAAACAACCATTATCTACCTTATCGTCTTAAAGAAAAATGACTCTGCAAGTATTTGGCATAGGTCCTATTGCCGCTATCATCCACATAAGATAGTTTGAACCAATAATCCGTAGATGGCAAGGGTTTCCCTTTAAAGTTTCCATCCCATCCTGGGTCAAATTCTGTCATTTGCTTTATTAGTTTGCCATAACGGTCGTAAATGGTCACCACTGGAGAATTTAAGGTTGATAATCCTTCAATCTGCCAAGTTTCGTTCAACACATCTCCGTTGGGCGAAAATATGGACAAAAACCCGACCACGACTATCTCCTCCTCAACCTCACCACAACCAAATGGATCACGCATATTAACTGAGTGTACCCCCGGAGCAACTCCCTGAAAAACATTGCTTTGCTGAAAATCACCTCCATCAATGCTAAATTCATATTCACCACTGGTTTCCGTATTAATGGTAACGGTGTTGTTCACACTCATATCTTCAATATCGATACTGGCAATTACCGGTAAGTTGGATATGGCAACAGCTACCGTGCGAATGGTCTCGCAAACAACTCCATTGGATTCGTTACTCACGGTCAGCGTGTATTCTCCTGCTTCCGAAACTATAATGGATGGCGTTTGTTCACCCGTACTCCATTGATAATCATAGTTAGGGTTTGGTTGGGTTTCCCCAATTTCCAAATTTCCAATTGCTTCGCAGATCACAGCTTCTTCCTCAAAATTCAGCACTGGTGTTTCAATAGCATTCAATGTAAAACTTTGGGATGCATCAAAACAATCGGGGTTTGCCATTGAAGCAGTCCTTACAAAAATTGTTTGGGAACCTACGGACATCACATACTGTTTCTCAATAGGATTTAACCCTAAATTGGCATCGGTCTGCGAACTATGGTAGCTGACCACAAATTCATTTGGGCTCATCCCCCCTAATGCCTCTGCTGTTTTACTGTTCAAATCAAAAATCATATCCGTTTCATAGCAAAGTGTTTCCTCGAACAATGCTCCTGTAATTGGAACTTCGTTAAAACCGACCTGCACATCACTAACAATACTTTCACTAGCTGTATTTACCACAACACGATACTGTCCAGAATTCTGAACATTGTATGTAGCGCCATTGGCTCCAGAAATCAACTGAAAACCAATTCCCGTATCCACGTACCACGCATACCCCATTGCTCCGGACATTGCAGCATCCAAAACCACATTTTCGCCCTCACAAGCTGCAATTGGTGGCCCCAACAAATTACTTACAATGGAACAATCCAAAGCAGTATTTGGATAATCTACCCATATATCTCCTGTAAATTGAATGGAAAACCCGGAATTAACATTGCTGAAATTATTGATGAAGAGGTAATAATCTTCGCCCGCTTCCACTTGAAGCCAATCTTCGAAATGTACAGAATCATCATTGCCAGTAGGGTCTTCCCCTACCCCAATAAAACTGACACTTTCACTATTATCAAAAAAGTTACATCGTATAGGGTCTCCCAAGTTACTGCAGTCAGTAGCTCTATAAAGCGCAAAATCCCAATCTTCATTACTGTTATGACCAATATTAAACCCTAATTGACCAGATTCAGCCGTTCTGAATCGATACCAAGCGGAATTTGATTCTATGGCACCTGTGGTGGTCTGTTCCAAACATCCACTAGATGATGCTCCATTAAAGTCGTCAACACCAAACCCATTGGTCCCTCCATTTATTGGGGTATTACTACAAATAGGAATCGTATTGATACAATCTTGGGCAACCTGCCCGAGGGCACCTTGCCAAAATAGTAGAATTAGTAAGGTCTTTATAAAGGTATTGATCATAAAAGACTATTGGTTTGGGCGTTATAAAAATACCATGGCATTTGCCTTAACAATAATTTATGTTGTCAAACCCCCTATACCAGATGTTAAATCGGTCATTAATGTATATCTTTGCTCTCCTTAAGCGTTAGCTATGAAACTAGAGCAAGCATTGGAAGAACAATATGAAGAAAGAGGAGACGACCATGTTGGTACCTCAACGGACACCCCGATGCGGGAAGATGCTTTTGTATTGAGCGATGATGAAAAAATCGAACGAATACAAAACAATGTAAGGGAGATTTTGCTTACCCTCGGTCTGGATTTGGATGATGACAGTTTAAAAGGTACACCCAAACGTGTAGCCAAAATGTTTGTGCAGGAAATTTTTGGTGGACTGCACCCTGACAAAAAACCGAAATCATCAACTTTTGACAATAAGTACAAGTATGGAGAAATGCTGGTGGAGAAGAACATTGTGGTCTACTCTACTTGTGAACACCATTTATTGCCGATTGTTGGCAGAGCACATATTGCCTATATTTCCAACGGAACAGTGGTAGGTCTTTCCAAAATGAACCGTGTTGTTGATTATTACGCAAAGCGACCACAGGTCCAGGAACGTTTGAACATCCAAATCGTAAAAGAACTTCAAAAAGTTTTGGGAACGGAAGATGTTGCTTGTGTGATAGACGCAAAACACCTTTGTGTAAATTCCAGAGGGATAAGAGATATTGAGAGTAGTACAGTAACTGCGGAATACGGTGGGAAATTTAAAGATGAAGCCACACGTAGGGAATTTTTGGACTACATCAACCTGGAAACAGAATTTTAAACACCAATCGTTTAAATGCAGCTTTATAAAGACCAATCCTTACGAATCCATAATTCGCTTACCGGAAAAAAAGAAATTTTCAAGCCCATAAATGAAGGGCATGTGGGCATGTACGTCTGTGGCCCAACAGTTTACAGCAATGTCCATTTGGGCAACTGCCGTACCTTTATGTCCTTTGACATGATTTTTCGTTACTTCAAGCATTTAGGCTTCAAGGTTCGCTATGTTAGAAACATTACCGATGCAGGACACTTGGAAAACGATGCAGACGAAGGGGAAGACAAAATAGCCAAAAAGGCCAAATTAGAGCAAATCGAACCCATGGAAGTGGTACAGCGCTACACTGTAGATTTCCATAATACTCTACAGCAATTCAATTTATTGCCGCCAAGTATTGAGCCAACAGCTACCGGTCACATTATAGAACAAATAGAAATTATTAAGGAAATTCTGGAAAAAGGATTGGCCTATGTAGCAAACGGTTCGGTATATTTTGATGTTGTCAAATTCAACGAAAATCACGACTACGGCAAATTGAGTGGAAGAAAGTTGGAGGATATGATCACCAACACCCGCGAGCTCACTGCTCAGAGTGAAAAAAAGAACCCTCAGGATTTTGCCCTTTGGAAAAAAGCGGAGCCCCAACATATAATGAGGTGGCCATCCCCATGGGGAGATGGTTTTCCAGGATGGCACCTAGAGTGTACCGCCATGAGCACCAAATATTTAGGAGAGACCTTCGATATTCATGGAGGCGGAATGGACCTTAAATTTCCTCACCATGAATGTGAAATAGCCCAAGCAGAGGCCAGCACTGGAAAATCACCTGTAAATTATTGGATGCATGCCAATATGCTGACATTGAATGGTAGAAAAATGTCTAAATCCACGGACAATAATATTTATCCTGCTGAAATTTTTAGTGGCGATAACCATATTTTGAGTAAACCTTATACACCTTCTGTGGTTCGGTTTTTTATGATGCAGGCCCACTATACCAGCATTTTGGACCTTAGTGATGAAGCTTTACAAGCATCGGAAAAAGGATACAATCGCTTAATGGATGCATTGGATAACATTGATACGCTAAAAACTGGCGAAACATCTGATTTTAATGTACAGGCATGGAAACAGAAGTGCTATGATGCCATGAACGACGATTTTAATACGCCGATTCTAATTGCTCAATTATTCGAAGGCGTAAAACATATCAACCTCATAAAAGAGAACAAAGAAACCATAACCCAAGAAGACAAGGATGTATTGACCAGTACGCTAAATGCCTTTATATTCGATGTTCTTGGTATAGAAAATCAATCGTTGACGAAAGACGATTCCAATACCCTTGGCGGTGTTGTGGAATTATTGATCGATATTAGAAACGAAGCGCGCGCCAACAAGGATTTTGCCACTTCCGACAAGATTAGAGACCAACTTATTGTCTTGGGCATTCAATTAAAAGATGGTAAAGAGGGAACCACATTTAGTGTAAATTAGTGGTGCTTTATAAATTTTGATTGGTATTCCCCTGGTGAAACATCAAATTTTCGCTTGAACAAACGGTTAAAATAAGAACGGTTCTCAAAACCACATTCCAAATAGATTTCCTTGATTTTCCGGTTAGGATCTTTCAATAAGTCTATTGCCATTTTTATACGCTCACTGTTAATATAATCAATGGGCGTAACTCCAAACTCATTCTTAAAGGTCTTGTGAAAATGCGATTCGCTCATACAAGCCCGATTGCTCAACTCACTTACAGATAGTGGCTCGTGCAAGTGCTGTCGAATGTATTCAATCACATAAGCCAACCTATTGTTCGGACTTAGCTTTGATGCTTTTTGCACATAGGTTTCTCGTGAATTTCCTTGTAAGATCCGTATAATAAGCTCTTGCAGCATATTATCCACAAAAAAATCCTTGGAGGAATGGTTTTCAGCAAACAAGTATAATAAGCGTTGAATGATCCCATAAATACTGGCATCGTTGGTAAAATGATAATTATAATCCATGAGTGCCCACTCCGTACCATCATGCTTGGGCATCACTTCATTCATCAGATTAATTACATTATTAATTTTTTCATCTGAAATGGCCATGGCCAAACAACGTGTTGGGTTCTCCTCGTTCGCTTCGGGAAAATCAATACACATCACCTCATTAGAAGGTAGTATTAATGACTCGCCAGGCAAAAAATCAAAAGACTTCTTATCCCGTAAGTGCATTGTTTTTTTTCCAATCAACATTGAGGCCAATACAGGTTGGTCAAACTGCAATAATACTTTCTCTGCTTGTAAGTGGGTTTCAAAAACATGCATTGAGGCATTGTTCAACGTATAAGAAGTTTGGTTCTCGACCAAATGCTCAAGTTTTCTTTCCTTAAAAAATTGTTCTGGTAGCCGCATAAAAAATACTTACTCCTTAATATAATATACAAATACTTAATAAATATAGAAAATACATTGCCACATTTTGTTAAAAATACAATAACAAAGAGAATTGGTCATGTCATTAACAGTATACGTCAGATGTACGGGGTTCAAAACCAATACTTTTAGAATCAGTCACTTGAGCAAAGTGCAAAACACATAAGAATTAATTTTTAACAACAAGTATTATGAGCAATGTACAAACTACCGAACGTAGCGTTTTGGAAAAACCTAAGTTCAAAGACCAGTATGAAAATTACATAGGTGGAAAATGGACCCCACCGACAAAAGGAGAGTATTTTGACAATGTTTCTCCAGTAGATGGTAATGCCTTTACCAAAATTGCACGATCAACCTCCGAAGATATCGATAAAGCAATCGATGCCGCATGGGCAGCAGCCCCTCAATGGAATAACTCGTCCGCTACTTACCGTAGTAATCTATTATTAAAGATTGCCGATGTTATGGAGCAAAACCTTGAGGTTTTGGCCCGCGCCGAAACATGGGACAACGGTAAAGCTCTCCGCGAGACACGAGCTGCCGATATGCCCTTGGCCGTAGACCATTTTAAATATTTTGCAGGAGTAATAAGAGCAGAAGAGGGCTCCGTTAGCGAATTGGATTCCAACACTGTTTCCATGAACATTATGGAACCACTTGGCGTTGTGGGCCAAATTATACCTTGGAACTTCCCTATTTTAATGGCAGCCTGGAAATTGGCACCCGCATTGGCAGCCGGTAACTGTGTGGTACTTAAACCTGCAGAACAAACACCTGTTGGAATTTTGATCTTAATGGAATTAATCGAGGACATTCTTCCCGAAGGCGTACTCAACATCGTAAATGGTTTTGGTCTTGAAGCAGGAAAACCTCTAGCTTCCAGTCCAAGAATCAATAAAATTGCTTTTACGGGAGAAACCACCACTGGACAATTGATCATGCAATACGCTTCCAAAAATGTTATTCCTGTAACCTTGGAATTGGGTGGTAAATCCCCCAACGTTTTCTTTGAAAGCATAATGGATGCAGATGATGAGTTTTTCGACAAATGTTTGGAAGGAGCCGTAATGTTCGCCTTAAATCAAGGTGAGGTATGCACCTGTCCATCACGAATATTGGTGCAGGAAAGTATTTTTGATGCATTTATAGAACGTGTAGTAGAACGTACCAAAGCCATTAAACTTGGACACCCTCTAGATCCAAATACTATGATGGGAGCACAAGCATCCAATGATCAATACGAGAAAATCCTTAACTATATCCAAATTGGTAAAGAAGAAGGATGTGAAATACTTGCAGGAGGCGAAGCTGCGTACAACGAAGGACTCGAGGGTGGGTATTACATCCAACCAACAATTTTAAAAGGAAACAATAAAATGCGTGTGTTCCAAGAAGAAATTTTTGGCCCGGTTGTCTGTGTCACCACGTTCAAGGATGAAGAAGAAGCTCTGGAAATTGCCAACGATACCCTATATGGATTGGGTGCTGGCGTTTGGACTCGCGATATGCATCAAGCCTATAAAATATCTAGAAAGATAGAAGCAGGTCGTGTTTGGGTGAATTGTTACCATAATTATCCGGCACACGCACCTTTTGGAGGGTACAAAAAGTCGGGTATCGGTAGAGAGAATCACAAAATGATGCTCAGCCACTACACCCAGACCAAAAATATGCTGATTTCTTACGATAAGAATAAATTGGGCTTTTTCTAGGATGGAAAAGTTGATAAAACGCGTGTTGGTTTCGGACCGCGCCATAAAGATTATCGACCAACTTAAGGAGCGACATGGTGAGCTAATGTTTCATCAAAGCGGCGGTTGTTGTGATGGCTCTTCGCCCATGTGCTTTCCAAAAGGAGAATTGATGCTCAACGAAAACGACGTAAAATTGGGCACCATACATGGTTGTGATTTCTTTATGAGCAAAGACCAGTTCGAATACTGGAAGCACACACAGCTTACGGTTGACATTACCACGGGCCGCGGCTCCAGTTTCAGTCTGGAAATTCCATTGGGACTTCGTTTTGTCATCAAGTCTCGACTATACACAGAAGATGAACGGAAATTCTTAAAACCTGTGCAATCTGCTGAAGAAGTTTAAAACATGCCCCGACAAAGTCGGGGCTTTTTATTACCTTGTACCTGCTTATCACCTTAAGATTACATGAAGAAGATTTTAATAGCGCCATTTGTGCTGTTGGTACGGTTCTACCAACTATTTATTTCTCCAATGCTACCCTCTACATGTCGCTATTCCCCTACCTGTTCCCAATATACCTTGGAAGCCTTAAAAAAGCATGGTCTGTTCAAAGGAGGATGGCTGGCCATGAAACGTATCGTAAGTTGTAATCCATGGGGCGGAAGCGGTTATGACCCAGTTCCTTAAAAAAATGCAGTTTAATTAACACCGTGCAACCGTTCAAAGTAGTTATATTAGTCCCAAAATTTATTTAAATGTATTTCCTAGGATTTGATTGGAACCCCGAAGGAACCCTTTTTAAATTGGGTTTTTTACAGATAAAATATTACAACCTTTTATGGATCGCTGCCTTTGTACTTGGCTGGTTCATCATGAAAAAAATCTTCCTCAACGAAAAGAAATCCATGGAGAAGCTGGATTCACTTTTCATTTACACTGTGGTCTCCATTATGTTGGGAGCACGTTTGGGACATGTATTTTTCTACGATTGGGACTACTACAAAGATCATTTGGTGGAAATTCTATTACCAATTCGCGAAAGAGCCAACAGCTCACTTTTTGGCTTAATAAACGGATACGAGTTTACCGGTTTTACTGGATTGGCCAGTCATGGAGCCACCATTGCCGCCATTATTGGAATTTGGCTGTACTGTAGAAAATGGAAAGACATTAAAATGCTTTGGCTACTTGACAGGTTGGTAGTGCCTTCGGCAATTGGAGCCGCGTTCGTAAGGTTTGGCAATTTTTTCAATTCCGAGATTAACGGTAAAGTAGTTGATAAATCGTATTTTTTAGCAACAAGATTTATCCGAGATTCCGATGATATGCCCGCTTACCAAGCCATGGCACTAACAAAGGAGCAAACTCCAAATGCAGCCTATAAGGCCATCCAGCATAATCCAGAATTTTCTGAGGCCTTACAATCCATCCCGTACCGGCATCCTGCACAATTGTACGAAGCCATTTGTTATATTTTCGTATTCATTGCGCTATACCTTTTGTATTGGAAAACTGATTGGAAAAATAAACCTGGTTTTCTTTTTGGACTTTTTATGGTGCTATTGTTTGTGGTTCGATTCTTTGCCGAGTTTTACAAAAAAAGTCAAGGCGGATTCGAAGATACATTGGGCATGCTCTCTACCGGACAATGGCTCAGTATTCCCATGATACTTATCGGCGTCTATTTTATGGTTAAACCTGCACCCGTAGAACTCTAACAGTATGGTACAATTTATAAGAATAACGTTTTTAGGTTTCATAGTTATTTTGGCATCCTGCAAAACGGAATCAAAAAATGCCATTAAAACAGAATCTATATCTTTTAGCAAAGAAGGTGAGCTCGTTATCCTAAGCGAAGAAACGGATTCCATAAAGGCCAATTTTGAAATAGAGATAGCAGAAACGGAGTATGAGACCCAAACAGGGCTCATGTACCGCCCATCCATGAAACAAAATAGGGGGATGCTCTTTATATTCCCCAATGTGAGCAACCGGTCATTTTATATGAAGAACACAGAGTTTCCTTTGGATATTATCTATATTGACGAAGGGCAGAAAATTGTTAGTTTTCAAAAAAACGCCCAGCCATACAATGAAAGTGGCCTACCCTCTAATGCTCCTGCTAAATATGTCTTGGAAATCAATGCAGAGCTTTCGGACCAATTTGGTCTGCAAGTAGGTGACAGCATTTCCTTTACACGCAATTAGATGTCAAAATATTTATTGCAACATCAGACTTCGGAGCGATTAATTTTTCGAAAGCTGGAAGCATCGGATTTTGAAGACTGGTTGCCCTTCTACCACGACCCTAAATCCATACAATACTGGAAAGGGCTACCTACAGACCCTGTTAAAGCATGTCGCATTCAGTTCGACCGTGTTTTTGAAAGGTATGAAAATAATTTAGGAGGGATGAACGCTTTGATTTCCAAACAATCGGGAGAATTAATCGGAATTTGTGGTCTACTGGTCCAAACGGTGGATGACATTCAAGAATTGGAAATTGGATACTCCGTGCTACCAAAATTTTGGTTACAAGGCTTCGCATTTGAAGCTGCGCAAAAATGCAAGAAATTCGCTTTTGACAATAATTTTTCCAGCTCGTTGATCTCCATAATTCACGTGGACAATATACCTTCCCAAAAAGTCGCAGTGAAAAATGAAATGTTCTTGGACAAGACGACAATTTATAAGGATAATCCAGTGCATATTTTTAGGGCAAACCAAGGATAATTGTATTTTTGGGTCAATACCATTTACCTCATGAAGCTACCTAAGAGCTACGTCATCCTAACCTTGAACAATTCCAACACCAAACCATTGGTTAACAGCTTGCTCAATAATAAACCAATTAATGGATTCGCTAAACTACACGGGTTAAAAGGACTTTTATTTTCACGGTCAGAAATCAATCGATACTTGGACGAGGAGGATCGACACGACATCAAAGTTTTGACCAAGGAAAGTGAGCAGCTCTTAAAAACCATGAGTAGCGGAGAGCAAAAAAAAGCACTGCTTAACCATTTACTACAACAGAACCCAGACTTTATGGTTTTAGTAAATCCTTTTGATAATTTGGATGTTGCCGCACAGACCAAACTTAAGGAACAAATTTTGGATATTGCCTCCCAAACAATTGTAGTTCAAATAGTAAGTCGATTGGGTGATATTTTACCTATCGCTACAGATTTTTTTAAATTGGATGGGAATACGCTTCACCAATACAATTCGAAAGGTGATTTTTGGAATGAGAATAAAACTGAACCCATAAACTTTAATGGTGAAATCCCAGCTCCTATATCGCCAATTAAAATCGAGAACATTGAATTGGTAAGGTTCAACAAAGTATCCGTAAACTTTAGTGGTCGTCCGGTTTTAGACCAAATAGATTGGACCATTAAGAAAGGAGAGTTTTGGCAGCTATTAGGGCCTAATGGCAGTGGAAAATCAACACTGTTATCCATGATTACCGGCGACAGTCATAAAGGTTATGGTCAAAATCTGACCATTTTTGGTAAGAAAAAAGGAAGTGGTGAGAGTGTTTGGGACCTAAAACAGAGAATCGGCTATTTTACACCATCAATTACCAACAAATTTACTGGATATCACAGTCTTGAAAATATGATCATCTCCGGGTTGCACGATTCGATTGGCCTTTATGTATTACCAACGGACAACCAAAAGCAATTAGCCAAAAAATGGCTCGACCTCCTAAATTTTAATAAAAGAAAAGATGATTACTTCTGTGATCTCACACCTGGAGATCAAAGGCTGGTAATGATGGCCAGGGCCATGGTTAAACACCCACCGCTACTAATTTTGGATGAACCTACAGCTGGCCTAGATGATGCAAGCGCCACGCTATTTGTTGCCTTAGTGAATAAAATTGCCAATGAAAGCGACACTGCTATTGTTTTTGTCTCGCACAGGAAAGAACCTCAATTGAATCCTGAGTATATTTATGAGTTATACCCATCTAAAACGGGCTCGACGGGTGTAAAAAAAAGAGGTGAAAACTCATAAAAGAAACTTAACCAAACCACTCTTATTTTTTGTCATCTTATCATCTTTTCAATTTTGAATCACTCCCTTTTATAAAAAAAGTAAATATGGAGCTTTGTTCTAAATTACAGATTTCAGTGCAGAATAAATAAACCCTGATTATTCGGCTATAAATGGTATCCAAGACCTTATCTTTAAATACTATCTACTAGGGAAATGATAAGAAAACCTTAATAACCTAGCTCTGTGTTTTATCGAAAACATAAGGCTGAGTCGTCCTAAAATAGGTTGACAGTTTTTAAATAATTAATATTAAACCAGAGAAGCTAGCTTCTCTGGTTTTTTGTTGTGTATAACGTTAGGTGTTTTATATTTTACACTCAAGTGTGGTCTTTAGTTGTTATATGTTCTTATTGATTCTGCTATGAGTTTTTTTTAACTCTTTGCCACTGTTACATTTACAGATTAGGAACTCCCCTTTCAATATGCCGTTCATTCGTTCTGCCAATGCATTTTGGTAACAATCATACCCATCTGTCATTGGAGGGGTCATATTACTTAGCTGTAGTTCCTTTTGATATATGGCCGAGCAGTATTGCAATCCCCTATCGGAATGGTGAATTAGATGTTTGTTCGTCAATCTATTGTTGTTCGCCATTTTTACTGCCTTTACCACATTCTCGGCACTCATATCATCATTAAGATGGTACCCCATTATTTTTCTACTATAGGCATCGGTTACCAAGGATAGGTAATGTGTCCGCTCCCTGCTTTTGATGTATGTAATATCACTGACGAAGAACTCCTCCGGTTTGGAAACTTTGATTTCTTTCATCAGATTAGGATATTTTCTAAGCCAATGCTTGGAGTTTGTAGTTTTGGTGTAATTCTTTCTTGGCCTTATCAGCATCGATTCCGAGCGTAAATATCCAAACATGGCATCTCTTCCTATTTTTAAATTGTGCTTTGCGAATTCGTCCTTTAACAGGTAATACAACTTTCGTGTACCGAGCCTTGGCATATCCTTACGAACACCTTCGACCAAGTCCCTTACTTTTACAAACTCTTGTTCTCTTTCTATGTTACGTTTGTTTGCTCGGTAGACAGCTTGCCTACTTATCCCAAACTATCGACAACAACGAGACAAACTTAATCGCTGTTCTTGTCGGATGTGCTGGATTGATTGGACAAATGCTCTTTTCTAATAGCGGCACCATACTGTTTATCAGAAATGTCAATTTTGGTGCTGAGAATTTTGTTCCTCAATTTTTCATCGGACAGCTCTCTCTCCAAGCATTTGATTTTTTGGGCAGGTATTTCTTTTGGTTTTGGCATTTAATGGCGTTTAGGATTCTTCCAATCTAATGCACCATGTTTTCAGGGCCAAACCAGAACAGTGCTTCTACCTTGGATGCCATAGGCCTTTTGAGCCCGTTTGTAGATCAACTTATTACAGGACAGGATATATAATATAAAAAAGCCGTACTTTTCAGTGCGGCTTTTTTATTGGCCTAAAACGATTTGCTTCATTTTTGATGAGACAAAAAATCAAGACAATCATTGCTATTGCGCTTCCAATCCAAATAGTATTGGTAAAGTGGATCGGGAGCTACCCAAGCTTTGTTGAAGATTATTATAGTAATGGCATTTATCCATACATCTCACGGTTTTTACGGTTGATTTTCGGTTGGTTGCCGTTTTCAATTGGTGACTTATTCTATACAGCTCTTGTTTTTTTAGCAATTAGGCACATCTACATACATTGGAAGCAAATCAAAAACAAACCTTTATCGTTTTTAAAAGACACCATCGTGGTGCTGTCCATAACATTCTTTATCTTTCATTTATTTTGGGGCATGAACTATCATCGACAACCCATCTCATGGAAACTGGGAATTGAACGAGATTATACGGTTGAAGAACTGGTAGAACTAACTCAATTTATTGCTGATAAAACAAACCAATATCAGTTAGAACTTACAGGGGACACTATATCACCTGTTCATATCCCCTATACTAAAAAAGAGATCTTTGCAAAAACAGAGGAAGCATATAAAAAATTTGAAAAGCAATACCCGGACTTCGGTTACGAACATAGAAGCCTTAAATCGTCCATTTACAGTATCCCACTTACGTTTATGGGATACGGTGGCTACCTAAATCCTTTTACCAATGAGGCACAAGTAAACGGGGTTACACCAAAATTCAGGTTGCCCACCGTCAGCGGTCACGAAGTAGGTCATCAATTAGGCTACTCTGCAGAGGGCGCCACCAACTTTATAGGTTTTTTGGTCACATCGCAAAGCACAGACCCGTATTTTAAATATTCCGCTTACAATCATGCTTTAGGCTATTGCCTTACCGACCTTTACCATAAAGATGAGGAAAAATACAACGAAATCGTTACCAAAATACACTTTGGCGTAAAACAAAACTTTAATGAATTGAGTGATTTTTGGAATAAATATGAAACCCCATTAGAACCTCTTTTCAAATCCGTGTTCAACACTTTTTTAAAGGTAAACAACCAAAAAGACGGTATAAAAAGTTACAACTCCGTGGTAGGACTCATTATCAACCATCGAAATAAGCAATCTGACCAAATCCAAAACTTGTAGAGTCCTCCTACAAAGGTTATCTTTAAACCGACTAATTAATTCTAAACCCTATGAAAATTAAACTTTTAGCGCTGCTTCTATTTATGAGCGGCGTTTCTTTGTTTGCACAAGATTATTTTCCAATAAATGATGGAGTCAAGGCAAAGAAGAACAACAACTACACTGCATTTACCAATGCCAAGATTTATGTGACACCTACACAAGTGATCAACAATGGAACTTTGCTAATTAGGAACGGCAAAGTGGTACAAGTTGGCAAATCTGTTAACATTCCCGGGAACGCTGTTATTGAGGATATGAAAGGGAAATTTATTTACCCCTCATTTATTGATGTGTTCTCAGGATTCGGAGTTAAGCTTCCAAAAAAAGCTAATGGAGCAGGAAGATCCTCGCAGTATGGCCCATCGAGAGAGGGGTTTTACTGGAATGACCACATTATGCCAGAGAATGATGCCATTACTAGTTTCGAGTATGATGCTAAAAAAGCTAAAGAACTCAGAAATGCTGGCTTTGGAACCATCAACACACATCTTCAGGATGGCATCGCAAGAGGAACTGGCTTATTGGTCGCCTTGAACGATGACGCCTCGGAAGCACAACGAATTCTTTCTGATAAATCGGCGCAATACTTTTCATTTAGCAAAAGTATTGCCTCCAATCAATCCTATCCTGGATCCTTAATGGGAGCCATGGCATTGATGCGCCAAGTATACTACGACATGGATTGGTACAGCAAAGGCAACGTGGACACTAAAGATCGTTCTTTGGAGGCCCTAATAGCCAATAAAGGATTGACTCAGATTTATGCCGCTGGCGACAATGGCAATGTTTTCCGTGCCGATAAAATCGGAGATTTGTTCGGAATTCAATACACCATTTTGGCAGGAGGTGATGAATATGAGCATATAGAAGACATAAAAGCCACAAACGCCAAACTGATTCTACCCCTTGATTTCCCTGATGCATTTGACGTTTCCGACCCTTACAAAGCAAAATACATTGCCTTAAAAGATTTGAAGCATTGGAATTTAGCACCTTCCAACCCAAAAGTATTGTCCGATAACGGAGTGGATTTTTCCATAACCCTGCACGGACTTGACTCACCCAAAGAGCTAAAAGGAAAATTAATGAAAGCCATTAACTATGGCCTATCAAAAACCAAAGCATTGGAAGCTTTGACTACCATCCCCGCTGGGATTCTGAATAAATCCAATGAATTAGGTACGTTACAAGCTGGAAGTCAAGCCAACTTCTTAATTACATCAGGAGATATTTTTGAGAAAGAAACAACACTTTACGAGAATTGGGTACAAGGAAGCAAAAACATAGTAGCGCATATAGATGTAACCGATATTCGTGGCGATTACAACCTGACCGTAAACGGAAACACTTATTCAATTTCGCTTACAGGGGATGCGAATAAGCCCAAAACAGAGGTTAAAAAAGGCTCTGAAACCTTGGATTCCAAGATTGGCTATTCCTCTGAATGGTTAAATATTTCATTTAGTGATGGTGATACCGGTGCTTATCGATTGGTGGCCCATGTTTCTCCAAATACAGAAACCTTAAAAGGAACCGTAGTATTACCCAATGGAAATGAAACTTCGGCCAACATGACGAAGACTTCTTCTTTTGAGGAAAAATCAAAGGACAAAGAGTCCATGGAAAAACCTCAGCTAATGGCATTGACCTACCCTAACGTGGGATACGGTTATAAAACTAAACCAAAACAAGAAACCATGTTGTTCAAAAACGCAACGGTTTGGACAGGTGAAAGTGTTTTGGAAAACACTGATGTTTTAATTAAGAACGGTAAAATTTCCAAAGTTGGGAATGACCTTCGTGCCGCTGGAGCTACTGTAGTGGATGCCACAGGAAAACACCTAACTGCTGGAATTATAGATGAACATACACATATCGCAGCCTTATCCATTAACGAAGGTGGGCATAATTCTTCCGCTGAAGTCCGTATGGAAGATGTGGTAGATCCAAAAGACATGGATATATATAGAAATCTGGCCGGTGGAGTAACAACTGCGCAACTTTTACATGGTTCCGCAAACCCAATAGGTGGCCAGTCCGCCATATTAAGGCTTAAGTGGGGTGAAAATTCCGAAGGATTGATATTTGACAACTCACCAAAGTTCATCAAATTTGCTCTGGGTGAAAACGTAAAGCAATCCAACTGGGGTAGCTACTCTCGTTTCCCTCAAACAAGAATGGGTGTTGAACAGGTGTATACCGATTACTTCCAACGTGCCAAAGAATACGAGACCAAGAAAAAAAGTGGAGAACCATTCCGCTATGATGAAGAGATGGAAACTTTGGTGGAAATCTTAAATGGGGAACGATTCATCTCGTGCCATTCATACGTGCAAAGCGAAATCAACATGATGATGAAGGTAGCTGATAAATTCGACTTCACCGTAAACACCTTTACCCATATTCTAGAAGGTTATAAAGTAGCCGATAAAATGGCCGAACACGGTGTTGGAGGAGGTACATTCAGCGATTGGTGGGCTTATAAATATGAAGTAAATGACGCCATTCCCTATAATGCCGCCATTATGACAAGCCAAGGAATTACTGTTGCAATCAACAGTGATGACGCCGAAATGTCGCGAAGATTGAACCAAGAAGCTGGGAAAACCGTGAAATATGGTGGCATGTCAGAAATAGAGGCATGGAAAACCGTAACATTGAATCCCGCAAAGTTATTGCATTTGGACGATCGCGTAGGTAGCGTTGAAGAAGGGAAAGATGCAGATATTGTTCTTTGGAGCGACCATCCATTATCTGTATATGCCAAAGCGGAAAAAACCTTGATTGAAGGAAAAGTATATTTTGATTTGGAAAAAGACAAATTACTGAGAGAATCTGTAAAAAAGGAGAGAAATGAACTAATCGGAATGATGTTGAATGAAAAAAAGAATGGGGCAAAAACCCGTACTCCTGTCCAAAACAAAAAAGAACGATTTGAATGTGAAACCCTTTAAAAAATAAGTCATGAAAAAAATAGTATTAATCATAGCAATAGTACTTGGGGTTTCGTTAAATGCACAGCAAACCCCTGCCCCACCTCAATCTGAACAAATTGCGATAATCGGTGCTACCGCCCACATCGGAAATGGAGAGGTGATTGAAAATTGTACCATTATTTTTAAAGATGGTAAGATTACGGCCATTGGAGCAAACCTTATGGCACCCACTGTGGGCACCATGATAAATGCCGAAGGCAAACATGTATACCCAGGTTTTATAGCCCCAGCCAAATCGCTTGGTTTGGTAGAAGTTGATGCTGTAAGGGCCAGTGACGATCAAGATGAAATTGGAGAGATGATTCCACATGTTCGCAGTTTAATTGCTTATAACGCGGAATCCAAGGTTGTGGAGAGCATGCGTCCCAATGGCGTTCTTATCGGACAGGTAACCCCTCAGGGAGGAACTATTTCAGGGACATCGAGCATTGTGCAGTTTGACGCATGGAACTGGGAAGATGCATCAATAAAAACAGATGATGGCATCCATATGAACTGGCCAAACCTCTTTAGACGAGGTAGATGGTGGATGGGAGAAGACAGAGGCTTTATTCCAAATAAGGAGTATGGAAAGGAAATGGATGATATTAAAATCTTTTTGCAAAATTCCATAGCCTATGGAAAAGCGTCCGAAAAAGAAAAAAACCTCCCTTTTGCCGCAATGCAAGGACTTTTTGATGGCTCGCAGCATTTATATATCCATGCCAATGGAGAAAAAGAAATGACCGATGCAATTACCTTGACCAAACAAATGGGCGTGAAACATGTAATCATTGTAGGTGGATCTCGCGCTCACAAAATCACCGATTTTTTGAAAGAGCATGATATTCCTATTTTAGTAGAGCATACTCATTCATTGCCCCAATTTGATGATGATGACTACGATCATGCCTATAAATTGCCAAAATTGTTGGTAGACGCAGGGCTATTGGTTGGCCTCCAAAATGAGGAAGCTGCTAATTTCTCAACTAGAAACTTAGGGTTCTATGCCGGACAAACCGTGGCCCAAGGACTTGATAAAGAAGCTGCACTACAACTTATTACTGGCAATACCGCAAAGATTCTGGGCATCGATGATATGTATGGAACTCTGGAAGAAGGTAAAAGCGCTACGCTATTTATTTCTGAAGGAGATGCATTGGACATGCGCACCAATAAATTGGAGAAAGCATACATTGATGGTAGGGACGTTTCTTTGGAAACCCACCAAACAAAGCTTTGGAAAAGATATATGGGTAAATACGAGAGAGAAAAAGAAGGACAATAAAGACAGTAAAGTAGATTCTTATAAAAAAGGCGCCCAATTGGGCGCCTTTTTAAATTTAGTTTTTAACTGGAACATATTTAGCTCCTTCTGGCTTTAAATAATAGTCTTTGGGTTTTGGGTTTTCACTCAAAGTAACCTCGTTAAAGGTAACGGTGTTCCTTGGCTCTATCAAATTTCCATCTTCTAACGTGAACCAACTAATGGAATTTGGCAACAAAATTCCATTAACCTCCTGCCAATCGTCATACCTGATCCATTTAACATTATCCGAGCTTTCCCCAGAACGATACGTAACCGTATATCCCAACCAAGCCATCTGAAAGGTTTCTGGGTCATAATGAATAAAATACTCATCTTTGGAAGAATCCCCGACACCGGATTGAAAACCGATTTTTACTCCTGGAAAACTTTTCCCCTCAAATTCCAAATCATCCGCTTCCGAATAAACAATGCCCGTATCTCCCAACACAAAGGGCATAGCATAGAAATAGAACATTAAATTATTAGCAAATCTAGCATCACCTTTATAACTATTTCCTGTATCCAGCAACCATACATCCTGATCGTCCATACCTCTAGAAACCATCTCTGTGTCAACCCGGTTCATTCTCGACCATAGGTCAATGGTATATATTTCCGGAAGATCGGGTTTGGGAATAACAAAAGATAGAGTACGCTGCTCTTTCCATTTTTTAATACCTCCGTGTGCTTCAAAAACCTGGACCATTGCATCTGGATACCTAGGTTTGGATTCGGTCATTTCCTGCGGAACAGGTTCTTCAACTTTTTCAGCTTTCGGGGCTTGTTTACAGGCAAAAATGCCCAATAAAAATAATAGGATGATTGGTTTATTCATTGTTTCGTATTTTGTGCTTTGGACGAAAAGATCTCTTTATAATTACAAGAATACCTATTTTTACCATCCTATGGAAGCTAAATTGATAAGTAGTGTCCAAAATCCCTTGGTAAAACAAATCCTGCTTCTTAAGGAAAGGTCGCGTGAACGAAGAAAGACCGGGCTTTTTGTTGTTGAAGGTCAACGGGAAATTGAACTGGCTCAAAAAGGAGAATATTTATTACACTCCCTTCTTTACTGTCCAGAAATCATGGGAGATATCTCCATTGAATCGTTCACTAAAACTCACCAAACTAAAATTATCCAGGTTACAGAAAATGTATACCGTAAAATTGCACATCGTGGCACTACAGAGGGCCTGCTTGGGTTAATGCAATCCAAGGACCATAATTTGACCCAGATTGTTTTTAAAAATAAATCACCTTTAGTGCTTGTTGCCGAGGCACCTGAAAAACCAGGAAATATAGGCGCTCTTTTACGTACTGCCGATGCCGCTGCTGTTGATGTTGTTTTAATTGCAAACCCCAAATCCGATCTATATAGTCCAAACATTATTCGTTCCAGTGTAGGTTGTCTTTTCACCAATCAAATAGGTGTTGGGACATCGGACGAAATCATTGATTTTTTAAAGACCAACCAAATAAAAATTTATTGTGCTGCATTAACCGCTTCAAAAAATTATGTGGACTGTGATTTCAAAGCCGCTTCGGCCCTGGTGATGGGCACGGAAGCGACTGGATTAACCGAGAATTGGCTAAAAAATTCCGACCAAAACATAATAATACCGATGCAAGGAGAAATAGATTCCATGAATGTTTCTGTATCCGCTGCAATACTTATATTTGAGGCGAAGCGCCAGCGCGGATTTTAAGCTATGGAAAAAAATTCACTCTTTTATGTAATTCTGGCCATTCTAGTGGTTCAATATCTTGTACACCAGTATTTGGAGCACCTAAATGCCAAACGTTTTAAATCGAGTTTACCTTCTGAACTTGCCGATGTTTTTGATGAAGATGAATATCAAAAATCACAACAATACCAACGGACAAATTATAAATTCGGAGTTATTTCGGATGGGTTTTCGCTAGTTTTAACCATTTGCTTTCTCTCTTTTGGAGGGTTTGAATGGGTGGATCAGCTTACACGCTCCATTACGAAAGATATGATTCCAATGGCCTTGATTTTTTTCGGAATCATTATGCTGGGAAGTGCGGTCTTGGGGTTACCTTTTTCTTATTACCAAACCTTTGTGATAGAAGAAAGATATGGGTTCAATAAAACCACCAAGTCCACTTTTTTATCGGACAAACTAAAAGGAGCTATACTTTCCATTGTTCTGGGAGGAGGGATACTGATTCTATTTATACTGTTTTACCAGTCTACAGGTTCAAATTTTTGGGTTTATGCATGGGGAATGGTTTCCGCAATCATCCTTTTTATCAATTTATTCTATAGCCGTCTTATTGTCCCACTTTTCAATAAACAAACGCCACTGCAGAATGGAAGCTTAAAAAGCTCCATTGAAAACTATGCCCAGCAAGTGGGTTTTGAGCTCCAAAACATTTTTGTGATAGATGGTTCCAAACGATCCACAAAAGCAAATGCTTATTTCTCAGGTTTTGGAAAAGAAAAACGCATCACACTGTTCGACACATTGATCAATGACCTGACAGAAGATGAAATTGTTGCAGTTTTAGCACATGAAGTGGGCCATTACAAACGCAAACATATTATCGTAAACCTAATCGTTTCGTTGCTTACAACAGGTTTGACGCTTTTTATTCTTTCTTTGTTCATTAACCACCCCGAAGTATCATTGGCCATTGGAGTGTCCACACCGAGTTTTCATGCTGCTTTGGTCGGGTTTGCACTTTTGTACAGTCCAATTTCAGAGATAACCGGATTGATTATGAACTATTTATCGAGGAAGTTCGAGTTCCAGGCAGACGATTTTGCCAAGACCACATTTGATGCAACACCCTTGGTAACTTCGTTAAAAAAGCTGTCCAAAAAAAGCTTGAGCAATTTAACACCGCATCCTGCCTATGTTTTTGTTCATTATTCACATCCACCATTAATTGAACGCATCCGAAACTTAAAGGCATAGATTTTGTTGTTTAGAATATAAGATTGTGGTAAATTTAATATACTATGACAGAGGCTGCTATTGAAAAAGAAAACAAGGAGATTGCGAAGCAGTACAAAGAATTACTTCGTATAAGCTACCAAACTTTGACGGATGAGGACAAGAAGTTGATTCGTTCTGCCTTTGACGTTGCCGTGGACGCCCACAAGGATCAGCGGCGTAAATCTGGTGAAGCTTATATTTTCCACCCAATTGCCGTGGCCAAAATTGTAGCTTCGGAAATTGGCCTTGACGCAGTTTCCATTGCTTCTGCCCTACTACACGATGTAGTCGAGGACACACCCTATACTTTGGCCGATATTGAGCGAATGTTTGGTGAAACGGTGGCACGAATAGTGGACGGACTCACCAAGATTGCCCACCTAAAAAAAGACAAAGACATAAGTCAGCAAGCAGAGAACTTTAGAAAAATGTTGCTGACCTTGCATGATGATGTTCGGGTAATCATCATAAAGATTGCGGACCGTTATCACAATATGCTCACTATGGATTCCATGCCAGAGCACAAACAGGTGAAAATAGCTTCGGAAACCCTGTACATATACGCCCCTCTTGCCCATAGAATTGGACTTTACAACATCAAAACACACCTAGAGGATCTATCGCTAAAATATACGGAGCCCGAGGTGTTTAATGACATTCAGGCCAAAATTGAAGATACGGAAGAGGAAAGCCTAGCATATATTGAAGACTTTGCCAATGTAATCCGAACTTCTTTGGATAAAGAGGGTCTCAACTACTACATCAAAGGACGGATGAAGTCTATTTTCTCCATCCGTAAAAAAATGAAGACCCAGAATGTCACCTTTGATGAGGTTTACGACAAATTCGCAATTCGAATTATTTATAAATCCGATCGTAAGAATGAAAAGTTTCTTGCTTGGAAAATATATTCCATTGTCACCGATCATTTTACCCCCAACCCCATTCGATTACGTGATTGGATAACCTCCCCAAAATCTACAGGTTACGAAGCACTTCACATTACAGTAATGGGACCTAGAGGGAAATGGGTGGAGGTTCAGATTCGAAGCGAGCGTATGCATGAAATTGCTGAAAAAGGCTACGCCGCGCATTTTAAGTACAAACACGGTGAACAAAAAGAGCAAGGAATAGAAGAATGGTTGAACAAGCTTCAAGAGGCAATGGAAAGTTCTAACGGAAATGCTGTCGATTTTGTCGAAGAATTCAAGCTCAACCTATACGCCAAGGAGATATTTGTATTTACGCCCAAAGGTGACCTCAAATCGATGCCAAAGGGTGCAACAGGTCTTGATTTTGCATTCAATATACACACTGAGGTGGGAATGCGGACACGCGGTGTTAAAGTAAACGGCAAACTGGTACCATTGGGAACCGTGCTCCGCAGTGGCGACCAAGTGGAGGTCATAACATCGGAAAGTGCCAAACCAACCCAAAGTTGGTTGGATTACGCCCAAACAGCAAGAGCACGGTCCAAAATCAAATCTTCATTAAGCGAAGAGAAAAAGGAGGTTGCAGCCGAAGGGAAAGAAATATTGCGCCGAAAACTCAAGGCACAAAAAATAAACCTGAACGAAGACACTGTAAACAAATTGGTCACTTTTTTTAAACTAAAGACCAGTTTAGATCTGTTTTATCGCGTAGGAATCGGTGTCATTGACAACGAAAAGCTTAAAGATTTTTCTTCTACATATCACAATGCTTTTATCAATTTCTTTAAAAACAGGATGCGTAAAACTCCCGCTCCAAAAGATGTTGACAAAAATGAAATAACCACAAAATATGACCTTCTTGTATTTGGAAAAGAGGAAGAAAGATTGAACTATAAACTTTCTCAATGCTGTAACCCAATACCCGGTGATGAAGTTTTTGGATTTGTAAGTGTCAACGATGGCATCAAAGTGCACAAAAAAAATTGCCCCAACGCCATATCCCTACAATCCAATTATGCATATCGAATCATAAGTGCAAAATGGATAGATTCGTCACAAGAAGAGTTTTCGGTTGATATTCAAATTACTGGAATCGACAACATGGGGTTGGTAAAGGATATTACCAAAATCATCTCCGAAAATATGCACGTAAATATGCGGAACCTTAACTTCAGTGCAGACGGAGGAACTTTTAAAGGTAAAATAACCCTTGTGGTAAAAAACAACAATATCCTTAAAAAACTTATGAACCGTTTAAAGCAGGTTGAAGGGATAGATAAAGTGACAAGAATTTAATTTTAAACTGTACCTTTGTACACTAGGTATGTAGAAAGTCATGGGAAACAATAATAATCAGGAGATCGTAAAAAACGTGTTCACTGCCTTCCTTGAAGAAAAAGGGCACCGAAAAACTCCTGAACGCTACGCCATTTTACAGGAAATTTACAATAGTGACGATCATTTTGACGTAGAATCCCTTTACATTAAGATGAAAACAAAAAACTACAGGGTGAGTCGTGCAACACTCTACAACACCATTGAGCTTTTGCTTGATAGCAAACTGGTCCGTAAACATCAATTCGGAAAAAACCAAGCCCAGTATGAGAAGTCTTATTTTGATCGTCAACACGACCATGTTATACTTACTGATACCGGTGAAGTAGTAGAGTTTTGTGACCCCCGCATTCAATCCATAAAAAAAACCATTGAGGAGGTTTTTGACATTAAGATCAATAACCACTCTTTATATTTCTACGGAACTCGTAACAAAGAAAAAAACATAACTGAATAACCCACACATTTCATGGTAGATTTATTGCTTGGACTCCAATGGGGAGACGAAGGAAAAGGTAAAATTGTTGATGTACTGACCAAGGAATACGATATTATCGCCCGGTTTCAAGGAGGCCCTAATGCAGGACACACCTTGGAATTTGATGGTATAAAACACGTTTTACATACAATTCCATCTGGTATTTTTCACAAAAACGCCATCAATATTGTTGGGAACGGAGTTGTAATAGATCCAGTTATCTTCAAGAAAGAACTGGACAATTTGGAAAAATTCAATATTGATATTGAATCCAAACTCTTTATATCTCGTAAAGCGCACTTGATTTTGCCAACACATCGTTTGCTGGACGCCGCTTCGGAAGCATCTAAAGGAAAAGCAAAAATTGGGTCTACCCTTAAGGGGATTGGCCCCACATATATGGACAAAACTGGGCGTAATGGTATGCGTGTCGGTGATTTGGAATTTGATGACTGGAAGACAAAATACCGTGCCTTGGCCGATAAGCATGAGGCCATGATCGATTTTTACAATGTAGACATCCAATACAATCTCGCCGAGCTGGAAGCTGAATTCTGTGAAGGAGTTGAAACACTTAAAAAACTGACCTTTATTGATAGCGAGGAGTATATTTTCAAAGCTCAGGCCGAAGGCAAGAAAATTTTGGCAGAAGGTGCGCAAGGCTCTTTGTTGGATATTGATTTTGGAACCTACCCCTTTGTAACTTCTTCTAATACTACAGCCGCGGGTGCATGTACCGGATTGGGAGTAGCTCCAAATAAAGTTAAAAGAGTATTGGGAATATTCAAAGCTTATACTACCCGTGTAGGTAGTGGCCCCTTCCCTACCGAGCTTTTTGATGAGGATGGAGCCAAAATGGCAAAAATAGGTAACGAATTTGGGGCAACCACGGGAAGGCCAAGGCGTTGTGGTTGGTTGGATCTAGTCGCTTTAAAATATGCAGTTCAAATTAATGGGGTAACCGAATTAATAATGATGAAAGCTGATGTTTTGAGCGGATTTGACACTATTAAAATCTGTACGGCCTATAATTATAAAGGAGAAGAAATTGAACATTTGCCCTACAATATTGAAGAAGAACACGTATCTCCTGTGTTCGCTGAAATGAAAGGGTGGTCCAAAGACCTCACAGGACTTTCAAAAGTGGAAGAATTACCAGCTGCTTTAAATGATTATATCACATTCTTGGAAGAGCAGTTGCATGTTCCCATTAAAATAGTCTCAGTAGGTCCAGACAGGCTTCAAACCATACATAGATAAGTCTCGGTTTTTTGTTGATTTTTCAGTAACTTTTATGTCCAATTTCCAATACTGGACATTAATTAATTACACATATATAATTGACTGAAAATCAATATAATGAAAAAAACTATTACTCTTCTATTATTAATAGGAAGTATCCTTTCCTGCACTAAAGAATCCACTCCGTTATCGGTTACATCACCAAATGGGTCAAATTCTATAAATTTTCACTTGTCGGAAGATGGCTCACCTTACTATTTTGTCAATCATAACAATAAAATTGTTATCGATTCTTCTTCAATGGGATTTGATTTTAAAGACCAAAACGCTTTAAAATCAAACCTCAATATCATCAATTCAACTGCAAAGACGGTCAATGAAACTTGGGAAATGCCCTGGGGCGAACAAAAGGAAGTGGTGAACCATTATAATGAATTGGTCGTTGAGCTTGAAGAAGCAGTTGCTCCCAACCGCAAACTCAATATCTATTTTAGGGCATACAATGACGGAATAGGCTTCCGCTACGAGTTTATGCAGCAGCACGGGATTGACAGTATCATCATATTAGATGAAAATACTGAATTTCAACTTACAGAAGACTACACATCATGGTGGATTCCAGGGGATTGGGATATTTATGAGCATTTGTACAACACCACAAAAATTTCCGAAATAGATGCCATTTCCAAACGTAACAACGCGGACCTTAAACAAACTTATATCCCTGAAAACGCAGTAAACACACCCGTTACCATGCGAGGTGAAGATGGTCTACACTTAAGTTTCCACGAAGCCAATCTCACTGATTATGCCGGCATGACGCTAAAAGTGGACAATGAATCGCTGTTGCTGACAAGTGAATTGGTAGGCTCTGGAAGATCAGGTTACAAAGTAAAAAGAGAGCTGCCCTTTAAAACACCTTGGAGGACTGTCCAAATTGCAGACAAAGCCAGTGAACTAATTGAGTCCAAACTAATCGTCAATCTTAACGAACCTAACAAATTGGGAGATGTAAGCTGGTTCGAACCAAAAAAATATGTTGGTATTTGGTGGGAGATGCACCTTGGTAAATCCACTTGGGACTATGCAGGTTCGCAAGATATGGGGACGTTTACCGAAGATGTAAAACCAACCGGTAAGCATGGTGCAACAACCGAGAACACGAAAAGGTATATCGATTTTGCTTCTGAAAACAATATTAAGGGAGTTTTGGTAGAGGGTTGGAACACGGGTTGGGAACACTGGGTAGGTTTTGAGGATCGTGAAGGTGTTTTCGACTTTATAACACCCTATCCTGATTATGATTTGGAAGGTCTGAACAAATATGCCAAAGAAAAGGGGGTGGAAATCATTATGCACCACGAAACCTCAGCTGCACCTAGAACTTATGAACAACAATTGGATACTGCATACCAGTTAATGAACAAATTGGGCATACATTCCGTTAAAACCGGATATGTTGGCAAAATAATTCCGAAAGGGGAATACCACCATGGACAATGGATGGTCAACCATTACAGAAAAGTACTGGAAACTGCCGCCAAATACAATGTTGCCATAAACGCCCACGAACCCATAAAAGCGACCGGACTACGAAGAACTTATCCGAACGCAATCTCTCGCGAAGGATTGAGAGGACAAGAGTTCAATGCTTGGTCCGCAGATGGCGGAAACCCAGCAGAACATTTACCCATCGTGGCATTTACCCGAATGTTGGCCGGCCCCATAGATTTTACGCCCGGTGTTTTTGATATTGAACTTCCCACAAAAGAAAATAACCGTGTAAGTACCACAATTGCCCAACAATTGGCATTGTACGTGGTAATTTATAGTCCTGTTCAAATGGCATCCGACCTTCCTGAAAATTATGAAAACCAACCTGCTTTACAATTTATCCGAGATGTCGGGGTAGATTGGGACCAAACCAAAGTATTGAACGGAGAGGTTGGTGACTATGTAACCATTGCACGTAAAGAGAGAAAAACAGGTAACTGGTTTATTGGTGGAATCACTGACGAAAACGCAAGGGAAATTACTATAGGTTTTGATTTTTTGGATGATGGAACCGACTACGAAGCTATTATTTACAAAGATGCGGAAGATGCACATTATAAAAACAATCCAACGGCCATTGCCATTGAAAACATCAATATTGATAAAGGTTCTACTTTAACTGTTCCGATGGCAGAAGGTGGAGGATTTGCCATCAGCCTGATTAAGAAAAATAATTGATTTTCATCTATTTAAAGTGATTAATATCACAATAGAGACAGCGTACGTTTTTTACCTTTGAATCAAATTAAAATAAAAAATCATGACAGATAAACTAAATCAAATAGGTCTCGACAAAAAAGCATCAAGCGACCTTTCCGACAAATTGAATGAACTTTTGGCCAATTATCAAATATTCTACATGAACGCCCGTGGATTTCATTGGAACATTAAAGGTGAAAAGTTTTTTGAACTCCATATAAAATTTGAAGAACTTTATAATGATTCACTAATAAAAATTGATGAAATCGCAGAAAGAATTTTAACCCTAGGATTTACCCCGCTCCACAACTACGGCGATTATTCCGGGCTATCCAAGATTAAAGCCGCAAAGAATGTATCAAATGGCAGGGAAGCCGTTCAGGCAATTTTAAACGGGTATGAGGTTCTTCTTCCTTTGGAAAGAGAACTATTGGAAATGGCCGGAGATTCTGGAGATGAAGGTACCAATGCCCTAATGAGCGATTATATCCGTGAACAGGAAAAATTGATTTGGATGTACTCAGCATTTATGAACAATTAATTCTATTATAAAATTAAAATTTGAGCGATTTCGTGGTATAATCTTAAATCCTACGACAATCATATATTAAAATTGCCCAGAAAACTGGTAACCAGTTTTCTGGGCAATTTTATTTTATTTGGTCCTATTCCTCTTCGGTTAAAATAATGACCATGAGATACTATTTGCTTTATGTAAGCTTTACCAAACTCTGATTTCCTAAAGCTTTCCAAATGGATATGTGCAACTTCGGTTAAAAATCCTACTTTTGGGCAAAATTTCATGAAATTGAAAAGCATTTCATTTTTCATCCTATTTCTTTTGGCTTTTGGCGCACCTGCCCAAGAACAGCAGCCCGAGGAAGGGAGACAAATCAACATTGTCTACGGAGCCAACTTTACGAAAGATGAAGCTCAATTCCCCGGTGCTTCCATTTTCAGTAAGGATGACGAACGACAAGTACAATTTGAACACCAGGGAGCCGACCTTTGGTGCGACATTGCCATATTCTACACCAAAGAAAACCGTTTGAAGGCCATTGGCAATATTCGCCTGCAACAAGGTGATTCCATTGAAATGAATAGCGGTAAAATGGATTATGATGGAAATACCAAACTGGCCAAAGCTTGGGAAAAAGTAGACCTAACCAATGGTCAGATGACATTGGTTACCGACACGCTTTATTTTGATCGAGAAAAGCAACAGGCTTACTATAATTCGGGTGGAAAAGTAGTAGATTCTGCTAACATACTCACGAGTAAAGTAGGTACTTATTTCATGACTCCAAAAAAGTATCAGTTTCAAAGAAATGTACATATAGACAATCCCGATTACGTAATCGATTCCGAACAACTGGATTATTATACAACCTCAAAGAACGCTTATATGTATGGCCCTTCTACCATTACCGGAGAGGAATATAAAATATATTGTGAGCGAGGCTTTTACAATACAACCATCGAACAAGGTTATGGCATTAAAAATACCCGCATTGATTATGACAATAAGATTATAGAGGGTGACAGTCTTTATTTTGATAAGGCCACGGAGTTTGCTTCGGCCACCAACAACATAAAAATTACGGACACCATTAACAATGGGGTGATCAAAGCTCACTATGCCGAAGTGCACAAAGCCAAAGACTCTGTTTTTGCCACCAAAAGAGCAGTCTCTATTAGTTTAGTGGAAAAAGATTCACTATACATGCATGGGGACACTTTAATGGTGACGGGTAAAGAAGAAGAAAGAATCCTTAGAGCATTTAGAAATGCCAAATTCTATAAAACCGATTTGAGTGGCAAGTGTGATTCCATACATTTTAATGAGAAAACAGGCATCACTCAATTGATAACCGAACCCGTCTTATGGAATGTGGATAATCAAATTACCGGAGACAGTATTCATCTAATATCCGACACGGCAACCGACAAGTTGGACTCACTCAAGGTTATAGATAATGCCTTTATTATTTCATTGGACACTATAAGTGGAACTGGGTACAATCAAGCGAAGGGTAAAAATCTATTTGGAAAATTTATAGAAAATGAGTTGAAAATCATCGATTTGGTACAAAATACCGAAGTCATTTATTATGTGTACAATGATGACGAAGAACTTGTTGGAATAGATAAAACCATTTGTAGCAAGATAAGGCTGCTCATGGCCAATAACGACATTGAAGACATCACCTTTTTTGTAACTCCGGATGGAGATATATTCCCTGAAACTGACTTACCTGTTGATAGTCGAAAATTAAAAGGCTTTGTTTGGCGTGGGGATGAACGAATTCGGTCCAAAGAAGAAATTTTTGATGATGATGACAACAACATTGAACTAGTTAAAATTCAAGGTATCGACAATCCCATTGATATTGATGCAGAAGAAAATGAACGCCAGAACAACGAGAACGATCCTATAAATGCTCCAAATACCAAAGCAGTAAAACCAAAAAAGCCCGTTCTTACAAAAAAGGAACAAACCCCGTAATGTCCAAAAGCGATTTTTACACATACCAAGCCCAAACCTCCCCTCATCCATTGGCCTTGGAGGTTTCACACGCCAAGGGAAGCTACATCTACGATACAGATGGCAACGCCCATTTGGATTTTGTGGCTGGAGTGTCCGCGTGCAGTCTGGGACATTGCCATCCAAAAGTTGTGGACGCCGTTAAAACACAAGTGGAAAAATATATGCACGTTATGGTCTATGGTGAGTACGTACAAGAGCCTGCCGTAGCATATGCAAAGCTATTGGCTTCACACCTTCCGAAGAACTTAAATAGTACGTACTTGGTCAATTCGGGCACTGAGGCAATAGAAGGCGCATTAAAGCTGGCACGAAGACATACGGGAAGATCACAAATAATTGCAGCGAAAAATGCCTATCATGGAAATACCATGGGTAGTTTGAGCCTTATGGGGCTGGAAGAGCGAAAAAGCGCTTTCCGACCGTTGATTCCAGCTATTCGGTTTATCCAATTCAATTCTGATGAAGAACTGAAAAAAATCAACGAAAAAACAGCCGCTGTAGTATTGGAAACCATTCAAGGTGGAGCCGGATTCATTTTGCCAAAAAACGGTTATTTGGAAAAGGTTCAAAAACGCTGTAATGAAGTCGGTGCCCTGTTGATTTTGGACGAAATTCAACCCGGTTTTGGCCGAACTGGTAAATTGTTCGCTTTTGAGCACTTTAACTGTACTCCAGATATTCTGGTTATCGGAAAGGGAATGGCCTCTGGATTGCCCGTGGGTGCTTTTGTTTCATCCAAAGAGTTGATGGCCGATTTAAAGGACAGTCCCAAATTTGGTCATATTACAACTTTTGGGGGGAATCCTGTAATCGCTGCAGCGAGTTTGGCTACATTAAAAGAAATAACCGAAACCAATATAATCCCACAAATTTTAGAAAAAGAAACACTGTTCCGAAATAAGCTAAAACATCCTCTGATAAAAGAGATAAGAGGTAAAGGGTTAATGCTCGCTCCTATTATGGAGAACAAGGAAATAGCCGACTATTTGGTTCTAGAGGCCACTAAAAAAGGTTTGATACTTTTTTGGCTATTGTTCGAGCCCAAAGCAGTGAGAATATCACCACCTTTAACCATATCATTGAAAGAAATCGAGGAGGGATGCGACCAAATCCTCAGTATTTTAAACAGCTACAAATCCGAAGCTGTTAACTAATTTGTTGATAACATACCCCGAATTTTGACTTAAACAGAACCACAAAGGGTTAATTTTAAGTCCATAGTTCAACCAAAAACGTTTCTATGGCGTTAGAATCTAACGAATATCCAGACAAATCCATAAACAAGTTTGAGTCCATGCTCAAGACGGATGACGTCTATTTCTTTGATGCGGAGGACTTTGAGGAAATTGTACACTACTATTTGAACAATGGTAAAGTTTCCTTGGGAAAAAAAGCCATTCAAATTGGATTGGAACAGCACCCTAATTCAATGGAATTAAAACTATTACAAGTAGAAGTTTTAGCTTTTGAAGACAAGTTTGATGCTGCCGAAACGCTTCTAGATGAAATTCAGACCATTAATTCCGGTAATGAAGAAGTTTATATCCAACGTGCCAATATTCGTTCCAAACAAGATAAACACCAGGAAGCAGTAAATTTATTATTGGAAGCATTGGATATAACCGACCACTCTTTCGATATTCACTCACTGTTGGGAATGGAATATCTTTTTATGGATAATTATGAGCAAGCCAAACTCAGCTTTATGCGCTGTGTAGAAATGGACGATCAAGATTATTCATCCCTTTATAACGTGGTGTACTGTTTTGAATTTTTGGAAGATTTTGATGGTAGTATTCATTATCTCAACGACTATTTGGAACGCAACCCTTATTGCGAAGTGGCCTGGCACCAATTGGGTAAAATGTATCTGGCCAAAAAATTGTACATAGAAGCTTTAACTGCTTTTGATTTTGCCGTTATTTCAGATGATTCCTTTATCGGCGCCTACTTTGAGAAAGGCAAAGTCCTGGAAAAATTGGGCCGGTACAACGAAGCCATTGAGAACTATGAATCCACCATTGCCATTGAGGACCCAACTTCATATGCCTTTCTTCGTTTAGGCAAATGCCACGAAAAATTGGGAAACTACGATTTAGCCAAACATTATTATTACCATACCGTTCACGAAGACCCTTTATTGGATAAAGGTTGGTTGGCCATCACTGATTTCTATTTTAAACAAAAAAATCATGAGAAGGCTTTATACTACATTAATAAAGCCATAAATATTGACGGAGAAAACCCAAAATATTGGAAAAAAGCAGGTAGGATCTATTTTGCCATGAACAATATGGACGAGGCCGACTTTGCCTATAAACAAACCGTTGAATTGGGCAACTATGAATTGGAAACATGGAGCAACTGGGCAGAAGTACTCAACAAAATCGGCGATTATAATTCCGCAATCGAAGTTTTATCACAAGGATTGGAATTTTATCCAGACCACGTAGACCTAACTTATAAATTAGCAGGTATTTATTTAAAAAATGATGATTTAGACCAAGCAAAAACGATTTTATCCAAGGCCATGAAATTGGATATTGGTAAATTGCAGCAATTTGAAAAAGAGTTCCCGGAATTCATCGAAGTTGATTGGGTCAAAATGCTGGTTTCACAAATTAGGAAAACTGCAAAGTAACCCCACCTTATTTCCAAATTCATGCAAGCACGTCGTATAGTTGACTACATTTTTGTTACGCTAAAAGGAATGGCCATGGGAGCCGCAGATGTAGTCCCCGGAGTATCGGGAGGAACTATTGCCTTTATATCTGGTATTTATGAAGAGCTCATAACTTCTATAAACAATATCGATTTTTCCCTAATTTCGATTTTACGACAAGACGGCATTAAAGCTGTTTGGAAAAAAGTAAATGGCAATTTTTTATTGGCTCTTTTTTTAGGAATATTTATCAGTGTACTTTCCTTGGCAAAATTCTTGAGCTGGTTATTGGAAAACGAGCCTATTTTACTCTGGTCATTTTTCTTTGGACTTGTGGTTGCTTCCATCTTTTTAGTAGGGAAAGAAATTTCCAAATGGACAATTGGTACAATCGTCGTACTGATTTTTGGTGCTGCTCTGGCATTCTTCATCACGGAACTGCCAGCAAGTGAAAATGTGGACAGTCTGCCCTATTTATTTTTATCCGGTGCATTGGCAATATGCGCTATGATACTTCCCGGTATTTCCGGTGCTTTTATATTGGTTCTTTTAGGGTCTTACAAAACCATTTTGGATGCCGTTCACGAAAGAGATATCAAAATTATACTTACGGTGGGTGTAGGCGCAATTTTTGGTCTACTGAGCTTTGCCCGATTGCTGAAATGGATGTTCAACAATTACAAAAACATAACTTTAGCACTTTTAACGGGGTTTATCCTGGGCTCCCTGAACAAAATTTGGCCATGGAAAAAGGTGCTGGAAAGCAAAACATTTGGAGAAAAGGTTATTGTGGTCGATGAAATGAACATACTACCACACGCTTTTGAGGGAGATAACAAATTAATGCTTGCCATTTTATTAGCCGTCCTAGGTTTTTCACTTATTTTTATACTGGAAAAATTAGCCTCCAAAAAATAAGGGAAACCCACTTAGGTATATGCATCAACCTAGAACATATCTGGATAATTTCTTTTTGGTCGTAAAAGGCCTTTGTATGGGAGCCGCAAACAAGGTCCCCGGTGTTTCGGGTGGCATTGTTGCCTTTGTGGCCGGTTTTTATGAAGAATTTATCTATTCCCTACAAAAACTTAATTCCAAAGCCCTCAAATTATTCTTTAACGGAAGGTTTAAAAGTTTTTTCCAGTATATCAACGCTAAATTTCTGGGCCTATTGATTTTTGGAATGTTGGTAAGCTATTTCAGTGTTTCCAGAATTTTAGACTATTTCCTAGAGCATAACGAAGTTTTTGTTTGGGCCACTTTTTTCGGAATGGTCATTGGCTCCATTTATCATATAGGAAAAGATTTTACACCTTGGAACAAACATACCATTGTTGCAGGAACCATCGGATTGATTATCGGTTTATCCATAAGTTTTTTAAATCCAGCCAAAGAAAATGACAACTTATTTTTTATCTTTTTTTGTGGAATAATAAGCGTTTCTGGCATGACGCTCCCTGGTTTATCCGGTTCCTTTATTTTGATACTTTTAGGCAATTATGTACTGCTTTTGGTAGACTCGGTAAATGCGCTCTATGATACTTTTTCCGAAATTTTTTCAGGTGATTTTAGCTTCACGGAGGATGCAGAACGTATTCGCATCTTAAAAATATTAGGTGTTTTCACCTTAGGTTCTGCCGCTGGCCTCGTCTCCTTCTCCCATTTGCTCAGTTATGTGTTAAAACACTTTAAAACTACAACAACAGCCGTATTGCTAGGGTTTATTACGGGCAGCTTGGGTGTACTTTGGCCATGGAAAAGAACTGTGTTTAAATTGGATGAGTCAGGTAATCCATTATTGGATTCCAACGGGGACAAAATCATCCTAAACTACACTAGGCATTTTCCAGATATGGCAGAGGCAGAAACATGGTGGGCCATGCTTTTTATTTTAATAGGAATACTCATATTATTGATTTTGGATTGGTATGGTAAAAACAGGAAAAGAAATGAACAGGTTCGGGCTACTAGGTAAAAACATCTCTTACTCCTTTTCACAGGGGTATTTCACACAAAAATTTGAAGATCTCGGACTTACAGACTATAGCTACGAAAATTTTGACATTCAACATATAACAGAATTCAAGAGCGTGCTGGCCCAAAAACACTTACAAGGCCTCAATGTTACCATTCCCTACAAACAAGAGGTCATCCCTTTTCTAGATGAATTAGATCCAATAGCGGATAAAATTGGCGCAGTAAACACCATTAAGTTCATGGAACATGGTCTAAAAGGTTTTAACACCGATGCCTATGGTTTTCAAAAATCTTTGGAACGCTTCTTAAAACCGCATCATAAAAATGCACTGATCCTGGGAACAGGTGGCGCTTCCAAAGCCATTCGTTTTGTTTTGGATGAGTTGGGAATTGCAAATACCTATGTTTCACGTAGGAAACAAAATGGACAATATACGTATCAAGACATCGACAAAAGTGTTATCGAAAAAAACACCTTGATCATTAACTGTACTCCTTTGGGAACATTCCCCAATATCCAAGATAAACCAGAACTTCCCTATCAATATATTGGATCAAAACATTTATTATACGATCTCACCTATAATCCAGAAAAAACTGCATTCTTGGCCGCTGGGGAAGCCAATGGAGCCATTATTTGCAATGGAGCGCAGATGTTGGTACACCAAGCAGAGAAAGCCTGGGGAATTTGGAATAAATCCTAAGAAAACGGCAATTGACATAGCTGTTTTGCCAATCGGTACAAGTATTATCATCATCAAAAGAAGAATCAATACTTTTGCTATTAGACAATTAAGTTGTTAAATTGGCTTAATTTACATCAATCAATAGTAAACAAGCTACTAATGCAGGAAAACGATGGTAAACTTCAGCAAGCTGAAGGTGGAATAGAAGAAACGTCAGAAAACACGCAAGGACATTTGGAAGAAAGTAATAAAGCAGAACCAAAACCGTCCGAATCGGCAACGTCTGAAAACGAGGAAGAAAAAGTTCCTGATAAGGATACTGCTCCTAAAGTTGAAAGCGACAAAGAAAGTAGCGAAAAGAATGAGTCCAATGAACATTTGGACGAAATAGACGAATCCAATGCAGAGGATGCCGAAGACAGCGAAAACGAAAAGCGGCATACTATCCCAGTGTTGGACTACCATTCCATGTCCATGGAAAACCTCGTTGGAGAATTACAACGTTTGGTCAAGAATGAAAAAGTGCAAGCGATAAGCAAACACGTGAGTGCCATAAAGTACGAGTTTGACCAAAAGTTTCAAGAATTTCTAGATGAGAAAAAGGAAGAGTTTGTATCCAAAGGAGGAAACGAAATAGATTTTAGATACAATTCGGTGGCCAAAAGGCAATTTAATGAAGTGTATGCGGACTTTCGTGAAAAACGAGACCAGTACTATAAAAAACTTGACCAGTCCTTAAAAGACAACCTAAAAAAAAGGTTGGATATTATAGAAGAATTGAAAGGACTGATTGACATTGAGGAGGATATAAATACCACCTATAACAATTTTAAAGACCTTCAGAACCGCTGGAGAAATGCTGGACCCATTCCACGCACGAATTATAGCGATGTTTGGCGCACCTATCACCACCACATGGAAATCTTTTATGATTTTCTACATCTGAACCGTGAATTGCGCGATTTAGATTTTAAACATAACCTTGAGGAAAAACAGAAACTGGTAGAGCGAGCACAAGCTTTGGTTGAAGAACCCGATTTAGGCAAAGCCTTTAGAGAGCTTCAAACACTCCACAAGATTTGGAAAGAGGATATTGGCCCAGTGGCCAAAGAACATCGAGAAGAAATCTGGGAAAAGTTCAGTAATGCCACAAAGGCAATGCATCAACGTAGGCAAGAACATTTTCAGGAACAGGAAAAGGTCTATGAGGAGAACCTGGAGAAAAAGCAAGAAATTATTGCTTCTTTAGAAAAAATTTCAGAGAATGTGGCGGACAACCATCGAGGCATTCAGCAACAAATAAAAGAAGTCGAAGCACTAAGAGATTTGTTTTTCAAGGCTGGAAAGGTGCCACAGAAAGTAAATGAGAAAACTTGGAACAATTTCAAAGAAACCGTTCGCAAGTTCAACAGGTCTAAAAATGCTTTTTATAAAAATCAGAAAAAAGAACAACAAACAAACCTGGAAAAAAAGAAGGAACTATTGGCTTTGGCCATTTCCTTAAAGGATAGCGATGAATGGTCTGAGGTTACCCCACAAATGAAGCGTATACAAAAGGACTGGAAAAAAATTGGCCATGTTCCCAGAAAATTTTCCGATAAAATTTGGAAAGAATTCAAAAATGCTTGCAACCATTACTTTGATCGTTTACACGCAGAAAAAAATGATGCGCATAATGAAGAATTTGAAAATTTTAAAAAGAAAAATGAATGTTTGGACCGCCTTAAAAAGTTTCAATTAAGTGGCGATAAAAAGAAAGATCTTGAAGATCTTAAACAATTTTTGGCCGAATGGAAAGAATATGGGCGCATCCCTTACAACAAGAAACATATCAATAGCAAGTTCAATAAAATTGTGGATGCCCTTTTTAAAAAGCTGGGGATTGGCAAACAAGAGTCCGAACTACTCAAATATGGAAACAAGGTTCAGGAACTTGCCAAAACCGAGGACAATTATGCCATTGGCAACGAACGCGTTTTTGTAAGACGCAAGATTGACGAGGTAAAATCAGAAATTCGCCAATTGGAAAACAACCTTCAGTTTTTCTCCAATGATTCCGAAGACAATCCTTTGGTCAAAGAGGTTATCCAAAAACTGGATAAACAAAAAGAAGCGCTTCTCACTTGGAAAGAAAAAATGAAGAGGCTTAACATTTTAGAGCGTAAAATCAATAAAGAAACCGAAGAAGAAGAAGAAGAAAACGTCAATGAAGAGGAGTAAGTCAACTGACTTACTCACTCTTAATCAACACGAGTTAACTATTATCTATATTTTTTAAAAAGTATTGTATAAGATCCGTTGTAGTAACGATTCCTTTTAGCTTTCCATCATCCACTATCGGTAAGGCATGAAACTCCTTTTTAGATAAGATTTCCGCTACTTCCCTGATAGTCGTATCAGAAGTTACACTCACAACATCATGCACCATAACTTGTGGAATAGTAAACATGTTGTAAACGATGGTGTCCACAGATTGCTCATTATCATCTATAGCATCGGCAAAACTGATTCGCATTAAATCTGTGTGGCTCAACATACCTTTAATAGTATTGTTCTCCACTACAGGAATATGTCGTATATGATGCTTTTTAAAAAGTCCTTCAGCAGTCACCAAATCATCCTTGACACTCAATGTCACCAAGTTTTTGGTCATTATTTTCGAAACAGGTATACCAATTTTCATAGTTTCCAGTAGTTTAAGATTCATTAAATAAAATTAATGTTATAATAACTGGAAAAGTATGATAATTGTCAGCTCTTGCTATTTGGCCACATTCACAGAGCGTGTTTCCCGAATTACGGTAACCTTTACCTGGCCGGGATAAGTCATATCAGTTTGTACTTTTTGTGATATTTCAAAGGACAGCTCAGCAGCTTTGTCGTCATTGACTCTTTCGCTTTCAACAATCACACGTAGCTCTCTACCAGCTTGGATGGCATAAGCCTTCTGCACCCCATTGAAACCAAAGGCTATATCTTCCAAATCCTTTAAACGCTGAATATAGGAATCCAATACTTGTCTCCTAGCTCCTGGGCGTGCACCACTTATGGCGTCACACACCTGTACTATAGGAGAAATCAGGGTGGTCATTTCAATTTCATCATGGTGGGCTCCGATTGCATTGCACACTTCATCTTTCTCACCATATTTCTGTGCCCATTGCATTCCTAAAATGGCGTGTGGTGTCTCTACTTCAACTTCGGCCATGGGAACTTTACCAATGTCATGTAGCAATCCGGCTCTTTTGGCAAGTTTTGGATTTAATCCCAATTCCGCGGCCATTACACCACAGAGTTTCGCAACCTCTCTTGAGTGTTGTAATAAGTTTTGTCCGTATGATGAACGATACTTCATTCGTCCTACAGCTTTTATCAATTCTGGATGCAATCCATGGATACCCAAATCAATTACGGTTCGCTTACCAATCTCTGCGATTTCTTCGTTGATTTGCTTTTCCGTCTTCTTCACCACCTCTTCAATACGTGCTGGATGTATTCTTCCATCGGTGACCAACCTATGCAATGATAAACGGGCAACTTCCCTTCTTACTGAATCAAAACAAGATAGGATAATAGCCTCAGGAGTATCGTCTACAATAATTTCAACACCTGTAGCAGATTCCAAGGCACGAATGTTTCTTCCTTCACGACCGATAATACGGCCTTTTACATCATCGGACTCCAAATTGAAAACGGAAACACAATTTTCTACAGCTTCCTCCGTCCCAATTCGTTGTATAGTGTTCACCACAATTTTACGGGCTTCCTGCTGTGCGGTTAGCTTTGCCTCTTCCAACGTACTTTGAAGATAAGTCATGGCATCACTTTTCGCAGTTTCTTTCAAAGATTCCAATAATTGACTTTTAGCATCTTCTGCGGAAAGTCCAGATATTACTTCCAGTTGTTGAACTTGACTCTTATGCAGCTTCTCTACTTCGGATTGTTTTTTCTCGAGTATTTCACTTTTAAAGGTAACCTCTTTTATTTTTTCCTGTAGTTGTTCGTTAAGTTTTTTGTTTTTGGCAAGCTCACTACTTACTTGAGATTCTTTGTCCCTGGTTCTCTTTTCAGCTTCCCCAATCTTTTTATCTTTATTGATAATTACCTTCTCATGCTCAGCTTTCAGCTCCAAAAACTTTTCCTTGGCTTGGAAAATCTTATCTTTCTTTATACTTTCTCCTTCTTTCTTCGCTTCTTTAATGATGTCTGCCGATTCCTTCTTTGCATTTGCAATGGTTTTGGATGCTTTGCCTTTCTCCATCATCTTTGCAATTGCGAAACCTATTGCCAGCCCCACAACCGCTGCCACTACAATTAATATGATATTATCCATGTTTGCTTGTGTTTAGTTAAAAAAAAAGCCCACATCGGCCGAAGTTTTGTACAAACTCCTAATTACAGGTTTAGGGCTAACAGACTGATCAAGGATCCCTATACAAGTAGGGCCTGCTTTTACAACCTAAACTCACCCTTTCTAATTATAATAGTGTTGAGTTTGTCAAAAATTAATTACCAATGTGGGCAGTAACAATATTTTATTTAAAAGAACTTATTCCCCCAATTTAGAATGAACCAATTCGTCCAATGCTCTAAGGCGCTGCATAGTGACCTCCGCATTTTCCGAACGATCTATTCCTCCTTGCTCAATTTTAGAAGCAAACTGCAAGGCGCACATGGCCAATACATCTTGCTTATCCCGAACGGCATAATTTTGCTCAAATTTTTTTGCCAGATTTTCTATGTTCTTAGCCGCTTTGCGCAACCCTTCTTCTTGCTTTGGATCAATCGTTAAAGGATAAACCCTATCTGCAATGGAAAGCTTTATTTTGAGCTTCTCGTCCATAATTTCGGTGCCAATTAATCCGCTAATTTTGCTATACAAACATCAAGTTCGCGAATCAATGTATTTATCTTGAGCTTAGCTTCTGTTTTACTTGTATTACTACCCAGCATCGTGTTCGCCATTTTCAGGGAGTCATATTTTTCCTCCCATTCATTTATAGCATTCTGTTTAAGTTCGTTTTCCTCTTTTAGAAGTTCGTATTCCTTTTTCAATTTGGCATTGACCTGGTGCAACAGCTCCATTTTGTGCAGCAGCTTGCTCACCTTGTTCTCTAAAGAATCCACAATCTCAACAAGTTCGCTCATATATGCAAACAACAATACGTATTACACAAAGTTAACCAACCTAATGCAACCTCGCAATACTTTTAAGATTTATTCTTAAAGCTTTGCTTGAAGACACTCGGCGGCCCCTTAAATCTTTTTCTCAAAGCAAAACATTGGTTACTTTCGTAAGAAAATATTGGTTTTTTATGCGTTGTAATTTTTTTTTAGCCCTTTTTTTGATCACACTATATTTACCTGCACAAAAAAAATATCCCCAAGACACCTTCCGTTCTCCTTTGGATATTCCATTGGTTTTGGCAGGAACTTTCGGTGAGTTGCGGTCCAACCACTTCCACTCTGGCATGGACATAAAAACCCAGCAAAGAGAGGGTTTGCCCATTTTTGCCATTGAGGATGGCACGGTTACACGAATCAAAGTCTCACATTGGGGCTATGGAAAAGCTCTTTACATTGCACATCCGAACGGATATACATCGGTTTACGCCCACCTTAAAAAATTTGGTCCAGAGATTGAGGAATATGTAAAAAAAATACAGTATCAAAAACAATCGTATGAAGTAGAAATGTTTCCCGATTACGGCGAACTTAAGGTTACAAAGGGAAACATCATTGCCTACTCGGGAAATACTGGAGGGTCGGCAGGACCTCATCTTCATTTCGAAATACGGAATAGCGTAAACGGTAAACCTACAAATCCACTGTTGTACGGTTATGATGTTAGAGATGCCACAGATCCTTCGGTCCTAGGACTATTTGGATACCCATTGTCCAACGATGCTTTGATAAACCATAGCGCTAAAAAAATCCAATTGAACTATACCAGACAAGCTGATGGCTCGTATTTGGCCGATAAAGTAATCGCGCTAGGTACTATTGGTTTAGGCATCAACAGTTTTGACCGTTTGGACATGGCCGCTAACAAAAATGGGGTTTATGCCATAAAACAAATTGTTAACGGAAAGGTTTATTCAGAATTTGATTTTGAATCTTTCTCTTTTGGTGAGACCAGATATATCAACACCCTTATTGATTATGCTCATTTTTATGATCATCGACAGCGTATCCAAAAATGTTTTAAAGAGCCTTACAACCATTTGAGCATTTATAAATCCCTTTACAATGATGGTAAAATAAATATAAGAGAGGGCATGGCTTATAATGTGGAATTGCTCATATCAGACCTAGCGGGAAACACTACAAAGCTTATTATTCCCATAGAAGGAAAAAAGCAAGAGATAAAAATTGCGAAGGAAGATGAAACCACGGATAATTTTGTAATTGCAAACAAACCCAACAACTTTGACCTTGGTGCGGCAAAAGTGTTTTTTCCTGCAAATACATTTTACGAAGATTTTTTCATCAAACTAGAAAAGGGAAAAGATACCGTCACCATACACGACAATAGTGTGGCAGCGCACCGAAATTTCACCATTAGTTTTGACCCATCAAACTACACGACCGAAGAAAAGAAGCAAATGTTTATTGCACACTTGAACAGTAAAATGAGGCCGTCCTATTCAAAAACCTACAAGCGAGATGGCTCATTTACGACCCGAACTCGTACTTTGGGCACCTACACATTGGTAAGGGATACCATTGCGCCCAAGGTAAGTCCAAAAAACTTCAAGGAGAAACAATGGCTTAGCAACTATAATTACTTAAGTCTAAGCATTACAGATGACCTTAGTGGAATCGACTCCTATTCGGCCACCTTAAATGGCAAATGGATACTTATGGAATACGAACCCAAGACAAACACCATAACTTATAATTTTGAAGATAACGTCACTAACGATACCGAGTGCGAACTAAAAGTCACTGTAATTGATAATGTAGGCAACTCCACTATCTTTACCAGTAATTTTTTCAGGAAATAGACTTACTTTTGCAAACAAATTGTAGCCTCGACCACTCTATAGTTTTTTTTCACCAATCCTTAAAAGCAAATCAACCTAAACTTTTTACCATCCGAAGCTAGCAATTAAGAGGTGTTAAATTAAAAATTGATTAATGAAAAAAATCGTCTTCGTTGTTATTCTTTTGATTTCCGTTATGGTATCGGCCCAAAAGAACATCTATGAAAACATTAGGTTTGATGAACTCACGAACAATCATGAGGTGTTGGCCATTATTCCTTTTATAGCGCACTTGGAACTGAAAATGGCAGTGGACATGAATGAATTAAAGGTACTGGCCCAAAAAGAGGGTTATGCCGTACAAAACGCACTGGAGATGTATTTCTCCAAAAGAAAATCTCGTAAAAAGTTTAATGTTGATTTCCAGAACATCAATAACACCAATGCTATTTTGACCCAAAACGATATCGATTATAACAATATCGACACTTTTACCACGCAAGAATTGTGCGAGATATTGAAAGTCGATGGAATTATAAGTGGCAATCTAAATCTTAACATTTTGCTATCTGAAGGCGTGCCCACGGATTTTAGTATCCTGGATTATTTTAGCGGGAATGCCAACTATGGTAGAATCGGGGTTAAGGTAAGTGACGGTGAAACTGGTAAACTGCTTTGGAAGTACGAGAACGAAATCTCCAAAAAAACCGGTAAAAACACCACTGAGCTCATCGATAAAATGATGAAAACCGCATCTAGGAAATTCCCATATGACAGGGAGAAAAAAAGAGCTAAAAACTAGATCTAAGCTTTGGCGAACTCTTTTAAAACCTCAATCACATAGTCCAATTCTTCTTTAGTGTTGTACATAGAGAAAGAAAAACGTAAACTTGGCTTCTCCAACTCCTCTTCCGACAAGATCTGGGAAAGTACATGGGAACCAAGGTTACTTCCGGACTGGCACGCACTACCCTTCGAACAAGCAATTCCCTTCATATCCAAGTGGAACAACAGCATTAATCCTTTTTGTTTATCCAAAGGCAAGCGTATGTTCGTCAAGGTATAGGTGCTTTTTTCCAAATCGCCAGAAAGACCATTACAAGTTGCTTCGGGAATTTCTTTGCCGATTTTGTCCAAGAAGTATCTTTTGAGCTCCTTAACTTTATTGGTCTCCTCCTCCAAATGCTCATATGCCTTGATAAAAGCTTCTTCCAATCCAACAATGTTATGAAAGGGCTCAGTTCCAGCTCTAAAACCTCTTTCTTGGGCGCCACCAAAAATCAACGGTTTTAATCCTGAATTTTTACGGATAAAAGCAAAACCAACTCCTTTTGGCCCATGGAATTTATGTGCTGCCGCAGTCATAAAATCAACAGGAACAGCTTGTACATCCCAGGGGTAATGTCCAATGGACTGTACCGTATCCGAATGAAATAGTGCATTGTACTCTTTACAAAGAGCACCAACAGCCGCAATATCCGTAATATTACCTATCTCATTGTTCACATGCATTAAACTGACCAATTTCTTGGAATCGTCCTCTTGCAGGAGTTGTTCCAAGTGATCGAGTTTTGGATTTCCGAACTTATCCAAATCCACATACCAAATAGCAATATTGTATTCTTTTTCCAGCTCTTCCACAGTATGTAAAACGGCATGGTGCTCTATTTTGGAGGTAATAATGGTCTTCACACCAAGATCCCTTACCGCACACCTCAAAATCATGTTGTCCGCCTCAGTTCCACCTGATGTAAAAATTATTTCAGATGGTTGGGCATTCAAGGTCTTAGCTACCGTTTTCCGCGCTTGCTCAACGGCGGTCTTTGCCGATCTTCCAAAACTATGGGTAGAAGATGGATTCCCATAATGCTGGGCAAGAGCCTCTTGCATACGTTCTATTACTTCTTTTCTTACCTGCGTTGTGGCAGCGTTATCCAGATATACTTTTTGCATGGCTGAGTTCACTTTTAAAGAGGTGTAAAAGTACATGAAATAAAGTTAATTTCTTTTAAACTATATCCAGGAATTGGGGTATTAAAATGGAATTACATTAAATTTGGACTATGAGAAAATTCATCCTTTTAGCTCTTTGTTCGGGCATACTCTTTTCTTGTAGCGATGGTGACCTTGAAATTGAGACCATTGACTTTGATAGTGTATCATTGGAATACTGTTCCGAACCAACAACCGATTCCAAGAATTTGTTATTTAAAATAAACGATAGTGAAGCCCTTATTTTGGAACTTCAAAGTGGCGTTTTAAACAATGGTGAAGTTGGCGAGACCGTTACATCCGAAAGTACTGTTCCTAGCCAATCGCAGGTTACTTACCGTATTTTTTCCGATACCGTGGATGATGGATACTTTTGTGACGACGTTCCTCCTGCCGAACCCACAGTCGTTACCGAAGTTGAAGCCGAAGGAGGCCAAGTAATAGTTGAAACTGTGATTGACCCAGATGACGCTACTGTGTTTGTTCACACCATAAGTTTAAGCGGCATTTCCTTTGTTACAGAAAGTGGAGAACGCATTACCAATTTAGCCATTAGTGAATTTGGGGATGTAACCACAAATGTGCCCGATTAATTATTTTGATAAATATACACCTCGGTAGCTCCAAGTCCATATTTTTGATAATCAGCGTCGTAATACTTTACGTTCTCGTACCTTTTAAAAAGATACCGTAATTCTTCCTTTAAGATACCTTCGCCAACCCCGTGTATGAACACTACTTTTTGTATACGTTTTCTAATGGCAAAATCCAATTGCCGCTTTGCAGTATCCAATTGAATGTTGAGCATATCGTAATTGCTCATGCCCCTACTGGATTTCACCAATTGATGAATATGAAGATCCACTTCCATTTTGGGAGTATTCCGTTCCTTTGATTTAATCGTCGGAGCTTTTCTTTTCTTTGGTTGCTCTTTTTGTTTTTTTATTTGGGCAGCTTCATAATTGGTTACGGCAATATCCCCTTCAATTTTTACAAGACTATCAACAGCATATTGAAGGGAAAAACCATCATCTGTAAGCAGTGTCACCGAATCGCCTTCTATTAATTGAACTATGCCAGAAACAGCCTCATCCAAAACCTCTGCCCTATCACCAACCGAAAACTTGCCCATATTTAATTGTTATAGTAAAAAATGATGCGAAAATTAAACCTGAATACAAAAATAATAGTATTTTTCGGGCACTACAGACTATGATACACCTAAGACCATTCATATACGCCATTAATTTACAGGATTATATGCTTCCATGTCTTAACAAACAGCTTTTGGGAGTGGATTGTCCCGGATGTGGAATGCAACGCTCGCTTGACTTATTGTTGCATGGTGAGTTTGTGGCCGCATTTCACATGTATCCGGCCATTTATACCATATTACCACTTTTTGCAGCGGTCATTGGCACGAAGGTTTTTAATTTAAAAATCGATAACCGGTCAATCATTGGACTGGGAGTAGCCTCTGTTGTTTTAATTTTAATAAATTACCTAATCAAATTTATAAACTAAACATTTTAACCATGGAACAAAAAAATCTTCCTAATGTAACCATCGCCCTAGTGTTGGCCATTTTATCATTCCTCTGTTGTTGTTTTGGAGGTGTGCCCGGCCTTGTACTTGGCGGCATAGCTTTTTTCTTAATTAAAAAAGATGAGAGCACATATGCAGAAAATCCAGACTTGTATAAAAATTACAGTACGCTTAAAACTGTAAAAATTTTAGCCATTATAGGAATGGCAATTGGAGCACTTTATTTGATTTACACATTATGGTCTGTCAGCCAAATGGGTGGCTGGGATGGCTACATGGACAAGGTTAATGAAATGATGGAACAATATCAATAAATTAACAATATGAACCAACAACCCTTACCTGGGGCAAGCACCGTGTTGACAATGGGGATACTTTCCATTGTCGGCACCCTGTTTTGTTGTGGTCCATTAGGTGCAATATTCAGTATCATAGGATTGGTTAAGGCGAAGACCGCTAACGGATTATACCAACAAAACCCAGAAAACTACACGGATTACAGCAATGTAAAAACGGGAAAGATATTATCCTATATCGGATTAGCCCTAGCGTTGATCTTCCTAGTGATTTTCATCCTTTATTTTGGATTTATCATTGCTATTTTAACTACCGGTGAATATAGTGGCGAATTTTAATTCGCCACTTCACTTATAAATTTAAGCCGGTACAAACGAAGCTCTTCATCCTCGTAATCGCCATCAAATTCGTCAATGGCGGAATTAATGGAGTCATTTTCGGCTTCTAGAAAGTAATCGTGGATTTCTTCTTGTTGGTCATCATCCAATATTTCATCGATCCAGTAACCAATGTTCAGTTTTGTTCCACTGAAAACAATCTGCTCCATTTCTTTTATTAGTTCGGGAAGTTCCAACCCTTTGGCGGAAGCAATATCATCCAAAGATAATTTTCTGTCAACACTTTGTATTACATAGAGCTTTAAACCAGAATTTGCACCCGTGCTTTTCACAACTAGGTCATCTGGTCTAATGATTTCATTTTCCTCCACATACGTAGAAATCATTTCCACGAAAGGCTTTCCATATTTTTTTGCCTTTCCTTCACCTACACCCTGTATATTTAAAAGTTCTTCCATGGTCACTGGGTATTTTAGTGACATATCTTCCAAAGAAGGGTCTTGAAAAACCACAAAAGGAGGAACTTCCCTTTTTAGCGCTTCTTTTTTTCGAAGGTCTTTTAATAATTTCAATAAATTTTCATCGGCAACAGCGCCTCCCGATTTTTCGGCGACCACAATATTACCTGTATCATCTTTAGAATACACATGATCCTTAGTCATCATGAACGACTCCGGATTGGCAATGTACATTTTACCTGCTTCTGTTAAATGAAGAATCCCATACTGCTCAATTTCTTTTTTTAAGAGACCGGCAACCAATACCTGTCGCGTCAAAGCCATCCAAAAAGGTTTATCCTCTTCTTTTCCTATTCCGAAAAAAGGTTTTTCATCTGTTCTGTGGGAAGATAGCATGGCATTTGTCTGTCCGACCAAAACCCTAACAATTTCTTTGGTTTTAAACTTTTCTTTGGTGTCCCTTACCACGCTCAATAGCTTAACCACTTGCTCCTTAGCTTCTACTCTGGGCTTAGGGTTTCTTGAGTTATCGTCCATATCGGCTCCTTCGCCGTTCACCTCATCAAAATCCTCCCCGAAATAGTGAAGTATAAATTTCCTACGGGATATGGATGTTTCGGCATAAGCTACAATTTCCTGTAATAAGGCATTTCCAATCTCTTGCTCGGCCACTGGTTTACCCGACATGAACTTTTCCAGTTTTTCTACATCTTTATAAGCATAGTAGGCCAAACAATGTCCTTCGCCCCCATCTCTACCTGCACGGCCGGTTTCTTGATAATAACTCTCAATACTTTTAGGAATATCATGATGGATTACAAAACGCACATCTGGTTTATCTATTCCCATACCAAAAGCAATAGTTGCAACAACAACATCCACTTCTTCCATGAGGAACATATCTTGGTATTTTGAGCGGGTTTTGGCATCGAACCCTGCATGATAAGGTACGGCACTGACCCCATTTACCTGTAGTACCTGAGCCAATTCCTCCACACGCTTTCTACTCAAGCAGTAAATAATTCCAGATTTTCCCTGATTTTGTTTTACAAAGCGAATTATATCAGCATCTACGTTCTTGGTTTTTGGACGCACCTCATAAAATAAATTTGGTCTATTGAACGATGCTTTGAAAACCTTTGCATCTGTCATACCCAAATTTTTAATAATATCTTCCTGCACCTTTGGTGTAGCCGTGGCGGTAAGTCCAATTATTGGAATATTATCTCCCAACCTATTTATGATACTACGAAGATTCCGGTAATCAGGTCTAAAATCGTGCCCCCATTCCGAGATACAATGGGCTTCATCTACAGCAACAAAAGAAAGTTTCACCTTTCTTAAAAAATCCACGTTTTCCTCCTTGGTGAGGGATTCTGGAGCCACATATAGTAATTTGGTAACACCGTTGGTAATATCCTCTTTCACCTGTCTCACCTCTGTTTTTGTCAATGATGAGTTCAATACATGTGCAATACCATGCTGCTCCGATATTCCTCTGATGACATCTACCTGGTTCTTCATAAGGGCAATCAAGGGGGATACAATTATTGCTGTTCCTTCTTCCATAAGTGCCGGCAACTGATAGCAAAGGGATTTCCCCCCCCCAGTGGGCATAATTACAAAAGTGTCTTTACCACTTAATATATTTTGGATTACACCTTCCTGTAATCCTTTGAACTTTGAGAAACCAAAATATTTTTTGAGCGAGGAATGCAAATCAGTGTTCGTTAGGCTCATTTCCGCATTTTTCAATTTATTTCAAGCAACCTAAAAGGTAGTTGATGCTGTTTTTGTCCGTTAAATTACTAAGAAATCTAATTTCTCTTACAAATAGTCTGTAAAAGATAGTTTGATTAGTTTTGTAATTTTAAATATAAGACATTCTTTTAGGAATACAATCAGTTAATCGGTTATTTACTTTGAACGACATTAAGTCAATTTTATCTACAGCAAAGAGAACTCTCGAAATAGAGAGTAAGGCCATAGCCAATCTAATCGATCTTTTGGACGATCAATTTGCGCACGCCGTACAACATATTTTAGAATCGGAAGGAAGAGTTATTGTTTCCGGTATAGGCAAGAGTGCCATCGTAGCATCCAAAATTGTTGCAACATTAAACTCTACCGGTACACCTGCCATTTTTATGCATGCCGCAGATGCGATACATGGAGATTTGGGCACCATCCAAAACAACGATGTGGTCATATGTCTGTCACAAAGCGGAAACACCCCAGAGATAAAAGCATTGCTTCCCTTAATAAAAATTAGAGGGCACAAGTTAATCGGCATCACCGGAAATATGGACTCTGTCTTGGCAAAACAAGCAGATTTTGTTCTGAACACCCATGTAAAAAAAGAAGCTTGCCCAAATAATTTGGCACCCACCACAAGTACCTCGGCTCAAATGGCCATGGGAGATTCCCTTGCAATTTGTTTATTGGAATTGAAAGGGTTCAGTAGTTCCGATTTTGCCAAATATCATCCAGGTGGGGCTTTGGGGAAAAAATTATATTTGCGCGTTGCCGATATTGTGGTGAACAATCAAAAGCCACAGGTGGACATCAATTCCAAAGTAAAAGATGTAATTATGGAAATATCCGAAAAAATGCTTGGAGTTACCGCAGTACTGGACAAAGACAAGGTGGTCGGCATTGTTACCGATGGTGATGTTCGAAGAATGTTGAGTAAATACGATAATATTAGTGGACTAACAGCGAAGGACATTATGACTTCCAACCCGAAAACTATAGATGTAGATACCTTGGCTGTCAAGGCTCTTAAAATGCTACAAGAAACAAGCATATCCCAGTTATTGGCTTTTGATGGGGAAACATATGCGGGAGTGGTCCATATTCATAACCTTATAAATGAGGGAATCCTATAATGGCAAAAAAAGAGAGAAAAAGTCCAGATGAAATGTCCTTTTTGGACCATTTGGAAGAATTACGCTGGCATTTGGTGCGCTCCACCTTAGCAATTGTTATAATTGCCTGCGTAGCATTTGTATTTAGAGGCTTTATTTTTGATACAATATTGTTCGGTCCCAAGAACATGGATTTTCCAACCTATCAGTTCTTTTGCAACATTGGAAAGTTCTTCGGGGTAGATTCCGAGTTCTGTAGCGATACAATTCCATTTACCATCCAAAGTAGATTGATGGCAGGACAGTTTTCCGCACATATCTGGACATCTATTTGGGCTGGGGTAATTCTTGGCTTTCCTTATATTTTATATGAATTGTGGAAATTTATTAGCCCGGGGCTTTACGAGAACGAAAGGAAACATTCTAGGGGATTCATTATTACAGCTTCTGGTCTGTTCTTTTTAGGTGTATTATTTGGATATTATATAGTTGCTCCATTATCCATCAACTTTTTAGGATCCTACCAAGTTAGTAAAGAAGTACTGAATGAAATCGACCTTGCCTCGTATATCGGGACGGTAAGGGCTTCGGTAATCGCCTGTGGAATAATGTTTGAACTGCCCATTGTTATTTTCTTCTTGACCAAGGTAGGATTGGTAACACCAGAAATCCTGAAGAAATACCGAAAAATTGCATTGGTGATCATTTTGGTACTATCAGCAATCATTACACCTCCAGATGTTACCAGTCAAATAATTGTATGTATACCTGTACTCATTTTGTATCAAGTAAGCATATTCATTTCCAAAATGGTAGTTAAAAAAGAAGCTAAAAAAGAGAAAGCTAGAAATAATGCCGAATAAAGTAGAAGAATTCAATGCCTATCGAACAAGAATGAACGATAAGCTTCTTGCCGAGAACAACAAGCTCATCAAACGCATTTTCAATCTGGATACCAACGCTTTTATGGAAGGTGCCTTGGATGTGAAGACCAAGGAACTTTTAGGACTGGTCGCATCTGCTGTGCTCCGATGCGACGATTGTGTAAAATACCATTTGGAAAGTTCCAAAAAAGCCGGAGCCAAAAAAGAAGAAGTCATGGAAACCTTGGGTATAGCCACCTTGGTCGGTGGAACCATTGTGATACCACATCTTCGCCGCGCGCATGAATATTGGGAAGATTTGGAAAAAAGCGAAGCTTAAAAAAAACCAAAAGACCATGCGCCACAAAAAGAATATGTTTAGTTTTGGCAAGTTCCTATGAAGCTACGCGCAGAAAATATAATGAAGGCCTACCGTGGCCGAAAAGTTGTTAAGGGCATTTCCTTAGAAGTAAACCAAGGTGAAATTGTTGGGCTTTTAGGTCCAAACGGAGCAGGTAAAACCACTTCGTTCTACATGATTGTCGGTTTGATTAAGCCCAATGGTGGTAACATATACTTGGATGATATGAACATCACCAGTTTTCCTATGTACAAAAGAGCCCAAAACGGCATTGGCTATTTGGCTCAAGAAGCCTCAGTTTTTCGAAAACTAAGTATAGAAAAAAATATCCTCAGTGTATTGCAGCTCACTAATTTGAGCAAAAAAGAACAACACATGAAGATGGAGTCCCTGATTGACGAATTTGGCCTAGGCCATATACGTAAAAGTCGTGGAGATCTATTATCTGGTGGAGAACGTCGCCGTACCGAAATTGCGCGTGCCTTGGCCACCGATCCTAAATTTATTCTGTTGGATGAACCTTTTGCTGGAGTAGATCCCGTTGCAGTAGAAGATATACAGCGCATTGTCGCCCAATTAAAGAACAAGAATATAGGTATTTTGATTACCGACCATAACGTACAGGAAACATTGGCCATTACAGAACGCTCTTACCTCATGTTCGAAGGTGGCATCCTTAAAGCGGGGGTTCCAGAAGAATTGGCCATGGATGAAATGGTAAGAAAAGTTTACCTAGGGCAAAACTTTGAGTTACGGAAAAAGAAATTGGATTTCTAAAACTTACTTGTCCGAGGGCACTAACAGCGACGCTAAAACATAGAACAGTATTATCACAGGTATCGCTAAAAAGCGCAGTGTAATAAGCAGTACCAAACTTCCAATGATAAAAAGATAGCGTACACCATTATCTTTAAACTTCCAGTTTTTGAACTTTAAAGCAAACAATCTGATAGGAGAGTTTAATAAATAAGAGCATAAAACAGTTAAAATCACCAAAAACCAAGGGTTAAGGATAATGTTGTTCAACATTTCATTGTTATGATACAAAAGAATCATGGGCAAAGAGAGAATCAAAAGTGCATTTGCAGGCGTGGGCAGTCCAATAAAAGATGATACTTGATCCTCATCTACATTAAACTTGGCCAATCGGTAGGCGGATGCCATCGTAATTGCGAACCCTACAAAGGGTAAAAAGGTAAGTTCGGTATCGTGACCAATAAACCCAAGGTTCCATCCACCCCGTTCCGCCATACTCAATAGCTGAAACATAACCACTCCTGGCACAAGTCCACTGGTTATTACGTCGGCCAATGAATCCAACTGAATTCCTATCTCACTCTGCACGTTTAACGCACGTGCCGCCAAACCATCAAAAAAATCAAAGAAAATCCCTATGAGCACAAAAAGAGCTGCCCATTCCAAATGATTGAGCACCGCAAATACGGTGGCAATGCAGCCGCTTAGAACATTCAGCATGGTTAATAGATTGGGTATATAGGATTTCATATATCAAGATTTTCGTAAAAATAAGGTAAAAAATAAACTGTTTCCTTTATTGGAACGAAGGAGTCATTTTTATTCAGATATTTGCGTTCATAAAATTCAGAATGAAGCAAAAGGGCCTTCTTTTATTATTTTTCTTTGTAATCGGGAAATTTCTTTTTTCCCAAGCCCCCCAACTTACCGAAGATTCGACAATAAGTTTGATTACTTGCGCAACAGGTGATGAGTTGTACTCTGCTTTTGGACATACTGCTTTTCGGGTACAGGAACCAACACTTGGGATTGATATTGTCTACAACTATGGAACCTTCGATTTTAATCAGCCTAATTTCTACTTGAATTTCACCAAGGGAAAAATGATTTATTCCCTGTCCCGTAAAAATATTGAAATGTTTCTCTACGAATACGAGTTGGAGAAAAGGTGGGTGAAAGAACAAATTTTAGACCTAAACCTAAGCCAGCGCAACCAATTACTTGCTTTTTTTGAACAAAATTATTTACCTGAAAATCGAGATTACCTATACGATCCACTTTTAAACAACTGTTCAAGTATTACAGGGGATATTTTAAAAAATCAATTTGGTAAGGATATTGTTATTGATGGCTCCTATCTCGATAAACAATATACTTTCCGCCAGTTGGTACGTCAGTTTATGGATGTGAATACTTGGGCTATGTTTGGAATTGATTTGGCATTTGGCTCTCCCGTAGATAGAAAGGCTACCGTGCAAGAACATATGTTTTTACCCTATTATACGATGGAGCAACTCCGCCACACAACCTTGAACGGTAAACCTTTGGTAAAACGTGAACGTACTATTTTAGACTATAGCGAACATACCAAAAACGGCTATTTCCCACTTTCTCCATTGTTTTGGTTTATGTTGCTTATGGCTTTTACCGGAATCATTACTTATTTTGATTTTAAGCACAAAGCGCGTAGCCGTTGGTTGGACTTTTCACTTTTGTTTATAACTGGATTGGCAGGAACCTTTTTATTTTTACTATGGGTTGCGGCGGACCATACCTCAACTCCTTATAATTATAACATTTTATGGGCCTTCCCTATCAATATTCTAGCCGCTTTTACACTTGTGTTTCAAGATAAAGTCCCCAAATGGGTGCCAAAATATCTATGGTCTGCGTTAGGATTGATCGCCATTATGATTTTGGTATGGATAATTGGGGTTCAGATTTTTTCTCCTGTGTTGATTCCACTACTTTTGACCTTGGCCATCCGATACCTGTATATAATCAAGTATTCCAAATTGTAGGTTGGTCCACAAACAATACCTATGAATTTATTAACGGTTGAAAATATATCAAAATCGTACGGGGAACTGGTTCTATTCTCTGATATCTCCTTTGGAATAAACAAGGATCAAAAGATTGCGCTCATAGCCAAGAACGGAAGTGGAAAAACCTCCATCCTAAATATTATGTCCGGGAAGGATACCTCGGAAACTGGGCAAGTAACAACGCGGAAGGGCATCAAAATCTCATTTTTGGAGCAGGAACCGGACTTGAATCCAAATTTAACCATTGAGGAAACCATTTTCACTACCGATAATGAAATCCTGAAGGTAATCGCTGCCTACGAAAAAGCCGTTGACAATCCAGAGGACACGGAACAATACCAAAAATCTTTTGAAGCCATGGAACGGCTGGATGCTTGGGACTTTGAGACACAGTACAAACAGATTCTTTTCCAACTACAGCTTACCAAACTCGACGCAAAGGTTGCAACGCTATCTGGCGGACAAAAAAAGCGCTTGGCCCTAGCAAATGCCTTGCTCAACAAACCAGATTTATTGATTCTGGATGAACCGACCAACCATTTGGACCTTGAAATGATAGAATGGCTCGAGGCTTATTTTGCCAAAGAGAACATAACTTTGTTCATGGTGACCCATGATCGTTATTTTTTGGATAGGGTATGCAACGAAATATTAGAATTGGACAACAACCAATTGTATACATATAAAGGCAATTATTCCTACTACTTAAATGAAAAGGATTCCCGCATGGAACGTGAGGCCGTAGAGCAACAAAAATCTAAAATGTTGTATAAAAAGGAATTGGAATGGATGCGGAGACAACCAAAGGCCCGTACTACAAAATCCAAGTCCAGGATCGATGATTTTGCCGAAATAAAAACGCGTGCCCATCAACGGCGAAATGAACACGAAGTTCAATTGGAACTCAACATGGAGCGTTTGGGAAGTAAAATTTTAGAACTTCACAATATTTCCAAAGCCTATGGGGACAAGGTAATTTTAGATAAGTTTGATTATAACTTCACCAAAGGTGAACGTGTGGGCATCATTGGGAAAAACGGAACAGGAAAATCCACTTTCCTGAACATTATAACCCAACAAGAAGCGGTTGAAGGCGGTAAAGTCGTGGTTGGTGACACCTTAAAGTTTGGTTACTATACACAAAAGGGGATTCCTGATAAAAAAGGCCAAAAAGTCATTGATGTCATCCGCGAATTTGGAGATTATATTCCCTTAAAAAAAGGCCGACAAATCTCTGCTCAACAATTATTGGAACGTTTTCTCTTTGACCGAAAAAAGCAATACGATTTTGTCGAGAAATTGAGTGGAGGAGAACGGAAACGGTTGTACTTGTGTACAGTTCTTATCCAAAATCCCAATTTTCTTATCCTGGATGAACCCACTAACGATTTGGATATTGTTACTTTAAATGTACTGGAGAGTTTTCTACTGGATTTTCCCGGCTGTTTGATCGTGGTTTCCCACGACCGTTATTTTATGGACAAAATTGTGGACCATTTATTCGTTTTTAGAGGAAATGGAGTTGTGGAAAATTTTCCAGGCAACTATTCCGATTATAGAATATACGAAGACAGTAAAGTATTAGAAGAAAGAGAAAACAAGACTCTTTCTTCAGAAAAAACAAAAAACAATTGGCGGGACACCGGCGGTAACAAACTTTCTTATGCTGAACAAAAGGAATACAAACAGCTGGAAAAGACCATACAAAGACTAGAAGCAGAAAAACTGACACTTCAAAACAAATTCACCGACCCAGAATTGGATGGCGATGTAATAGCCAACCTATCCATAGAACTTAAGGAAGTAACGGATGCCATCGAACAAAAAACAGAGCGTTGGTTTGAACTTTCTTCCATGTTAGAAGAGTAAAATGTGGTTTGGAGCTGTTTCATACCTGTTTTTTTTGATTAAGTCCACCAATGAACATGGTGTGCACTCTCCCTTCATATATAAATTTGTGACCCAATGTCTCTATTCTAAAAAAAGGCTCCACAAGAACAAAAGTATCAATGTACTGCTCAAGAGCATAGCTTATTTCAATATTGAAAACATCTCTATAACTAATAAATCCATCGCGAAATTGGTTAAACAACACTATCCCAAAATTGAATTCAATGATACTGACATCGATATGCTTTTTGTTGAGGAGTTGAACGCTCCATCTTTTCAAAAAATGCTATCCGAAGGAAAATTCCACAACGATAGTCTTATTTTGATCCAGTCAATCTATCAAAATGAGGAAAGATTGGAACAATGGCAGCAGTTGATCGCTCTAGCAAGCATTACTGTAAGTATTGATATGTACCATTGTGGCCTTATCTTTATAAGAAGCGAACAAGTTAAAGAACATTTCACGATTCGAATTTAAAACGGTAATTTTAGCTTATGGAAAGTGTATTAACAAATAACACAATATGGTATGTACTTGCCGTTTTGGGGCTTATCTATCTGATTATTTTATTCAGAAACAGAAAAGCGACAAAACGTAGAAAGTCGCGCAGGTTTATGGAGGGAAAACGCCAACATGACAAGAAAGAGCGACCATAATCTACAAACTATAATTCACTTATAGAGTCTATTGACTGCTGCCATGGACCACTGACCACGATAAACAATGAAGATATACACAAAAACGGGAGATAAAGGTGCTACGGCCTTATTCACAGGTAAACGAGTGCCCAAACACCACATTCGGATTGAAAGTTATGGGACCATTGACGAGCTCAACTCTCATCTAGGTCTTTTGCGAGATCAAAAAATGGACAAACATTCCCAAAACACTCTTATTGCAATACAAGAAAAACTCTTTACAGTAGGTTCCATCTTGGCTACAGAACCCAAAAAGGATAAAAGATTAAAAATACCACGGATAAGCACGTCAGATATTGAGTTTTTGGAGCTTGAAATCGACAAAATGAATGAAAACCTTCCAGAAATGACACATTTTATCCTTCCTGGTGGACATACTACCGTGTCATACTGTCATATTGCAAGAACAGTTTGTCGACGTGGAGAACGGATGATTTCCTATCTTCATGAAAATGAGCCTGTACCGGACAATGTGCTATCCTATATTAATCGCCTCTCAGATTATTTATTTATTCTGGCACGTAAATTGTCCAAAGATTTAAATGCTCAGGAGGTTAAGTGGATTCCTGAGAAGTTGGACTGATAAATTCTGTTTTTTATCCCAAATGTTTTGTCAACAATAAAATATTTTTTAAATAATCATGTTTTTACTTGGCAGATTGAGTTTAAAAATTATTTTTGCAAAAAATTTATAATCAAACCGTTACTATGTACTGGACTTTAGAATTAGCTTCATATTTAAGTGATGCACCTTGGCCAGCAACCAAAGACGAACTGATAGATTATGCTATTCGAACAGGAGCGCCGTTGGAAGTTGTAGAAAATTTACAATCGATGGAAGAAGAAGGGGGCGAGATATACGAGTCCATTGAAGAAATTTGGCCGGATTATCCCACCGAAGAAGACTACCTCTGGAATGAGGATGAATATTGAATTCAAAAAAAACAAACCACGTTAAAAAGTCTCATTTGAGGCTTTTTTTTATGTAATTTTGACAGCCTAGCAAAAGAATTTCATTGTAATCCTATCAATGGAACAGCTTTTGACAATCAAAAGAAAAAATATTTCATGAGTTTTATTAATTCCGTAATTAAGGTATTTGTAGGTGATAAATCGCAGAAGGATGTAAAATCCTTACAACCTTTAGTGAATGAGATAAAATCCTTTGAGCAAAAACTGGAAGGATTATCACATGATGAACTAAGACAAAAAACCACTGATTTTAAAGCGAGAATTGCAGAGGACTGCAAAGAAATCAACAATAAAATTGCCAAACTAAAAGAAGAAGTTGAAAATTCGAGTGACATAGATCGTAACGAAGAAATCTATTCAGAAATTGACAAGCTAAATGAAGAAGCTTATACGATTTCAGAAAAAACACTTAATGATATACTTCCTGAAGCCTTTGCCGTGGTCAAGGAAACTGCCAAGCGATTTGCGAACAACGAAACGCTAACGGTTACAGCCAGCGAATTTGATAGAGTACTTTCCGGAGACAAAGACTATGTAACTTTAGAAAACGACAAAGCTGTTTGGCAGAACTCTTGGGATGCCGCCGGTAAAGAAGTTACATGGGACATGGTACACTACGATGTTCAGCTTATTGGTGGTATTGCACTGCACCAAGGTAAAATTGCAGAAATGCAAACAGGTGAAGGTAAAACATTGGTGGCCACCCTCCCTCTCTACTTAAATGCATTGGTAGGCAAAGGAGCCCACTTGGTAACTGTTAACGATTATCTCGCTAAAAGGGATAGTACTTGGATGGCACCGATTTTTGAGTTCCATGGCCTTTCTGTGGATTGTATAGACAAGCACAGGCCCAATTCCGATGGAAGAAGAGCTGCCTACAATGCCGATATCACCTACGGAACCAATAATGAATTTGGTTTTGACTACTTGCGCGACAATATGGCGCACACACCGGATGACCTGGTACAGCGTCCGCAACACTACGCTATTGTGGATGAGGTCGATTCAGTTCTTATTGATGACGCCCGAACACCATTGATCATATCCGGTCCGGTTCCCGAAGGGGACCGCCACGAGTTCAATGAGCTTAAACCTCAAGTATCCGATATTGTTCAAAAGCAACGCCAGCATTTAACAGGTGTATTGGCCGAAGCTAAAAAACTCATCAAAGAAGGGAATACCAAAGAAGGTGGTTTTTTACTGTTGCGCGTACATCGTGGATTACCAAAAAACAAAGCCCTCATTAAGTTTTTAAGTGAAGAAGGTGTTAAACAACTGCTACAGAAAACCGAAAACTTCTACATGCAGGACAATAATAGGGAAATGCCCAAAGTGGATGAGGACCTATTGTTTGTGATTGATGAAAAAAACAATCAAATTGAACTTACGGACAAGGGAGTAGATCATATCTCAACAGATCAAGACAAAGAGTTTTTTGTAATGCCCGACATTGGTAATGAGATAGCCAAAATCGAGAACCAAGATCTGGATATTGAAAAAGAAGCCGAGCTAAAAGAAGGACTCTTTAAGGATTTTGCCATAAAGAGTGAGCGTATCCATACCATGACACAGTTATTAAAAGCATATACCCTTTTTGAAAAAGATGTGGAATATGTGGTAATGGACAACAAGGTGATGATTGTTGATGAACAGACAGGACGTATCATGGACGGGCGCAGGTACTCGGACGGACTTCACCAAGCCATTGAGGCCAAGGAGAACGTGAAAATCGAGGCCATGACACAGACTTTTGCTACCGTCACCTTGCAAAATTACTTTAGAATGTACAATAAGCTGTCCGGAATGACGGGAACAGCAGTTACAGAGGCAGGAGAATTTTGGGAAATCTATAAGTTGGATGTTATGGAAATTCCAACCAATAGACCCATTGCCCGTGACGATCGACAAGATTTGATCTATAAGACCAAACGTGAAAAATATAATGCCATCATAAATGAGGTCACCAAAATGTCGCAAGCAGGAAGACCCATATTGATCGGTACCACATCTGTTGAAATCTCGGAGTTGTTATCAAAATTATTGAGCGTACGCAACGTTCCGCACAATGTACTGAATGCAAAACTTCATAAAAAAGAGGCCGATATTGTAGCTGAAGCAGGTAAGGGTGGGGTTGTAACCATTGCCACCAACATGGCCGGTAGGGGTACCGATATTAAATTATCCCCAGAAGTAAAAGAGGCCGGTGGTTTGGCCATTGTAGGTACAGAGCGTCATGATTCCAGACGTGTGGACAGACAGCTGAGAGGTCGTTCTGGGCGTCAGGGAGATCCAGGTAGCTCCCAGTTCTATGTTTCTTTGGAAGATAACCTGATGCGTTTGTTCGGGTCGGACCGTGTAGCCAAAATGATGGACCGCATGGGATTGGAAGATGGTGAAGTGATTCAGCACTCCATGATGACCAAATCCATTGAACGTGCGCAGAAGAAAGTAGAGGAAAACAACTTTGGTATCCGTAAGCGTTTGCTGGAATATGATGATGTAATGAATGCCCAACGTGAGGTAATCTACAAAAGAAGAAGACATGCTTTGCAAGGAGAACGTCTAAAGGTGGACATAGCCAATATGATTTATGACACTTCTGAAGCCATTGCGGAAACCAATAAAATGGCTGACGATTATAAGAACTTTGAGTTCGAGCTTATTAAATATTTCTCAATTACATCACCAATAAATGAAGAGGAATTCAAGAAAATGAGCTTTCAGGAAATCGCGAATACCGTTTATCAAGAGGCTTACGATTTCTATAAGAAAAAAATGGAGAGTAGCGCCACGGTAGCGTTCCAGGTAATCAAAAAGGTATACGAGGATGAGGCCAACAAGTTTGAACGTATTGTGGTTCCTTTCACGGATGGCATCAAATCACTGAACGTGGTAACCAACTTGGAGAAAGCCTACAACAGTAATGGAAAACAGTTGATTACGGATTTTGAAAAGAACATTGCCCTGGCTATCATTGATGATTCTTGGAAAACGCACTTGCGTAAAATGGACGAATTAAAACAGTCCGTTCAGCTAGCGGTCCACGAACAAAAAGACCCATTGTTGATCTATAAGTTCGAAGCATTTGAACTTTTCAAGGAGATGATGGATAAGGTAAACAAAGAAGTAATATCCTTCTTGTTCAAAGGTGAGTTACCTTCGGAGAACACCGCTCAAATCCAAGAAGCCCGTAACGTTCGTAGACCAAAGGAAAAGCTTCAGACTACAAAAGAAGAAATTCCAAACAGCGATGAATTGGCCGCTCAGAACAGAGCTGCTGGACAAACGCAAGGCCAAAGACCACAAGTGACCGAAACAATTGTGCGTGAAAAACCTAAAATTGGTAGAAACGAAAAAGTAACCATTAAAAATGTAATGTCCGGAGAGAGCAAGACCGTGAAATACAAGCAAGCGGAACCCTTGATAGACAAAGGAGAATGGGTCTTAATCAATGATTAAAACATTCTCTAAATTTCTTATAAAGTGACAGTTATTAAAGCTGTCACTTTTTTTATATCAAAAACATAATTAGATTTACAGCTTAAACACCCCATTAAGCTACACTATCGCTCCATATCAACTTATATGCGATAGCGTAACATTCACGTGCAGCATATGAAGATTCCTAATAAGGATACATATAGATTAAAAGATAAGATTGATTTGATACTTAAGGTAAATTACAATTCATCCTTCTTTGCTGCCATTTTTGGATTGGTCTGCTTTTTCTTTTTGGATATACAAGGAACAATAGTCTATACTTTTTTAGGTTATGCACTGTTAAATCTGGTGAACACAATATTATATCAGCAACATAAAAGATTACTGCTCACCTACAACTTGACTTCTATCTTTTCAATGATAGGAGCTATAATCATTACCTTATACAGTGGTGGGATTCAAAGCCCTTTTATCTTTGTGCTCGCCATAATTGTTTTTGCAGGTTATGTTACCACAAAAGTTTTTGGACAACTGTACCTCATTGTAAATTTGGCCGTGCTAACCCTACTCTTTCTTTATGATACGGGAAATTTTAGAATTTCTGAAAATACAGTTCCCTTGGAATCTAGAAGCTGGTTTGCTTATTTAAGTACCGTTTTTGCGGTATATCTCTTGGGTGGAGTTTTTGGCAAGAATTTATTGCGGGCGCACCATAGATTGTATAATTCCCGTAACGAGATACAGGAACGCATCGAAGAAAAGGAAACACTGCTAAAAGAAGTACATCATCGAGTAAAAAACAACTTACAGACCGTTTCCAGTCTTTTAAGCTTGCAGTCTAGAGCAATCGATGATAGCAAAATCAGTAGCATTATCAAAAGTAGTCAAAACCGTGTGGTCTCCATGGCCATGGTACATGAGATGTTGTACAAGCGAGATGATTACCTGTCAAAAATAGAACTTGAACCTTACGTACAGGAACTTTGTGATTATTTGGTTCGATCGGTTAAAGGAAGTGGTAACGATGTAAAAGTGAACCTGGACATTAAAAATTACAAGCTTAGTATCGATACGGTAATTCCGTTAGGATTAATCATCAATGAAACCATAACAAATGCTTTAAAATACGGTATTGCTGAAATTAGTGATGGTGAAATCCATGTCTCCGTTGACAAAATCAGTGCTAATAGATATAGAATGTACTTAGGTGATAACGGTATCGGATATTCTGAGGAAATAAACCCTAAAACATCCAATTCCCTAGGGCTAAAACTAATTTACAATTTGACTCGTCAACTTAGAGGTTCCATTACAAGGGATTACGCTAAAAAAGGTACATACTATACTATTGAGTTTCAAGAGGTCATTGAGCAGTTCAACTCGATAGATCAATAGGTACATCTGTTACAAAAAAGAAAGGCCGGTTAAAACCGACCCAATCTATTCCAATATAAACTTAAACTTCTAAGACTTTCTTTCTCTAAAATAAAAGGCAATACTTGCCAAAATAAACGAAGTGCCAAGAAACAACACAAAAGGAATTATAAATCCCAACATTATAATTAAGCTAATTTAGCTTTGTTCTTTTTTGTTCTAAAAGAAAGCTCCTTTTTGATTCTAGAGTTTTTAAACTTGTACAATCTTACCATTTTCCTGTCCTTTCTGATTGTATTGTTAATTTCTACATTTAACTCAATACTTTCAGTAATAGTATCCACTTTATTATCATTAGAGACATTTTGGGCAAAACCCATAGTTCCGAAAAAAGTGATTGCGATGATGGTGAATATTGTCTTCATGTTGTTGTTTCTTTACGATGTAAAATTACCTTGGATGACAGGTTCAAATAGATTTCTATCGCTCAATGACACTTTTATGTCGGTGAATATTTTTTTTTCGGGTAAAGTGTTTTTTATCGTCGATGAGTGTTTTAAAGGTCTAAAACATGATACCGAACGAAGCTGCATTTCATCGATCATTCATCATGTAGGACAGATATAAGTAACTGAACATCAAACATTTATTTGTAGGAAAAAGATTATGTTTTATTAATTATTGTAGGAAAAAACAACTACTTTAAAGATTCATTAATCAATCTGACGAAAACAGGTTCTTGAACAAGAAATGAACGATTAACAATTTTTAACGCCCATCCAAGTAATTGTTGGTATCTTATTACAACCAAAGAATAAACTAAAAATGAAAGTTGTGAAAATTCCATTTATAATACTGCTCTTGTTGGCATCCATTAGTTGCCAATCCAAAAACAAATCGGATAAAGAAGATATCGCTCAAAAGGAGCAGATAAGAAATAGTTGGGACGACAACGAACCAATGTCCGATCAACTTCAAGAATACAACATCGCCTACTTTGCCAGTGGATGCTTTTGGTGCGTTGAAGCGATTTTTGAAAGTGTAAAAGGAGTTAAGGAAGTGTATTCAGGATATTCAGGAGGTTCGGAAAAAAATCCTACCTACGAAGAAGTGTCTTATGGCAAAACCGATCACGCGGAAGCTGTTGCTGTATATTATGATCCAAATGTTATATCGTTTCCCCAATTGGTGGCAGTGTTTTTTGGCTCACACGACCCCACTACACTCAACAAACAAGGACCGGACCGTGGCGCACAATACCGTTCCATTGCTTTTTATAAGACCGATGTAGAAAAAAAGGTCATACAGGACTACATAGACAAACTGGAAGATGAAAATGTTTACGGTGACAGACCCGTTGTCACAGAGGTACAATCCTTTGAAAAGTTTTATAAGGCGGAAGAATATCATCAGGATTATGAAAAGCGAAATCCAAATAACAGTTATATTAGAAATGTTTCCATTCCCAGATTAAATCGTTTTAAAAAGAACTTTAAGTCCTATCTAAAGGATAATGTACATTAAATAAAATAGTGGAAGGTAAGGTAGGTCCATCCTTGTAGGAAGAATGTGTTGTGCAGAATGAATTGAAGTGGTTCTTTGGGACAGTATCAAAATCAGTCCTTTAGAACCACCTCGCTATATTTGGAATTGATAGTGATGGTTTTACCCTCATTCTTATCAATATGATAGCCGGTATGGACATTGGCACCATTTTTTTTGGTCGATACCAGTTTTAATGCCTTGGGATATGTAAAGTCGGAAGTGGTTTCATATACTGAAATCACATAGGGAGTTTCTGGCAATTTGCAATTCAACTCTCCATTTTCCATAGAAATATCAATGGTGTTGAAGGTATTGGAGACTTCATCAATACTCAATGCCCCAAAATCATTCACAACAGCAACCTTGCCGGCCAAACGGCCTATAACCACATTGGATGATACCGAATTCAGGTTTAATTCCTTTACCTCTTTTAAATTAATGTTATCGGAATAATCTACACTAAGCTTTCCGTAATTCCAGTTTTGGACCGTCACGGGCGAGTAGGAAACCCGAATGTCCGTAGTGGCACCATCAATAGTAGAGGCAAGCAAGCTTGCATAAGATAAGCTTGCATTGATGTTCTTGGTATTTTCTGCAAGCTTTACCTTGCCATGCCTCACATTCATATTAAGTTTCATGTATTTGGGCATTTTAATAATGATTCGTTTTTTGACTTTATACTCTTTATGCTGACCATCGGAGGAGAAGTAGAACACATTTGGGCTTCCGTGGATCGTTCGGGCCTCCTCACGAAGTTCCTTTCTCAGTTCTGCCTGCTCTGCTCGTAACTCTTCTCTTTGCGCGCGCATTTCTTCGCGTTGTTCCAGCAGTCTTTCGTGCATCTCTTCTCTCACTTTTTCGCGTTCCTCCCTCATTTTCTCCCGTTCTCCACGCAGTTCCTCTCTATGGGCCTCGCGCTCTTCCGCCATTTTTTCCATCTCTTTCCCCCATTCCTCAAAACGCTCCTTGTATTCTTTATCAAAAGTTTTATCAAACTCCTTCTTCCATTCCTTCATGTACTTATCACCATCCTTTTTATAGGCATCATAATCGAATTGAATTGGGGGAAGCGGAGGCATCGGAGGTACAGAGGGCATCGCTGCTATTTCTGGAAATACAATCTCTGGCATTTCTGGTATCTCCACATTTGCAATAATTTCTGCGACCGAAGGCATTTCAGGAATGTCAATATTAAATCCTTGAAAATCGAAAGTATAATTAGGTCCAGCACCTTCTGTACTCACTTCGATTTCCCTGCTATTGCCCATAATTTTAACCAGATCCCTTTCAAAATAAGCATCGGCCTCCGCTTCATCCACTCCTTCCAGTTCAACCACTGCGGTAATCTCCACTTGGTCCTTGTTCCAAGTCTCGAATTCAATATCGGAATAACTGGTATTGACGTTCAATTCCGTATCCTTGTTCACATTAAAGGTCTCCTTGTAGGTTTTGGACTTCTCCTGTGCTTGGCAAGTAAACCCTACCAGCAACAGGAGCAATCCGCTACACAATATTTGATGATTCCTGTTCATTTTTTGATGATTTTAATTGATTCAATTTTGTTTTCAACTTTTGCAACAACTGCAACCTTAGCTGTAGGTTATTGATTAAAGCATTAATGGTTTGATCATTGGGACCTAACTCGTTCAACTCTTGGTTCAGTCTGTGATATTCCTTGTTCAGTTCTGCCAACCTTTCCATATAACTGTCCACTAGCTCCTTATTTACAGAGTCGTCGGCCAATTCGGCCAACTGTAAATTAATAGTAGTTGTATAATAGGTCTCAATCTTTTTAAGACCAGGCGAAAGATCTCCCAGTGAAATACCCTTAACTTCAGTGTTCGAATGATTACCGTCCACTACTGTTACCTCTTCATTGGGGTTTGTGGCACTTTCATTACTATTGAAATAATAAATAGATAAACCCACAGCCACCACAACAGATGCTGCAATCTGCATCCAAAGGGAGAACACCTTTCTCTTTGGAGGGTCATTGGGCAGCTCAGTCTCCAGCTTGGCAAAAAAGCGGTCCTCATGCCCTTGCTTCATATTGAAGCGTTTTTGCTCCCTTTCCTTTTCAAACAGTTCTCTAAGATCACGTGCCATAAGCCATATCTTTTAATTTTTCTTTCAATTGTGCCTTTCCTCTTAACAGGCGGGTCCGGGATGCGGTTTCCGTTATGCCCAAAATTTCTGAGATCTCCGCATGATCATACCCTTCAACCAAGAACAGTTGCACAACATATCTATATTTTTGTGGAAGTTGTTCAATGGCCTCCTTCACCTGTGCAATGGAAATCCCCTCCTCCACCGACCAATCATGATCCTCCGCCATATGTAAATAACTTTCCTTTAATTCTACCGTTTGTTGATTTTTTGATTTTAAAAAATCAATACACCGATTCACAACGATTCGTTTCAACCATGCTCCAAAAGTCACCTCTCCCTTAAATTGCCCTATACGCTGAAATGCTTTTATAAAAGACTCCTGCAATACATCTTCCGCATCATCCGCATTTTTAAGAAATCGCATAGCCACACAAAACATGCCATCGCAATATTGATGGTACAGCTTCATTTGCGCCTGACGGTCGTTCGTCTTGCACTTTTCTACAAGCTCGATATGGAGCACACTTGGTTCTATGTCTGGTTCTTTAGTTGTTCTGTAGTAAGGACGATGCAAATAATGCAACGTTGCAAATTAGGTTGTTTTTAATTGATTTTTAACAAAAAAAGCCCTGCTGATGATTTCAACAGGGCTGATTATTAAAAAGTTATGTGATTTATTCGTCCATTAATAGATTTAGATGGACGGTAATATTGTCGCGCGTAGCCTTACTGTAAGGGCACATTTCGTGAGCTTCCATAATTATGGTTTCACCCATTTCCTTAGTCACTGTAGGCAAATACGTATCCAAGGTCACTTCCAAAAAGAAACCATCCTCTTCTTTATTGAATGCCACAACAGCAGTTACACTAAAATCTCCAAGATCATCCACATCATGGCTTTGGGCAACAGCTTCTACCGCACCAGCATAGCAAGTGGAGTATGCAGCAGCAAAAAGTTCTTCTGGGTTGGTAGATTTCGGATCGGGTTTTCCGTTGGAATTCGGCATACTGATATCAAAATCCAAGACGCCATCCTCGCTCTTTACATGTCCTGCTCTACCTCCTGTATTAGTGGCCTTTGCCTCAAAAATAGTCTTCATCTTTTAAATGTTTATAGGTTCTTAAAAATCAGCACCTGCATGGCAACCGATCATTTAACGAATAAGGTACCAAATTGTAGCGTGAAGTCCTGATAACAGATATTAAATTTTTGTGAAATGGATAAATGAAAAAATCCCTATATACTCTTGAAGTTCACGCAAACCCGTAAAATCTTTATAAATTCGTGTTGATTTAGATGAAATCGCCCTTGACAGAAGAAAACAAAATATACCCGGATACCATTTCCAAAATCAAATCCCTTAGAAAGAAAGAAATTTCCGCCGAAGATTTGGCCCAAGGTATTTTTGATGGGAACAAAGCCATGCTCGCCAAGGCCATTACCTTATTGGAAAGCACCAAACCGACCCATTTTGATACCGCAAACACCATAATAGAAAAGTGTTTGACCCGACCCAACAAAAGTATTCGGCTGGGCATTACCGGAGTGCCGGGAGTAGGAAAAAGCTCGTTTATAGAAACCTTGGGCAAAACATTGACAGAACAAGGAAACAAAGTGGCCGTTCTCGCCGTGGACCCTTCCAGTTCGCTGAGCAAAGGAAGTATTTTGGGAGACAAAACCCGCATGGAGACCCTTGCCAAAGATCCCAATGCATTTATACGTCCCTCCCCATCAGGAACCTCTTTGGGCGGGGTGGCACGGAAAACCCGTGAAAGCATTATCCTCTGCGAAGCAGCAGGCTATAATGTGATTTTAGTGGAAACTGTAGGTGTGGGCCAAAGCGAAATTGCCGTGCACAGTATGGTGGATTTTTTCCTTTTACTGAAATTATCAGGTGCTGGGGACGAACTCCAGGGCATTAAAAGGGGTATTATGGAAATGGCAGATGCGATTGCCATCAACAAAGCAGATGGTAGCAATTTGGAACACGCCAAACTTGCAGTTACCGAGTTTTCTAGGGCTTTGCACCTTTACCCTCCAAAGGCCAACGGCTGGACACCAAAAGTGATGATGTGCTCCGCAACAGAAAATACGGGCATTTTTGAAATATGGAAAACAGTTCAAAATTTTGTAGAACACACCAATAAGAACGATTTTTTTGAGAAAAATCGTAAGCTACAAAACAAAAACTGGTTCTTTCAGACCGTAGATGAGTACATCAAACAATTTTTTCATCAAAAACAGACCTTTAAAAAAGAACAGACCAAATTATTGACAGCTATCGAGGAACATAAAATATCACCCTTTTACGCTGCCAAAATCCTATTGGACAAGATTACCAAGGAACTTTAAATAAAAGCAATAAATTTGCACAGATTTTATACTGAATGAGCACTGTCACCGATTCTCTTTTATCCATAGTAGTTCCTTTGTACAACGAAGAGGACAATGTGGTTCTTTTAACCGAAAGAATCAATGAAAGCCTTGAAGGTTACAACTATCAAATTGTGTACGTAGATGATTTTTCTACCGACAAAACCCGAATCAAAGTCAAGGAAATGGACGACAAAAGAGTCCACCTCATTGAACTGAAAAAAAACTATGGCCAGAGCTTGGCATTAGCTGCTGGAATAGATTATGCCGAAGGTGAATACATTATCACCATGGACGGAGACCTCCAAAACGACCCCTCCGACATTCCACATATGTTGGAAATAGCAGTGGAAGGCGAGTATGACGTAATCACCGGAATAAGACAAAAAAGAAAAGACTCGTTGGTAAAAAAGATACCTTCCAAAATTGCCAATTTTTTGGTGCGAAGGGTTACCAAATTGGATATTAAAGACAACGGTTGCGCACTCAAAGTATTTACGAAAGATATAGCCAAGGGATTAAATCTCTATGGTGAAATGCACCGTTTTATTACACTATTGGCCTATTTGGAAGGCGCACAGATAAAGCAAGTTCCGGTGAAGCACCATGCCAGACATGCAGGTGTTTCCAAATATGGGTTGGAACGGGTTTTTAAAGTAGTGGCAGATATGATGCTGTTACTTTTTATCCGCAAGTATTTTCAGCGTCCGATCCACCTTTTTGGAATTTTTGGCGTATTGTTGATTATACTAGGGGTGCTCATTAATATGTATTTATTGATAGTTAAACTAGGATTTGATCAAGATATAGGAACAAGGCCTCTTTTAATATTTGGCATGATGTTCATTTTAGGAGGCATCCAGTTGTTTACCATCGGAATTGTAATGGAACTGTTGATTCGTACTTATTATGAATCGCAACAGAAAAGACCATATCGCATCAAAAAAATTACCATAGGTGACGGAAAACCTGCGTAAAAAGGGCATCACTGCCCTAAAGTTTATCGTTAGTGCAGTACTGATTTACTTTATTTTCACCAAAATAGAGTTGAAAGATGTGTTCCAGACCCTAAAAAAGAGTGATCCATTATATATAGGTCTGGCACTACTAATTTTTGTGTTGTCCAAAGTATTATCCGCATTTAGGACAAACTTATATTTTCATCAAATTGGGGCGAATATTTCGCAATTGGGGAATTTAAAGTTGTATTTATTGGGTATGTTCTATAACCTTTTTTTGCCGGGGGGCATTGGTGGTGATGCCTATAAAGGTTATGTTGTCCAAAAAGAATATCAGCCTGGGACTAAAAAAGTGGTATCCAGTTTATTGCTGGACCGTTTAAGTGGAATGTTACTACTCTTTGTGTATGCTTGCGTACTTGCCTTGTGGTCGAAAAACCAATTTTTTCAAAGCTTTCAATGGTTGATCATAGTAATAATTCCATTGAGTGTTGTTGCTTTTTGGTTCATGAACAAAATATTTTTCACCTCTACCCTACCCGTGTTTTGGAAATCTGTAGGGCTTTCGGCCCTGGTTCAATTGGCCCAACTTATATGTGTACTATGTATTCTGAAGTCATTGTCCGTTGAATCGGACATCATTGAGTATCTTTTTGTGTTCTTGGTATCATCCATCGTGTCCGTTATTCCTTTGACCATTGGTGGAATTGGAAGTCGTGAAGTAACATTTTTATATGGTGCCGAATGGTTGGGACTGGATGCAAGCACTTCAATAGGTATCAGCTTCACCTTCTTTTTGATAACGGCGCTCACCTCCCTTTTCGGGGTAATCTATCATTTTAAAAAGCCGCAACTCAAATCAGCGGATTAATCCAAATGCACCAAATGCATTTTGTTTAATTTTTCCTGGCGAGTGTTGGGATTCAAAAACTTGATTTGTAGTCGTGTAATCCGGAATTGGTCCACTGTAATTTGATTATTCCAATCAATTCCTTCTTGTTTTAAAAGTTTCAGCTCTTTATCAGTGGCATACACCCAAACATCTTTCATATTTTTCAAATCAGATGTGGAAATAATATTGACAGGATCTCGATCATAAAAATCCAACGCCCAGGTGTGCCTTTCGTTTATCTTATAAATTTTATCCACTTGTATATTGTTCTCCTTCACTTTTTCTGCCATATTGGAACCTCCTTGGTACTCCAATAATTTTGGATAAAAATGAGCATTCATAAAACCGTTCAACAATAGGGAGCTAAAAATGGCCACGGTCACAATCTTTGCATAGGCCGTTTCTTTTTTTAGTGTAGAATAGCTCACTAGTGCTAGAGAGAGCAGCAAAAACAGATAACTGTACCAATGTTCCAATCGGAACACATAGAAACTCACCAAAAGTGTGAAGATTACTACCAGACCCAATACAAAATACTGGATTCCCAAGACTATCTTTGTAAGCTTCAATTTTTGCTGTTGGTGTAAAACATACAAAAATGCGGCTGACAAAATCGCGTACAGGGGCATAAGGACATTCATGTAATGAGGCAATTTGAACTGGGCGAAACTAATAAGCAGGAACAAAATTGAAATTCCGCCAAAAGTCAAAAACTCCAATCCACTTCTGTATGCAAACCTAATTTTCCAAAACATTTTCAATCTGGTCCAATATCCAATTAAGGCAAGTACTGTCCAAGGCAAGAACACCCATAAAAACGTATGAAAGAAAAAGAAAAAATCACTACTGTTCTTTCCCATCCCTTCACCACTCATGCGTTCAAAACTCTGTTCCCAAAAAATAAAAAAGATTCCGCTTCGGTTGTCCTTACCGCGAATCACCTTCTCGGGATGCAAATCAAATTGATGGTAATAGGCGTACAACATGGGAGCAATCGTTAATCCAAAGACAATAATCGCAGCCAAAACCTTCCAATTGAGCAATTGCTGCCACTTTCGGGTGTAGGCCAAATGGCATAGTATCGATATACCTATAACTACCAAAGCTATTTGTCCTTTGGTGGAAAAAGCAATTCCTGCACCAAAGGCACCTAAGGCAATACTTTTTAAGGTGCTTTTTTCGATATAAGTCGCCAACTGCCAAATAGAAAAGATAGTGAACCCTGTCAAGACAGCATCGGTACGAACGTCGATATTGGCCAAGACCATGGTTTGGGCTGTCATAAAAATCAAAGAAGACAATCGCCCTACATCTTTGTTATAAAGCAATTTTCCAAGACCGTAGCAACTGTAGGCGCCCAATAAAGTGGATAAAATACCCGGTATTCTGTAAGCCCAATCGTATAAGCCAAAAATTTTATAGGAAAGTGCTGCCAACCAATAATGCATGTGTGGTTTGTCCAGATACTCTTCAGAGCCTTTAAATAGGCTCAAAAAGTCGTTCTCCTGAACCATTCGCATCGCCATTACAGCAAATTGGGCAGAATCGTTCTCAAACAAGGTGGCAAACATTCCAATGATGTAAACCAACAATACCAACGCAATATAAAACCAATATCTGCTGGTTGAGATCATACCCCTGTTTTTTGAAAAACAAATATAGCCAACTTGGCCCATAACCATCCGAAGAGCGACCCTACCAAAGCACCGGTGATCACATCCAAGGGATAATGCACTCCTATATAAATTCGACTGTAGGCCACAACACATGCCCAAAGCAATAACAGCCAAGAAATATATTTCACCTTGTTACGAAACAAAACGGTAAAGAAAATGGCAGGACCAAATGAATTGGCCGCATGAGCAGAAAAATACCCAAATTGCCCTCCACAATAACTTTTCACCAAACGCATTACACCACTTACTTCGGGGTCATGACAAGGTCGAAGTCGACCCACACCATACTTGAAAAAGTTGGATAGCTGATCGGTACAAGTTATCAGCAGTGCGATAGACACTAAAATTATACCAGTTCCCTTCCAACCAAAGGTTCGGTAGGACAAATAAAGTAAAAGGAAATACAGTGGCGCTGAATTTCTGGTAGTTGTCATGAACATCCAAAAACCATCCCAAGTTTCAGTTCCCAATCCGTTAAGGAACAAAAAAAGTTCTTTATCGTACTGTAATAGCTGTTCGAACATTATTTATCGTATCTGGATACTTCGCGATCATAAAAAGCGGTGGCCGCTTCAATCAAACTCTCCGCTTCATCCGTTAAATCTGCCTCATCTTCTTTGGAGAATTCTTCCATCCACTCCACTTCATCATTTTCCAGATTGATGATGAACCGTGGGTATTCGGTATGGACAATAAAAATGGCCTCGGGATAATCCGTGTTATCTGCCAATAAAAATTTAGGTAGTTCCATGTGCTCTTATTTTGATTCCAAAATGGAATCGAATATCTATATTTTTATTATGTCATGTTGAACTGGTTTCAACATCTCATTTCAATTTTTCTTTTTATGATGAGACCCTGAGACGAGCTCAAGGTGACAAAACTATTGTTCAATCATTTTCTTGGTCAAAAAGTTAAATCGAAGATACAACATTACGGCCGATACGGTAAGCCCAGCCAACAATCCTATCCAAATCCCTGTGCTCTCCAAACGTGTATGAAGCCCCAGATAATAACTGATCGGAAAACCAACCAACCAGTATGCAATAAATGTGATCAACGTAGGTACCTTTACATCTTGCAAACCACGCAAAGCCCCCAAAACCACCACCTGAAGTCCATCAGAAATCTGAAAAAACGCTGCCACCAACAATAGTTTCGCTGCAATAATGATTACCTCCGTATTATCTGCTTGGTTGGCTATATCGTCGACATCTAAATAAATAGTGGGAAACCAATGTCTTCCCAATAAAAAGATAGCAGCAAACGCCACCTCCAAAATAAATGTCAAGAAAAAAATGGATTCTGCTATACGTTTTAACTCCTTATAATCGCGAAGCCCTTTCTGGTTCCCTACCCTAACCATGGCCGCTACACTCAGCCCCATACCTACCATAAAGGTCATACTGCTCAGGTTCAACGCTATTTGATTGGCAGCTTGTGAATTTTTTCCAAGCACACCACTTAACCAAACAGCTCCGGTGAAAATGGCAACCTCGAAAAACATTTGCAATGCGGACGGAAAACCAAGACTGATAATCTTATCCATCACTTTCTTCTCAATCTTTCTAAAATTGAAGTTGGTTACATAGGATTCAAACTTCTTTTTACGCTTCAATAAAAACCAAATAAACACTACCATGATGACACGGGATGCCAAAGTGCCCACCGCTGCACCAACAATTCCCATTTTGGGGAATCCAAAAGAGCCAAAAATCAACAAATAGTTCAGTGTGATGTTCACCACATTGGCCAAAATTGTCGCATACATGGGATATTTGGTTTGTGAGAGTCCTTCAGAAAACTGTTTAAAAGCCTGGAATACAATCAAGGGCACCAACGAAAAAGCGACCAAATCCAAATAGGGTAATGCGAGCTCCACCACTTCTGGTGGTTGTTTCATATGGTGCATCAAAGGTTTGCAAACTTGTATGAGTCCAAATAGTGAAAGTCCCAATATGGTACATAATACCAAACCATGTTTTAAGGCGCTTTTACCCGATGCTTGATCCTTTGCCCCGTCCGCTTCTGCAACCAAAGGTGTGATTGCAGTTGAAAATCCAATTCCAAGCGACATGGCAATAAATACAAAACTGTTTCCCAAAGACACGGCAGCCAACTCGGCGGTACCCAATTGTCCCACCATAATATTGTCGGCAAAAGCCACGAAGGTATGTCCCAACATACCCAGAATAACGGGATAGGACAACCTTAGGTTATAGACAAACTCTTTGGTATAATTTTGAAACACAGCGGATACTTAAAAAGGGATGCAAATATAGTTAGATTGACACCATTTTAGCACTTCTTTACGTTGGCTTATGGATAAATTTTAATGCTGCTTGGCTTCTTCCCAAAATACATCCATTTCGGCCAAGGTCATGTCACTCATGGACTTTCCTAATTCTTTGGCTTTTTTCTCTAAATACTGAAAACGTTTGATGAATTTTTTATTGGTTCGTTCCAATGCATTCTCAGGGTTTATTTTTAAGAAACGTGCATAGTTTACCATAGAAAAAAGTACATCCCCAAATTCAGACTCCATTTTATCTGGATTATTAGCCTCCACTTCTTCTTGAAGCTCACCCAATTCTTCCTTAACTTTCTCAAAAACCTGTTCTGGTTTCTCCCAATCAAAACCAACACCTGCTACTTTATCTTGAATCCGATTGGCTTTCACCAAGGCGGGCAAACCATTGGGCACACCTTCAAGCACACTTTTTTTCCCTTCTTTTAGCTTGATGTTTTCCCAATTCCGTTTTACTTCTTCTTCGTTTTCTACATTAACATCCCCATAAATGTGCGGGTGTCTATTGATCAATTTCTCACAAATACCATGCGCTACATCGGCAATATCAAAATCTTGTGTCTCAGAACCTATTTTGGCGTAAAACACAATATGCAACAAAATATCGCCCAATTCCTTTTTGACTTCTTCAAGATCGTTGTCCAAAATGGCATCACCCAGCTCATAGGTTTCTTCGATGGTCAAATGACGAAGGCTCTCCATGGTCTGTTTTTTATCCCACGGGCATTGTTCTCGCAATTCTTCCATTATGGTAAGTAGGCGATCAAAGGCTGCCAACTGTTCCGATCTTGAATTCATTTTTATCAATTTTGATCAAAAATACAAAGACGTTTGATTAGAGCATGAGCTAATTTTATGTTATTTTTAATAGTCGATTCAATGGCATATATAACACTCCTCTCCTATGAAAACCAAAGACTATTTTATTTCGATATTTCTTCTCCTTTTTTTATTGTTCAATCCTAATATCATGGCACAAAACCTAACCATTCCGCAAAAAGTGGACTCTCTTTTAAAATTAATGACCCTTGAAGAAAAAGTAGGGCAAATGAACCAATATAATGGGTTTTGGGACGTAACAGGCCCTGTGCCCGAAGAAGGGAATGCCTCTACAAAGTATGAGCACCTAAAAAAAGGTTGGGTAGGTTCCATGTTGAATGTTACGGGAGTTCAAAACGTAAGAGAACTGCAAAAATTGGTCGTGGAAGAATCCCGTTTGGGCATTCCACTTATTTTTGGATTCGATGTAATCCATGGTTATAAAACTTTGGCACCTATTCCTCTGGCCGAAGCTGCCAGCTGGGACATGGAAGCTATAGAAAATTCAGCAAAAATTGCTGCTGACGAAGCCTCGGCAGTGGGAATAAACTGGACTTTCGCCCCTATGGTGGATATTTCACGGGATGCCCGTTGGGGAAGGGTCATGGAAGGGGGCGGTGAAGACACTTATTTGGGGTCCCATATTGCCAAGGCCCGGGTAAATGGTTTTCAGGGCGGTGATCTATCCGAAGAAAATACCATTATCGCCTGTGCCAAGCATTTTGCCGCATACGGATTTGCGGAGGGGGGCAAGGATTACAATACTGCCGACATTGGCACATCCACACTTTACAACTCAGTGCTACCTCCTTTTAAGGCTGCGGTGGACGCCAAGGTACGCACAGTGATGAACGGGTTCAATATTTTGAACGGAGTTCCCGTAACTGGAAGTGCTTTTCTTCAGCGGGATATTTTAAAAGATAAATGGGGTTTTGATGGTTTTGTGATTTCCGATTGGGCCTCCATTGGCGAACTTGTTCCCCATGGTTACGCCAAAGACTTGAAACATGCCGCTGAACTTGGCGCTAATGCAGGTTCCGATATGGATATGGAAGCATCTGCTTATATTTCCCATTTGGTAAGCCTCGTAAAGGAAGGGAAAGTATCCAATGAGAAAATAAATGATGCTGTTAGGCGTATCCTGACCGTTAAGTTTGAGCTTGGCCTTTTTGATGACCCCTATCGTTATTGCAATGAGGAACGGGAAAAGGAAAGACTCTATCACCATGACCACCAATCGGGAGTACTGGATATGGCCAAAAAATCCATCGTACTCTTGAAAAATGAAAATAATCTGTTGCCCATCAGCAAAAATCAGCAAAAAATAGCAGTGATCGGGGAATTAGCAGATGACAAGAACAGCCCATTGGGCAGTTGGCGATTGGGCTCCGACAACAACACCGCTGTTTCGGTTTTGGAGGGGCTAAAAAAGTATTCTGATAATATGACCTATGCAAAAGGTCCAAAAGTTTTTAATTCGGATGCCGATTTTTTAAACGAGGTCCAAATAAATGAAACCGATACCGCTGGAATGGACGAAGCCGTGGAACTTGCCAAACAGTCAGATGTTGTGCTCATGGTATTGGGCGAGCATGGTTTCCAAAGTGGAGAAGGCCGAAGCCGGACCCAATTAGGACTGCCAGGACTTCAACTGGAATTGTTGAAAGAAGTATACAAGGTAAATCAGAACGTTGTATTGGTCCTGATGAACGGCAGGCCGCTTGCCATAACTTGGGAAGCCGAAAACATTCCTACCATATTGGAAACATGGCAATTGGGCTCCCAAACAGGCAATGCAATAGCAGATGTCGTTTTTGGGGAATACAATCCGAGCGGAAAACTTCCTATGACCTTTCCGCGAAGTGTTGGTCAGGTCCCAATTTACTACAACCATTTTAGTACAGGGCGACCTGACCCCCAGCCCAATGTATTTTGGTCCCATTACAGTGATGAAAAAAATGAGCCGTTGTTTCCATTTGGATATGGCTTGAGCTATACTACATTTGACTATTCAGATTTAAAAATAGACGCCTCCGACCAAGAAAACATAAAAGTTTCCGTTACGGTGACCAATACCGGAAAAATCCAAGGCGAAGAGGTGATACAACTTTATATTCGTGATAAGGTTGCCAGCGTAACTAGACCTGTCAAGGAATTGAAAGGATTTCAAAAAATCAATGTAGCTCCAAATAGCTCGAAAAAAGTTATTTTTACCCTAACCAACCAAGAATTGGGATTTTATAACCATAATTATGACTTTGTAGTGGAACCTGGTGAGTTTGATATTCTTGTAGGCACTAACTCACAAAAAGGGCTCCAAGCCAACTTTGTTAAAAACTAAACAAACAGAATGCGATATTTTTTTATCCTCTTTTTAATATTTTCAGTTACCGCACAAGCACAATTGCCCTTTGAAAAAGAAGTGCAACAGATAAAACAACGAAATGATTCTCTTTGGGAAAGCTCCAAAGAGACTATAGTTTTCACGGGAAGTTCAAGTATACGTTTCTGGAATGATATTCAAGAGCGTTTTCCACAACATCAAGTTCTCAATACAGGTTTTGGTGGTTCTCAATTTTCTGATCTGGAACATTATCTTGATGAATTGATTTTGAACTACAATCCTGTAAAGGTTTTTATTTATGAGGGAGACAACGATGTCTTCGCCAAGAAAAAACCTAAAAAAATCATGCAACTTGCCGAAAATATCCTTGATACGTTAAAACAAAAAAAACCGGATATGGAGATTGTGCTCATCTCCGCAAAACCAAGTATTTCCAGGTGGAAATTTAGAGGGAAGTACCGACGCTTGAATCGAAAACTCCATAAACTGGCATCCGAAACCAAGGGAATTGATTATGTGGATGTATGGTACCCCATGTTGGACAAAAGAAAGGTAAAACAAGACATATTCATCGAAGATGGCCTGCACATGAACACAAAAGGTTATGACATCTGGTACGATGTCATCAAAAATTATATGGACTAAAATCAAGCAAAGGTGATTTATAGATCAATATTGGTGTTCGTAACAATTCTCTCATTGGCAGCTTGCCAAACCAAAAAAGAGGAGATTAATTTTCCTAAAACCGACCTAGCGAAAGCTCCCTTGATACCCAAACCGATCAAAACAATTTCTACGGGCAACGCATTTGGCCTAGATTTAAATACAGTGATCTATACATCTGCCGTCGATTCAGAATTTGAGAAAGTGGGCAAGTTTTTATCGGAACACATCAAAAACAAGACTGGACTGGATATTGGTGTCAACAGTTCCACAGGAGGCCGCTTGGAACGACTGATTTATATTAACCAATCGGACAGTGTAGATCTGGACAATTCAGAATCATATCAACTCTACATCAAAAAAGATTCCATTTTTTTGAATGCAAAAACCGCTGCAGGTGCTTTTAGAGGCGTTCAGACGCTTCGTCAACTTATTCCTGAAAGCAGTAACGATACCCTTACAGATTTTCCTATATGGGTAATACCAACCGGCAAGATATTGGATGGTCCAAAATTTGGATACCGTGGCACTATGCTGGACGTAGCGCGACATTTCTTTACCGTTGAAGAAGTAAAAAAGTATATTGATGCTTTAGCATATTATAAAATAAACATCCTTCACTTGCATCTTTCAGATGACCAAGGGTGGCGTATCGAAATTAAATCTTGGCCCCAACTCACTGAGGTTGGAGGTGTTACCGAGGTTGGTGGCGGCAAGAGCGGTTTTTACACTCAAGAACAATATAAAGATTTGGTAAACTATGCAGCGGAAAGACACATTACCATTGTTCCTGAAATTGATATGCCCGGCCATACCAATGCTGCTTCGGTGAGCTACCCCTTTTTAAATGGCAATGGAAAAGAGATAAAGCCCTATATCGGCACTCGTGTTGGCTTTAGCACATTTAATGCAAGAAAAGATACAGTTTACAGCTTTCTGGATGATGTGATTAGAGAGATTGCTGCCATGACTCCCGGACCTTATTTTCATATAGGTGGTGATGAAAGCCATGTCACCAAAAAAAGTGATTATATCCATTTTGTAGAGAAAGTGGAAAAAATTGTACAAAAACACGGTAAAAGAATGATCGGTTGGAACGAAATTGCGCAAGCGGATATTAGTTCGAATGCCATTGCCCAACTTTGGAGCGAACCTAAAGATGCACTTAAAGCTGCTAAAAACGGTTCCAAGATTATTATTTCGCCCGCAGAAAAGGCATATTTGGATATGCAATACGATTCCATTTCGGAATATGGACTGCATTGGGCGGGCTTTATTCCTGTGGATTTGGGTTACCAATGGAATCCAGAAACCTACGTAGAAGGGCTTTCAAAAGAACATATTTTAGGTATAGAGGCACCTCTTTGGTCGGAGACCATAAGCAATAGCGCCGAACTGGAATATTTGGCCTTTCCAAGGGTAATAGGTTATGCTGAATTGGGATGGTCCCAAAGTGAACATCTTAATTGGGACGAATACAAAGTGCGGCTTGCCTTACAGGTTCCTTATTTGGAAGCTATGCAAATCAACTATTACCCATCAAAATTAGTGGATTGGAATAAAGAATAGATTTTATCCTTCCTCCTCGGAGGTGGATACAGTAGGTTCTTCTTCGGCCTTCTTTTCTTCTTCTACAAAGGCGGTAATGTTATTATCTAGAAGGATATTGTACCACTGGATAATCTTTTTAATGTCGCTGGCGTATACCCTGTCCTCATCATAGTTGGGTAGCACTTCGAAAAAATATTCTTCCAACTCGATTTTATCAGCCTTGTGGCTGATTGACGTTTTTTTACCGTCCTCTTTTTCCTGAATTTTTTGGAAAACCGTTTTTAACGGCACTTCCTCTTCCAAGGTGTAAATGGCTATTTCAGACAGCACGCTTACATTGCTTCTAATACCAACGGTGACACGTTTGCCATCCAAAAGGGATTCGCCAACAAAGCCACCTCTTGTCTGGGTCAATAATTTGTAAAGTCCTGGTTTACCTCCTATGGATAAAATCTTGTCTAATGCCATTCAAATAGTAATTTATGGGCGCAAAAATATGTATTTATCGCCAATAGCGATTTTTTTAACGTCCTTTTTTAATATTGGGAAATCTCATTTTGTAATCCACATTGGTTTTTCCTTTGGAAATCTTTTCCAATCGACTTTTTAATAGTCGCTTTTTTAAGGTTGATAATTTATCGGTGAACAATATCCCCTGAATATGGTCATATTCGTGCTGAATAACCCTTGCCAAAAGACCATTATAAGTTTCGGTATGTGGTTTAAAACCTTCATCCAAATAACTAATGGTGATTTCGGGTTTACGTTTTACATCTTCACGGATATCAGGGATACTCAAACATCCTTCGTTAAAATCCCATTCTTTTCCACTTTCTTCGTCAATTTTGGCATTTATAAATACCTTTTTAAATCCATTGAGCTGTTCTTGTTCCTCCTTGCTCAAGTCCTCATCATCTGAAAATGGAGTGGTATCCACCATAAACATGCGTATAGGAAGGCCTACTTGTGGTGCGGCCAAACCAACGCCATGGGCATTGTACATGGTCTCCCACATGTTTGTGATCAACACATCGAGTTTTGGATATTCTGGCGTAATATCCTTTGCCATTTTACGCAATACAGGATCTCCGTACGCTATTATGGGTAAAATCATAAAATCAAAATCTATTTAGGTATGCCTGCAAAATCAATGTGGCACTTATTTCATCAACTAGGGCCTTATCCCTTCTTTTCTTTTTCTTCATTCCACTGTCCAGCATAGATTGTACTGCCATTTTAGAAGTGAATCGTTCATCTTGGCGTTCCACTGGAATAGATGGAAACTTGGCTTTCAACTTATTTAAAAATCCTTTGATCAGCACTTCGGATTCAGATTCGGTATTGTCCATTTGTTTGGGCAATCCCACTACAAAAAGTTCTACTGCTTCCTTTTGGATATAATCTCCCAAATAGGACAATAAATTTTTGGTCTCTACGGTGGACAATCCTGATGCTATTAACTGGAGTTCATCCGTAACCGCTATACCAGTTCGCACCTTTCCATAATCCAAAGCCAAAATTCTAGCCAAAATATCTTTTTGGCAAAAATAACCTTAAAAATGTTATGCCCTTAAAAATGGAGCTATAATTGTGTCCCGGGGCTTATCTTTGTCAAAACTTTAAGAAAAATGACAGGATTAAGATCGCTAATTGAAAAAGCGTGGGACAATAGAGCGTTATTGGAAGATGAGAAAACCCAAGTTGCTATTCGTGAAGTAATAGACCTTATTGACCTAGGTGAATTGCGTTGTGCAGAACCAACTGAAGATGGCTGGCAAATAAACGAATGGGTGAAAAAGGCTGTGGTGCTATATTTTCCAATCCAGAAAATGGAGGTTCTTGAAGCAGGTATTTTTGAGTATCACGATAAAATTCCATTAAAGAAAGGTTACAAGGAAAAAGGTGTTCGTGTAGTTCCGCATGCTGTTGCAAGACACGGAGCCTACATCTCCAAAGGCACTATTTTAATGCCAAGTTATGTGAATATTGGTGCATACGTGGATGAAGGGAGCATGGTAGATACATGGGCTACAGTGGGTAGTTGTGCACAAATCTGTAAAAACGTACACTTAAGTGGTGGTGTAGGTATTGGAGGTGTTTTGGAACCCTTACAAGCAGCACCCGTAATTATTGAAGACAACGCGTTCATTGGCTCTAGGTGCATTGTTGTAGAAGGAGTACGTGTGGAAAAAGAAGCTGTTTTGGGTGCCAATGTGGTTTTGACCGCGTCCACTAAAATTATTGATGTAACAGGAAACAAGCCCATTGAAATAAAGGGTCGCGTACCTGCAAGGTCCGTTGTGATCCCTGGAAGTTATACCAAAAAATTTCCAGCAGGTGATTATCAGGTACCCTGTGCCTTGATTATTGGAAAACGAAAGGAAAGTACAGACAAGAAAACCTCTTTGAACAATGCGCTTCGCGATCATAGTGTAGCAGTATAAGTGTAAAAGTTCTCCTTTTTTAGTCGAGAAGTCCGTACAAATAAAATTTATAGGATAGGGTTGCTTTTTTTAATTAAAATGAAGCAACCCAATTGCTTTTTTGGACTCTATAATATACCAAACAAGACTAAAATTTAGAATTTTAACAAAAAGTAGGTAGGGAAATTTAATTGTTGGTTGTTGTAAGAAAAATAAACATTTAAACAATTTTTACGTTTTTTTTTTGTTATAGATTTGTAAATACCAAAACTCTACACCAATAAATTATGGCTGTATTTCATACCCCAAAGCAAAAATTATCAGCACTTATTATTACTTATAATGAAATGGGATACATTGAAAAATGTATCGATTCCGTTTCTTTTGCTGATGAAATTATCGTGGTAGATTCTTATAGCACCGATGGCACATACGAGTATCTTTTAAACCATCCAAAAGTGAAAGTGATTCAAAATCCTTTTGAGAACTTTACGGCACAAAAGTCTTTTACGTTAAAACAATCCTCCAATGATTGGGTGCTTTTTGTAGATGCAGATGAAGTGGTTACCAAAAGCCTCCAAGAAGAAATTATTGAGACTATAAACAGCCCAAATGCCCATGAAGCATATTGGTTTTATAGAAGATTTATGTTTCAAAATAAACCACTAAATTATAGTGGTTGGCAAACCGATAAAAATCACAGGCTTTTTAGAAAAAGTAAAGCACATTTTACAGACAGGAAAATTGTGCACGAAACCTTGGTTGTCGATGGCAAGTCAGGAATCCTTCAAGAGAAACTCATTCATTTTTGCTATAAAGATTATGAGGACTACAAAGGGAAAATGCTCAAGTATGGTCAGTTAAAAGCCAAAGAGGACTTTTATAAAGAAAAGTACTTTAATTACGTTTTGATGACGGTAAAACCATTCTGGAAATTCTTTAACCACTATTTTATCCGTCTTGGCTTTTTGGATGGTAAAAAAGGTTGGGTCATTTGCTACCTTAACGCTCTTGGTGTATTGGAGAGATTCAGAGAATTGAAGAGATTGGAAAAAAAGAATGAGCTCGCTTACTATTTGGTAATGCCATAGTGTGTCCACACGGACTTACTAGATTTTGTATCCTTCCGAATCGCTTGGTTTTTAGCAATGGACTCTGGTGTTTTATACCCCCGTTTATGATCTAAATGCACACAAACCGCACTGTATCGCAGTTGTTTAGATTTTATACCGAAATTAAATAATCGTTCGCCCAATTCACGATCCTGCCCACCGTATTGCATTCGTTCATCAAACCCATTTATATTTAATATATCCTTTTTCCACCCAGAGGAATTATGCCCGTTCCAACTGGCATTAGTCGGAGTAAACGTATTCAATAATTTAGACACAAGCCCGTTAGCTGTGAGCTTATTGTTTTTAAACGTTTTTGGGACTCCTTTCTCCTTTAGCCAATGGATATTAAAACAGTGTTGTTTTTCAATATCTTTTAAAGAAATCAATTTTGAAATGTTCATAGGAAGCATGTAATATCCTCCAGAAATAAAAAAGCCTGGCTCCTTATTAATATAGTGAACCTCAACAAAATCTTCCCTGGGAATGCAATCGCCATCCGTCATTATAATATACTCGGCATTACATGCCTCAACAGCTTTATTTAAAATTCTCGATTTTTGGAATCCATCGTCCTCTTGCCAAACATGGATAATGTTGTAAAAGACCTCTTTGGACATCTCCTCCAATAATTCTCTGGTTTTAGGTCCAGAACCATCGTCAGCAATGACCACTTCAAAGTCCTTGAAAATTTGACAATTAAATCCCCATAACACCTTTTTTAGCCACTCCTCGGCATTATAGGTACTTACAATTACTGATATTCTAGGTGATTCCATTTCTGTTTGGCTCATCTTGGCAAAAAGAGTATAGTCTTAATGTATATCTTTGTTATTGAACAAATTTAGCTTAAATGTTAAGAAAAGTAGTACTTGGACTTATCAAAAAAATGAAGTTTTTACCCGAAGACATTTTCATGAAAGCCTATTATGAATATTACACGGGCAAAAAGCTAAATTTGGAAAACCCAGTAGATTTCAATCAAAAAATACAATGGTACAAACTATATTACCGACCTAAAATTTTAAGTCAGTTGGTAGATAAGTATGAGGTAAGAGACTATGTTAAGGAAAAAGTTGGCGAGCAATATCTCAATGAATTGATTGGAGTTTACAACCGTCCCAACATGATCAACTTCAGTGAACTTCCCAATAAATTTGTTCTTAAAGCTACCCACGGATATCATTTCAATATTTTGGTAAATGATAAATCTCAATTAAACCTGACCAAGACTAAGCTACTATTGTACAAGTGGTTATCTAAAAATCAATATAAACGTGGCGGTTTAGAATGGGCTTATAAATATGCAAAGCCTCGATTAATAGTTGAAAAATATCTAGAGGAAATTGGAAAAGAAGATATTAACGATTATAAATTTTTTTGTTTTGATGGTGAGCCAAAACTGCTACACGTAGATATTGATCGGGGAACGGAGCACTCTAGAGCATACTACGACATGGACTGGAACAAATTACCAGTTTATCAAGAAAGATTCGGTTGTATTGAAGGGGAAGTAGAGCAGCCTGAGAATTTCCAAGAAATGATAGCGGTTGTAAAAAAATTAGCCGAAGGCTTTCCCTTTGTGCGAGTTGATCTTTATAATTTAAATAAAACCATCATCTTTGGAGAAATGACATTTTACCCTGCCGATGGTAGAATGGAATTTATCCCAGAGGAGTATAATAAAATCATTGGCGACTATTTTACTATTCCCAGCATCCCAGACGGACAAAAATATATTACAACGTATCCATAGTTTGATTGATTTTTATGAAAATTGAAAAGAAACCACCTTTGTAAATATTACAACTTATTACTACTTCTGTTTCCCCATAATTATAAAACTAAATTAAATGAATTCCGATCAACAGCCTTTCTTACTCACACGTCTTTGGGAGTATATTCCTCACTCTTGACAACATGTAGATTGTCTATAAAAACTGTCTTCACAAAAATGAGCGCTCTAGGACTCTTCAAAGTTCTTTTAACCTAACCAGTCTAATTCTAAAAAATTAATAATCATGATCGAAGAAATCAATAATTGCTATAAAATTCTGCACGAAGGAGGCCTCATCCTCTACCCTACCGATACAGTCTGGGGCATTGGTTGCGACGCCACAAACCCGGAAGCGGTCAAAAAAGTATATGCGTTAAAAAAAAGAGAAGACTCTAGAGCACTTATCTGTTTGGTGGCCAACCAAGCTATGTTGGAACGCCACGTAAAAGAAGTGCCAGACGTAGCATACGATATTATGGACCTCGCCACAAAACCCACAACAATTGTATTTGATGAACCCACGAGCATTGCCCATAACCTTATAGCTACAGATAACACACTAGCAATCAGGGTTGCTTCCGATAAATTCTGCCAGTACCTCATCAATAAATTCAGGAAACCGATCGTATCCACTTCTGCCAATATTTCTGGAAATCCAACACCCAAACAATTCAAGGATATTGACAAAGAAATTTTAAAAGGAGTGGACTATGTGGTAAATTTGCAGGACGAAAACAAAAACCCTTCTCCTTCTTCCATCATTAAATTAAGTAACGACGGAAAGGTGAAGGTTATCCGGGAGTAATAATGATGAAGGAATTCCATACAGAGGCAATAAACCACCCTATTTTTAAACTTATTGGAGAGGCCTCGGATGAGCTCGGAGTAGACGCTTATGTTATAGGTGGATTTGTTCGTGATTACTTCCTAAAAAGGAATATACCAAAGGATATCGACGTAGTAGCCATAGGCAGTGGAATAGAATTGGCTAAAAAAGTGGCATCTAAGTTAAAGGGGAAACCGGAAATTTCAGTATTCAAAAACTTTGGTACTGCCATGATCAAACACAAGGAGTTGGAACTTGAGTTTGTAGGTGCCCGAAAAGAAAGCTACAATCGCGATAGCCGAAAACCGATTGTGGAGGACGGAACCTTGGAAGATGACCAAAATCGACGGGATTTCACCATAAATGCCATGGCCTTGTCTTTAAACAGCGGAGATTTTGGAAAACTACTGGATCCCTTTGACGGATTGACGGATTTAGATAAACAGATTATAAGGACTCCTTTAGAGCCTGGAATCACTTATTCGGACGACCCCTTGCGGATGATGCGCGCCATTCGCTTTGCCACGCAATTGAATTTCACCATCGAGCTGAAGTCTCTTCAAGCAATTACCGAGAACAAAGACCGCATCAAAATTGTATCTAAAGAACGTATTGTAGACGAACTCCATAAAATCCTATTGAGTTCCAAACCATCCGTTGGTCTAAAGTTAATGCACCAAACAGGGCTACTTCCATTGATCTTACCGGAGCTAACTGCTCTCCAGGGCATTGAAGAAAAAGAGGGCCAACGCCATAAAGACAATTTTTGGCACACCTTGGAAGTGGTAGATAATATTGCGGAAAACACCGATAACCTTTGGTTACGTTGGGCAGCACTATTACATGATATAGGCAAAGCCCCTACAAAAAAATTCCATAAAAAAAATGGCTGGACTTTCCATGCCCATGAATTTGTAGGCGCTAAAATGGTTTATAGATTGTTCAAAAGACTTCGAATGCCACTGAACGAAAAAATGAAATTCGTTCAAAAAATGGTTTTGATGAGCTCTCGTCCCATCATCCTGTCCGAAGATCACGTAACCGATTCAGCGGTGAGACGATTGGTGTTTGATGCAGGTGATTTTGTGGAAGACCTTATGACCCTCTGTGAGGCAGACATCACCACAAAAAACCCTCGAAAGCAAAGAAAATACAAGAATAATTTCAAGATAGTCAGACAAAAAATAGTAGAGGTTGAAGAAAGGGACCACGTCCGAAACTTTCAACCTCCTGTTTCCGGAGAGCAAATCATGACAACCTTCAACCTTAAACCCTCCAAAGAAATAGGAATTATTAAAGACGCGATCAAAGAAGCTATTTTGGAAGGTGAAATCCCAAACGAATATGAAGCTGCCTACAATTTTATGTTGGAAAAAGGCAGAAAAATGAATTTAAAAGTCCATTCCGAATGAAAAAGAACAAATATGTTGTCTATTGGTTACTGACAGGGTGTATGCTTATTTTTATAATGGTTTTGGTAGGTGGAATAACCCGTCTTACACATTCAGGACTTTCCATATCCGACTATAAATTGATTCATGGTACCATTCCACCGATGAACGAACAGGAGTGGCAAGAAGCTTTTGATCTGTACAAACAATACCCCGAATACCAAAAGCTGAACTATCATTTTGGAATCGAAGAATTCAAGGATATTTATTTTTGGGAATGGTTACATAGGGTAATCGGTAGGTTTATTGGTATCGTGTTCATTATCCCTTTTCTTTACTTTTTGGCCACAAAAAAACTGGACAAGCCTACGATAAAGAAAAGTTTGATCTTACTTTTTATGGGTGGGTTTCAAGGCTTTTTAGGATGGTATATGGTGAAAAGTGGACTAGTGGACCAACCGGATGTGTCCCACTATCGGTTGGCCGCCCATTTAACAACCGCATTCATCACCTTTGCGTATAGTATGTGGGTTGCGCTGGACCTTATTTACCCCAACAAAAAAGAAATACATAAAAAAACACGTAACCTTATTAGAGCAGGACTAGTTGTGCTATTACTGCAAATAATTTGGGGCGCTTTCGTGGCAGGTCTGGATGCAGGTTTTATCCATAATCACTGGCCATTGATGAATGAAGGAAAACTAATTCATCAAACCGTATATATAGAACAGCAACCATTAATCAAAAACTTTTATGAAGGTAAAAGCGGGGTACAGTTCATACATAGATATTTGGCTTATATCGTTGTTGGTTTTATTGTATTCATTTGGTACAAAACCAGAAAATTACAAACCACAAGGCTACAGGAGAAAGGTTTGCTTTCTTTGTTAGCACTTGTTTTTGTGCAATTTCTTTTAGGGGTGCTCACACTTATTTACGCCGTGCCACTGTGGTTGGGAATCGTGCATCAAATAGGTGCCTTTTTTCTATTGGCAGCCATGACGTTTACCTTGCACAGGTTCACCAAATAAGGTCTAATTATTGTACCTTTGTGCCCACTCTAAAATTTGATGGATGATTTATAAAATCAGGATAATACTTGATGCTGAGGATGATATTTTTCGTGATATTGAAATTGAAGACCAAAGTAATTTGGAAGATTTTCACAACGCCATAACCCAAGCTTTTGGTTTTGAAGGAAGTGAAATGGCTTCTTTTTACACTTGTGATGAAGAATGGAACCAAGATGAGGAAATAGCTCTTTTTGATATGAGTGAGAACGGTTCCGATGTACGGTTGATGAACGAAACTTCGTTAGATGACGTAATGAACGAGAAGAATCCTAAGCTGATTTATGTTTACGACTTTCTTAGCATGTGGACCTTTTTTGTGGAACTTGCCGATATAGTTGATAAAGAAGATGGAAAGACATATCCTAGTATATTGTTCACTTTTGGAGAACTACCTGATGCTCCACCAGAAAAAAAGTTTGAAGCAAAACCCGATGATGATGAGGGTGATTTTGATGACCTCCTAGATCGATACGACGATATGGACTTTGATGAAAACTGGAATTAAATCCTTTCTTGACCTTATTAAATTATAATTGTTAATCTGCTACCTGATCATGCTAAACCTATATTCCGCCCAAATTGAAAGTATATCCCTGCACCGCGTTGGCAATAAAAGCAAAAACGAATCTGCTTTTTTGTCCGCAGAGCCTGTTACGCTCAACGATGAAATGGCAGGCCTTTTAAAAGAGTACTTTTTCAAACCATTCAGAGAGAAGGAAGAAAACTATTTTAAGTTTGACCATGAGGTAGATTTGGAGTTCAATAAGGTATTTACCACGGTCACTAGAATTTTCGAAAACCCATCGGATAATCATGTCCTTTCCAAAAAAATAACCTCGCATCTTTTTGAACAATCCAACCATCCACACATTAAAAGTGGTGAGGTGTATGTAGTTCATTTTTCGGATATGGTCATCAACAATCAAAAAACGGAGGCCGTAGGGATTTTCAAAAGTGAATTGAAACATGATTTTCTTCAATTTGAAGAAAAAGAGCAAAATTTGGAGATTTTAATCCGACAGGGGATTAATATCAACAAGTTGGACAAGGGTTGTATCGTTTTCAATGTAGACAAAGAAGAGGGCTACAAGGTGTTATCTGTGGATAGCAACAGATACGATGCAAAATATTGGTTAGAAAACTTTTTGGGAGTTGCCCCGTTGACCGATGAAAACTTCTACACCAAAAATTATTTGAAATTTTGCCAGAACTTTGCTAAAGACGTGGTTTTGCCTGCCGAAGACAAACAACAGGAAGTAATGTTCATGAACCGCGCGGTGAACCATTTTGCCAAAAACGACAACTTTGAGGAGACTTCATTTTTGAACGATGTAATGGAGAACCCTGAGTTAATTCCAGAGTTTAAACACTATAAGGTAGAAAAAGGGCCGAAATACAGCATTGAGGATGTTTCCAATTTCGATATCGCCAACAAAGCCGTTAGCGATGCTCGAAGAAAGATTAAGAACGTTATCAACCTTGATACGAACATTCAAATTAAAATGGATTTCATCAACCCTGAATCCGCGGAAAAGTTTGTGGAAAAAGGTTGGGACGAAGAAAAACAGATGTATTATTATCTGGTGTATTTCAACAAAGAACAGAAGAGCTAAAACTTCTTTTCAATAATCTGTTTCATACTCACATCCTCATAGTTACGCTTTACAAAATCAAGAGCATACGTCATTATTTCCCCCATGTTTTTGCTGTCTCTAAAATTGATGTCACCCGTAAGCTCCTGCAATTGGGTTTTTAGCAGTTCAATATTCTCAGGTGGTGCAATGGAATCTTCTTTGCATACATCCAAAAGTCGTTTTAGTCTCCGTCCCCAACTCAATATCCGCTTTGCAATAATGGAGCGCTCCTCTACTATATATTGATTGACGGAGTCTATGGTCAATTTGCTTTGTACCAAATCCACCATGGTTTTGTTTTCCTTAAAAAATTGAGGGCGGTACACCTTTATTTTACCCTCATAGCATTGCTGATCAAAATCGATGGCCCTTATCTTATAAACTACGCTATCAAAATCATGCGTAGGCACAATAACATAGTTATAGGAACGCATATCGCCCAAGAGCCGAATCATGCATCTTTCATTAAACTTTACAAATTCCTTGGCTATTTGTGCTTTATCAAACTCTGAACATTCGGACAGGTTTTTTTTTATAAAAACATCGCCTGGGATGCCAACAATGTGCTCTTCAATAAGGGTATTCTGGTAAATAATAAAATTTAGGTTGTACGGGGATAACATATGCTCCAGTTCCAATCCATAAACCCGAGATGCATCAGTCTTTTTTATATAAAACAAGGTGTAATTATCATTCAATATATTTCTAACCTTGACCCTAAAGGGTTTTGAGTTTCCAAATGTGCAATAGTCCACATAATCCACATTTAAATATGGAAAAATGGAATCACTTCCATCAGAAACAAAGCTTGAATACACGCGCTTTAAAGCAAGGTCAATTTCATCCCGGTCGAACTCTGGATAAAACACCCTTACCCAAAGGGTATCTTCATCATTGGCATCATAAACCGCCACGCTGCCAGAAAATCGGAGGAGGTCTTCATAATGGATGGGGATTTCTATTTTTCGGTTGTAATATTCCAGGTATTCATCCAATTTCTTAGTAATTGGATAAGCGGGCTTTTTTTTCGACATCAATTTTTCTTCCGACATTGTATTCAATTATTTTGTAACAATTTGCGATAAACATCGTCAAGTTAGTATAAACCATTCAAAAAACGATAACATCTCTTGGAAACAATACTGACCGTAAACCATCTTACGAAAAAATTTGGTTACCTCACCGCCGTTAAAGACCTTTCCTTTACAATTGAAAAAGGAAACGTCTATGGTATTTTGGGACCTAACGGCAGTGGCAAGTCCACTACCCTAGGTATTATTTTGAACGTTGTTAACGAAACTTCTGGGAATTTTAGTTGGTTCGATGGCAACACATCTACCCATGACGCCCTCAAAAAAGTTGGAGCCATAATTGAGCGCCCTAATTTTTATCCATACATGAACGCCATCCAAAATTTAAGGTTGGTCTGTAAGATCAAGGATGTTCCGGAAACCAAGATTCAAGAGAAACTCGAGTTAGTTGGGTTATGGGATCGCCGTAACAGTAAGTTCAAAACCTACTCCTTGGGTATGAAACAGCGAATGGCCATTGCCTCTGCTTTATTGAATGACCCAGAAATATTGATTTTGGACGAGCCAACCAACGGCTTAGACCCACAAGGGATTCATCAAATACGTGAAATTATTATAAAAATAGCAAACCAAGGCACTACCATTTTATTGGCATCCCACTTGCTGGACGAGGTTGAAAAGGTATGTTCCCATGTTATCATTCTACGAAAAGGCGAGAACTTATATTCCGGGCCAGTGGACAGTATGTTGGCAAGCCACGGTTTTTTTGAATTGAGGGCCCAGAATATTGACTTGCTTCAAGAATTGCTGGAAAAAAATGCCAGTTTTGGCAAAGTGGAAAACTTCAACGGAACCCTCACGGCCTATCTCAAGGAGGAAATGGATGCAGAAAGTTTGAACAAAATGCTGTTTGATAAAGGAATAGTATTATCCCATCTCGTAAAACGAAAAGAGAGTCTTGAAGAACAATTTTTAACCTTGACCAAAAACAACTAATCAAAAAACGAATGTTACGTCTCTTACAAATAGAATTTATAAAACTTTGGAACAACAGGGCCAGTAAGGTGCTAATTATCTCCTACTTTGTGCTTTTGACCTCAATAGCGCTCATCGCTGCCATAAAATTTGATATTGGGCCGGTACAATTCCACTTGGCCGACCAGGGCATTTTTAATTTTCCATACATCTGGCACTTTAACACTTTTGTTACAGCGTTGTTCAAACTCTTTTTGGCCATCGTGATCGTTTCCATGATGTCCAACGAGTACAGTAACAAGACCATAAAACAAAATCTTATCGATGGGCTGTCCAAAAAGGAATTTATCCTTTCTAAAGTGCTCACGGTTATTTCGTTTGCCCTAATATCCACTATTTTCGTTTTTGTAGTTTCTTTGGTTCTAGGAATTGCCTATTCGGATTACAATGAAGTGTCCATCATATTTTCCGATATGGAGTTTCTACCAGCATTCTTCTTTAAATTGGTCGGGTTTTTCTCTTTTTGTCTCTTTTTGGGGATTTTGGTAAAACGTTCTGCCTTTGCCCTTGGTTTCCTTATTTTATGGACGATATTGGAACAGGTTCTATTTGGATTATTGGGTTGGAAAGTTATGAGCTGGGAAGCTGCCAAAAATGTTAAACGCTTTTTTCCTTTGGAATCGATGTCTAATCTCATTAAAGAACCGTTCACCAGACTATCTGCCGTACAGAACATAGGACAACAAATTGGAGAGAGCATGAAGTTCGATTACCATGTGTATTGGTATGAGTTTCTGATCGTTATTATTTGGACGGCTATTTTTATCTATCTATCCTATGCTTTATTAAAAAAACGTGATTTGTAGTATCCATTGTTGAGAATATCCTGAGCTTTGTTTCTATATAGCGTCTACCTTTAGTATTTTTATCGAATGAAATTTCAGGTAGTTTCAGATTTTAAACCTACGGGCGATCAACCTCAGGCCATAAAGCAATTAGTGGAGGGCATCGAAGGTAAAACGCCGCACCAAACTTTATTGGGAGTAACGGGTTCTGGGAAAACATTTACCGTGGCCAATGTAGTGGAATCAGTACAACGTCCAACATTGGTGTTGGCCCACAATAAGACTTTAGCAGCGCAACTGTATTCTGAGTTCAAACAGTTTTTTCCAAACAACGCAGTGGAGTATTTTGTATCCTACTACGATTATTATCAGCCCGAGGCCTATATCCCAACAAGCGGACTTTACATTGAAAAAGACCTATCCATCAACGAGGACATTGAGAAACTTCGTTTGAGCGCCACTTCTTCCCTCCTGTCCGGAAGACGCGATGTGCTGGTTGTAGCTTCCGTTTCTTGTCTGTACGGCATTGGAAACCCTGTTGAGTTTCAAAAAAACGTGATCACCATTCACCGGGATCAAGTCATCTCAAGAACCAAATTTTTAAAGCAATTGGTACAGAGCTTGTACGCCCGTACCACCGCAGATTTCCGAAACGGAAACTTTAGGGTGAAGGGTGATGTAGTGGATGTTTTCCCTGGATATGCGGACCATGCTTTCCGTATTCATTTTTTTGGGGATGAAATTGAAGAAATAGAGGCATTGGACCCCTACAACAACAAGGTGATTGAAGTTTACGACAGCTTGAACATCTATCCTGCAAACATGTTTGTTACCTCTCCGGACGTATTGCAAAATGCAATTAAGGATATACAGGACGATCTAGTGAAGCAAATAGAATATTTCAAGGAAATTGGCCGCCCACTTGAAGCAAAACGCTTGGAAGAACGCACCAATTTTGATTTGGAAATGATTCGAGAACTGGGCTATTGTTCAGGCATCGAGAATTATTCAAGGTATTTGGATGGTAGAAAACCAGGAACTAGGCCCTTTTGTCTGCTAGATTATTTTCCAGATGATTATTTGATGGTGATAGATGAAAGTCACGTTACCATTCCCCAAGTACACGCCATGTATGGTGGTGACCGCTCTAGAAAAGAAAACTTAGTGGAATATGGTTTTCGTTTACCCGCTGCAATGGACAATCGCCCATTAAAATTTGAAGAGTTTGAAGCACTCCAAAATCAGGTGCTTTATGTAAGTGCCACCCCTGCCGATTATGAATTAGAGTTGAGCGAAGGTGTGTATGTAGAACAGATCATACGTCCGACCGGGCTATTGGACCCTGTAATCGAAGTAAAGCCCAGCGCAAACCAAATTGATGATCTTGTAGAAGAAATTCAACAGCGCGTAGAACTGGACGAGCGAACCTTGGTGACTACACTTACCAAACGTATGGCAGAAGAACTCACCAAATACCTAACCCGAATTGATATTCGTTGCCGTTATATTCATAGTGATGTGGACACATTGGAACGGGTGGAGATTATGCAGGATTTGCGCAAAGGCCTATTTGATGTTCTCATCGGGGTCAACCTGTTAAGGGAAGGCTTGGATTTACCCGAGGTTTCACTGGTGGCCATTTTAGATGCAGACAAGGAAGGATTTTTGCGTAGTAACCGATCTTTGACCCAAACAGTGGGCCGTGCAGCTCGAAATCTAAATGGAAAGGCTATTATGTACGCGGATAAGATTACGGATAGTATGCAAAAGACAATCGACGAGACCAATTATAGAAGGGACAAACAAATGTCTTACAACAAAGAAAACAATATTACCCCCACAGCTCTGAACAAAAGCTTAGATAGTGCACTGGCTAAAAATTCTGTTTCTACATACCATTTTCAAAAAGAAGAATTACGTGCTGCAGAACCAGACCTTGAATATCTTACACAAAATCAAAAAGAAAAAATGATCAGGGACAAAAGAAAAGCTATGGAAAAAGCGGCCAAAGAACTCAATTTTATGGAAGCTGCCAAACTAAGGGACGAAATAAAAATGCTACAAGAAAAAGAATAAACAAAAACGCGCTCCGGTAAATACTGGAGCGCGCCTCAAACTAACCAACTAATCCAACCATCATGAAACACCTAAAGTTGGTGTTCTAATATCTTATCCTATCTCTATTAATCGTTTTGGGTTTGGCAATGCCTCTTGCTTTTTGGGCAATTTCAATGTCAATATTCCATCTTCGTATTTGGCATCAATTTTAGATCCGTCTACGGTTTCTGGCAATGTAAAAGCTCTTTTAAATGAAGTAAATGAAAACTCTTTTCTAGTGTAGTTATCACTTTTTTCTTCATTTTCAGTTTCCACTTCACTGGAGATGGTCAATACATCATTATCAACTTCCACAGTAAAATCATCTTTTTTCATCCCTGGAACAGCAAGTTCCAATTCAAAAGCATCAGTGTTATCCTTAATGTTGACAGCAGGGACAGAAGCATTCCACTTTTCTGTGCCACCGAACCAATCAGGACCCATAAAATCGTTCATCAAGGATGGAAAAAACAGGTTATTTCTTTTAACTATACTCATAGCGATTCAATTTTAGTTAAACATTTAAATCACCCTGTATAAGTCAAAACCTATACCAATACAAAAAACATGTCGTTATGACATGTTTTGAGCAGAATTAAATGTCATTTTGACATTAATTGTAGTATGCTTTGAAGATATTAATGAATACATCGGGAGGAACAATATTATCGGGGTAGCGATTCATCACCTCCAAGACTTGACTAATAGCCGCCGGGGGCAACCCCATCTTTAGACCAATATTGTAAAGTGTATGTATTTCTTTTTTATGCTGCTCATTATCAATGTTCATAAGCAAAATAAGTCGGTGAAACTGCACAATACGTTCAGCTTGTGTTTTCAATCGTACTTTAGGGGATTTTTCTTTTAACAACCCTTCAAACACAGCCTTACTTACACCCAAACTACGAGCAACTTTTAGTAAAAACCCATATTCGGAGCGCTTTAAGGTATGATCCACCCTTGCAAAGGCAATCATTTCTGAAAGAATGCTTAATTTTTCCTTATGGGTACCCATAAAATATGGTTTAGGTTTGCAATCCTAAGTAGATAACTCCATAACAACGGGTTTTAGTGCATAAAAAAGCACTGAAATTCAAGGCCTTTCCAACTAAACTCAAACAATTCCCGTTTATTACACGGTAATTCTTACTGGAATTTCATAAACTTTTCCCAGAGTCACATGCTTTAATTGCACTTTCTGGTAGTTTTAGCAGGCTTACAAAAATCATGAAAAAAAGTATTACACTTTCGCTAAGTTTAGCCTATATGGACCAGCCAAAATCGGGTCTATATTTTCTTATACCCATGAATAAATAGCACACTAACATTAATACTAAAGATAAAGTAGGTACAACAGGAAGGTCGAATTTAGTTATGATAATCCTCAATATAGAATTGTATAGCTTTGAACATTGAACAATAGAAAAGGGCAGCATTAATAAAATGCTGCCCTTTTCTCTATATTATATTAATTGAACGACTAGCCCAACACTTCTTCAACTTTATCTGCAGCTTCTTTAAATTGTACCGCAGAGTGTACTGCCAAACCAGAATTGTCGATTATTTCCTTGGCCAGTTCAGCATTGGTACCCTGCAACCTTACGATTATCGGTACTTGAATGGCATCTCCCATATTTTTGTATGCATCCACAACACCTTGGGCGACACGGTCACAACGAACAATACCTCCAAAAATATTGATTAGGATTGCTTTTACATTAGGATCTTTCAAGATTATTCTAAAAGCCTCTTCTACCCTTTTGGCATCTGCAGTTCCTCCAACATCCAAAAAGTTTGCTGGTTCACCTCCGGCCATTTTTATCAGGTCCATAGTAGCCATAGCCAAACCTGCTCCGTTAACCATGCAGCCTACATTACCGTCCAAGTCTACATAGTTCAAACCAACCTCGCGCGCCTCTACCTCTATTGGGTTTTCTTCACGTAAATCACGCATTTCTGCATAGGCCTTTCTTCTATATAATGCATTGTCGTCTATAGTAACTTTGGCATCAACGGCCATTATTTTATCATCGGAAGTCTTCAAGACCGGGTTGATTTCAAAAAGACTGGAATCACTCTCTACGTAAGCCTTATATAAAGACATAACGAATTTCACCATTTCTTTGAACGAAGTACCTGACAAACCTAGGTTAAAAGCAATTCTTCTTGCTTGAAAAGGCAAAAGCCCCAATCCTGGGTCAACCTCTTCGGTAAAAATCAAATGTGGTGTTTTTTCAGCAACTTCTTCAATATCCATACCTCCCTCGGTAGAATACATTATCATGTTTTTACCTGTTCCCCTGTTTAGTAGAACAGACATATAGAACTCACTGGTTTCACTATCACCGGGATAGTATACATCTTCAGCAACCAAAATTTGGTGCACTTTCTTTCCCTCAGCAGATGTTTGTGGAGTAACAAGGTTCATCCCTATAATGCTACTTGCCAGCTCTTCTACTTCCTTCAAGTTCTTGGCCAGCTTAACTCCACCGCCCTTACCACGACCACCTGCATGTACCTGAGCTTTGATTACATGCCATCCGGTCCCTGTTTCTTGAGTAAGTTGTTTTGCAGCATCTACAGCTTCCTTAGCGTTGTGAGCTACTATGCCTCGCTGGATTCTAACGCCAAAACTGGCTAAAATCTCTTTTCCTTGATATTCGTGAAGATTCATCTGTGAATTTACTTTTGTTTGCTGACAAAAATAGAAAACGCCACGGACAAATTGAAGATGTTAAATGAATAATTACTGATTATGTACGAATTAAATCCTGTTTTTTGGAAGTTCGATACCTTATAACTTGAAATCTTGAAAATCCAAAGGATCAAAATTCTTAAAATGTCCGTTCATTTCAATGACTCCCTTGGTTCGGTTTACCTCGGTCAAAATACTTGTGGTTGCCTCTAAATGATTTTTTATAAAATGTAACCGATCTGTTTCACGAGTCATGAGCAGCAACTCATATTCTTGTTCAAATGAAAGCCCCATTTTATGGGCAAGTGAATAACTATTGAAATGCTTTGGAGATGTTTTGGTAAAAGGTACATCCATAATATCGTACAATGCTTCCACTTTTTGAAGCACTTGTTTTCTTAAACCATCATCGGCGTCGTTCTCCATCTCCAAAAACTCAACTTCCCCTCCCGCATACAACTTACCATCCAGCTGTTTTTGAAAACGCACCACCCTAAAGACCTGCCGAGCCACACAAACCACATCCATCTCTCCCGATTCATAACTATTTACCACTTCTACAAGTTGTACCTCAGTTCCGTAGGACATGGTATCATTGATATAAACCGGTATACCAAATGTAAGTGCTTCTTTTCTACAATCGTTAATCAATTGCTTATACCGATCTTCAAAAATATGCAGTGGTACGGTCTCACCAGGAAAAAAAACAGATTGTAGTGGAAATAGAGGTAGCTTCATTATTACAATTTGTTTAAAAATACGAACCAAAAACAAAAGGGACAATACTTCATCATTTATTTGTTACAAATCAAACAACTTGTTATATTTTGATGAATTTATTCAGATTACTTGTGTTTATTGGTGACAAAACCTAGTTTTGCTCAAAAAATTTGTTTCCCATGAACTCCAAAAATCTACTTCAATTAACAGAACAATTTGGCGCTCCACTATATGTATATGATGCCGATAAAATCACATCACAATACAAAAAGTTAACCAATGCGTTCAAAGGTGTTCCAAATCTTAAGTTGAATTATGCGGCCAAAGCATTGTCCAATATTAGTATCCTAAGGTTGTTTAACAGTTTGGGCAGCGGGTTGGATACCGTGTCCATCCAAGAAGTGAAGCTTGGTCTTTTAGCAGGTTTTAAGCCAGAATCCATTATTTTCACACCGAATGGGGTTTCTTTGGAAGAAATTGAAGAAGCTGCTGCACTTGGGGTACAAGTGAATATTGATAATCTTTCCATTTTGGAGCAGTTTGGTAGCAAGCATCCCGATATACCTGTATGTATCCGAATTAATCCACATGTGATGGCTGGGGGAAACTCCAATATCTCTGTGGGACATATCGACTCCAAGTTTGGCATAAGCGTTCATCAAATCCCACATTTATTGCGTATTGTGGACTTGACCAATATGAACATCAATGGAATACACATGCACACGGGAAGCGATATTTTAGATATTGATGTTTTCCTGTACGCTTCCGAAATACTATTTGAAACAGCAAAAAATTTCAAAGACCTGGAATTCATCGATTTTGGAAGCGGGTTTAAAGTGCCTTATAAAGAAGGTGATATCCAGACCAACGTGGACGAATTGGGAAAAAAATTAACCAAAAGATTCAACGAGTTCTGCAAAGAATATGGAAAAAAATTGACACTTGCGTTTGAGCCCGGTAAATTTTTGGTAAGTGAAGCTGGTTGCTTTTTAGCAAAAGTTAATGTGGTAAAACAGACTACATCCACTGTTTTTGCTAGTATCGATTCAGGATTCAACCATTTGATAAGACCAATGTTGTACGGATCCAACCATCAAATTGAAAACTTATCCAATCCAAAAGGTAAAGAGCGTTATTATTCAGTTGTTGGCTACATCTGTGAAACAGATACATTTGGAAGCAATCGCAGAATCAACGAAATATCTGAAGGTGACATACTATGCTTTAAAAATGCGGGTGCCTATTGTTTTACCATGGCCAGCAATTATAACTCCAGGTATCGCCCTGCCGAGGTACTTTGGCACCAAGGAAAGGCTCATTTAATAAGAAAAAGGGAAACTTTTGATGATATCCTACACAATCAGATAGATGTCAAAGAACTTTTTAAAACCTGTGAAAAACAGATTGCAGAGTAACGGTAAAACCACACCTGATTGTTAAAACACATACTTTTTTGATACAATTTTCGTTAGTTTTGTATTGATATGACGACTTTACATCAAAACCTAAGACTATGCGTTCAACTTTTACCCAAATCAGCTTACTTTTTATAGTATTTATAAGCATTAACACCCAAATCAATGCACAAGATATCAATTGGATATCCTGGAATGAGGCGGTGGAACTTTCCAAAACGGATGCACAGCCGAAAAAAATCTTTGTCGATGTTTACACGGATTGGTGCGGATGGTGTAAAAAAATGGATAAGAACACATTTCAACATCCAGATGTCAGCAAATACATGCAAGATAATTTCTACATGGTAAAAATGGATGCAGAAGGAAAAGACCCAATTACATATCAAGGAAAAACCTTCAAGTACATACCCTCTGGACGAAGAGGCTACCACGAATTGGCAGCTGCTCTTTTGCAAGGTCGTATGAGTTATCCAACAGTAGTCTTTTTAGACGAGCAACTAAATATGCTCTCCCCTGTTCCCGGCTATCAGCAAGTGGAACCGTTTATGCAAATTGCCAAGTACTTTGGTGAAAATATATACAAGGACAAGGATTGGGAAAATTATGTAGGGAAATAATTCACCCTGTATAATTTATTTTTACCTACTATAATTCGGGCTTTCTTTGGTAATTGTCACATTATGTGGGTGACTTTCATGGATTCCGCTCGAGGTGATTTTTACAAACCGTGCGCTGTTTTTCAGCGTTTCAATATCCTTAGCTCCGCAATATCCCATACCAGCACGTAGTCCTCCTATAAATTGGTGCATACTTTCCACCAATTCACCTTTGTATGGTACCCGACCAACAATACCTTCTGGAACCAACTTTTTAATATCGTCTTCAACATCTTGGAAATAACGGTCCTTACTACCTTTTTTCATAGCTTCAACGGAGCCCATTCCACGGTAGGACTTAAACTTACGCCCTTCGTAAATAATGGTCTCCCCTGGAGATTCTTTTGTACCTGCCAGCAACGACCCCAGCATTACGGTATCTGCCCCAGCGGCTAATGCTTTGGGAATATCACCAGTGTAACGGATTCCACCATCGGCAATAACGGGAACTCCCGTACCTTTTAGTGCGGCGGACACTTCCAAAACAGCGGAAAACTGTGGAAAACCAACTCCGGCTACCACACGCGTGGTACAAATGGAACCTGGCCCAATCCCAACTTTTACGGCATCGGCCCCTGCCTCTGCCAAATATTTTGCTGCTTCAGCGGTAGCAATATTACCAACAACCACTTCCAGTTCTGGAAACGATTTCTTGACATTTTTCAATATATCCACCACACCTTTGGTGTGACCATGTGCTGTATCAATAATAATGGCATCAACACCGGCTTTCACCAATGCTTCAGCCCTTTCAACAGCATCTCCGGTTACTCCAATGGCCGCGGCAACACGTAAGCGTCCATATTGATCCTTATTGGCAATCGGTTTTTGCGTGAGTTTGGTGATATCTCTAAACGTAATCAGCCCAATAAGTTCGTCTTTATCGTTGATTACCGGTAATTTTTCAATTTTATTTTCCTGAAGGATTACTTCCGCTTGTTGCAGTGAAGTGCCTTCGGCCACCGTAACCAAATTTTCGGAAGTCATCACATCTGCAATGGGTCTATCATCGTTTTTCTCAAAACGAAGGTCACGATTGGTAACAATGCCTATCAGTTTGTCTTTATCGTCCACAATTGGGATTCCACCAATGCTATGCTCTCTCATATTTGCCTTTGCATCACGCACTGTAGATTCCAAAGGAAGTGTAACGGGATCCATAATCATACCACTTTCGGCACGTTTTACCTTCCTAACCTTGATTGCCTGCTGCTCAATGGTCATGTTTTTATGAAGAACACCAATACCTCCCTCCTGCGCCATGGCAATCGCCATACGGGATTCGGTTACCGTGTCCATGGCCGCAGAAACTATGGGCACATTTATGGTAATGTTCTTTGTGAATTTTGACTGAATATTGACTTCTCTTGGTAGTACTTCAGAGTAAGCGGGAACAAGAAGAACATCATCATATGTAAGTCCTTCTCCAACAATTTTGTTCAGGTGAGCTTCCATTGCAATTACGGATTAATTGCGGGCAAATATACCACTATTTTATTTGATTATCACCCGAGGTGGATATTACATTTTTTGCTCCAATGTAAATATTTGTTTTTTATTTAGAATCATTCTATATAATTATTATCTTTATGACCCAATCTTTTTTATATGTGCAGATTTTTAAATGTAATGAGCCAATCAAAAAATGGGGTGTTAACATTTTGCGAGAGCACCAAATTATTTCAGTTAGTTTATAACAATCTATGTTTTGAGCTATACGAATGGGAATTGGAAGCTCTTAAAGAATACATTGAACAATTAGATATCCCTTATTGGGAAAAACATCTTGAAAATTGGTCGCAACAGCGCAAAATTCCTATATCGGTAGGTAAAAAGCATTTTATTATTTTGGTAAACAGGGAGGAGGTAATCGAATTATTGGGCTTGCTCAGGTTTGAAAGGCAAAAAATGAAATTTCTTAAATATAGTGATATTGCTTATCCGTTCATCAAAAACTAACCACTTCTCAATGATAAACTGAAAACAACTCGGTTGTCTTATTAAAAGCTGCTTCAAAAACCATCCAATTGACACCGGAATCAGCTTTTTCCGTGGTAAAATAAGAAAGCATCTTTTCCGTGGGCATGTTGCCCGTAAGTTCATCCTTGGCCATGGGACACCCACCAAAACCCTGCACGGCACCGTCAAAACGCCGACAACCTGCTTTATAGGCCGCATCCACTTTTTCGTGCCACTTGGAAGGAGTTGTATGTAAATGGGCTCCAAATTCAATCTCCGAATACTTCGGAATTAGATTGGAGAACAGGTAATTAATCACCTCTGGTGTTGAACTTCCAATAGTATCTGATAACGAAAGAATCCTAGCACCCATTGCGGCTAGTTTTTCGGTCCACTCTCCTACTATTTCTATGTTCCATGGGTCTCCGTACGGATTTCCGAATCCCATCGAAATGTATGTAACCACCTCCTTACCGTTCGCATCGGCCAGCTCCAAAATTCGCTGTAATGTCTCTACAGACTGATCAATGGTCTTGTGCGTATTCCGCATCTGAAAGTTTTCCGAAATGGAAAAGGGAAAGCCCAAATAATCAATTGATTCATGCACACAGGCATCTTCAGCCCCCCTTACATTGGCCACTATGGCCAAGAGTTTGCTTTGGGTTCGGGATAAATCCAAGCGCGCCAACACCTCGGCAGTATCCCTCATCTGGGGTATAGCTTTTGGTGATACAAAACTTCCAAAATCGATGGTATCAAACCCGCAGCCCAACAAAGATTGAATATACTTTACCTTTTCTTCGGTAGGAATAAAGGTTTTGATCCCCTGCATGGCATCCCTAGGACATTCTATGAGTTTTACTTTTGACATAGGCTTCCGTAAAAATAGCACTTATTTATCCGATAAAAATAGATAAACGGCAATCCCTACAAAAACAACGATCTGCATCCACTTTAAATAAACACCTGTTTTTTTGTGCGCAATCAAATAACTGGATATTGCACCAGCCAACATAGCTATGGAACCAAAAACCAATAAAGCCGAAAACATAAATAAGAATCCCAAAATATAGAATTGCACAACGGTATTGAGTTCTTTGCTGAACAAAAAGCCAGGAAAAAAGGCTAAAAAGAATATGGCGACCTTAGGGTTGAGCACATTCATTGTAAATCCTGTCCAAAAAAGTTTTAACGGTGATTTGGATGGTTTGTTTTCATTATCCAAAAGTATGGAAGCATCACTACGATATACCTTATACGCCAAATACATTAGGTACATAGCACCAAACAGTTTGATGGCAAAAAATAGCGTATCACTACGTTTTATAACTTCTGAAACACCAAAAGCCATTAGCGATGTATGTACCAAACACCCAGCAACCAGTCCAAAAACCGTTGCCAATCCCGATTTTGTACCATTGCTGATGCTTTGCGTCAACACGAAAATGTTATCAGGGCCCGGCGAAATGGCCAGAGCCATAGAAGACACCAAAAACCCCATCAATATAGGGTAATTGACAACCTCCGAAACCAAAAACAAACTATGCATATAATGTTAGTCCATTTTTTCCAAAATGGACTTATTGATTTTTTTGATAAGACCCGGACCTTCGTATATAAAGCCTGTATAAAGTTGTACCAAATCGGCACCCGCATCCAGTTTCTCCAAAGCATCTTCGGGCGAGTGGATTCCCCCAACACCAATAATCGGGAATGCTTTTTTACTGTTTTCAGACAAAAAGCGAATTACTTCTGTACTTCTATGGGTCAAAGGTTTACCGCTGAGCCCTCCCTTTTCTTCGGACAAGATCAAATGCGATTTTAAGCCATTTCGTTCGATGGTGGTATTGGTGGCAATTACGCCATCTATATTCGTATCCGCAACAATTTCAATGATATCCAACAGTTGGTCATCTGTCAAATCTGGGGCTATTTTTAATAAGATCGGTTTCTCTTTGTTTATTGAACTCTTCGCCAGTTTTTTATTATGACTTTTTAGCTTATTCAATAATTTGGTCAAAGGCTCCCTATCCTGAAGTTCACGAAGTCCTGGAGTATTGGGAGAACTCACATTGACCACAAAATAATCCACGTGCTCAAACAAGGCTTCAAAACAAATTAAATAATCCTTGATGGCCTCTTTGTTCGAGGTTATTTTATTTTTACCAATATTCCCTCCGATAATAACTCGATGATTTTTCTTTAGCTGTTCCGCTGCCTCAAAAACACCCTTATTATTAAATCCCATTCGATTGATGACGGCTTTATCTTCGGGCAAACGAAACAATCGTTTTTTAGGATTTCCAGATTGGGGTTTGGGTGTTACCGTCCCTATTTCAACAAATCCAAAACCAAAATCAGAAAACTCATTATAAAGTTTGGCATCCTTATCAAATCCTGCAGCAAGCCCTACTGGGTTTTTAAACTTCACTCCAAAAACCTCACGTTCCAATCTAGGGTCTTTAACGATAAATACTTTCCTAAAAAGCCCACCGAACCCCAATCGCGAAAAAAACTTAATAGCCAAAAAAGAAAAGTGGTGCACGGCTTCTGGGTCAAACAAGAAAAGTACCGGGCGAATTAGGATTTTATACATTCAAAAGTGGATTTTGGACAAAAATAAAAAGTCTTAAAACAGTTATTGACAATTCCATCAATTTTCGTCAACTGACCTATTTATATGGATAGGACGCAACGTTAATTGATTACATAATTTTATATAGCGTTCGTATTGGATCCTGCTAAAGCTTGTAAGCAATCGTTTATCAATCAATCGTATATTTTGTTTCATGCTGTCCATTATAGCACTATATTGTTTGGAAACCGTTAGCAATACCTCTGGGGAACTTTCTTCATTCTTTTTCATTAAAAATTTCGCTCTGTCATTTAATATCTCGTTTCTTACTTTTAATTCAGCACTCCAATTCTTCAGATTTTCCTGCTGTTCTTCGGTCAACTCAAAAACTTTGGTAATCGTCTCGTTGTCCCGTCCTCCCACTCCCAAAATACAGTCCATTTGGGAAAATCCGTAAAACCCGGATATCATAAAAAGATAAAAAAATATTGCTTTCAATTAAGGTTGATGTTAATGGTTTACGAAAGATACTTATTAATGCCTTTGATTTGCAAAATTACATTTGAATAAGCATTATTTTTGATAAAACGCAACACTTACCATGGAGAAATTATTACCTAGATTTTTGGAATATGTGACGATTGACACCCAAAGCGACCCCTATTCCAAAACCACACCCAGTACAGAAAAACAATGGGACCTTGCTAAAAAATTGGTCTTGGAACTCCACCAGATCGGCATGCAAGAGGTCTCCATTGACGAGAATGCCTACATTATGGCCACTTTACCCAGCAATCTGGACAAAAAGGTACCCACCATCGGTTTTGTTTCACACTTTGACACGTCACCTGATTTTTCAGGTAAAAACGTGAAGCCACAGATCATTGAAAATTATGATGGGAACGATATCGTACTAAACCAACTGAAAAAAATTAGTTTATCTCCCGATTATTTTGAAGACCTCAAAGCTTACGAAGGCCAAACCTTGATCACTACGGACGGCACAACTTTGTTGGGGGCGGATGACAAAGCAGGTATTACAGAAATAATCACTGCAATGGAGTATTTGATAAACCACCCCGAGATCAAGCATGGAAAAATACGTATTGCCTTTACACCGGACGAAGAAATAGGTAGGGGCGCCCATAAGTTCGATGTGGAAAAATTTGGTGCCGAATGGGCTTACACCATGGATGGCAGCCAAGTGGGCGAACTGGAATATGAAAACTTTAATGCGGCCAAGGCCACGGTTACCATAACGGGAAAAAGTGTACATCCCGGCTATGCCAAAAATAAAATGGTTAATGCTATAGGAATCGCCAACGATTTTATGACTCACCTACCTCCCAGCGAAGTCCCTGAACACACCACGGGCAGGGAAGGTTTTTTCCACGTACACAAAATAAAGGGTGAAATTGAAAAAGCAGAGATAGAGCTCATTATCCGTGATCATGATGCAGTACATTTTGAGGCCAGAAAGGATCTATTGAACGACATCAAGGACAAACTCAATAAAAAATATGGAGATTTCATAAGCTTGACCATTGAAGACCAATACAAAAATATGCGAGAAAAGGTAGAACCGGTGTTTCATATTGTGGAAATTGCCGAGGAGGCCATGAAATCGCTTCAAATTGAACCGATCATTAAACCTATTCGGGGAGGTACGGATGGATCACAACTAAGTTTTATGGGGCTGCCCTGTCCCAATATCTTCGCTGGCGGACATAATTTTCATGGCAAATATGAGTATATTCCTTTGGAAAGTATGGAGAAAGCTGTGATGGTTATCGTAAAAATTTGCGAACTTACCGCAAGTCAAATCAAGTAGTTGTGGACAAATCCGAAAAATTAGACGCCTATTATAAAAAAGAAGACCCGTTTAAAGATGGAATTACGCTCTTAAGGGGAATTGCACTTAAAACGGAAGCCGAAGAGGATTTTAAATGGAGCATTCCGGTGTACATCCTCAATGGTAAAAATGTTTTTGGAATTTGTAAGTTCAAGAGCCATTTTGGAATTTGGTTTTTTAACGGAGTGTTTTTAAAAGACCCAAAAAAAGTATTGGAAAATGCACAGGAAGGCAAAACCAAAGGTATGCGGCATTGGAAATTCCAAAGTTTGGACGAAATAGACCCAAAAAGTGTGTTGGCCTACATGAAAGAGGCTTTGGAAAACCAAAAAAAGTGGTTGGAAGTAAAGGCGGAAAAAACTAAAAAAATTGCCATACCAGAACTATTGCAATGCGAATTGAGCAAGGATGCCGCACTAAAATCAGCTTTTGAAAAGCTGACACCCTATAAGCAAAAAGAATTCTGTGAACACCTGACCGATGCCAAACAAGAGAAAACCAAACTCCGCCGCTTGGCAAAAATTCTTCCTATGATCATAACAGGAACTGGCCTGCATGATGCCTATCGGTAGGGTTTCTAAAAATCCGTCAATTCAAATAGGGTATTGGTCAATTAGTGCTTGAATATTGAGAATATTTTAGCCAACTTCCTTTATTATTGGATATAAATTTTTCAAACTAATTTATTTATATAGTGGAAGTTGGAGTGTATTTGAGATAATCTAGATGGAAAATAAAAATAAATCCACAGGGAAACTTATTTTGAAAGGATGTTTATTCTCACTTTTAGGTTTTATTTCTTTAATGTTTTTAATAGCTATAATTTCAGTAATCTTTTTCCCAGATGATGAAGCTAACGAAAATTATAATGAGGCAAAAATAGAGTTTGAATCAAAAAACTACGAAAAAGCTTTAAGTTTAGTTAATGAAAGTATTAAACTTGACAGTTTAAACATAAATTCGGACTATTTCATTCTAAAAGGGAAAATTGAAAAGAATCAAGGAGATACAATACAATTTAAACGAGATTTTAATATTGCCTTAAATTCAATTAAGAATGACACAGTTAAGTATAACAAAATTATAGAACTTCACGAATGGAGTCTTTCGCAAAAGGACACAGTTTACTCTAAAGAATTGTTGAAAGTAAGCTTATTTTCATTTTCTACTAAAGACAGTACAAACTATACTAATTCACACTTAAACGCACACAATAAGTATTTAGATTTAAGAGATACTATTGCTGGTTTAGATAGTTACATAAGACTTTGCGATAGTATTCCAAATCCATTGATATTTAATCAAATTGGGATATATTATTCAAATAAGCAGAATACAAAAAATGCAATTAAATACTATACCAAAGCAATTGAATTAGACACAACAAATGGAGTTTATTATAATAATTTAGGGATTTCATATGAGAATATTAAAAACAAAAAGCGAGCAATTAAATATTATAGATTAGGTGTTCAATACGAAAATCGAGATGCTTGTAACAATTTAAGAAATATAACAGCAAAAACTCGTTATAAAAAAATAGCAAGATGTTGGGATGGAACTATGTCTTATTCATCCGGGCGAGGAACTTGTTCTCATCACGGAGGAGTGAGACGTTATGAAAATGAACCATATAAGGAATATACAATGGATGGAGACTGCAAGTAAAACTTTCTACAACACCAGTAACCCTTTTGCACAAGCAATTGATTTATTTTAAAACCCATCTACTTAAATAAGTTTCTCCCACCCCTCAATTTAGCTGTTTTTGAAAAGTTGACACCCTAAGAATTCTACAAATACCTGACCGATGCCAAACAGGAGACAACCAAACTACGACGCTTGGCAAAATTATTTCAACGATCAAAACGAATTTATATCCTTAGCGGTCTAATTAAAACCTAAACAGAAGTTTCCACATAGATTTTATCATACAGATACGTATGATTTTAATTTATTAAGAATACATATACGTATTCTTTTATTTGTTTTTTTATACATATTTGTATACTTTTGAGTCAAAACATACAAATAATATGTATTAAAATTCGATAAATGAGAAACAAGAAAAAGCTGCTCATAGAACAACTGGACCAAAAATTGGCGAATTTCAAAGATGCAGATACGGTTCTGATCCCACCAAAAGGATGGGTAAATGCTATCAGAACCACTCTTAATATGACGAGGGACCAATTAGCTACCAAACTTAACTTAACCAAAGGGGCAATACAAAAAATCGAGGAGCGTGAAGCTACCGGTCAGATAACCATCAATAAATTAAAGGATGTTGGTAATGCTTTGAATATGAAATTTGTCTATGGTTTTATTCCCAAAGATGGAACCATTGAAAACCTAGTCAACCTAAAGGCTGAAAAACTGGCCAGAAAAATAGTTTTAAGAACCAACCAAAATATGAAATTAGAAGACCAAGGAATAGGAGATGAAAAAATAACCAATACTATAAAGGAACTTGCCGATGAAATAAAACGAGAGATGAGAAAATCATTATGGGATTAGAATTCAAATATAAAAACGGCCAAACACCCTTGGACGAAGAAGAAAAAGAAGGCCTCAAAATAAAGTCAATTACCACTCAAGGAGAACTGGATGAATTCGAGCAATTGAACATTGAAAAAGCTGTGGAATGGACAATTCATACAAAATTGAAGTCTGAAAACATTTTAACCGAAAAGTTTATTAAAAACTTGCACAAAAGAATGTATAGTGATGTTTGGAAATGGGCAGGTGAATTTAGAAAGACTAAAAAAAACATTGGAATTCATTGGACGCAGATTGGGAGTGAATTAAAAAAATTACTTGACGACACTAAATATTGGATAGAAAATAAAACTTTTACGCCTGAAGAAATAGCTATAAGGTTTAAACACCGTATAGTATCCATACATTGTTTTCCAAATGGTAATGGAAGACACTCTAGAATGATGGCGGACATTATTATGGAATCAATATTTGGAAATGAAATATTTTCTTGGAATCAATCAAATATGGTTAAAGCCAACGAAACAAGAAATCAATACATAAAAGCCTTAAGAGAAGCTGATAATGGTAATTTCAATGAGTTAATTGAGTTTGCAAGAAACTAATACCCTCACACTTTAAAAGTAATATTATCTCCTTTAACTATTTTAAATTATTTTTTGAAACATATCAATGTTACTTCGACCGTATACATTTAATGCGTCAATCCTATATGGTATATAGTGATCCATTCTCATTCCAATACTCGATGGTATAGCTTTGAATGTTAGTTTTGGAAGGACATAATGATGGATTTGAAATTTACCTCTACATTCTAATCTCAAACTTTCAATGATAATTTTCTATTTAAAAGTGCATCCTTTGCCATGCAACACTGGATTTTGACCTTGACCATAAACCCGTATCTTTGCAGCCTTGGAAAAATCCATGAATTTAGTTTCTAATAATCTATTAATCAAATAAAATGCAAGACGGAATCTACGCAAAGTTCAATACCACCAAAGGTGAGATACTTGTAAATCTCACATACGATAAGACACCGGGAACGGTGGGCAACTTTGTTGCTCTGGCCGAGGGAAACATGGAAAACACTGTAAAACCTCAAGGCAAACCTTATTACGATGGATTAAAATTCCACAGGGTAATTCCCGATTTTATGATTCAGGGCGGGTGCCCAACAGGAACAGGAACGGGCGATCCTGGTTATAAGTTTGATGATGAGTTCCATCCAGATTTGCTGCACGATACCCCCGGAATACTTTCAATGGCCAACGCAGGCCCGGGAACCAATGGTAGCCAATTTTTTATTACACATGTAGCCACGCCTTGGTTAGACAATAAGCACACCGTATTTGGTCGTGTTGTGGAAGGTCAGGATATCGTAGACGCAATTGCACAGGGTGATGCCATCACAACATTGGAAATTGTAAGGGTTGGTGAAACAGCCAAAAATTGGAACGCCATAGAAGCCTTTAGAGGTTTTGAAGGCGCAAGAGAAAAACGTATTGCCGAACAAAAAGCCCAAGCAGAGGCCGAAATGGAAAAATTGGCTGCCGGTTTTGAGAAAACGGATAGTGGATTGCGTTACAAAATCATACAAAAAGGAAGTGGTGCCAAAGCCGAAAAAGGTAAAATGGTTTCTGTACATTACGAAGGAGCCTTGGTTGATGGACAAGTTTTTGACTCCTCCTACAAGAGAAAACAACCTATCGATTTTGCTTTGGGTGTTGGACAAGTAATCCCAGGATGGGATGAGGGTATAGGCCTACTTCAAGTTGGTGATAAAGCCAGATTTGTAGTTCCGTCGCACTTGGCTTATGGCAGCGCAGGAGCAGGAGGAGTTATTCCTCCAGATGCAACTTTGATTTTTGACGTGGAATTGATGAACGTAAAATAAAATATCCGCCATAAGAATTTAAAAAGCTTCCTAAATGGGAGCTTTTTTATTTGGCCTTGTTTACACTCAAGAACAGTAAACAAAGATTAACAGCAAGCAAAACAGAAAGTATACTAAAAAAAGTGGTCATGGTTACAGGTGTTTAATCCGTAACAATCTAACGGATAAAAACCCTACCTATTGCCATGGTCAAATTGATAAATTATTTTTTGGAACCGTTAACACTCCAAACCAACAGCAAAGCATTAACAATTAACAGGAACGAAAGTACTCCAAAAAAGGTATCCATTTATAGGGATTTACTGGTTATGGGGAACAGTGTCTTTTTAGAGTTAGATAGCAAATAGTAGAATGGTTGCGTAGATTTCCAAAAAAATGAACAAAAAAAAGCCCGAGCTTTGCTCGGGCTTTACATATAAAAAAGTATGTTATAACTTAATCCGCAACTTGAACGTTAACGGCGTTTAATCCTTTTTTACCTTGTTGTAGTTCGAATTCTACAACATCACCTTCTCTAATTTCATCGATTAAACCTGAAATGTGTACGAAGTGATCTGTGTTTGAACCATCTTCAGTGATAAATCCGTAACCTTTAGAATCATTGAAGAATTTTACTGTTCCTTTACTCATAATATAAATTGAAAAAATTAATTGAGTTGCAAATGTACGTTTAATTTATTGATTATCAGTTTTTTTATAATAATTTTTTTTTACGCTGTTGGATCGGGCGTTAATCGCAGGTATGGCTTAATTTCTTCCACACCTTTTGTGAATATTTTTTTGGCCTCTTCAGTAGGTATTGCAGGGCTTACCACTACTTTATCTCCATTTTGCCAATCTGCTGGTGTGGCCACTTTGTGGTTGGCCGTTAGTTGCAATGAATCTATTACTCGTAATAATTCGTAAAAATTACGTCCTGTAGAAGCCGGATATGTTAAAGTAAGTTTGATTTTTTTGTCGGGATCGATAATAAATACAGAACGCACCGTAAGTGTATTGTCAGCATTGGGGTGAATCATATCGTAAAGATCGGAGACCTTTCTTTCCACATCCGCGACAATAGGAAAATTAACCTCGGTATTTTGAGTTTCGTTGATGTCCTTGATCCATTCCATGTGAGATGCGGCACCATCAACACTTAGGGCCATCATCTTTACATTTCTTTTGTCAAACTCATCCTTAAACTTGGCCGCCGTACCCAATTCAGTGGTACAAACAGGAGTGAAATCTGCCGGGTGCGAAAAAAGGATGCCCCAACCGTCACCAAGATATTCGTAAAAATTAAGTGTTCCTTGTGAAGTAACTGCTGTAAAGTCCGGAGCAGTATCCCCTAATCTTAAAGTTGCCATATAGTTATGAATTTTAGATGTAAAAAATTAGTACCCTACAAAATTACTGGATTATTTGACCGAAACATTATAAATCAGTTAAAACTGTATTAAAACATACCGTTTTTAAAATAGCGAAGTCAATTGTAAAGTTATTATTTTTAATGAATGGAAAAAGAAGCTTTGGAACAACTACGATACCCGATCGGAAAATTTAATACCCCGAAAACCATTTCAACCGAGGATATAAACGGATGGATCTCTGTTTTAGAAGAATTGCCACAATCTTTAACCGATTTGGTCTCTGAACTTTCCAATGAGCAATTGGAAACCCCCTATCGCCCAGACGGGTGGACTGTCCGTCAGTTAGTTCATCACATTTCTGATAGTCACCACAACAGTTATATTCGTTTTAAATGGGCATTGACCGAGAGTACCCCAATTATAAAACCTTACAATGAAAAAGCTTGGGCCGAACTTTTTGATACGCGGACGGCACCCATCCAAATGTCGTTGGAGCATTTAAAAGCAGTGCATGTCAAATTGGTTTATTTACTGAAAGGTCTATCGGAAAAAGATTTAAAACGGAGTTTAATCCATCCTGATGGCAACCAGGAGACCACTTTAGAACAGAACATTGGACGTTATGCTTGGCATGGCACCCATCACTACACCCACATCAAAAATTTGATAAAGCGAAAAGGCTGGTGACCTAAATGTGCTTTGTTAAAATCCACATGGCTTTTTCCGATGGTTTTACATGATGTAGCACCACTTCACTTTCCCGTTTTATACTATATCCGTTTTTTTGATAAAACTGAATGGGATTTCCCTTTTGCATGGCATCCAACCAAACCACCTTCTTTTGCAGGCTTTTTGCCATGTCTTCAGTAAATTTAAGTAACTGTTTGCCAATCCCCTTTCCCGATTGCTCTTGAAGTAAGTAAATTTTTTCTGCCTTTAAAGCATCAATGTCCGATATTTCATCGATTCCGCTGTTTACGAGCAATTTCAATATTCCAATGGCCTCCCCATCCAGATTGATTATATAATTCAATGAATTGGGATCGTGTAATTCCTCTTTTACAACCTCTTCTGCAAACCAATGGGAAACATATGGTGTTGGATCATTGTTTTTCCATAAATGGGTATAGTGTTGACAATAGGACTTTATACCTACTGCCAAGTATTTTTGAAGGTTAGACACAGTGGCCGGTTCCAACCTGAGATTTGTATTGAGCACAACAGATTCCATCTAAGCTTCTTAAGAAGGTATCCATTTGATATTACATCCGAGACTCGGTTTTTGGTTGGAGTCAATTTTTTCACCATTCAATATCGCTTCCATTGCATTTTTAAGGTCTTTTCCAGTAAGTGGCACACCATTTTCTGGTCTGGAATCATCGAGTTGTCCTCGGTACACCAGTGTTAAATCGGTATCAAAAAGGTAGAAGTCAGGGGTGCAAGCTGCATCGTATGCTTTTGCCACTTTTTGGGTTTGGTCGTACAAGTATGGAAAGTTGTAACCTTCTTCTTTGGCTTTTAGTCTCATTAAATGCGGAGCATCTTGCGGATAGTGTTCCACATCGTTGCTGGAAATGGCTACAAAGGCTATTCCTTTTTCCTGATATTCCTTTGCCAACGCAACAATCTGTGGATTTACATGGATCACAAATGGACAATGGTTGCAAATAAACATCACCACGGTTCCCTTTTCTCCTCTAATGTTGTCCATGGAAAGCAATTTGCCCGAAACGGTATCCAACAGTTCAAAGTCTGGTGCCTTGGTGCCTAAGGAAAGCATATTGCTAGGGGTTCTTGCCATTGTGTTTTATTTTTGGATACTAAGTGATACAGGCAAAAATAAAAAACGACCTGTAAAATACAGGTCGTTTAACTTTTTTAACGGGTTACTTTTTAAATGTCGTCGAAACTTACATCGGTAAAGTTACTCTCGGAGGTGCTTCCATTTTCACTAAAGCTTCCTTCCTCCTTTTTAAAATCTTTTTGGTGGCGTTCGGAGATGACTTCGGTTCCCTTTTCGTCAATTATGTAATCCATCATCTCTTCCATTATCTCTCGGAAATCACTAAAATCCTCTTTATAAAGGTAAATTTTGTGTTTCTTGTAATGAAACGACCCATCATCATGCGTAAACTTTTTACTTTCAGTGATGGTTAAATAATAATCTCCGGCCTTGGTGCTCCTTACATCGAAAAAGTAGGTTCTTCTTCCTGCTCTCAATACTTTCGAATAAATCTCTTCCTGATCCACGGTATCTTTCTGGCCCATATGGTATAGTGTATTTAGTACTATGTTGAATTATGTTATCAAAAATGTAAAAAAAAAGCTAATTCAGCAACTTTTTTATGATTCTTTGCCCGAAAGTTGATTTTTATAAAGGTCTTTATAATAACCATCCATATTATTGAGTTCTTCGTGGGTGCCCTGCTGGATGATGTTTCCGTTGTCCAGAACAATGATTTTGTCCGCATTCTTGGCCGATGAAACCCTGTGGCTCACGATGAGGGTAGTTTTACTTTCCGAAACTCTTTTTAAGTTATTAAGGATTTCTTCTTCGGTTTCCGTATCCACCGCGGAAAGGCAGTCATCAAATAGATAGATCTTCGGGTTCTTTAAAAGTGCCCTGGCAATAGAGACCCTTTGTTTTTGACCTCCACTCAATGTAATCCCTCTTTCGCCTAGAATGGTATCGTATTTTTTGGCAAATCCTTCAATGTTTTTGTGTACCACTGCTTTTTTTGCAACCTCTACAATTTCCTCGTGCGTAGCATCCGCTTTACCAAAACGGATATTGTTTTCAATAGTGTCGGAGAACAAGAAGGCGTCTTGGGGTACGGCACCAATAGAACTTCGCAAACTGTTCAAATTTAGATTTTGGATAGGTACCCCATCGATCAATACCTCACCAGAGGTTGTATCGTACAGCCGGGCAACCAAATCCAAAATAGTTGATTTACCTGAGCCTGTTTTTCCGATAATTGCAACGGTTTCTCCTGCGTTTACAGAAAAGGAAATATTTTGTAATGCAGTAATATTAGTGTCTTCGTACGTAAAAGTTACATTTTTGAACGCTATTGCTCCTTTGATCGGTGTATATTCCAAAACTTTGTTTTGGATTGATGGCTCTTCTTTTAAAAATTCGTTTATACGTTTTTGCGAAGCTTCTGCCCGCTGTACAATCGATGTTAGCCAGCCCACGATAGCTACGGGCCATGTAAGCATGTTAACGTAAAGAATAAATTCCGCAATGATCCCTATGGTTTCGATTTCTCCATTAATATATTGGCGTCCCCCGATGTAGATAACGAAGACATTACTTATCCCGATCAATAAGATCATCAAAGGAAAAAACCATGCATTAACTTTGGCCAAGGCCATACTGGTATCCTTACCTTCCTGAGCCAAACCTCGTAACTCTGAGTTTATTCTAGGCTCAATGCTGTAGGCCTTTATCACAGAGATACCTGAAAATGATTCTTGAGTAAATGTGGAAAGGGTTGACAAATATTCTTGGACCTTGGTACTTCTACGGTGGATAATCTTACTTATCTGATAAATTAAAACCGATAAAATGGGCAATGGCAATAAAGTATATGCTGCCAGTGTTGGTGCTTTTATAAACATCAGGGGAATTAGGCACACAAAAAGCGTCAAGGTTTGTATACCATACATAATTGCTGGCCCGCCATACAAACGTACTTGATTCACATCTTCACTGATACGGTTCATTAAATCACCTATCCTATTTTTTTTGTAAAAATTGAGGCTGAGCGATTGATAGTGGTCGAACACCTCGTTTTTAAGATCATACTCTATGTAACGGGATACATTGATAATGGTTTGCCGCATTAAAAAAGTAAAGAGACCTGAAAGAATGGCTGCCCCAACAATGATTAAAATGTATTGAAGCAACAGCCCCTTGGCATCGGAAAGGGAAATAATGTTAGCGGTAAAATCCTCGACCGCCTGAATTGATTTGTTCACATATGAAGGCATAATCAGGGAAAATACACGCGCAATTATGGTGATCAGAACCCCCAAAAATAATTTGAGCCAATATTTTTTAAAGTATTTATTTAGGTGTTTTAGCTCCTTCATAACGAGGAAAGGCAGTTTTTAGTGTCGATGTCCACGAACAATCCGGCAAATATATACCATACTATACAAAGTAAACGTTATAAAATTTATAAGAAATCAACTTTGGTAGGTAAGATTCAAATATAAGATTACTTTTGCGGAGTGAAAGCCAAACAATGACTTTAAAAGTTCTTTAAACATGCTTACCCGAAGGCACATCAGAGTAAAAGTAATGCAGTGCATATACGCATTGGTACAATCCAAAGACGATTCTTTGCAAAAACAAGAAAAGTTTCTGCGCGTCAGTATAGAAAACATGTACGTTCTGTACCTTTTAATTTTAAGCCTTTTGGCCGAACTCCATCGTTTGGCCGAAAAACACACAAGCCATGCTTCCAAAAAATATGTGGCCACCGAAGAAGACAACTACCCCAATCCGGAAAAGTTTGTTAAGAACCGGCTGTTAAAGCAATTGGCGGATAATGAGCTTTTAAAAAACGAACTTTCCAAGCGAAAGCTGAACAACTGGTACATGAACGATGAATACATAAAAATCATTCATAAAGCTGTTGTTTCTAGTGATGTTTACAAAGAATACATGTCCAATGGAGAGGATACTTTCATAGACGATCGGAATGTGATTATTAAACTTTTTAAGGAAATAATAGCACCCAACGAAAAAATCTATGACTACTTCGAGGATGATAAGCTAACTTGGGTGGACGATTTTCCAATCGTAAATACATTTTTGGTGAAACGATTGAAAAAAGCCAAACCAGATTCTGGAGATCGTTTTTTCTTGCCCTCTCTTCTTACCGACCAAGAGGATATGGATTTTGCCAACCAACTTTTGACCAAGACCTTGCTCAACGATTCCAAATGGGAGAAGGAAATCGAGGGAAAAACACCAAATTGGGACAATGACCGTATTGCGGAGATAGATTCCATTATTCTAAAAATGGCCATTTGCGAGTTGCTCAACTTTCCATCAATACCAGAAAAAGTTACATTGAACGAATATTTAGAGATTGCCAAAGAATACTCAACCCCCAAGAGCAGCATTTTTATCAATGGGGTTTTGGACAAATTGGTAAAGGAGTACCAAACCGATGGTAGGCTTCAAAAAATCGGAAGAGGCTTGCAATAAACAATTATTCCTTAATTTTGGAAAAACAATTTTAATCATGAAAAGAATATCGACAATTTTAAGTTTAATCATGGTAGTCGCCATAACGGGCGTATCATGTAAGGACAACGCATCAAAAAAAATAGTTGCCGACAATGTTGAAACAGCGGTGGACAGAGATGAAGCAGCAAAAATGGTTCCTGTAATGTCTTTCGAGAAAATGGAACATGATTTTGGCACTATCCAACGTGGAACACCACAAGAAACCGTATTTAGCTTTACCAATACAGGTAACGCACCTTTGATTATCACGGATGCTAAAAGTAGCTGTGGTTGTACGGTACCTAATCCTCCAAAAGATCCTATTGCACCAGGGGAAACTGGAGAGTTGTTGGTTAAATTCAACGGCGCCGGTCAAAATCAGGTCACAAAAACGATTACCGTAAACGCAAACACAGCAAAAGGTAGCGAAATTTTGAGGATCAAAGCATTTGTTCAAGCACCTGGAGCAGTACCAGCAGGTCCTGTTAAATAATTAAAAAACCTACATGGAAAACCTAGGACAATTTTTACCTCTGATATTGATTTTTGCCGTGGCGTATTTTTTTATGATTCGTCCTCAAGTCAAACGTCAGAAGGATGAAAAGAAATTTGCTTCAGAGTTGAAAAAAGGCGATAAGATCATTACCAAAAGTGGTCTTCATGGTAAAATCGTGGAATTGAACGACAAGGATTTTTCCTGTGTTATCGAAACCATGGCCGGACGATTAAAATTTGACCGCTCTGCTATTTCTATGGAAATGAGCAAAAAGTTGAATCCTCCTGCCGACAAGAAGTAAAGATATTTAATACATATATTTTAGAATAGGAACGTCCCTTGGTTATCCAAACCAAGGGACGTTCTTTTTATTCCACTTTTAAACTCTAAATATTATATTTAATACGACCTCAACAATTAATTTAGGGTACGTACTGTCATGATTTTTTTGCTAAATTTTGATGATATTTAGGCTTTTTTACCAGACAGAAATGGGCAAAAGGAAGAAGCAAGCCAAATTATTACGAGTTTTTCGAAAAGTACACAGAACTACAGGAGCATTTTTATTTATTTTTTTTATCTCAGTATCCGGACTCATTTTGGATTGGAAAAAAATTCCAATGGTTATATTCTCCCAGATATACAAGAGGGCAACAAATGGCTGCCCATTGACGGTTTACACACCATTGCCTGCAATACCTTGCTAAGTTCAGTAGCTCCTCTGATTTATCTTTGGAATTGGACCAAATCGACCTTAGAAAAGAAAAAAGATCTGTGAAGTTTCTTTTTGTTGATTCTTATTACGAAATCCAATTAGATGGGGCCAACGGCAAAGTGCTTTCCATTGGACAAAGAAAATCTGATTTTTTAGAAGGCGTGCATGATAGTTCCATAGTTGATGATTATCTTGGAACGAGTGATTATGTAAAGTTGGTGTATACTTCGGTTATGGGTGTTTCCTTACTGGTTTTACCATCACCGGATTTTGGTTGTGGTATGGCCCAAAACGAATGAAAAAGGGAAGGAAAGCTTAATGGTTTAAAATAAAAGCCATCCAGCTTACATCTGGACGACTTTTCAATTGTATACCTACATATTTTAGCCTTTGATTTTTTTGGTAGAAATGATTCCATATTTATCAATAAGATAAACCAAGCTTGCCATGGTGGCGGCACCTAGCTCCAACTCGCGTTTGTTTACATGTTCAAATGTATCGTTTTCAGCGTGGTGATGGTCAAAATAACGCTGGGTATCCGGGCGCAGCCCTGCCAGAACCATACCCTCTGTTTTTAATGGCCCTATGTCCGCACCACTACCCCCTTCGTAAAACATATGTATCAAATAAGGTTCAAATAAATCTTTCCATCCTTGTATCTGTTTTAGATTCGCGGCATCGGCATCAATAGTAAAACCCCTTGGGGTAAATCCACCGGAGTCGCTTTCCAAAGCAAAAATGTGCTGCTCATTCTTTTTAAGAGCCACCTCTGCATATTTATTGCCACCGCGCAATCCATTTTCTTCATTCATAAACAAGACTACCCGTAATGTACGTTTAGGTTTATACCCAGTTTCCTTTAAAAGTCTCAATACATCCATACTTTGCACACATCCTGCACCATCATCATGTGATCCATCTCCCAAATCCCATGAATCCAAATGACCACCAACGACCATGATCTCATCGGGGTGTGTACTTCCTGTTATTTGACCAATTACATTATAAGATTGCACATCATCAAACTGTTTACAGTTTTGTTTGAAATAAAACTTAGCATCTGGGTTTAGTTTAAGGGTTGTACTTAAGAGGTCAGCACCATTGGTACTAATAGCGGCCGCTGGTATCCGCTGATTTACTGGCGTATCACCATACCCCATGGAACCTGTATGGGGATAATCATCCAAACGAAGGTTCACTGAACGTACAATAACTCCCAAAGCTCCGTATTTTGCCGCTTCGGATGCGCCGGAATAACGTTGGTCCACGCAACCAGAATATGCAGTGAATGTATTGATTATTGTTGGGTCCATTGGTCGATTGTAAAAAACTATTTTACCTGAAATTTTATCCTTTCCCAATTTTTCCAGATCCTCTATCCCTTGTACCTCAACAACATTGGCTTTTAATCCACCATCCGGCGTTGCCACAGAACCTCCTAGCGCGCATATGGGCACATTGGTGGTTAACCCGGGTTTTGTCTCAAAATATGCAAATTCGGGGATTCCCCTTACCCATTTTGGAACCATAACAGGCTGCAACCATACCTTGTCCAAACCTAACTGCTCTAATTGTTCTTTAGTATAATCGACCGCTTGTTGTGCCTGTACAGATCCAGATAGACGACCTCCTATTTGATTGGACAGATAATTTAGCCAATCGTAAGCCTTGCCATTTGTCAATGCTGTATCATAGATTGCTTTTAATTGCTTTTCATCTTCCGTTTGTGAGAAAAAAGGGGTGCTGACCAACAAAAAGGCCAAAACTAAGACTGTTCTCATATGGTTTCTTTTTCCAGTTGTTGTTTAAAGTTTTCTAAATTAGCTTTTATTTCATCGTCCAGCTCAGGTTCGTCTATATCTTTATACTTTTTTAACGCTTCCAACATAATAGATGCCACAATGACCCTTGCGGCTTTCTTGTTGTCAGCTGGAACCACATACCATGGCGCATGATCCTTGGATGTCTTACTCAAAGCTTCCTCATAACACACTTCGTATTTATCCCAGAGTTTTCTCTCTTTCAGATCATCTGGGGAAAATTTCCAGTTCTTCCTCTTCAATCGTATCCTTCTCAAAAGCCTTTGTCGCTGTTCCTCTTTGGACAGATGTAGAAAAAACTTGAATATGATTACACCGTTTTCGTTTATATGTTTTTCAAAATCATTTATCTGTCTATAGCGATTTTCCCAAAACTGGTCATCAATATCATCTAAGGTTTTGATGTTTGGGATATTCTCTCCCAATATATATTCGGGGTGCACCTTGGTGACCAATACATTTTCATAATGTGTTCTATTGAATACCGAAAACTTTCCTCTTTCGGGTAGCGCAACATAATGCCTCCATAGGTAATCGTGTTTTTTTTCCTTGGTTGAGGGCACCTTAAAACTATGAACCACTACTCCTCTTGCATTAAAATCCTTGAACACCTCCCTGATTAAACTATCTTTTCCGGCAGTATCTATTCCTTGCAAACAAACCAACACCCCATATTTACCATGGGCGTAGAGTGTGTCTTGGAATTCGCCTAGGTCCTTGCGAACGTCCTTAAGTTTTTTTTTAAGCTCTTTATCTGATGCATTAAAATCTTCGTGTGTGCTTAGTTCGGAAAGCTTGACATCATCAATAACCCGATATTCTTCTGTTTTAATTTTTTTCATAGGAATGAATATAATCCTTTTTCGCCACTACTTCAACCAAGATTTTAATTATGCATTTCGTCGATATTTTAACCAATCATACCCAAAGATGGTTATTTAATCGATCTATTTGCTTTATCCAGTATTGAAAATGTAACTTTATGTTAATCAGTGACGCAGCGTCCCAAATCAATAAGCGTTATGAAAAGCAGAAAGATTATCCTACTTATAGTCTTTGTCATTGGCTTGATAGGCCTATGGCTCATGGCTTCATTCAACACACCCGCAAATGCTTGTCAATATGCAAGCTCCAATCTAGAGTATATTAAAAATAAAATACAGAAAGCGGTACATACCTACGATTTAAACATGGCCAAATACCATGCTTATAAAGCTTTGAACGGTATTGAGAAAACCAGGGACAACTTTAAGGATTGTGGATGTGAGGGAGCCGTAGAAAGTCTAGAAACTACGCTTTCCCATCTAAAATCAGCAACTAAAGCAACTTCATTGACAAAATCCAAAATTGGATTACATAAGGCACTGGAGAATACGATAATCGGCCTTAATGTTTTAAAAGAGTTTGAACAAGAAACATTCAGCGAATATGGTAGCAATGTTTTGGTGATGAATACCACCGATGTTCTAGACTTCCAAGATGGAATGATATTGACACATGGAGCTACAGTAAAAAAACAGGTACATCAATGTTTATTGGGCTTTGAATCCTCATTGGATAAAGTAGTTTCGGATGTGGACTGTAAAGATGCTCAACGGTTTATCTCCAATATTCATGAAGAATCCCGTTTACTTTTGATGAACCCACAACTATCACAACATAAAAAAGAATATCACCAGCGAGTAAAAGTCCTCGCCAAAGAAGCCCTAAATAGGTTAGGTGACTGCAAATAGATTATTTACTGGCAAATAATTTTACATCCTCTTCGGATACTTCCTTGCCTCCCAATATAATCAAACGTTCCACAACATTACGGAGTTCACGAACATTCCCTGTCCAATCATAACCTTTGAGCAGGTCAATGGCTTTCTTGGAAAAATCTTTTTGCCCGATTCCTTGTTCGGATGCTATCTTTTTTGAAAAATGTTCTATCAACAAAGGAATATCATCACGTCTATCGTTGAGTGCCGGAACCTTGATCAAAATTACGGCCAAGCGATGGTAAAGATCTTCACGAAATTTTCCTTCTTCAATTTCCTTTTTAAGATTCTTGTTCGTAGCGGCCAACACACGAACATCGACTTTAATATCTTTATCGGAACCTACCCGGCTAACTTTATTCTCTTGTAAAGCTCGCAAAACCTTAGCCTGTGCAGACAAACTCATATCACCTATTTCATCTAAAAATATGGTTCCTTTGTTCGCAGCCTCAAATTTACCGGCTCTATCCTTTACCGCAGAAGTAAACGCTCCTTTTACATGTCCGAATAATTCACTTTCTATTAATTCGGACGGAATTGCAGCGCAATTCACCTCTACAAAGGGTGCAGAGGAGCGGGGACTTTTTTGATGAATCCAATGGGCAACAAGTTCCTTTCCCGTACCATTATAGCCTGTTATCAAAACCCTTGCATCGGTAGGGGACACTTTTTCAATCATATCCTTAATAGATCCAATCTCTTTGCTTTCCCCAATCATTTCATAGTTCTTCGAAATTTTTTTCTTTAGAACTTTGTTCTCCACTGCCAATTCTTTTCTATCCAGGGCGTTACGAACAGTGGTTAGCAGTCTATTTAAATCTGGTGGTTTGGAAATATAATCGTATGCTCCTAACCTCATTGTGTTAACAGCGGTATCTAGGTCACCATGTCCGGATATCATGATAAAAGGAATTTCCGGTTTAATTTTCTTGGCTGCCTCCAAAACTTCTACTCCATCCATTTTGGGCATTTTGATATCACAAAGCACTAAATCAAAATCTTCTTTCTTAATAAGATCTATTCCTGCTTTACCATCCTCGGCCTCTACTACATTATAGTCATCGTTTTCTTCAGCCAGTATTTTAACCAACACCCTTCTAATTGCCGATTCATCCTCGACCACCAATATTTTTGACATATTCTGTAATTTAAAAAATTCCTATCTTGAAACCTGTTCGAATATAAAAATTTGAATCGTTGTTGAACAAATATACTTCACCTCTTTCCCGATTCCTTAACTTCCCTTCTTGAACCAGTGTACTTCCAGCAAGTGCAAAAAAAGAAACAGTTTTGGAAAAATTGTACTGATAGCCCAAAGTTCCAACCAAAGAGCTGAAAGATATTCGGGATGCGATCAAACCATTGTTCAATTCAATATTATTCTGAAGGTTCATAAAATAACCATCCAAGAACAGTGCCAACTCCAAACTATGCTTTTTATTAATATGATATTTTAAATTGGATTTGGGCACACCAATCACAAACGACCAATCTGGACTAAACCTTCTATAATAATGGATAAGTGGCAATGGGACCGGTATTCCCGTAGTACTGTTATACGTAAGTCCCAATACCAATCTGAATGGTTTGTCAGCTTTAGATTTTTCCTTCCAAAAAACTGCTGAGGTATTCATAAAAAAATCGTCCCTTGTGACACCGTCCAATAAATTTGAGGCCAACCTTGGCGTTAAAATTGTAACCAAGTTCCAATTATCATTCCATTTTTTTATATACCCTATATTAAAATCTATGACATGGAACCTTATCATTTCTTTTTTATCAAAAGGAAGATTTCCTGAATACCCCATATCAAATCGATTATACTCCGTTCCTACTACCAAATAGTCTTTTTTATCATTGAGTTTTATTGGCAAATTAACAAGTGCTTTGTATCGCTGTGTTTTAATGCCTGATTCATTTTCGGGGATATTAAGGTATTCCAATCTAAAAATATCCGTGCTCTGTGCGCTTAAATTACAGCAACAAAGTGCGACAATGAAAGTGAGCCACTTCCAGATTGTTTTATGGTAAACTGAGGTTTTTATAGCTTCTTATTGTTTTGGCTGAATAATATGTATATCGCGCTGTGGGAACGGTATGCTAACGTTGTTCTCTTTAAACTGGGCGTTGATTTTGTAGCGCATTTCGCTTTTTATTCTAGGATCCCTAAAAGTATCGTCGGTAAAAAAAAATATGGAAAAAATCAATGCGGAATCTCCAAAGTCCTCAAATAGTACGAATGGTTTAGGGTTTTTGAGTACTTGTTGCTGGTTGTTGGCCACATCTTCCAAGATCTTGGTCACTAGATCGACATCACTTCCATACGCCACGCCAACACTAACTTTTTCCCGTGTTGTCCTGTGGTTTTGGGTATAATTATAAACTATGTCGCTGATAAACTTATGATTGGGAAGAATGAGGACTTTATCATCACGGGTTAAGGCTCGTGTTGTTCGCAATTTAATTTCGAATACCTTGCCCACTTTACCATCAACTTCGACCACATCACCCACTTGCAACGATTTGTCCACAATTATAAAAATGCCACCTAGTACGTCCTTAAACAACTCCTGCAACGCCAGCCCCAAACCAACGAACAATGCTGCGGAAGCGGTAATAATCAAAGTTATATCCACTCCTGCGGCACTTAAAGTGACCAACACGGCAATTAGGTATATAACATAGTTTAAAAACCTAAAAACACTGGTGAATTTTTGTTTATCTTCCTGCTTCATCCTTCTGGTAAAGATGTTGCGTAGCCATCTAAGTATAAATTTCGTAGCTATAATTGTAAATGTTAAAAGCAGCAGTAAACCTATCGTGAGGTTAATCGACTTTTCACCTTCTCCAATATGGAACCCTAGATTTAATAATTCCTTAATGGATCCCAAAACATCATCTCGGATGATTTCTTTTATGTCATCAGTACCTTCTTGCATATTATTCTAATATCGCAACCATTTTATCAATTCTTTGTAGGTAGGTTTTTTACCATACATTAGGATTCCTGTCCTATAAATTTTGGCCGCCAATGACACAATACCAAAAAAAGTAATGATCAAAAGGAAAATGGAGAGTAAAAATTGCCATAAAGGCACTCCCCCCTCACCTATTCCTCCAGGTAACCGCATCAGCATTACAATGGGCGACGTTAACGGAAACAATGAAAAGCCAACCGCAATGGGACCATGTGGGTTACTAAATACAGAAAAGAACCCTACATAGATAGCCAACATTAAAGGTAAGATAATAGGGAAGATAAATTGCTGTGTATCTGTTTCATTATCTACTGCCGCTCCGATTGCTGCGTAAATGGAGCTATAAATTAAATACCCAAGAATAAAATAAATAAAGAACGAAAATATAAGCAAGCCCCATGGTATGTCATAAATCTCTTTGGCATACATCATCATTTCGTTATCCATAGTCCCTAATTGAGGCATTGTACCCATTGTATTGTGGGGCATAGCAGAATTGCTGGAAAGCGCAGTAAGATCGATTCCAAAAATCAAAACTGCAAAAAACATCAATACGGAAGCGGAAACAACCCAGATGGTAAATTGAGTAATTCCTGCTAATGAATTGCCTATGATTTTTCCCAGCATTAATTGAAATGGTTTTACAGAGGATATGATGACCTCAATAATTCGACTGGTTTTCTCCTCAATCACACTCCGCATTACAAAGCCGCCATAAATTATAATAAACATCATAATAGCATACCCAAATGCTCCTCCAATAAAAGCCTTTATCTCGTTAATGCCCTTCATGCTCTTTTCTCCCGCAAAAGTTGAAAGGTTAATTTCGAAGGGGTTTTCTATATTCGAGAATTGTTTCGGAGAAACCCCTAGCTTCTGTAAACGGTCTTGTCGTAATTTCTTTTGGAACATTAGCTCGAGCTCCTGGGTCACAGAGGTGTTTGGGTTGTCCTTAGCAAAAAGATAAGTAGCTTTGGCCACCTCTTCCACTGTGGTTCCATTAGGAATATAGAGTAATCCGTAATATTCCAAAGAATTGGTAGAATCCTTTGCTTGCTCCAGAGTCAAATCATCAAAATGCACATAGGAAATATTTTTTGAAGGCTTTAATTCCTCTTGAAAAAAAGCACTTTCATTCAATACTGAAATCACCCTTGTTCCATTATCATTTATCTTGGCCAAATATGCAATGAGCACAATCATTCCAACGATTAAAAGCGGGCTTAAAATGGTCATTACAATAAAGGAACGATTGCGCACCTTAGCCAAATATTCCCGTTTGATGATCAACCCAAGTTTATTTGCCATTGTCCTTGTTATTTACGGTTTGAATAAAAATATCATTGGCCGATGGTATGGTTTCCTCGAACCGATTAATGTTCGCCATTTTAGAAAGTTCCGATAATACATTTCCTGTTTGCGATGTTGATAACTGTACCTTAAAATTCAGTTGATGTTCCACAACATCAATTTCAGAAGAAAGAACATTGAATTTCTGAGTTATCGACTGCATTAATTCTTTGGCATCTTTTTCTACTTGGAGCCCAACGTTGAAAACATTGTTTTTATATGCTTTTTTAATATCCGACAATTTACCATCCAATATTTTTTCAGACTTATGGATCAACGCTATATATTCGCAAAGCTCTTCCACTGATTCCATACGATGTGTGGAGAATATAATGGATGTACCATTTTCTTTTAACTGAAGTATCTCATCCTTGATTATATTCGCATTTATTGGATCAAATCCGCTAAATGGCTCGTCAAAGATCAACAATTTAGGTTCGTGGAGCACGGTGACTATAAACTGGATTTTCTGGGCCATTCCTTTGGAAAGCTCTTGAATTTTTTTATCCCACCAGTCACCAATATCCAAACGGTCAAACCAGTATTTAAGCCGAATTTTGGCTTCATTTTTGGACAATCCCTTTAATTGCGCCAAATAGAGTGCCTGCTCTCCTACCTTCATACCTTTATACAGTCCGCGTTCCTCAGGCAAGTAACCTATGGAAGCAATATGTTTCTGAGCCAGCGGCTCCCCATTGAGCATGATCTCACCAGAATCTTGATGGGTAATTTGATTGATGATTCTTATAAATGTGGTTTTACCCGCCCCATTGGGACCCAAAAGTCCGTAAATGCTATTCTTCGGAATTTGAAGCGATATGTTGCGCAATGCAGTAGAATTCCCATAAGTTTTGGTCACATTTTTGGCAACGAGGATATGATCCATCTAAACTATTTTTTCAAAGATATGTATTTGCAGAATACCTGCATTTCCTATAAAAACAAAAACCCACCCTCAAAAACTTTAAGGATGGGAAAAAAATTGCTATGAAAAAGAAAATTAGATATTGGTCACCCAACATCAGTTTCAAATATACGTTTTTTTTTAAACTGAAGGTTTTAAATCTTAAGAGAACATATCTTTTACCTTCTCAAAAAAAGATTTATCTGATTTTTCTGGTCTTGGGATAAAATTCTCATCTTCTTGCATACGCTCAAAAAACTCCTTCTGTTCCTTATTCAATTGTTTAGGGGTCCACACGTTAACATGTACTAGTAAATCTCCACTGCCATAACCGTTCAAACTGTTTATACCCTTACCTCGAAGTCTTAAAATCTTACCGGACTGTAGACCCTGCTCCAGCTTTATACGGACTTTTCCACCAATGGCATCAATTTCTTTGGAACTACCAAGAACAGCTTCCGACATACTTATGTATAAATCGTAATGAAGATTGTCCCCCTCTCTTTTTAGCGTATCATGCTCCAGCGTTTCAATAGCTACTAACAAATCTCCTGCAATACCGTTTCCAGGTGCATCGTTACCCTTACCGGATACCTTTAGTTGCATGCCATCCTCTACGCCTGGTGGAATTTTTATGGACACTGTTTCTTCATCCACTTTTAACCCTTGGGCATCTGCACCGGATGGTTTTTTATCTATGGCTTGTCCTGCACCGCCACATGTTGTACAGGTTGTAGCTGTTTGCATTCTACCCAATATGGTGTTGGTGATTTTTGTAATCTGTCCAGTACCATTACAGGTGGGACAAGTTTTATAGGTAACACCATCCGCTTGTCGCTTACGTCTTACCTTTACTTTTTTCTCCACACCGTTGGCCACTTCCTCCAGCGTTAACTTGACCCGGATACGGAGGTTGCTTCCTTTCACCCTTCGTTGTCCGCCGCCAAATCCACCAAATCCACTGAATCCGCCGCCTCCGCCGAAAGCACCGCCAAAAATATCTCCAAATTGGCTAAAGATATCGTCCATGTTCATACCTCCGCCGCCAAATCCTCCACTTCCATCAAAAGCAGCATGCCCAAATTGGTCATACTTCGCCTTTTTGTCCGGATTTCCTAAGACCTCATAGGCCTCGGCAGATTTTTTGAACATTTCTTCCGCCTTGGTGTCGCCAGGGTTTTTATCTGGGTGAAACTCGATGGCCTTTTTCCGATAAGCCTTTTTTATTTCTGCAGCTGAAGCTCCTTTGGAAATTCCTAATATTTCGTAATAATCCTCCTTCATATAATTTTAGTTTCCAACAACAACTTTTGGGTGTCTAATGATGCGGTCTCCTAGTTTGAAACCTTTTTCAACTACATCAATAATTTTTCCTTTCATTTTTTTGTCAGGCGCAGGAATCTGAGTAATGGCATCGTGTACTTCAGCATCAAAAACATCACCAGCTGCGACCTCCACTTCCTCCAACCCTTTGTTCTTTAAGGTTTCCTTGAATTTGTTGCTTATAAGTTCTACTCCCTTGAACATTTCCTTATCCTCGGATTTGGAAAGCTCCTTGAGCGCGCGGTCAAAATCGTCCATAATGGGAAGCAGTGCCAACATTATTTCTTGACCCGCTGTTTTAAACAAATCCATACGTTCCTTGGAAGTTCTTCGCTTATAGTTTTCAAACTCAGCAAAAAGCCTTAGAAACTTTTCTTTCTCTTTGGCCAAATCCTCACGCAGTTTATCTTCTTCAGAAAAATTTTCCCCGTGTTCATTACTATTATTGGCCTCTATAATTTCATCATTCAGCTCAGTACTAGCTTCGGTTTGCCCTTTTGTAGGTTCGTCCTCCATTTCCTCAACCTTACTTTTATTGCTCATGTTCTAATGTTTTATTCCGATATGAAGTGGCAAAAGTACTGCCAATTGTCCAAAAATGTCAAAATGTCATTGCAAAACATAAAAAAAACCGCCTTAGCGGTTTCTATGTATCAAAAGCGTCATGAATTAACTATGCTTCAACCGATGCGGGAATACTCTCTTCCTCCTGTGGAGTGAACAGATCCTTCAAAGCTTGACAAATATTTACATATTGAAAGGAAAAGCCTTCTTCTTCAATTTTTTTACTGCTTACCCGCTGACTTGCCAATACCAAAGTGGACATTTTACCCAAAAATACTTTTAAAAGAAATGCTGGTATATTTGGCAACCATAATGGTCGTTCCATAAACTTTGCCACTTCTTTTGTCATTTTGGTATTAGTAACTGGATTCGGCGCTACACCATTATATACTCCTTTGAGATTATTTTCTACGGCGAATACGAACATTTGCGCCAAATCGGCAATATGAATCCATGATTGCCATTGCTCACCACTGCCCAAAGGTGCACCTAGAAAATTTTTTATAGGAAGAGACATTTTGGGTAGAGCCCCACCATCATTGGACAACACCAAGCCTATTCTAATCTTAGCTACCTCTATATTCAATTTTTTAAAAGAATCTGCCTCGACCTCCCATCTTTGTACCACTTCTCCTAAGAACCCATCATCTATCTGCGTAGTGTTTTCATCATAATATTCGCTTTTGGAATCGGGGTAAACACCTATGGCAGATGCGGAAATAAGGCATTCCACTTCTTTATTTTTAGATTGCTCCAAACCTTTCTTGAGGGTTCGCAAGCTGTTGACTCGACTAGAAAGCACTTTTTTCCTATGATTTGGTGTCCACCGTTTTGCAATACTTGTTCCGGCCAAATTGATGATAGCCTGAACGTCTTCAAAACAGTCCAAGTCTATTTCCTCCTTTTTTGGGTCCCAATAGAACCCATTAAAATCTTCTGTGGAAGTTAGCTTCTTTTTGCTCGTGGTTAAATAATTTATAGGAATACCTTTTTGGTGCAGCACCTTTACAATGGCCTTACCAACTAATCCCGTAGCTCCTGTTATCAACACCTTCATACTATCATTTTATGCAAATTTATAGGTTTAATCGACTGTTTATTAGGCCTTAATTTAGGTTTAACATATTTGTTTGATCTTTAGAACATTTTATGCACCAGAATCGCTGAACTTAACAAAAAGTTAGTAATTTTTAGGTTTTGTAGCCCTCAGCATTTCTCTTTTGCCAGGAGGTCCAGGTAATCTTTCCACAATAAAACCAACAGCTTGCATAGATCTTCGTACACTTCCTTTTGCAGAATATGTGACCAAAACCCCTCCTTCTTTTAAGACCTGGTACATCTTTAAAAATATATTCTCGGTCCAAAGTTCGGGTTGCACCCTTGCCCCGAAAGCATCAAAATAAATAAGATTGAAAAGGTTCTGCTGATCAATATCTTTGAAGTCCTTTTTTTGTTTTAGAAGCGAAAATTGAGAAGTCAAGGATACAGCTTCTTCCCATGCAACTCTATGCATGTTTAAGAATATGGATTCCTTAGCTTCGACTCCCAACTGTGTGCAATAGTCCAATTCTTTGACTTCCTCAATGGAAACCGGAAACGCTTCAACACCAACATAGTCAATGCTCAACTGTTGTTTTGGGGCCTCCAATAAAGTAATCAGTGCATTGAGCCCTGTACCAAACCCTATTTCCAAAAGTTTTATGTGTTCATTTTGAAATAAACGAAGACCATGTTCAATAAAAACATGATAAGCCTCTTGGACGGCTCCGTGTTTGGAATGGTACTGTTCATCCCAATCAGCTATTTGAATGGTTTTGGAACCATCACCAGTTGTAATAATTTTCCGCTTCAAGGTTGGTTTGCAATCAGCACCCCATCAGCTTCGAACCGAAGTGTTTTTTTGGGGTCGGTTATCTGTGCCAGCTCATCCTCAGAAGCACCTTCATCCTCTGCGTAATGCCTTTGATCCTCCACAGACATTTCTTCCAAGAAAGCTGCACCGTTCATCACAACTTTTTTACCTGCGGCATCTTTGGGCACAAAAAAGGCATAATCTTTAAAACGAACAAAAACCTCATCATCGGATGCCAGTTTTACCTTCATCCAGCATCCTTTATTCTGACAAACTTCCTTAATCTCACCGATCATTTGTGTCTGTAATGAATCTGTAGCAGAGATTTGTTCAAAAGGTTCGGATGTTTTTGCTGCTTTGCTGGAAACTTGGAATTCTTGTCCAAAATAATCCCCCTGAATGGTTTCCTGTTTGCACGAAACCAATAGCGTTCCTAATAAAAATAAAGCGGTAATTGTGTTAAAAACTTTCATTTTTGATAACATTTAAGTAAATGTAGATTAAGTATAATATTTAGATTTGTGAAACGTCCAAAACTAACAATAAATAGCTAATTTTAACACGATAAATGTAAGTGATATGGAAACAGCTGCTAACAAAATTACTATAGAAAAGGCGAAATACTCAAAAATCCAAGATGTTGATTTTGACAACCTTTCGTTTGGAAGTGTCTATACCGACCACATGTTGGTCTGTGATTATAAAGATGGTAAATGGAGTGCTCCAAAAGTGGTTCCTTACCAACCTATCTGCCTTGATCCTTCAGCCAAAATTTTCCACTATGGCCAATCTATTTTTGAAGGTATGAAAGCCTATAAGGACGAAAATGGAAAAGTGTGGCTATTTAGACCTTTGGAAAACTGTAAACGATTGAACAAATCTGCTCAAAGGTTGGCAATTCCAGAAATACCGGAAGCTTATTTTATGGAAGGACTAAATGCACTTATCAAAGTAGAAAGTGATTGGATACCGCAAAATTCCGGTAGTTCCTTATATATTAGACCTTTTGTTTTTGCCTCAGGAAACGGATTCCATGCCTCTCCAGCAGATGAATATAAATTTATTATCTCTTGCGCGCCATCGGGAGCATATTTTTCTGGCAAGGTAAAAGTGTTGATAGAAGAAACTTATTCCAGAGCTGCCAACGGCGGTGTTGGTTATGCAAAAGCCGGAGGCAACTACGCAGGGCAATTTTACCCAACGCAGTTAGCGACAGAAAAAGGATATCAACAAGTCATTTGGACCGATGACAACACACACGAATTCATCGAGGAAGCTGGTGCCATGAATGTTTTTGTTCGTATAAACAATACATTGATGACCGCTCCAACAAGTGACCGTATATTGAACGGAATCACTAGAAAAAGTATTCTGGATATCGCCAAAGATGAAGGCATTGATGTTGAGGTCCGTAAAATTTCGGTCCATGAATTGGTAAAAGCGGCAGAAAACGGATCCTTGAAAGAAATGTTCGGTGCCGGTACCGCTGCCGTAATATCACCTATTTCAGGTTTTGGGTATCATGGAAAGGATTATGAGCTACCCGACTTAGATAACAGTTATGCTGCGTTATTAAAGAAAAGAATCACCGATATTCAATATAATCGTGCAGAAGATAAATTTGGATGGCGATACGAACTTGTTCAATAAAAAAAGACGCCGATCGGCGTCTTTTTTTTATTTATCAATGATTGTTTGTATATCCGGTTTAAAATAATTTGGGCCTTTCAATACTTTCCCATCTTCACGATAAATCGGTTTTCCATCTGCCCCCAATTTACTCATATTGCTACGCTGTATCTCTTCAAATACCTCTTCTATCTTATATTGCATACCGTGTTCCAATATGGTTCCGCACAAAATATAAAGCATATCCCCCAAGGCATCTGCCACTTCAACCAAATCATTTTCGTTGGCTGCCTCTAAATATTCTCGGTTCTCTTCATCCATCAAATTAAAACGAAGATTGTTTTTTTCCTTTCCAAGGTTTGCTACGGGCCTATGTGAAACGCCCAAACCAAAAGAATTGTGGAAAACTTCCACGGCTTTTATTTTACTTTCCATTACACTTATTTGATTTAGCTTTGCATAAAAATATAAAATATGTTCAGTACGGGACAGATAATTTTTGCCACGCTATTTTTCATCGTCTTTGCAGTGTTCATCACTTTATCTTATCGAAAGGATAAAAAACTGCACAAAAAAAATTACAAAGGCACTGCTTGGGTTCTCTTTTTCTTTTTGATGTTTATAGTTATCCTCTTCTTTATCAAATACTTCCTTAAAAATTAACAGCTAAATTGTATATACCACAAAAATCCTTCTTTTCACAACAATAGAAGGTGCTCAATTTCGTTTTTATAGGAAAACTCATACTTTTGTATAACTTTAATTTAGCACCCAACCTAGATGACCGTATTTTTTAGCATACTTTTCGTTCTTCTTACAATCAACGCCATTTTGTTGATTTTCAGTGTTAATGGCGCTAAAGAAAGATTATTAAAACCGATTAAAAAGTTATCGGAAATTACTTCCACCAAAATACTACCCCACGAAGCGGTTCAAACCGAATACAAAGAAGCTGTTTAGTTTGTACCTTTAAGGCATGAAACAGGCCTTACTTGTTTTTTTGGGTGGAGGATTTGGAAGCGTCCTACGTTATATAATAACCAAACCTTTAAACCCGCTTTTTCAAAATTTCTTCCTAGGTACCTTTATTGTGAACATCGTCGGATGTTTGTTAATTGGTCTTTTTTTAGGTATTTCCGCAAAAGGCAATTTGCTCTCTTACAACAGCACGTTATTCTTAGCTACAGGTTTTTGTGGAGGGTTCACCACATTTTCCGCATTTGCATTTGAAAAACACTCTTTTTTAAAAAATGGAGATCTTCTCAATTTAGCTATTTACATGACCTCCAGCATTGTTATAGGAGTTTTAGCAGTCATTTTTGGATTATGGTTAGCTAAGTACTTCCAATAGTTATAGATTGCGTTTTTTTAGTTAAATTTTGTTAAAAAACTATATAATCATATTGTTTAAGTCTTTTTTTTGAAAAGATTTAAATAAAATCCACCTATCAATGAAATAAAATCAACAAATAACCAATAAAACATCATTTATAATTCAATACCCCTAAAATTTTAGGGGTATTTTTTTTATACTCATAAATATTGCTTCACAACCCCCTAATTTATAACCACATATGACTAATTCTTATATATTTGGCTCATAAATTAACTATTTATTATGAAAAAAGTCGAGGCAATTATTAGAAAATCCAAATTTGATGAGGTGAAAAAAGCACTACATCAAATTGAGGTCAATTTCTTTAGTTACTGGGATGTAACTGGAGTTGGAAATGAAAAACAAGGACATGTTTATCGTGGGGTGTCGTATAGCACTAGCGATATACAGCGAAGGTATTTGGTTATCGTTGTTAGCGATGACTTTCTGGAAAAAACCGTAAACGTTTTATTGGACACGGCCAGTACAGGCAGTGTGGGCGATGGAAAAATTTTCATCTCCGACATTATCGAGGGGTACAGGATCAGAACCAAAGAAAGCGGTAGCGCAGGAATCAACTAACATTAATAGCCAAAAAACTTAGATTATGATTGTACAAGAACAAGAAGCGATAGAAAAAGCCATTGAAGCCATTAACGGTGATATGGCAGCACTGTGGATTACCATAGCCGCTATTTTAGTGTTTTTTATGCAGGCCGGTTTTACACTAGTGGAAATAGGATTTACCCGAAGTAAGAACAGTGGTAATATTATAATGAAGAACGTAATGGATTTAGCAGTTGGCTCCATTATGTTTTGGGCCGTAGGATATGGCATTATGTATGGTAGTGACTTAGTCGGTGGAGGATTTTTCAGATCAAGTCCAACGGATCAAGGGTATTTCTTTTTTAGTGCAGATGATTGGTACAACCTGTTTTTCCAAACAGTGTTTTGTGCTACTGCTGCAACCATTGTATCTGGAGCTATTGCTGGAAGAACCAAATTCTCAACATATTTGATTTTCTCCGCTATACTCACAACTTTGATTTATCCTATATCAGGTAGCTGGTACTGGCCGTTTGATGATGACGCATGGTTAAACACTGCAGGCTTTGTTGATTTTGCAGGTTCATCGGTAGTGCACGCCGTAGGTGGCTCCGCCGCATTGGTGGCCGCTATTTTGGTAGGACCAAGAATTGGCAAATACGTAGATGGAAAAGCGCAAGCAATACCAGGTCACAACATGGCTTTTGGAGCTTTGGGTGTATTGATTCTTTGGCTAGGATGGTTTGGCTTTAACGGTGGCTCTCAATTAGCTTGGGGAGGAGACGATACCATTGGAGCTACCGCCGTTATCATAAACACTAACCTTGCTGCCGCCATTGGTGCCATTGCCGCACTTTTCTTTACTTGGGCCAGATACGGTAAGGCAGATATTTCCATGACCCTGAACGGGGCTTTGGCTGGTTTAGTAGGTATTACCGCTGGATGTGGTTCAGTAAACGCATGGGGAGCTCTTGTCATTGGTTTATTATGTGGATTTGTAGTAGTATTATCCATTGAGTTTATAGATAAAAAACTTAAGATAGACGACCCGGTAGGTGCCATATCCGTTCATGGAGTATGTGGTTTCTTGGGAACTGTACTTATCGGAATATTTGCACTAGACGGTGGATTATTGTACGGCGGTAGCGGAAAACTTCTATGGGTTCAGACCTATGGATCGTTGGCCTACATTATTTGGGCAGCTGTTGCCTCCTTTATAGTCCTTTTCATTTTAAAGAAGACTATTGGACTGCGTGTTTCTGAAGAGGAAGAAACCGATGGTTTGGACATACACGAACATGGTGTGGAAGCATATCCAGAACATATAACTCAGGACAAATAGTCCCAAACTCACATTAAATACTGAAAAAGGAAACGGAGCGTTCTGCCAAACGCTCCGTTGAATAACCTTTTCAATCAAACTCACAATTAAACAACTAACTGTCCTTCGCAAAAAGGGCAACTTAAAATGATTATGATATGAAAACGATTATGAATACAAATTTCGGAAAATTTTTGACCATCGCCATAATTTCAATGCTAACATTTTCCGTTTCTGCGCAAGATGAAGATACAGCTCCAAAGTTTAGCATTAGCGGAACCGTAGATGCTTATTACCGTGCAAATATAACCGCCCCTAACGATGAAGAGGCTATAGCCCCAGGATCATCTTTTGCCAACCTTCCCGGATTCTCTTTGGGTATGGCAAATGTAATAGCCGCTTACGAGGGTGAGAAAGTCGGTTTCGTAGCCGATTTGGTTTTTGGACCACGTGGTACAGATGCCATTTTCGCATCACCTATGTACTCGTCCACCGGTAATATTGTTAATCAGCTGTACGTTTATTGGAGTGTTAGTGAAGATGTCACCCTTACATTTGGTAACTTTAATACGTTTCTAGGGTATGAGGTAATTTCTCCAGCTGCTAACTTTAACTACAGTACTTCTTACTTATTTTCTTATGGACCATTTAGCCACACAGGTTTAAAGGCTGATTTTGATTTAGGTAACGATTGGTCGGCCATGGTTGCTGTTATGAACCCAACGGATTTGACCGAGTTCAATCCAACTGGAGATTATGCTGTTGGTGCTCAATTGGGATATTCCGGACAATTCTTGAACTTCTTGTACAGTCAAGGTGGTTTTGAAGTTGACTATACTGGTGGATTTGATCTTTCCGACGAATTCTTTTTGGGCATAAACGCTGCTCATTTTAGTGCAGAAGACAATGGCGGTTCTTTTACCGGCGCTGCTTTGTATCCGCAATATGCAGTTTCTGATACTTTTAGCCTAGGACTTAGAGGTGAATACTTTATGACAGGTGACTTCTTCGGTGATTCTGCAAGCATTGGTTCTGATGCTGATGGTGATGGAAGCGTTTTGGCCCTGACTTTAACAGGAAGTGCTACCATTGGAAATTTGATTCTTAAGCCAGAAATTAGATTGGATAGCTCTGCAGAAGATGCGTTTATCGACACTGATTTGGCCCCAACATCTAGTTTGGCCTCTGTGTTGTTCGCGGCCATTTATTCTTTCTAACCAACCTAGAAATAATAATATGAAAAGCCTTGTTCGAATAAGTTCAAGGCTTTTTTTAATCCATTATAAAATTTTTCATTCCTGCTCTCACATTAGTTCTCAAATAATTTTGCCTTGGCACTAGAGGGCAGGAATACTTTTTATTGTATACACAGTAAGGGTTATATGCCTTATTGAAATCAATGATCAAAGTTTCGCCTTCTGGAATGGATAAATCAATATAACGACCTCCACCATAAGTTTCTACCCCGTTGGTATTATCCAGAAAAGGTAAAAATAAATAATCTACAAACTCTTCTTCTTCAATCAAGTCTAGACTCTGGTACACCTCCAATTGATATTTAGTTTCATTTAGAGTGAAATGCGCTATTCCGTAAACCACTTCCTGAGTCTGCAGGTCCGTAGTTGAAGGCATAAAAAATGGTTTCGCATCGGGAGTGCGCTCAAACCTAGCTTTCACCACAAAAGTAGTGTCCGGCTCGAAAAAGTCGAGCCCTTCAAAATCTTTTCTATACTTATCAGGCAACGGTGATGTATCAGGATCTTTGAAACTTTCGTTCTGCCGCTTTTGATATTTAAGTATATCTGCCACCAAGTCGGAATCTGCGTTGGCCACTTCTTCTTGGTCATGGTACTTTTTACCTTGACCACAGGCCATTAAAAATAATGCCGAAAGTAAAATAGCATATTTCATTTTGAGAAATTTGTACAAAAATACAGCTTAAAACTGGGAAGGGATTATATCTTGATTACCAATCAATTTTCATCCATTTTGATATCGTATCGTGCATTATTAAAATATTTTGAAACGATTTCATTAAACTCAGGTGTTATCCGAAGCAATGCGGTGTCTTCAAGTGCATAAAGTTTTTCCTTATCCTTGAAGCCCTTTTTCAACAGTTCTTCCAAATAAAATAATGAGGTGCCAAAATCATCATTTTTAGCACTTAGGGAAATGGTTTTCAAGTAAAACTCATAATTATCCGGCTCTAAAATAGTTTTCAGCATATATAAAAATGCCAAGGCATCCTCGTCAATCACCTCTTCCGAAAGCACCATACTAACATAATCCTCGGCCATTGCGTTCACAAAACCATTTAATCGATGGCCCATTTGAATTTCAAAAGGCTTTGAACCTGAAATGAACTTGTTTATTTCTCCCATTTGATAAATCCACCAACCTAGATTATTAAAATTATAAGTGTAAATATCCTCTTCCATATAATATTGGTAATCTTCCTTGAGCATGGATTCTTTTAAAAATGCAGCATTCTCCGCCCTTTTCATTGCTTTGTATTCTTTGCTCTTTCTCAAGTCCTTCTGTACCGACCTAAGAGAGTCCATATTTTTCAAGGCTCCGTACATGGACATCATTTGGGTCATATGGTGCTCAGCCCATAGCAAGTCTCCAATACTTTTTAATTGGTTCACCTTTTTCAGATCTTCTAAATATACCTTTTCTATATAAGTTGAATCTTTTGAAATCCATTTTCTCCCCATGGCATCCAAAGTAAATATTTGCATGCCCTTTTGAATATATGAGACCCCGGGCCATTCGCCATTCCCATCATAAATTAAAACCTGATTAGGGAACTTATATTTATCCAATAGTTTGGCATCGGCAAGCATAAAAGGGTAATTATAGTTTTCCTTGTTTACGATACCCACAAAATGAAAGGATCGCTTCATATTAAGGAGTTCACTATTGGCTAAAGAGGCCCCAATTGACATGACACCGTTCACACCTTTAACCAGCACTGGAACTAGGCTAGCAAACTGCCCTCCTGAGTCTTCTCCTGCCACATAAATACGGTCTCCATGAATTGGCAACATACTGGTGATTTTTTGTATGGTGTTACTGGTCATCACCATATTCTTGGTCAAAGAAACACTATCAACCAATTTAGGTGCAACCAAAACATACCCTTCATTCTCAGCTGCCATTACAAACATAGAAAGCGCACTTTTCTCTTTTCCCTCGGCATCAAAGACCATGAGCAATGGCCATTTTTTGTCCATTGAAAATTGTTTGGGAACGTAAATGGAATAGGTATTTTCGGTTGAATCATTTACCGATAGGTCTTCGACCATCTCTCCTTTTTTTAAAACTATTTGTTGGGAAAAGACTGAAATTGTACAGAAAATAGTCAGAAGCGGTAACAAATATCTTTTTCTCATAATTGAATTTAATCAAAAATCTAGCCAAAGTTTACTGGGTAATCATCAAATTATTCCATTGGCCATTTACCTACCTTGCTTTTTTTGATAGGTGCATTGCCAACAACACTGGAAAGTACAATATGGGTTCTACATTCACCGTACACAATAAGTTCATCGATGAACTTTTCCAAATGGGATTGATCTCGAAGTACAACCTCCATTATAATATTCTCGTTACCTGTAATTCTGTAACAATTAACCACTTCCTGAAAAGTTTTGACCTTATCCAGAAATGGTTTGAGTTTCCCCATAAAGGCACGAAGCATAATAATGGCCTTTAACTGATAACCTGCCTCAACATAGGAAATATCCGTACCATAATGCTCAATAATTCCAAGGTCTTCCATCTTTTTTACACGCTCTGCCACAGCTGGCGGTGTTAAGCCAATTTTTCTACCAATATTGGCAAAAGATTCCCTTGCATTATGCTGCAAATGATTCAATATTTGCCAATTCAAGTCATCTATCTTCATATTAAAAGTAATTTATCGATATTTTTTTGTTTTTAAAAGTAAAATCGAATGTTAACCTTATTAACAAAAGTAAAAAAATTTATTTCGTGCGTAATTTTATAATAGAAAATTGCTGTTAAAAATGGAGAGAAATTCTCTTAACTCTTTAGGTGTATATCGTAAATCTTTGGCGCTACGCGACATGAGCGAAGCTGTTGCGGCTTATTTTACACAAAACAGGGAAATACTGTCCTTTCGTAAAATTGATTCTTTTCGAGACGATATTTCCAAATCATTATTGGTTGATGCAGACCTAATCACTAAAGAAGTGGAACAAGCGGCTCTTAGCAATTGCCATAACTCTCGAATGAGGAGCCTTTCCTACGTAAATATTATGACCCGTAACATTTTAGCTTATTGCAATGGACTTGAAAGGGACGGTGTCAAAGAAAAAGAATATCTTAATCTCCTTCGTAAAGAGATTAGAATTTTCAGGGTTTCCTTTAAAAAATGGAGAAAATCCTTGAACCACAAAAACGATTAGCATACCTACATATTTCTACGGTATTGCCCTCCTACTTGGAACAATGCTTCCGTAATTTGGCCTAACGAGCAATACTTGGAAGCCTCCATTAATTTCTCAAAAACGTTTGTATTGTTCGTAGCTGCCTGCTGCAGCTCACTCAACTGTTCTTTAGCTTTTCGCTCTTCTCTATTATGAAGATTCCTCAATGTTTTTATTTGATTTTCTTTTTCACTTTCGGTAGCTCGAATCACTTCCGCAGGAAGAATTGTAGGTGATCCTTTGGAACTCAAAAATGTATTCACACCAATTATAGGATACTCCCCTGAATGTTTGAGAGTTTCATAATGAAGACTTTCCTCTTGAATTTTAGACCGCTGATACATGGTTTCCATTGCGCCTAGCACACCACCACGTTCCGTAATTCTATCAAACTCCATTAAAACCGCCTCTTCTACCAAATCGGTCAACTCTTCAATTATGAATGACCCTTGTATCGGGTTTTCATTTTTAGCCAACCCCAGTTCTTTATTGATGATCAACTGGATAGCCATAGCCCTACGCACCGATTCCTCGGTCGGTGTGGTAATAGCCTCATCATAAGCATTGGTGTGCAGTGAGTTACAATTATCGTAAATCGCATACAATGCTTGTAGCGTGGTTCGGATATCGTTAAAATCAATTTCTTGGGCATGCAGACTTCTTCCCGAAGTTTGGATATGATATTTCAACATCTGTGCCCGTGGGTTTGCACCATATTTTTCTTTTAAGGCTTTTGACCAGATACGTCGAGCTACTCGACCAATAACCGCATATTCCGGGTCCACTCCGTTAGAAAAGAAAAATGAGAGGTTGGGACCAAATTTGTTGATATCCATGCCTCGACTCAAATAATATTCCACATAGGTAAATCCATTGGAAAGCGTAAAAGCCAATTGTGTAATAGGATTGGCCCCAGCCTCGGCAATATGATAGCCCGATATGGATACAGAATAAAAATTACGCACTTGTTGTTCTATAAAATACTCCTGCACATCACCCATTAACCTAAGTGCAAACTCGGTAGAAAAAATACAAGTATTCTGTGCTTGGTCTTCTTTTAAGATATCGGCTTGTACTGTTCCGCGAACTTGGTTAAGGGTATTTGCTTTTATTTCCTCGTACACTTTTATCGGTAGTACTTGGTCGCCAGTAATCCCTAAAAGCATCAAACCCAGTCCATTGTTTCCTTCAGGAAGCTCACCGTAATATTGCGGTTGCTCTATGCCCTTATCATTAAAAATGGTTTTGATTTTATTTACAACTTCTTTCTCCAGACCATTTTCTTTGATATATTTTTCGCAGTTTTGGTCAATGGCAGCATTCATAAAAAAGGCCAGAAGCATTGGTGCAGGACCATTTATGGTCATGCTAACTGAGGTCATCGGACTACTTAAATCAAAACCGGAATATAACTTTTTGGCATCGTCCAAACAACAAATGGAAACCCCTGCGTTCCCTATTTTTCCATAGATATCCGGGCGATGGTCTGGGTCGTTCCCGTACAATGTTACGGAGTCAAAAGCAGTCGATAAACGCTTCGCTGGCATATCCATGCTCACGTAGTGGAAACGTCGGTTTGTGCGTTCTGGACCACCTTCACCCGCAAACATACGAGTTGGGTCCTCCCCTTCTCTTTTGAATGGATACAGACCAGCGGTATATGGAAATTCCCCAGGAACATTTTCCTGCAAGATCCATTGTAAAATATCGCCCCAAGCTTTGTATTTGGGCAGTGCCACTTTAGGTATCTGACTGTGCGACAACGATTCGGTATGGGTTTTTATCTTTACTTCTTTATCTCGGACCTTAAAGGAATAGGTATCAGTCTTATATCGATTTACTTTTTCTCTCCATGTTAAGATAGTTTCCCAATGATGTGGGTTTAAGTGCATTTTTACCCTATCGAACTCTTTGATGAGCAGATTCGTCAATTCTTTGGAGTCATCGTTTGTAATATTTGATTCAAGTGCATCCTCATCTATTCCAGATTTGTCCAAAAGCAAATCCTCCGCTTTTTCTTGATCTATTCCCAATACAGAGGCCAACGTTAAAAAGATTCCATAAAGCTTTTGCGCCACCGCCGCTTGTTTCTTGGCATTTGTATCATAATCCCTGTTACTTTCAGCTATTTCCGAAAGATAGCGTGTTCGAGATGGTGGAATTACATAAATTTTTTCTGCCATTACCTGGGTCACCTCAACGGTGGAATTTAAACCGGAATCCGCTTTTTTCACAAGGGTGTCCATCACCATTTTATAAAGATTGTTCATCCCTGGGTCGTTAAACTGGGAAGCAATAGTTCCAAAAACAGGCAGTTCATCTTCCTTGGCATGCCATAACCCGTGATTACGAGCATATTGCTTTTTAACATCGCGTAGCGCATCGAGTGCTCCCCGTTTATCAAACTTATTTATGGCAACGATATCGGCAAAATCCAACATATCAATTTTCTCCAATTGTGTAGCGGCACCAAATTCGGGCGTCATCACATAAAGAGACACATCGCTATGCTCCAATATTTCAGTGTCGGACTGCCCAATTCCAGAAGTTTCCAGAACAATCAAGTCATATTTAGCGGCCTTTAGCACTTCAACAGCTTCGGAAACATACTTGGACAAGGCCAAATTGGATTGGCGTGTGGCCAAGGAACGCATATATACCCTATCATTATTAATGGCGTTCATTCGGATTCTATCTCCCAAGAGCGCACCGCCAGTTTTTCTTTTTGATGGATCAACGGAAATTATCCCGATGTGCTTATCCGGAAAGTCCAGCAAAAACCTACGGACCAGTTCATCCACTAAACTGGATTTTCCTGCTCCTCCGGTTCCCGTAATTCCCAAAACAGGTACATTACCCTGTCTTTTTTGAATCGATGATTGATATTTTTCGAATTCCTCGTGCCGGTTCTCCGCCAAGGAAATCAATCTTGCCAAGGTATTGGCATGTTTTTCTTCCAATTCGTTCTCCACAGATTTTCCTTTCGCAAGGTTTAAATCCGGGACAGCTGCATCGCAACGCTCCACTAAATCATTGATCATGCCTTGTAGCCCCATTTCACGGCCATCGTCCGGAGAATATATTCGTTCAATACCGTAATCCATCAGTTCTTTTATTTCCGCTGGAAGGATTACACCGCCTCCACCGCCAAAAATCTTGATCTGTTCCGCTCCTCTTTCCCTAAGCAAATCGAACATATACCTAAAATACTCGTTGTGCCCACCTTGGTAGGAGGTGATTGCAATTGCATTCGCATCCTCTTGAATGGCACAGTCAACAACCTCGGCTACACTCCTATCATGACCCAAATGAATTACTTCCACACCCGTGGCCTGGATAATTCTTCTCATAATATTAATGGCTGCATCGTGACCATCGAACAACGAAGCTGCAGTTACAATTCGAATTTTATGTTTGGGCTGATAGGGCTTTTTTTGTTCCATCTGCAATAAAAGGTGAAAATTTGCAATGCAATTTACGAAAAAGGCAATGAAAAATTAATTTTGATTAAGATTATACAAAAAATAATAAAAGTTTGGGCTTCCTTTTTTGAATATCATAATTTTACCCGCTCAAACCCACTCCATGAACCTGACCATTGTTATAAATTGCCCGGATCAATCGGGAATTATTCGCTCCGTAACCACTTTTATCCATCAACAAAAAGGAAATGTTGTATACCTTGATCAACATGTGGATAAACAGGCCGGTGTATTTTTTATGCGTTTGAAAAGTGAGTTCGAGGAAACTATTGACCTATCCACCTTTAAAAAGGGTTTTAAAAAAGAGTTGGCTACTGGTTTTAATATGACATGGGATGCATACACTGATGAATATAAACCTAAAATGGCCATTTTTGTTTCAAAGTACAATCATTGTCTGTACGATTTATTGAGTCGATATAATTCAGGGGAGCTATCAGTCGAAATTCCTTTTATTTTGAGCAACCATATGGACCTTGAATATGTTGCAGAACAATTTGGCATACCTTATTTCCATATTCCCGTAACCAAACAAAATAGAATTGAGGCTGAAAACAAGCAACTGGAATTATTAAAAAAGTACGATGTAGATTTTATAGTATTGGCCAGATATATGCAAATAGTATCACCTAAACTGATAGACATTTATCCACAGAAAATCATCAATATCCACCATTCATTTTTGCCTGCTTTTGCTGGAGCCAAGCCCTATCATGCTGCTTTTGAACGAGGGGTTAAAATTATTGGTGCCACTAGCCATTATGTCACTGAGGATTTGGATGCCGGCCCCATTATTGAGCAAGATGTCACTACAGTTTCGCACACACATTCGGTAAAAGATTTTATTGCAAAAGGAAGAGATTTGGAACGAATTGTGTTGTCCAGAGCCGTACAGCTTCACGTAGCACGCAAAACCATGGTATATAATAATAAAACCGTGATTTTTTCATAATTAAAGATTATGTATCTTATAATCAATAGGTATGAACATGCCATTAAAATATCGATCCTAAAATGAATCAAGACTATATACAACCCAACCCGTGGAGCATTATTGAAGAAGGATTTGACAAGGAACGTGTTAAATCTTCCGAGAGCCTTTTCAGTATAGGAAACGGAGCTATGGGGCAGCGCGCCAATTTTGAAGAATCATATTCGGGGGCAACTTTTCAAGGCAGCTATATCGCCGGAGTTTACTATCCTGATAAAACCCGTGTGGGGTGGTGGAAAAATGGCTATCCAGAATACTTTGCCAAGGTACTGAACGCCCCAAATTGGATTGGTATTGATGTAAGCATCGACGGTACACCCTTGGATTTGGCCACTTGCACCAACATCAAAAATTTTAAGAGGGAACTTAATATGAAAGAAGGGTGGTACCGCAGAAACTTTAGAGCCACCACACCCAATAATATTGAAATAGAAGTTACAGCTACGCGATTTTTGAGCCTGTCCCATGATGAAGTTGGAGCAATCAAATTTGAGGTCACTCCACTAAATGCTGATGCAGAGATACTTTTTAAACCATACATTGACGCAGGCATCACCAATGAAGACAGTAACTGGGATGATAAATTTTGGAACACGACCAAAGTTGAATCAGATAAAAACAGGGCATTTATAGAATCGCATACCATGAAAACACATTTTAATGTGTGTACTTTTATGCAAGCCTATTTGATTCATGAGGATGCTTTGGTAGAGAAACCTAGCGCCCAAAGTAAAGAAGAACTTACCATTGGTTTTGAATTTGCTCGAAAAGCCAAAAAAGGAGAAAAGGTCAGCTTGATTAAATATGGTGGGTATACCGTTGATAGAAATCATGATGCCAATAAATTAATAGAAGCTGCGAACACCACACTGGACCAAGTGTCTTCGATTGGATTTGATGCATTACTGGAAGAACAGAAAAAAGCGTGGGCGTCCATCTGGGAAATGAGCGACATTACCATAGAAGGCGACGTGAAAGCCCAACAAGGCATCCGGTTCAATATTTTCCAATTGAACCAAACTTACACCGGTACAGATTCCCGTTTGAATATTGGCCCTAAAGGGTTCACTGGTGAAAAATATGGAGGAAGCACGTATTGGGACACCGAGGCTTATTGTATTCCTTTTTATATGGCAACCAAAAATCAGGAAATAGCTCGAAAATTACTCAAGTATCGCTATAACCATTTAGAGAAGGCCATTGAGAACGCCGGAAAGCTCGGTTTTAAAAATGGAGCCGCGCTCTACCCTATGGTTACCATGAACGGTGAAGAATGCCACAACGAATGGGAAATCACTTTTGAGGAAATCCATAGAAACGGTGCTATTGCATATGCCATTTTCAATTATACCCGATATACCCAGGACTACACTTACATTCCAGAAATGGGATTGGAAGTTCTTATTGGAATCGCCCGTTTTTGGCAACAAAGAGTCAATTGGTCCGCCCATCAAAACAAATATGTAATGTTGGGAGTAACTGGGCCCAACGAATATGAAAACAATGTAAACAACAATTGGTACACCAATTACATTGCTAAATGGTGTTTGGATTACACATTGGAGCAATTGGAGTACGTGCAACAGGAACATCCAAACGATTATAAGAGAGTTTTAGAGAAAACTAAGTTGACCAACGACGAAACAGGCTTATGGAAAAAGGTGGCCGACCAAATGTACTTCCCTTATTCCGAAGCGCACGGAATTTATTTACAACAAGATGGTTTTTTGGACAAAGATTTGGTTCGTGTGGTGGATCTTGATCCAAAAGAACGACCTATCAACCAACATTGGAGCTGGGATCGAATCCTTCGTTCACCATACATAAAACAAGCAGATACGTTACAGGGCTTTTACTTTTTTGAAGACCATTTTACCAATGAGGAATTGGAAAAACATTTTGATTTTTATGAGTCCTATACGGTTCACGAATCATCACTTTCGCCATGTGTGCATGCCATACAAGCAGCAAAATTGAACCGCATGGACCAAGCCTATACTTTTTATTTGAGGACCTCTCGCTTAGATTTGGACGATTATAACAAAGAGGTGGAAGAAGGGTTGCACATTACCTCCATGGCAGGAACCTGGATGAGTATTGTGGAAGGTTTTGGCGGTATGCGGATAAAAGATGGAAAGCTTTCCTTTTCACCTCATATTCCCGACCAATGGGAAATGTATTCCTTTAAAATCAATTTTAGAAATCGTGTGATCAAAATTACGGTTACAAAAGATGGTCCAAAATTCGACATTGATAAGGGTGAAGTTTTAGAAATTTTTGTAAATGATAGCCCTATGACATTATCCGCTTAATAAAAAAGTCTAATAACACCGTAAAAGGAAGTGAGTTAGTGATTTGGGCAGTAAAATTGAATCGATTTCATCTAAAAGTCTGTAAAATCCCCCTATTAATTAGGTATTAGAATTATTTTCGCCACAAATTAAAAATTTTATCAATGAAAAGATTACTGCTATGCGTTTTAGCATTGCAACTTGTAGGATGTGCAGAATTACAACAAGTTGTAGACCAATTACCCCAGGGAACTACTGCAATAGGAAATGACCAAATTGCACAAGGCTTGCGTGAAGCCTTGAATTTGGGTATAGAAAAACAAGTTGAGAAATTAACCAGCGAAAATGGGTTTTACAGTAACGAACTTGTTAAAATTATGCTGCCCGAAGAATTACAAAAGGTAGACAAGACCCTTCGTGATATTGGATTATCAAGTTTGGCGGACGAAGGTTTGAAAATAATCAATCGTGCTGCTGAAGATGCTGTTGCGGAAGCTACCCCCATTTTTGTTGATGCCGTTAAGGGAATTACTTTTAATGATGCCAAACAAATTTTGTTGGGCAATAACAATGCTGCCACACAATATTTGGAGCAGGCAACCAAAACACAATTATATAATAAGTTCAACCCTGTGATCAAAAGCTCTTTTGAAAAAGTAGGAGCAGACAAAATATGGAGCAATATCATTACCAAGTACAACAACTTGCCCTTGACCAATAATGTAAATCCTGATTTAACAGATTATACAACCGACCAAGCATTAGAAGGTGTATTTACCATGATTGCTGTAGAAGAACAGGAAATTAGGAATAAAGTCTCATCAAGATCAACAGATTTGTTAAAAAAGGTGTTTGCTCTTCAAGATTAATCATAATTTTTTAGCAAAAACACAATAACCTATAAACGAGAGCGTTATAAACTCAATAATCAAGAATAATTATAACAAAATCCTAAAGTTAAATTAACCTTGACCTGAAGGTTAAACTTGATTTTTGTACAAGTTATCTGAGTTAGCATTTTTTTGAGTTAGTTAGTTTAAAACCGGTGAATTTCACCGGTTTTTTTTGTTTCTGAACTTTACAAAAATCACCCTCCCGCATGCTTCCATCCAAAAGTCAAATGCACAATGATTGTAGAACAAACCATTTTTATTTGCACTATCCCCATTTCTACAAAATAGCCCTAACTATGTATGAAAACAAAACATGGTTTTAAGAGAAGAAACACATCTATTTATAAGCACAACCAACTAAAAGATAGTTTCAGGTTTATTCAGAATAAAATGTATGTAGTTAGCTAAAACCACGGTCATACGTTAAATTTTAGATAAATTACCTCATTTCTAGATGTATACCACCATATCCCGTAATCCATCAGATCTTTTTGAACGTATCTTTGTTATAAAATATTTGAAAGCTATGAATAATCAGTATTGCAAAGTTGGGGCAGTTACACCAATCACCGGTTTAAGTCAAGCAGCATCAGTTTTGGAAGTAATGCACAACAACTTTATGGAAAAAGCTGCCAATGTTTCGGGAAAAGATAATCAGTTAGGTGAATTCTTTAAAAGAAAAGCGCAAAGCATCAAAAAGGTTTTAGAGAGCTTAGCTTAAGCATTACGTAAGTTTTGCCAGCTCCAGTTCCATTTCCTGCTGGATTTCGTGTGCCTTTTTCGCTGCGGTTTCATCAAAATCCGAACCTGTTGAGGCATACAAAATACCTCTTGAGGAGTTCACCAACAAACCTACATCTTTGGTGATTCCGTATTTGCAAACTTCCTGCAAACTTCCTCCTTGCGCACCTACACCTGGAACCAATAAAAAACTTTCAGGAACAATTTTTCGGATATCCTGAAGATAAGTAGCCTTTGTGGCTCCCACAACATACATTAATCTTTCCGACCCTTTATAGGTTTTTGATATGGACAATACTTCTTTATATAATTCCTGTCCATCCACACTTTTGGTCTGAAAATCAAAAGCTCCTTTGTTTGAAGTCAACACCAATAAAATCGTATGCCTATCCTCAAACTCTAAAAAGGGTTCTACTGAGTCCTTGCCCATATAGGGAGCAATCGTGATTGAATCAAAATCCATAGTCTCAAAGAAAGCCTTGGCATAACGCGTGGATGTATTTCCAATATCACCCCGTTTGGCATCGGCAATCGTAAACATTTCTGGATAATTTGCATTCAAATACTCCATGGTACGCTCCAAGGCTTTCCAACCTTGTATACCGTATGCTTCATAAAATGCAATATTAGGCTTGTAGGCCACACAATAGGAATGTGTTGCATCGATAATGGCTTTGTTGAAAGCAAAAATGGGATCTTCTTCTTTTAGAAGATGTTCTGGAATTTTATCCAAATCTGTGTCGAGACCAACACAGAGAAACGATTTTTTTTGATGTATTTGGGCAATTAAATCTTCTATCTTCATGTTGAAATGCTCTCGATCGTACTGGAAGTTAGTTTAAAAGATTAAAATATCTCCGACGCTTCTTTAAGTTTTTCAGTGTTTTCCACCAACATCAACTCATCAATTATTTTTTGGACATCTCCATTGATAATGTTCTGTAAATCATAGAGAGTCAGACCTATTCTGTGGTCGGTAACCCTGCCTTGTGGATAGTTGTATGTACGGATTTTGGCAGAACGGTCACCACTACTTACTTGTGAATTACGTTTAGCAGCATCTTCCGCCTGTTTTTTGGCGAGTTCCATATCGTACAAACGTGAACGAAGCACTTTAAATGCCTTATCCTTGTTTTTGTGCTGGGATTTTTCATCTTGACATTGCGCTACAATACCTGTAGGTTCGTGGGTCAAACGCACTGCTGAATATGTCGTATTCACCGATTGTCCACCAGGTCCTGATGAACAGAAATAATCTATACGAACATCCTTTGGGTCTATCTGAACATCAAATTCTTCTGCTTCGGGAATTACCATTACGGTAGCAGCACTTGTGTGCACCCTACCCTGTGTCTCTGTTTGTGGCACACGTTGTACGCGATGTACTCCCGCTTCAAACTTAAGTGTTCCGTACACATCATCGCCGTTTACTTCAAAATGGATTTCCTTGAATCCACCACTGGTTCCATCACTTAAATCAATAACATTGGTCTTCCAACCTTTGGATTCACAATATTTGGTATACATACGGAATAGGTCGCCGGCAAAAATACTGGCTTCATCACCTCCGGTTCCTGCTCTGATTTCCATCACCACATTCTTTTCATCCTCTGGATCTTTGGGAATCAACAGGTATTTTATTTCTTCTTCCAACTTGGGCAAGGCACTCTTTGCCTCATCCAATTGCATTTTCGCCATTTCCAACATTTCAGCATCACTGCCATCGGAAATAATTTCTTCTGCTTCTTGGATATTATTGGTAAGGGTGATGTATTCGTCGCGTTTATCGCTGAGCAACTTTAAATCTTTGTACTCCTTGTTCAGCTTTACGTAGCGTTTTTGGTCCGATATAATGTCGGGCTGAATGATAAGGTCCGATACCTCATCAAAACGCTGTTTTACTATGTTGAGTTTGTCTAGCATAAATCAATCCACCTAATAGGAATGCGAATTTACGATTTTTTAGTTGGATTATTTTACTGCCCAATGTGGTCAGTTACCAACAAAAGTAGTTCCCAAGGTAACAATGAACGCATTGAGGCCATCACTACGGTCATATTGACTAAAACGGAGGTTGATGGTTTTCAACCCAAAATTAAGCAGACTGGTACTGGTGAAAATATCCTTGTACTGCACCCCTATCCCATATTGATGGGCGTTATACCCTGAAAGATCATAGTCGGAAGTATAGAAATCATACGTGGACAGTGCCTGCTCTTTTGGGTAGAAGTAGTCGGCCGCAGTTTGGGTATAGTATCGGTAAGTTGGGTACAAGGTAAACTTATCGGTAAGTTTGAATGGAACTTCCAAACTGGCCGTATGCGAACTTATTCCCCAATCGTCCCAATAAAAACGATAGTACGAACGCAACACCACCAAATCATTTAAATAATAATTCAGACGACCGCCAACAGGAATTTTAAATCGATTATCCGGTAATTGCTCCACATTGTCCGCCAACTGAAAATCATCAATATAAAAATCTTCAAAATCCGAGAAATATACCCGTTGGAACGGAGTGCTCAACAATCCGTTCTGGGAAACTACATCCATGAAAAGGGCGCCTTGCATTTTTGTGCTCAAAATCTGTGAAAAGCTTAGCGAAAGGGAATAGGAATTTCGTTTTTCGTCCTCAAATTCTGAAAAAATTGGATTATAAGTACCATTTCCAGTAGCTCTGCTGTCAAAAAAACCATCTGTCAATTCAATCGGGTACTGTGAGTTCCATTTATCCAAAAACACATTACCGCTCAGGGTGATTTCTGTATTCTTTTCGTTGAACAATTTGGTATAACTACCTCCAACACCAATCGAAAAATAATCATACTCGGATGAAAAATAGGCATTGGCACTCCATATTGAGTTACGATCATTGGAACTATGTTGGTAACTGGGGTTGATATACACGAGTAAATCTTTTCTCGATTCACCTGAGGAAGCGTCAAAAGGTGTGACATTAAGACCACCATCCAAAGGATTTACATTACTTGATGAAGCCGAAGTATAAGCGGATAGACCAACATCAATTGTCAATATATCATCTTCGTTCATGGGCATTCGTATAACCAAGCTCGAGGTAGCATCGGTCAATTCCTCAGTACCTTCACCACCCGTTACCGCGGCGTTCTGTCCATCTTGGTTATAATAACTGAAGAGTAAATCAACTTCGCTTGTTTCCAATACCCTTTGTTTATATGAGGTGTCACCTTGCTGACTCCATCCAATGAACATCGCCATAAAAAACAATATTACGAGGCATGATTTTGAGGACTTGGACAACTGGGTCATGAGGTTTTTTAAATATTGAATACTCGCTATCTGTAATAATCTCCTTTTGTACGTCATTCCGAATTTATTTCGGAATCTCATTACCCTAGTTATCAAAAGCCAAATGAGAACCTGAAACAAGTTCAGGTTGACGAAAATTTTGTTTATGGCAAAATCTGGACAAACATTTTTTTTAAATTAATCATTTGAAGTTCTCATTCAATTACATCCACATCCGCCCCCTGTTTTGCCACCATTGGCACCAGCAGAAGCTTCTCTGTAAATATGGAAATTGGTCTCGAACCGCTCATCCGCCCTTGCACTCAATTGCATCTCCTCATCGTTCAGGTAAACCTTGTCGTACTCACGCACGGCCACACACGAACTCGAAAAAATCAAAAGCAGCAACAAATAAAACGCTTTTTCCATACTTTAAATGTACTAATTCATATCGAACACTATGCCCGAACTTCGATGAACTTTATTTTCCCCATCTACCACAACAGCCTCAACTCCATTAATTTGATTGATCATATGAAGGCCAACATCCCTACCCATAATAAAAACTGCAGTAGCCAAGGCATCACATAATTCAGCTTGTTTAGCAAAAATTGAAACGCTATGTATCCCTTTAATGGGAAAACCAGTTCGAGGATCGATAATGTGAGAATATTTTTCCCCATCTAGCACAATATATTTTTCATAATTACCCGATGTTGCAACAGAAGACTCAATAACGGGCAACCAGCCAAACACTTTATCCTTGCTCAGTGGGTTGGCAATTCCGACCAACCATTTTTCACCCGTTACTTTGGTTCCCCAAGTGGTAAGGTCTCCAGAGGCATTGATGATTCCGCCTCGGACATCTTTGGATACCAGTAGTTCTTTGGCCTTATCCGCAGCGTACCCTTTTCCTATGGCACCAAATCCAATATGCATACCCTTTTCAGGTAAAAACACGGTTTGATTAAGCTTATCCATCTGAATTTTTTGATAACCGACTTTTGAAACGGACTTATTTATCTCATCCTCGGTGGGGACTTTATCCATGGTACCGTCAAATTTCCAAATCTCATCCATGGAGGCATAGGTAATGTCAAAAGCACCATCCGTAATTTCAGATATTTTGATGGATCGCTCGATCAGGTCGAACAATTCTTTGCTCACCCTCACAGGTTTGATACCTGCATTTATATTGATCAAAGATGTTTCTGAATCTTTATTCCAAGATGATATAATCCTTTCAATACGTTCAATTTCCGATACGGCCTCATCTATATTTATATATCCTATTTCCTCGTTGAGGGCCACCACGGTAATCTCAAAGCGAGTCCCCATTAGTTTTAGCTCTTTTTTTACAGTTACATAATCCTGTCTTGCTTGCCCGTAGGAAAGCAAACAAAAAAAACCGCACAAAAGAGCCGTGAACACTTTCATTTAAGGAACTTGTTAAGCGTCTTTATATATTTCTCAGGTTTGGTGCGTGCCACAAAACCGGTAGTACCCAACACTTGTTTATCGCTATCCATAACCACAACCAAGGGAAAATAACCTTTTGGGTTATACTTTTCTGCCAAAGATTTGTTCACATTTAATTTATCCTGAGGTAGTTGATTTTTCTTTTTTCGGGGAAAATCGGCGTAGTACATTACATAATGCTCAGAAGCATAAGCTTTGAACTCCTCGCTATCGAATATGTGTTTTTTTAACCGGATACAGGGTGCGCACCAATCCGATCCTGAAAAGACCAGTATAATCGGCTTGTCCTCAACAGCTGCCTTGGAAAGTGCATCATCAAAATTTTCTTGCCATTCTTGGGCCTGTAGCATACCGGCACATGCAAATAACACAATGTAGATTATATATTTCATAAAATTTGGGACTCAAAAACTATTCATATACCCTTAATATAGAACCGTCGAGTTCTGTATTAAATATTTTTAATGGGTTACTTGTAGTACTCAAATTGAGAGATGTTCCATCCTGAGCAAATCTTGATTGATGGGTCGAACAATGAAATACACCTCCATCTTCTGTGATAAACCTTATTTCCTCAGTTCCTTGATGACTACAAATTTTACTGGCTGCAATAAGATTTCCTTCTAGGTTTCTAGCTATAACAACATCCAAATATTTAAGATTTTGAGAAGACTTAACTGATATAAACCCTCCATTATCATCCAATGGGGCCGCTTCTTGAGAATTTAAATCTATAGTAAAATCGATTCCTTGAGATACTGGAAAAGTTTCCAACTCTCCATCCTTGGAACATCCTTGTAAACAGGGAAATGTAAGAGCAAAGGCTGCACCTGCTCCCAAACTTCTTAAGAACTCTTTTCTTTCCATAGCGTGAGGTTTATAAATAAGAACGCTATTTCCGAGTAAATCGTATGCTAATATTCAAACTTACCATACTGGCTCTGAATGGTCAATTTCTTCGTTTCTGCAGCTTCCACACGACCTATGATTTGGGCGTCCACGTCAAAACTATTGGAAATAGCCATGATTTCCTCTGCAACCTCCTCATTCACATATAATTCCATACGGTGTCCACAATTAAAAACTTGATACATTTCTTTCCAATCGGTACCGGATTGTTCTTGAATCAATTTGAACAAAGGCGGAATTGAAAACAAATTATTTTTAATGATATGCAGGTTTTCCACAAAATGAAGAATCTTGGTCTGTGCTCCCCCACTGCAATGCACCATACCGTGTATGTCTTTGGAAGTATATTGTTCCAATACTTTTTTAATGATGGGAGCGTATGTCCTTGTTGGAGAAAGCACTAATTTACCTGCATCAAGGGGTGAATCGGGCACTTGATCAGTTAATTTTATATTTCCAGAATATACCAATTCTTCTGGAACCGATGCATCAAAACTGTCGGGATATTTTTCCGCTAGGTACTTGGAGAATACATCGTGTCTGGCAGAGGTTAATCCATTACTCCCCATTCCACCATTATATTCTGTTTCGTAACTCGCTTTTCCAAAGGAAGCCAACCCAACAATCACATCCCCTGCTTGGATATTGGCATTGTCGATCACCTTTTTTCGCTCCATTCGAGCGGTTACCGTGGAATCAACGATAATGGTACGGACCAAATCGCCAACATCTGCGGTCTCACCTCCTGTGGAACGAATAGTGATACCATGTTTGTCCAAATCGGAAATGAGTTCTTCTGTACCATTTATAATGGCCGAGATCACCTCACCCGGAATCAGGTTTTTGTTACGCCCGATGGTTGATGAGAGCATGATGTTATCGGTAGCACCTACACAAATTAAATCGTCCACGTTCATAATAAGTGCATCTTGGGCAATACCTTTCCAAACCGAAATATCTCCCGTTTCTTTCCAGTACATGTATGCCAAAGAGGATTTGGTTCCTGCACCGTCGGCATGCATTACCAAACAATGGTCTTTACTACCTGTTAAATAATCGGGAACAATTTTACAGAACGCTTGGGGAAACAATCCTTTATCAATATTCTTGATGGCGTTGTGCACATCTTCTTTGGAGGCCGAAACACCTCGTTGGGCATATCTTTTACTGGTATCCGATGACATATGAATGGTTTGGGCAAAAATAACGGAAAGGCTTCAATTTATTGATACGCTTTCCGTCTTTTCGTTGATGGTATATTTTCTATTTGGAAAACAACATTTCGCGGTATTTGGTAAACGGCCAAAATTCATCGGCAATCAATTTCTCCAATTTATCGGAATGTTCCCGGATCTTTTCAAAATAAGGTCTTACATTATTGCAATAAGCCTGAGCCTTTTTATCTACGACGGACATACCATTGGCTCGTTTGCGAGCATCTGCCATTTCATCGGTTAGCTTTTTAATCTCTACAATGTGCTCCCCAATTTGCTCCAAGATATTTAATTGGCTTTCTGCTACTTTTTTATGGGCAGCTCCATACACCTCTTTTAACCCATGAATATTTTCCAATAGCACATTTTGATATTTTACTGCAGCAGGAATAATATGGTTGTACACCATTTCTCCCAGCACACGTCCTTCTATCTGAATATGGAATATGTAGGCTCCCAATTCTACTTCTTTATGTGCTTTAAGTTCCACTTCGCTCATCACATCCATCTGTTTGAAAAGTTCAAAACTCTCTTTTGATGTGATTACCTGTAGTGCTTCGGGGGTATTTTTATTGTAGCTAAGTTTTCTTCTTCGGGCTTCTTCCTGCCATTCAACACCGTAGCCATCTCCTTCGAAACGGATGCGCTTTGACGTTTTGATATATTCCCTCAATACATTGAAAACTGCTTCGTCCTTTTTCAGCTTTTTCTTATCGATCAAGGCATCGACTTCTTTTTTAAAATCGGTAAGCTGCTTTGCCATTATTGTATTGAGCATGGTCATTGGCTTGGCACAATTCGTCTTGGCCCCAACTCCTCTCATCTCAAACTTATTTCCAGTGAACGCAAAGGGCGATGTCCGGTTCCTATCCGTATTGTCCAATAGTATTTCAGGAATTTTACCGACTACATTTAATTTGAGTTCGGTTTTTTCCTGTGGTGACAACTTCCCTTTAGAAACACCCTCCAATTCGTCCAGTACATCACTTAATTGCTTCCCGATAAAAATGGATATAATAGGTGGGGGAGCTTCATTGGCACCCAATCTATGATCATTACTTGCCGAGGTAATGGAAGCTCTTAACAATTCCTCATACGTATCCACCGCTTTGATGGTATTTACGAAGAATGTGAGAAACTGGAGATTCTTCATGGGCGTAGTGCCCGGGCTTAGCAGATTCACGCCTGTATCGGTACTCAGCGACCAATTATTATGTTTCCCTGATCCGTTGACACCGGCAAATGGCTTTTCGTGGAAGAGTACCGAAAATTTATATTTGTCGGCAGTTTCCTCCATTACATCCATCAACAATAAATTGTGGTCAACGGAGAGGTTGGCTTCTTCAAAAACCGGCGCAAGCTCAAATTGGTTCGGGGCCACTTCATTATGTCGTGTTTTTACTGGAATTCCCAGTTTGGTGCATTCTTTTTCAAGTTCGCTCATAAAGCCTAGGACCCTTGCCGGTATCACACCAAAATAGTGATCGTCCAATTGCTGTCCCTTGGCAGAAAAATTCCCTACCAAAGTCCGACCTGTAACGGAAAGATCTAATCGGGAATTAACCAATGATTTATCGATTAAAAAATACTCCTGCTCCCAGCCCAGCGTTGCATGAACCTTTTTTACATTTTTATCAAAATATTGGGCTACGGATGTTGCTGCTTGATCTACGGCTTGCAATGCTCTCAACAAAGGAGCTTTATTATCCAGGGCTTCCCCTGTGTAGGCAACGAATATAGTAGGTATACAGAGTGTTGTTTTGTAGATAAAAGCTGGAGAAGTTGGATCCCAAGCCGTATATCCCCTAGCCTCAAAAGTGTTTCTTATTCCGCCGCTGGGAAAACTGGATGCATCGGGTTCCTGTTGAACCAACTGGGCCCCTCCAAATTTTTCCATGGCTTTACCATTGGGAAGAATATCAAAAAATGCATCATGCTTTTCGGCAGTGGCCCCGGTCAAAGGTTGAAACCAATGTGTATAATGTGTAGCCCCCATGGAAAGTGCCCATGCCTTCATCCCTTCGGCCACTTGATCGGCTATTTTACGATCTATTTTTGTTCCTTGAAAAATAGCTGATTTTACTTTATCATATGCTTCTGCTGTCAAGAATTGAAGCATTTTATCTTCATTGAAAACATTTTTCCCGAACAGTTCGGACCTCTTCCCTGTTTCATCGATATTGGCATGCACCCTGTTTCGGCTCTCGGCCAATGCTTGAAATCTTGTCTTCGGCATATTCAATTATTTTTAATTTTCAAATCTACAATTAAGAATTTAATAATAAATACCACAAAAAATACTTTTTTTTCAGTCAACCCATATAAAAATAGGGGTAATATAAATAATAAAGTCAAAATTGTGATTTTAACCCCATAAAACATTGATAGTTAAATGAAAAAACTATTTTTGCTCATCATAAAATTGAGAACGATTAACTACCGGAATTATGAGCAAATCTAAATTAGAGTATTTATGGTTGGATGGTTACGAGCCAACGGCCAACATTAGAAGTAAGACTAGAGTAGAAGAAGATTTTAGTGGTAAACTGGAAGATTGTCCGATGTGGTCTTTCGATGGTTCATCTACCAAACAAGCCGAAGGTGGGTCGTCTGACTGCTTATTAAAGCCTGTTGCCATTTATCCTGATCCTGCAAGAAGAGATGGTTATTTGGTAATGACCGAAGTTTTAAATGCTGATGGAACCACCCATTTAAGCAACTCCAGAGCTACAATTGATGATGAAGATGATGATTTCTGGTTTGGATTTGAGCAGGAATATTTTATTATGGATACTATGACAGGACTACCATTAGGATTCCCTGTTGGTGGTTATCCTGGTCCTCAAGGTCTTTATTATTGTTCCGTTGGTGGAAGAAACACTTGGGGAAGAGACCTTGTTGAGGAGCACGCTGACCTATGTTTAGATGCAGGACTTAATTTTGAAGGTATCAATCAAGAAGTTGCTGCCGGACAATGGGAGTTCCAATTGTTCGCCAAAGGAGCTAAAAAAGCTGGCGATGAAATCTGGGTTGCACGTTACTTGCTACAAAGATTGACTGAGAGTTACGGTTACTACATTGAGTACCATCCAAAACCTGTTAAGGGAGATTGGAACGGTTCTGGAATGCATGCCAACTTTTCCAATACCTTGTTGAGAACTTGTGGATCCAAAGAAACTTATGAAAAAGTATGTGAGGCTTTCCGCCCAGTAACCAATGAGCATATCGACGTTTACGGTGAGTACAATGATGAACGATTGACAGGTCTGCATGAAACTGCTTCGATTTCAGATTTCAGTTACGGTATTTCCGATAGAGGTGCTTCCATTAGAATTCCGATCATGACCGTTGAAAAAGGTTGGAAAGGTTGGTTGGAAGACAGAAGACCGGCTTCCAATGCTGATCCTTACCAAGTTGCGGCTAGAATCATTAAAACGGTAAAATCTGCCGACGTTTAGAATAGGAATATATTAGTTGTTGATTATATAATAAAACCGTCCCTCTCAAAGGGGGCGGTTTTTATTTTATGGTCATATAGATAAAAATACCATAAAAGGCTAGAAGCACCAATCCATCTCTCCAACCTAAACGTAATCCTTTTGGAAAAAACACCAACGGAAAAATCAAGAACGAAATACCCAGCATCCAAAAAATATCACTGGATAATAATCCATCATCCATAACTGTAATTGGTGTAATTATAGAAGTTATTCCCAATACAGCCAACAAATTAAAAATGTTGGAACCAATCAAGTTTCCAAGAGAAATCGCTTTTTCCTTTTTAATCACAGCAATCACAGAAGCTGCCAATTCTGGCACACTTGTTCCTACGGACACAATGGTTATAGCAATAATTCGGTCACTTACTCCGAATGAGGACGCAAGCCCTACCGCTCCATTAATAAGCAACTCAGACCCTCCCCAAAGAGCAATGCCGCCAAGTCCCAAGAAGAGGACAATTTTATATAAGGGCAAAGGAATATCATCCTCCGGCATTTCGTCCACAACGGCTGTTTTTTGGAACCTAAGCAGGTAGACCAAAAACACAAATAGGAATGAAACTAGAATAATTCCCTCATATCGCTGTAGCTCTCCATCAAAGTAAATAAAACCAAAGAACATTAATGAGGCTACAATCATTACAGGCCAGTCCGTGGTATAAAAGCTTTTCCTCACCTTTATACTGCCCATAATTACGGTAATGGCCAGAACCAATCCCAAATTGGCAATATTTGAGCCTACCACATTACCTAAGGACAGGTCCGGAAAACCATCCAATGCAGCTTTAATGCTCACTATAAGTTCTGGAGCCGAGGTAGCAAAAGAAACGACCGTCATACCAATAACAATTTTAGGTATGAACAATCGCAAGGATAATGCAACCGCAGACTTTAACAACCAATTACCTCCTGCAATTAGCAGAACAAGACCCAAAACAATAAAAAGTAGATTTCCCAAATAGATAGTTTTCTTCACAAAGATAATGGAAGATTTATTCACTAAAGAACGTTAATCTAAAAAATAAAACTACAGTTTTAGTTTGCTAACTAATTTTATAGTAGCACAACTATAAAATTAGTGTTATGTTTGGAAAACTATTATTATAATATGCAAAAACTGACCAACAGAGAAGAGGAAGTCATGAAAATCCTCTGGGAGCTAAAAATAGCTTTTGTAAAAGAGATACTTGAGAGAATAGAGGGCAAAAAGCCCCATTATAACACACTTTCCACAATTGTAAGAAACCTTCAGGAAAAGGGGTTTGTAGATTATAAGTCGTTCGGAAACACCTATCGTTACTTTCCTGTGGTAAGCAAAGAACAATATCGAAAAAAATATGTGAACGCCGCCATTGAATACTATTATAAGAACTCTTTTAAAAATTTAGTTTCCCATTATGCCCATAAAGGCAAAATTTCCATTACCGAACTAAAAGAGATTATTGACCAAATTAAAAATAAAAACTAACCGACCCTTTCCGAGATAGTCTTCCTCCATTTTTCAAACAATTCTTAGCACTGCTTTATGTAGGTGTTCTTATTTACAAATCCCAACGAGAACATCAAAAATCGTTTATTTTTAAACGAAACCTCCCTTGGTTCAGAAAAATTAGTTCAAAATAGCCCTACAATCCTAACATTTTATTAGTGAACACTTATCGAACATAACAAATCATTAATTTTTACAAGGCATACCCTTACAATTGCAGATGCTATTCATTTAAAAAGATACAATCTCGTATTCAATACTATAGATTTTAACCTAATTACTTGGAAACATGACTTTTATCATTATATATTCGAAAAACATGATAATGAAATCATTGTTTTATTAAACTTAAACCAATCAAAAAATGATCGCAATCGTAAAATTTTTCATCACACTCTTAGTACAACTCTTAACCCTTATTTTCCTATAAAATACCCATTAATCCTTGTAGTGTTAACATTCAGCAGTTAATAGCTTTAGCTATATTTGCTATAATTAATACAATGCTATGTTTTTCAAGGTTTTGGCAAAAATCAATAAAGTTCTGCTTCCGTCCTATACCAAGAAAGGTTTGGACCTAGCCAAAGCATCTAAGTTCCAACTAGCTATAATTGGATGGAGATACTTTGTTACTAAAAATTCACTGGATTAATACTGAAGCAGGACTTTTTTAGGGTAGTCTTTCAATATTTCTGCACCTTTCAAAAATGTTAGTTCAATTAAAAAGTTGCACTGAACTACTTCCCCACCTAGTTTTTCAACCAATTTACAAACCGCTTGAGCCGTGCCTCCAGTAGCCAAAACATCATCGTGCACCAAGACTTTATCGCCTTTTTCTATGGCATCTGAGTGTATTTCCAAGGTTTCTGTACCGTATTCCAAATTATAAGATTCTGAAATCGTGTGATATGGGAGTTTGCCGGATTTACGAACTGTTACGAAACCTGCTCCCAATTTTTCTGCCAGCATTGGCGCAAAAATAAATCCGCGGCTATCCACCCCCACAACTTTATCAATCTGCATATTAGCGGTAAAATCCAATAATGCTTCACTTGCTTTTTGTAAAGCAATAGGATCTTTTAACAATGGTGTTATATCCTTAAAAACCACCCCTGGTTTAGGGAAGTCCTCAATATCACGAATGTAAGGTGCAAAATCCATTATTTTTGTATGCTAGGTTTTGCGGTAAAGGTAAAAAGAAATATATTTGCAGCCCTTAAATAAGGCCGCGTGGCGCAACTGAATAGCGCATCTGATTACGGCTCAGAAGGTTGCAGGTTTGAATCCTGCCGCGGTCACTAGGTTGTCTAACCAAAATTACGAAAACCTTGCAGTCATTTTATTCTGCAAGGTTTTTTTTGTTTTCGAATGAACGCGAGCGAAAATTATGGTTATGTTACTGGATTTATAGTTTAACTAGGATTAAGGTCGATTTAAAAGTCTGTAATTAGGTTAACAGATTTGGTAAGAATCTTGAAAAGATTACCGATGATATCACTATGCACCACGCATCCTCAATCAAAAATTTTGTTATAATTTTATAAATTATTATAATCAAATCATACTAAAATAACCCCAGTGAAAATAGCGATAATAGGTTTTGGAAATATTGGTAAATATCTAGCGAAATGGATTATTGATGAGTCTTGTTTCGAATTGAAATATGTAGTTGTTAGAAAAGAAATTGATAAAGAGGCTATTGATTTTAAAAACCAACCTACACAATTTATAACAGAAATTACTTCAGATATCATTGAGGATGTTGATATCATTATTGAATGTGCAAACAAAGATGTCGTATCTCAACTATTGAAATTTAAGGAAATAGACCGAACTGGAATGAAGTTAATTGTTATTAGTACCGGCGGTCTTTATCAAAACAAAGCCGTTTTGAACACCTTTAAAAAATGTGAAGTGATCATTCCCGTAGGAGCTATTGCCGGACTGGACGCAATAAAGGCTGTGAATGATGAAATTACTTCGATTACTCTAAAGACGACCAAACATCCTAAAGGTTTAGATGGGGCACCGTTTTTTGATAATTCAATAATTGATCTATCATCGATCAAATCGCCTCAGACTATTTGGGAAGGTGATGTAAGTGAGGCTGTAAATTTATTTCCCAAAAATATTAATGTTGCTGCAAGTATCTATTTTGCATCGAAATGTGATAATTTAACAATTAAAATAGTTGCAGACCCCAACGCCACCAGTAATATGCATGAGATAACTTGTGAAGGCGGTTTCGGTAAAATTTATACACGTACCGAGAACAAACCAAGTCCAAATAATCCGAAGACAAGTTTTTTAGCAGTTAAAAGTGTAGTTAGCATACTTAGAAATATGAATTCCACTATTAAAATTAACTAAACATTTAATTATCTGTATTATATATAGTTAGATGCCCACGATTCAATATTACGGTTATCCTAGAGGGTTTGATTGGGCGGACATAGTACCGAGTCAGTTCAAAGTAAACTATCCTATATGATTATTCGTCTAATAGGGATACCCTCTATGAATTACAGTAAGTTTTGAATGGGGCAAAAATAATAAGTCTAGTGACGTTGATAAAAAGATTCTGTTCCTTCTTGCCCCAGATATAATTGAATAATTTTAGTAGGAATTAGCAATTATCTGTTCGTAAAGCTCCTGTTTTCCACTCAGCTGTGCTGGTTCCCCTATTTCTTTAGCTATCTTACTCAAATCTTCCAGGAAGAGCTCTCCTTTTTCAAATTTCTTGCCATTATCAGCATCATAAGAAGCATATCGACTTTTTCTCATTTGAATATAATCTGAATTTTCAAGGATTTCATTTGCACAAATCAATCCCCTCGCAAAAACATCCATCCCAGAAATATGGGCAATAAATTTATCTTCCAAATCAGTAGAGTTTCTTCTAACCTTCGCATCAAAATTAATTCCTCCCCCCTGGATTCCACCACCCTGTAGGATTATTAGCATTGCTTGGGTTATTTCATAAAGATTAATGGGGAATTGGTCAGTATCCCAACCATTCTGATAATCACCACGGTTTGCATCGATACTACCCAACATTCCGGCATCAATGGCAACCTGCAATTCATGTTGAAATGTATGTCCTGCCAAAGTCGCATGGTTCACTTCAAGATTTAGTTTAAAATCGTCTTGCAGTCCGTATTTTTCAATAAAAGCCAAGGATGTAGCCGCATCGTAATCATACTGATGTTTCATGGGTTCCATTGGTTTTGGCTCAATAAGAAAAGTTCCTTCAAAACCCTGTTTTCTAGCATAGTCTTTACACATATGTAAAAAACGGGCCAAATGCTCTTGCTCTCTTTTCATATCGGTATTTAGAAGACTCATATAGCCTTCCCGACCGCCCCAGAAAACATAATTTTCACCACCTAAAGCCATTGTAGCATCCAATGCTATTTTTGCTTGACCACCAGCATAGGCCAACACTTCAAAATTTGGGTTCGTGGCCGCCCCGTTCATATATCTTTTATTGCTAAAAAGATTGGAAGTTCCCCACAATAATTTGATCCCGCTCTCTTGTTGTTTTTCCTTGGCGTATTCCACCATGGTCTGAATGCGCTTTTCAAACGCTCCTAAAGTTGGAGCTTCATCCACCACATCTACATCATGAAAACAATAATATGGTATTCCAAGTTTGGACATAAATTCAAAAGCAGCATCCATTTTAGCTTTCGCTCTCTGGATTGGGTCTTCGCTTTCATCCCAGACAAATGTTTCCGTTCCAGGTCCGAACGGGTCCGCTCCGGTATTATTAAACGTATGCCAGTAGGCAGTTGCAAAACGCAAATGTTCCTTCAGGCTTTTCCCTGCCACAACCCTATTTTCATCATACCATTTAAAGGCTAAAGGATTTTTACTATCCTTATCTTCAAATTCTACCTTTTGTATATTCTTAAAATATTTATTTTCCGATTTCATGACTAGCTTTCTTCTATTTTGATATGTTGTTTCCAGTTTTCGTAGATTTCTTTGTATACTAAAGTGAGTTCCTTGGTAGGTTCAATGGTTTCGATACATTTAAGTCCTCCAAAAGCATCTTTAATTTGATCATAAAACCCATATCCATAGGCAGCTCCCCTAGCTGCTCCTTCAGCACCCGAAGTATTGTACAGTTCCAATGTGCTACCGGTAGTGTTACAAAATATTTCTCTAAATACGGGGCTTAGGAACAGGTTTGCATTACCGGCTCTTACCACATCGCCAGATGCGCCCAGAGACTTCATAACATCAAAACCATAATTCATCGCAAAAACGATACCTTCACAGGCCGACCTTATTACATGTGCCGGTTGATGGACATTGAAATTAAGGTTTTCTATGCCTGAGTTTGCTTTTTTATTATTAAAGATTCGTTCCACTCCATTCCCAAAAGGAAAAAATAACAGATCTTCACTTCCGGGTTTTACTTTGGCTGCCTGCGCATTCAGCAACTCATAAGAAATCGGTTCTTTATTTCCTACTGAAATAAGTTTCCGAAGCCATTGATAAAGAATTCCTGAGCCATTAACACAAAGCATCAATCCATTTCTTTTTTGTTCTATGGTATTGTTTATGTGCAAAAAGGTATTGATGCGACTTTTGGTATCATAAATATCCTGATCACTTACCGAATATACCACTGCGGAAGTTCCAGCTGTTGTAGCAATTTCACCGGGATTTAATACATTTAATGAAAAGGCATTGTTGGGTTGATCGCCAGCGCGATACGTTATCAGAGTTTCGTGATGCAATCCCAGTTCATCAGCAATTGTGGAATCAATTTTTGCTTGATGTCCAAAATTTCCAACGATATCCGGAATCATTTCTTTGGAAAGCCCCATTGTTTCAAGGACTTCGCTGGCAAGTTCTCCTTTTGGAAAGTCCCAAAGAGCAGCTTCTGACAAGCCCGAAGTGGTTGTTTGTGCAACTCCTGAAAGTTTGGCAGCTATAAAATCCCCTGGAAGCATCATGTACTTTGCTTGCGCATATATTTGAGGCTCATTTGTTTTAACCCACTTTAGTTTTGAAGCGGTGAAATTACCAGGACTTCCGAGAATTTGTTGCTGGCAGTTTTCCGCCCCAAGTAATTTGTACGCTGCGTTGCCTATTTCAACTGCCCTACTATCACACCATATGATGGAAGGCCTAATAGCATTAAGTTTTGCATCTGTAAGTACAAGACCGTGCATTTGATAAGCAATGCCTATTGCTTTGATTTTCTTAAGGTCCAGATGGTGTTTTTTGGATATTAATCCAATACCCTCTTTGACATATTTCCACCATTTTTCAGGATCCTGTTCCGCCCAGCCAAATTTTGGCGCGCTTATTTCCATTTCAGATTTGGGAAGCATTTGTGAGCATTTCACCTCTCCTTTTTCTGCATCAAAAACCGAAAGTTTTACTGAAGAACTTCCTAAATCAATCCCTAAGAAATACATACTTCTACCAATATTGTTATAATCTATCTTTCGAACTCCATAATAATTCCATTTCCTCCAATGTTTTCTCCTTGGTTTCAGGAACGAATTTCCAAATGAAAATTCCAGAAATAATTGCCATTATCCCATATATCCAATAGGTAAACCCATGATTAAAAGTTGCTACCAGGCTTTCATTGTTGTTCATCATAGGAAAGGTCCATGACACCGCTAGGTTGGCAAGCCATTGAACGGCTACAGCTACAGCCATCACGCCTTTTATTTTATTTGGAAATATTTCGGATAACAAAACCCAGGTCACAGGTCCCCAAGACATTGCAAACGCTGCTATATAAAGTAACATTAACAAGAGGGCCAGCAATCCAGTTACTTGAAAGTAAAAAGTGAATCCAAGACCAATCATGCTAATGGCTAAAAAGGCACTTCCAATCATCATCAATTTTTTTCTCCCAAAATTATCCACCGTAAGGATGGCTAGCACCGTAAAAATCATATTTATAGCCCCTACAATTATCGTTTGCAACAAAGAGGCATCTGTTTCCATTCCCATGCCTTTAAAAATCTCTGGAGCATAGTAAAGCACTACATTGATTCCAACAAATTGTTGAAAAACAGAAAGTAATATTCCTATGATTACAATGGTCCAACCAAAAGAAAGCCAATTTGCCCCGGTTTTGCTGAATGACGCTTTAATTTCCTGCAAAATTTGACCTGCTTTTACTGGGCCATTCATTTTTGTCAATACTTTTATAGCATCGCTTTCATTTCCTTTCATGGTTTGATATCGTGGCGTTTTGGGAACCAAAAACAAAAAAAGCAGAAATAATACGGCGGGTATCCCTTCAGAAAGAAACATATATCGCCATCCTTCAGTGTTTATCCAATCTTCTGTTTTGCCGCTGACAATAAAATAATTCACAAAATATACGGCTAGCATTCCCGAAACAATGGCTAACTGATTACAAGAAACCAACTTCCCCCGAATGTGTGCAGGTGCCATTTCGGCGATATAAAGAGGTGCCAACATGCTTGCAAGTCCTACTCCTATACCACCAATTATTCTGTAGATTATAAAAGAGGTCAGTGTATTGGCTTGAAAAATATTCAACGGCTCAGGATATGCAGAACCACAGGCAGAAAGTAAAAACAAGATAGCGGCAAGAATTAAACCATTCCTTCTTCCTATCGAATTGGCAGCTTTATCTCCCATAGCAGCCCCAATTATACATCCAACCAAGGCACTACTGATCATAAAGCCGAGGATAGAATTACGTAAATTTTCTGTTAGAACTCCCGGTAACGACAAAAACTGAAAATAATAGATTGCGCCACCAAGCACTAATATAATTCCAATGATTGCATAGGCTTTTGACTTTCTAAAGAATTTAAGAATAAATGAACTAAACAAAATCCCTACTCCCAGAATACATAAACTGATGATTAGTTTAAACTGAAAAATGGTACTTACGGCAATAGCATCATTATTTATCAAAGAAGTAATAAAATAGTTTTCAAGCGCACCGACCGCACCAGAAATAACTGCCGTATCATAACCGAAGAGCAAACCTCCCAAACTGGCAACCGCGGTCACCATATAAACGGTGTTTTGACTTATTTTTGTAGTATCCACCTTATCACAACAACTTATAGTTAATATGACTACAAGTTTAACCAATAATTTCTATTTTAGCAATAAATCAAAGTTTTTATTACTTTATAAGCAAAATAACTCGATTAAAAATAAGAACCCATCACTAAAACTATTCAATTAAACTTAACTATGAAAAAAGCCATAATTAATGATGAAACTGGGGAAGTAGAAAACACTTCGGTTATTAGTTCCATTACTATTGATTGTGTGATTTTTGGGTTTCAAAATGCCCATCTGGAAGTTTTATTGATAAAACACGCAGTAGGAATTAGGAAAGGAGAGTGGGGGCTTCCCGGAGGGTGGATAAAAAAAGAAGAGGGAATCGACAAGGCCGCGAACAGGCTTCTGCAAGAACTAACGGGACTTGAAAACATATTTCTTGAGCAATTGAAAGCCTTTGGCAATCCCGATCGTTTTCCCATGGGTCGAATTATTACCATTGGTTATTATGCCTTGATTAATCGAGAAAAATATAATGTAAAAGCAGGATTCACCGCTTCAGAAGCACAATGGTTCAAGGTATCCGACACTCCAAATTTAATCTATGATCACGATGAAATATTACAATATAGCCTTCAGCAATTGCAACGACGCGTTAGACAAGCTCCAATAGGATTCAATTTACTTCCTGAGAAATTTACACTGCTTCAGCTCATGAAACTCTACGAAGCTATTTTAGGTGTTGAAATGGACAAACCCAATTTTAGGCGTAAGTTTTTAAGAATGAAATTGCTGGTAGATTTAAATGAAAAAGAAAAAGATGTGTCCCACAGGGCTGCAAAATTATATAAGTTTGATAATCAAGTGTATAAGCAGTTAACCAAGAAAGGATTTAATTTTGAATTTTAGTACACTTTACTTGTATTATATACATACTTCTAAAGTACCGTGTTGTTCCTTTAAGGTATAAACTTCCTGTATGCTCCGACCCAAATCCTATTCATTTGATTTTAAAAGAGCCTTGGTGGATACAATGGCACAGCCACAACCCATTTCACTTATTGCGCAATACTACCGTACAGACTTAAGGAGAACCTATTAATAATTCAACCAACACTTAAGTATAGCGATAAAATAAGAAACTACTTTTCGTAATTAAAAAATTACAACGTTTTACGTATCCAGGGGTATTTTTAAGTGTATCGGTTTTTTTTAATGCAATCATTTGTACGCTTATACAAGCCAATAAGCCCCAAGACATACTTGAGGCTTATCGAAACAACAATTAATCAGTGATTTAGGATCTATATAATTCCATGGCTTCCTTGACCATGTTCTCCCATTTTTTTGCAAGCTGTAGTTCCCCATTCAGTTGTAAAAAATCATCAGCATTATAAAACTCAAAACTATTTGAGTTGGAACTCGCATTGGAATAGCAAACGAGTTCCAGTTTATTTATGATTTCCTCCTTCCCTTTTTGAGCTGCTACGCTTTGCTTCGCTTCCTTCACTTCGCATTTTCGCAATGTGTTTATGGGTATACACATTTCTATATGCTGTTCCTTTTTTTTCTTGTAGAACAAAACATAGTTTTTAGCACTGGACAAACCAATGACGAATCCAGGACCGAAATCAAAAGTTCCGATATCCGTATTATTAGATTCTGCAATGTTTTTTAAGTTGTCCAAAAGTTCTTTTTGTTTTCTTTTTCTACCTCTTGCCATAAATATAAATGGCAATGCGCAGAGGGCTATAATTAAAAGCCCAATTATAATTGTTCCTAATTCCATTCAATAAATTTTAAAATACGATATGTAACCCTACACGGAATGGTGGGTTATTGTAATTGTGCTTAAGACATTTATAATGTCCGTACTACATCAACAAAAAATTAAAAGAAGAAATGGAAAGGGTAAAGAAGAGCTGCCTTATTTTTATTGATAAGGTCAATTGGCGCTTTTGATGCGCCCATTTGTATATCGCCCACTGTTAAGTGTACATCCCTACTATGACCTACAGCGATGTGATTATCTATGGTAGGGTAATGGCTACTCTCATCGGTATCCGCTGTATAATCAAAATGTGTAGTGGGTACTGTGTGATGAAACGTATTTGTTAAATCATCCAGTTGGTGCCAATGTTGGCTTAATGGCTTATGTAAATCCTGAACAAAATGAAGTGAAGAATACCCCAAAGCCATGGCCCAGGCGTATACCGCCAACACAGCAACAAAAACATATGTTTTTCTTTGGGTTACCAAGTTATCCTCACTCTATACTAAATGAACTGCAAAAATACGTGTTTTGCCAAAATTTGGCCTTAGAACAGATAGGTAAACATACCTACGGAAAAATTAAAAACTGACGTATTAATAAATCAAGGTATTATAATCATTGGCCTGAAGTTGGAGTATTCGAATCGAATATGTTGGTACTGGCTCCAATCCATCGAATAGGTCGTCTGCAGAAACATCTCGCTTTTTCATGGCTACACTACACACACTCACCCGAACCTTGTTTTTATATTTTTGAAAATAGGTCTCCAATTCTGATCCCTTGACCAAATCACTCACTACTTTTCCTTTAACAACGATTTCATAATCGCTTATCTCTACTCCATTTTCCACAAGAAAATCATACATACTAAGGGCGCCTTTAAAATGACGTTCGTCACTGACCCCAATGGCATATTGCCCCTTTTTATTTAAATCATTGACCGTTTCAGCATCTAATTTGGCTTGTCCAAATACACTCTGGTTGCTTAAAGTGATCACAGCAATGAAAATGACCAATGTTTGAAATATTCTCTTCATGGTTTAATTGATTTATTTCTACAAATATTTATGGTTTAAAGATACAACTATTGGCTCTCTTCTTTTATAATAATAGTCTTATAAATTGATATTGGTTTTCCATACGTTGTAAAACCATCCAAAACTATCTCAAATTCTCCTGTAAGATCGGAGGTGTAGAACTCAAATTGAAGTTCATCATCTGCAACTTCAACATGAGGCTCCCAAAACAAAATCCTTCTATAATCGGGTATTCGATTATGTTGCATATTCTCAACGGCATAGCGTTGTTTATAATAATGCTTTGGTGGTAAGGTTTTCTGAATACTCACGTTGATTCCGTTTTCAGGAACATAGCTTTCAAAGAAATCTTCATCTTTTGTTTTAACCGTCAACATGCCTTGGTAATCTTTGCCTGCCATTCTAAACTGATCACGCACTAGACTTATGGACTCTATTTGTCTAGCATCAAAGTCCTTTATGCTTTCATGATCAGGAATGTATACACCATCAACCAAAACAATGGCCGGAAAAGTATTGGCTTCCTCGTCATATGTCTCAAAATCTTGGGCTATACGGATATAATCGGCACCATTTGGATTATTTCTATATCCAGCAAAGTTGAGCAACTCCACCAAAGTTTCTTCAAAGGTTGAAAATCGGGTGAAATCGTCAAGGATTATTGTTTCGGGCATCCCTCCATCAAAAGGATCTATTGGTGTTCCCAAAAGAATAGAATCCGGCTTCACTTGAAAAAATTGATTTTCCAATTGGTTGTGTATACTACGTTGTTTTATTACATCGGAATATGTTGGTTCTAAATAAAACGGATTGAACCTTAGCTCGGATGTATTAAGTTTCGGAATCTCGCCCAAATCAACCTCCATATCCTCTGTGCTTTCAATAGCTTGCATTATCGCCCGACCTTCCTTATAATCCTTTCTTAAGTAAGTATAAAAATTCCCATTGTTATCTGTTGTCGCAAATTTCAACAAAAACTCTTCACCTGGAATAGACACGACCATTTTAATATCTGGAACGGGGTCACCCACTCCATTGGTAACCGTTCCAAACAATAACTCTCCTCGCTGTTCTGGCAGAAAAAGACTATCACCAATAGTTTTGTTTAACACCGTTTTTACATTCAAATACCGATCTGTATAAGAAATGGCGTTTACAGCGGGAAGAACTTTCATTTCTTCTTTCTTTTGGACTTTTAGGGTATAGTTTCCGTAACCCAACTGCGCCTTATAATTTTTTAGACTAAAGTCGACCTTCTCCCTCGTACCAAAAACCTTCTGTTCCATTTTGATTTGCACCACGGAAGAATCGATGGGTGAGCTTATTTCTTCTAATAATACTTTCCTTTCTTCCGAATTATCCGACAACAGTTGTGATTGGTCTACTTGATATGGATTAATGACCACAATATCATCCTGAAAAATTTGTTCTAGCCCATTGTTTTTCATCCATTGGGTGTATCCAAGTAATTTATACCTTCCCGAAGGGACATCCGTATCTATAAAAAAATCACCTTGTGATTTCCCTTTGTTCAACCTTATTTTTTGCTCATCCACATACTCCCCCGATTGATTCACCAATGCCACATAACCAACAAAACTAATGTTGCTTGTACGGTTGTTTTGTGCATTAAAACAATAAAATGCATAGTGTAAATACTCTCCCGTAAACACGATGGGACCGGTATGGTGCACATAAACTTTTTCTTGAGGCAAACTTTTTAGGTTTTGCAACTCATCCGTACTACCTATAACATACTGTCCCCTAGCTGTTAAGGCCAACGCTCCAAGAATGAAAAATAATATCCATTGTTTTTTCATAAGCTATATATTCATTCAACCCAAAAGTCCGGTTCTATATTACTTCCCAAAAGGGTACAGTCTCCACATATCCTTGGCACGAACACATAAGGACCTGGGCAACTGGCCAAAGGAACCAGTCCTTCGTCATATGCTGAATAGTAAGAGATAAGCCCCTGGCTTACCCGTTCTATTACTGACTGTGGGCATTTGCTTCCTCCACTTTCAGGGTTACAATATGATGGGTGGGATTCTGGGGTAGACTGGAAATTACAATTAAATGGAAATGGGGGCAATTCTTCTTCTGGAAAAATATCTTCAAAATTAAAAAATAACCGTTGGTCTGACACTCCCACGGCTTCAACGTAACCCAATACATTCTCACCGGTTCCATCTGTTCTGTGTACATTGGCGTAAATGGCTCCTGGTTGTATCTGTGAGAATATATTGTCCGATTGTGAAAAGCTCTTTAGAGTTTCGAAAAAAGAGTAGGCATCTGCGGACTGCACTTGTTGTTGTACCAAAATACTATATCGTTCCGAAATAATAAAATTGTCCTTGCCAATAAAACGAACCATGTGTTTGGATACATTGCTATTGGGATTTCCTGCCGTACTTAATTGCTCTATACTACTAGAAACAACAGTATTGTAGCATACGCGATTTTGCACCTCTTTTGGTAAGATTTCTAGATTATAGGTAGGAACTGGAACGGCACAGGGGTCATAATCGGACAGTACAAATTCGTCGGCCACCCAATAAGGTGAGACAATTTTATACGTTTCTTCAAACGTATAGCGATAAAACTGTGTGTTGCCTTGAACAGGACTGCTATCTACATAAATGGCTACCCCTTCTTCTCCACTGTCGCTTGTGGCTCTTTCCGCGTACACGTTGGTCAATTGCGACTCTCCTTGCACGCTCAATGGGTCAGATGCATATGTATTTCCATTTTTGGTTTCTATTTCCAAAGTGTACCCAACACCCATTTCCAGGGCAAACTGCTGATTGGAGTGGTATATTCCATCCTCACTTTCAGTGAACTGGTATTCCGTACCGTTATCCCCAACAACACGTACTGTGGCTGCAGTTTCCATATCAACAGAATCAGTAGGTTGGCTACCAAGGGGAATATAAGGGTTATAAATTGTATCTGTTTCAAGATCTAAACGGTTACTACTTCTGCTCAAATATACTTTTTGGGTAATTACCTCATCTGTTAACACAGCTTCTACGACCAATGCAGCCGATTGCTCATCTTCATTGAGTGTTTCTATTTCCAGCTCATCCAAGCATGCTCCCAAGGTTACAAATAACATAAGGCCTAAAATGAATCGATATGTATATTTAAATGGATTCATCAAAATTTGAAGTTATAGGTTATGGATGGAATTGGAATCCCAAAAATGGAACTCTTTAACGCTTTTACCTCTCCATCATCTGTTACAAAAAAGACAGAGTATGGATTATTTCTTCCCAATACATTGTACACCTGAATGGTAATAAAACTATGGGCCAGTTTGTTCTTTTTATGGTTTCCTTCGATATTGATTCCCAAATCCAAACGATAATAATCCGGTATACGGAATTTATTCCTATCGCTAAAGGTTACATAGTCTGCATTGTTGAATCTAAAGGTTCCCACAGGATAGGTGATGGGCCTGCCCGTTTGATATACAAGATTGGCAGAAATACTATAGCGTCTTGTAAACTTATAATTGGCTATCACACTTAGGTCGTGGGGTTTATCAAAGTTGGATGGGAAAAACTCTCCATTGTTGATACGTTCCGCACTGGTGTCGCCATCAAATTTATAAAGTGAACGGGAATAGGTATAACTGAGCCACCCATTAAGGTTGCCCTTATTTTTCTTCAACAAAAACTCAACACCATAGGCTTTACCCTCTCCCTGAAGCACTTCGGTCTCCACATTTTCATTGAGCAACAAATCCGCTCCGGTTTTAAAGTCGAGCACATCATCCATCATTTTATAATATCCCTCCAAACTCAGCTCATACATATTATCATTAAAATTTTTGAAGAGCCCTAAAGTACCTTGATATCCTTTTTGAGGCCTAATGTTCAAATCTGAAAGCTTCCAAGTATCTATCGGCGATACGGTTGTATTGTTGGAAAGTGTATGGATAAATTGATAGGAATTATTGAAACTTGCCTTTACCGAAAAATCGGGGGTAAGCAAATACCTCACAGCAACTCGTGCCTCTGGTCCACCATAGGTTTTTATAAATTCGCCACTGTCATAGCTAATGGTATCTTGTACAGTCGTCCCGCTGCGCGGCGCCCCATCTTGGTAGACGTTCTGGGTAGCACTGCCCATTGCCCCATAAAAAGCATATCGGGCTCCCACATTGAGCAATAGTTTATCCGACACCTTGAACTCATCACCTATAAAAAGAGCACCTTCTAGCGCTTGCTCCCGATCTATAGTAACCGGTGCCACATTGGAATCATTACCCATGGGCTCAATGCTTCCCGGGTCTACAGCATAATATTTTCCAGAAACACCATAGTCTAAAGTATGGGCATCATTTAAACGAGTACGGAGCCTATACCTCAACTCTGATTCGTTTATGGTATAGTCAAGTTCAAAATCACTATTGCCTTCGTCATCATAGTCAATTCCAAAATTATAATTGCTATTGCTTGCTGTGAGCACTCCCGTGCTTTTATTGCCCAACTTATGGGCCCAACGTATAGAACCCAACCTATTACTGTAGTTGTAGAGTGAATCGGTGGTAATACTAAAGTTATCCCTGCTGTAATAAGCAGTCGCCCGTATTTCACTGTTCTCATTGAATCGATGGTGATATTTGACGATACCATCAAAAAACGAAGCTTCGCTATTGTTCAAAGATTCCTCGTCCAACGATCTTAAAATCCAATCGGCATACGCTCCACGAGCTCCAAGAATTAAAGATGAAGTATCCTTTTTGATTGGAAACTCCAATGCTATATTTCCCGTAACAGGACCTATGGATCCCTCGCCTGATATTTTATCCGTAGCCCCGTTTTTGGTTTCAATATCGAGTACGGATGAAAGTCGTCCTCCAAATTCCATTGGCGGCGCACCTTTATAAATATTTACTTTATCCGTGGTAAATGGGTTCAATGCTTGAAAAATCCCAAAAAAATGTGTTGGGTTATAAATAACCGCATCATCCAATAACACCAAATTTTGGTCTGTTTTTCCACCACGTACATTGAGTCCCGTTGCACCCTCCCCCGCCGATGAAATTCCCGGTAAGGCTTTGGCTACTTCCAAAATATTTCGCTCCCCGAGCACTAAAGGTATGTCCTTGGACTCTTCTGAGGTTATTTCCTCACTGCCCGACACAGCTTCCACTACATTACTGACCGCATCGGCCTCTACTACTACTTCCTGTAGCTGCTCCAAACTCTCTTGTAACTGTAGATTTAAACTTCCATCGTTGTACATTATCACTTCTCGCTCAGCATCTTGAACTCCCATGGCACTGGTAAGGATTAGATTGTAACCTGCCGGCAATTCAATTTCATACCCTCCCTGTTCGTTGGTCACTGCAATACGACTACTGCCACGGACTCTAATGGCCAAATCTGGAATTGGACTCCCTGTCTGGGCATTTGTAATTCTTCCAGATAGCAGGTATGTAGATTTTAAATTCTGTTCGTCGGCCTTTCCTATCCTTATCAAGGTAAGTTTTTGTGGTGTTTGAGAGACTTCTTCGGTATAAAATATAGGAGGAGGAATATTTCTTTGTTCTTGGACTACTGCGGTACTCCCAACAGTATCTATTGTTTGATAAAAACTGGAGGGAAGTTCATCGTATATTATTGTGTTTTGCAACAAAAACACTCGTTTTTCTTCTTCAAGTATGTAAAAATTTAATTGGGTGTCGGAAAGAACGGTTTCCAAAATTTCCACAATCGATGCATCTTTAAAATCTTCTTTTATCTCTAAACTTTGAACCGAATCATCAAGGTATAAAAATGAGTAATTGGATTTTCCCTCCAGTTCCTTGAAGAAATCCGTGGCGCTTTTGGTTTTGCCCACGATTGTTATGGAGCTATTTTGTGAAAAAGTAAACTGAACCATGAAAAGTAGTATCAGTAAACTCACCGTGTTTTTAAACAACGTATGTTCCTTGGAGAAGATAGTCAATGGTTAATTGAATTAGCTTACAGCAATATAACCAAAAAAACTAATTCATCACTCATTTATGAAATAACGGACAGAATATCAAACAACTAGGCCCATTTTACACCTAACTCACATACGTTTGGTAATGCACTCCCGAACATACATTGAAAAAATTTTTCACCAAACCGATGGAAAATTTGTATGGTCACAATTAATATTTCTTTACGTTATCAGCATCAAAAGCATTTTAACATCGCTCGTGGAGACCATGGTTATTATATTGATGGGACAAGATAATTTCATCAATTATAGTTCATCCAGAAATGAAATAGGTTGGACACTAGGCAACAAGGAAAAAAGTGCAAACGAAGAATGGAGTTTTACTTTCTTAATACCAAGCCATTTCTTACTCCAGTATATTCCCCTTCATCAATAGAAATTTTACCATTGATTATACTGTATTCTACTCCTACTGCCAATTGAAACGCATCGTTGTAGGTGGCTTTATCCTGAAATGTATTTGGGTCAAAAATGATAATATCAGCAAAATAACCTTCCAACAATTTACCACGCTTAGGAATTCGAAGAATATCCGCGGTAACCGAGGCACTTTGGTTTATAAAGGAACCTAAATCCAATACACTGTCCTGTTTTACATATCTATGATATTTTTTAGGAAAGGTCCCATATTTTCTTGGATGCCCCGAACCGCCATCAGACCCGGTAACCACCCATGGCTCATCCATAAAATTTGCAATATCGTATGGATTCATATTGAAGGAAGCTATTTTCATATAACCTTCCTCTAGAATCTTGAATACTGTTTCTTCAGGCTTTAAATTCAAGGTTTTCGAAATCTCCAACAGATTCTTTCCTTCATAATCCTTGTTGGGAGATTGTACAATCAGCAAGGTATTGGGACCTCCTCTTCGAGTGATGTTATTTTGAGTTTCTTCCAGTATTTGAATTCTCAACCCATCATCTCGGTAACGTATATACAGAGAATCTTTACCACCACTCTCCGCCCAACGGGGTACAACGGCAGATTGCAAGCCTGTTGCAGATGCTTCATACGGATATTGATTTGCTGTAATATCAATACCTTTTTTTCGAGCATTTTCAATAATAGTAATAATGGAATCACTTTGTTTCCAAACATCAACGCCTAAACATTTTATATGTGATATATGAACAGGCAATTGGGCTTTTTTCCCAATTTCGATGGTTTCCTTAATCGCTGGAATTAGACCCACGGAATACGTACTTTCATCTCGCATATGTGTGTCATAAATACCATTATTCTTTGCTACTACTTTGGCCAAAGCAATGATTTCCTCAGTATCGGAAAAGCTTCCAGGGGCGTAGAACAAGCCTGTTGACATTCCAAAAGCACCAGCATCCATTTCGGTCTGGATAAGGTTTTGCATTTTTTCAATTTCTGTACTAGTGGCCTTAATGTCGGTATTCCCAATTGCCATTCTACGAATGGTTCCATGTCCCACTAAAAGCACTACGTTGGTTCCAACCCCATGTTCTTCGCACTTGTCACGATATTTCATTAAAGGGTACGGGCTACTACCATCATTACCTACGGTTACCGTTGTAATTCCCTGGTATAGAAAAGGTTTATTGTCTGACAATTCAGGGTTGCTTAAATCTTTTGTAGCATGGGTATGTGGATCTATAAAACCAGGAGAAACCACCAGACCTTTGGCATCTATTGTTTTAGGTGCGGTAATTTCCACTGCATTGGCTTTTCCAATGTAAATGATTTTATCATCTTTTACTGCAATACTGACGGATTTGGGAATAGTGCCCTCCCCTGTATAAACGGTTCCATTTTTTATTAAGATATCAGCGTCAACTTTCTGTTTTGTACAAGCTGCCAAAAGCAGTATAAACATGGTGCTACATCTGAAATAAATTCTACGCTTCATCCTTGTATTCAATTAATTAAGTAAACCTAAGTTATGGGGAAACCTAGACAAAATTGTGGATATAGCCAAGCAAGAAACAAACTTTTAAAAAACTTTGCCCAATGCATTGCTAACTTTAAGCCATCCTGTTTCATTCTCACGAAGTTTAGATCGTTCCTGTTCTATGTGCACAAATCTTCCAGTTGTATAAGTAGCAGGAACACTACATGGGTCAGAAGAACCATTTATATATCTACCTTGAGTATTGTCCATTGCAGCATAGCGGGTCCAATTGGTATTTATATGTGGAATTTTAAAGGTAAGCGTATTATCCTCTTCCAACAGGGCATCCTTAATCATCACCACATAATCCTTGACCGGTGTTTTGTTTGTTCCATTGCTCATTATCACATAGGGGTCTGTGGGTTCTTTTCCAAATCCATGAAGTTGAACAAAAACACTGTTGGGTAATGAATTATAAAGGTTTTCCGTTGTTTTTTGAAACATTGAATTTACATTATGGGGCACATCTGAAATACGATAAGGGGCATAATTGGTACTACACGATCTTGTGGTGCCATCACAGGAAGATGATTCATCTCTATCGCAGCGATGTGCTCCACTTAGAAATAAGGCTTTTGCAACATTTCTTCTAAAGGCAAATGCTGCTTGATATCCTGTTTTTTGATCATGTAATACATGGGGTGCCCCCAATACTAAATCCTTTCTTTTTGGAGTTTTACTAAAAACATAGGTGCCCCAATAATTTAATCGGACATCGTATTCTTTTAACACAAAATAAACCTGGTTGGGTGTTGCGTATGTATCTGTAAATTCAACAATTTGATAGTTCAGATATACAGCTTGGTGTACCGCCTCGGTTATATCTTCATCCAAAATGGCATCGATGATCAAATCCCATTGTTTCAAATCTGTTTCTGTGGGAACCTTATATTTATTGGCTGATATTCCTGGAACCATATCCAATAGATTGCCCAAATAGTCTTCTAGGTTTCCTGAGTCGTATTGCAGTTCGGCCTCAAGTGGGTCCATGGTGGCAACATTCAAGGGGTTACTCAATTCTGAAGAATTACCTGCGGCATCGGTGGCCATTACTTGGTAAGTATATTCCGTACCAGGCACAAGGTTTTCCAAAAAGTAAGAGGGCTTTCCCGATCCAACCAAAAACTCGTTGTTTTGGTATAGCGAATAATTTTTGACCTTAACATTATCAAGTGCCGAATCCCAATATAAATACAAAGAGTTTTGGGTAATATTGTCAGCTTTTAAACCTGATGGGGTCGTTGGGGACTCTGTGTCAGGAACCGCTACCTTTTCTCCATCACTTTCCGATGAGCAGGAAAACATTATTAAAACCAATAAGACGATCCAAAATATTGTTATAACATGGACATTAAAATTTCTGTTCACCATTGTATCCATAGATTTTCTTTTTTTAAAACTTGATAAAATTGATTCATTTATTGGTTGCCAACCTTATTCTTCTGCTTCGTATACAATCACATTATCTAAATCAAATGACTCCGCTGTAGCTCCAGATTGTATTTGAATAACCAACTGATAGGAGCGAATTCCTTTTTGAAAACCACTGTTAACCTCCATCCATTGTCCTGCCACTGCCTCTATATCGTCATCGTAAATTTGTATTAGTTCAAGAACCTCGTCACCATTATCAGTAGTGATATTTGCATAGGCATGTATGCCATCCAATGCTTCCCAACTGGTATCACCGAAATAAACCTCAAAAGAAACACCAGAATTGTTCTGACCTTCCGGAACCTCCACTGTATCGAATGTGATTCTAATAGCCCCATCGGCATCTTCTGAATGAAAGCCCTGCACACCATCGGGATATTCTTCATAATCTTCAAACAAAGACATGACACCAATACGTTCTTCTACAAATCCAATACTACTGGCACTTATATTGGATATCGCCACATATTCTGAATTAAAGCCGAGCTCATCATCAGACCCTGTTCCTTTCGAAGTATAATCCACATAGGGTGGGGCCACGCCATTAACAAGATCAAGTGTTTCATCATTTGCTCCATTTCTATTGTAAACATCTTCTTCACTTCCTACAAGAGGCTCTTCAAAAGAGGTTCCCCTGATTTTTTTACCTGGAGGCTGAAAAAATCCCATAGTAAACTCCATGGCATTGTTATGCCCCAATTGTTTTAAACGGTTCGTGGTACTTCCTCCTTGGTTTATGTAATTAAAATCATAATTTGGAGACATCCCATTAAAAGTTCCTGTTGGAGTAACTACTGTGGCAACAAGTGTTATCCTATCAGTCAATTCAACATCCTCTTCTGCTATCCCCATTGCCTTAAGTAGATCACCAATGTTTAGTTCCATTGCATAGGGAAAGTTTTTAACTTCCAACAAATTTTCAGCAACAGCCTCTCCGTCTTCGTACACTGCACTAAGTGTATAACTACTTGCATTTTCATTCGGATCTTGGATGGTCGCCGTAAAAACTTCTGTATCTAGTTTTAATATATTAAAACTAAGATTTGGAGCTTCAGAAAATACAACGTAGCCTCCCTTGAATGTAATATCTTCCAGTGTATTGTTATCTTGGGCACACCCTATAATCAACACTATTCCTAAAATCAATTGTATTCTTTTCATAATGCCATGTTTTCCTGTTATTTAATAAAACCCTCAGGATTGGTATCCCAAAAAACCTTATCGGTATTCTGTTTTTGGAACAATGAGGAATTGATTTCCACCGCATCGGCCGAATATGGGAAGCTTCTGGGAAAAGTAGGGTTATCGTTATCTATGGGCACCTGTATATTGGATGGATAGCCGGTTCGCCTGTATGCATTGTAGGCTTCCAACGAATTTCCATATGCTGCCAAATAATATTCGGTGATGACAATATCCAGTCTTTGTTCATCTGTAGCCACATTATTAAAGCTGAACAGTACTTCAGCAATATAATCGTCCACATCTTGCGCCGTTGCTTCAAAATCCGAACTGACACTGCCAAAACCAAGTACTTTGTTCATTGAGTCTCTTATAGCTTCCTCCAAGAGTTTTTCGGGATCTTCATTTGTCTTAAGCATCAATGCAGCTTCCGCCCTAAGAAACTTCACAAAAGAAGATGTAAGCAAGGGCAAAATTCCTGCACCATCCAAATGGGTTGAAGTGCTGGGAGCTTCATTGAATTGATTTTCATCGAATGTCCCACCTCCCGGATAAATACCATATACAGTTCTATCAAGATTACCACCATGCCCAATTCTATTTTCTCCATGATCCAATCCTATATAATAGTCACCAACATAACAGTAATCCACATTGGATTCTTGAGGACATGTCGAGTATGGTACCATGCTAAAAGGATCAGTATCTGATTGACGATACAGGTAATAACGAAGTCGAGGATCTTGTACACTCTTGGAATCCTTCAACATAAACATAAAATAGTTGCCCATGTATTGTCCAAAATCACCAACATATCCTCTTTGGAAATAGAGATGTCTACTTTCTGGTTCAACCACTGTGGAATAGGTGTATTGAAAATCTTCGCTTTCGGAATTTATCAAATCTTTTTCCAACAGCTCATTAATTGCCAAAACAACATCAGAAACTCCGATTTCGGAACTTGCCAATCGTGTTTGAACTAGAATTTTAAGTTTTAAGGAGTTTGCTAAAGCTATCCATTTTTCCTTGTCACTATCATAAAAAAGGTCTGTGGAAAAATTAAAATTGGATGATTCAATATCTACAATAGCTTGATCGATATCTGCTAATACTTGTTTGTATATTTCAGGCCCACTGTCTATACCTGGATTGGGATATTCCGAAGGTGTTACGGCTTCTGAATAGGGCATTGCCCCTACATAATCCACCATAGTTATGGTGAGATAGCCCATGAGCAATTTATTAATTGCATTATGAAACAATAAACTTTCATCTTCTTGTGCCAATGTTTCTATCGTCCTTGAATTGTTCAATGTTTCAAAATAGCTTTCCCACTCATTATCCAGTACACTAACCGATACTACATCACCATATGTATCTGTCATTGCCTCGTAACGCATTACATCATCTGTATTTAAGATCATACGACCCATGAAGTATTGAAATTGATACTGCATTTCATTTAAAAGGTATTCTGGGTCTGCACTCTCGGGGGTCAGATAATTGGGATTGTCCTGTAGATCAAAATCAGAGACTTCACAACCCAATACTACTAAAGGGAGAATTACCATTATTTTAATTTTTCGCATCATTTTTCGCATCATTTTTTATTAAGATCGAGTTAGAATGTTACCGACACACTAAATGCAAATCGTTTGGTAGAGGGCACGGTGCTATCTCCTTCAAGTCCATCACTTTCTGGGTCGTAATTCACATATTTTGGAAAATTGGGTGCTCTGTACCATAAATTTCTACCCGACAATTTCAGGTCCATTCTTTTAAATGGAAGACGATCAATGGATTTCGGTTTTAGGGTATACCCCAATGCAATCTCCCTTAATCGAAAAATGGATGTATCCCACATGGCCAAGTCATTGGGATTATAATAGTTGGAATAGCCTATCCTACCTCCGTTCAATTGTATAGTATTGGGAATTTGATTTCCATTTCCATCGAGCAAAGGTTCCCCTGTTTGATCATCAGCCAAGAATCCAGGAATCACAAAAGACCCTTCTCTGTTTTCAGTTTCCTTGGCTACGCCTCTTTCCAGCATGTTTTTTACTGCATATGAATAAATTTCTCCCCCATGACGATATTCCATTTGAGCACTTATAGTAAAGTTTCCAATTCCAATACTATTTATGGTGGTAAGCCTCCAATCTGGGTTTGGGTCACCTATTACTTTGGTAGGAAGCCCTATATCTGTACTATTAATGACCTCACCTACCCTTGTACCACCGCCATTACCACTAATTAATAGGTTTCCGTCTTCATCACGTAAAGCATAATCACCCTTTATAACGCCGAACGGCTCTCCTTCAACAGCGAATCGATCTTCGGTAATATTGATATCTGCTCCCGTGGGGGTGGTTTCCCTGACAAGGGACTCATTGGCGGTAAGTATGTTTCTAAGATTCCACCGAAATTTATCTCCCCGAAAAATGTCCACACCCAAATCCACTTCTATACCTTCACTATCTATCCTTCCTAGGTTAATGTATTGATCGTCATAACCTGTGGATGGCGCTACTGGTGATTCTACAATCTGATCTTCCGAAACTCGCTTGTATACCGAAGTTTCCAAGGAAACCCGATTATTAAAGAACTTCGCCTCAATCCCCAGTTCCAGTTCTTTGTGCAGTTCGGGTTTTAAGTTAAGGTTGGCATACCGTGTACTATACCTATTGGTTACCGGGTAGGAACCATCGGGTGCGGCAAATCTTAGTGGATCTATGATTAAGGTGCTCCTTGTTCTGTAAGGTGAAGGATAGCCGGATGAGGTGGCATAAGCCCCTCGTAATTTTAAATAATTTAGTATGTTACCGCCAAAATTGATCGCGGATGTTGGAATAAAAGAAACAGAACCACCTGGATAAAAAAGAGAGCGGTTATCACGTTCTACCGTACTTCCCCAATCATTACGTCCAGAAAACGTTGTATACAGATAGTTTTTGTATGCAAATTGCAATTGGGTAAAAGCACCTGCTAAATTTTCATCGCTACGGGTATAGCTAGATTCGGTAGCTGTATAATTGCTCGGTCGGAGAAATCCATACACAATTTGGCCATCTGAATTTGAAGAGTTGCTTGTATATCGGGTAATTTGACTGTTAACACCCAATTGTGCATCTAGACTAAGATTTTTTATCAATTCCTCACTAAAACCCAATAATATCGTTTGGTTCACCACAACCTCTTTACTATCTCCAATATTTAAATAACCATATCCATAGCTATCATCATCGTAGCCCCCTTTATTAGAATAATCAAAACCAGTATAGTTCTCACTGTCAAAACCTGCTCTGTAGGTTATTTTTAATGCTTTTGACAACTCATAATCTCCGGTCACATTTCCAAACACTCGTACCTTATCATCATAATTTCCAGAATTATGCAACATCCAAAGCGGGTTGGTATCATTTCTATAATACACGGACTCTCCTGTCAACGGGTTTTGATAAGGCAATTCGGTAAGGTCAATCCATCTGGGGATGTAAAAAATTAAACTGAATATATCCTCATCGTTAATAAGGTTTACTTTTCTAGTAGAGTAACCTATGTTAGCTGAAATATCCAATTTCTCACCAAGTTTGGCCTTGCCCCCTATGCTTAAATTAAAACGTTTGAGGTCGTTATTTGCTATTATCCCTTTTTCATCTGTATAACCAGTTGATAAATTGAACCCTACTTTTTCCTTAGAAGTTGCAAACGTAAAGGAATGACTGGTTCCTATTCCCATATTGAAAATATTCTTTACATTATCCGGTTTCGCCTCTATTTGAATCATTTTATCGGCATACTCCGGGAAAACATCCCCCAAAGCTGCATAAGGATGAGCCACTTCCTCCAATTCGGAAAAAGCAGGTCCGAAATTTGAGAAAATCGTCGAGTCAAACTGAACCCCTTCCAGTCCATTCGAATAAGTGTTTTGAAATTCCGGCAACTGGGAAACGGTATTGGTATAAACCGTGGTTGAATAAGAGACAGTCGTGCGGGCTTCACCTAGGGTAGCGGAACCACTCTTGGTCTGTATAAGAATTACACCATTTCGTCCTTCGCTACCATAAAGCACTGCCGCATTGAAACCTTTAAGGATACTGACATTTTCGATATCGTTGGGGTCTATGTCCCGAAGCAACCCATTAAAGGGAACATTGTTTACCACAATTAACGGAGCATTGGAGCCCGTCAACGATATATTTCCACGAATACGAATACTTGACGAAGAGCCTGTTTGACCATCTGCCGGAGTTATTGACACTCCTGCGACTTTTCCTTGCAACGTACGGGCAAGATCGGCTTCAGGACGATTTTCCACTTCTTCAGGGCTTACATTGGCAATGGCGTACCCCAATGCCTTTTTGGATTTTTTAATCCCTTGTGCAGTTACAACCACTTCATCTAAAAGCTCTGTGTTTTCTTCCAACACGACATTGATTGCTGTTTGCTGTCCCACAACGATTTCTCTGCTATGGTAGCCTACATAGCTATATTGCAAAACTCCATTCGCCTCACCCAGTGAGATAGTATAGTTTCCATCGAAATCTGTTATCGTCCCTATTGATGTTCCTTTAAGCAATATACTGACCCCTGGTAATGGACCAGCCTGATCACTTACATTTCCGGTAACTTGCCGCTGGGCATTGATCGTTATTGATAATAACAAAAACGACCACAGGCACATAAATTGGTTCTTAAGCATGGGCAATCTGGTTTAGGTTTGTGAAGGGTAAGGTCTGGGAGCGGTGAACAGTGAAACGATAACTTGTTCCAATTATCGGCACTAAAACATTGGGGCCAATAAATAGGCATCTTATTACTATACGGTGCAAAAAACTTATCTCCGACCATTCATGTCCATCCTCATAATTAAGGAAATGGATATGATGGTATAAGAAAGTTCTGTGGGCAAGATTTGGGATATGCATTGTGAACTTTTTGTTAAAAAACTGAAAATTAATAGATAAACTTCTACCTTGGGCATACCAATCTTATCAGATACCGCATACCAATTATGCATTTTAACATTAAAGGCCTTTTAGCACGAAATGGCTTTTTTTTGGATGTAAAACAACCTCAAATTTATGTCAACCTCTATACAGCGTTCAAAAAAGCTATATTGAACCGATCCTTGGAGACCGGTTACCAACTCCCGCCCTCGCGGGTTTTGGCAAATGATCTTGGTATATCCAGAAGCACCGTATTAAAAGCTATAGATCTTCTACTTGTAGAAAATTACATTACTGCCAAAAAAGGTTCTGGATATTTTGTGAGGGCTCCTAAAAACAAGAAGATTAAACTCAACATTTCCGCTATTGAAAAAAAGGGAGGTTACCCCACACTTTCTCAAAAAGGCAAAGCTTTTTCCGAAAATGCAACATGGCTAGAAGGAGATTCTACAAAAGGGGTGGCGTTTAGACCAGGGCTTCCACCATTGGATATTTTCCCTGTTCAAATATGGAAAAAGCTTATTGATGATTACTGGAAAAGAATTACTCCTTCTGAATTATCCTACTGTAACACCATAGGACTGGAATGTCTTCGAAAAAATCTGGCTCATTACTTAAAAGTATATAGAAACGTGCATTGCCATCCCGATCAAATTATTATTACAACGGGATCGTTGCACTCCCTTTATTTAGTTTCCAATATTCTGCTGGAAGCCCATGATAACATCGTGGTCGAAAACCCGACTTATCCTATGGCATACAAATTATTTAAAAGTTTGGAGGTCAAAATTCATGCTGCCCAAGTAGATTCTGAAGGACTTAATTTAAGTAAAATAACCTGCCATAAACCCAAGTTTGTTTACACCACACCTTCTTGTCAATATCCAACTGGGATTAAAATGAGTATGCAGAGACGTTACCAATTGCTAAAATGGGCTGTAAAAAATGAGACTTTTATTATCGAGGATGATTACAATCATGAGTTCAGTAATTGGGAAAAACCGCTGGGTTCACTTTATGGCATGGACACTCAGGAAAGGGTGATTTATTTGGGCACATTCAACAAACTGATTCATCCATCCTTACGATTGGGCTATATGATCTTACCACAGCAGCTTGTGGGACCGGTAAGTGCACTCTATCAACAATCCAGCAGGTTTGTATCTCGACAAAACCAAAAGGCCATGAGTGCGTTCATCGAAAAAGATTATTTGAACAAACATTTAAGAAAGGTTATTGATACGGCTAAAGAAAGAAAAGATTTTTTTGTTCATCATTTCAATAACACAATGAGTGATTTCTTTTCCTTAGACACTTCAAGTGAAGGACTCCATCTTATTGCGCACAATAAGGTCAATATGCAGGATATTTATCTAGAACAAAAATTCGCAGAGCATAATATTAAGGTACATGCATTGAGCAATTATTATATTCTTCCCAACAATGTAAATGGTTTGGTCATGGGGTTCTGTTCCGTCAATCCAAAACAGATTAAGGAAACCATTTTGAAAATGAGTGAAATTATGGAGCAACTTAAAGGATGATCAAACAGCAATTGGCCCATCAAATCAATAAAATCTGCATTATTTTTTTAAGGAGTCTAACACACGATTTAATTCTATCAATTCATTTTCCAGTTTCTCGTTCTCCAGGATATACTGTTCCTTTAATTGATTTATTTTACGTTCAAACTCATCGGCGGGAACATAATCCGGCTCTAAAAGTGTTTCTTTGAAAATGGCCACAACAGTAAACAAAAAGCTTATCACCACAGCAGAAATAAGACCAATAAGCAACCTTTTTTCAAGTTTAGAATCGGAACCGCTTTTCTTGAGCAACTTTCGTTCTTCCTTTGTTAATTTGGGAGCGTTGGACATTTGACCTAAAAAAACATCCCACTTTTCTTCCTCTTTTACATAGAGGTTCATAAATCCTCCTTCATCCAAAAAACCTACCGCTTTGGGCGTAGATGACAACATAAAAATATCCAGACCATTGCCGCCCATAACATCTATAAGTTCCGGGTCGTATTCTAGAATCTCCTTTACCAATTTTTGGACATATTCCAAATCATAATTGGGTCTTAAAAATTCATCGTAAAGGGTCTGGATTTGAAAATAATCGTTGCGGTCAAGTGCATAATCTAAAAAACGATCTTTCAGTTCGGCCTTAAAAAATTCGCTCATTTTTTAGAATGGATGGTTAGCGGATTGAATTTTGGTTTATTTCGGTTAAAATTAATGAATTGGGATGATCAATACTTATGAATAAAAGTAAAGTATTTATGAAGTTTTCATTTTAGATATTAATAAAACCAAGCGTCTGTTAAGACATAAGTCATTAATTATTAACTGGTTCTAAACAATCTCTGCACTCAAACCTGCCTGTAAAAGTTTACTACATTTAGGTTTTAAGACAACATACTCACCTGTCTTAACCGTACATTTTCCATTATAATGCACTATCAAAGAGCACTGTTCCGCTTGTTCGGGTGTATGCTCACACACCTTTATAAGGGTTTCTATGACATGATCAAAGGTATTAACATCATCATTGAACAACACTATTTCGTGTTCCTTTACCGTCTCTTCATCCAGAAGGACATCTTCCAGCTCTTTTTCTTTGGTGCCCATGTTTATTGGAGTTTACGTCTTTCTAATTTACATATTTTGCTGAAACCCAACTGTTCTTCTCTAAATTTTTTTCAAATTCCAAACCATAGATGGCACATTTTGAGGAAATTGCATCCAAATCATCAAAATAAAAGCCACTTAAAAATAGTGAGCCTCCTTTTTTTAGACTTTTGGCATAGATAGGTATGTCTTCCAAAAGAATATTCCTATTGATATTTGCCAATATAACATCGTACTGTTTTCCTTCAAGCAAACCACTATCGGCTTGGTATGCTTTTATATCGTCGCATGCATTGCGTTCAATATTTTCTTGGGTATTTAAAAAGCACCATTCATCAATATCGATGGCATCAACGTCCCCGGCTCCTTTTTTCTTAGCTAAAATGGCCAATACTCCAGTTCCACACCCCATATCCAATACCGACTTTCCAGAAAAGTCATTATCTAAAATATGCTGTAACATCATATGTGTGGTTTCGTGGTGCCCGGTTCCAAAACTCATTTTAGGCTCAATAACGATATCGAAATCCACCTCAACTGCAGCGTGAAAAGGTGCACGAACCATACACCTGTCCCCGACCTTAATAGGGTGAAAATTTTTCTCCCACTCCGCATTCCAATTCTGTTGCTCAATTTCCTTACTCGACCAAACTATCTCAATGTTTGGATCTTGAAACACAAATAAGTCTTTCAACCCATTTTCTTGCCATTCAGATTTTAAGATATAGGCCAATAGCCCTGTTTCATTTTCCACAAAACTTTCAAAACCCAATTCCCCCAACTCCGCAATTAAAATATCGGTTGCGGGTTGGAGCGGAGCTATCTTAAAATCGTATTCGAGGTAAACCATGAAAATGGCTATTTAAATTGCCTTGATAATGTCCGTGAAATCTGTAGCGACCAAAGAAGCTCCCCCGATCAAACCACCATCCACATCAGGTTTTGAAAATATTTCCGCAGCATTGGCTGGTTTCACACTTCCTCCGTAGAGAATGGAAACACCTTCGGCAATGGATGAACTAAATCCGTCTGCCAGTGTTTTTCTAATGAATGCGTGCATTTCCTGTGCCTGTTCTGGACTGGCCGTTTCACCCGTACCAATCGCCCAGACCGGTTCATAAGCAAGTATAATTTTGCTCCATGCGCTTGCATCTAAATCAAATAGGGCATTTTTTAACTGGCTTTCTACCACGGCAAAGTGATTGTCTGATTTTCTATCCTCCAATTCTTCACCGAAACAGAATATAACTTTCATATCCTTTTCAATCGCTGTATTTACTTTTTTGGCCAATAACGCATCATCCTCACCAAAATGTGAGCGTCGTTCCGAGTGTCCTAGAATTACAATATCCACACCTAAACTAAGTAACATGTCTGCAGAAATCTCACCTGTATATGCACCATTTTCAGCAAAGTGCATATTTTGCGCAGCAACTTGCATGGTGGAATCTTGAAGTGCTTTTTTTGCCGCTTGTAGATTTACGAATGTGGGTGCTACGATAACATCGGCATCGGTATCTGGTAGTTTGGCCGAAAGTTCGGTCAACAATTGCTCAGTTTCTTGTAGGTCCTTGTTCATCTTCCAGTTTCCGGCCACAATCTTTGTTCTCATGTTATTTGGTTTTCTTATTGTTATGTTTAAAAAGTAAGTTCGTTAAAATCGTTATAATGGACTTTTTGCTTTATAGTACCTTTGCTAAGCACCAAAATACCTGGATTGGAACGTACTATGGTTTTTAATGTGGTTTCGTCGGTAAAATAAAACTCAAAATCCAATCCATAGGTATCGATCAACTTGTTGGCCATAGTACTACTCGATGCCGACATTCCTATTACCTTATATCCTTTTTCTTTTGCTTCTTTTGCCACTTTGGCCACTTCCTCAAAAGCTTCGTAATTACTCTTTGCCAAGTCGTAAGCTATCACCATCACCAATTTATCCTCTTCCAAAAGTTCTGCTGCATAATCTTGTCCTTCTTGCTCAATGGTAAAATCATGTATAGGTGGTTCGTATCCTGCTTGAATCTGCGTTGTTTCCACATCGATAAATTCTCCATCTACCGTAGGATAATCTCCTTCGGTAACATGAATTTCTTCCTTTCCATTTACTTTAAATCGCCATTGATACTCATAAATAGGCTGTGGAGCATCATCGGGCACGGACATTCCTTCTTGGATATTGGCTTCAATTTTATAGGGTCTAAAATCTACGGAAGGTAGATGTGCCAAAACGTGGTTAGCAAACAGAATACTGGCCAATAGCGCTGTTGCACCAATAATCCAATTGGTCTTGGATGAAAATAATGGAACTATAAATTTTTTACCGAAGAACAATATCAAAATAAATACCAATAGGATAACATCTTTAGTAAAGGATTCCCATGGCGTTAATTTAATAGCATCTCCAAAACATCCACAATCGGTTACTTTGTTAAAATAGGCCGAATAAAAAGTAAGAAAGGTAAAGAAGATTATCATGAGCAGAAGACTCCAAACCGTAAATTTTGGTTTAAAACCTACAAGCAGCAACACACCGAGAATTACCTCTACAATCACTACAAAAACAGAGATTCCCAATGCCAATGGCATTAAGAACGGTAAATCCAGTACGCTAGGACTAAAATACTCTTCCAATTTAAAGGAAAAACCCAAAGGGTCGTTCAACTTTATCAGGCCACTGATAATGAACAGTACCCCAACCACAATTCTTGATATCCAGACCAAATATTTCATTTTTCTTCGTTTAAATGAATCAATGCAAAAACCGCATAATTAACCATATCCTGATAGTTGGCATCTACCCCTTCACTAACCAATGTAGCTCCTTGATTGTCCTCAATCTGTTTTACACGCAACAACTTTTGTAAAATTAAATCCGTTAAAGAACTTACACGCATATCTCTCCACGCTTCACCATAATCATGGTTTTTGTCTTCCATTAATTTTTTTGTATTGGCCACTTCCTTATCATAGAGTTCGATTGCTTCCTCAATATCAATATCGGGTTGCTCCACGATTCCTTTTTTGATCTGGACAAGCGCCATAATGGAATAGTTTATAATACCGATAAACTCGGAACGCTCGTCTTCATCGATTTTCCTAATCGCGTTTTGCTGAAGACCTCGAATGCGCTGTGCCTTAATAAAAATCTGATCCGTTAATGAAGGTAACCGCAGAATTCGCCAAGCGGTTCCATAATCCTTTGCTTTTTTTAAAAACAATTCCCGGCAAGTTTGTATCACCTCGTCGTATTGTTGGGAAGTATGCTGCATGTATTGTTGCTAATTTGCGTAAATTTCGTCCAACTTGATTGTGCACAAAGCACTTTGCCAAAGATAATGAAACCCAACAAAGCAGATATTTTTTATGACCATAAACTGCAAAGGTGAACTCGTTGACCTAACATCGCCTAAAGTAATGGGCATTCTTAACCTTACCCCAGACTCTTTTTTTGATGGAGGAAAGTATAAGGAGGAACGTTCCATACTTAACCAAGTTGAATATATGCTCGACCATGGCGCCACTTTTATAGACATGGGAGCCTACAGTTCCAGGCCAGGTGCAGAGCATGTTTCCGAAGATGAAGAATTGGCAAGGATGATTCCTGTAATCAATCTTATACTGAAAAAATTTCCAGACACTTTGATCTCCGTGGACACTTTCCGTGGTAAAGTGGCTTCTAAAAGTATAGAACATGGTGCCGCGATGATCAACGATATTTCCGCAGGGAATCTGGATGATGAAATGTTTGCTACTGCCGCGAAGCATCAGGTACCCTATATTATGATGCATATGAAAGGTACACCGCAATCCATGCAGAAAAAAGCCACGTACGACAATCTAATAACTGATCTAAGGTCCTATTTTTCCGAAAAAATACAAAAGGCCACTTCTCAAAAAATTAACGATTTAATTATTGACCCTGGCTTTGGGTTTGCCAAAACTACTGCACAAAATTATACACTCTTAAATCACTTGGATATGTTCCAAACCTTTGGTTTACCCATTTTAGTAGGTTTAAGCAGAAAATCAATGGTATATAAAATGTTGGATGCATCGCCAAAAGAAGCACTGAACGGAACAACGGTCTTACATACTGTCGCTCTTTTAAAAGGCGCAAACATAGTTCGGGCCCACGATGTTAGGGAAGCTTCAGAATGCATTAAACTTGTGGGAGCCTTAAAAGAAAACGCGCTCTAATTTGATGTTCTCTTAATTTTGCTAATTTTACAAAAACACTGCGGTTGGATTTTTTTAATTTTCTCGAATTTAAGGTTACAGATATCATCGACATAGTCCTTGTAGCCGCACTTCTATACTACATTTACAAATTGGTCAAAGGCACAGTAGCTATTAATATCTTTATTGGCATTGTGATTGTATGGGCGCTATGGAAGCTAACCGAACTTCTTCAAATGCAGATGATCAGCAGTATGGTCGGTGGTTTTATGAACATTGGGCTGATTGCCTTAATCATAGTGTTTCAACAGGAAATACGGAAGTTTTTGTTGATGATAGGTTCTACGAATTTTGCCTCCAAACGAAACATTTTCAAACATTTTAAATTTTTAAAGCAGGAGGTCATTTTAACAAGTACCAACGTCGATGCAATAATTGGTGCATGTGAACGTATGGGTACTTCTAAAACAGGTGCCCTAATTGTTATCGAACGAAACAATTCATTGGATTTTGTAAAATCCACTGGTGATGCGATGAACGTAAAGATCAACCAGCCCATTTTAGAAAGTATTTTTTTTAAAAACAGTCCCTTGCATGATGGTGCCATCGTTATTCAGGATAACTATATTACAGCAACTAGAGTAATCTTACCTGTTTCCAACGACCGTAATATTCCGCTTCGTTTTGGATTACGGCATAGAGCGGCCGTAGGCATCACAGAAAAAACCGATGCACTCTGTTTGGTTGTAAGCGAAGAAACAGGGTCCATATCTTTTATTAAAAATGGTGAGTTCGTTCCTTTTAAGGGAACAGAAGAACTGATTAAGCGTATTAAAAAGGATTTGGAACAATGAATTGTAAAAATTGTGACGCAAGACTACGAACAGATTTCCTTTATTGTCCAGCTTGTGGCGCAAAAATGATTCGCAATAGAATTACCTCTAAAAATCTATGGGACGATTTCTTAGAAGGATATTTTAATCTCGACAATACTTTCATAAAGACCTTTATTCATTTGTTCAGCAAACCTGAAGTGGTAATAGAGGGGTACTTGCAAGGTGTCCGTAGAAAATACCTGAATCCCATTAGCTATATTGGAATTGCATTAACCCTTTCTGGTATAGTTGTATTTCTGATGGCAAAGTCCATAGATTTTATGGAGTTTGATATTTTCGAAACAGGTGCCCAAACCGTTTATCAAGAAAAACTGATGGGCTTTATCTTGGACTATCAAGCTTTGATTTTCATGATTTACATCCCTTTAATAGCCATATCCAGCTGGTTATGTTTTGATAAAAAGAAATACAATTTTGCAGAGCGGATCATAATATTCATGTACACTCTTGCCCATTTCAGTCTTTTTAGCTTTATTCCCTCAATTTTAGTACTTCTATTTATTCCAGAACATTATATAAACTATTCATTGGTCGCTTCTCTGGCTATGATCGTTTATGTATCTTACGTTATAATAAGAATATCAAGCTCAAATGGTATTGCTCTAATATCCAGATTGTTCCTGTTCTATTTTATTTTGGCAGTTCTTTATTTATTCACCTCAATATTGACACCTGTCATAATGCTATTGATAGGAGAAATAAGAATTGAAGATTTATTGCCTTCACCACAAAACTGATCAAGCCACTTCCTCCGCCAAGAACTGGGCATTGTAGAGGTCATTATAGTACCCGCCTTTTTCCAAAAGTTCCTTGTGGGTTCCGGTTTCAATGATTTTACCGGCGTCCATTACAATGATCTTATCGGCTTTTTTAATGGTTGCCAAGCGGTGGGCAATAATAATGGAGGTTCTGCCTTCGGTAATCTTGTCCGTAGCCTGTTGAATCAGCTGTTCCGAATAGGTATCCACCGATGAGGTGGCCTCGTCCAAAACCAATATACTTGGATTGCTCACATAAGCTCGCAAAAAGGCAATTAATTGGCGTTGTCCACTCGAAAGCATAGTGCCACGCTCTTTTACATTATATTGATATTCTCCCGGCAGACTTGAAATAAATTCGTGTACACCTATCTGTTTGGCAGCAGCTTCGATTTGCGCTGTGGTAACGGATTCATCACGTAGTGAAATGTTGTTTGCAATGGTATCTGCAAATAGGAAAACATCTTGCAGTACAACGGCAATATGCGAACGGAGTGATTTTAAAGTATAATCATCCAAACACACATCATCCACCAGTATTTTTCCTGAATTGATTTCATAAAATCTATTGAGTAGATTGATAATAGTTGATTTTCCCGCTCCAGTGGCACCTACTATGGCAACCGTTTCTCCCGCATTCACCTTAAATGATATACCATGGAGCACTTCCTCATCCGGCACATAACCAAAATGAACATCTTTAAATTCAATATTTCCTTTAACGGATTGTTTCTCAACTTTTCCATTATCATCAATATGGCTATCTGTGTCCAAAATTTTGAATACACGGTTGGCTGCTACCATACCCATCTGCAGCGTATTAAACTTATCGGCAATCTGACGAAGTGGTCGGAACAACAGATCCATCAAGAAAAAGAAGGCTACAATGGCTCCTTTGTTGTCCAATCCAACATTCTCTATATTCTGAATCACCCCAAAATACACCACCAATCCTATACCTATGGAGTTGGAAATTTCAGCTATTGGGAAAAATATAGAGTTATACCATACCGTTTTCAACCATGCATTTTGGTGCTTTTCATTGATGACACGGAACTTTTCCTTTTCAATTTCCTCACGATTGAAAAGTTGCACGATTTTCATTCCGGCAATTCGTTCCTGTACGAACGAATTAAGGTTGGACACTTGGGCACGCACTTCAACAAAAGCCACTTTCATGGCTTGTTGGAATAAACGGGTTGCAATTAAAATAATAGGCAGGATAGCAAATACAATCAAGGCCAATTTCCAATTGATAATCACCATAATAATTGCTGCGGACAGCATTTTTAAGGCATCGGCAACTATCATAAAAAAGCCTTGACTAAAAATCTCACCAATTCGCTGCATATCCGCAACCGCCCTTGTCACCAGCACACCAATCGAGGAATTATCAAAGTAGGTCATTTTAAAACTGGTCATCTTTTCAAAAAGATTGATTCGGATATCTTTGATTACTGATTCCCCTAAAAGGTTTGCGTAGTAGTTGAACAACAATTGGGTGGTTACCTGACCGAGCAAGAAAGCCATCATAAACAACACATTTTGGAGCAGTTCTCCTGCATCCCGGTTCTCCAAAGATTCGTTTATAATGGTTTTTACCAGTAAGGGTATGCCAATGGCAAATGCTGCAGACAAAATAGCAACTATAGCTACCAACCAAAAAATACCCCTGTAGGGCCTGGTCCGCGAAAAAACCCGCTTGAACAATCTAAAATCAAACGCTTTTCCTATTTCATCTTTTTTGCTCATCAAAAATTTCTTCTGGATATGAAACCTTGGTCAAATATAATCCTTTTGCAGGGACGGAGACTCCTGCCTTACTTCTATCCTTACTGGCAATAACTTTATGGATATCATTGGGAGACATTTTGCCCATACCCACTTCCAATAATGTGCCTACTACGGCACGAACCATATTTCTTAAAAAACGATCTGCTGTGATAGTGAACACCAATTTTTTCTCATCTTTTCTCCAATGGGCTTGCCGCACATCACAATTAAATGTCTTAACATCTGTATTGGATTTTGAAAAACATTCAAAATCGGTGTATTCGGACAGCAAGTTGGCGGATTGGTTCATAGCATCCAATTCCACAGGATGTTTCACAAAATGTGCATAATCAAAAAGAAAAGGGTCCTTTTCCTTTACCAACCAATATTCGTAGGTGCGTTCCAAGGCATCAAACCTTGCATGTGCATCATGCTTAACTTTAGTGATTTTCTGTACGGCTATATCTACCGGCAGAAATGCATTGAGTCTATCTTTCAATTGCACAGAATCTTCGATTTCAACAAAGTCAAAATGTGCAAACATTTCCCTTGCATGCACCCCAGCATCCGTTCTGCCTGCTCCTACAACTTCGACTTTCTGTCGCAATAGTGTGGACAGTGCATTCTGCAATACCTCCTGCACGGTTATGGCGTTGGGTTGTTTCTGCCATCCGTGATATGCTTTCCCGAAATAAGAAAATTGGATAAAATATCTCAATAGAATGCCTTAATTTTAGATCGATAAAGATAATTCAATCCCAATCAACATAAATCCAAGCCTAAGCTTTTAGCATATTTTTAGCGAAATGACCAAAATTCTGTTGCTTTCCGATACCCATGGCCATATGGACAAAACTATTCTAAAATATGCTGCGATGGCTGATGAAATATGGCATGCAGGGGATATTGGAAATCTCTCTGTAACAGATCAATTGGAAGCGTTAAAACCTGTTCGCGGGGTTCACGGAAATATTGATGATCACATTATACAAAAGGAATTCCCGGAAAACAATCGATTTATGTGCGAGGGTGTGGACGTTTGGATAACGCACATTGGTGGCTATCCAAACAGATATAATGTAAAAATCAGGGAGGAAATAAAGAGCAATCCACCCAAACTTTTTATTTGTGGACATTCCCATATTTTAAAAGTTATGCACGACAAAAAACTCAATCTGCTGCACATGAACCCAGGGGCGTGTGGCAAGCATGGTTTTCACCAAATACGGACCATGCTTCGTTTTTCGATAAACGGGGATAAAATCACTGACCTTGAAGTTATTGAATTAGGAAAAAGATAATTATGAAAAACTGTTTGATTGTATTGGCAATCCTTTTAGGATCATGTACTTCTTCCAAGAAGGACGATGCCACCAACCAACCAGAACAAAGCACTGTATCATTATATGTATTGGGTACTGTGCAAGATGGAGGAAGTCCCCATATAGGGTGCCAAAAATCTTGTTGTGCGGAATTGTTCCATAATCCCGAACCAAATCGCAAAGTGGTATCATTGGGGGTGATTGACCACACAAACAATAGGAGCTATCTTTTTGAAGCCACACCCGACATGACTTCCCAGCTAAAACTATTGAAAGAGCATGCACAAAACACGAATGAAACACCTAATGGTATTTTCCTCACACACGCCCATATTGGTCATTATACAGGTTTGATGTATTTTGGAAGAGAGGCCTTTGGAGGGAAAAACATTCCTATTTATGCTATGCCCGGAATGAAATTGTTCTTGGAAACTAATGGACCATGGGAACAACTTGTTCGTTTAAACAATATTGCAATCCAGCCACTGCAAAATGAAGTAAAAACAACGCTTACCCCAAACCTCACCGTAGTTCCATTTAAGGTACCGCATAGGGATGAGTATTCAGAAACTGTTGGCTATAAAATCATTGGACCGAACAAATCAGCACTATTTATACCCGATATCGACAAATGGTCCAAATGGGAAAAAGATATTGTAAAAGAAATCCAAACGGTTGATTTCGCATTCTTGGATGCCACATTTTTTGATGGGCCTGAAATCAATACCAGAGATATTGGTGAAATCCCTCATCCTTTTGTAGTAGAAAGCATGGAACTTTTTGAAAATCTTTCAAAAGTTGACAAATCCAAGATTCATTTTATACACTTTAATCATACAAATGCGCTTTTGAACAAAAAAAGCAGTAAGTATCAAGAAGTTCTGTCAAAAGGATTTAACATCGCAGAATTTAACGAGCGGTTTAGCTTATAAATTTAAAAGTAAAAACCCCGGCCAAAGCCGGGGTTTTTTCGCACTAATACTACTAAGATGTTAGGTTCAACGTAAGCGATCAACAGATTTTACAAGATCTTCATCCTTTTTGATAGCCCTGTTGGCCAGGACCAGAAAAACGATAGAAAATACAGGAATCAGCATCCCAATACCCTTCTCAGAAACTCCAGTTCCTCCGGATAAGCTTAGTGATCGATAAACGAAAAATCCTAGTAAAAAAAGGTTCAATATCATATTCAATCTGTTTACCACAAATTGATTTTGTCTTTTTTTGTACATAACTATTGAAATTACGGCGAGTACAGTTACCACATAAAATGCAAGGCTCAATACAACTTGGTCTTGAGCAAATACCTCCTTGCCACCTACCTCTACCCATAAATTCAGAAAAAATGGAAGCACACCCGAAATAAGGCCCACCAACAATAAAAAAAACGTCTGTATTCGCTGAATCATTGTGCAAATCAATTTCGAAAAGCAAAAATAGGTGTCTTTTTGAGAAATTAAGCCTTATTCTTGAAAAATAATTCGTAATATTGTCCAGTTATTATAAAGTACCTACCTTGGAATCCTTTAATCCAGTAGCATCCAAATAACTTTACTTCATATTTAGAATCACACAAGTTTAACTTATTTCAATACTTAATGTTCGAGATTTCAGATCTAAAAGCTAAAAAGCTTCCTGAGTTGCAAGAAATTGCAAAGGGTCTTAATGTTCCCAAATTCAAATCATTAAAAAAATTAGACCTAGTATACCAAATTTTGGATCTTCAGGCTTCCAATCCAAAAGCCGTTGCAGAAACGGTTGCGGAAACCACAGACGAAAAGCCTGCGCCAAAACCCAGAAAAGCTAGAACCCCACGTCCAAAAGCTACGGAGACAAAAAGTGCCGACACTGATACTCCTAAAAAAGCACCTCAAAAAAGGGAGCCCAGAAGCAAAAAAGAGGACAACAAACCGCAAGGAAAACCTCAAAAAAGGGAGAGCAAGCCACAAGACAACAAGTCTCAAGATAATAGGCCCCACAGCAACACCCCTCAAAAGAACCAAAATAACAGGAGAAACCCTCAGCACAACAAACCAACCCACGATAAAAAGAACAACAATTTTGACAAGGACCTAAGAAACAGGTACAAAGAACCTGAATATGAGTTCGATAGCATTATTGCAAGTGAAGGCGTGTTGGATATTATGCAAGATGGTTACGGTTTCTTAAGATCTTCCGATTACAACTATCTTTCATCTCCCGACGATATTTACGTTTCCCAATCGCAAATAAGACTGTTCGGGCTTAAATCCGGTGACACTATTTTGGGTAATATTAGACCTCCTAAAGAAGGTGAAAAATATTTTCCTTTAATTAAAGTGAACAAGATTAATGGATTGGACCCACAAGTGGTTCGAGATAGGGTAGCTTTTGAACACCTTACGCCATTATTTCCAAAGGAAAAATTCAAATTAGCAGAAAAGCAAAGCACTATTTCCACAAGAATCATGGACCTGTTCTGCCCCATCGGGAAAGGACAAAGAGGAATGATTGTTTCTCAGCCCAAAACGGGAAAGACCATGTTGTTGAAGGATATTGCCAACGCTATTGCAGCAAACCATCCGGAGGTTTATCAAATAATTTTGTTGATCGACGAAAGACCTGAAGAAGTTACCGACATGCAACGCAATGTGCGTGGCGAGGTTGTAGCTTCAACTTTTGATAAAGAGGCCACCGAGCATGTAAGAGTAGCCAATATAGTTCTGGAAAAGGCAAAACGTTTGGTGGAATGTGGTCATGATGTTGTAATCCTTTTGGATTCCATTACCCGATTGGCCCGTGCCTACAATACGGTTCAGCCTGCATCCGGTAAAGTACTGAGTGGTGGTGTAGATGCCAACGCACTGCACAAGCCAAAACGTTTTTTTGGTGCCGCACGTAATATTGAAAATGGTGGATCTCTTTCCATTATCGCTACTGCCTTAACAGAAACTGGTTCAAAAATGGACGAAGTTATCTTTGAAGAATTCAAGGGTACCGGTAACATGGAACTACAGTTGGACAGAAGAATATCCAATAGAAGGATTTTCCCTGCCATCGACCTTATTTCCAGCTCTACGCGAAGAGATGATCTTTTGCTGGACGAAAACACCATTCAACGTATGTGGATCATGCGCAAATATCTTGCTGATATGAATCCAGTCGAAGCTATGGAGTTTATGGATCAACGGATAAAGCAGTCAAAGAACAACGAAGAGTTTTTACTTACCATGAGTCAGTAAGTTAGCTGTTTTCTTATACTATGAGTCGTCCTAAAATAGGTTGACAGTTCTTAAATAATTAAAATTAAACCAGAGGAGCTAGCTTCTCTGGTTTTTTGTTGTGTATAAAGTTATATAACCCAGTCATTTTTTTGCTATCTTAAAAGGAATTCAATTCTTAACTATTCCCGCACATGCAAAAAATTAATGTAAAGCCAGGTGCCAAACTTGTGGACTACAAAGCGTATGGATCCCTTTATTCTTCTGTTCTGGATTTTTTGGAACAAGCCCAAGAGCCGGTTGAAAACCTAAAAGGACGAACTATCTGGATGATCAACTCTACAGCTATAGGTGGAGGTGTAGCAGAAATGCTTCCAAGCCAAATGCGTATTTTACGAGAACTAGACATCTCCATAGAATGGTTGGTCATCGAAGCAAAAAAAGAAGCCTTTTTTAATTTAACCAAACGTATCCACAATGCCATACATGGAAGTGGCAATGGGATTTTTACTGAGGATGATCGTAAAATTTATGAAGAAGTCAATCGAAATAACCTTCCAAAAGCACTGGAACTCATAAATGATGGTGATATCGTAGTGGTCCACGACCCACAGCCAATGCCTTTGGCCGCCATGATCAAAAAAGAAAAAAAGGTTTCCATTATTTGGAGATGCCATATTGGTTTGGAGGATGATACCGACGTTACCAATGCCGTTTGGGAATTTTTGGAGCCATACACAAAGGATTACGACCATTTTGTGTTTAGCTTACCCGCCTATGTCCCAAAATCATTACAAAAAAGGACATCCATTATTCCACCGGCCATTGACCCTCTAAGCCACAAAAATCGTGAGCTCCAACTACATAAATGCATTGGAATCCTATATCAATCCGGTATTTTGGACGACCATAAGGCCATTCTTTACAATCGCTATAACCATTTGGTCAGAAAAGTTATGCCCGATGGTTCTTTTGATGTATTGGATGCTGGAGAAAATCTAGATTTAATCTACCGTCCTATAGTGACGGAAATCTCTCGATGGGACAGACTTAAAGGTTTTAAGGAACTGATGGAGGCCTTTATAAAAATGAAATTGGACAACCGGAAAAATGGTGATCCAGAAAGTCTTGAGTACAAAAGAATAGAAATGACACTTCTCGTTTTAGGGGGGCCAGACCCCGCCTTTGTATCTGATGACCCAGAAGGTAAGGAAGTTTTAAAAGAACTGGTAAAAACATATATGGAAATTGACCGGCACCTCCAAAATGACATTGCTATTTTATTACTGCCGCTAGATAATCCGAAAGAGAATGCCCTGATTGTAAATGCGCTTCAACGAACATCGAGCATTATTGTGCAAAATTCCATCCAAGAAGGGTTTGGGCTAACGGCCACAGAGGCCATGTGGAAAAGAAAGCCTGTATTAGTCTCCAATGCTGCCGGGCTTAAATTTCAGGCTATCCATAATAAAACTGGACAAATAAACCCAGACCCAACAGATATAGAAAGTTTATCCAAAACCTTGGTATATATGCTCAACCATCCCAAGGAAAGGGACAAATGGGGGTTTAACGGTCAGTTAAGGGTTATACAGAACTTTACACTTTTTAGCCAATTGATCTCTTGGCTCGAAGTCCTATCAAAGAATAAAATTTAACGTTATAAATAAAGGCCCTATAAATAGGGCCTTTATTACAAAAAGTATTTTATAATATATTATTCTTCTGTAGCAGAAGCAATTTTATTCTTTAATGAATCAAACATGACTGGCGTTGCAATAAATACGGATGAATACGTACCAACAACAACCCCAACGATCATTGCAAACATAAATCCTCTTAAACTTTCACCTCCAAATATGAAGATTGACAGCAACACAATCAATGTAGTAAGCGAGGTGTTCAATGTTCGGCTCAAAGTACTGTTCAATGCCAAATTGATATGCTCTCCACCTTTCCAACCTTTTAGTCCAGTAACTTCACGAATACGGTCGAATACTACCACAGTATCGTTCAGGGAATAACCTATTACCGTAAGAATAGCTGCTATAAAAGCTTGGTCTATTTCCATATTGAAAGGCATTACACTTCCTGTTAAAGAGAAAATACCCAACACGATCATAACATCGTGGAAAACCGCAACTACTGCACCCAATGAGAACTGCCATTTTCTAAAACGCAATAAAATGTATAAGAATACCACGGCCAATGAACCTATAATCGCCAAGAAAGCGTTTTTCTTAATATCATCTGCAATGGTAGGCCCTACTTTTACAGATTGTAATATACCTATTGTTTTATCCGAGGCACCAACAGTAAACTCTTCAAAAGTTGTTCCATCCGGCAGATAATTTTGCAACGTAGTATACAGTTTATTTTGTATTTCAGTATCTACTTCCACACTTTCCTCGTCAACCTTATAAGGAGTCGTCACCTTAATTTGATTAGCGTCTCCAAAAGTTTTTACATTAGTTCCACTACCAAAAACAGTATTTAATTCAGAAGCAATTTCCGATGGACTAACAGCTTTCTCAAAGCGTATCTGGAAGGAACGTCCTCCAATAAAATCAACTCCTTGTTGCAGCCCATTGGTAAACAACGAGAACATACTGATTGATACCAAGATTATAGAGACAATGTATGCTATTTTACGCTTGGATAAGAAATCGATATTCAAATTAGTAAACAAGTTCTTTGTAATTGCTGTACTGAAATCCAATCGACGTCCTTTTTTACTGGTATAGGCTTCAATCATAAGCCTGGCCACAAAAATTGCAGTAAACAGAGATGTTACAATACCAATCATCAACGTAGTGGCAAAACCTTTGATTGGCCCTGAGCCAAATACAAATAAAATGATTGCCGTTAATCCTGTGGTAATGTTGGCATCCAAAATCGAGGACAAAGCGTTTCCAAAACCATCTGCAATGGCCTGTGCTTTTCCTTTTCCACGAGCCAACTCTTCTTTAACCCTTTCAAAAATAAGTACATTGGCATCTACCGACATACCAATTGTCAATACAATACCTGCAATACCGGGCAGTGTTAATACAGCTCCCAAGCTGGTCAAAACTCCAAAAATCAAAAGAATATTGAATACCAGTGCAATGTCTGCAAAAACCCCTGCTCTCCCATAATAGAAGATCATCCAAACAAGTACAAAAGACATAGCGATCATAAAGGACATAAATCCACTATCGATAGCCTCTTGCCCCAATGATGGGCCAACCACTTCCGATTGAATTATATCTGCCGATGCGGGTAATTTACCTGCACGCAACACATTGGCAATATCCTTGGTTTCATTTACGGTAAACGTACCAGTAATCTCGGAACGTCCTCCAGAAATAGGACCTGAGGAAACTCCAGGTGCTGTATATACTTTATTATCCAGAACAATGGCTATTCCCGTTTGGTTACTATAGGCATCTCCTGTCAATTCTTCCCATTCTTTTGCACCACGAGTGTTCATCGTCATGCTAACGGCCGGTTTGTTAAATTGATCGAAGGTATCCTGTGCATCGGAGACCACGTCACCACTAATTCTTGGAGTACCTTCTCTATTTGATTTTAATGCATATAAATCAACTATCTCCATATCTTGGGACGGTCTTTCCCAAAGAAATTTGGTAAACTGAATGTCGTTTGGCAATAATCGTTTGATTTCCGGCATTCTCAAATAACTGCCAATTTCGGCAGTATCAGAAACCATGGCCCGCGCAATAGCATGGCTACCGGGATCGGCTGGAATCAATTTGCCTAAAATCGGATTGGTTTCAAGTGTCATATCCAATGAGTCTTGGGCAACATCGGAAAGCAAGGAGTCAATTTCTGATTCTGGTTTAGACACTTCTTCTTCGGACACTTCCGGTTCCAATATCACTTTTAAACGCTCGTTGGCGTTTACCAAAAAGGTTCCAATGCTTTGGTTGCTCTGAGGATATGTTTCCCAAAATTCCAATTGTGCCGTACTGGACAAAAGTTCTTGGGCACGTGCAATATCCCTGGCTCCTGGAAGTTCCACTAATATCCTACCAGAATTTCCTTCTCTTTGTATATTGGGCTGAGTTACACCAAAACCATCGATACGTTCTCTGAGAACTTCAAATGCAGAAACTATAGATTCATCAATTTTTCTTCTGATAATAGGTTTTACCTCATCATCCGTCATTTGAAAATTGATATCGTCACTAAGACCTTTATTGGCAAAAATATCTGGTGATGCCAGTTGGGTATCTCCCTTAATATTGTCAAATGCATCAAAGAACAACTCCAAATAAGTGTCATCACTATTTGTTGATGCTACATCGGCATCGGCCAAAGCCTTGTTGAAAATGGGATTTTTGGTATTATCGGCCAATCCTTTCAAGATGTCCTTTACGGAAATCTGCAAGGTAACATTGATACCTCCTTTAAGGTCCAATCCTTTATTCAACTCTTTTGTCTTGGCATCGTCATAACTTGTGAAACCCAAAACAGTGTTATCACTAATGGAGTCCAAATACGATGCTTCTAAAGCTTCACGCTTTGCAACATAATCTTCTTCAGCTTCTGAAATTTGGCTAACTGCGTACGCTTTAGCATCTTTCTCCAATTTACTTGTAATAAAAGTAAAGGATAATTGATAGATGCTCACCAAGCCAAAAAGGATTGCGAAAAGCCTTATAAGTCCTTTATTCTGCATTGATTGTTAATTTTATAGAAGTTTTCTTAAACAGCGTGCAAATATATCATTTCCCATAAGATTTGACAATAGAAATTGATGTAATTGCAATTCCACTTGACCGTTACGCTGTTAAAATGAAAATGTCATTCCGAATAAACTTAAAAATCCCCATTCAAACGAATGGACAATTCCTTGTTAGTTACATCCGAAATGACATTTTAGTTGGTTACTGTTTATTAGAGCTTAAATCTCTAACAATCCGTTGGTTTTTTTAACACCAGCTGCACTTTCCTGCATTTTGGCTTTTTCAGCATCTGACAATTCTATGTCAACAATTTTCTCGATTCCGTTCTTACCTAAGATTACCGGCACTCCGATACATATATCGTCCAAATCATACTCTCCTTCCAAAAGGGCTGAACATGGGAACATTTTCTTTTGGTCGCAAGCAATAGCCTGAACTAAACCAGAAACGGCCGCTCCGGGAGCATACCAAGCACTGGTTCCCAACAAACCTGTTAAGGTAGCTCCACCTACTTTGGTTTCTTCCACTACCCATTGCATTTTGTCATCTGACAAAAATTCGGATACCTTAATACTATTCCTGGTTGCATGTCCTATTAACGGAACCATACCTTTATCGCTGTGCCCACCAATCACCATACCATCAACGTCAGATATTGGGGCCTCCAAAGCTTGTGCTAATCTATACTTAAAGCGAGCACTGTCCAACGCTCCACCCATACCAATGATTTTGTTCTTTGGCAATCCTGTAGCCTTGTGCACCAAATAGGTCATGGTATCCATAGGATTGCTCACCACAATAATGGTAACGTTCGGTGAATGTTCTAAAAGGCTGGTTGCTACAGTTTTTACAATACCTGCATTGATTCCTATCAATTCTTCGCGTGTCATACCTGGTTTACGCGGTATACCAGATGTTATCACAGCGATATCACTATTGGCGGTTTTACTATAATCGCTAGTGCTTCCTGATATTTTGGTGTCAAAACCGTTCAAGGAGGCTGTTTGCATTAAATCCATGGCTTTACCTTCGGCATAACCTTCTTTGATATCCAATAAAACAACTTCTGACGCAAAATTTTTCATTGCTATGTATTCAGCACAGCTTGCTCCAACTGCGCCTGCTCCAACTACGGTAACTTTCATCTGATTAAATTTAAATTTTAGTTGTCAAAAATACGGTATTTGACTCAAAAAAATGCTGACTTTTGGCAGTTTTAGTGGCCTAATCTATCAAAATGGCACAGTTAATATTCAATTACCAATAATGCCAAAATGTATTTTCATCGGAATTAAAAATAAAAAGCAAAGATTTTAAGTTTTTTATGCAATAGATTCCTACAAACTTACGTTCTAATAATCCCAAAATCATTTTAACCTACTTGACCTATGAAAAAGCTCTTTTCATTGTTGTCTATTGTTGGCATTATAGCCATAAGCAACTGTACGCGTGTACCCGATAATCATGACCCTGTATTGGGCATCTGGGCTAAAACCGAATCCTCCGGTATTCTAGACAAAGGAACAAATCCCACTCGTGAGGAATGGGTATTCAACGATGTTTACCTTGGCAGGTACCAGCGCTATTCCAATTCCAAATTAATTTTTTATACCGATTTTAAATGGTCCGAAGAAAACGGAACCTATTCTATTATATATGGTGACCCACAAGTAAACGACATCACCGTTAGCTTGGAAAGCGCCAAAGAACCTGAAGTATTAACCTTGGAGAATGGCTCGGTCTTCGCCACCAGGGAATGACCAGAAGACTACATATATGAAAATAGGAGGCCCCGGAAACGGGGCCTTCTTTATTATTGGTTGGATAGCTTGATTCTTTTTCTACCTAAATCCAAAGTTAACACCAAAAGTGAAAGTACTGAATTCTGAAATATTATATTCTGCATTAAGCCTAAAGAAGCCCAATTTCAATTTTGTACCCAAATTAGCGGAAACCCCACTTGCATTTTTTGAAACGGAGAACGGATCTACCACTGTCTCCGAAAAGAATGGTCCGTTGGCTTCGTAGGTACCGAGCATATCTATATTGGATTTACCTGTGATGTACCCAACACCTCCATAAAAGTTAATAATAGGAATATTTTTTGTGGATACCACCGCACTAAAGTTCCATGTTTTGAAAGATGCTTCTATACGTTGATCACTACCATCAATAGTAGATGATTCCGTGAAATCATAATCACCGTTCAAATTGGTATACCCAATTACCGCCGAAATCGCAACTGGCAATAACTTATCGGCAGGCAACATCTTTGTGAAATCATATTGTAGTCCTGCTCCAAAAAGTTGGATTTTAGCGTCGTCATCAAATTTAATCTTAGGTAAAAATCGAGCTTTTACTTCCAATCCCTTGATCAATCCTACACTCGCCTGAATGTAACCAGATGGTATAAAGTTCAGGTTTTCGGCAGATAAACCGGTTGGGAGTTCAAATTCTTCACGAAACAAACCACTTTCATCCTCAACAAATACATTCACTCCTTCAATATCACCTAAGGCTGTGGCTACATTTCTTGCCTGACCTGGATTGTTCACAAAATCCAAGTTTTTATAATCTGCAGGATCAAGTAAGAATGCTTTTTTATCCTCTTTGTTTTTAAACCCGGTCATATTTCCGATAATGGAAATTTCAAATCCACCCAAGGGTTTGGCGTCTGCCGTATTGTACCATCCATTGGACATACTATAGATTATACCCTCGGAAACAGGCGACAAGTAAGAATTTGCAAATTGTTCGGCATCTTCTACACCCGACACCAAGATATCGTTCAGGTCTTGGGCTTTTCCCACGGTCACAAAAACCAGAGCGAAACCTAAAATTACTTTTTTCATAATATTGAAGTTTTGCCCAAAACTAAAAAACTCGCCCTTGTGGGACGAGTTTTTGTTGTGAAATGCGCTATATCTATACATCTATATTCGCATAGACGGCATTTTTCTCTATAAATTCACGTCTTGGAGGTACCTCGTCCCCCATTAACATAGAGAATATACGGTCTGATTCGGTTGCATTGTCTATGGTAACTTGTCGCAATGTTCTAAACTCAGGATTCATAGTGGTATCCCAAAGTTGCTCTGCATTCATCTCCCCAAGACCTTTATAACGCTGTATGCTTACCCCTCCATTCATCTCACTCATAATAGCATCCCGTTCCTTATCGTTCCATGCATATCGCTTTTTAGCACCTTTTTTCACTAAATACAATGGTGGCGTTGCAATATAAACGTGTCCTCCTTCTATCAATTCTCTCATATAACGGAAGAAAAAAGTCAGGATCAATGTTTCGATATGGCTACCATCAACATCCGCATCACACATGATGACTACTTTATGGTAACGCAATTTATCGAGGTTCAAGGCCTTGCTATCTTCCTCGGTACCTATGGTAACACCTAAAGCGGTGTAAATATTCTTGATTTCTTCGTTTTCAAAAACCTTATGCTGCATGGCCTTCTCAACATTAAGAATTTTACCTCTCAACGGAAGAATGGCTTGGAAGTTCCTATCCCTTCCCTGTTTGGCCGTTCCCCCTGCAGAATCTCCCTCTACCAAGAAAACCTCACATTTTGTAGGATCTTGTTCGGAACAATCGGAAAGTTTGCCGGGCAGCCCACCTACGCTCATTGGGTTTTTACGCTGAACCATTTCACGGGCCTTTGCAGCAGCATGCCTTGCCTGTGCGGCAAGTTTTACTTTTTCCACAATTTGCTTAGCATCATCCGGATTTTCCTCCAAATAATTGGTAAGCATTTCAGATACGGACTGGCTCACTGCACTAGTCACCTCTCTGTTTCCTAATTTGGTCTTGGTCTGACCCTCAAATTGAGGTTCTGCAACTTTTACGGAAACTATGGCTGTTAATCCCTCACGAAAATCATCTCCTGATATTTCGAATTTCAACTTGTCCAACATGCCCGAATTATCGGCATATTTCTTCAAGGTAGAAGTTAATCCTCTTCTAAAGCCAGAAAGATGAGTACCTCCCTCATGCGTGTTAATATTGTTCACATAAGAATGAAGGTTTTCAGTATACCCTGTATTGTAGACCATCGCCACCTCAACAGGTATACCGTTCTTTTCCCCCTCCATGGATATTACATTCTGAATCAAAGGTTCACGGGTACCGTCCAAGAATTTGATAAATTCCTTTAGACCTTCTTTTGAATGAAATGTTTCGGAAATAAATTCTCCTTTTTCGTCCTTGTTTCGCTTATCCGTAAGAGTTATGGTAATCCCCTTGTTCAAATAGGAAAGCTCACGCATTCTATTGGAAAGGGTTTCGTAACTATATTCGATTGTTTGGGTAAAAATGGTAGTATCCGGAACAAAGGTTACTATGGTTCCCCTTTCATCACTTTCACCTACGCTTTTAACTGGGTAAAGGCTTTTACCTCTTTCATATTCCTGCTCCCAAATTTTCCCATCTCTATAAACGGTAGCTTTTAAATGGGATGACAAAGCATTCACACAAGATACACCTACTCCGTGCAGTCCACCTGAAACCTTATAGGAATCCTTATCGAACTTACCTCCTGCCCCAATCTTGGTCATAACAACCTCCAAAGCAGAAACTCCTTCTTTCTTATGAAGGTCCACAGGAATACCCCTACCGTTGTCCTGGGTGGTAATTGAGTTATCTTCATTGATGACCACATCTATACGATCACAATGGCCGGCCATGGCCTCATCAATGGAGTTGTCCACTACTTCGTACACCAAATGGTGCAATCCTCTGACCCCTACATCTCCAATATACATGGAAGGTCTCATACGCACGTGCTCCATCCCTTCGAGGGCCTGGATACTATCCGCGGAGTATTGTTTCTTGTTAGCTTCTTCGCTCATATATTTTTAAGTGTTTGTCTCAAATATTCAAATCCTACAAATATAATCAATACCCCATGGAAACAGCCCCAAAGAGCCTATCCAAGAGCTTAAGTTATCAACAAATCCTGTGGAAAACAGCATGTTATTTAAAGTCCCCCTTAACACGGTATTAAAGAATTAAAAAGCCCCTTGGATAAGGGGCTTTTCGGACTAATTAAAAAATGAAACATTAAAAATTTACTGCTTCATATCGTTTGGTTGGTTAAATCGGGGGTTATTTCATATATGCATCGGTATGAACCTTAGCCACAGCCCTACCAGATGGGTCGTTCATATTCTTAAACGCTTCATCCCATTCCAAGGCAATCTTGGTACTACAAGCTACCGATGGCTCCTGAGGAACACACAATGCCGCTGCATCTGACGGGAAATGGCTTTCAAAAATTGAACGGTAATAATATTCTTCTTTCGATGTTGGTGTCTGAATCGGAAACTTAAAGTGGGCATTTTCCAATTGCTCATCACTAACTTCTTCTTCCACCATAGATTTCAAGGTATCTATCCAGCTATAGCCCACTCCATCGGAAAATTGTTCTTTCTGTCTCCAAACCACACTTTCTGGCAAATAATCTTCAAAGGCTTTACGCACCACCCATTTTTCCATACGCTCCCCATTGATCATCTTATCTTTTGGGTTAATGCTCATTGCCACATCCATAAACTCCTTATCCAAGAAAGGAACCCTACCTTCAATACCCCATGCAGCCAAAGACTTATTGGCTCTTAGGCAATCGTACATATGAAGTTTATCCAGTTTCCTTACGGTCTCCTCATGAAATTCTTTTGGACTTGGCGCTTTATGAAAATATAGGTAGCCACCAAAAAGCTCATCTGCCCCTTCACCGGAAAGTACCATCTTGATTCCCATGGATTTTATAACTCTCGCCATAAGATACATAGGCGTAGAGGCCCTGATAGTGGTAATATCGTAGGTTTCCAAGTTATAGATAACATCTTTGATGGCATCCAAACCTTCTTGGATGGTAAATTGTATCTCATGATGCACTGTACCGATGTGGTCTGCAACCTTTTGCGCAGCGATCAAATCGGGAGAGCCTTCCAGCCCAACAGAAAAAGAGTGCAATTGTGGCCACCAAGCATCCGTGGTATCTCCGGACTCAATTCGTTTTTGAGAATATTTTTTAGCTATTGCAGATGTCACTGAAGAATCCAACCCGCCAGAAAGTAGAACGCCATAGGGCACATCTGACATTAGCTGACGATGTACTGCAGCTTCCAATGCATCTTTAATTTTTTCTATACTTGTTTCATTATCCTTTACCGCATCGTATTCCATCCAATCACGTTTGTACCATTGTACGAACTCACCATCAGAACTGTGCATATAGTGTCCTGGAGGAAAAAGTTGAATTTTGGAACAGGTACCCTCAAGTGCTTTCAATTCAGAAGCTACGTAAAAAGTTCCATTTTTATCCCAGCCTATGTACAATGGAATAATTCCCATATGGTCTCGGGCGATGAAATATTCATCTTTCTCCGAATCGTAAATGGCAAAACCGAAAATTCCATTCATTTCGTCAACAAAATCAGGTCCTTTCTCTTGATATAGAGCCAAAATAACCTCGCAGTCGGATTGTGTTTGGAAATCATATGTGCCATTAAATTGTTTTCTTAACTCCTGATGATTGTAGATTTCACCATTGGCAGCTAAAACCAATTTACCATCAGCGCTTAACAAGGGCTGCTTTCCAGAAGCTGGATCAACAATGGCCAATCTCTCGTGAGCTAAAATGGCTTTATCGTCAGAGTAAATTCCACTCCAATCTGGCCCGCGATGTCTTACTTTTTTCGACATCTCCAACAATTGGGGCCTAAGTACCTCTGTACTTTCTTTCACATCAAATGCGCAAACAATACCACACATAAAAAACAGATTTAATAACAATTTCAAAACAAAAGTCCGTATAAAGATTATAATACAAAAGTATAAATGTGTTTTTAATAACATTTACAAACAATTATTTTACATATAACCAATATATGTAAGTATTTTATCTGTTTTAATCTTTAATTCGAATGCATTGTAAGGTTGCTTAATTTTCTCGTCTGTATATTTGAACAACATTTTATTAAATTATCTTTAAAGAACTTAAATCACAATCATGAAAAAATTAACATTATTACTTTTAGTGTTTGCCACCAGCTTGGTTTTTAGCACAGAAGCAACGGCGCAAAAGTTTAATGGACTAGATAAGAGTCCTGCGGACATCGCTTACTACCCTGCAAGCTCAAAAGAAACCGACAAGGCGGCACGTGTAATCTATAGCCGTCCGCAGCTTAAGGGACGTAGCTTGGCTGAACTTGCCCCAGCTGGCAAAGTATGGAGAACTGGAGCTAACGAGACTACAGAAATTACATTTTACAAGGATGCAAAGATTGGTGGCAAAACCATCAAAGCTGGCTCCTACTCGCTTTTCACGATTCCTAGTGAAAACGAATGGACAGTAATTATGAATAGTAACTTACACCAATGGGGAGCTTACTCCTACGATAGCAACGGAGATATGGTACGCGCTACTGCCACTGTTTCTACGGATAGTGAAGCATTGGAAGCATTTTCCATTGCGTTTGATGACGATGGAAACATGGTTTTGGGTTGGGGAACTACAAGAGTAACCTTACCTATCAGCTATTAAAAAAATCACTTTTTATAGAATGAAAGCCCCTAATTGGGGCTTTTTTTATTTTTTGTTTTACCAAAATGCAGAGCTGCAAATCTTCATTATTTTTTCTGTACACCCCCCAAGAAAACATGCTCTGCCGATAGATTGGGGATATCTTCAACGGGCATGGTCATAATATCATCGCTCAAAATCACAAAATCCGCAAATTTACCAGGCTCAATACTTCCTTTTTCATCTTCTTCAAAATTGGAATAGGCCGCCCATATCGTCATCCCCTTCAAGGTTTCCTCCCTGCTCAGGGCATTTTCCATTTGAAAACCTCCTTCGGGATATTGTTCCACATCTTGACGGGCCACAGCAGCATAGAACGTCAAAAATGGATTCACTTGTTCTACTGGGAAGTCTGTACCCAAAGCCACCATTCCAGCTTTGTCCAACAAATCTTTATATGCATAAGCGCCTTTAACACGTTCTTCACCCAATCTATCCTCTGCCCAGTACATATCGCTTGTGGCGTGGGTAGGCTGAATGGATGGGATAATACCATTTTCAAAATAATCAAAATCGGATTGTGAAATTATCTGCGCATGTTCTACCTTCCATCTAGGGTCTGTTTTACCTTCCAAGACTTTTTCGTAGGCACGGAGCACTACAATATTGGCAGAATCCCCTATGGCATGAGTGTTCATTTGATAGTCTGACGCTGCAATTCGTTCCGCTAGGGCCTCAATCTGGTCCACCGGGGTCACCATCGCCCCAAAATGGTCTGGCTTATCTGAGTAGGGGGCCCTCAAAGCCGCTCCTCTTGAACCCAAAGCCCCGTCTCCATATACTTTTACGGAACGAACGTTCAATCCTTCCGTTTTAATGATTCCCTTGTTCAAAAAGTAATCCAAGTTCTCGGGATAACTGGACACCATGGCATACACCCTAATGGATAACTCCCCAACTTGTTGCAGGCTATCAATCAATTCGATTACTTCCCTGGACAAACCGGCATCGTTTACGGTGGTCAATCCGTAATCCAAAGAAATCTTCTCCGCATCTTTAAGCGCCTGTATTGCCTGTTCCAAACTACCTGGTGGCATTACCCGGTAAACCAAATCCATAGGATTGTCCACCAGAACACCGGTAAGCTCACCATTTTCCTTTACGATTTCACCTCCTTCTGTTTCCGTATCGATAGTAATGTCTGCCAAATCCAATGCTTTTTGGTTGACAAGTAACGCATGGCCATCAATACGCACCAAGGCAACGGGAGTATCTGGAAAAAGTTCATCCAATTTGTCCTTGGTAGGGAATTCCTTGACTTCCCAATCATTCTGATCCCATCCACGGCCCAAAATAAACTCTGATGGGCGTTCCTTTTGAAAGGTGGCCACTCTTTCCAATATTTCTTCAAAACTTTCCGTGCCGACCAAATCCACAACTTGTTGATTTTGTCCCAACCCATAAAAATGACAATGGGCATCTATAAGGCCCGGCACAATGGTCTTGCCCCCAGCATCCAATTGTTCTTCGGCACTATATTTTTTGGAAATTTCCTCGGAATCACCAACAGCAACAAATTTTCCATCTTTGATGGCTAGGCTGGACGCTTTTGAAAAATCATCGTCCACGGTATAGATGTTGGCATTGGTGACAATAAAATCCACCTCTTCTTTAGTTTGGCAAGAACAAACTAGAAGGGCGGTAGCAATTAAAAGAAAGGTTTTCATTTTTAATGGTTTACATCAAAAATAGAAAAAGCATTGACATGTTTATGGATTTTCATCCTCAAACTTCGTCATTACAAATTCAACCCTACGATTCTTTCTTCGGGCTTCATCCGTTAGAGTGGTATCCAACGGTCTACTGTCCCCAAGACCTTTGGAAGTAATTCTTTGTTTATCCAACCCCAAATCAATCAAATATTGTGTTACGACACCAGCTCTTTCACGAGAAAGCAGATCGTTGTACTCATTGGAACCCAAATCATCTGTATGCCCACTAATAGCAACTTTCAAATCTGGATTTTGTTTTAAATATTCATACACATCGCGAAGACTTTGCTCCGCTTTGGGTTGTAAATCGAACCGATCAAAATTAAAATTCACATGGTCCAACACATAAATTTCATTGGTTTTATATTCTGGCCCCAGATAGGTCAATGAAATATCGTCCAAATAATAATAAGCATACCCTTCCCCCTTTTTGGTCGTTTTAACACTCAAATAGTTAGTACCCACATTACTTTTAAAATTACCTAAAATAAGGTGTTGTTCAAAACCTTTGGCCACCATATCAAAACTCAGTTCCATCCAATTTTGTTTATCCTGGTAATATCCTGAAACCGGAAACTGTTTAATAGGTGTGGTTCGAGTTGAAACCGCCATTAACTCTCGCTGGGACAATGTTCTTTTGGTATGTACAGAAAGTGGTTTTTCCGAAAAGACAGTTCCCATATCCATTACTGCACCGTCCGATTTTTCGGAAAGACTTAAAAATAAGGTCAATCGATATCGACTTCCTTTTTCCAATGTTTCTTTTAATGGCACCTGAATATATTCACGATAGTTTTGAGGCGCATATAGGTAAAGTCCTGCATAGGCTGCACCTTCATAAGGTTCTTGCTTGCCTTTAAAATTCATGGGGACTCCTAATTTAGTTCGGCTGCACTCGTTAAAATAATCGGTTGTACCCAATGTTGGAGCGCTCCAATGCTCAGCATCTTTGTTTAAATTACTCATTTTAACCGGACATGTAACAAAATCTTCAAATCCCCCATTCTTTACCAAGTTCTGGCCGAAAGAAGATGAAACAGCTAGCAAAAGCAATATGTATTGAAATCTTACTCTCATGATTTCCAATTAATTTGGAAGGTCAACCTACGTGAAATCAGCAGATTGACAGAAAGTAATGAACGGTATATTTGCTATTTTATTGCGTATTATCCTACAAACTAGAAGTCAAATTTATAGGAAACACCTGCTAACGCTTGGAAACCTTGCACTCTAAAATTAGCCCAACGTTGGTAGTTGTTGTTGGCTATATTGGAAGCTTTCACAAAAATAGAGAGTTGTTCATTAAACCTGTACCCCACATGTGCGTTGGCGTCAAAAAAAGCATCTAGAGTTATAGGGGCATATGAAATTGTCGGTGGCACACTGCTTGTCACAGCAACAGATGTCAACGCATCTCTTTCACCAACATAAAATAGGTTTGCTCCCATATACCATTGATCCGTTATTTGGTAATCCATAAACAAAGACCCTTTAATGGATGGCAGGTTCCATGCCGGATTATCCGTTTCGGTATCGTAATCATAAAATTCCGCGTTCACACCCAACGAAAAGTTACGGTTGACATCCACATTGATTTCACCAAACACACCCAATGTCTTTACATCATCATAAAAAACCTGAAAGGAATTGCCGTAATAATAACTCTTTTCATCAGTTCTTGTAGTATTGGAAATGTTTTGGTAGAACAAGGGCTTACGGTTTTCCGCCATATAGGACCCTTTAAAATTATAACCCACATTGGACGTCAACTGTCCTTTTAAACCTAAATACCCTTCATATTGCTGGTCCGTCGGAACAATATCCAATGTTGGCGAAACGTATGGGTTCTCACCTACAAAATCATGATAGGAATTTTGTTTCAAATCACCTTCTATTCCTCCATAGGCAATCACATTTTCATCCATAACACGGTACGATGCGGTTACAGCTGGATAAATATAAAAGTTGTTCTCGCTGTTTTCCATATCAAGTCCATAAACAATATTGGCGCCCAAGTTCAAGGTTAGGTCGTCCCGTAAAATCAAAAGACTGGGTGTTACTCCAGCTTGCAGGTTGCTATAATTTTTATCTCCATCGTTTTCCAATGCTGTAATTGTTCCATTTTTAAAATTACCGCCGACATAATCAACCTTAGCGGATATCGTTATCAATTCTTCGGTAACAGGCAGTTCAAAAGTTGGGTTGATCACCGCCCGGTTCTCAGCAGATTTTGTTGCATCCCAAAAGCGTCTCAACAAAACACTACTACTCTTAAAATAGGAATCCTCCATATTGAAATGTGCTTTGGCCTCCGCATTGAAATAATTTTGCTGCTCATCCATGGCATTGATTTGTTCTTCAGTAAACATATCGCTCTGTATCCCATACCAATTGTATAGTTGATGCTGTAAACCAATGTCTGCGCCCCAATCCATATAGCGGTCTTTTTTGGCATAGGATGCTTTTAACTTGGTATTATAAAAGTCTGTTTCCAACGGTGTGGAATCCAAATCGCCACGGGAAGAATTATGTGTTAGGCCGAAATCCAGCAAATCTTCTCCTCTATTAAATTCCCTGCTCGTATAAAAATCAACCAAAGCATTGTTATAATTCCCCAACCCAACCGATGCATATGAATTGTACAAGGTGGGTGGCGGTGTTTTTTCAACTCCCGAAGCCTTGCCCTTTGCCGGGGTAAATGTTGAAGCTACGGGAACAGAAAATATACTGTAATTGATTTTCTTTTTTTGAAGTACAATGGAATCGTTTAAGCTCGGTGAGGATTTAATTTTAAAGGCATCCGAAACGGTAGGGGAATACGGTTTTACCACCGTCACCGTTTCTGTACCAATGTTATCTTCTTCTTGGGCGATAACCATACCACAAAGGCTCAAAAAAAGTAATGAAAATATATAATAAGTTCTCTTCTGCATGCTGTGTCTCGTTTAGTTTTCGTTGGGGTCTACGGATGAATTGCTCTCAGCTTCTTTGGCTTTTATGGTGGCCAGCTCACTTTCTGCATTCGAAACGATTTCCTCAAATTCCGAGAAATTGGAGATAACACTTTCCAAAATATAGGTAGCCTGAAAAGCATCCCCCAAATTGTAAAAATTCTTGGCCATGATGACCAAGCCTTTCCCTGCCCATTCTTTATAGGCCGCATAATCCTTGGCCAATTTTTGAACGGATTCGTTGGATGCTTCAAAAGCCTCTTCTTTATTTTTATAAAAAGCATCGTAATACCAAGCTTCGGCCGCAAGCTCCCCAGAGGCAATCTTTCTCACATCTTGATAGGCTGTTTTTGCCAAAACCTCATTGTTAGTGGCTATGGCGGACCGAGCAATCATAATTTGTGCATCACTTTTAATCCGGTCATCAATTTTAGGAGCTTTCAATACTTTTTCCGCATAAGCTATGGTCTGTGAATACTCTTTTCTTTCATAGTAGCCTTTCATCAAATTGGATTGTGCAAAGGTTTGGTTCTCCGAAATATCCGCGGTGTCCTCCAACCTTTTTAAATAAGGTATGGCACTATCGAAATCTTGATTCTCCACATAAATTTCACAGACACGGGTCAGGGCCTGTTCGGTATATTCCCCGTTTCCGACATCGGCAACCGCCCTGTATTTAGGTAAGGCCTTATCTTTTTCTCCATTGGCAAAATAGAGTTGCGCCAGGGCAAAATTGGCACTTTCCGCATGCAGTCCATTCGGAAATTCTTTCAGATAATCTTCGTACCCCCGCATGGCAATTGCTGTTTTACCTTCAATTTGCTTTCTTTCGGCAGATTCGAAACTAGCATTGTCCAGTTCAGTATCGGTCACTTCAACAAAATCCAAATTTCTGGCCCAAGCTGCATATTCGCTCACACGGCCTTCGTCCACATAAACCAACTTAGCAGTGGCGACCGCTTGCTTGGCCTCTTGGGTGTTCGGATATTTTTGAACTACTTCTTTTAGTTTGCTCAAGGCTTGCTCGTTACGGCTGGAATTATAATACACCAGACCAGACCGAAGTAGTCCGCGCGGGGCAAACTTACTACTGGAGTATTCATCAACAATTCTATCGTAAGTCCTTAAACCCAAACTCTCTTGGTTATTATTGATATAGGAGTTCCCTAATTCAAACAAAGCATCATCACGTAATGATGAAGTTGGATATCGGGTCAAAAATTCGTTCAAACCATCAATCTTTGCAGAATTATTGCCTAAAAATCCATCAGACAGTGTTTTCTGGAAAGCAGCATAATCACGTTCTGGCCCATTCATCTTTGATGAGGCATCATAGGCATTTCTTGCCAATTGATACCTACTGTTCACAAAGTAGCTATCGCCCAACCTTAAGTAACCGTCATTTTTTTGTTGCTCATCAATAGTATTGGAATTCACCACATTTTGAAAATACGCAATGGCATTGTTATAATCCTTCAGCTTAAAATAGGTATATCCCAAATTGTAGTCCAATTGACCATATTCAGCTAATGTATTTGCCACTGTTGAATTTTGAAAACGAACAAAATCCACTAACGCTTCCTCAAAACGGTTCAATCTATAAGATGATTCTGCTTTCCAATATAATGCCCTAGCTTCAAAATTTGAATTTTCCGCACTTTTCAGGGATTTATCCAATCTTTCCCAAGCACCTTCATAATCGCCATCTATAAAAAGTTCAATACCTCGATAGTAGGCTACTTTTTGATAGGTTTCCTTGCTTGCATAGTTTTTGTTCTCCTCCAAAAGCTGCATCGCACCTTCAAAATTTCTTGAAGTAATATAAGAGTCTACCAATAGTTCTTGGATTTCCTTTTGATGTTCATCTTTTGGATAAGTTTCCAAATAGGTGGTCAAAACCTGAGGTACGGGCTCATAGGCATTCCCGATCTCGTAGCTCAAACGGGCATAGTTCAACCAAGCATCTTTTTGAATCTCTGGACTAAATTCCATCTGCGAAGCATTGCGAAAGGCATTCAATGCCTCCGGTTTTTTATCCAACTTTAAATAGCATTCGGCTAAGTGATAGTAGGCATTCTGGGAAACCGCATTGCTTCCACCAATAATTTTATTGAATTGCTGAATGGCTTTGTCGTAGTCACCCAACTTATAATGGCTGTACCCCAATAAATAGTAATCGGTATTGTTCCATTTACCGCGCTTGCCCTTGTATTCCTCTAAATAAGGAATCGCCTCTGCATATTGTTCCAAGTTGAAATAACTCTCTCCAATGATCTTGTTGAGTTCCGAAACTTCTTGACGACTGCTTTTTGGCAACTGTTTTTTTGCCAATGCAATGGCTTCTTCAAACTTTCCCAATTTAAAATTGAGGTCTGCCTGATAATAGGTCAATTTTTCATCCAGTAATTCAGGATCTTGAATCTGGTCAAAACGGGCACTTGCAGAATTATAATCGTCTTGCTCGTAAGCTATGTAACCCAAATAATATTTGGCTTGCGAACCATATTTTTGAGAAGTGGTGACTTTATTCAAATAACGTTCGGCTTCCTGCGGACGGTTGGATGCATACAGAGCGTATCCGTTATTAAAATTAAAACGATCGCGCTCAGAATAGGGCATCGAATTTTCATCTACCTTTTTGTACCATTTTAAAGCGTAGGGGTATTTTCCTGTTTCAAAATAATAATCGGCCACATCCAAAAAAGCTGAATTTCTCTTCGTGGATGTTGGATACCTTTCCACAAAGTCTTCCATCAACTTGTCCGCTCCTCGTTGATTCAACCTAATGGCTGCATTGGCAGCATAATACACACTATTGGCTTCGGTTTCACCATCTTTGGTAGTCGACTTTACAGCCTCAAAGATGTTCTGTGCCGCCTGATATTGCTCATTGTTATAGAGCGCCAATGCGTCTTGATAATCTTTGTTTTCGTGGGTGTATATTTTAGTTTCTTGTGCGGAAAGCACAAAAAAAGTTCCCATTAAAATGGGAATAGAAAGGAGGCTTTTTCGATTCATAGTGTTCTACGCTGTTCTCGATTGACTTTAGTCATAACGTCAAAATTAAGGCCAAAGTATATTAAAAATTGTCATTTGCCTAAATTTACGACCCTGCACTTGATTTATTGGCAGGAAATGGTAATTTTAACCCAACTGCCGAAAAACCTCATCGGCAATCAAGATTCTAAATTAGCGAAAGAAAAGAAATTTTATTCCCTAGACGCTTTAGAATCACTTTTAAACCTCAACATACAAAGGCCTTTTTTAGGCTTTAGAATTTAAAAAAGGACATCCCCTGGTTTGTCCCATTGTCTAATTTAATTAATGTTGAGATGATATATTTTATCATTGTTATTGCCCTTACCCTACTGTTCTGCGTATTCCTGTACAACAACTTGATCAGTAAAAAAAACAAGGCCGAAGAAGCATACAGCAGTATCGATGTAATGCTAAAAAAAAGAACTGATCTAGTTCCCCAACTTGTTAACACCGTAACAGGTTCGATCCAACATGAGCGGGAAACCTTGACCGAACTCACCCAACTCAGGGAGAAATTATTAGAAAAGAATACCAAACCCGAAGAACGCTTCCAATTGGAAACCCAATTGGGAATGATGTTGGGAAAATTACAGGTACGAGCCGAGGCATACCCGGACTTAAAGGCCAACCAAAACTTTCTTTTGCTCCAATCAAGCCTTAATGAAGTCGAGGAACAACTATCTGCGGCAAGAAGGGCATACAACGCTGCGGTGAATTCCTTCAATAATGCCATCGAAATGTTCCCTTCCAACATAATGGGCAGTATAATGGGATATTCACAAAGAGCACTGTTTACAATAAAAGAGGAAGAAAAGAGCGTGCCAAAAATCTCCTTTAAATAATGAAATTCAATGATCAATTTCCAAAAAATACAAGATGAACTCTATCCACTTTTAGTAAAAGCGGAACACCTTAGAAAAAAACAGATTTTCTTTCAAAAAACCTTTTCTATAATGGTTATGGCTTTGATTTTGGGGGTCTTATTTTTGCCGTTAATCACCTATGTAAGTAATTCTGTTTTCAGTAGGTGGACTGCAAAAACGATGCAAGGAGGGTATTATGGTTTCATTCAATTCGCACTTGTTTTTTATTGGCTGCCTTTTTTCATTTTTTATATCGGTTTCTATTCTTATAAAAACAAGTTCAAGGTCCAGGAAAGAAAAATAATGAAAGTTGCCTTGGACAAAATGATACCCGAATTCAAATTTCAGCCATTCAAACAAATTTCCTCTCAGCAGATTGAGGACAGCAAATTGCTTCCAAGCTATTTCCAAGTCGGAAAAAAGCAGAATAAACAGAGTGCCTACAACCTTCATTACGGTACTCTTAAAGGTAAAGTGGGCGACACCTCAATATCTTTAGGGGATGTAAGCATTGTCAACCAAGGGATTCAAAGTTCTTTTTTAATGTATATTCCATTATTTCCCCATTTATATATGGCCTACAACTATATAAGGCCTTGGTTCTCCAAACATCATTCCATCGCAAATTTGGGGAGTAATTTTGTAGGTATGTTTGCCGTGGTGGATTTTAATAAAAATTTTAACGGACATACCGTAATATTACCAGATTTAATGGAAAAAAGGGTTGGTTATTTGGCCAAAAACTTTCAATCTTTAAACTTCACCAGAGGTCAATTGGTGCACCTTGAAGACACTGAATTTGAAAGTGATTTTGTAGTGTACAGTACAGACCAAGTGGAGGCTCGGTATATATTATCTACTTCCTTAATGAAAAGAATTACTCTTTTAAAAAGAACAATGAACAAACCCATTATGTTATCCTTTAATAATAAAAAAATGTATTTAGGGATTCGACAGCCTCATGGCTTTTTATGTTTAAACAAGAAAGAAAACTTATTGACATCCAACGTGTTCAAAAAAGTCTACGAGGATATTTGTGCAGCCATTGACATTGTGGAGGATTTAAACCTCAACACAAGAATTTGGAAATCGGAATCCATTACCAAAAAGGGCTAAATTTTAGGAATAAGCGTGCATTTTAATACAGTGTACCATATTTTCAAATACTTTTGTGTAACCATTATAGTGATATTATGCCCGAGACCATTGTAAAGTTGCAAGACGTAGCTATATTTCAGAACGAAAACCTCGTTTTGAACGATATAAATCTAGAAGTTAACAAAGGTGAATTTGTTTATGTGATTGGAAAGACCGGTAGTGGAAAAAGTAGTTATATGAAGACCTTGTATGCCGACCTTCCCTTAAAACAAGGTACTGGAGAGGTCGTGGGTTTTGATCTAAAAACTTTGAAAGAGAAGGACATCCCGTTTTTACGTAGAAAACTGGGCATTGTTTTTCAGGATTTCAAACTTCTGTCTGATAGAAACATCAATAATAATCTTAGATTCGTTCTTAAAGCAACCGGCTGGACCGATCTAAAAAAAATGGACGACAAAATCGAAGAGGTCTTGGATAAAGTGGGCATGAAGACCAAAGGTTTTAAATTTCCACACGAACTATCTGGAGGAGAACAACAACGTATTGCCATTGCACGTGCGCTGCTCAATGACCCTGAACTCATCCTTGCCGACGAACCTACTGGAAACCTGGACCCACAGACAAGTGTAGAAGTTATGAAGGTGTTACAAGATATTAACCAAAATGGACGGACGATAATTATGGCCACCCACGATTACGCACTGATCTTGAAATATCCACACAAAACACTTAAATGTGATGGCAGTAAAGTTTTTGAAGTAATTCAAAAAGCGATATAAGCACATATAGCATATTGATTTCCAATATATTCTTTGATCACTAAAAGTTTTTGTTACTTTGTTCAAACTAATTTCGCTTCCAATTTATGGATATTCTTGGTATTGATATAGGCGGATCGGGCATTAAAGGTGCTCTCGTAAACGCCGAAACAGGGGAAATGCAAACAGAACGTTTCCGAATTCCCACCCCAAAATCAAAAAAACCAAAAGACATGGCCAAGGTAGTGGCCAAGATTGTCGAACACTTTGATTATAAAGGCCCTGTTGGTTGTGGATTTCCATCCATAGTAAAAAATGGAGTATGCATGTCTCCCGGGAATTTACACAAAAGTTGGGTGGGGGTAAATATTGATGAACTGTTCACCAAACATACAGGACATGAATTTACAGTACTCAACGATGCTGACGCCGCCGGATATGCTTCAATGAACTATGGCATTGGAAAAGGAGAAAACGGACTTGTAATTATGGTAACCATTGGAACCGGCCTTGGAAGCGGAGCATTTTTTAATGGCGTGTTGATCCCGAATTTTGAATTGGGCCAAATCCCATATAAAAAATATAAGAAAATAGAAACATGGGCCGCTGCTTCTGCAAAAGAAAGAGAAGAGCTGAGCTTTGAAAAATGGAGCAAACGTTTTAATAAATTTTTAAAATACGTTGAGCTCATTGTTTCCCCAGACCTTATTATTGTAGGTGGTGGAACTTCAAAAAAATGGGGTGAATTCAGTCACAACATCGATATTGAAACTAAGGTCGTTAAAGCCGAACTCATGAACCATGCCGGTATTATTGGAGCAGCCGTAGCATGCTTGCGAGAACAGCACCACGGTCAATTGCATTAATTATTTCTATCGAAACTTGCTGTTTGATATTATAATTTCTTTGCCCCCTCTGGTATATCGAAGAAATCTGTTGGCAAATCAGATTTAAACTCTAAATCGGTGATTTCAATTTTGGTTACGTACTCACCTGGCTTTCCATCAACCGTCCAATGTGTTTTTAATTCACTAGGCAACAATATACCATCCACATTTACCAATTCCCCCACTTCCATAAACTTTTCTGGGTTGTGCCCACCTTCTTTAAAATATTCGGGATAAGAAACTATGTACCGGGTTGCTGTTAGTAAATAGGTGTCGGCGTCAAAATGCAGGATGTAATAATCATCTGGAGCATCACCTGTCCCCGGGTCATATGTAACTTTCACTAATTTGTTCTTTTTTCCCTTATAGGTCGTTTCTGGAAGCAATTCAAGATTTACTCCTTCTCCATCTTCTACAAATGGATGTCCCATAAGGTACAATGGTGTCAAGGCCCAAAATTTTACATCATAATTAAATGCAGTGGAATCCTTTGCCTTTAACCAAGTTTCTTCACCAGTAAAGCCAAACTTGGCCTCTGAATCTTCCATACTTGTATGTACAACCCTGTTATTCCATGGATCTACTACTTCATAACTATCCCTTGACCCTTTACCATCCAATGGTGAATAGTTGAAACGCATGCCCAAAGACCCATTTTTGTACCAAGTATCCAAGCCTCCATGTGCTTCCATGGATGCCCACACAACTTTGCCTGCTTCTGTTTGGGTCAAGCGTTCCTCAGCTTTTTTTACCCGATTATCAACCCATGCATCAGGAATTGAAATTGTATTTTCAACTTCTTCGGAAGTTGCTTGCGTGGCTTCCACTTCGGCATTTTCCTTTTTCTGTTCTTTACATGAGATTATCAATATTGCCGTAACTAATATCAAAAAAGACTTGTTCATGGCTTGATGGATTAGGGTTTAATTAAATATAGTCGAGAAAGTGAAAATACCTTTCAAAAAAGAAGCCCCATTTTACAATGGGGCTTCTTTTAAGTTATTTTATTTCTTTTTCTATCTACTTCTTTTAGATATATTTTCCTTATTCTAAGATGATTAGGAGTAACTTCCACATACTCATCTTTTTGAATGTATTCTAAAGCTTCTTCTAATGAAAACTTAATTGCCGGTACAATTTTAGCTTTCTCATCAGCTCCTGAAGAACGAACATTGGACAATTTTTTTGTTTTGGTTACATTCACCGTCATATCATCACTACGGGAATTCTCACCAATTACCTGCCCTTCATAAATATCCTCTCCCGGATCTATAAAAAACTTACCTCTATCCTGAAGTTTATCAATGGAATATGGAATCGCCGTTCCATTCTCCATGGAAACCAATGAACCATTCAATCTTTGGGCGATATCTCCTTTCAAAGGTTGGTACTCTAGAAATCTATGTGCCATAATGGCCTCACCCGCTGTAGCGGTCAGTAATTGATTTCTAAGTCCTATAATTCCTCTTGACGGGATTATGAATTCACACACCATTCGGGAACCTCTGGCTTCCATGCTGGTCATCTCACCTTTTCTAATGGATACCATTTCCACGGCTTTACCGGATACTTCTTCAGGCAAATCAATGGTCAATTGTTCAACAGGTTCGCATTTAACACCGTCAATCTCTCTAATGATTACTTGTGGCTGACCTATTTGAAGTTCATAACCTTCCCTTCTCATGGTTTCAATCAGTACAGAAAGGTGCAAAACACCACGACCGTAAACTAAAAACTTATCAGCACTATCGGTTTCCTGTACACGAAGAGCCAAGTTTTTTTCCAATTCCTTTTCCAAACGTTCCTTTATATGCCTGGAAGTAACATATTTTCCATCTTTACCAAAAAACGGACTATCGTTAATGGTGAAGAGCATGCTCATAGTTGGTTCATCAATGGCAATCGTCTTTAATTTTTCTGGGTTTTCAATATCGGCAACGGTATCACCGATCTCAAAACCTTCCATACCAACTATAGCACAAATGTCTCCTGCAACAACTTCTTCCACTCTTAAACGTCCAAGACCCTCAAAAGTATAAAGCTCTTTGATTCTAGTTTTAACGATGGAACCATCTCTTTTCACCAAAGAAACTTGCTGTCCTTCACGAAGCTTTCCTCTTTGCAATCGTCCAATAGCGATTCTACCTGTAAAGGAAGAAAAGTCCAATGAAGTAATCAACATTTGAGTGGTGCCTTCTTGTGGTTTAAATTCCGGTACATGCTCAATAACCATATCCAGTAATGGCTCAATATTTTCTGTAGGCTCTTTCCAATCCTCTCCCATCCAGTTATTCTTGGCGGAACCATAAACCGTTGGGAAATCGAGTTGCCATTCTTCTGCACCCAATTCAAACATTAAATCGAAAACTTTTTCGTGAACCTCTTCTGGCGTACAGTTCTCTTTATCTACTTTATTTATTACCACACAAGGTTTTAAACCAAGATCAATGGCCTTTTGCAGTACAAAACGAGTTTGTGGCATTGGCCCTTCAAAAGCATCGACCAATAATAAAACCCCATCGGCCATGTTTAGAACACGCTCCACTTCTCCGCCAAAATCGGCGTGACCAGGAGTATCTATAATATTGATTTTAGTGTCTTTGTAAACAACAGAAACGTTTTTGGAAACAATTGTAATCCCCCGTTCCCGTTCCAGGTCATTGTTGTCCAATATAAGGTCGCCTTTGTTCTCATTCTCACGGAACAACTGGCAATGGTACATAATTTTATCAACCAAAGTAGTCTTACCGTGGTCTACGTGCGCAATGATTGCGATATTTTTAATTTTGGACATAACCTAAATTTTAAGGCCGCAAAGATACTGCTATTTTTTTCTTGTTGGTGCACCTAAATGTTATTTTTATCTTATTGATTTACTGCAAGTTCCATATCTACAGACCAACACACCAACGCTTTTCACTGATTATCCAACCAATACTTAGGTTTACCACTGGTTGAATATTGCCTTTAAAAGGACCAACATAATATCCGGCACCTGCATCTATTGAAAAGCTAAAGCCGGAATCATAACTACGTTGAATCCCGTATACCAATCCACCGTAACCATGGATACCATCGACCAAGCGTCCCTCGACAACCCTGTCGCCAGGCGAAAAAATGGCTGCGGTCGGAGCTATATAATTCCCAGAGTTTCCATAAATGGATCTTCTTCGTCTTTCTCTAGAATTTAAGTTGTGGTAATATCGGTTTTGTACCGTTATGGCTGGGAAGAAATCAAAATCTTCCAAAGGTTGTGAACTGGCAGGCTCCAAAGCTGCTTGATAAGCCACACGAATATCCAGAGTGCTGTTTACGCCCAAAGCCATTTCATATTCGATTCCCGGATTGAAGGCGTTGAGTTTAAACTGGCGGATTTCGCAATTTTTACCATATTGAGCATTCATAAAAAATCCTGTAAACAAAAATGTCAAAAGAAGTAAGCGACGCATTGTAGGTTAATTTGGTAGTATTATAACCTCAACTTCGCAAAAATAGTATGTTTAGGGTCTTAATTTATCTAGATATGGATCTTTCTTCTTTCTTTTAGTGGCCACCCACCCAAAAGTAAAATTGAGCAATGGACCATATCCATTGGGAATACCATCGCCTTTATAATAACCGGCACCGAGTTCAAGATTAAAATTGAAACCTTTCTCGTAGGTACGCTGAATACCGTAGACCATCCCAAAAAAACCAAGGTTAAAATCATCTGGCCCCTCAACATTCGTGGAGATTCGCAATTGGGAAAAGAAAATGGCCTGTGCAGCTGCAATGTAATTGCCCGAATTACCAGAGGTGTTCTTTCCCAAATCTTCCCTCCTATCAAAATTATGGTAATATCGGTATCGATTATTGGATGCTAAACCAAATACGTAACCCTCCTCGTAGGTTGCCGTTGCCAACCCCAGATTGGTGGATACACTTTGGTTCTTAAAAAGTCCTATTTCATACGTAAACCCAGGGCTAAATAAGTTTAATTTAAATTGATGTCGTTCCAGATGGACTAAATCAAAAGTTCCTCCCTTTTCTTGCCATTGGGCTTTAGCGATTATTGGAAGCGAACAAAGAACTATCAAAACAATCCTATACTTCATGGTTAAAGGTTTATCTTGATAAATCTAAAAAGGATACCGACGTTTAATACTATATTTGTGCAAATTTTAAGAAATGGACATTACCAAAATTCCTCAGATAAAACATACCGATAGCGACAATTTTTTCTTGTTGGCAGGCCCTTGTGCCATTGAAGGTGAGGACATGGCCATGAAAATTGCAGAAAAGGTGGTCGCAATTACGGACAAGCTCCAAATCCCTTATGTTTTTAAAGGAAGTTTTAAAAAGGCAAATCGTAGCCGTATAGATTCTTTTACTGGAATTGGTGATGAAAAGGCATTGAAAATTTTGAAAAAAGTATCGGAGACCTTCAACGTTCCAACAGTAACAGATATTCACGAAATATCTGACGCCTCCATGGCAGCCGAGTATGTGGATGTACTACAAATTCCCGCTTTTTTAGTTAGACAAACCGACTTGGTCGTAGCTGCAGCTAAAACCGGAAAGGTTGTGAACTTGAAAAAAGGACAGTTTATGAGTCCTGAAAGTATGCAGCATGCCGTGAAAAAGGTAACTGATTCTGGAAATGAGCAGGTTTGGGTCACCGATCGTGGTACCATGTTCGGCTACCAGGATATGATCGTGGATTTCCGTGGTATCCCAACCATGAAGCAATATGCCCCTGTGGTGTTGGATGTTACCCACTCCTTACAACAACCCAATCAATCGTCTGGGGTTACGGGCGGAAGACCAGCACTGATCGGTACCATGGCACGAGCAGGCATTGCAGCAGGTGTTGATGGACTTTTTATGGAAACCCATTTTGATCCATCAAACGCAAAAAGCGATGGGGCTAATATGTTAGATATCAGTTTATTGGAAAAATTATTGACAGATTTAACTGCCATCCGAAGGACGGTTAATTCACTCTAAGATTATTACAACTCGAACATTAAAAAAGTCTACATGTTCCTACTAAAAGCTAATTTTTATAAAAGCCTTTGTGGTTGACAGATTCGGCTTCTTGTAATAACTCCACAACTACCTTCCCATTAATATCCTCCACACTATAATAGCGTAGGGATTTCATTACTTTCCTCCCATCTGTGATCAATTTATCCAAATGGACTGTCAAATGCGCCGAATTCCACAGGCACATATCCACATACCCTTTTTTATGAGAGGCGTTGAAATAACAAAATGGCTTATCGTTTAGGTAGTAAAATGGCAACCTATATTTGAAGTCCAACCTAAGCTCGGGAACAGTAGTTTCTACCAATACCTGAAGTTGTATCAATATACTTTTAAAAGGTTCTTTTTGGTTTAGAATGTAATCTTCAGCTGGTTTCATACGATCAACTTGTTCCTCATTAACGTTTGAATAGTTTTTTTACCATATGCAATAAAAGAACGGCAACTAAACCAATCGTCAATCCTAGCAGGAATTCTTTCAACATATTTGGAAGACCTGGGAACAAATGATGGAAAAAATCAATATTATGGTTAAATATTCCTCCCGAAACCAATAACAATGCCATGGTTCCAACAATAGATAGTCCTCTGATGATTTTAGGAAGCGCATTTACCAATACCAAACCGACCTTATCGGAAAAACTATCTGTTCTATCATTTAGATTGATCAGTCGATACCCATAATCATCCATCCTAACAATAAGTGCCACGATACCATAAACACCTACTGTTGCCAATAGAGACACCACGGTAACCACTAAAATCCTCGTGGCTAAAGGTTCGTTTACTACCGTACTCAACGCAATGATAACAATCTCAATGGAAAGGATAAAATCGGTGACTACGGCTTGTTTTATCTTATTCTTTTCCAATTCAGGCAATTCTTCTTCAGCAACTTCAACGACAACTTTAGGTTCTTCTTTATTGCGATGAAAAATATATTCATACACCTTCTCTGCACCTTCGTAGGCCAAATAGACTCCTCCTGCAATCAAAATAATGGTAATTGCCATAGGTAAATAGGAGCTCAGCAAGAATGCGATGGGGAGAATAATCAATTTGTTCAAGAATGAGCCTTTGGTTATGGCCCAAAGTACGGGAATCTCCCTACTGGCCAAGAAGCCAGTGGCTTTTTCTGCATTAACTGCTAAATCGTCTCCTAATATCCCTGCTGTTTTTTTGGTAGCGACCTTACTCATGGTCGCCACGTCATCCATCAGTACAGAAATATCGTCTAAAATTGCAAAAAAACCAGATGCCATATAACTCTTTTTTAGGTTAGTAGTACATAAATAATTGCAAGCAAAATAAATAAATACAACTGTACAACCTTAAGAAAAAATTTAAAAAAACAAGAAATGTACCTATGCCCCTTCCATGGATATAAAAGTAGCGACCCAAACTATTACGGAGGAAAGGAAGATTCCAAGGGTATTGGCGGCAAATGCCTTCCTTTTTTTCATTTTAAAAAGATAAGCGGCAATACTACCTGCATAAACCCCGGTGCCGGGCAACGGAATCATAACAAACAGTACAATACCCAAAAATCCAAAGCGCTGAATCTTTTTACCCGAACCTTTTTTGGCTCTCTGCCCAATAGACACGGCATATTTTTTATAGAACCTCCATTTGGTCAAATGACGGTTGATATACTCCAAAAAGAACATCATCATTGGGAACACCAATACGTTTGCCCCAAAACATACAATAAATACCAAGTACTCGTTCACACCTTGGTACATTCCATAGGGAATACCCACCTTAGCCTCTCCAAAAGGAGAAAGGCTCCAAAGTGCCGCTATAATTAAATCAATGTGCAATGCATCGTGGTTTTAAGCCCACAAAATTAGTGAGGATTTTTATGTACTTTACCCTTTTTAACAATTAAATAAATATTAATTGTGATTTTAGGAACGTAGATGCCATTGAAAATATTGGAACGAATAAACAATTTAAATTGTTTGTCTTGAGATGAAAAGCACAATCAAATCAAATCCATACTAAAGTGAAAAGCGAGAAAATAGATGTCACACTAATATTTGGATACCCAGAACCATTTGATTCTCAGTTCAAATCAGTATTCAGGTATAATAAAGGGTATTTAAAACTAAGGCATCAGTTGTAGCCAACTTCCAATTGATTATCATTACTATTTAGCTACTATCAAATATAAAACGATATCATCTATTCTAAATTAGATATGTTAATGTCCCTATTCATTACCATCCACAAAATCCTGAAGATAAGCATACGATGGTGTTAGTTTCCCGTTTTGGGTCATCCTGGCCCTATCCAATAATCCATCAGCATCATTATTAAAAAAAGAAGGAATCACATATTTTGAAAATGCTTCTCCAAAACCAACACTGGCATCTCTTGGAAGTTCGCACGGAAGATTATCCACAGCCATTACTGCAATGGCATTTTCATCTTTAAAATCAGTTTCTGTTTCGGAAACAGGGTCGTACCCATAAATGGGGTCTGCAATAGTAGATGAACGTATAGTGGATGCAACCGGACCATCAATATCGCAGCTGATATCCGCTACTGTTTTTATTTTAAAATCGGGTTGTTTGGCATCTTTACGAGTGTACAAATAAGGGGCTCCATCACCATAAAAGTGACCTGCTATAAAAAAATCGGTTACTTTGGCAAAGCGGAAAAAGTTGGATTCGTACATTTCAGGGTTTTGGAAAAAATCCGCTTTACTTCCTTTAACTTCATCTTTACGCTTAACGTATTGAGATACATCGATTTGACAATATACCGGTTCGTTACATGTATCCGATAAATACTTAACCACATCGACCTCTGTCAATCCCATTGCGTCGAGCATTTCCTTTGCGCCGTTGCCCACTCTGCCCTTCCCTGTTAACAATATTTTTATGTTCGGAAGTTTTATTTTGTGTAATTCTGAAATCAAAGCCTCTTGATCCAGTAAGTCCTCTGCTTTGGGCAGTTGAAACAAACCGTATTTTAACCCGTAGGCCCTAAAACCATTATATGCACCAACAATACCTGCAAAGCGACCAAAAGCCACTAGCCTAACCCCTTTAGGATTGGTAATAACCTCATGATCATACAGTTCGATGTTTTTATCCAAAATTGCCTTGAGGAGTTCTCTATTATAAGGTTGTTTTTTTATGGTATGGGAAAAAAAGAAGTATTTTTTATTTGGAACCAATGCGTCTATAGGAACCTCTTTTACACCAAGGAGCACTTCGCAAGAATTTACATCCTGCACAATTTCCAGTCCTTTTTCCGCATACTCACAATCCGAAAATACCCGAATAGGTGATGATTCCACAAAAATTTGGGCTTTGGGGAATTTTAAAAGGACATTTTGGCATTCCTTTGGTGACAATACTACCCTACGATCGGGTGGATTTTTACGCTCCCTAATGATTCCGAACTTCATAAACAATCTTGGTATAATTATTGACCAAAATAAGGGTATTAGGTAGGGTAAGCAAACTTTTTATTGTTTGATGGATATGGTTTATCTTTGCCGACCTTCGTTAGGGATAAAGGCTACTACCCAGTTGTAGAGCCAATAACCCGACCTAAAGCTTGTTCAACAAGATTTGGGAAACGTCCTAAAGGAGTTCTTTGATAAAAATATGAGAGGTTCCTGCCAACACAGGAATGACATTTCATAAAGGGGCCGACTGGTTTTGACAGCAAGACCAATGGCGATGTAAGCATGTCGAGCGCTGGGATATAGCTCGTTAATCTCATGTTTCACACTTTTTAATTGGCGAAAACAATTACGCTCTTGCCGCATAATCTGAATTATAGTAAGATTTGCCTCGTCCCTACTAGGTAGGGAAGCGAGATGTTCCAGAATAGCCCTTGTTGACGGCGATTCGTTTTGGAGCACCAAAAAAGTCAACACAAGGGTGTTCGTTCGCTTTGGCGTCACCTCTAAAACCTAAAGAAGATAAGTGTATATTAGGCCGTATCTGGTCAGGTATACATCGAAAACTAAGCAGATACTAAGCATGTAGAAGGCATGGTTATTGCTTGTTTGGACGAGGGTTCGAATCCCTCCGGCTCCACTAAATTACCATTAAAACACAACAACAAACCTGTAAATTACTGATTTACAGGTTTTTTTATTTTATTTAGTTTTATTTAAACTCAAATATATTCAATTCAAAAGACACCTAATCGATACCCATTTTAAAAAATTAAAAAAGGTATCGATTTCTCTGTAATTTATTCTTTTTTAATATTTTACAAAACTTCAATGAGTTATTTTTTATACCTTTATTGACATAAATCGATACCCAAAACATGTCAAATTCCTTTGCGGTCTTATTTTACCTTAAAGACAAACGCCTCGACAAGAACGGAAAAGCTGGACTATACCTAAGATTAACGGTAAATGGCATACGATCTGTAATAAGCCTTCATAGAAAAATCGACCCTGAAAAATGGGACTCAAGAATGAACAGATTGAAAGGAAAGGGAGTTGAAGCAGAAGAATTAAGTCGATTTATGGCCACTGTTCGCCATAAAGTGAATAAAATTCACCATGAATTAGTAGAGGAAGGAGAATTTTTCACAGTACATGATGTAAAGGATAAATTTTTAGGCAATGATAAAAGGGTCAAGATGTTGTTAGAACTTTTCGATGAACATAACCAGCAAATGAAAAAACTGATTGATATTGAATTCGCCCTGGGCACATACAAAAGATATTATACTACAAGAAACCACATAGCTGAGTTTGTTAAGTCTGAATTCCAAAAATCAGACATCCCGGTCCGAGATGTGAATTTAAAATTCATTAAAGGATTTGAATACTTTCTAAAAACAGCCAAAGAATGTAATCACAACTCTGCTTTGAAATACATCAACAATTTCAAGAAGATCATCCGAATGGCGGTGGCCCATGAGTGGATTAGCAAAGACCCTTTTTACAACTACAAAGTACAATTCAAAACGGTGGAACGAGAATTCCTATCCAAAGAGGAACTACAGACTTTGGTGGACAAAGAAATTGATGGGGAACGTTTGAATGTGGTCCGGGATATGTTTGTTTTCTGTTGTTACACAGGGCTTTCGTATATCGATGTTCAAAAACTACATCCTGATAATATCGTAAAACATATTGACGGAAGCCTTTGGATCAAATCCAAGCGTACCAAAACCAAATCCAGGTTGGGCATTCCCCTACTCCCAACTGCCCTTGGCATTATCGAAAAATATCAAAACCATCCCAAAATTGTTAATGGGGATTGTGTATTGCCAGTGTTGAGCAACCAGAAATCAAACGCCTATCTTAAGGAAATTGCTGACCTCTGTGGCATCAAAAAGAATCTCACCACTCATTTAGCCAGACATACTTTCGCTACCACTGTAACTCTTTCCAATGGAGTTCCGATAGAAACAGTAGGGCAAATGTTAGGTCACAAAAATCTAAGGACCACCCAGCATTATGCCAAGATCATTGATAGAAAGGTTAGTGAAGATATGGCCACCCTTAAAGGTATCTTGGCAAATGAACAAGTACAAAGACTTGGAAAAAAGACAAATACTTAGCATGTTATTTTCCAAGACAAGTTTTTTAACGAATTATTTATGCCTGTCACGCAGGGGGTCGCAGGTTCGAGTCCCGTCCAGACCGCTTTTAAAAAAAGCAAATTATAATAAAACCTCGCTAAATATATGATTTAGTGAGGTTTGTTGTTTTTAAGAGGTAAGTTTAAAAACGATTTTTTTAAATTTATATGTTCACAAAGCGTCAACGTGTTTTTTTAATCGTCAACACATTGTCCACCCCTTGAACTACAACAACATCTTGTATAGTTGATTTGACTTTCGTCTCAATTAATGTTCAACATTGTAAAGACGACAACTATGCGTACTACACAAACATTCTCAATCCTTTTTTGGGTCTATGCCAAAAGAGCGCAAAACAATCAATCAAACATCTACGTAAGAATTACTGTCAATGGCAAAAAGGTAAATATCAGTCTTAAGCGAAAAGTAAATTTGAATTCCTGGGACGCCAAGTCTCAAAAAGTAAGAGGCAACGGAAAAGAGGCCAGGGAATTAAATCTGCATCTTGACGAAATAAAAGCAGAAATCATTCAAAGCTACCGAGACCTAAAATCGGAAGGCAAAATGTTGACTGCTGAACTTATTAAGGCCAGATATTTAGGCGAGGATAAAAAACACTTTTATATCAGTGATATTTTTGATTATCACAATCAGAATATGGCGTATAAACTAGCAAAATGTACCATTGGACATTACAAAACCACCCAGAAGTATGTCTTCACTTATTTAGAAGCAAAGTACAAAGCTTCCAATATCCAGCTTCAAAATTTAGATTATGCTTTTATACTAGGTTTTGAAAGCTTTTTAAGGTCGTATAGGTCGAGAGCTTCACAAGGAACCATTGGCAATAATGCTGCTATGAAACATATTCAAAGATTGAGAAAAATGATTACTCTGGCTTATAATATGGAGTGGATAGGGAGAGACCCTTTTGTGAAATTTAAACCCAAATTGGAAAAGAAAGAACGAGAATTTCTTACCAAGTCGGAACTTCTAGAAATTGAAAGTTTTCAATCTTCTATAGAAAGGCTCATGATGGTCAAGGACTTGTTCGTTTTTAGTTGTTATACGGGGATGTCTTATATAGACATCATGAAACTCACTCCAGATAATATCTCTTGTGGTGTTGATGGAAATCATTGGATAATGACAGAGCGAAAAAAGACTGGAATTCCAATTAAAATTCCAATATTACCGGTTGTTGAAACTTTGATAAACAAATATAAAAACCACCCAAGAACCGAATTCAGAAATGGGTTGATGCCCCATATCTCGAATCAAAAGCTAAATAGCTATTTAAAGGAAGTGGCTGATAAATGCAAAATATCAAAGAACCTTACTTTTCATATGGCACGACACACATTTGCTACAACCATAACATTGAGCAATGGTGTTCCTATAGAAACCGTGTCAAAGTTATTAGGGCATACCAAAATTGTCACAACCCTGATTTATTCCAGAGTAATTGAGCAAAAAATTAGTGAGGATATGAACGTATTGAGAAAACAAATTTCATAGTAAGAAAAGCACAAAAAATATTTTAAGTCTGTTTTTAATTGAGGGGTTAATTATGGCCTATTTCTATGAAGTTAGCTTATCATTTACTTAGCTTCAATATCCTGAATGCGCCTTGAATTACAAGAATAAAGACTATGGTTCCAATAATCAAATCAGGTTTATTGGAACTTAACCAATTAACCAGAAGTCCAGCAGTTATAACACCCAAATTAATAATGACATCATTTGAGGTAAAAATCATGCTTGCTTTCATGTGCGCTTCTTCTTTACTCTTTGACTTCTGCAAAATGTATAGACAAATACCATTTGCTATGAGTGCAAAAATTGAAACGATAATCATTGTTGAGAAGTCAGGTAATCTCTCTGTTCCAAAAAACCTTCTTAAGACTTCAATAAAACCAATAATAGCCAGTGTTATTTGAAAATATCCAGCAATTTTTGCAATCCTTTTTTTTCTGACCAGGGTTCCACCTACTGCAAACAAACTAATGCCATACACAAAGCTATCAGCTAACATATCCAAACTATCGGCAACGAGTCCCATAGATTTTGAAAGCACTCCTGTTGTCATTTCAATTACGAAAAATGCAAAATTGATTCCAAGCACAGTCCATAGTAGTTTCTTTTGGTCTGTATTATCTTTAAAGTCTGTTTGGTCAGTATCTTCGGTAGATACTTTTTTACCACCTAGATTCAGTTCGTAAATCGATTGTTCAATTTGTTGGATTTCTCCATTATGGAATACAGTCAATTTGCGGTTAGGTATATCAAAGTTCAGATTCGCAATACTTGAAATTCCATCCAGTTTCATTCGGATTAGATTTTCCTCAGAAGGACAGTCCATTTTGGTAATTTCAAATATTGTTTTTTGCATATGATTTCTTGGCCTTTAAAAACCAAACATAGATTGTTATATTTATAACAAAGATACTTGAATTAGCACAAAAGGGTTGTTAGACAATTATATTATCTAGTATTCATAATCACTTTTCTACTCCCTCTCAATTCATGCAATTCCAACATCAACTTTTCATTATCCCCTAACACAAACTTGGGTAGCACATATATAAATCTGTGTGATTTCCTAACTTTGACAGTACTCGGCATTTCATGCATATAATCGGCTTGTATCAATAGTTTTTGATATGAGGCCTTACGTTTCTTGTTTCCGTTTACCCGATAGATGTTTAAATAATCCACCTCAAAATCGATTTCAGATTTATTCTTGATTTCTAAAATCAGATAAACTTCAGAAGTGTTATAAACCATCTTTTGCAACTGTAATTTGACACCTTTTTTCCGTTTGGTTGCGATAGAACCAGAATTTGATTTCAACAAATAGTTACTGAACTTTTTAAAATGGTCTATCCTATCTGATGACTGAACAATTGGTTCTTGTTTTAAAACTATAGGTCGTTCACTACCGATACTTTCTTTTAATGAAATGAAGTAGTTCAGTTTCGACAGCTGTTCTTTGTACTTTAAAATATAGGAATAGACCTGACCATTTTTGGTAACGGTCAAAAGATTACTTTCGGTTCCCGGAGTGGCTTGCAGCAAACCAAAATACTGTTCTTTTTCTCTGTTGTAGGTAAAAACAAAATTGGATGCACCAGTAATACCCTGGCGAATGGGTTCCGGGAAAAACAAGGCAACATTCTTTTTATCATTGGCATAAATAAGCTATATTGTTTTTATCATTATTGGTTAGGCTAGATTTTATGAGAAACATTTTATCGTGCTGTTTATCAAAAAGATTAGAGTCATTAAAATCTTCCCAAAAGGCCTTAATTACCTCATTAAAAACTTCATTTTTTGATGAAATTGGAATATTATATTTTATTTGAGAAACTATCCTTTTAGTAATATTATCTTCTTCTACCTTTAAGAATAAATCATCAGTTTGATACCCTTTATTTTTATTTTGAAATCCAATTTCATTAATACTTCCATTGGTGAATGATGGTATTATTCCATTAATCATCATTTGTAATAAAAATGATGCTTGTACATAATTTTCATAATTAAAACCTCCTCCACCTGTTTGAAATACACTTGCCTCGCCAGCCATCTAAATTACTTTTTCACTTATTAATGAAATGTTGCTTTCTGTACTCATTTATTAATCGTTTCTTCCTAATTGCTTAATTAAATAACCTATTAAAAAGATTGCTCCAACAGCTAAAGCTGCCCCTACTAAATCGTCCCCTTGCTTTGTTCCTTGTTGATTTAGATATTCATCGTATTGAGATTGAGATATACTTCCGCTTTTATGTAAAAGTTTCATATACTCATCCTTTTCTTTTTTACTAGCTAAATTTGCTTTTATACGGTCGCCCAACTCGGACAAACGTCTGTATTCGTGCATTGTCATCATTGGTCTAATTTTTTGATTTTATCATTTATGAAAGGCCACAGTTCTTTAATTCCATTAATTGCCATTTGCTGCAAATCGTCGCGATGCTTCAAATCCTTCATTTCGTCTTTTAAATTCTGGTACTTGGATGTTAGCAAATCAATTTTAGACTCAAATTTTTCTTCAACCTTTTTTAAAGTACTATTATGCCAGAAAATAAAGCCTGCAACTACGGCAATTAATCCACAAATACTAAGTATGGATTCGATTAATGTCATACTTCAATTTATTTTTTAAGATTTCTTGTTTATGTCTACACGAACTTCTTCCCTAAGTTTGATGTTGGAATGCAAAAAGTTCCTATTTTCCAATAGCTGTGTAACTTCATTATAAATGTTATGTTGTCTTTTATTATCCCTGATAGTAACAATTAGTGTAAAATCTTGATTTAGTATTTCCCCATCTTGTTGTGCTAAGGTTTCTGCAAAATCACGATAAGTACCAATAATTTTAGCATACCATTTTCTTTCTGACCTAAGATTGTGCTCCTTGTTGGATGATGTCATTTCATTAAGGTTTACTGAATACTTTTTTACTGGCTGATATTTATTTCCATAGTTAAGCAACATTCTTTCTCTGGCATATTCACTTGATGTATCCCTTTTGTACGCAGCACGATAATTTGAATCGCGTAGAACGTTTTGAGCATCGTCTGGACCGAACTCATTTAGAATGTTCGTTTTGGTTATATCTCTATCTTTGATATTCTCATAGGTGCCAAATTTTACATCTAAGTTTGATTGACAATATTCTGCACCTTGCTTTTCTCTAAGTACAGGCTGAGCTACCAATGTTACTTTTACATCACCATAGAAAAAGCCTTCTTCATCGACAAGGCTCTCAGGAAAGGGAAATTCAAGTATTTCAATGAATTCACCTTTAACGATATTCTCTTGAAGTATTAAGGTAATTTCGTGAGGGTCATTAAAAATTATATCATCTGCTGAAGTAGGAATCCCAAACCCCATTTGGTTGATTCTCTCATTGATAGGAATTGAAAGTTCTGAGGGGTACTTTGCTGAGTGGATGGTCAAAGCTTTCAGCAACGTTGGATTAAAATCTTCGTTGATTTTGAAATTTAACTCGGACAGAAGTGCTGTAACCCTTGGTGTTGCAAAACTTGTACCTGGTATTTTTACAATATTACCAGCAGGGTCGATTGCCTGAACACCATTAGTAACAATTCCGCTACCATTAACACCTGCATTTCCACCGATAGTAACTAGTTCAGGCTTTATGCTATTTGCTGGCCCTGGGCCTACACGGGTAAATGGTGAAGGATGTAAAAACTCTGAAATATCGTGCCCGTTTTTACTTTGTGCAACTGACCCAACAACTAAAGAACGAATTGAGTCGGCAGATTTTGCAATTCTACCTTTAGGTCTACCATCCTTGAAGTTTTTACAGTTACCTGCAGATTTGCAAATCATAACATCATAAGATTCTTGGATGTTATCTAATGCAATCCCGAAATCTGAAAATTGATTTATATCTGAATCGATTTCTGTACCGAGGGATAAATTCCAAATTTTTATACGATTATTGGTTTTTATTGCTTCTCTAATATTTTCAACCAATTCATCTTCATAAATCATTTCCTTGTTTTTATCAGGAAAAACCGTTGCATCAAATAATTTGACACCTGTATTACCAGTAGCACCTTCATTTTCTAACTGGTCACCATATAAAATTATACTTGAGACACAGGTGCCATGCATAGGGTCAATAAGTTCTTCTGGATATGAAGAGAAGTTGTCATCTTCTAACCACGCATTTAGGTAACTGTTTTTAGCTATTCCCGTATCTAGAACCCCTACAACTGGATAATCTCTTCTAGAATCTGGTCTTTTGATTTCAAGAGTTGACTGCGTATCAAGAGTGTCTAAACCAACCTTTTACTTCGGCATAAAAGTTATTGATTCTAATGCTTCGAACTCACTAAGCTTATCGAGAATGGCCTCATCTATTTTTTGTGCTCTGTAAATTATAAGTCCAGAGGAATAAAAAGCTTCCTTAACCTCAATATTCAACTCTTGACAGAACTTTTTAAATGCCATCTTTACGGAATTATTGAGCTCATAATTTAGAAAATCGATTAGTGATATTTTTAAGGCTTCATCTTCTTTAGGTGCTACCAAATAAGGTCTAAATATTTCAATAGACTCAATTGCAGAAACGGATTTTGCATTCCTATTAAAATTCCTGATGTTTCGCTGTATCTGATTACTTTCTTCTAAACTGTCAACCTTGACTATGGCACTATTAGAATCTACAAAACCGATTATATTATTTTTCGATAATCTACCATTGAACAGTTTTTGAACATCCTTTCGATGCGATTTTGCAATTGCATTATCATCAATGTCAACTTTAAGGGTGACTGGAATAAAATCCCTGTATGATGGTCTAGCAGTAAATTCTCCTTCGATACCTGAAAATGGTTCAAGAAGTATTTCTGCTCTTTCTTCAAGTTCATCGCCAGTCAATACCCATTTTGGTGGTGTAGAACTACCACTACCTTCAGTTTGACGCTCGTCAATACGTCTCTTTTGAAACAATTTTATAGGTAAATTTTTCTTTGCCATCTTATTCTGCTATTAATGCGTTACGAACTTGTCTTATTGAAATGTCTAAGTAAGTAGCTATTTGTTTTTGAGGTATATGACTCTCATTTAAAAATGTTATCATTTCTTCTGATGTATACCTATTATTGGTTTTATATTTAAAAAATTCAGAGAATATTTCATCATACTGAAACTCCTTTTTACTTATTATAGAATTATAGTAAGCACTGTTAACAATCTTAATTATCTCTGAATGTGAAAGGTCATTTAAGTACCCTGAAAGTGTATCAAATTTTTTGTCTTCGATATCAATCTTAGAATTTACTTTACTGAAATAATTACTTATAAGATTTCTGATTTCATCTGAATTAGGTTTGTTTACGTTAACAATCTTTTCAAACCTTCTCCATACTGCACTATCAAGTAACTGTTCGTGATTAGTGGCAGCTATAAGTATACCTGTTTCTAAGAAATCATCAATGTTCTGTAATAAACTATTAATAACTCTTTTTAATTCTCCAGTTTCGTGATTATCATCTCTGGCTTTGGCTATAGCGTCAAATTCATCTAAAAACAATATGCAAGGCTTACTCTTTGCATAATCAAATAGTTTTCTAATATTTTTAGCCGTACTACCAAGTAATGACGATATTAAAGAATCAAATCTTGCAATAACGATTGGAATGTCTAATTCTTTTGCAATATGTTTAGCTAAAGTAGTTTTACCACAACCTGGTGGGCCATATAACAACATTGAGAGATTGATTTGTAACCCCTTGCTTTTGATATCATTTTTAGAATTTACCAATGATATGAAATTATCTATTGGGTTTTTTATTGTGTCAGATATAGAGAAATCAAGCTTAATATCCTGAGGTAATAAAACGTCAGCAATATTTAGTCTGGTATCATTATCTACTGGTGCGTCAAAAAGCTGGTCTTTAAATACAGGAATGCCTCTAGACCCATCTATAGTTTTTAGAATTTTATCAGCGAGTTTGTCTGCACCATCCTCTCTTAGTTTTTTAGCTAAGTGCCTAGAATAGCTCACGACTTTTTTAGCATCATTATTAAGTCCTCCTTCAATTATTTTAATTAGTTCTGTATACATATATATGTAATATTATTTTCAATGTTCGTAACAAATATACTAATTATCGTAATAAAAAATACTAAAAACGTAATATTTTTAAAACAAAACGTAATAATAACACGCAAATTCGTTAATAATAAAGGAGTTGTCGTGATTATTTCCTTTTATCCCTACTCTCCTTATCAAAAGCAACTAAATTAAAAAGCTGTCGCATTCGGCTACGAACACGAATCCCATAGAGCTCTTCCAATTCTGCAGCATTTAAGTTGGTAGTGGCATGGGTTTTAATGTTCCTGTTAAGAAATAAGTCATGGCGAGATAATAGGATTTCTCCCATCACATTACAATCTTTGCCATAGTGCCTACCCATAGGTTCGACCCCTAAATCATCAAAGCAAAAAAATTGGGTATTGCCATAATCTTCAATGGCCTTGTAACCGATATGATTAAATCCAAAGACAATGTTTCGGGTGGGTACAACTTCGTAGGGCTTTCGATGCGGTACTAGGTGTTTTAATAATCGAATCAAAGAAGTTTTACCACAGCCTACAGGACCAGAAAGTAAAATCCCCTTGTCGATATCAATCCCGAATTCTTTGCATGCAATTCTATCCTGGATAAAGTATAGGCATAGTCTGTATAGAATATCACGGTCTTCTTTATAGATTTTAAATTTCTGCCCGAAAAGCAACTTTCCTTTAGCATCCAGATAGATTAACATTTTATCAAAATCATACAAAATTTGATTGCCTCTCATGGTACCCAAAGAATACTGTACAGCTCCTTCAACAATGATATGTGGTTTTGGATTGCTCATAAAGGGTCATTGTAGTTTTTATCCGAACTGGTCTTTAGGTTGTCCTGATATAGGATACTTGCCAAATGGTTTTCTTCATTTTCTGAATTTGAATTTTCTAAAATTTGCCGTTTGTTTAAGTTTTTACTGTTTTCTATAGTTTGTATATGTTTGTTTATAGGTACCAATGCTTGTCCAGTACTTGTCTCCATTTTGGTACGGCTTGGGTACAGAGCTTGTTCGGTACTTGTCCCAAAATTGTACATCTTGATTCTGCTGCCTTTAAATGGATTGTGAGATGGCGTGTAGAGCAAATAGTTCCAATGGCTCAATTCTTTGATGCAACGGTGGTAAGTAGATTTAGAACCTATTTTGGAAAAGCCCATGACTTCTTCTCGGTTGATGTAGAATTCATCTTTAAAGAAATTGTTGTTCCAAATTTGGAACAAGGCTACATACAAGCTGATATGGGTTGGATTTAATCTACTGTCCTTGGAAAATTGCTCAAACACCCCATTGAGGTGCTTGATATAATTGATGTCTTTCAAAACAAGGTTCAGAATTTATTATGAATTCTGTTTTGTTCTAAAACCTGCATAATTTCCTGATAGTCGTAGTATAAAACCCCACCAATTTTGGTAAAAGGCAATGTGCCATTTATACGCAGGTTTTGCAAAGTTCCTGGAGAGATGCCTAAAAGCTCTCTAACCTCTGGAGATTTGAGCCACTTTTTAGCAGGCTGCCCGTTTTGGTTTTGTAAAAGTTGCTTGATGTCTTCGAGTAATTCCAATTTGAATTCCATCAAGTCTTCTGTAGTGATGATAGTTGCTCCCATTTGTAAAACGATTTTAATAAAAGAGGCCACCGCCTTACTATCACCTAATTTGATGGCCTCTCTACTGATTTGACTTTCGTTTTACAAAATTGATAGGGTTTGGTGATTTTTATTCACAAGATATGGCGTCTTGGGTATTATTTTTTACTCATTTTCAATAGGTTATATTAGATGGATTTAGGTTTTCGTTGAGCCCATGATAACTACAAAAACATATAAATAGAATGAGATGCTCTGTGAAAAGCAAAACACCCAAGATAGACTATCTTGGGTGTTTAATTATCGGTTTCATCCATGCGTTTCATCAATTCTTCCTTCAGGATGTTCAAAAACTTGGTTCTACCATTTTTTCGCATTCTTATTTCCAAAAATACCCTATAATAGTCACCCAAATCAATTCTGAAAATTCGTTCTACAAAATATGCAATATCCTTGATGTCAGCTGTTCCGTTATTAATAGCATCTGTACTATGTAAGGCATATATCAACTCTATCAAATAAATTTTATGGGCAGTCCAGGTAAGCCTCGTTTTTTTGTGCAACATACCTTCACCGAAATGATTTCTATTATTTTCCAATTTGTCAATTTCCCTCTTTAAATGGATAATAAGGAGGTCGTAGGCTAAAATTGTTGCGACGGTACCATCATGACTTGTTGAAAACTGTTCATCTTCAAAAAAGTGGAAATTCTCAGGAAAAAGACGAATATCTGCTTCACTTCTTAAAAAATAATGTTTGTCGAATGAAGTTGCCCCTCTTCTGTAATAGTGATAAAAATCTAAGTTCTCATTGAAAAAAGTCTGTAGTTTGTCTATATGGGAATTAAAATATTTTACTTGTGTTTTTCTACTACTTCTTGGACGTTTACTTTCCAGGTTGAAAAGTTTTGCATAGTAAATCAGTTTGCTATAAATATATGGTTTTATGTTTTTGAAAAAGTTGATTTCGTCAACCTGAGATTGGAACCCCTGGCTCAAAACCTCGGTTCTAACTTCCGATAATATAGTTTTAACTAGTTTTATACCTTTTTCAGCAATAAAAAGGGGATTTTCAATTCCAGACTCAATAGTATCGAGTTCTGTGTTTAACCTCTTAATTGTTTCTTCATAAAACTTCAATTTCTTAAACTTTTTAGAATTTCAATGATACAAATGGATTTATTAAGATCCTTTTCTCCGTTGCAAACCATTTAGTAAACCCTTCTTTTGATGTGCTAAAGACTTTTCTGTGTCACCTCCAATACGGCTCAAATATTCAATGGGTTTCTGTAGTTTACTTTTATCTTTTTTTAAACGTCAATAATCGTAGCGCATTAATAACTACAATTAAGGTTGAACCTTCGTGGATAGCTACGGCAATTCCTATACTTGCCCATCCCATAATCGTAGATGGTATAAGTAGGGCTACAATTCCAAGGCTTATCCATAAATTTTGCCTTATTATGGATTTGGAGCTTTTACTTAAGCCAATGGCAAAAGGCAGAACCTCCAATTTATCTGCCATTAATGCGATATCAGCAGTTTCCAATGCCACATCACTACCGGCAGCTCCCATGGCAATGCCTACCGTACTGTTCGCCATGGCAGGAGCGTCGTTTACTCCGTCACCAATCATCGCTATCCTCTTTTCTTGTAAAGCCAGTTGCTTTATAGCCTCAACTTTTTCTTCTGGGAGTAAACTTCCCCTAGCTTCAGTCAATCCTATTTCTTGAGCTACGGCATCTGCTACTTTTTGGTTGTCGCCTGTAAGCATAATCATTTTTTTGATGCCTATTTTCTTTAGTTGTACTAAGGTTTCTTTTGCTTTTTCTCTAGGCGTATCCATTAGCCCCAATATGCCTATGAATTCATTTCCAAGTTTTATCAACATCGTTGTCTTTCCTTCTCCTTCCAATGAATGTACTTTTTCAGCCACTTCTTTTGGAACACCATTGTCTGTATCATCAAACAGCTCTAGATTGCCAATGTAAACGTGTTTGCCTTGATATTCTGCTTTGATGCCTTTCCCTTGTATAGCTTCTGTATTACTCGCATTGGGGATATTCATATCTGGAGATAATTTCGTTTTCCCATCTCTAACTACTGCTTTGGCTAATGGATGGTCGCTCAGCTCCTCAACGGCAATAGCTACTTTTAGTAAGTCTTCTTTTTTGATGCCGCCAAAACCAATGGTATCGGTCAGTTTTGGTTTCCCTTCGGTAAGAGTCCCCGTTTTATCAAATGCCAAGGCAGTTAAGGAGCCTAAATCTTCCAACGGTCGCCCCCCTTTTATCAAAACCCCTCCACGGGCTGCCCTAGCTACACCACTTAGTACTGCCGATGGTGTTGAAATAGCCAATGCACAAGGGCTTGCAGCGACTAAAACTGCTAAGGAACGATATAAGCTTTCGTTCCAAGTTTCATCAATGATTAGAAAAGCAAAATTAAGTAGGATGACCAGCAGGATTACCGAGGGCACGAAGATTTTTTCGAATTTATCGGTCAACAATTGCGTAGGTGACTTTTGCTCTTGTGCATTTTGAACCATGGTTACCAATCTGCTCAGAGTAGAATCCTGTGCTTCTTTAATGACTTTTACTTCTAAAACATTGTTTCCATTTATGGTTCCTGAAAACACCAGGCTTTCTTCGGGGATATTGTTATGGTTCTCATAATTTATATCTGGATTTTCTATGGCCTTTTTATCTACAGGAACGCTCTCTCCCGTAATAGGTGCCTGATTTATGCTACTTGATCCACTAACAATAATACCATCTGCTGAAATTTTACTGTTAGGACGAATAACAATGACATCTCCAATTTTTAAGGTCTCGATGGCTACTTCTTCAGTTTTCTTTCCTTTTTTCAACAATGCCGTTTTAGGGGCTAAATCAGTAAGGGCCGCAATGGATTTTTTTGCTTTTCCCATAGCATAATTTTCCAAGGCATGGCCCAAACTAAAAAGGAACAACAATAAGGCACCTTCTGCCCATTCTCCTAAATAAGCTGCGCCTGCCGCAGCCACAAGCATTAAAAAATCAATTTCAAACTCACCTTTTGAGATTTTTGTAATGGCTTCTTTTAAGGTAAAATACCCTCCAAAAAAGTAAGCTGAAATATATAATCCAAAAGGAATATTACTTGAAATACTTCCATATTTTTCCAGTAAATATCCTGTGATTAAACAAATACCACTTAAAATTGCAAAATAGAGCTCCGTGTTTTTTCCAAAAATACCTCCGTGGTCATGGTTGTGACCATCTTCTTTGTGGTGTTTTTCGCTTTTATTCATCATATCTCAATGTTTTAATCCATATTACATTTTTCACAAATGCCTTTTACCGTAAGGTTCATATCTTCTGATATATAACCTTTGGGAAGGTTGATTTGTGGGATTTTATAATCTGTCAAGCATACCGTTTCTTGGCATGTGTTGCATCTAAAATGTAGGTGCAGGTCATTATTTTCCTTAGAAGTAGAATGATTTTCACAAATAGCATATTTTATGATACCAGTGCCATCTTCTATCGAATGTACCAATCCAATTTCTTCAAATGTTTTTATAGTCCGATAGAGCGTACTTCGCTCAGAGGTTTTAAAGTCTTTTTCCAGTTCGCCTAAGCTTATGGCATTTTCTCTATTCACCAATAATTTATATACCAATAATCGCATTGCAGTAGGGCGAACCCCTTTATCTTCTAGTATTTTTACAATTTGTTCCATTTTATTAAGTGTTGCCAGTAATGATTGATAATCCTTAGCATTTTATTTCATTTTGCTAGTGAATTCATTTTTATCATTTTCCTTATTTCATGAATTGCTTTTTGAATGGGCCTGCCGTTTTATCTTCCTTATGGACGAAATCGAACAGACCCTTACCAACCAATCAATCAAAATCAATTTTTATATTTTATTAATGACTATGCGACGTTTCGCTTTTTTGCATTTCCGATATTAAGTAGTAGGCATTGTTGAATACCACTTGAACATCCTCAACAAGCGGTTCCAATAGTTTTATTTCCACCCAGCCATCTTCAGTTATTCCTGTACGGATTTCAAGAGGTTTTAACTCCCATTCAACCTTACCATCTTCCAAATGTTTTTGTGCTGTAAAAATGAACGGTTTTCCACCTTCTTCTATAATGGCATCTTCTGGTAAGGCCGTCACCGGTGCCTCACCAGTCCTTATTTTTCCATTGATATACATTCCAGGGATAAGGAAATCTTCTTTTTTATCTATTTCTGCGTGTATGTGTACGGCCTTGGGGTTCTGTTCAAATTGCTTTCCTACGGAATAAATTTCACCGGTAAGGTTGCTATTGGGAACCGATTCTAACGTAAAAGAGATTTTCTGTCCCTTTTTAACCTTATGGATGTCCTTTTCAAAAACCATTAGATCCGCATGAATATGCTCATTATCCACAATTTCAAACATAGGGGTTTGCGATGCTACATACTGTCCCATTTGAACTTTTACTTTCTCTATATAACCAGCAATAGGGCTTGTTACCGGAATATATTCGTAAATTTCACCGTTCCTTATTTTTGAAGCACTTATGTTCAATTGTCGTAACTGAGATTCATAGCCTTTTACCTCTGCTTTAATCGATTGGTATTCAGACTCCGTTTGTTGAAACGTTTTTCCCGAACCTACCTTTTCTTCATATAATCGTTTTTGGCGTTCGTATTCTTTTTCCAAAAACTGCATCCTGTTATAGGTTTTTATATAATTGGTCTGGATTTGGGACAGGTCGGGGTGGGAAAGGTATGCCAAGGTCTGTCCTTTACGCACTTTATCGCCTTCTATAACTTTGATGCTGCTTACGTTACCACCCAAAATAGCAGTTACCGTAGCTTCATACTGTGGTGGCACCTCCAATTGTCCGTTGGCTTTAACCACACCTGAAAGCGATTTTGTTGGTAAAGCACCTACTTTAATGCCCAAGCTATTGAATTTTAGCTCGGATAAATGCACTGCTTCGCCTTCTTCGGAACTCTCTTCGTTTTCTTCGTATTCCTCTCCTTCTTTATGGTCATGGGTTTCTTCTGTTTTTGAGGCTTCCTCCCCTACCGCTTGTTCTGTTTCTTCTTTGCAGCCCATAAAAAGGGCAAGCACTAGAGACAGCATTAAAATCATTATTATTTGCGTTTTCATCTTATTATTTGTCTTAATTTTTATTTGGATTCTTCAGGTAATATTCGAGTTGGTAACGGCTGTCCAAGTAGCTGTTGAAGGCTTCCCAAGCGTTTACTTCAATACGAATGACGTCCCTTATATTCTGTAAGAAAGTTACATAGTCGATGGCTCCTTCCTTAAAGGCCAATATGGTACCTTTTTGCTGTTCTTTGGCCAATGGAAGTGCTTTGTTTTTATAATAACTCCACGAAGTCTGCCATTTTATAAAATCTTCACACATATTTTCATAGGCCGTTTTTACCTTTAGCTTTTCGGTATAAAAATTCTCTTCTGCTATTTTTTTGTCAATTTTTGCCTTTTGCGCTCTTCCTAAATTGGCACCAAAAAACAATGGAATTTGTATACCCACTTGATATTGATAAAATCCTGATTGTCCATTGATTTGCTGCCTGCCGTATTGTGCTTGAAACTTTGGCAGGAACTCGGATTTTTGTACCTTGGTAAATGCCTTAGCTACCTGTATTTGCTGCTTTGAGGCTTGAAGTAATGGATGGTTTTCCAAGGATGTCGATCTATAATCAAATGGAGCTTCTAAAGATTCCAATGAAACATTTGGTACACTGTACAACGTATCGCTGGCAAACCATTGGTTTAACTGTTGCAATGCTTTGTTGTATTCCCTAAAAGCCTGTTCTTTTTGAATTTTGACCTCATTGGCTTGATTAGATGTTGCCAAATATTCTAAATTGGAAGTAGCTTCGGTTTCATACCTGATTCTGGCTGCTCTCTCAATATCCTGAAAAACGGAGTCCATTCGATTATAGACCAGATATGTCTTCCGTTTTGTGTACACATTTGCCCAAGCCCTGCTTACCTCTCGTTCCACTTCTAGGGCAGTTAGGTTGACTAGGTTTTCCGCCAAATGGATACGTTCCTTTTGCAACTTTAATTTGGGAACGATCCCAAACACATTGATGTCCTGCTGTTGCACCCCGATGGTATTGGACACACCATTTTCTCCATTGCCTTCTTCTTCCTTTCCAGTAAATATTTGGGTATTTCCAAAATCAAAGGCAGTTTTTCGCATCGCTTTCTCTCCTTCAATTCCAAGTTTTACGGCTTTTAAACTCGGGTAATTGGCAATGGCCATTTTCTTGGCTTTTTCCAGGCTTATCGTTGGCAAACTATCCTGTAGGATTACTTTGTTTTCCAATGTACCTTCTTGAGCAGAAGCTGGAATCGCAAAACCCAATATGCATCCCATGATTAAAACGGTAGCTATAGCACTTGGTTTTAATGAAGAAAGCTTCTTTTTGCTTTTGTTTTCTCCCCGTTTTTCAATGAATGTATATAAAATTGGAAGTACAATCAGTGTTAGTAAAGTCGCCGTCAACATCCCTCCAATAACTACGGTTGCCAATGGTCGTTGTACTTCGGCACCAGCCGATGATGAAAATGCCATCGGCATAAAACCTAAAATATCTGTAGTTGCTGTTAACATAATTGGTCGTATTCTTTCTTTGGTTCCTGTTACTATTCTTTCCCGTATGCTTGTTACACCTTCTTCCTTTAGGGAGTTAAATCGATTTATAAGCACCAATCCGTTCAGAACGGCAACTCCAAATAGCACTATAAAACCTACCCCTGCAGAAATACTGAATGGCATGTCCCGTAACCACAGGGCAAATATGCCGCCGATGGCCGCCAATGGAATAGCGATGTATATCATTATGGATTGTGAAAACGATTTTAGGGCAAAATACAGGAGCACAAAGATTAAAAACAGTGCTATGGGTACTACGATGGTCAACCGTTCTTTGGCACGTACTAGGTTTTCAAACTCTCCTCCGTAGGTAATATAATAGCCTGGAGGTAGGTCCAACTCAGCATCCAATTTCTGTTGAATATCGGTTACAACGGATTCCACATCACGTCCTCTTGTATTTATACCTACGTAGGTTCTACGAAAAGTATTGTCGCGGGATATCTGCATGGGCCCTGGCACATAGCTTATGTCTGCTACTTCCTTGATGGGAACTTGGGTGTCATCGGGCAAATCGACATATAAAGCGCGTAAATTTTCGATGCTTTTGCGGTGCTCCTCATCAAATCGGATAACCATATCAAAGCGTTTTTCCCCTTCAAAAATGACCCCCGCATTACCACCAGCGAATGCGGCACTTATATAATTGTTTACTTTCTCGATATCCAGTCCGTACTGTGCCATCTTTTTTCGATTGTACCTTACGGTCATCTGTGGCAAGCCTGATGTCCGCTCTGGATTGACATCACCCACGCCTGGAACGGTTTGGATAATAGCCGCCATTTCTTCTGCCTTTTTGGAAAGGACTTCTAAATCTTCGCCATACAATTTAACGGCAACGTCTTCCCGTACTCCTGTTAGCAGTTCGTTAAAACGCAGTTCTACAGGTTGGCTAAATACTAGGTTTACCCCTGTAAGTTCACTATCTAGTTTATCCTTGATTTTATCGATGAGTTCTTCTTTTGATTTTGCCGAAGTCCATTTACTCATATCTTTTTCCAGGATGATGAACATATCGGCAATATCCATCGGCATCGGGTCGGTAGGGATATCGGCAACACCAATTCTGGCAACTGCTGTCTTTACTTCTGGAAAGTTCTCGATAAGGACACTTTCTATTTTGTTTGATACATCGATAGCTTCTGTTAATCCTGTTCCCGATCTTAACAGTGCTTGCATGGCAAGGTCTCCTTCGTCCAATTGAGGTACAAATTCGCCTCCCATTCTTGAGAACACAAATCCTGAAACAAGAAGTAAAACTATAGCTGCTCCTACAACTAAGGATTTTGCTTTTAATGCTCCTTTTAAAAGGGGTAGATAGACTTTTTGGATGCTTCCTATAATGTTATCACTGATTTTTTCCAGCCAACTTTCAAATTTCCCGAACCAATTGTTTTTGTTTTTAACGGGTTTCATAAATAAAGCGGACATCATTGGAACATAGGTCAGGCAGAGGAAAATAGCCCCAATCATGGCAAATCCAAAAGTAAAGGCCATAGGGCGGAACATCTTTCCTTCAACTCCTGTTAAAAAAAGAATAGGCGCAAATACGATTAGAATGATAATTTGGCCGAAAAAAGCAGAGCCCATCATGGTGCTTCCCGCATCATAGGCGACTTCATCCATAATACCTTGATTGAATTTGAGCTTACCGGAACGTATTCGTTTTTGGATTTCATAAACCGTCCCTTCTATGATAATTACAGCTCCGTCTATAATGATTCCAAAATCGATAGCTCCCAAACTCATTAAGTTGGCCCAAACACCAAATTGTTTCATCAAGATAAAAGCAAAGAGCAACGATAGGGGTATGGTTGTGGCGGTTATCAATCCGCCCCTTAAACTTCCCAATAAAAAGACCAGGGCAAAAATGACGATAAGTGCACCTTCCAAAAGGTTTTGTGTTACGGTACTGGTGGTTCGTTCTATGAGATTGCTTCTATCCAAAAAGGGTTTGATTTCCAACCCTTCAGGTAAAGACTTTTCAACGTTTTGCATTCTTTCCTGGACATTGGCAATCACTTTATTTGGATTAGCTCCTTTCATCATCAACACCATTCCGCCAACGGCTTCGCGACCATCTTGGGTAAAGGCTCCGTAACGTACTTGGTTTCCAAATTGTACTTTTTCCGTAGCATCTCCTATGGTAATCGGGAGTCCATTTTCATTTTTTATGGCGATGGCCTTGATATCCTCCAAAGACCTTATGAGTCCTTCCCCTCGGATGAAGTTTGCCATTTTACCTTTTTCAATATAGGCACCTCCTGTATTGACATTGTTCCTTTCCAAAGCGGTAAATACCTCGGATATGGAAACACCTATAGCATTTAGCTTTTCGGGGTTTATGGCTATTTCGTATTGTTTTATGTTGCCACCAAAAGAGTTGACTTCCACAACACCATCCAAGAGTGTCATTTGGCGTTTTACGATCCAATCCTGGATGGTACGTAGGTCGGTAGGGGAGTATTTGCTTTCAAAGCCCTTTTTTGGTTTTATGGTATATTGGTATATTTCTCCTAATCCAGTGGTAATCGGTCCCATGGAAGGGTTCCCGAATTTTTCTGGGATGCTTTCCCTAACCTCGTTCAGCTTCTCCTGTACCAATTGTCTGGGTTTGTAAATGCCCATGTCATCATCGAATACGATGGTCACTACGGAAAGTCCAAAACGGGAAATGGAACGGATTTCGGTTACATTGGGCAAGTTGCCCATGGCCAGTTCCACGGGATAGGTCACGAATTGTTCAATATCTTCGGTAGCGAGGTTTTCAGATACGGTGATGACCTGTACCTGGTTGTTTGTGATATCTGGCACCGACCCCAGATTTACGGTAGACATGGACCAAATACCGGTTATGATAAGAGCCAATGTCAGTAGTCCAACAATAAATTTATTATTGATGGAGAATACAATGATTTTATTTATCATGTAATAAAAAGATTAATTCAGTTAAACTTTTCGCCGAAGTTTGCATGAGACAAAATCAACGAAATGAAAATATTGACCTATCAGTATAGGTCTGAAAAGGATATAGTTATCCTAAAAACTGAATTAAACTTGCGGTGGTTGTAGTAAAGAGTGGGTATATTCTTTGGTAATATTATCAAAATGGATACAGGGTTCCAAAGAAATCTCAGGTGTTAATGGTTTGAAATTTGGAATCCCAAAATCTATGGTATGCGCATGACAGCAGTGGCATGTGCAAAATGGACTGCATAGGTCCGAAGTACCATCTTCGGGATGGTCAGTATGGCCATCCAAAACAATTTCCATTTGACTGTCATTGGTAGGAAAACTCGTGTCACTACAAGGTAATACGTTAAGTGCTAGAATATAAAATGATAATATGAGTGTCACTATTTTCACAATACAAAAATACAAAATTAACAATGCACAGCTTGTGCAAAGATTATTGTTACTTCATTCTATTACTTGTTTCACCTCACCACAGGTCAACATGGCATCACCAAAGTATGGGTTTAATACTTTTTCTTCTTTGCTCAGCCAATAAGCACCTTTATTGTTATCTGCCATTGGGCAAAATTGATTGTAAACCTTTTCGTTGACTCCAAATAACTGAATCGCGCTACCTAAGTGTGATGATAAATGTTTAAAATGACTCCTCTGTTCCTCTATATTTGAAACTTCTGTAATGGATTTAGTTGAAGATTTCAGTTCTTTCTCCAGCTTCATCCAATGATTATGAGCATTGTTGTCTTTTAATAATTTCATATCAATCAGATTCAATGAATTGAGTAGTTGCTGCGCGCCTTCAACTACTTTTTTTGAATCGTCTTTTACCAATGCATCTTTTACAACTAAGTAATTATCAAAAGTAGTTTTTAATTGATTTTGAAAAACCTCTGAAACCTTTATTCTCTCATTCATTTTAGAGTGATTGCTGTCTTCACTTGAAGTTGATTCTTGCATACCCAGATGTCCTTCATGTCCAGTCACTACTTTTCCTCCTTCCTTGTTCATCATTGATTTTTTCCCCTGCAATTGAGCCGCTGCATCAATGGTAAATGTTCCATTAGTTACTATCTCGTCACCATTCTGCAAACCACTTAGCACCTCATAATTTTCACCTATCGTGTTCCCTAATTTTACCTCGCGCATCTCAAAAACAGGTTCATTAAGGCTGCTCTTTATGTATACCACCGAACGTTCTCCAGTCCATAAGACCGCTGTTGATGGAATGCTAAGTAATTCCTCTTTAATTGAAGAAACACCTTCAATGTTACCTTCAACAAACATTCCTGGTTTAAGCTCATCCTTTGTGTTGTTTAACACAACCCTTAGTTTTACTGTTCTTGTACGTGTATCTAATACAGGGTCTATAAATGAAACCTTACCTTTAAATTCTTTATTAGGATATGCATTGGTAGTAATTATCACTTCCTGTCCTTTTTTGAATAAATCAATCTGATTTTCATAGACATCAAAATTTGCCCAAACCGTATTCAGTTTCGCAATTTTTAATAGTGGTTGACCTTGTTTTATATAGTCGCCTTGCTGCACCATTTTTTCCGAAACTGTACCAGAAACTGTAGCGTATACAGGAAAGTTTTCTATTACTTTACCAGAAGTTTCAATCTGATTGATTTGTTTTTCTGATAACTTCCATAACTTTAATTTATTCCTAACTGCCTCATATAATTTAGGTTGCGATTCTTTAAGTGAAGCTGCGGTAATCAACTCTTGTTGCGCTGCATACAATTCTGGTGAATAAATGCTCGCCAATAATTGTCCTTTACGAATTTCTTCTCCTGTAAAACTCACATATAGGCGTTCAATCCTTCCCGAAAAATAACTTACTTGTACAGCATTGGATTCCTCGTTTTCGACTATTTTTCCTGATAGTTTTATAACATTATTGTCTATTTCGCTATTACCTATAATAGAAGTTTGTACATCAGCCAAGGCCAGAGCGTTTTCAGTTAGTTTGAATTGGTCGGCCAATAATCCATCTGCGCCACTTTCTGCAGGAATTAAATCCATCCCACAGATAGGGCAATCACCGGGTTCAGGTTGCATAATCTGTGGATGCATCGAGCATGTCCACATTTGATTGGTTTCTGCTACTTCGTTATGATTATGCTCTTCTTCCTTGTTTGACGAGTTACCAAATAGTAACCACCCAAGCAGTAATCCTAAAACCACTAATCCAATGTAAATTGTGTATTTCTTCATTTCTTTGTTTTTTTTCGTTTTAATAATTTTCTAACCGATGGTGATGATGTGTACCATAATAGGAAGCCGCTTAGTACCGTGATCAATCCCAAAAGAGAGAAAGCCCTTAATACGGTAGTGTTGAAATTATCTCTACCATCATAATCCATTGTGTGCGTCATCCATAAAAAGTCAAACCAACGCCAACTGCGATGCCTTACCGTTTGAAACTTCCCATCTTTAATAGATACATAAGCTTTTAAAGCTTCGTCTGTTTTATATGAAATGACATAAGCTGGCAATAACTTTTCTCTATACTCGTGGTGATTTCCGGTCTCATTAATTTGCTCTACATTTTCAACTACCAAATCACTTTTCATATAGTTTTTGGCGATATAAAGAGCTTCGTCTTTTGTTATGCTATTCTTTGGGTTTCCATCTATGGCATTGTATAATTGTTCTTTATTTACCCAATAGTAAGGTGTATTGTCAATATCTCTCAACTCAATAGTATTAATACCGTTGGAAACATTAAGTTGTGTCGGGCTTATCATATCATTGAAAGCTTGGGGTTGATAGTCCAGATTCTTAAAATGGTCGCCGTGTATGTCATCGATATTTGTCCAACTGAAATACATGCCGCTAATAGTCCAAAACAGGAATTGAACCCCTAAAAAGAGCCCCAAATACCTATGCGCATTTCTAATTTTTAAAGCTGTTTTTCTATTAACCATATTATGTTTTTGATTGTAGAATTCCTTTTAATGTTTGTGCATTAATTGCACAAATTATGGTGCTGATACTCATCAAAGCCGCACCAAATGCTGGGCTTATCATTAGCCCAGGAACGAAACCCGTTGCCAAGGGCAAAGCCACAATATTGTAGCCCGTTGCCCAAACCAGATTTTGAACCATTTTACGATAGGTAGCTTTACCAAATAATATCAAGTTGGCAATGTCTTTTGGATTGCTGTCCACTAAAACAATATCAGCGGTCTCGGCGGCTACATCAGTTCCAGAACCAATGGCAATACCAACATCTGCTTGTGCCAAAGCAGGTGCATCGTTTACACCGTCGCCTGTCATTGCCACAAATTCATCCATTGCTTGCAATTGTATTATTTTGTCTTGTTTCTGGTCTGGCAGTACTTCTGCCATATAATCATCTAGTCCTAATTTATCAGCGACATCTTTAGCCACTTTTTCATTGTCTCCGGTAAGCAAAGAGACTTTGATATTATTTTTCTGAAGGACTTTAATCGCCTCATAAGAGCTCTCCCTAATTTCATCTGCGAAGGTTACAAAGCCAATCACTTCATCATCAACTATGGTAAATATTTTGGTTTCAATACCCTCGTCTTTATCCTCCGCAACATTCTTGTTCAATTGTTCCATTAGCACATAACCTCCAGCCTGTACTTTCTTTCCATTAACCGTTCCACTAACACCAACGCCCGCGTTGTACTTGAAGTCGGTTACTGATGGAATTTCAATATTTTCCTCTTTTGCTTTTCGTCTTAATCCTTTGGAGATATGGTGCTCGGAAGGGCTTTCAACAGCAGTCGCATACTTTAAGAGTTCTATTTTATCGTAGTCTGATGACAATGGAACAATGCGAACTACTTCGTGTGAACCCTTTGTAAGTGTTCCAGTTTTGTCGAACACAATGGTTGATATTTTTCGAGAAGCCTCAAATGCTGTTCTGTTACGAATCAGTAGTCCATTTTTTGCTGATATACTAGTGGATATTGCAGCTACTAAAGGGACTGCCAACCCTAAAGCATGTGGACAACAGATAACCATAACAGTTACCATACGTTCTAAGGCAAATGATACTGTTTCTCCCAAAGCCAACCACGTAAAGAATGTACCAAAGCCTAATACTAATGCAATTACAGTAAGCCATTTTGCTGCTACATCTGCTAAACGTTGTGTTTTGGACTTCTGCTTTTGAGCCGTCTGAACCATATTTATCACTTTTGATAAATATGTTTCCTCTCCAATCCCCTTTACTTTTACTTTAATGACCCCGTTGCCATTAATTGCACCACCAATTACTTCTTCATCAACACTTTTACTAACAGGCTTACTTTCACCAGTAAGCATACTTTCATTAAGGTCACTTTTGCCTTCTACTATTACGCCGTCTGCTGGAACTTTCTCACCTGGTTTAATGAGAATGATATCACCTTCGTTTAACTCACTTATTTTTACTTTACGAGTCTGGTTTCCATCTACCAAATTGGCTTCGTTAGGCATTAAAGCCGCAAGTGCTTCCAAGGCTTTACTTGCTCCTAAAATGGAACGCATTTCTAGCCAATGGCCAATCAGCATTACATCGATAAGTGTTGCTAATTCCCAAAAAAAAGTTTTGCCCTCGAATCCAAAAATAACCGCTACACTATAAAAATATGCTGCTGAAATTGCTACGGCAATAAGGGTCATCATTCCTGCCGACTTCTTCTTTAACTCACTTACCAAACCTTTTAAAAATGGCCATCCACCGTAGAAGTAAACAATGCTCGACAAAGCAAACAGTACATAATTACTGCCCGTGAAATTCCAATCTACGCCCAACCATTTCTGTATCATTGGTGATAATAGCAGAATAGGTATGGTTAAAATTGTGGATACCCAAAATCTCCGTTTAAAATCTTCTATCATCATTTTATGATGGTCGTGTCCGTGTTCACCGTGAGCGGAGTTATGACCAGAATGCCCCTTTTTACTATGGTCCATTTCTGCCTTTTGCCCTGAATGGTTTTCGTGGTTGTGATGTTGGTGGTGTTCGTGATGTTCCATTTTAATTGTCTTAAATGCTGTTCAATATAAAATCCACTCGTTCTGACGGTGGTAATACAGGTACGTGTGCTACTGGAAACGGTAATGATTCATATACTTCGGTAATTAGGTTGTGTATTTGGTTTTGGTCGTTTTCACTTTCCAATCTCGCGTAATCATTAACCAAAGGCAGTTTATCCAAAATGAAAATTTTTTTGTAATTCACCTTGCGCATTGCCTCTTTAAGAATATCGTCAACTTCAAGCTCTAAAAATTTATAATATGCTAAGGCATCAGGGATTGCCCTGTCTAGGAAAACTAAATCTTTAGGGTTTATCGCTGCTTCCTGCTCGATTTGCATATCTAAAACACCTAGCTGAAACTCTCGTTTATTGCTTCGAAGCTCTTCAACCGTTTGTCCCTTTACTCGCATTGTGTCTATGTAATGCCTTGCGTGTTCAATAGTGGTTTCATAACCTCGTTCAGCAAGCATATTGATAGTGGTAGTTTTGCCAGTACTTGGACCTCCTGTTATGACACACCAGTTGGTTTCTATGATTTGGTTATTCTTCATTCTTTTAGTGATTACATAGTTCATTTGCTTCTTTTAAAATCCTTTTCTTTTTCGATGTAGCTATTCCTAAATCATTTATTAGTTCTGGATTATCGCAAATCTCCCTGCACAGTACAATGCCCTTGTTTAGAATATTTTGTTTGTCCTGTTTACTTAATGAGGGCAATGCCGTTACTGGGTACAATCTTGAACGGTCAATTTTACTTCTAAGGCTGTTTTGTTCTGGATAGTCCCAACTGACTAATCCAAGCCCAACACATTCACCAAATTGTATAGCATCGGCTGAGAACCTAGTATTAGTATAAACCCAGCCTTTATGAAATTTTAGTGAATGGTCTTTTTGTTTTAACCATTGGGTTTCTAAATCCTTAAACCTAGACTGTATGTAAAGAGGTATTTTCACATTGCAGTTCCTGCCTTGGTCGCTATGGAACTTACATTCCACTAAATAATGTTCGTTAGCTTTCACAGCAGTTACATCTACCTCGTGGGTTACACAATGCCCTTGCATAACGACACCTACATCTGTATTGAAGCCCTCATATTCGAGGATTTTACCAATATATTTCTCGAAAGGATAGCCAGTTGGACCAAATTCCATAATGGCTTTTTTGAGTTTGTATCGAGCAGAACCTGATTTTGATTTCTGTTTCAAAATCGCATAAGCAATTTCATAAATTCGTTTGGTAGTCATTCCTTCCGTTAGTTGCTTCTGTACTTCTTCGGCGATTTCCAATACAAGTTGTTCACTCGCTTTGGAATGCCTCAAAGAACGTTTTAGCTTTTCTATATTGAATGCTTCAACCTCGCCCGAATACTTTATGATATTGATCGCCTTTTCCATTTTAAATATGAACTGTCATCACAGGTTTTTTTGAATGGTTAGTAACACTTTCAGCAATACTCTTTGAAAAGATATTTGCAAGCCCTTTTCTGCTATGGGTGTACATAGCTATTAAATCCACATTATTTGAACCTTCAAATTTCTCAATACCGCCTAATATGGTAGATTCGTTATAGACGTGCATTGCATAGTTTTCCAATTTTGGAAAGTGTTTTAAAAACTCTTCGATTGGTTGTAATCCATTCTCAACACTATTAAAATCTGATGTGGTGTTGATGTTCAACAAATGGATTTTGGCATTACACTTTTTGGCTATGCTTTTTAACTCAATAAAGGCGTTGGATATGTCCTCCTTAAAATCAGACACAAATACGATGTCCTTAAAAGGAAAGGCTACTGTATCTTCCTTTACAACCAAAATTGGAACTCGTGCTTTCCGAATGATTTTTTGTGCATTGCTTCCTAACAATTTCTTTAAAAACCCACTTTGTATACCTTTACTTCCGGTAATAATAAAATCGTGATTAAAATTGTGGGAATGTGCCACAATTGCATCTTCATCTGAAACAAACTCCAAAAACGTTCTTGATTTCAAACCTTTACTTTCAGCTTCTTTGTCCAAAGCTCTCAGCTTGCTCTTGGCTATGCCAATTTTTGCTAGGGTATCAGGGTAGTTTTGCTCTTGGGTTTTAGTCAATTTTGTCCAGTTAACTACGGTACTTATTTGGTGCAAAAAATGGATTTCTGCATTAAAAAGTACTGCCATCTCTATTGCTAGTTTTGCTGCTTTATTGCAGTTATCTGAAAAATCCGTGGGTACTAATATATTTTTCATCCTATTTTTTAATTTGCCAATTATAAAGTGATGCGATACAGGCACCAATTAACCAACCCAAAATGAACATTTGAACAATGCCCAGGCAAGCTTCCCATAATGGAATATCCATCCTAATTATGGTCGATACATCCAGTCCGTGCAGTAGGCTATTGAAGAATTTTATAGACCCTTCACGGCCAACCGTAAACATTACCACCATACAACCCAAATAAAGCAATGCTCCAGTAAGGCCTGCGGCCATTCCAATTTTTTTGATGTTGATTGTTTTCATAATTATGGTTTATTGTTGTTTTCTTTATCATGATTATGCTTGTGATGCGGCATTAACAGATGGCATCCGAACATTAGAATTATAAAAATGAACAAGGATATGTTTTCGCCCATTCCTATACTTGGTGCGATAAAAATGAGTAGCAACGGAAGTACACAACCTAATATCATCCAAAGTGTATGTGATTTCATCTTTTATATAATTTGGGTCAACATTATAATCGCCATCACAATCATAATGGCATTTTCAATAAATGTGGCTTCGGTCATTGGTAGTTTTAAAGCCGTTCCGAGACAAGCACAGCGAATGGATTTTTTATCCAAAAGCGTTTTGGTAACACCAACCGTTGTGATACTTAATACTATAAGCGTGGCTATAAGGGCAATTTCAATTTCAAATCGCATTAAGAACATCAGCCCCAGAGCAGTTTCAATGAATGGGTATATCCAACCATATATTGAAACTCGTTTTGCTAATGGGTCATACATTCTGAAGGATTCTGGGAAATTTTTCAAATCCAGCATCTTGAAGAAACTGAACACAATAAAAAACAGGCCCATAAAATCTAGCATTACGGCATTACCATCCCAACTCTTATAATGCAACAAAATACTCGCAGTTGCTATGTAAAAAAGGATGAGCAATAACGGTTGTAATTGTTGCAGTTTTGATTTTTGACCTATTTCATCCATAGATTCGGATGTTATCTGGGAAACATTTTGATTTTCCTTTTCCGAAAGAGTATATTTTTCCGGTAACGTTTTTTTAAGGACTTCCGTAGCAACGTGGCTACTCATTGTTACTTCAGCTTCGGCTTTTTCAAGATTAACGGAAACGTTAGTAACATTATCCACATTACCTAAATATTTTTCTACCGATGCTTTACAGCCTCCGCAGGTCATTCCTGTTATGTTATATGTATGTGTCATTGTTCATTTTTTTAATGATTATTACACAAAATTAATTTCAGCAACCCACCTTCATTTGTACAATTCTGGAAATTCCTTACACAATTTGATCTATGGGTTTTCTGTTCCATTTCTGCAGGTTCTTAAATACTGTCATTGACATTCCTGTTACATTTTTGAATTGTCTTGCCAAATGACTACTGTTATTATAGTTCAGGCTATATGCTATTTCTGAAAAATTCAACTGCCTCAATTGTATCAGTTCTTTTACTTTTTCAATCTTTAAATTGATTTCATATTTTTCTATGGTTATACCTTCGGTTTTACTGAACAGTTTGCTTAAAGCCGAATAGGATTTATTAAACCTTTTGGTCAGAAAAGAAGATAGGTTTGTATTGTCTTGATTTTCGATTTTTTTTATGAGTGCAATCTTTATTTCCTCTATCAAAATTTCTGTTTCATCCTTTATAATTTCAAAACCATGTTTGTTCAGCACCTTTTCCAATTCTAATGTTTGAATGCCTGTCTTTTCGTTTAGAATAATTTGCCCAAGCTCAACCGATTTTATGTCGCAACCCAATCCTTCCAACTCGCGTAATACGGTTGATTTACACCTGTCGCATACCATATTCTTTATGTTGAGGGTTTGTTTCATACTTCTTTTAATAGTGCCTGAAACGGGAAGGGCTATTAACCAACCAGTATTTCCTTCCCATATCAGGGCTTTATTTTAATTTTTCTTTCAGGTTATTTATATAGTCAATAATTAAAGTCTTTTCAGGTTTAGACAGTTCAGCATCCTTGTGAATTAAGGTGTAAGATGCTAGTGGCATTTCATCATCTTTAATCTGACTAATTATTGATTTTAGTTTGCTGTTTTTTCTTCGGTTGGTATATGTGTCCCATTCATTAAAATTCAATTCTTCCTTTCCGTCCTTTATATGGTTTTCTAGAAACCAAGCAACAGGTTGTACTTTGTTATACCAAGGGTATCGTGTGTTATTACTATGACAATCATAGCAGGACTCTTGTAATAATGTGCTTATATTCTCTGAAGTGTTGTTTACCAACAAGAAGTCAGTTTTTGGCACGGTATCACTTTGATTGAAGTCTGTGGGCACAATTTGTATGCCCACAAATCCAACCAATAAAATCAACACTATGATTTTTGCGATTTTCATTTAGTTAATTTCTCGCTGTACCTTTCCGCATTTCAACATCTGGCTTCCATAATACGGATTGCGTACTTCTTCCTTTGTACTCAACCAAGCTGTACCACCATCATACATCGGACAAAATTGCTCGTACAGTTTCACTTGCGTTCCGGTGATAACTACCATATCGGTTACATCCTTGCTCAAAACTTTAAAGTGCTCGCGTTGGTGTTTAATATCGCTTTCGCTTATGTGTTCTGCGTGCTCTATGGCATCTTCCACAATATCCTCTAATTCAGATTTTTCTTTACTTGAAAAGCTAGATGCATCAAATGATTTTAAAGATTGAGCCAATGCATTGCCCAATTCTTTTGCCTTTGCATTATCGTCATTTACTAAAGCATTCTTAAGAGCCATATAATCTGTCAAGACTTTTTGTGCACCTGAATTTTGTGTATCAGAATCCATCATATTGTTGGATGTGTTCATTTTATCATGATTCATCTCTGAATGCGAAGAATCATCGTGGGTGTTTTCTTTTTTAGTGTCTTTACAAGACATTGCTGATAGGCTTAAAAATGCCATTATCATAATTGTTGTTAATCTTACTTTTTTCATTGTTATTAATTTTAAATTATACTTGTTTTTAGTTACTTAAATAGTTGATGATTGTTGTCTGTATATAGAAGGTTTTCACCGACTCTATTTGGCTCATTTGAAATTTTAATTGCAGTTCCTGAATGTCCAGAACGTCATTAAAATCGATTGTTCCTGTTTCATAGTTTTTAATTAAAATTTCCTCTGCATCATTGGCTTGTTCCAAATTTTTTGATTGGGTCTCGTAGCTTATTCTTGAAGAGATTCTATCTTTCACAGCTTTATCCAAAGCAGTTTCCAATTTGTTCAATCGCTGTTGTTTCTCAGCCATTATTTCCTGCTGTTGAAACTCGTTCTGTTTAGTTTGAGATTTATATTTTTTGTTGAAAATTGGAATCGATATTGAAACCATTGGCATTACAATATCCTTTCCGTTATCACTAAACTCCATGTTGGGCCGTTTGTCTACATTGACATAATCCAATCCGAAACCAATCATAGGGAGGCTTTCCTTTTGATTCAATAGCTCTGATTGCTCAACAGATTGGTAGAGTTTATCATATTTTATCAATTCTGGATGAAGGGATAATTTTTCAATATCAATTAAGGTAGTCTCGGGAGGAATTGTTAATTCGTCAACTACATTTACAACAACATCTTTGTCGCGATTTAAAAGCTTGTTAAGCATTGTTTGTTCAGCCAAATATTGTTGAACCAATACTTCTTTTAGCTGTTCCAATTCGTTTTGACGCATTTGCAATCGCAATACATCGACTGCTGAAGCCTTACCGACTTCTACAGAGGTTAACGCCATAGTTTCATAAGTTTCAAGCAATTCAATGTTTTGAACCAGAACTTTTTGTTTGGCTTTATTGGCGTACAAATTGTAGTAGGATTGCGATACAGATGCGATTAATTTTCTTTTGGCAATAACAATGTCCTCGTATTTGGCATCAGCCAACGAGCTTACATAGTTTTCCCTGGCAGTTATTGAACCAAACCAGGGCATCATTTGTTTAGCCGATACTTTAAAGCGTTGAGCCCCTGTTCTCGTTTCGGGTTCACTGACAAAATAACCAACTCCAAATTCAGTATTTGGAATCGTGTTTACTTCGTTCACTTTTTCGGAGACAATGTTATATTGCAATTCAAACTTTTGAATTTCAGGACTGTTTTTCAGAGCTTCATCAACTAGAGTTCCCAATTGTTGTGCATTTGAAAAACCAAATGTCAAAAGCCCAATCCCTATTAAAATTATTTTCTTCATTTCGCTACTTTTTTAAGTTGAGCCTCGTGTTTCCAACTGTATAAAACAGGAACAACGAACAAGGTGATTAAGGCGATAACCATTCCGCCAAAACTTGGTATTGCCATAGGAATCATTATATCACTTCCACGTCCTGTAGATGTTAAAACTGGTAGTAATGCTAAAATGGTGGTCGCCGTGGTCATCAAACAAGGACGAATACGTTTTTCTCCGGCTTCCACAACGGATGCTCTTATTTCCTGTTTAGTTTCCGGTGTATTTCTATCAAATGTTTGGGTTAGATAAGTTGCCATTACTACACCATCATCGGTAGCAATACCAAACAAGGCAATGAAACCGACCCAAACGGCAACACTCAGATTAATGGTATGCATTTGAAATAGGTCTCTTAAGTTTTCTCCAAAAAAGCTAAAGTTTAAGAACCAATCCTGACCATATAACCAAATCATTACAAAACCACCTGCAAATGCTACGGCAATACCTGTAAATACCATTAATGATGTGGCTACCGAACGGAATTGGAAATACAAAATCAAGAAGATGATTAACAGCGCCAATGGTACTACCACAGATAAGGTGGCCTCTGCTCGTAATTGGTTTTCATACGTTCCAGTAAATTGATAGTTAATACCTTTAGGTACTACCAATTCCCCTGAATCAATTTTCTTTTGAATCAGAGCTTGGGCATTTTCTACCACATCTACTTCTGCAAATCCATCTAATTTGTCAAACAGTACATAACCCACTAAAAAAGTATCCTCACTTTTAATAACCTGTGGGCCTTGTTCATAACGTATGTTTGCTAATTCACTTAATGGAACTGGGCTTCCTTTTTCAACTGGAACATAAATCTGCTTTAAATCATCTGGTTTGTCCCGAAGCTCTCTTGGATAGCGTACACGAACACCATAGCGTTCACGACCTTCAACGGTTTGAGTTAATACCATTCCGCCAACTGCTACTTTTAGCACGTTTTGAACGTCATCAATTGATACACCGTAACGTGCCAGTTTTTCTCTGTCTATGTCAATTAACAGATAGGGTTTTCCAACTATCCTATCTGCAAAAACAGCTTCTGTTTTTACACCTTCAGCTTGCTTTAAAACAGTTTCCAACTGAATTCCAAAGGCTTCGATTTGCTTTAAATCTTGTCCTTTTACTTTAATTCCCATTGGAGCACGCATTCCTGTTTGAAGCATTACCAATCGAGTTTCTATAGGTTGTAATTTAGGTGCTGAAGTAACTCCGGGTAGCTTGGTTACTCTTACGATTTCCTTCCAAATATCATCAGGCGATTCTATTTCTGGTCGCCAGTTTCTAAAAAATTCACCGTCATCGTCAGGAATTAAATTGCTTGAAGATTCATCAGCAGTAATGAAAACTTTTTTACCAGCTTTTCGAGCTTTCTCGACTTCTTCTGGACCTACGGCCACATTTGGATTTTCAACCAGATTGCCATCTGTTCTAATAAAAAATCCTTCATCATTGACTTTGTAACGCTGGCGCTTACCCATTTCATTCAATATGTATTCCGGTTTATACTGAATGACATTTTCATACATTGATAAAGGTGCGGGGTCTAGTGCGGATTCTGTTCTACCTGACTTACCAACTACGGTTTCGATTTCTGGAATACTGGCAACGGCCATATCCAATTGCTGCATGATACGTTTGTTTTCTTCGACTCCAGCATGGGGCATAGAGGTTGGCATCAGTAAGAACGAACCTTCATTTAATGATGGCATAAATTCCTTACCTGTATTTTTCATAATGAAAAAACCAGCAATGACAATAAGTGTTGGTATTGATAGAAATAATAATTTATTGGCTAGTGCCCACTTTAAGATACGTGTGTATTGTTTTCTGAATAAGGTAAATGCACCCAATAGTCCGAAGCAAATCAATCCGACAAAAATTAAGTTCCAAAGGATGCTTCTATCAACACCTAGTGGTCGCCAATATTCTGCTAACAGAAATACTATAGCAAATGCAGAAATCCCGATGTTTAATAGATTGGAACGTTGTTCCGTGATTCTGTCCTGTGATTTTAAAAAAGCAGTAACGCCAAACGCAATAAGTATTAATCCCAGCCAAGAACCAAAAATTATGGCTACGATTCCAAGGACAACTAACAGACCATTGATTATATAACCTGATGGTTTCTTTAGGCTTTTCTTTCTAAATAAGAATGCTGCAAAAGGTGGAATTAAGAACAGTGCCACGATAATTGACGCTGTTAGTGCAAATGTTTTAGTAAATGCCAGAGGTCTGAATAATTTACCTTCAGCTCCAATCATTGTAAAGACAGGAATGAAACTTATAATTGTTGTCATTACTGCGGTAACGATTGCACCAGAAACTTCCGCAGTGGCATTATATACGACTGAATTTATGGGCAGTTTTTCACCATTTTCATCTAAGTGCCTTATTATGTTTTCGGAAAGAATGACACCCACATCTACCATTGTACCTATAGCAATGGCTATACCGGATAAAGCCACAATATTGGCATCTACTCCAAAGAGTTTCATAGCAATAAATACCATTAAAACTGCGACAGGTAAGAGTCCGGATATAAGTACAGAGGCTCGAAGATTAAATACCATAATAATGATAACCAAAATGGTAATTAGTATTTCTAAAGTCAGTGCTTCATTAAGTGTACCTAGTGTTTCCTGTATGAGTTCAGTTCTATCATAAAAAGGCACAATAGTTACTTGCGAAGTCCTTCCGTCACTCAATACTTTTGAAGGTAACCCCGGACTTAACTCATTTATTTTTTCTTTTACGTTATTGATGACTTCCATCGGGTTTGCGCCATACCGAGCTACAACAACTGCGCCTACTACTTCCGCGCCTTCTTTGTCTAACATTCCCCTGCGAGTTGCTGGACCCAAAGACACTTTACCTATGTCTTTGATTTTGATTGCCGTATAATCTTGGGATGCAACGACTGCGTTTTCTATGTCACCAATAGACTTAATATAACCCAAGCCACGAACAAGGTATTCAGCTTTGTTTATTTCTAATGTTTGGGCTCCAATATCCTTATTACTTTCCTTTACCGCTTTTACAACGTGATGTAATCCGATATTATATTGGCGCATTAACTCTGGATTAACGTCCACTTGGTATTCCTGAACATAACCACCTATAGATGCTACTTCTGATACTCCACTTGCGGACGACAAAGCATATTTTACGTAGTAGTCTTGAATGCTTCGTAATTCGTGTAAATCCCATCCGCCAGTAACCTTCCCATTTTCGTCCCGACCTTCAAGCGTGTACCAAAATATTTGACCCAAGCCAGTAGCATCAGGCCCCAAAGCTGGGTTAACACCTTCTGGCAATAATCCACTTGGTAATGAGTTTAGTTTTTCGAGAATACGGCTTCTACTCCAATAGAATTCTATATCTTCTTCAAAAATGATATAGATACTGGAAAAGCCGAACATAGAGGAACTACGTATGGTTTTTACTCCTGGAATACCTAAGAGTGATGTTGTTAATGGGTAAGTGATTTGGTCCTCTATGTCTTGTGGAGAACGACCATCCCATTTAGTAAAAACTATTTGCTGATTTTCGCCAATATCCGGAATGGCATCCACAGCTACAGGATTAGCTGGCAAAAAACCAATATCCCAATTAAAAGGTGCATTTACAGTTCCCCAACCTATAAAAAGGACAAGTATTAATACCGCAACAAGTTTGTTCTCTATAAGAAATTTTATGCTTTTGTTTAGCATATAGAATGATAATTAGACAGTTATACAAAAGTTGGTTTTGACGTTATTCCGAAAAACGAACACAACAAAACGTGCCCAAAACGGAAATACAGCAGGGCGAAAAGTTTACTGTCTAAAAATCAAATTAAATACGTCTCGTAGAGTATTTGGATGTCCCGTTCGACGAAAGGGGGCGAGTAGTCTTTGAAAGGAACGATGTTTTCGTCAAGTCCCTCAAAAAGATTGATATAAGTGTAAAAGAATGAAGCAACAAATGTCTGTTGCTCAAATGTAAGTTTGTTGAAAGAGGTCTTAAGGTCTTCCTTTCCTTCCTTGACTATCTTTTGGTCGGTGCAACAATCTTTTTCGGTCATTTCAGGATTTTCACAACTTTTTATTAGTTGTTCTTTTTCCATACCACAACTTTCCGCTTTGGTAAATACCGAAAAATCTACTAAAGAATCCCCACAATAATGCATATCAATTGTAAAAGACATTGTAGTAAACAACACTACAAAAGCCATTAAAACTGATAATATTTTATGGAAAATCTGCTTCATTTCTAATGCAAAGATACAAAATTAATAATGCACAGGTTGTGCAATATAACTAACTGTATCTCAGATATTACAAATTTGCTTCTTTATAAACCTTTTCAAAATCCTTCCTTAGCTCTTTATTCGAATACAGATATTGGCAAACCAATACTATGCATGAATTAGAACTTTATAAGAGAATTTTTTTAATTTTGTATTCCAATTAAGTTTTATGTCTATTACATCTGTAATATCTTATTCTGAGATTGTAAAATAGATAGTCAACTTCTTTGACTATCACCATCCTTTACTTCAGGTAATCCCCTGAAGCATTTCCGCTTACTTACATTTTACAAATAGACACATCAATTGTGAACGCTTTAGTATTCAATAATCATGAATACCGTAAGTGCTTACAATATTTAAAATACACAGAACATGAAATTAGAACATTTCGGATATAACGACAGAATAGAAAAAATGAGAATCCAACATAATCTAGAAGGCTTTGAAATCGGAAGGGTTATTTCAGAGCATAAGGAAAGATATATTATTAAAACAGAAAAAGGGGAGTTCGATGCAGAAATCACAGGAAATTTAAGATATACCGCAAATACCCGTGAAGATTTTCCTGCTGTGGGAGATTGGGTCGCAGTTTCCGAGTATGATGATGGTAAAGTCCTTATCCATTCCATTTTCCATCGAAAGACCATCATTGAAAGACAAGCAGTTGGCAAACAAGGGGAAAAACAAATCATAGCGACCAATATTGACTTTGCTTTTATCGTTCAGGCTGTTGATAGGGATTTTAATATCAATCGAATAGAAAGATATCTGACAATCTGCAATACATCCAATGTACAACCGATTATCGTTCTCAATAAAATTGACTTGATAGACGATTCCGTTTTAAGTGATTTGATGTCCCAAGTTCAAGAAAGGCTGAAGGAAGTACCGGTAATTGCCATAAGCAATGCGTCCAAAAAGGGGATTGAAAGACTAAAAGAGTATATACTAAAAGGTAAAACTTACTGTTTATTGGGCTCATCGGGAGTAGGAAAATCAAGTCTTCTAAACAACCTTTTAGGCAAACAACTGATGAAAACAAATACCATTAGTTCAAGTACGAACAAAGGGCGGCATGTTACAAGTCACCGGGAACTGATAGTTCTTGAGAACGGTGGAATCATTATAGACAATCCTGGAATACGGGAAGTGGGCATTGCAGATTCAGCCGAAGGACTGGAAAAGACCTTTGACAAAATAGTTGGGCTATCTAAAAACTGTAAATTCAACGATTGCACCCATACCATGGAAATTGGTTGTGCTGTTATGGCAGCTGTTGAAAGTGGAGAAGTGGATGAAATGTCCTATGAAAACTATCTGAAAATGAAACGGGAAAAAGAACATTTTGAATCGACTGTTGCTGAAAAACGCAAAAAGGACAAAAATTTCGGAAAAATGGTCAAGCAATTTAAAAATTTAAGAAAATCAAATAAATACTAAGCTTTAATAGGTAAGGCTTAATCTGGCAATATTGATACGTTAGTTTAACCCTAAATAGATGTGTCGGATCAAGTCTTACCTATACAAATAAAGCCTTCTGATTCAATCATTTAATAAAAATAAACACCTCGGAGGAAGTCAAAGAGGCATTCGTTGAAAACCAATTTTGATTTCAAGGCAAGCCTTGGAGCATTTAAATCTCGATTATCGAGCAAATTATCAATTTGAATTTTTAAAAATCTGGCGTACTTCCCTGTAAACCCTTTCAAAATTCTCCTGCAGCTCTTCATTTGAATACAGTTTCTTTTGTTCCGGAAGTGCTTTTTCAATATTCGGCAGCCTAAACCGAATCTTTTTGTCCTTACCATCAGCGAATGCAATGAACTCTCCCTGTTTCAATCTGAAGAAAATATCTGCCCTACGTTTGGAAACTTCTTTTTCCCCTTTGGTGATTCGCCTTTCAAAACTGAGCCCACTACTTTTACTGATACTTTTGGTAGGCTGCTTTATGAGCTCAAAAAAACGTTCATAGTATTTAGCGGTGTCGGGGTCGTTCACCTTACCAAAGAACTGATAGGATAGATTGCTTAATATCGCCTTACTGGCCTTATCTCCATACATCATATCATTTTGGATTTTGTCCTGCATGACATAGACCGTAGCGATGTCATAGCTTCGTAAAGTGGCCGGGATTCGGTGCATGTTCAATAACCGAATGGTAGGTGCTTCTTCCATCATCAAAAATGAAGGCTTTGCATTTCGCACACTCATTTGTTTGGTTATCGTATGGACTATAGTAGCTATAATGGGAGAATAAGCCGATTCGTATTTGGGATTGTTCACTACAGAGATAACACCTGGTTTTTCCTGGCTATTGATACCCAAAGGCACTTCATCTGCCGATAATGCCATAAAAATACGTTGTGTACTTATCTTTTTAAAGGCATTGGCCAGAGTGCTTTTCACCCCTGCGGTCTGTCTATCGGAATCCTTACCGCTGATAAAGGCATCTGCCATGGCCCTTGCCGTTACGTTACTTTCCAAAAAAACAATCAGGCTATCGGTATCCAAAAGTTGATAAATGGCAATTAAATGGGGCAAGGTACAGTATTGAGGGTACGATGTTTTAAGTTTCCAAATCAATCCACTGACCAAACCCTCTGCGGCATCGGTAAAAAACTTGGTGGTCCCTGTATTGCCCGATTCTTTTTGCTCCAATAAGTTTTCAATCAATACCCTCGACACTTCATTGACATTTTCCTCATTTTCCATATAACGGGGAGCAATGGGATTTACCCTATGAAAAATGGTATCAAACGAAACAATGTAAAATGGGATATTGGCAATTTTGAACAAGGGACAGGCAATCTCTGTCAGTTCAAAATGTTTATAATCGTGAATCACACCGCAGAATCCATGATTGCTGAAATGTCTTAGAAAGTTATAGACCACACTTTCCGTTTTTCCACTCCCTGCCGAACCTATTATGGATACGCCACGCTTGATATTGTCAATCCTGAGCTTGCCCGATTTGACCTTGAAGCGAACCCGGTATTTTTTATCTGCCCTATCATTTTGGTCACCGTACAGGAACACATACAGTACAGTGGATATGGATACCACCGGAACTACTAGATATAGAATGATATGTGCCAATGACCAGTTCATACACCAATGGAGCTTGATTTTAGGGCAACGTCAACCCCTCTTTTCAGTCTTTTAAAAGCTCTAATGGCCAATTGTGCCTTATTGGTCGGAATGTTCATCATGGGCACTCCCGATTTGCCCAAGATTTTAAAAGCTGCTACCTTTTCGTTGGCAGGTAATCCCATTAATACCGAAAAATAGCGTTTTGGATTTTTGATAAAATCCTTTTTAGCCTGATAGGTTTCCGCATAGTTCCGTTTGTACCCGAATTGCTTGTCAAAGGTCTTTTCAGCCTTGGCAAAAAACGTATCCCTATCAAAACCTCTTTTGACATTTTTCCCGTTCATGACCACTTCCGAAGCTTTGTATTTGCTCCCAGGGGACAAGCTCACGGAATTGGAAGCATCCTTTCGGCTTACAATGATATGGATATGGCTTTGGTTACCCTCTTTTTTCATGCCTTGTACTATCCGCTTTCCGTTTTGCCTGTGGGGAGCTTCTTTTTCCAGTTGACTGATTTTGTATTTCAATTTTAAAATGTCGCCATCCATTTTGCTTGTTTCAATTCTTCGGATGTCTTGCTTCAACTGAAGTATTTTGGTGGCATAAGGTTGGTTCTCTTTTACCTGAAAATCTGTTCCCTTGAACTTTCGTTGGTGTTCAATCTTCGCATAGTATTTTATATCATCAATGGTAATGGGTCTGCCATTGATTTCTCTATGGAACGATGCCACATAATCCTTCATCACCTCGCGGGTATAGGCTTTTAAATCGCTGCTGCTGTTTTGTAATTGTTTGAGTTCATATTTGCTCGGGCTTATGGTTACGGAATAATATTTGGGTTCGGTCTTTTTCAGTTTTGCCGTGTTGCCATCAATTTCCTTGACCACTTCTTTGGTTGATATCTCATCTCCATATTGATTGAAAAAATGTTCCATGTTCTGTTGTTCCAAACCCTGATTTTCTTTTTCTAGATAGTCTACGTAATCAGCGACACTCTGTGAATATGAGCCGCCTAACTTTTGCGGTGTAATGGTTATGTACATGCTGTCCTATATTTGATTGTCATTGTCTCTCTTTTCCTGAAATCTCACTTTCTTTTCCTCAACACGGTTCTTTTCGACCAACAGCGGTTTGTTTTTGGGTTCTGCTTCCTGAAACAACGATTGCATCATGGCCACGGTGGGACGTGTCTGACTTTTTTCCATATCCCTTAGAATGGCAATGACCGCACTTACCCGTTTTTTAATGAGGTTTTCAAGCGTATGGACAGTTGGACCAATTGACTCTTTTGGGGACAGGTTATTTGTCTCAAAAAAGTCCAGCATCATAAGTAAGGTCATGGAATTGGACGCACCCATTTTCTTGCTGAACACTCGAAATTTATCCGCAACCGATACCTTAAAACTGATAGTGGTAAATTGTTCTTTTTCGTATCCGTTGTCCATTTTTACTTTAAAAATTCATTGGTTTTATTGGGCTGAACGCCTTTTTACTCTAAAAACCACTACTTCAAATATTATCTCAGTTAAAATAATTTTTTAAACCACTGTATTACAGTATTTTAAAAACAAGAGGCTTGTTGAAACATCGCGCAGCGTGTTACCCTCTTGCTATTCCGTTTTCCCACGCACACGGGGAAAGCGCCATACCTATCCCAAGGTATAGGCCTTGACATCCACAATACCACTAAATGGGAATTTTAAGACGTTGAAAAGTTTGGTTTTGGAAAAAATGCAAGAAAATCGCCGATGGGCTGTATATCTTCAAATAAAAAGGGAACCTATATAGTTCCCTTTACTGAAATTGAGGTGTACCTCCCTTCGGTTACAAAACGCCTTGATCGGCAAAACTGTAGTATTTCCCGTCGGGGGCTAGGATGATATGGTCAAGGACCTTGACATCGAAGAGCTGTGCGGCCCGTTGGATTTTTTGGGTGATATCCTTGTCTGGTTGGCTGGCCTGCAGTTTTCCACTGGGATGGTTGTGCGCGAGCAGAATCCCAACGGAAAGGGTCTTGAGCACTACGGCAAAGAGGATTCGCAGATCCACCAAGGTTCCTGTGATTCCGCCCTGCGATATTTGATAGATGCCTTTGACCTTGTTACTGTTATTGAGCAGGACGATCTTAAAGGATTCATGTACGGCGATGGTATCTTTGTTCCATGTTTGGAAGAGCAGTTCCGTGGCATCCTTGGAGCATTTTATCTGTTTCCAAAAGGGGGCTGGTATGCGTTCTTTGTAGCGTATGCTGATTTCATTAACTTGTGTTCCCATTGTAATTTCTTTTAAAGGGTTATGATGAAAAAAGAGGGCGAGACTTTCCACGGTGTACGCCCTCTTCCATTTTAAGGTTTGACGCCATTAGGCTGTTTTTTCCGTTTTGGGCTTCTTGGCTTTGGGATCTTTGCCCTTTGGCGTTTGCTTATCTCCATCGCTTTCCTTGCCTCCCAGCAGCAAGATTTCGGTGGCCACGATTTCGGTCACATAGACCTTGACGTCCATGTCATTGGTATAGCTTCGGGATACCAGTTTGCCCTCGATGGCGATTTCCTTGCCCTTGTGGGCATACTGTTCGATGACCTCCGCCCTTTTGTCCCAGGCGACCACGTTGTGCCATTGGGTGGACTGTACCTTTTCCCCTTTGGCGTTTTTGTAATACTCATTGGTGGCCAAGGCAAAACGTACCGTTTTGCTACCGCTCTCTAAAATGGAGATTTTGGGATCGTTACCGATATTCCCGATCAATTGGACTTTGTTTCTCAATGTACTCATGATTAAAAAATTTAAAGATTAGAATTATATGAAGCCCTATCCGTCAGGGCGTTGAAAACTGATTTACTTATTATATCCAGAGCGTTTTCCTTTTTGTTTCTTTTTAACTTTTGAAGTGCTCCCGTTTTATTGTTTTCGTATGATTTCATCGTTATTGTTTTAAATGATTTACTTCCCATAGTGCCGTCACGTATCCTTTTTGTTGCTGATCGAGGTACAACCTCCAGGCTTGTACAAGGGCGTATAAAAAGCGTAGCGGCTTTATGCCGCCCACAAGGCTGGAGGTTGTTGTTTTGCCATCAAAAGGAAGCACGGACGGCTTGGGCAAGGGAATCAAGAACGGAAAATTCGAAAGAAATGGGAGTCAGGTCAAAAACATAGGCATAACATGTTGGGCGGGCCGGGTAACAACTTCATTTTACCCAGCCAAGTTATTATACAATGTCAGGAGTTTCCATCCATCACCTCGATCAAGAGGTAAACCAGTAATTCAGTCTCAACTTAGGTCAATGACTTGGTCGGCTTCCATAGAATTTTTTAAAAGAAAGGGAAGTTATTCATAACAATTAATTAAAAACTAAGTCCAGATAACGACATGTTACTTGAATAGATTTGTGGGCTTAATGTAAATTAAGGTGTCCCATTCCACTCTTGAAAATGATTCATTTCTTATCCTGTATGCAAAAAAACGGGCATAGTATACCACCTTTGGCGGATCAAAGTGAGCCACGAACAAAATCGATTCTATTTGAGCGTTGCGATGGCTTCTTTTGTAAAAAAGACCATGGCGAACAAATGGATAGGTATGCGAAGGGCAAAAGGATTTACAAATTGTACGGCGAGGGGGGCCAGTAAGCGACAAATCAGCAATGAACTTAGCATCTCCCGAAAAACTGTGGCCAAGTACATCGAGTGCTTGAAATGTTACAGGTCGGCACATGGCCAGGTCTAGGTGATGAGCCTAGAGGAGGTTCAGATGCTCTTCAAGACGGACCATAAGCCCACGCACCTAATAGCAGTTCATTCCCTAATTGGACAAGGAACTCCACATAATGGGGGGGGGTCGCACCGGTTGCTCTAGGAAGAGTATTATGCAAAGCGTACGAACGGGTTCAAGCTCTCCCAGTTTAGGTATTGGTGCCGTGGTTGGACCAAGGAGACTTCCCCTGTGAAGCACTGTGCTATCAGGCTAGAGACAAGTTCTTTACCAGTTTTACGATCAAAAAGCTCCATATAACGGATGAATATGCGAGGGTTCATAAACTCAAAGGATACCTACGCTTACTGGGCATCAGCCATTATACTTACAAGGAGGCCTGTAAAAGCCAAAAACTAGAGGACTTTATTCAATGTATCGAGAACGCACTGTGGTTCTATGGCGGGGTCCCCCGAACCCTAGTGACCGACAACCTGAAGTCCGTCGTTACCAAGAGCAACAGCTACGAGCCGAAGGACAAGTCCATCGAGGAGAACGCGGTGCGCATTGTCTACACCAAGGTTCTCCCCCTTTACGCGACAACACCTTCCATAGTGTGGGCGATATCAACAGGACCATCCTGAGATGCCGAGGGATTCCAACCTCTACTCACAACCCTTGATTTCATTAAGATTTCTTTGTCTATGCTTTTTTCATTAACCGAATTACAGACCACTTTAGGCAATCCAACTTCGTAGATGTCAAATTTAACTATAAACAGTAAAGCTTGACTATTGATCCTTTTTTTTAAAAACACCCATATTTCATAATATGAAGAACTTGTTATTTTTTGATAAAAGTCGATTTGTAAGTTGTATCGGCAGTCTGTATTCTAGTATAATAAATTCCTACTCTCAATGATGAAATATCAACGGTCAATGAATTATTACCAGAAATAAGACTGGACTTTTGACGCTTAACGATACTTCCGGAAGTATTATAAATTACGATTTCACTTTCTTGTTCAACAGCTGACTCTATCATATATGTGATTTGGTTTTGAGTAGGATTCGGGTATTGCACCATCGACATTGAAACATCTTCATTTTCAGGCAATTTCAATGGAGAGGCATCATTAATGGTTAGTGCCTGTTTGCTAGCAATTTGGTTAAAATCCTCGAACATCCAATTGGGTTGGTTAGGTGAGCTTCGTAATGTTACGGTATTGAAATTCCCTGCATCATCTGTTAAATCTGTCCCTGCTCCCTCATCCATGGCGAGCAATATTCTCGTATTTGCGTCGGCCACATAGGTTTCTAAAATATCTGGTGTAAAATTAGTGTTGAACCGTTCAATATCAGAAATCCTAATTTTGTCTATTTTCCCATCAATATATCGTTCGTATCCATTCCAATACCTAGCTCCAATGTTCAAGGCATTTGTTGATGCGGTCAGGGCAAAGCCCGAATCGTTAGAGGTATCGGTCAATTGTCCGTTCAAATATAGCTTGGTCGTATTGCCGCTTCTAGTAACCGCCACATGGACCCATTCATCAAAAGTGAGGTTCACAGAAGAGGCATCGGACTGTACACTGGCAATAATATTGCCCGAAGCATCCCTTGCCGCAAATTTAATGGCATAATCCCCATTAGTATCGTCTATTAAAAAGAGGGAAAAAACCGTTTTTCTATCCATAATTACCGGATAAGTATTACTCGTCTTACTATCTACTTTCACCCAAGTTTCAATTGTATATGTGCTGGAAACATCAAAGTCATTGTTGGAATTATCATAGACAAAAAAGGAATCATTTCCATCAAAATCAAGAAAAGTAATATCATAAGGGACCTCAACATCCTTGGTTACGGAATAACTGTTCAAATAATAATTTCCATCAGTTTTCGCCCTTACCCTGTATGTGTATGTCCCACCAGAACTTACGGTCCTAGTATATGAGGTGGAAGTGATATTGTTGTCCAATGTGGTAAAGCTTCCTCCATTTACACTTTCTTGAAGCTCAAAAGCATCCCAATTTAATTGATTACTGGTTTTCCAGTTCAGTGTAAAGGTTTTTTGACCTGATGATGTAGTCTCTGTGAATACTGGATCCGGAAGAAGATCAAAGACAGCTCCCGTAACGCTGGTATAACCTCCTGCATTGAAGGAATTCTGTAGCCTGTACCAAGCATTATTGGTACCCCACCAGCCCATGTTCAAGTGATAATAATACTCACTTTCGGGGTCTCCTTCATTATAACGGTAACCATCACATACCGGTGCATGCCCTGATCCGTTTGTGGCATATATGGCCAAAGGTACGGGATGTTCGTTTTCGATGTTTTCCCTCAATCTGTCCCAAAAACTAGCCCAACTGGGAGTTTGATAATGACCAGAAAATCTAAAATAGGAATCGGCTGCATCCGGAATCCGGTTGATATGACTTGTGGATCCACTCGCTTCATAATCCATGTCCAATGCGGTGGCGGTATGGAATGAAATATATCCCATTGCTTTTTGTTGGGCCAAGGAAGAGGGTTGGTACATGTATTCGTCCAACATGTTTGCATAGTCATACTGGGCATTGCCAAAATTTGCGGTCCAACTGGTTTGGGAACTCCCCTGATTATCATAGTTAGTATGGGAACCCACTCCTGTTTCTGGCCACTCGTAATAGTGGAGAATCATGCTGAGGGAAGTGGCCACACAACCGGGGGAATAGTGGTTGGGCGTATAATAATTACCAACATAAACAGGCAAACTGTTCTGATCGTAACAATTGACACCTCCCCATACACTCGACAGTATCTTTCCGTGCTGAACAAGGCTTGACGTGCTAACACTATAAGTGTCCGGAGATTTGCCCACGGTCTTCTTAGTCGTTAATCGTTCCCAGGCCAGTCGGTTTTTGAGCTTTTCTTTACTAAGTTCCTTATTTGATTTTCGGTTCATGGATGCCATGCTATTTTCCATGTCCCCTTTTATTAAACCAAGCAGTGTATTATCCGGTGAATCTTGAAAGTGAAAATTGGACTCATCTGAAAAAGAAATGACAGGATAGAAGTCTTTGGAAGGGGCAAAAACAACAAATCCTTTGGGTTTCAAGCTCACCACATAGGCAAGAAGTGTGTTATTGGTGTTACGCAGTTCCTGTATCCCTGCAGGTTCTAGATTCGTTGTTTTGTTCAGTTGCTGAATCTCAATGAAGCCATTGGTGTATTCAAACAGTTCATTTTTGTTAATCTGTGACTGTGCACAGAAGGGAACAATAAAAATGAGGGCAAGAAAAAATAGTTTAGCTTTCATAATAGGTAAAGGATTGGTTATTTAACTCGTATTCTGGTGTACCATGGCACATTCTTTAGGTTTTAGTTCACTTTAAATTGGAAGATTTCGGAATGCGAAGTATTGTTTTCAGTATCACGGCTTACAATTTTCCAATAGTAAATCGTGCCATTGCCAGAAGAAATGGAAACATTTAGTGAACTCTCGGCAACAGTATTTTCAAAATGGACAGGAGGGGTCACGGTATCAAAATAAACATCAAATTCCATCAAATCGCCATCTAGGTCATTTCCATTCCAGGACAGTGTCAACAAATCGGATGAAGTGTCTATATTGGCCCCGGTTTTGGGATTGATGGCCTCGGCCGGAAAAGGAGCATACGTTTCTGTCCCCTCCCCTGCATTGTAAAATTTCCAAAGGGGACTCCATGCTGTCTCGGATACCCCGTCGGCTTTTGATTCTATCTGCCAGGAATAGGGGGTATTCCTTTGGAGTTTTGCAGTAATGGAAACACCATTGGTGTTCAATGTTTGTGTCTGTCCAATTATCAAATTTTTAATGTGAAGAGTATAGCTGTCTGTATGGTCAGAAGAATTCCATTCAAATGTGACCTCACTTTCCAATTCAGAAAGGATGTTGCCCTCAAGGCAGACCTCATTCTCGTAGGGAAATACCAAGGTAGCGGCTTCTGGATTTTCTATGACCGGATCGGGAACTTCACTTTCTCCGTCCCCACCGCTACAGGAAACCAATAAGATAAAAAGGCCAATTAGTAATGTTAGGTATTTGAGCATTGAAATCAGTTTTTAATGAACTTATGGCTATAAGACTTATTCTTCGCTTTGACGTAAAGGATATAGGTTCCCTTGGCCAATGCGTTTACATTAATATCTACTTGGCCATTTATTGGCTTGGCACTTAGATACATTACTTGGCTTCCAGAGTACGAGAGCAGACTTACCTCTACTTGTTTATCCAAAAGATTATCCATTACCAAATGAATCATACCGTTCGAAACCGGATTGGGATAGACAAGAATATCGCCCCCGATATTGATAACTTCGGAATATTCCCCTTGGCAATTTTTATCAGTAGAAACTTTTAATGTGTTTATCCCTTTTGTCAAAGGTAAATCAATGGAACTCTGGGTTGTTGTGTACAAAGTACCGTTCAATTGGATGTAATATATATTTCCACCGGACAGGGCCAAATTCACTTCCTTTTGCTGCAATCCGGTTTTTGCCTGTACATTTAGTGACTCAGGTTCGGAAACTGTTATATCAAAACATTGGCTGTAGGAAGGAAATTCTGTTGGATTTATACAAATTTGATAGTTTCCCGAAGTCAAACCCTTAAAAGAAATTTCATTGGAAAAAACATCTGTTTCGTTCATTCCGTCTCCTGTGAAGGAAACTTCGTAATCAAGAGTTTCCAATGCCGTAATGCTGACGGAGCCGTTGGCTGAGCCTTCGCAGGATGTTCCTGTTGTCCTAATAGAAAAGTTATTGACGGGTAAGTGAAAAGTATCACAGCCATAGATATCCACTGTACTTCCCTCTGGAGTGCCAGGACATTGGTCAAGGTCATCGGGAACACCATCACCATCCATGTCCCCTGGAGGGGCAACAAAAGTTTCAAAATTCCATTCTGCCTGGCCCGGTTCATTTTTAATGATAACACTAAGGGTATGGGCCTCATCCTTTAAGCGCACCCTATGAACATCTTGAAAAATAAAGTATGCCAAAGTCTGGTCGTCCACCTCAAAAGGAACGTACTTATTCGGAATAAAACCACTCTGATATCTTCCTGTTGTTGAAATTCGGAGTTGGTCCATATCCCCAACAAGCCATGAGGAATAGCCACCATGATATTTTTCGGCTATGTTAAGGGCATTGTTGGATGCATTGAGCTCAAAACCTCCACCTTGATGTTCATCGGCCAATACTCCATTAATGAACAATCGGGTAATATTTTCGGTATTGGACACTGCTATATGTGCCCATGTGTCAAAAGGAATGGTGATACCTTCTGCAGAGGAAGAAAGTTCATTGCTATCGGAATAGGATTTAAACCTTACGGCATAATCCGAAGCTGATACATTTACAACATCAAATGAGAATACATCTTCTTGGTCCAAAATTACATTGCCATCTGTATTGTTTTCCTTTAATCGTATCCAGGCCTCAAATGTATAATCGTTGGAAAAATCGAGACTGTTTTCGGGTGTTTGCCTCGCATAGACATATTGATTTCCTCCAAAAGAAACGTACCCTTTATAATTTTGATCTATGGAATGAACCATGATTTCTGACCAAGAATCATCATAATATTGTCCGTTCACCCTTGCTTTTACCCTAAATTGATACACATGGCCCTGTATATTGGCGATGGTAAAAGATGTAGTACCTATATCCGTGGCAGTCTCTTCCCATGCACCATTGTCTATCCTTTGTTCCAAGGTAAAAGCATCCCATTGCAGCCCAGAGCTTACCTCCCATTTTACAGTCAATTCATTTCCATCCCCGCTTTCTTCTACTTGGGTTATCTCGGGATTGGGCAGTAAATCAAAGACGGCCCCTGTTATGGTATTGTAGCCCGGTGATTCAGATGTCCATCCTTGGATATTGTACCAACCATTTATATTGTTATCGTTGTACCACCCCCAATTCAGGTGGTAAAACGGTACTCCATCCACTTCTTGATAGCCATTGACCACAAAGACATGGCCGTCACCTGTGCGACTGGCATCCACAGCTACGGGAACAGGCCTTCCCTGTTGAATATTTTCGTAAAGGAGCGCCCAGAATTCCGGCCAATCTACATCTTGGTAATGCCCGGAAAAACGAAAGAAGTTTTTGTAAACAAAAGGCGTGTTCTTAATGTTCGAGGTAGAGCCAGAAGGTTCATAGTCCATTTGTAGAGCGACTCCGGTGTGATACATTAAGGTCCCCACTGCTTTTTGCTCTATATCCGTTGATGATTTGCCCATGTATTCATCCAGCATGTTATCCCAATCATACGTGGTTCCATCAAAAAAAGCTGAATGTCTTCTCAGTTCTCCATTATAGTTGTCGGAATAGGTATTGTTTCCGACACCCGTTTTAGGCCACTTGTAATGATGCATTATTTGTCCCATGGATATGGCCACACATCCTGGAGAAGCATGGTCTGGCGTATAATAATTGGAGGGATATACCGTATTTCCTTTATCATCGACACAATTCACCCCTCCCCATACATCGGTTAGGAAAGGTGACATGTTTTTATTGGTGAGTCCTGTTTTGGAAGAAGGTAGATCGATTTTTTGTGACTGTTGGGAGTGTTTTTCAATTGACCCGTTTATCATCAATGGAATAGGAGCCTTGTTCTTTAAAAGATATTCACCTTTTTCAGAAAAAGCGGTGATACGATTTTGATTTTTGGATGATTCCACTAATACATACCCGCCCTTTTGAAAATTAAAAACATAGGTCTCCACCCTATCATCTCCATTTAGGATATAGAAATTTTTAATCTGTTGTTCAGTTCCCATCAACTTGGAATAAAAGATGAATGCTGTGTCTTGTGCATTTCCTTTATCCTGGGAGTAAGCAAAGGATATGTTTATAAGAAGGAATAAAACGAATTTCAATATTTTGGCCCTGGTACTCATATAACCTGTGTTTTTGTTAGCTTGACCGGGGCAACAGAATAACTGAATTGCCCCTAACCGCAAGCTGTTTTTGAGAACAAATGTATTAATCACCGGTAGGCAGTACAGAATCTTCGCTCGTCCATGTTACTGTGTTGACCACTTGGATGTAATAAGAGTACACGCCTTTTATATCCACTTTGTCAAAGTTGTTAACAGGATCAAAGGGAGTGAGGTTGTTATCAAGATCCATTTGAAGCAATGTGTTACTGTCTACCGCAAAACGCTCATATTGATTCGGGGTAAAGGCTGTTGGATATCGATCCGTGTACGAAACCCTTATGTTATCAAAAGAGCCTTTAAAAAAATTGACCTCACCACCTCGATACATATAGTTGAAGTCCAGCCAAGTATCGTTGACAGGTTGGATCCATAAATCATCGGTACTTGAGTCCACCAAAACACCGTTGATATAAAATTTAGAGGTATTGTCCGAGGCGGAGCGGCTTATAGCCACATGAGCCCACTCGTTAAATTTTAGATTAACACTGGACTGATCGGACTGCATGGTACCTACTGCTTCGTTATCGCTGTTGAGACGATTGTATTTGATGGCGAAGTCGGCATTTTCATCTTCGATGAGATATAGTTCAAAAATTCGACCTCGCTCCATGATACATGCTCCATTGGTATCCTTTCCCGCATTGGCATTTTTATCTCCAATCGAAGCTTCTGGGTCCACCTTGATCCATGTTTCGTAGGTCCATTCTTCACCGGACAAAGAACTTAAATCATCCGAACTACTCCCACTGAATGCATAAAATCTGTCGTCTCTGGTATTGGAACCGGTAAATGTGGGGTAAGTTATGTTTACACCTTTTACGAAAACCGTATCTATTTGAATAATGGTTCCCGGATATACAGGTTCATTGTCCTCTGAGCATGAAATATTCATTTGAGCCATTAGGGCCACTATAGTTATTGACAATAGGTATTTAAGAGTCTTCATTTTGGTTTTTTTATTGGATTATTTTAGTTTTTTATGGTCTATACCATCCATCTGTGGCAACATCTTCATTGGGGGTTCCATACTGGGGGTTTATCCCTCCAAAAGTGTAAAAAGGCTCCTGCATAATCTCTAATTGCTGTGCAGGTATGGGAAAGTGTAAAAGGGAGCCATCCTGCAGTTGTCCGTTTCGACGCATGTCAAAGTATTGAATGCCCATACCGGTCAAGGGCAATTCTATTGCTCTTTCGTAAGTTATGCTTTCCATAATCTCTGTTTCATTTGGTTGAATGGCGGACAATCCTCCTCTCTGGACCCTTGTACCCGCATTGATGGTATTGGCGGCTTCCTGCAGACGACCCAATCGGAGCAAGGCTTCTGCCTTGAAGAGGTCAATTTCTGCCTTTCGCATCATTACAACAGGTGCAAAGAAATTGGCATTGATATAGCCATCCAAACGTGAATAGCGATATGTGGACCATCTATATTTTCCTCTTTCCGATCTATTATTGGATGTGTTGTATTCAAAATCAGTGAGCACCCTAGCGTCATTGGAAATGATTTTTCCTTCATGGGGAAGATCGCTCACATCACCATCTTCAGGCCAATTTGCAGGAATGGTCTCGTCCATCATGTGTACAATCCTCATATCTACCTTTCCCCAATTTGGACGGGCCATGTAGTATTTGTACCATGACATCCATTTTCTGTCGCCTCCATTTCCGTCCCCCTCAACGGTAAAATCCTCCAGAATGCCTCTTTCAGCATGGTATAAAACCTTCTCCCAACTTATTGCATTGCTCTGTTCTTCATTTCGAGGGGCATAGACCAATAAACGAGCGATAAAAGAATGTGCCAATCTGGACATATCTTCATTGGAAAAGGAATTTCCATTAATCCAATCATCGGGCAGAGTAAAACTGGTATTGTCGAATATGGTTATGGCCTTTTCCAATTGGCCAATAGCCATTTCAATAGATGTCATATACCCAGAGGCCTCTATGCTCTCATAATCGGTATATTCATCCGATGGATAACCTTTGTCAAAAACTAAACCAATATAGCCGTTGCCAAGACCTTGCATAAAATGGGCCATTCCTTTTACCATCATGGTTTCGCTGCCCCTATCTCCGATTTCGAGTCCATTATCTATGGCTAGGGCCACATCATTGGCCGTGGTCACTACACCGTACATATATCTCCAATAATTGCGAATAAATGGATGGTAGGCATACGAACTACTATTATCCAAAAAGACCCTGGGTTCTTGGCTCATATCCAGCGTCCCATAATTAGCAAAGTTTACCGTACCCCAATCTGCCATGACCCACATGGCAGGGCCAGGTGACCCAAAATTATGTTGCTCTTGGATAAACCAGGTATTGAAAAGGCCTGCAGCAAGCCCCCTTACCCCATCCGTCTCTGTCAGTACGGATTCTCTATCAGGGTTATTGATGTTTTCCACTTCCAAATCTTCACACGCCGTAAGTAGTATGAAAAACATAAGAAAGCGTATATTTTTTTGTATTGAATTTTTCATGGTTCTTATAGTTTGAATTCAACGGAAAGTGTATAGTTTCTAAAATTTGGATACCCGAAATTGTCGAAGAGGAAACCGTCGTATCCAGCCTCTGGATCATAGCCGGAATATTTGGTGAACGTGAGGAGGTTTCTTCCCAAAGCCCCTATTTTAACATAATCGAACAGATTTCCCGCTTTGCCCAAATCTTCTTTATTGATCTGGAAATAGATCGCGGCTTCCTTTAGTTTCACGAATGAGGCATCTTCCACCCAGAAGCCGTTGAGTGCCTGCGCATCATACAAAACTTGATAGTAATCCACTGTTTTCTTGTTTTCGGGCGCGGTGTGCAATTGATCGATCATGGCATGTCGATTGTCCCTTACCAAATACTGGGCGGTCCCGTTATAAAGATCGCCTCCCTGTTTCCATTGCCAGAGCATATAGAGCGACCATCCTTTGTATCGTAGGTTGGTGTTGAGTCCCAATCTAAAATCAGGGTTGATATCCCCGATCTTCAATTCTTTTTCGGCACCTGTCTCATCCAGGATGACATAAGGCTTCTCCTCGGCGGTGCCAATATCGGCGGTTTTCACGACCAGTCCATCTCGGTTGATGCTATATTCACTGATTTCATCCCCTTCAGGCAATTGGGTTTGCATCTGCTCTAAACTCCTGACAATATCTACTCCATACATACTTCCGTACGTTTCTCCTTCACGAATCTTAAAAGCATTTCTTGGGCCGGTCCTATATTCCGGAATGTCGAGTTTGGTGATTTTTTGACGTGTCCTGTCAAAAACAAGATTGATGTCCCAAGAAAAATCATCTGTGGAAAAGATGGTGGAGTTGAGGGAAGCTTCAAAAGTGTTGGTCTCCAACTCACCTGCATTCACCCATTGATAGGGAAAACCTCCTGCATGTGATGGTAACGGGGACTGTAAGTACTGATCTGTCACCTTGGTATTGGAGTAGGTGGCTTCAAATCTAAACCGGTTCAAAAATGAAGTTTCTATCCCGAGTTCAAGTTCATTGGATCGGGAAGGCTTTAAATTGGCATTTCCCAAAGTACTTTTGGTAAAGGTACCATCGTTCGCATTGAACGTCTCGTACTGAGCTGAAAAGGCTGGACGTAATCCTGAGGTACCGTACGCTGCCCTTAACTTGAATTCCTGTATGCCCGGTAGAGTTATATCCTTTGAAAGCCGGTAAGCCCCCGATACACGATAATAGTTTTGCCATCTTTCATTGGAACCAAAAAGCGAGGAACCATCCCTTCTATATAGTCCATCAACAATATATCTATCCTTATATACAAAGGACGCTATGGCAAAATAGTTTTCAGCTTTGATATCGGTATTGGAATCATCGGCATAAATATTGTCACGCGTAAAATAGTTTAAGGAAGGTAGGTCTGGCAAGGTAAATTCGGAACCCTCCGTGGAAACATTCTCGAAGTGGTTTTTCTCGTACAAATAGCTCAATTTGCCATTAAAATCCAGCTCTCCCCATGTTTTTTTAAAGTTGATGGTCGCCCTTACGGTTTGGTTAAAAATGTTCGAGGTATATTTTGTAAGTCCTCCATCGGAATATTGTGGTTCAATAGGGTTACCATAATCTATACTTGTGGGGTCGTTGGGGTCCATCAGGTTTGGGGAAAGATCTACGATCGTACCTTTGGGAACATAGTCCGTACTTCTATAATCTTGTGATTCTATGGCGTATGCCCCTTTAAAGCTCAACCAATCGGAAAATTTCCAATCGATTTCATAAGAACCCAAAAACCTTGTTTTTCTGGATTTGCTCTCTTTTTTCCATAAGTCGTACAAAGGATTTGCAAACTGGGTATTCCAATGGTTGGGATAGAAGTTATATTTCTGGCCGTCCACATTATTGCTTAGTAAATCCACATCCGGATCGCTCATCAATACTTCAAAAAATGCAGCTGTACCTCCACCTAAAAAGTCATTTGAAGTTCGGATAAAGTTGTTGCTGGCGGATAGTTTGATGTTGTCCGATATGGCGTGGTCGATATTTGCCCGGATACTGTTCCTTTTGTATCCCCCGGTCTCTATTACGATACCCTGGTTTTGGTTGTTTTCATAGGACAGGTATAGATTTGTATTGTTTATTCTATGTCCAATCCCTATATAATTGGTGGAATATTGCCCATCGTTGAACATTTGTTCTTGTAGGTTATTGTCCACCCTGTAGGGCATATCTTGGTAGTGGTCTTCCTTTTCCACGCGGTTGCCTTGGATACGCGGGTCCCATCCGGAAACATAATCGCTGGGATAGTCCACAAAGTAGTATTTTGTGAAAGTTTCTGAGGAGAGCCAATCCGGGGAAAGCATATAGTGGTGGGAATTGGATAGATCCAAATAATTGGCCACGCGTTGAAAACCAGTTTCACTCCTTACGGTAATGGAAGTTTTGCCATCCGCAATTTTCTTGCCCCGTTTGGAAGTAATCACGATGACCCCATTTGCAGCCCTTGATCCGTATAAGGAAGATGCAGCGGCACCTTTTACGACTTCCATGGATTCTATATCGTCCACATTGATGTCTGCCAACGAACCTTGAAGAATAATTCCGTCCACCAGAATCATAGGACCATTGTTGCCTGTTAGATTTGTGGATCCCCTTAGTACAATGTTTGGGCTGGACCCGGGCGAACCACTGAAAGAGGTAACGCTTACCCCGGCAACTTTGGCCTGTAGGGAGGATGATATGGATGCTTGCGGAACTTTGCTTATCTCATCGGTATTCAATTTTGCTACACTTACCGACATCTTTTTTCGCTCGGTACCGGTCGCCACGCCCGCTACGATTACTTCATCCAGTACGTTGAACTGTGGAACCAGATTTACATCAAAATAGGTACGGTCACCCACATTCACGATTTTATCCTCATACCCCATATAGGAGAACTCAAGAACGTCCGAGGATGCTACATTGATGTTGAACTTTCCATCAAAATCCGTTACCGTTCCTGTGTCGGTTCCTTTAATAATGACACTTACATAGGGCAAGGGATTGTCGTTTTCATCATTGACTTTTCCCGATACATTTTTCTTGCCCTGTGCATTTGCTCCTATAGTTTTTTTTCGAATCAGGATGTCGTTTCCTTTAATGGAATATTCCAACGGAAGCCCGTTCAGTGCTTTGTTGAGGACTTCCTTGACCGTAGCGTTTTCAACTTTTAGGTCTATGACGGTTCCCAGATCTTGTAGACCGCTGTTAAAAAAGAAATCGTACGATGTTTTATTGGAAATTAAAGTGAAAAGATCCTCTATGGAGACTTTTTGATCAATGCTCAAAGTTTCTTCTTGTAATATAATGCCGGCCGTGGTCATATTGGTGGGCATTAGGTAAAAAAAGAGCATTAATACCGTGTAGAGAGTTCCTTTTGAGAACTTCTTTAATAAGTATTTGTACATGTTGAGTTAGTTTTACTTAAAAAAAGTTAGGTTGAATTATTCGAGTATACCTGTAGTTAGTTTATTGATGCTCGCATTGTGTTTTTAAAATTATTGGTTAATAAATAGTTTTACTTCGTTGTTTGAAATTTCATAGTTGATTCCCTCGGTGTATTTGAGCATCTGTAAAAAATGAGTGAGGTCGTTCTCTTTTTTCAGGGTCCCGGTAAAACGGACATTGCTCAGTTCTTCATCGGAAAGGATAAAGTTTACTCCGTACCAACGGTTGAGTTTTGGGATAAGATCCACAAATTTTTCATCGTTGAAGATCATTCTTCCAGAAGTCCAGGCCACTACTTCCTGAACATCAACGTTTTTAACTTCAATGTTTTCACTGCCCTTGTACAACCGCGCCTGATTGCCGGGTTTGATGACCACACTTTTGTTATAAGCATTGCTGACTTCCACCGAACCTTCGATCAAGGTTGTACTGGTATAGCCATTTTCGGGATAGTTGGATATATTGAACTCGGTCCCCAACACTTTAACGCTCAAGTCGGATGATTTTACCAAGAACGGAGCATGCTCGTTTCGGGCCACATCAAAAAATGCCTCTCCAATAAGCGCAACATTTCTTTTGTTGGATTCTTCGGATAAGCCAAATGTCAATATACTATTTCCATTGAGCTCAATGTTTGTTCCATCCGTAAGGATAACATGATAATGTTTGTCATTTGGGGTGTAAACTTTAAAGGGTTCGTCGGAACTTCCTTTTGCATTGTCACTGGCCACAAATTTTATTTGTTTATTGGTTACACTTACAAAAATTCCATTGTCGGCCAACCAGTTGTTCTTTGTGCTATCATCAATTACAAAAAATTTATGGCCGGGTGTTTCTATAAGAATATCCTTGCTGTTGTATGTCGTGGAAATCAAATGGTTTTCGAAGGCACCATCCATTTTTTCGGAGTAATAATAAATGCCAGAAATGGACAATAATAAAACCAAAATGGCAGCATATTTCAAGATTGTCCGGATTTTTAAGACTTTGGTTTCCGAAGAAATGGTTTTGGAATTGCGTGCTTCGAGCAACTTAATGTACTGCTGTTGTATAAAGTCAGATGTTATGCGGCTTTCATCTGCATCTGCATATTGTGCCTTAATTTTCTCGATGATCTTTGCGGCTCTTTCAAGCGTTTCGGCAACGTCCTTTGAAAGCTCTTCCTTAATTCCATTCCAATATTCCGAATGTTGTTCCCTGTCGGAAACGACCCAAGCAATGAAGCTGTCGTTGTTCAAAAGGTTGTCAATGGTAATAATGGAATGTTGCATTGGATGCTTTTTTGTTTAAGAGTAGTATTTTGTGCTTTGTACTATAGAAAAAATGTTAAAATTTCTTAAAACACGATATTTTTACAACATTTCTATATGATTCATTAGGGAACATTGATTATAGAACCAAAGAAAATAGCATTGAGAAATAATTTATTGGTGCCATACCATGCTCCTCTAAAATTAGGGTTATCAGCAAACATGACGACTCTTCCTTTTTCAATTCCATCAACAAGCAAAGAAGCCGATTTTTTCATATAGTCTTCTATATAGTGTTCCTGTATATACCCATCAATATGTGGATTTTGGGTGTATTGTGCCACTGTGGAAAATCTATTTTTGCTTGGGGCAATCCAAATACGGTTGTTTTTGTAAACTGGCAATAATCTATTGTGGTAACCGTACCCCAAAGGGTGTGTGATATCCAAATCCACTTCAAAAATGGCACCACCTATATATTCTTTCCCTAGATATTCCCTAGCCTCGCCATAGTTCAATCTTTCTATGGTTTTTTCGTCCTTAGGTTCATCCAGGTCAACAAAATTCTCATTGACCAGGTTTGTTCTGATGGCCCAGGAACTTGCCGTTCTAAGAGTAATCAGAGTATTGCCTTGGGCCACCCACGATTTTAACTTGTTGCGGTTTTGCTCGTTCAAGCTGTTGTACCTTCCCGAAACAAGAACAATGGTATTGTACTTGCTCAAATCTGTTCTGTAAAAAATATCTTCGGGTACTTTGCTAATGGGCATTTGCATACGTTGTTCCAATAAATGCCATACCTCACCTGCTTCATATACCGAAACCCCTCCTTTTACCAACATCATGGCCTTTGGTTTTTTGAGAGTGACAAAATTAGAGCTCCCAAGGTCTATTCCCGATGTGCTATACCCAGTTTCCACCGGATATGCCTGTACTTGGGTTTGTGTGCATATTTGGGTTATGGTTTTAAAAAGAACATTAGGCTCCATCTCTTGTATATTTTGCGGAATGAGTAATGTGCCTCTGCTGAATGATTTTTTATCTCCATCGAATATAATGCTAAATGGTTGTTGTGCTGTCTTCACGACCACTCCTTTTTTTTGGAGTTGATACAACGCTGCAGGGGAATAATAATCGTCCCATGGGATGAGATATCCATAAGAACTCTGTTTTAAAGGGGCTAGTTTTATCCTGTTGTTTTCCTTGGTAATTCGTTGCTCTAACATTGGAAGTTTGGACAATGGACTATATTTCATGTTGTAGAAGTTGACCAAGGACCATGAGGAAGCATCGTAAAATACACTATCCCTATATTTTTTGTGGGTTTCAAAAAGGGTCTGTACCATTAGATATTGTGGTTGTTCGGAAGGAACTATATAAGAAGTTCCTTTTTTAAAAACCCCTTTTTTGGTTTCAACATCATTGCCGGTTGCAAAAACTCTTACCTTATGCTTTAACAATAGATCCAAAAAAGCTTTTGTTCTGTTTTTGTCTTGATAATCCCCAAAGACATAGCCTTTTGTACTGCTTTTTTTTGCCTTTTCAATCGATGCTTTAAAGAATCTGTTTTGATAGTCATAGAGCAGTTCTTTGTTATTCAAGGCCGCTTTAATGGTGGCCATGCTCGTTACATATTGGTTTTTGATGGTAAAAGGAAACGAAAGATTGCCCGTTGGTGTTTCTTGAAGGTGACCACGGGAACTGGCCTGTTCAAATAAAATGGCCAAAGAGCCCTGAAGGTCACCATATGTTGACCCATACCCAGGATAAGTAGCATCATATCTTTCTTTGGTGAAATATAAGGAACCGATACTGTCCAGGTCAGCAGCAAACTGTTTGGCGAAGATCTTGGTCAAAACGGTATAGTTCTCATCGGGTGTAACTGGTTCCAGAGAGGCAGAAGGGGGCTTGGGCTCAAAAAAGAAGGTGGAATTGGTGCCCATTTCATGAAAATCGGTCACTACATTTGGGTACCATTCGTGAAACCATTCCAAACGGGCGTTGCTTTCGGGTTGTACCGCCAAAAGTAAGTCTCTGTTGAGATCGAACCAATAATGGTTGGTCCTTCCTTGTGGCCATCCCTCGTTGTGCTCTATATCGAACTTGTCTGCCACCAATGGGCTTCCTTTAAATGTGTTGACCCAATTGGTATGCCTATCCCTTCCATCAGGATTAATAGTGGGGTCTAAAAAAATGACAGCGTTATTTATGTAATCAACAACCTTGGGATTATTGGAGGCTATTAAGGTGTAGGCCGTGAGCAAGGCGGCTTCTGTTCCAGAAGGTTCATTTCCGTGCACATTATAGGCCAAGTTTATAAATATAGGGAGGTCACTGTAATCGGTAATGTCCGTGTTATGATCAACAACCTGTAAATGTTTTTTCTTGATATTGGATAGGTTACGATGGTTTTCCGGACTTGTTATGGTCAAAATAAATAGTTTCCTACCTTCATTAGTCTTTCCATATTCGGTCATTGTGGCCCGGTCCGAAAGTTCGGCAAGTTTGGTCAAATAGGCCACTACTTGATCATGTCGGGTATGGGAATCCCCAATAGGATATCCCAAGAACTCTTCTGGAGAAGGAATATTTGTTTTAAACGGTCGGTATTCTTCAAAAAAGGTGTTTTGAGAAAAAACAAAGAAGTTTTGAAAAAGTAGAAAGGCCATAACAATGGCCGAGTAAAAATTGGTTTTTTTCATCATCAAAAAGCGAAGTGTTTATTACAATTACTTTTTATGAGATGTGTTTTCCAAAATGTACCACGTTATTAATGTTAATTTTTTATACTAAATATCAATATACCGTATAAACTATGGAAAAAATGAATTGCTCTAATTCTTGATCAGCAAGAATAATAAGTGAATGTAATCTTTGCCCAGTGTTCTGAGTTTTTTGATAGCACCGGCCAAAATGTTTCGCACGGTTTGGTATTTAATGTTCAAGAGATCCGATATTTCATGATTGTTGAAGTTCTGGAAATACTTCAGATATACGATTTCCTTTTCCCTTGGACTCAGTTGTTCGATCAATTTTTTTACTTCTTTAAGTATAGCTTCATTTTCAACGGGATCGCCATTATCTATATTTATTTCTTTGGTAAGATGGAATTCGACCTGCTTGCTTTTTTTGGTTTTTAAGAGCTGGTTCCTAAAACTTTTAAACAAGTAGGTCTTGACTTTTTTCACCTCCCCTATATTGTTTCTATAATGGAGTATATTCAAAAAGGTATCATGGATGCAATCTTCGACTTCGGTAGGAGGAAGGTATTTTTTCCCAAAATTGTACAGCATTTTATAATGGGTACTGTATAGGGAGCGAAAAGCGTTCATGTCCCCCTCCAGAAAAAGTTTCCATAAATTTTCTTGCTCAGTGTTTTCGGTAGGGCGTAATTCTCTGGAGGTCAACTTTGCCATGCCATCTTTTCTTCCAAAACTTTCGGAGGGGTGTTTTTTGATTCAGCACAACGAACTTAACTGTTTTTAAACAAAATGTAAAATTACCATTGTGTTTTTGGCAAATGTTCCTTCTAAAATGAACTAAAAGATGGAAAGCTCTGTTTCCGTAGTGAACATTTCCAGTGCTTTTATGCCCAAAAGGGAATTTCCTTTTTGGTTTAACCCGGGTGACCATGTGGCAATACAGTATTTTTTGGGATGAATCGCTATGATGCCACCTCCCACACCACTTTTAGCAGGTAAGCCCACATTGAAGGCAAAGCCGCCCACATCATTATAAAAACCACAGGTCAGCATGATGGCGTTCAAACGTTTGGTTTGGGAAGGACTCAAAAACTCTTTCCCAACAATGTTCTTTCCTCCGTTCATCAAGAAATAAAATGATTTTGACAACTGTTCGCAACTCATACGCAATGAACATTGTAAATAATAAAAATCCAAAACTTGCTCTACATCGTTATGTAAATTGTTAAGTGATTTCAGCAAACTGGCAGTTGCATGGTTTCTATGACCGTTTGTTTTTTCCGATCCATATACCTTTTTGTCATAATCAATGGAATTGTCATTGCTCAAGTTTCTGACAAACTCCAAAAAGTCTTTTTCGGGATTTTCCAATTGGGAATATAACATATCACAGATAACCAAAGCACCTGCATTGATAAAGGGGTTGTTGGGTATGCCATTCCCTTTTTCTGTCAAGGATAAAAAATTAAAAGGTTCATGGGTTGGGTCAACACCGACCCTTTTCCATAGATCGGCGCCCAATAGTTGCAGTGCGTGGGCTAAACTGAGTACTTTACAAATACTTTGAATGGAAAAGGAGGTGCAAAAATCACCGATACCTATGGAAGAATCATCAATTGGCCTTAAATGGATACCAAAGTGTTTAGGATTTACATTTTCCAACTCTGGAATGTATGAAGCTACTTGCCCCCGATCAGCTTCCTTGTTCAGCTCAATGTAAATATGTTTTACGACACTTTCGAAATCAACTTGTTTTTTTGACATGAGCATTGGGGTTTAAGTTTTCGAAATAGAATCTGTTTTGATTTAACTTAGAGACAAATTCCATGAAATGTACTATGTCATCTATGTTAAATTTAGCTGATACTTGTGATACTATAATCGTATAGTCCCGATTTGAATATCTCAGGTGCTTGCCCAAGCTGTTTTCTTTAGTGCTCTCAACCCATTGCCCGGATAAGTGTTCTTTTGTGGGATTCCTTTCTTGAGGAAAACCAATTCAAGGTCAAAACATTGTTCCTTGGTACTCACACGTGCATATCCAAAAACCATAGCCTGAAAGTTTACTGAAATGGTGCTTTAAATCCTTTGAATCCAAATAAAGGCATGGCATAAATATGCTCATCAATAAAAAACACTTACACGAAACGACAAACCAACAAATTTTCCTTTTTGGCTTAGAATTTTATAATTCAATGTTCAAATTGCGGGTTTTTTTATAGCAAAAAACATCATTGTGGGAATACTAAACAGGAACCATTACTATTTCGGCACCCTTTTCTACTGTTTAATTGTCGCATGGTTTGTTTTGACACTATTAGGCTTACTACCTTTTGCCTCCTTCTCTGAGGATATGCATTGGCAGCTTGTATCCTAAACCTCTTTTCGTTATTACTTGATAAACTCGGGGAGAAGGGCACCAAAATTAATTATGATATTGAAGATTGGAACACTGGGGTGCCAATGGTTGTATCCTAACCATTCCCAAGAAGGTTCATAAATTGGGCAATAGTCCCAGTGTGGAATGTAAGACGGTAAAGAATGGTATTGAGCATAGTCTTGGGGCCAGTACGTCGACCGATTTCCAAGGAAGTACCATTTATATTAACAGTTGTACCAACGAGAACAGTATAAAGGTCGTTTTAAGGAAATAGCTTTTAAACATCAAAACCATTATTTAAAAGTCATTACAACTATCCTCGATGTATCTTCTTCAGAAAGGTTGACCTTAAGTCTTTCCCCTTTGTCCAAGTGAAATTTCGGAAACACATAAACAAACCTGGCCGTTTGGCCATGGTCAATATTCTTCGGGACGTTGTGTCTGAATAAAGGCAGGAGTTCCAATTCCTGATAGGAGGCATTCCTTTCCTTTTTCCCACTGATTTTGAAAAGTTCCAATTCCCCGAAATCAAACCGGACACCGGAATTGTTACTTACTTCAAATTGCATATAAACTTCATCTTCCAAATTATACATATTCTTGATAGCCAAGGAGAGGCCCTGGTCTCTTTTTCTGATGTTTTTCCGCTCTGGGAGTTTCAACAGGGCCTCGCAGGATTCTTTATACTTTTCCCTTACCCTTTCAAGAGAGACAGAAGGATCCCAAACCTTTTCGCTAGGAACCATATTTGGGGTATCCTTCTCCATTCCCTTCCTTTCTCTCCCGATACGTTCTTGCTCAGTGATGAAACGATTGGGGTATTCCAGTTCCTTGGCATAGCTGATAATGTAGGAATAGATACTTCCGTCATCTGTGATCACCAACAGGTTACTGTCCTTCCCTGGCACCGCTTTTAGCAGTCCCAAGGTCTGTTGGTTTTCCCGATCATAGGTAAAGACAAAGTTACCGTTGCCTACAATCCCTTGTTTGATTTCCGAAGGAAAGAAAAGGGCCATGTTCATGTGCTCATTGGCATAAATGGTATCCAATGGTTTTGTGCTACTGGCCTGTGCTGCTATGGTCAACAACATGCCCAAAATAATACATACGTTTTTCATGATAGCTCTTTTTTTAATAGCCACTATGGGCTGGTTTTTAATAAGATTTTATAGTTTTTGTTCACCGTAGCCCTCACCTTTCGGTTGGAGCGTTTAAAGATGTTCTTCAGTCCCTTGATTTGGGGAACACCTGGCACATTGATATCATCTATGGTACCGTCCACCATCTCCTTATAGGCCTCTGCCCTAAAGGTGTTCCTGATATAAAGCCCTTCCAATCCATCCCGATAGTCATAGGCTTTTAGTTTAATGGGGATATGGTCTATGTTCTCGATGTCCAGAACAACCCTGTTGGGCTGGAAGGCTACCATACCAAACACCACCGTGTTCTTTGGGATGGTCCTACCATCGATAACAACCTCCTTCAGAGTACGGAATTCCAATCTATCGTTGGCCCTAATGGTCTGTGTTCTCTCCACTATGGCCGGAATGGCCCTATGGTCATCATTTGAATTATCCGGCAAGGGATCGGAGGCGAAGAACAGTTGCTGTTCCAAGGCCATTTCCTGTAATGTAGGTTTTATGACCTCCTTTGGTTTTGACACAGTTTCTTGTTCGGTTTTTTTCCCAAGAGCACTGACCCTCACCTCATTTTTCACTACAGGTTTCCGGTATGTCCCCTGGGTATAATCGATTCTCCCCAATCTGTAGATACTGTCCACAATTTGTGCCTTTTCCCGATAGATAAGGTCCGGGTCAAACAGTCCCGTCGAATCCAAAAACTTCTCATCATAGATGCTGGGAGCATTGGTAGTCTTCACTTCCTTGAGGTCATTGATGGCCTCCAACTTGGAAGAATATTCCTTTTTTGCCTCCTCCAATTGGGGTACCAGGGGTTGGGCAAGTTGCTTGCCATTATCATCCCCATTGGTCAGGAAGGCCATGGAATAGACCACCATAAAAATGATGACCAAACCGATGATAATCCCAAAAACGATTTTCTTTTTATCCAATTTCATGTTGTTATTTTTTAATGTTGACCATCGAGCTTTCTCAATGAATTTTCGAAATAATTGCTGATCAACAGCCCATGGGCATTGTTGGGAAAATTCCGGTCCACCCGAATGAGGTTCCCGGAAGTCTTAAGTTCATACATATCGGTCACAGTCCCACGGTCGATTCCAAAGACCACAACGGTCCTAAACGAACAGATTCCTTCTTGGAGGGTAAGCTCAGCATCCACAGAAATGATCTTCTGTACCAATGAATATTGCAGGAGTCGGTTATAGACCCCATCGGCCTTTTTCTGTCGATACACATTGTCCACCGAACTGTCCCCGAGCCAAAGGGCCTTTTCAATATTCCTTTCATAATTGCTGGCATCAATGCCATAGAAATAGTTGTGGAACAGTTCCAAATGGGCCAGGGCCTCTACTTCAAGATTTTCTTTCTGATCGACCCATTTCAAGGGAATCACAGACCCATCCGTTCCAATGGCAAACACCCCTTCCTTGGTCTCTCGGTACATCCTGTACGATACCAGACCAGAAATAATCGTGGCAATGGATGATGCGGTGACTACGGCCAAGACCACAAAACGGTTGAATCTTAGGATTCCATCTATGTTTTTATACATTGTCTTCATATCATTTGAGTATTATAGCGTGCTTTAGGCACCAAACAGTTTGAGTGAAAAGGAGGTCGCCCTTCGGTACAGTTTGAACTTCAAAAAGACGATGAACCCTATGGTACCCAGTTCCACCAAGGGGGCAAAGACCGAACTGCCGTAATCCGTTCCAAATAGGTTGACCCAAAAATCCGTGGTCAATTCCGTATAAAGGGCATTGATAAAAATGTTCACTAAGAAAAAGGCCGGCACCAACATATACACAGCGGCATAGAGCTTAAAAAAGGTATAGGCAAGACTCCTGAACTTCTCAAAGACCGCCAGACTGATGACCAAGGGAAAAAAGGCCCTCATGATACCCAGTAGGAAGAATCGTTCCGCTAAAAAAAGTGGATAGATGAACAGGTCCAACAACCACAGGAACACACTGATGATAAAGGCCAAGATGCGCATTCCGAACAAAGGACTGACCAGGGCCTCGTACAAAAGGGCCAATCCTTTACTCGCGGCATCCAGAAGACCAGTATCCTCCTCAATGGAAATATCCTGCAACTGTAATGGTACAAGATCCGGAGCTGTATTGCGGTATTGGGTCTCTATACTTACCAAAATGTTGTCGAAGACCCCCAAGACCTGATCTGAGAATATGACCAAAATGACCACGGCGAAGTTCTTGGCCAGTTCTGTTGGGGTCAGTCCCCAAGTATGTCCATCCCGTTCAGCCACTCCCTCATTGTACTTTTTCATGATGTTGATCAAGAAAAAGAGGATGGCCAGGGCCTTCATGCCCACAATGGTGTACTGGGAAAAGTCACTTCCGGTGATAGTGTCGTACACCGCATCCACATACTCCAAACCGATGCTCAATACAAAACCCGCCATGATCAATACTTTGTTTTACGGTTATTGATGGTAGCCTGCATTTCCCGAAAGGAAATGATGTCCCTGTACCGTTTGGCCTTGCGTTCAATCTCGCCTACCATTTCCTTGGAGCGCATTTCCTTTTCCTTGAGTACCGTGGCCCTTTCCGCATCGGTCATTTTCAAAAAATCACTGGAAAGGATCTGTTCCACAAATTCCAGATCTTCCAATGAACTCTCGATAATGGCATTGAAGGATTCCGAAATGCGTTCTACCTCTTCGGGATGGATATGCGGTGAGTTTAGAATTTCCCTGAGGTCGTTCCGTGCCATATCGAAAAGGCGTTGGTTGTTCTTTGCCAGTTCTCGGACGGCCTTCAATTGTTTGATGACATCGCTGACCTTTTCGATGCGCTCCTTTTGTTCCTGTAAAAATTCCACGGTCTTCAAAAGTTCAGAAGTCTGTTTGGCTGATTCAATGATCTGTTTGCCCAATGTGATGAAGTTGGTGTTGTCATACACCGGCATCCCTTGGCAGGCAGCACCTGCAGGCATTAAAATAGCTAAGGTCAGGGCAATACTTAATGTTGTAATCTTGTTTTTCATGATGTTATTGATTTTTGATGAATGAATTTTTTGATGGCCGTTTCCATACAACCGGTTTCCTTGTAGAGTTCCATTATAGCCTTGTTGTCCGGGCCATCGGTCAGATAGGCAGCATATACTTCCGGGGGAACCTCCAATCTAAAAATGTTGCTTTCCTTCCCGATTTTTATGAAGATTTCGGTGTACTTGCGCTTTCCCGTGAGATTGTTCCTCATAGATCTCAGTTGGTCCAGGTCATGGGAGGAAAGGTGGAGCCTTTCCTTCAATGCACCATAGCCCTTTTCGTTCCGAAGACTATAGATGATCTGGGTGTTCTCCAAGATACTGGCCGAGGTCGGGTTCTGGGGCAGTTGATTGATGGACTGGAGGATGATACCTATCGCCCCTTCCTGTTTTCGGATGGCCTGATAATAAAACTCCACACTCTCCAGTACATTATCGAACTTGAGCTGTTTGGCGAACTCATCAAAGAGGATGATGCCCCGCTCCTCCCTGTTTATCCATACGGTCCGTTGAATGGCCGTTTTGATGAGCTTGAGCATTACGGAGAGGATTTCCTTATTGTCCTTCACTTCATCAAGTTCGAAAACGATAAGTCGCTTATCTTCCAATCGATAGGGCCGATCTTCGCTTGCCACAAAAAGAAAGCTGTAGATTCCGTCCCCAACATATTCGGAAAGAATGTGGAGAAACCCATTAATATTAAAATATTCAGCATGAATCTGCAATCGGGACAACAAGCCCTTTTGATGTCGGCTGACAAATTGGTAAAAACTGTCCAACGTATGTAGTGCAGTTTGGTTCTCCTTATAATAGGCCAGTAATATTTTCTTCAAAGCCACCGAGGTTTCTTTTTGGGATTTAGTCCCCTTGCCCATTAACTCGAACAGGAAAAGGGAAAGATCCTCCAAGCGTTCTGGGGTTACATCCTCGCTGTTCGATATATAAAAGGGATTGATACCAAGGCTCTTGCCGTTTTCATAGCGAAGCACGGCGCACTGCTCGGGATAGAGGCTGGCGAACTTGGTATAGGAACCGCCCAGATCGATAATGACCAGTCGGACATCGGACTCAAAGTATTGACGGAGAATGTTGTTGGCCAAAAAGGACTTCCCCTCCCCAGTTGGGGCAAAAATGGCAAAGTTCCTCGCCTTGATGCGCTTTTTCTGTTCGTCCCAGACATCCTTCAGCACGGGAATGTTGAACTCCCGATCATTGAACACGATTCCCGTGCTGTCCGTGCTGTAATTGGTGGTATTGATCCAAAGACAAAGTGCGTGTTTTAGATCGGCAACATAGAGATCCTCATTGGAGAAATTGGGGGCAAAACAAGGGAAACTGTTCAGGATATAATTTTTACGTTCCTTGCCACACGGGTAATAGGGCACCATATCCAGTTCCTTCAGTTCGGCCCTGACCTGTGCGTTGGTACGTTTCAATTGCTCCCCATCCCGGTGCCAATGGATGATATTGAGGTGTCCACGCACGATTCGTGCTTGGTCATCCTGGTTGATCTGGTCCAGGATATGTTCGATTTTTTTGAGGGCCACCTTGTTCTGTGTCCCAAAATTGGAACTCTTTTTCAATTCCTCGACCTTTTTCTCCAGCTGTCTTCTCCAGTGGTGCCTATCATCCAGATAGACGATCTGGTTGATGATATGGTTTTCCTTGAGGGAAAGGCCAAGACCGTCGATGAACCCTTGGTGGAAGGAAAAATCATCCGAGGTAAACCTTTCGTTGATTTTACTGGTCTGTACGCTGTCCCCAAAACAGGATTCACTATTAATGGCCAGTACATCAAAGTGATGGTTGCCGATGGCCACTTTGGGGCCGTCCAGAACGATATCGGTGTCACAATCGGGGTTATGGCCATTGAGCTGGTTTTGGGTCAAAGCCAAAATTTCGCCGTCCACCATGGGCTCCAAGCGAATTTTCTGTCCATTGTTGAGATAATTCACCGCATCGTTGACCGCATCCAAAAACTGTTTCACGCTATCATCTAACTCCCTGGGCAATGCCTTGGATACCCTTGCAAAGGGATTGACATATTTGGGATTGTTGAAACCCGTCCTCCTGGGACAGGTAAAGAACAGATAGCTTTGGTGCTCCATATATTCCCTTCCCTTGAAATGATCATGGGTCGCCTTGGACAGAAAGGTATCCTTGCGTAGATAATCCGAGGTGAAGGAGGATTTCAAGTACATGTCCTGTTTATGGATCACAGTTCCAATGGGAAGGGACTTAAAGGCCTGGGACCAATTGCTGTGCAACCCTTCAAAATCCGTTTCGGACAGGGAGTGGATCTCAGGGAGCAAAACCTTGTAACAGGCCAACACATTGCCATTGTTGGCAAAGATGATATTATCTTGAATGTCCAAAATGGGATGATGTGATGCGATGTTAATTTTCGACATGGTTCAATAGATTATCGGGTTTATTGCTGATACAGTCTGGAAAGACCTTGTTGAAGTCCAAAAGATTCTTTTTTGATGCCATCTTAATCAGACCGACATACCAACACAGGTTCCATCCCATGGCCAGAACAATGACCATAAGACTAAAGGAAAAAATGATGATGAGAAGGGATGCCAGGATGGAGAGTATCAAAAGGGCAAAAAGGGATATGGGAAGCCCCCATATCCTTGCCCCTTTACGGATGTCCTTATATATTTTGTACTTTCTCATTGAAGATGTGATGGATATTACTTTAAACCACGATTCCAATGAGATAGGTAAAGATCCCGACAACGGCCCCGGCAATGAGCACGAACACCAATACCCGAGTGATGCCTTTTTTGAGATCGGCGTTCTCACCAAAAAAGTGGCCCGCATTGAAAAGGAAGCCAACTAAAAAGATGACTCCCAAAAGCAGGGGGAAAATGGTTCGGATGGTATCCGAGATGTCGTTGACTGAATCCTCGATGCCCCCGATCTGTGCAAAAGCAGGGATGCCCGTTAGGAGCATTGTCCAAATGAATACAACTGTTTTTTTCATGATTTTTCGTTTTACGGCTGATTGAGCCTATTGATGAATAAACTTTTTCGAAAAGTATCGGGAACCCTTGGAAAGGGTATAAAAACCCTAAAAATTAACGGACAAGAGCGTTAAATTTTGAGGAATCAGGACTTTTTTATGGAAACCGTTAAAGATTGCACAATGAATCTTTAAATATGAAATGATATGGAACAAACAAAGACCATATTCCTGTTGTCCCTATTTTCAGTTTTTATCACGGTATGCGGACAGGAAAAACAAATCATCGTTATAGACCCAGGACATGGAGGAACTGATCGTGGGGCAGTTGGAATAAATGGTCTAAGGGAAAAAGACTTGACCTTAAAGATTGCGCAAGCCATTGTACATTATCATAAGATAGTGTTGGACGATCGATACGACATTTACTTGACCCGATATGGCGATACATTGATCTCATTGGGACATCGTACAAAACTGGCCAAAATCCTTAATCCCAAAATCTTTGTTTCCCTACACTGTAACCATGCCAATAACACCAAGGCCATGGGACTTGAAATATATGTGTTCAATGACTCGATCCCAGAACAGAGCCTGTCCATGGCAAAAACAATGGATGAGTACTTACAAGAACACTTAGGGTACCGAAGCCGTGGGGTGAAACGGGCCAACTTTCAGGTACTTCGGGACAACAGGGGGGTGTGCCCAACCCTGTTATTGGAACTGGGCTTTTTGTCCAATTCGGATGAGGCAACACACTTGGAGGAAGACGGCAAAATCAAGGCTCTGGGGTTGGCCATAGTAATGGGAATCCATAACATACTGAAATGAAAACACTAGGGATACACTTGTACATCGTAATCCGTAAAATTGTGATTCTATTAGGCAAGGGATTAAGAAAAGCCTTTACAGACAGATCCAATACATAAACCTAACTTATTGGATGTGCCCAAATGACCTGATACATTTTGTTTACCACATGATCTAACCAAACCAAGTGATAGCTATTGTGAAGCAGCAATAGCAAATATCAAACCCATAACATCAATGGCCTTGTTGTTTTAACAGGGACACACTTTCATTTGATTCTTATGGGTAAAAAACTATGATAAAAGTCCCTAAAAGTAGGGTTTCATTTATTTCTGTACGCAATTTATAAATCGCCGAAACAATGCATTGTCGGTTTGGCAATTTAAGTCGACTTTAGAAACCGGAATCGTCTTGTACAATTGCAGTAAAGCAGACAAAAAAGCGTCGTATCAGCCAAGACCTAAATCCAAATAAAATTTGAAGGGCTGTTCCGCAATGATAAAAAACATCACAACGTATCGGGGAACATATACCTGTAACATAAAAAAAGAAATCACACGCCATCAACTTTAAAGACCATGAAAATGTATAGCAAAAGAAGAATCACCTGCTCCCACCTATTCTGTAAAACCCCTTTAGTGTTCCTTTCGAGGAATCCCACCTTTTATGCCATCCCCATACTTTGTCTCCTAATCGCTTCGTGTTCGAGTGAAGTTGTCATACCTAAAGAGAGCAATGATATGACATCCAATCCACCACTTGATAAAAACTATATTGGGAATGCTAGCATACAAGAACAATTGAACTACAAGGAACACCATTTAACATCGCTTATGGAACATATACTGGACATCAACCCTGGTTTTGAAAAACTGACGGAATTCAAGGCCAGTAAAAGGGAAAGACCTGCAGTTTATATGAGCAGTCTATTGGATGGCTTTTACCCATCCGGAAAGGGTGAAGAACATCTTTCACTCGAAGCATTTTCCGATTTAGACGGAGAAACCTGGTATCCTATTTTGACCAGGATCAAGGAAGGAGAGCTTCATGCCGAAAATGCCTTATATCTTATCAATAGTTTTGACCCAGATACAGAATCAGAGTATGTGAAGGCCTACCATTTGAATGAAGAAGGAGAATTAATACTGGTGGATGGTGATTTCACAGAAGATGAATTTCTCTCTATGTCGCAGAAAAGTACGTTGGAAGAGTCTGTTTACATGCTCTCTATTGTATCCTGTGCACCCATTGAAGGAATAAAAAAAATAGCATACACCGATTGCTATTCCGGAGGAGGAACAGGTTCGGGAGGGTACGCCCCACCAAGCACACTTCGGATAGAAAAAATTGAAATCCATGATAAAAAAGAATCTTGGATAGAGAAAGCTGATATTGAGTTTCAAGGGGTAAAAGTGAGTTTTGACGGAGACCAGTTTGTACGAGATTACTCCATAAGCTTTTCCAGTAGCTATCTAAATTTGACCGGATCAAGAAAAGCGATCACTAAAATCTCCAATAGCGAAATCGGATCATTTCAAACGGTAAACTTTAAAATCGGTTCAGAATCGTCAAATAGCAGCTTTGTATTTACCGTATATGAATATGACTCATGGCCTGCACCCAAGAAATATATTCAAACCAGTTTACTTCCCGCAAGTTGTGACTGTGCACGGCCAAACTATAATTTGTTTGGGTATCGCTCCTACCAAACACCTTATTTTAACCGAGTATATTCCATTAATCGAAATGCTTCCACCGATGGTATTCCCTATGCATTTGGCAGGACCATATCGAATCCAGAGGATAATTATTCTGGAAGAATTAAATTTACCAATTAGTGGATAGTGTTAAAGCAATAGGTAGTATCAGGAAGGCTTACCATTCAAAAGGTCATCATATGCGATTTAAAATAGTTTATCTTGTCATTATTTTTTTGACAACTGCATCCTGTTTTTCTCAGGATATGCGAAAGGGAAATTTGTTTTTTAACGTGGGTCCTGAATACCGTATCACCCCTATTTATAATGCTGGAGTTTCCAGTTTATCAAAGGAAGCAAATTATACCAATATAGACCTACAAAATTCCGGTATGGCACTGAATATAGGAGCAGCCTATTTCTTAACCCATAATCTCTCTATCGGATTCAACAATTCCTTTAGGCATGATATCGTTACCACCGGTCAGGGCCCGAACAATACTTTGTCAAGTACGGACAGAGGATTGCTTATAGGATATCACTTTCGGGCAAACTATATGTTTGAGGTTTTTGGAAAAGGTTCCCTTATCATCAGCTTGGGATATTCACTATTAAATCGCAACAGTGAATTCAGCGTGCACGAACCATTGTATGACATGAATGGACAAGAAACTGGTGTGCAAACCTATCTAGCCGATTACAAGTTTGGTTCAAATAGCGTATCGTTGGGATACGGTATAGGAAAATCCAAATTGATGATAGGACTATACCTTGCTGGGAATTCGGTTTATTTTAATGAGCGGACCACTTTCATGATTCCTTTTCTAACCTACGGTTATGATTTCGGAAAGTTATAATGCTGTTCGGACAAAATCCCAGGTATTGCACTAAGACCATTATTCGCTGAATCGATGGATGTACCAGACTGTTCCCTGGTTGGTCACAATCGAATTTGGCTCCACAATAAGGGATGTTCACTTGCTGCATATACCTCATTTTCCACACTTCCAAAGACATCCCATTTTGGTCGCTTTTTGTAGCATACCCCCTTTCTTACCAAACCACAATTTTCAATAGCGGCAAAAAGATTCTTGGATAGCATTAAATAATCCCGCTGTGGAATATTCACGCCCTTTTTGAATGCCCCCATTCTAAAATAATCAGCATCTTGACCTTTATCCAAGGTACACCAAAACCTAGGGTGTTTTGTAATGTCCGACAATTCAGCGTCCTGTGTCAGTGGGGCTATGCAACTGCTATAGCTGGGAGCATTCAAAGTACCCATGAGCACCATATTGGCTTCGCTACTTTTTTGTCTTTGGGCAACAAGTCTTGCAATATGTCCAGCTTGTAATTTTTGCCGTTTACGAAATGGTTCCATTTCATTCCCACTACCGAGGAAATGGGTACATAAGGCCACAAGATTCAATCCACTATCTGTTCTAAACACATATTCCTGTAAATCCACGTCAAACAAGGGTTTGTTCGCTTCGTCCAGTTCATTGACATGGGTCTTGATAGAGATAAGGTTGAATCCAGTTTTTGCCAAAACACCAATACCACGGCCCCATGGATCGTTGGTTCCAAGAAAAACAAGTTCCTTAAAGGTTGTTTTTCCCTCGGAGGAAATGAAATGGCGGTTGAACTCAAGCAAGGAATGCCTATCCTCTATTTCAGATAAAACCAGAATGTCTGGGTCTATTGCGTTGATGACCTTAGCCTTATTCCTGACAGCAATTTCATGGATTGGCAAAGAGTCAACTTTGGCCCACCCTTCCCAATCGGTCAAATGGGATGCTTTGGACATCTCCCCATCCAAACCTTTTCTGATCCGTAATTGGCCCATGGTGTTCTTTACCGTAAAATAGGGCATCTGTCCTTGGTTATCAAATTCCAATAAACGGGAAAGCATCCTCATCCTATCATATTGTTTTGGGGTACGTTCAGGCTGGGTCAACAGGGTCTCAAACTCCGCTATCCATCGGGATCTATTTTCGTCACGATACCTATCTACTAAATCTATATGACGATGAAAGATGTTTTGTATGTTGTAAAAGGCTATTTTCATGACCGATTCTTTAACATAAAATTCTTGTTATTCTTAAGGATGTTATGGATTTCCTCCTCATCATAGTATATGATGCCTCCTAATTTGGTATATGGTATGGTTCCATTGATCCGGAAATTCTGAAGTGTCCCCGGACTTATCCCCAATTTGCCCATGACACTGTTTGACTTGATCCATCGATCCAAGGTAATACGGTCGTGTTTTAACAACATTTCCCGGATCTCTTCCAAAAGAGATTTCTTGAATCCCTCCAAATCCTCTTGGGTAACAATATTTGCTGGCATAATTCTACATTTAGTTTACCATCAAATTTGAGGATCGGGGTAAAAACAAATTCACAAGTTGTTCCCAAGTTGGGTCAAATTTTAACATTTGAACTACTTTTATCAGGGAGTATCGTAGGATTAATGTTTACTATATCGCTGTAAATTCTTAATCCATTATATTTATGCACTATAAACACTAACCATGTTTCGCACCACTTTTCCCAACTATCGGCAATTGGACAAGATGGACTGTGGCCCCACATGCCTCAGGATCATCGCAAAATACTATGGCAGGGAGGTGCCCTTAGAGCGTCTTAGACAGGCGGCTTATATTGATAGAGAGGGGGTTTCATTGGCAGGTATCAAGGAAGCTGCAAAACAAATCGACTTAGAGACTTTCTCGGTCTTGATCACATGGGAAGACCTTATTGAAAAAGCCCCATTGCCATGCATTGTTCATTGGGAAGGCAATCATTTTATGGTGGTCTATCGCATAACCCCTACCAAAGTACATATTTCCGATCCAGCCAAGGGGAAATATAGTTTAAGTTCCGATGCGTTCAAAAGAGGGTGGCTTTCTTCGGAAAAGAAAGGAATTGCCATGTTTTTGGAACCGATGGATGTTTTCATCAAGGGAAAATTGGGCAGGGCAGAAAACAAAAGCCACCTCCTACATGCATTAAAATACCTTTTTGATTATAAAAAGTTGGTCGGGCAATTGGCCATAGGGCTTTTGCTCTCGTCCATTATCCAATTGGCCCTGCCCTTCTTTACCCAGAGCATAGTTGACTATGGTATCGAGAACCAGGACCTGAATTTTATCCAAATCATTCTGATAGGGCAAGTATTCTTTGTATTGTCAAAAGGGGCCATAGCCATTTTAAGGGATTGGATCTTGTTGCATATGTCCATGCGGATAAACATCCGAATGATGAATGATTACCTTACGCGATTGATACAATTGCCTATTTCGTTCTTTTCAGGTCGGGGCATCGGTGATTTGGTAAGGCGTATCAACGACAACGAGCGGATCGAGGAATTTTTCACCAATGGTTCCTTGACTTTTTTATTCGATGTATTCAACATTCTGCTTTTCAGTTTTGTGCTGGCCTATTACAACCTCAGGATATTTATGGTCTTTCTGATCGGATCTGGAATGTATTTGCTTTGGTCATTGGCTTTCATGAAGAAAAAAGCTTTGTTGGACACTGCCTACTTTAAATCCAGTGCAAAAAGTCAATCCAAGATCCTACAGATCATTTACAATATTGAAGACATCAAGGTCAATGGTTCCGAAGATCGACGGAAGAAAGAGTGGTACGCTACACAATTGGAACTGTTTGGGGTCACATCAAAAAACTTAAGAATCCATCAATTACAGACCAATGGAGGACAGCTTATCAATGAACTAAAGAATATAGCCATTATTTTTCTATCGGCCTATGCCGTTATCGAAGGAGTCTTCAGTCTTGGTGTGATGTTGGCCATCCAGTTCATCATTGGTCAGCTTAATGTTCCCTTGAGCAAGATGATGGATTTTTTATTGGACTACCAAAAAGCGGAATTGGCATTGAGGCGGCTTTTTGAAGTTTGGAACGAGGAACCAGAGGGTCATGATTTGAACCCAATTGAAAAAAAGGTCCATGAAAACATTGATCTCCGTGAGGTGTCTTTTAGATATGGTCCTCCGGGGACCAAGGAAGCCCTGTCCCATGTTTCCATAACCATACCTAAAGGAAAGGTAACCGCCATAGTTGGACACAGTGGATCAGGAAAATCGACCTTGCTCAAGCTTCTATTACAGTTCCATAGCCCCACCGAGGGAAAGATCATTGTTGGAAACACACCATTATCGAGTATAGCACCAAGAATTTGGAGAGAAAACTGTGGTGTGGTATTGCAGGAGGGAAGTCTTTTCGAGGATACTATAGAACGCAATATAACCGAATCCAAATCCAAGGTCCCCTTGGATAAGGATCGATTTAAGACGGCCTTATCCTATGCCATGTTAAAGAGCTTTGTCGATGATTTGCCACACGGTACCCATACAAAGATCGGGGAAAATGGGATTAGATTGAGCGGCGGAGAAAAGCAACGGGTATTATTGGCAAGGGCCATATACAAAGACCCGGACTACTTCTTCTTGGATGAGGCCACCAGTTCGCTGGATTCCATCAATGAGAAGGGAATACTGAACAACTTGGATTCCTTTAACAAAAACAGAACCGTTGTTATTGTGGCGCACCGGTTATCCACTATCCGTAATGCGGACAACATTATCGTTCTGGATAACGGAATAGTGAAAGAGCAAGGAACACATCAAGATCTCTTGAGTAAAAAGGGAGTGTATTGGAAATTGGTACAATATCAAATGGATTCGGTGGACTATGGAAGATAAGGTAGTTTTTTCAGAAGACTTTTTGAACCGTCCCCCAAGCTGGATGGTTCGGAGAGGCAACCTGATTTTTTTCGTTTTCTTTATTTTGTTGGTGCTACTGGCCTACTTTATACAATACAACGAAGTAGTTGAAGCAGATATACTGGTGACCAGTGAAAATCCTCCGGTCGCTCTTTATAGTAAGCGTCAAGGCCAATTGGTCTATATGAATTTTGGGGCAGGTCGGCAAGTGGACAAGGGAGGAATTCTGGCCATTGTGGAAAACCCTTCAAAATGGGAGGATGTATTTTACCTAAGGCAGCAATTGAACGACACCACGTTGATCCATACGCTGGAGGGGCTCTTTCAAAAGTTCCCCAGTGACCTGGAACTCGAAGTAAATATGCATACGTCCTATCAGAAATATTTAAAAGCATACCAAAACTATCTACTTTATTTGAACCTGGGCCAGGAAGCACTTGAAAGCAAGAACCTGAACCTAAGGTTGGCAAGGTACAAAAGTCAGATAGCCATCAAGCGGTCGCAATTAAAGACCGCAAGAAGGAACTATTCCCTGGCCAAGCAAAGTTATGATAGACAGGAAGCTCTTCTTGAAAAGGGTGTAATCTCACAGCAGCAATTGGATGGTAACGAACAAGAAATGTTGTTCGCACAAAACGAGGTCAATACGATCAAAGAAGAACTGGAGGCATTACAAGTGGATACATTGAGCCTGAAAAATCTTAGTTTAAAATCATTGAACAGGGATATTATAAATGCGTCATCCTATTTCTCGGAACTTCAATTGGCAAAACAAGAATTGAAAGGTAAAATGGATGAATGGGAAAACAACTATGCATTAGTAAGCCCGGTCTCTGGAACGGTAACGGTTTTTGACATTTGGAGTACCCATCAACAGGTATCCCAAGGGGAGCATATCTTAACCGTAGTGCCGAACAAAAAGGCCCGATTAATCGGCAAATGCAAAGTTCCCATCAGAAATTCCGCCAAAATCAAAAAAGGCCAAGATGTTATCATCAAATTGGACAACTATCCCTATCGGGAATGGGGTCTATTGGAGGGGGTTGTGTCACAGATGTCCTTAACGCCAAAAAAAGGGGATGATGTCTATTATTCCGTATATGTTGAGATGCCCCATTTAAAAACTACCTATGGGAAGGAGATCGAGTTCAAACAGGAAATGATGGGAACGGCCAAAATAGTGCTTCAGGAAGCTTCCCTGTTAGAGAGGGTTTTCTACCAGTTCAGAGGACTATGGACCGATATATTAAATTAAAAAACACAGAGATCTTATGCGGCCTTATCTAGTATTTCTTTTATTGTCAATGATGACCATTCCAGTTTTTTCACAGGAGTTGAACAAAGATCAATTGCTCCAACTGTCCTTCGATTCCCTTGATCGGATCGAAAATAAACTGGAATATGGCACCTTGTATTCAAAAAAGGTTTTTGATGCACATATCCTCAAAGCCAAATACGCAAAGGACACGGGACAACTTGCCGAGGCATATAGAAAACGGGTGTGGGGCGAGGATTTTGCCATGGCCATCAAATATGTGGATTCCGCCATCGCAATATCCACAGGTGTCCATGAAAAAAGATTCCCATCCAAAGTGCATTACACCAAAGGAGGTCTGTTGTATGAAGCCGATAGACCTGATGAAGCGGTCAGGGAATTTGTAACCGCCTATGAATTTGCCAAAAAAGCCAGTGATTATGAACGGATAGTCGACTGTTTCAACGCCATAGCCATCATTAAAGGAGAATATGGCCATCAAGAAAGGGCGATATCCCTACTTCGACTTTCTTTGGATTATTTAAATACGTATGAAGAAAAAATCGATAACTATGATTTGACCAAACTCATTACATTGGATAACATTGCCCGATGTTATCTACAAATCAAAAAAATCGATTCATCACGGCACTATGCCCAACAGGGCCTGGACCTTTCTTCCCAGATGAAGGATCTGGACACCTATCGATCTTTAAGTGCGCTCTATGCACAGATAAACTATTATGATGGCAACTATATCAAGTCTAGGGATACGCTGTTAAAATATGTAAAGGGTACTGGCGATCTTTCGCATGCGGACCGCCTTTTTTATTTGGGCATGATCGAGGGGAAAATTGGAAATTCAGCAAAAAAAAGGAGATATTTCAAACGAATCGATTCCTTACTGAACAAGAATGGTTATCCTTTAATGGACAATGTGAAGGAAATCTTTCAATTCCTTTTAAAAGAGGCCATCTCAAAAGACGAGGAACCCATGGTAAAGAATTATGCCGATCGATTGGTCTACTATGACAGTATCTTGACTACAGCGGAAAAAGAGATCCGCAGTATCCTGTGGACCGAATTTGACCTTCCAGAACAAGAGGCCTCCAAAAAAGTATTGTCGGATGAGATCCAAAAGAAAGAAGGAACGATTCGGAACTACATCCTCTTATCCGTCCTGCTCATTTTCCTTTTGGCGCTTTACTTCATCAAATACAGCAGGACACAAAAGAAATTGAGGGAAATCATGCATCAAGATGTCGAGCCTTTAAAACGTTACCCTAAAAAGGATGATATTGCTCAAATGGATATTGACCCGGAGGTTGTTCAAAGTACACTCAAAGCTTTGGATAAATGGGAAACAGACCTCGGTTACCTTGAGCAAAAAACCAGTCAAAATTCATTGGCCTCTGACCTAAATACAAACACCTCGTATCTCTCAAAAATCATCAATACCTATAAAGGGCAAACGTTTTCCAATTATTTAAAAGACCTTCGGGTAACCTATGCCATCAACCATTTAAAGGAAAACCCTCAAATCATCGATACCCATTCTACAATTCAGATTGCAGAAATGTTCGGGTTCAGCTCTTTGGATGTCTTTGCCCGGGCCATAAAATCCAAGATCGGGGTGACCCCGGCGGTCTACTTTAGGAAACTAAAGAAAAGCAATTTATAAAATGCGCAGAAATTAAAATGCCTTGAATTTTATTAACCATTAGTTTCGGCTTGAACAATAACACTACCATAACTATTTAAAAGCTGAACAACATGATTAAAAAAGCATTTTTAACACTATCATTGGCCAGTACAGTCCTATTTTTCCTCAGTTGTGAAAAAGAGGATCAACTCGACCTGAACGAGGAAACGGCAGCAACCCCAGCTGATGCATCTGAAGTAGCTGTGCATTTGACAGAAGGAGGGTCCCTTGAATTCACCGATAAGGCATCCTTGGCAAAGCTCTTGGAAGAGACGGACAAAACTACGTTCAACGCAAAGATCCAAGAACTAACGGATAATGGATTTCAATCGCTGAGACCTGTTTTTGATGATTTGGAGTCACCCGAGGTACAAAGTTTTCTTTCTAAAAAATTGGGAAGGCTACAGAAATCAGGCATCCTGTATTCTTTAAAGGGAGGTCAGGACGATGATGCTATCGACTTGGATGACGAGGTCATCTCCGACCCAAGATTTGCAGCCCTTTTGGATAGGGACAGAGGCATTATCGTCGGCGATTCCTATTACCGGTATACAACCGACGGACTCTATTTTTGTAAAAGGGAAGACAAGAAAAAACTGGAAACGTATTTGAAGGAATTGGGCAATAAAAAAGGTTTTAAACCTAGAGGTTTGACCCATAGGTGTGCGATAAAAAAAGCTGAAATCGAAAGCAGCTTATCCATTAGTCCCAAACAGGGAACCGTAGTACAGGTCACGGATGCCATTTTGCGCTATGAAATAGATGGCTGCGGTGGCGGTGGTGGCGGATACTCCGGTGGCGGATCCACTGGTGGATCCTCAGGCGGTACGACCACGGCCACAAATTATCCCATATTAAAACCACAAGGATTCAGGACGTGCGTCTACGATGAGGACAGTATCTGGGAAAGTATATTCGGTGATCGTGAAAAATGCAATGAATATCACGATTCGACCCATAGGGTACAGACCCAGTTTTGGAACGAGAATTATTTCTTATGGGCATCCATTGGGACAAAGGTCAAATATCAAAAAAAGAGACTGATCGGTTGGAGCGAATCCAGTACAGCAGAATATGTGCAATTGGGAATTAACGCCGTCAAATTCACCTATAACTATGTACTTAAACCTAATGCTCCGATGGTAACCAAACACGTCACTTATAAGTACAAGGGTGTTGTCTATGATGGGGAGACAGGAAACGTCCTTGTAGGTCAACAACCACCAAGGCCCAAAGACTGGCCGGTTTGGGGCGAAGACGAAAAATTGATCGATCTGGAAATATATGTAGACGACATCTTCGGAAAAACCATCAATAAACAAATAGAATTTACCGTGGGAAACCTTAATTCTTCGGTATATAATTTATTGGCTAAGATTACCAAGACCTCACTGACTTCCCTAAAAAATGAAATCAACCAGGACAAGGTGGCCGTTAAAATTGTCCGGTTTAGCGATAACAAAATGGAAATGATCGATATGAATCGGATAAAAAGGGGAAAATCCAATGAAACCCATCGCTTCGACTTCAATTTTCTTTTGACCCTAGGTTATGGTATCGATAGTGGCAATGTAAACTTTGATTTTTTCAAACAGTTCAAGGCCAAAAAATATGATGTGGCCAAAGTTGACATTTATGGCTTGGCCTTAAGGAACGGGACAATTAAGGGCAGTAAGGTCATTGCTGCAGATTAACTTGAGAATAAAAGAATTGACTGAAATCAGGCCGTCTGAGATGGCCTGATTTCATATCTTAGTTACAAACACACCATTGACATGAAAAAATACAATCTTTTTATTATCGCGCTCTTATTCTGCACCTATACTTTCGGACAGAGCGCTGACGGCCTTCAGAAAAGGCTCATCGTCAACATTATCAATCCAGGATTGGATTATGAGCTTCCTTTGGGCAACAAACCCCTTATTAGCTTTGGACTCGGCATTGGGTACAGTGGAGCTTATGATGAAATAACGGCTATAGAAAACAATGGGTTCAACTATGTGATAGCCCCTTTCTTGGATACACAGTTCAAATTTTTGTACAATAGAAGATCAAGGAAGGGCAAAGGAAAGTCAATTATGCACAATGCTGGGAATTTTATTTCCCTTAGGGCCATGGGGCGCGGGCCTTCCATAGCGGAAAACGTAACAAGAACGGACGATTTGGATTTCGTTGTCGGACCTACTTGGGGTATCCAACGTACCTTTGATAAAGTTAGGCTTCTAGTGGACGTAGGGCCTCAATTATATTTTGACACCAAGGGAAACGCTGGTATTTTCCCGGTCATGATACAGGTCAACCTTGGCTTTATCATGAACAGGGATCAGTGAAGTCCATAATGTTCCAATATCTTTTGTAGTGTTTTATGGGCAATCACATCCGGAGTATCCATCAGGCGCCAGGAATCACCTGGGCTGGAAACATCGTGACTTGTTCCCGTTCCAGTAATTTTTGAAATGAGCTGTTGTTCCTTCAGGTCGTATATGGCAATACCGACCGTCACCTCATTATGGAATACGGACGCTCCTTGGCCTATCTCATGTGATGAAATGGAAGATGCTTCTTCTGCCACTGTCAGCGCCTTGCACATGATCAGATAATCAAATTCTTTCAAGATTGTCCCAAGCTCCTCCAAACTCCTTCCTGATTGCTCAAAATTTAGTTCTTCCGCCAATAGATGGGTTTGTCTGACCTGGTTCAGGGTATGCAACGAATCACCAATAAGGGATGTGAACCCTTCCACGTACAAATCTTCAAAATGGTTCCAATTCCTATCATAAATCGGATCGACCAGTATCCATTGACCTTTGCCAAAAGTCATTTCATGATGCACTTCTGCATCGATCAACACCTTGGGCGATCTACAGGAATTTAAAAAAAACAGAAAGATCATTCCCATCAGCTGAACGGTCGATGCCAATTGAAAAGCAGTTGAATTCTTCATCATAATTCTTGGTTTACAGTATAATTGAATCTTGAAGACCTGTTGGTTGCTACCCAGAACAAGTGCACCCAAGGTAACATTACTAATATCCGTGTAATCCTTTCCGTATAGTACATGAAGGATAAGGGCGCGATCCAACGCACATCGAATAATTCAAAACAATATACACCACAATGACTTCATTGTATCACGTCATGACAATCCGAAAATACGGATAACATGTCAACTCCGACTTCTCGCCTTTCAGTTTGAACATCAAAAAAACGGCAATTTATAAAATGAGGATAATTTTTTATTCTAAAAACAGGGATATCCATTAGATTGGACCAGTCTAATATATAAACGTAAAAAGACCATTACACCATGGAAAAAATCAAAAACATCAAAACAATGTTCAAGGAAAACGAATTGAAACACATCGGAAAAATCAAAGGAGGAGGAGACGATGGTGACATCGAAAAAGGAAAAATAAAAAAGGTCGACTAACACTACCATTAATTTTTTTCACTAAAATCCCTATGTACAAATAGGGATTTTTAGTATGTTGCCGTATATGAAACGATCATTAGTACTTGCCATTCTGACCATTTTCCTTGTATTGGGATGCAAAAAAAACGAACAACATAGGTTTGATTATCCCGAAATCCCTAATACCAGTGTGGTAGAGGAGCATTATGGAATTTCATACACAAATGCGTTCTCCAACCTTGAAAAAATCAACGATTCCTCCATTGTACAATGGTTCAAAGAGCAGGACTCCATCACGGAATCCTATTTTGATGCGACACCGCAGTACCGGGAAGTTTACGCCTACTACGATTCTTTGGAAAACAAGGAAAAGGATCCGGCACGCAGGATTTTTTATAATGAATCCGGTGCTACCTTTTATTTATCAAGGGCCAAGGACAAAAGAAACCTGTTATATCGTCAGGAGAAAGGGAGCAGCTCCCAATTGCTGTACGACCCCAAAGTCTATAAGGATGGCTCCTATGACATCGCTTATTACAAACCCTCCTATAATGGGAAATATGTGGCCATGGCCATGGAAAAGGAAGGCCATTTTTTTGACGAACTCCTTATTTTGGATTGCGAGGCCAAAAAAACCATAGGAGAGCCTATAGTAAATACAAAGCCTAAAAAAGCAGGCGGTTATGTGTGGGCCCCGGACAACAAGTGCATTTCCTTTATTGCCTATCCGAACTATGGGGAAGACCACAATGATCGAAATAGCTATACGGCATTGTATTGTCTGGACAACTTGGATGGGACAGCTAAATCCATATTCAAAGATGGTAAAAATGGGGTACATCTAAATCAAGAGTACTATCCGGTACCCATGTTCCGTTCAAGCCAGAGCAACTTTATGTTCATTTATGCCGGGAATGCATCGGATTTTTGGGATAGTTATTACATTCCAATTGAAGATTATAAAGCGGGGAGGTATTCCTGGAAGAAACTATACTCCAGTGACGACATGATATTCCATGATTGGGGTACGGAACGCGATGGCAAATATTATTTTAAGCGACTTCATGAGGATAATATAGAATTATGCATGGTCGATTTGGAAGATGCCGATTTTGAACATCCAAAGGTGTTGTACTCAGGCAAGGGAGAAGACCAATTGAGTGGATTTAAAGTTACCCGTGACAATATATATTATACCGTGAGCACCAACGGTATTGCTTCGGTTTTGTATAGATACATGGAAAATACGGAAGATGTGCCAATAGAGCTACCTGCTGCTGCAGGTGAAATAACGTTCGACTACCGTTCTCCCTATAAGAATGATCTATGGGTTTCCCTATCGGGGTGGACTTCCAACCCGAAGGATTATTATTTAGATCCGGAGACCGGAAAATTTGAGTTTGTGAAATTGGGCATGTGGCCGGATTTCCCCGAGTTTTCGAATATTATAAGTGAAGTCGTGGAAGTGACATCACACGATGGCACAAAGATTCCACTGAGCATCGTGAGGAGAAAAGACCACGCATTTGATAAGGAATCCATGGGCATTATCACGGCCTATGGAGCTTATGGCATCTCAGAAACCCCGTGGTTCCACTCCCCTATTGCAGATTTTGTCCATCAGGGGAACATCTATGCCTCTGCCCATGTCAGGGGCGGTGGAGAAAAAGGACCTAAATGGCATGAAGCGGGCATGAAGTCTTCCAAAGCGAATTCTTGGAAAGATTTGAACGCCTGCAGTCAATTTTTAATCGACAATGGTTACATCCATCCCAAGAGACTTGGGCTCACAGTTAGCAGTGCCGGGGGGATAACCGGCGGCATGGCCGTTAACGAACGACCGGATCTATATGGAGTCTTTACGGGCTTCGTCCCCAATTTGAATGTGATCAGGACCGAATATATGGAAGGCTTTGACGATTCCGATACAGCTTTTGAATTTGGGAGCATCAAAGAAAAGGAAAGTTACCAGGATTTACTTCGAATGGATCCAGTCGTGAATCTATCCAAGGACAAGGAATATCCGAGCACACTTATGATCATAGGGTTTAATGATTACTTAATCCCACCATCGGGTCCCGGAAAATACACAGCCCTTTTACAATCGTATAACATGGCTAACGACAAGCCCTATTTATTGGACGTAAAATTTGATGCCGAGCATGAGATAGATTGGGTCGAAGACTATGCTAAAATGTTGTTTTTCACCAAAACCGAACTTGAAAAAAGACATTAGGCATCGCTTTTTTCGATATGTTGGGATAACCGATATGACAGTTCATCCAAGAATTTGGCCCTGTCCTTTTTTCTTGCACATATCCCAATATAGGTGCGATAGCAATCCCCTAAATTGAAATTGAACATATGCTCAAATGCCCTGGCTATTTGTTTGATATCCGCTTTCCCATGATTAAAGGCCCGGGATACATAAAGGGCATATACCAATTCGGTCAAGGAAACTTTAGAGGAAGTCCAATACAGATCACTCGATTTATTGGAGTTTATAGTACTTGCCAACCGATCTCGGATGTATATCATGGCCTGTTGACCAGCCTGTATCCTTGCCCACAAGCGGTCATGTGAAGTATTGAATTGGGGATCGAGCATATAAGAAGGCTTATACTTACCAAAGTAATCTACCGTGTACTTTCGGGTAAAGAACTGTGCATCGAAATGGTTCAACTTCAATTTCATATATTTTATAAAATCCGAGTGCGTTGTGAAAAAGGCATTCCATTTCTTGGATCTGGCCTTGACAAGTTTTCGTAACGCCTCAAGATCCGTAGCAGGACAATTAAGTTCAAAGTCCAGTACTTCAGTATAATAGATTAGGTTGACCATGGGTATTTGTTTGGTGTATTTAAAAAACTCAATTTCCTCCCGGTCGTCCGAAAACGCTTGAACGGTAACTTTGTCTCTAAGTTCCCATAAACGGGTACGGCAGAGGGCAATAATCTCCATGGCTGCATCAATGGTACTGGATGTTGATGATTCGATTTCCGCTATTCTTATTTCAAGTTTGGATTTGTGCAATGTTCTTTTCATATTTAAAAGGTTAAGGCACATAAACAGGTCGTTAAAGATTGGGGTCTTTCCATCATGATCGATGAACTCTTCAAATATGACCAACCCAATCAAGAAATAAAAAGTAAAATATCAGTAGTTTACAAAACTAGGGATTTTAACACGGGCTACATGAGCCCACTAATCAACCAAAAGCCTTACAGTAACTGTATTGAACAAAGAACAGTGCGGTAAATGGAAATGCACCACAGAAACAGGGGCATTTTATAAATAACACTGTAAAACGTAGCATGGATATGTTCAAAAATAAGCTTGAAAGCACTCTACACTCGACTTTAAGGTTACTGATCCGACAACCTCTTAAAGAAAAAAACTGCAAATAACCGGATTTTGCCAACCGATTCCCGTGTTTTACCATTTTCTACACCATTGTTATCCAATAGTTTAGCAGTGTAATATCATATGTATGATATGCTACAAGTTTCCCCAAAAACAGAGTTCAATTAATTTGACCCATGAATCCATGAAAGTACACGCTGTCCATAAGAAACATCTTATCACTGCCATTGTAGTATTGTTCATTTTTTTATTTGTGTATGCTGCAACGAGCAAGCTGATGGATTTTCAACAGTTCACAATCCAATTGAGCCAGTCTCCAGTACTTACGGCCTACGCCAATGAGGCGGCATGGGGCATTCCCGTAGTGGAATACTTCTTGGTCATATTATTCGTGTTCAACGAATTCCGATTATGGGCTCTGTATGGCAGTTTTGCCCTGATGGTCATGTTCACTACCTATATTGCACTGGTAATTAACTTCAGTGATTACATCCCCTGTTCCTGTGGAGGGGTTCTAGAAAATATGGGTTGGACCGAACATATTGTATTCAACCTGTTCTTTGTGGCCTTGGCGGTCATCGGTATCCTGAGATTGGAGTCGTCTGATCCAACCCAATAACCCAAAATCCTAAAACCTTAACCATGGGTATAAACCGCGTCCTTTTCAAACTATTGGGCACTGCCTCTCTAAGTATAGGAGCGGTCATCATCGTCTTTCTCTTTTCGGAACAGCAGGTTCACCGCAACAATGCTTTTACCCGGAGGTATCCACCCCATCCAGTGGTCAAAACATATAATCTGGACATTGGCTATAATTCCTATTATGTAGCAGGATGGGATACAGATTTCCTGTACCTGGGCAATAGCACAGCACCCTGGCATCTGCTCCGTGTGGATTTGGGCACCCGGGATACCGTCCATATCCGCATGGAACCATTAAATAAAGGTCTTCGGTACCGTTCCTTGGAGACCAGGGTACTCCCTCCCTATTTCTATATCATGGACGGAACCATGCCCTTTATCCTCCGGGGAACGATTGGGGACTGGAAAGCCGCCCCTTGGATGGAAGAAACGGCCTTTTTCAACCGGGCCATACCCATTGACAGCAACCATTTGTTTATCCGTACCATCAGCAGCCAAACCCAACGGTCCGCCTTGGGTATAATTCAACAAACAGATAGTTTTTACATCCGTTTGGACACCACCCTATTGGAGACCCAATTGGATGGTATTTTCGATGTGGACGGGATGTTGGTTCAAAGCGGGGACGGCATGTACTTGGGCTATCTATATTTTTACCGTAACATATTCATAGTCCTGGATTCCAAGATGGAAAATCCAAAAAACCAACGGACCATAGATACGGTAGAGCAGGGTCAAATTCAAGTAGCTGAAGCCAACAGCCACGACCAAATTCAATTACAGGCCCCTCCTTTGATCGTCAATAGATCGGGGGCCATGGACGGGAACCTATTCTTGGTACAATCGGATCGATTGGGCCGAAATGAAAGTAAGTCCATGTTGGACCAGGCCTCCATCATAGATGTATACAACCACCAAAGAGGCACATACGAGTTCAGTTTTTACCTGTACCATATTCGAAAAAACAAGGTTCGGGAATTTGCGATCCGAGGGGCATATGTGATTGCTCTGATCGGTGACCAGTTATCCGTGTACCGCACCGGGAAAGCCTACTTTGACCAAACAACAAACACCGAAGAAACTACAGGCCTGTAGCTGGGAGAAGATCGAAAACCCATTAATAGAGTAGATCATCATTTTAATATCTATGTATTATGAAAACAAAAGCAATCAAATTTGTAATGCCGGCCTTGACCATCGTTTTTGCCATTGCCGCAAGTGCCTTTACCGCCGTTGAACTAGAATCGGCCGATGCATCCATGATTACCCAGGGATATATTCAACCTGACCCACAGGAATCTTGTGAACAGGTGAACAATCTGGATTGTTCCCTAGCGGGCACTTATTTGTGTACCTCGGACGGGTTCCAGGTTTATCGTGATGAAAATGGCACCTCCTGTAGCTTTCAATTAAAGAAAACTACGCCCAATTAATCCAGAAAAGGAGCCTTGATGAAGGCTCCTTTCTTATATAACCTAATCCGAAGGAACAAATTCCTCCATCAATTGCAGGCACAACAACAGATGGGCCTCGACTATGGCATCTTTATGGGCCTTCAGTGCCTTGTTGACCTGATCCCAGACCGTATAGATTTCTGATAGCAGCACACTTTTGGCATAATCACTGTACATATTGGCATCGGTTCTTGGAACGGCAAAGAAGTAGTTTTTTCTATGGGAGATCCATTTGCCGGACTGCACGATATAGGCCCTTTGCAACTCCTGTTGTTGCCTATCCACATTCTTTAAATCGGAGAAAAGTCCGGCACGCAACTGGGACATCATTTTTTTTGATATGCCTTGATGGGATTCCAAACCTTCCATAAATTCCAGTCTTTTCAAACGACGGCCATCCAATACTTCATTCAACAACTTCACTTGATACTGCAGAAATTGATCTCCATTGGTGGAATATTGTATCTTATCCAAAAACTCAGGATTGGACAACCACGCTTGTTGGGCAAAGGCATGTTTGAGCAAAAACTGCATAGCTTCCTCTTGTTTTGCCATCGGAATGGGGTCGTACACAGCACCATCCTGAGATCCCATTTTATATTGAATGCCATAGCCCCCTATCATGGATACGATCTGATACATATAATTGTACCACAGTTTAAGGGTCTTATGATAGAGTCGAACCAATACAGTGTTGTCCCGCTGATCATTGTTCAAACTGGGCAACAGATCCATGACCCGTTTCATATTTTTAAGGCTCAAACGTACACTTTCCACGGGGTCATCGTTCCCGACCACCTCATTGACCGTACCTGGCCCCAAAACTTCCATCTGACCATTATTGAATCGCAACCATGGAATACTGTCCTGTTTGCTGACCATGGCGTCAAGATAGGGCAATTCATCCTCAGGGGATTGTGTCCCCGGAAAAAATCGATATCCCCAAGCAATATGGAATTCATCCATAGGCCCCACCCGTTGGATCAATAGTGAAGGTGGTATCCCATCCTCAGGTTGCACCACGGTATTATGTCTACAATAATTCATAATACTGGGAGTATGTCCCATGGTTTCCAACCAGGATCGATCTCTCATCTTTTCCAAGGGGTAGGCATACTCCCCGAAATTGGCATCCTTTATACCCAATATATGTCCCATTTCATGGGCCGTAAGGTATTGGATCAGCGCCCCGTTCAGCTCATCGGAAAAATGATATTCCCATGCCCTTTCATCCAAGGGGGCACAACGGATTAAATAATCTTCGGACAGTCCAGGAATTAAAGTGGATAAAAGGATATCCCCTTTAAGGATCTCCCCGCTACGCTGGTCAATGATGGTGATTGCGGAAGACCCGCCACCAGAAACTTCGGGATTCCTCACCTTGGCATGTCTGTTCCAACGGATCATGGAAAAATTGACACTGTTCCCGATACGTCCATCCAAGTGCTCAGGTAGCTCACGTACCTCGATGGCATTGGAGAACCCTGCTTTTTCAAAGGCTCTGGACCACTCCAATACACCCGCCCTTAGAAAAGGTTTCCACTTATCAGGAGTTATAGGGTCAAGGTACAATACAATTGGCTTGATAGGGTCCCCTATTTTTTTTGCCCCCTTCTTTTTTTCCAAGCGCCAACGGGTAATACTGCCTCTTTCGGTACGAAGTTGTTCGCCCAACAAAAAATTTTGATTCTCATATGAATAGGCCATGCGATGATCGTACAATCTCGGCTGCATGGCCTTGGGCAACCTATAGAGGCTGAAATCCGCCTCCACCGTCCTGCTGGCCCCTCTATAGGGCACTGTCCTTTGGGTCCGTACTATGGTCTCATTGTCCAAATAGACCACTTCTTCAATATAGGACAGGTTGGACAGTACACTTTCCGGTGGTCCGGGCTGCCATGGGATGTGGGTCTGTAAAAACAAGTCGGTCGCATCGATATGTACGGTCGGTCCATCACCAAGTATGGGAAAACGGCCGATGACCCTTGATGCAATTGCTTGGTTTCCCAATAGGGGAAGTTCAATATCCAATTCGGATTTGACCCTTGGTATGGTCAAAAGCACATAATCCTCCTCTCTGGTCCACACCACTTGATGGTCCCCGGTACCATGCCGGACAAACAACATGGGAACCCCAAAGACCTCTGGTTCCAATCCAAGTATGAGACGTTCGTCCTTCAATTCTGCGGATACCCCTGAAAAAACCTGCCCCCAGAGGGGACAGGCGACTAACCAAACAATGCATGAAAACAAAAATTGGCATTTCATGTACTTTGCCATAGGGGTATGATTTTTATTAATATCCTTCATTTTGTGGCTGTAGTTTAGGGTTCAACAAGAGTTCCGATTCCGGAATGGGCAGTAAGCTATCGGTGCCTTCCCAACCGGGCTTGAAAGCCCCCAACACCGCATCGGCCCTCTTGGTCCGTTTCAAATCAAAAAATCGGTGTCCCTGTTCCAAAAACAGCTCTACCCTTCGTTCCGCAAGGATCGCCTCCACCAGGGTGGTCTGATCCGTAAAGGGCAAAGGATCAAGATTGGCCCTACTGCGAAGGGCATTGAGATAGGTCAAGGCCTGTATTGGGTTTCCCAAATAGGCCTGCGACTCCGCAACGATCAAATAGAGTTCTGCCAAGCGGAACTGCACGGAATACTCCCTAGTCACTGCTGTTGGAGCAAATTCCGTGTATTTATTGTTAAAGTACCACACCTGTTCTCCTTCGGATACGGCCCCTACCCATAAAGTACTTCGGGCATCCCCTTCCTCAAAGCTGGCCAACAGCCTTTGGGACAGAGCTGAATTCGGGGGCGGTCCCGATACTATGATATAAGTAAATCCTTCATTGGTGTTGTCCCCTGAAAGGTTGGGACCCAATTGCCAAAGGGTCTCCGGACTCTCTTTCAAGAACACCCCATTAAGATCAGGGGAAAGGGCAAACCCACCATTGGAGATAACATAAGAAGCTTCGGCCAGTGCCTTTTCCCAATCTTCCAAATAGAGATGGACACGCGACAACAGGGCTGCCGCCGTCCAGTGGTCCGGGCGCAGGCGTTCCATATCCCCATTCGAGGGGGACAACAAGGCTTTGGCCATATTCAGGTCTTCCAAGATGTTTTGGTACACCAGATCAACTTCGATGCGGGATACCTCACGATTGGCATCATAGTCCGTAGTGTCGACATAGGGTACTGGCCCGAAGAGATTGACCACATAAAAATGTAGCAACCCCCTGATGAAATGGGCTTCTCCCTTAAACCGGTCCTTTTCCATTTCCGTCAAAGCATTGGATTCTTCCACACCTTCAAGAATACGGTTGGCGGCATAGATCAGGTTGTAACTGGAGTTCCAGAGGTTCTGAACGGTATTATCGCTGGGCAATACACTATTTTGTGCCACATTGTCCACATCGGGCAGATTAAGACTAAAGAGCTCCAGTTCATCCGTATAATGTCCCATGAGGTACCCCAGTCCATTGGATGTCCCGGCCACTGGGGAACTTTCCCGCAGTTCCGCATAGATGTGGGCCAAGGCGGCATCCACGGTAGCGGCATCCTCGAACACCACGGTTCCCGTCAATTGATCGATCGGTGGGTCTACCTCCAAAAAGTCCTCGCAGGACAACAGGATGGAAAACAGCAGAGCACCGCACATGAGGTGACCAAACCTATAAAGTTGCATATTTCGCATTTTCATAATTTCTGTTTAAAAAGTTAATTTGGTTCCAAGGCTCACCATCCGTAAGGGTGGTACGGCCTGATTGCTCTGGGTTTCGGGGTCCAGCCCCTCAAAGCCCGTGATTGTAAAAAGATTCTGTCCCCTGAGGAACAGTTCACAGCCAAACCCTTGTACTTTCCTATCGGTCAATCGATAGGATAGGGATACCGTCCGCAAACGAAGGAAAGAGGCATCCGATATAGCGGCATCACTCCGCCCATAATTCCTAAAGGCCTGGGTGGTCTGTGATGTGCCCGTGGAAAAGCGCTGCACGGGGGCCATATCCCCTCCTTCCTGCCACCTTTGTAGCACCGATTTGGGCTGATTGCCCAACCTGCCCACCAATACACCTCCGGTGGCCCAGAAATTATAGCCTTCCTGTTTGGAAAACTGAAACAACAGGTCCATGGTGAACTTGCCGATACCCAGGTTACTGGTCAGTCCTCCATAATAGGAGGGATCGAGTTCCTTCACCAATTGGCGGTCATCCGGGCTTGCAATGGCACCATCGCCATTAAAATCCTCAAATGTATAGAGCCCGGTTTGGGAATCTACCCCGTTCCATTGGTAGACCTTGGCAATGTTCAAGGGTTTGCCGACCACGTACTGATTGACATAGGTTGACCCTTCCAAATTGGGAAATTCCAGCAATTCGTTCTTGGGGAAGGTCATGTTCAATCCCATGGTCCAACTAAACTTTTCCTTACGGATCAAATGGGCTAAGAGTTCCAGTTCCCAGCCTCTGTTTTCGACCGTTGCGCCCAAATTGGCATTGACCGATGAAAAACCCGTTGTGGCTGGTAGGGGAATCCCCACCAATTGATTGGTGGACCGGTTACGGTAGTAGTTTGTGTTCAGCAAGATCCGATCTTGAAACAATCCCAGTTCAAGGGCCAGTTCCAACTTTTTGTTTTCCTCCCAACTAAAATTGGGATTGAACAATCGCGTAGGATACAGACCAATGGTATTTTGGTACTGCTGGGAACCAAAGGAATAAGTATCGAGGTATTGGTATTCCCCGATCTTATCGTTCCCGGAAGTCCCATAACTGCCCCTCAGTTTTCCATAACTTACAAAGGGGAGTCCCTCCTTCACAAAGCTTTCGCTCCCAAAAAGCCAAGCCGCACCGATCGCAGTAAAATTCGCGTAGCGCTTATCCGGTCCGAACCGACTTGAACCGTCTCTTCTTCCGGTCAGGTTCACGAAATAACGCTCATGTAAAGACAGGTTGATCCGTCCATAGAATGCCTGATATCGGTATTGCTCCGTAATATCCGCCACGGGATACAGCTCGGAAGCCGCCGATAGGTTCTCGATCAAACTGTTATTGGTAAACCCAAAGGCAAACTGTGAGCGCCGTTTCGTCTCCTGATTTTGAAAGGTCAGCCCTCCCAACGCAGTAAGTCTCAGTCCGCCAAAAAATCTTTGGTACTGCAGTTGTGGCTCAATGGTCCAGGAACTGCGTTCCCCTGTATTGTGCACCGCATAGGAAGATTCTGGACCAATCCCGTACGCGGGGTCATAGATGGTCGAGGGTACGGTGTTCAGTTCACGAAGGTGGTTTTCCGTATACCCGAGATTGGTGGTCAGGGACAGCTCGCCCCAAAGCTTATAGGTCAATCTGACATTACTAATCAAGGTCGTGCCTTTGGAAACATAGACCCCATTGAGAGCGCCCAAGGGATTTCGCCACGTGGAACCCTCCCAGTTAAGCTCCCCCTCTTCTGTGTACAGCGCAGGGGCATTGGGTGCCAATTGTAGGGCCTGAAATACCAATAGACCGTCCCCGGGCAGGTCATTGGTATTGGAGGTAAAACTGGTGGAAAGCTGTACCGAGAAGCGATTGTCCTTTGTCCTATGGCCAAGGTTGCTCAATACCGATACCTTGTTATTACTGAAATTCCCAGGGAACACACTGCTCTGGGAATAATAATTGCCACTGACCAAGAACTGTGTCGACGCGTTGCCCCCTGAGATGGAACCCCTTACATCCGTCAAGTACGAGGTACGGCCAAAAAGGGCCTTTTGCCAATCCGTTTGTCTATTGGGATACCAAGTACCGTTCACATCATAGGCGTTGCTCGGGAAGGGATCTATCCCATCATTGGCATAGGCCTCCTTCCGCATCATAAGGTATTCGGCGGTATTCAGTAGGTCCAGCTTCCGAGTTACAGATCCCAATCCCGTCTGCACATGGAGTTCGACCTTAGTATCCCCGGACGTGCCTTTTTTAGTGGTAATCAGCACTACCCCGTTGGCCCCTCGTGAACCATATATGGCCGTGGCATCGGCATCCTTCAAAATCTCGATGCTCTCGATATCAGAGGGATTGATATTGTTCAAGGGACTGATGGCACCTCCCGGCAACGGCAGTGAGGCCTGCTCCTCCCCGAGGCTACCCGATGCAAAGGGAACGCCATCGATGACATAGAGCGGTTCATTGGCCCCGGGACGGATACTGTTCCTACCCCGTATCTGAATATTGAAATTGGAACCTGGCAATCCAGAGAACTGATTGATCTCGACACCGGCCACCCTGCCCTGCAGTGCGGCCAACGGATTGGACAAGGGCTGTTTTTCGATCTCCACGGCACTCACCTTTTCGATAGTGCCCGTCCCTTCCCGTTCGGAAACCGTATAATAACCCGCATTGAGGACCACCTCACCCAGTACCGTTACATCTTCCTCCAAGGCAACAAAGAGCTCTTCCCTACCCCCAATGGGCACGGAAAGCGTTTTATAACCCACCATGGAAAAGACCAGGACATCCGAAGAACCTGCATGAATGGAAAAGGAACCATTCAATTCGGACATGGCACCAATATTCTTGGACTCCACCACAATATTCACCCCGGCCAGGGGTTTCCCGGACATATCGGTCACGGTGCCGGTAATGGTGGCCTGTGGTGGTTCCAAGACAGTGCCCGCCTGCACATTGAATGAAAAAAGTGGTGTTAAAAAGACATAGAGGAGCACGGACAGGAAAAACCTGCGCATGCGTATTGTAGCTAATTGCATAAATTGAGTTCTTTTGATTAAAGCGTTAGTTATTCTCCACACTGCCCCATAAGTCACGGAAAATCCGTAACTTCCAAAAAGGACATCAAGGTTCGGACATAGGCCATCCTGTCCGGGTAATAGCATACCCAGAAATAGGATTCCCAAACCAAAAAGACCATGGTTTCGTGATCGGGCCGGTTGCCCAAAAAAATGTAGTCATCAGTTATGGGACCAAAGGATATCGTGAACCGGAAAAGTGTGTAACGTGTATCCCATAACTATAGTCCAAGGATTAAACGGGATTCTTTGGCTTTTTCTTGAACAGGATATCGAACACCGAGTGACAGGCCCCGAAAATGGAACAAAAACACGGTGTGAACCCTACATAAAAAAATTGCCAAATGTTTCCCATAACCCAGATGGTTGGGCGATACCCCGAAAGAACTAAAGAAAACAAACGCTTAGAAAAAGTTGCTATGAACCATTTACCCAAAAAAAAGGCGCGGAACTCAACTTATTGCACTAGGGGCACTGGTATGCCTTGGAAACAATAAGAGAGCCCACGCCCCGGGTCGTGAGCAATCTACTTATTATCTCGTTTCCATAAAAATTACCAGTTTTCTAGTACGAGACTCTAAGCGAAAGCTTCAAATATTGTCTAAACGAAGAATCGCAAAAATACTTAATACTAAAACGAATATAGTAAAATTTTAGAGTTATTGTCAAACTTGACAATTTTTTCTCCTAAAAACCATAGACATTGCCTTGATGAAAGATTGGAGGATGGCATATAGAAGAAAATTAGGAGAGAATCTCTTAAGGTTAATCAATGAACATGATACGGATGTTCAAACAGTTGCCTCCTTGGGTAATATCGAAAGTAAACAAGTCTATCGAATCATTAGTGCCGAAAACGAACCAAAAGTAACTACCCTGCTTCCAATAGCTAAAGGTTTGGGGGTACACGTTAAAGTTTTATACGATTTTGATTTCGAAATTGAATAAGAAAAATCAATAATTTCTAATTTCATCCAACTTATAGCTTCTTCCTTTTTTAGAATTCCTTACAGAATTCCACATTTTCATTTTATAGAATATTCTTACATTTAACTTCATTTTACCCAAAATCTAAATTGAGCATTGCTAAAAAATATGCTTAATAAAATATCTCTTACTTGGGCATAGCCATCACCATTGGAGGTATAAGCTGATAAAAGTTGGGTATATAAACAAGTTGTAAGTAATGCCGAAAAACCCAGAAACCAAGTGAATAAAACAATATTTGAAATTACCAAAATGGATTGTCCTTCAGAGGAAAATCTTATCCGAATGAAATTGGACGGAATTTCAAGCATTGCGAATTTGGACTTTGATATTCCTAATCGAAAATTGACCGTTTTTCACAGCGGAGAAATTGACCAAATCGAAAAGTCAGTTATCGAACTGAATTTAGGTGGAAAAAAAATCTCAACGGAACAAACCGACCAAACGGAATTTAAAGAAAACGAAAATCAGAAAAAACTACTTTGGTCTGTACTTGCCATAAATTTTGCTTTTTTCATTATTGAAATGACAACAGGAATTATCTCAAAATCTATGGGACTTGTTGCCGATAGTTTAGATATGCTTGCGGACAGTTTTGTGTACGGGATTAGTTTGTTTGCGGTTGGCGGAACAGTAATAAAGAAAAAACGGATTGCCAAACTTGCTGGATATTTTCAAATAATACTTGCGATTATTGGATTTGTAGAAGTCTTGAGAAGATTTTTCGGAAACGAGAAACTTCCCGATTTTTCAACAATGATTATAGTTTCGATTTTTGCACTTATTGCAAACGGAATTTGTCTTTATATTTTGCAAAAGTCAAAGAGCAAAGAAGAAGCACATATGAAAGCGAGTATGATTTTCACTTCGAATGACGTGATTATCAATTTGGGAGTAATTATTGCAGGAATTTTAGTGCATTATTTGAGTTCTAATAAACCTGATTTGATTATCGGAACAATTGTTTTTGCATTGGTAATTCAAGGAGCATTTCGGATTTTGAAATTAAGTAAGTGAACTAAAAAAGCACTACTTACAACAACGTGTATAATTAATGGCTGGTTCTCGCCTACTTACGAAAATCCTCGTGGATTTTCTATTCGGTTTTTATTTGCTAAATTAGGTGCTTAAACACGCCACTAATCATACACAAATCCGTTACCCACAAGCTGTAAACCCACCGCATATTTTAGCACTTTCGGTTTTTTCCGACACACAAATCCAACGCTGTAAAAACCAAAAGAGCTAAAATTTTCCCAACGCTTGAAAATTATGTATTTAAGTATTTGCTTAAATAAGAAATAAACGTAACTTTGTTATATGGAAAATAATTATTGCATAAGACAACAAGCTGATATTGAACAAATAAATCGTTGCAAAGAAACCGTTTCGGAATTAGACGAATCGTTCGACTATTTGGCAAATGGACTTTCATTGGTCGGAAATAGCGTTCGATTGAAAATACTTTACCTACTCTTTATAGAAAAAAGACTTTGTGTTTGTGATTTAAGCGATATTCTTGGAATGAACATATCCGCTATTTCTCAACATTTAAGGAAAATGAAAGACCGAAATCTATTAGAAACAGAAAGAGATGCTCAAACAATTTTTTACTCACTTACGGCTGAATACGAAAAATTACTAAATCCGTTTTTTGAGATACTTGATAAAAACAAAATTTTAGAAACGATATGAAAAGTGAAAATAAATTAATTGGTGCAGGTTTGTTAACTGCAATTACAGCTTCCTTGTGTTGTATTACACCAGTTTTGGCTCTAATCGCAGGAACAAGCGGAATTGCTTCTGCATTTTCTTGGATTGAACCTTTTAGACCTTATTTAATCGGACTGACAATTTTAGTTCTTGGTTTTGCTTGGTATCAAAAACTAAAACCTCAAAAAGAAATTGACTGCGAATGCGAGACGGACGAAAAACCAAAATTTATTCAATCAAAAAAGTTTTTAGGAATCGTAACTGTATTTGCAATTGTAATGTTGGTTTTTCCATACTATTCAGGAATATTTTACCCAAATACAGAAAAGCAAATAATCGTAGTTGACAAATCGGACATTAAAACGACTGAATTTAAAATAAGCGGAATGACTTGTGCGAGTTGCGAAGAACACGTAAATCACGAAGTAAATAAGCTCAACGGAATTGTGAACTCAAAAGCGTCTTACGAAAATGGAAATGCAATCGTTGAATTTGACAAAACCAAAACCAACGAAACAGAAATCGAGAATGCAATTAACTCAACAGGTTATAAAGTAACCGACAAAAAAGAAAACTAATGGAAGTCCAATTAAAATCAGAAATCACTTGTCCTAATTGCGGACATAAAAAAGTAGAAGATATGCCAACAAACGCTTGTCAATTTTTCTACGAATGCGAGAATTGTAAAACGGTTTTGAAACCAAAAGAAGGAGATTGCTGTGTTTATTGCTCATACGGAACAGTTGCTTGTCCACCAATTCAAGAAAATAAAAGTTGTTGTTAAAAAGCCAACGCTAAAAGCCATACACATTTGCAATTCGCACCAACCAACACACAAGCCAAAAATTGCAAAAGAGTATGTCTTATCCAACGCTGAAAACCAAGCTGAACGGAATAAAGCCAGTGGGTAACAACGTATATAAAAAATAGCGGTTAAGTGCTAAATCAAAATGAATTACATAAATTTAAGGTCAGAGTTTACCTGAAAAGTTTGTACTTAAAATCCGCTACTTTTCATATACAAGACCGTTAGGGCAAATACGAAAAAAGCATATGGCAAAGAAAAATTACGGAAAATCATTAGCTCTTCAACATTTCTACAAATCTATTGAAGCGGAAATCCGAAATTATTGGCAAATAAACACCTCATTGATTTATTCCGAAAGATGGTGGAATGGAATACCAGAAGCCGATTTGCCTGCAAGAATTACTTTGTTTCCTGGAGATAATAAAACACCTTTTTCAAGTATTGACTTACCGCCAAAAACGTATTTAGCAAATCATAATAATGTATTACAGCTTACACGCGAAAATTCAATAGTAAATTTCATTACAGTTTTCGAAGTGTATCTCTATAACATTGTCAAAAGAATGATGTACTTAAAACCATCTTTAGTTGGAGAATCTGAAATGCCGTTTGAGGCGAAGGATATAGCTGAAGAAATGGAAAATAATAGCGTAAGAGAATGGTTTGCGGAAAAAGTTACCCAAAAGTATATTAGAAATAAATCGCATTTAAAAATGTTCAAGCGATTAGAACAAATATTGAAATATCAAATAAATGACCCCAAGGACGGACTTGTAGAAGATTGGAACAATTGGACATATGTAAGAAACGCAATAATTCACAATGGAAGAGAAACTTCAGAGGATTTAGTTAGAGTTTGGAATTCTAGGTATTCTGCGGTTGGCACACCACTTAATCTAGAAGATGCTGATGTCATTAAAGTTCCTTATATCGCAATGGAACTAGCTAAAAAAATTGACAAAATAATATTAGAGAAAGCAATCCAAAATGAGGATGCTGGATTGCTAGTTAGAGAATTATTTGTGAGAAATGGAACTGACGAGCCTCAAGAATTAGCTAAATCAGTTTGGAATATATTAAATAGTCGATTAGGGAAACCATTAGTACAAAAGTATTTGGCATATCAAAAAAGAACAGGAGCTAAAATAAAAGGTTGGAGATTTACACACTACAACTTTATGGAATAAGTACTTGCCCTAACAACGTGTATAAAAAATAGCTAATAAGTGCTTAACCAAAGGGCTTGTATTTATTTGCAAAAACCGCCAAATTTTTAATTTGGCTTTAAAAGTGAAATATTAAAACAAAATATAAAAATTCGGCTCTGTGTTAATCCGAAAAGCTGGTGTCTTTTTGCCCGCTACGTTTCATACACAAGTCCGTTGTATGCCATTGAAAAAAGAAAAGCCAACGCACAAATAGCACATTTGGTTTTGCCAACGCACAGGCAATCGCAAAAAAACCAAAAGAGCTATTTTTTCGCCAACGCTTTGTAATAGAAACTGAATGATAAAAATTGACAAAAACACATTTCTAAGAAGTTATAAAGTACTTTCAAATCAGTCGTTTGATTTATTTCTTGGAGCAGGTGCGTCAATTTCTTCGGGAATTCCATCAGGTAGCGATTTAGTTTGGCTTTTTAAGAGAGAACTCCTGAGTACTAGTGGGGAAATTAACGGAAAGAAACTTCTAGATCTTAAAGTTGATGCGAATAAGAAGGTTATTCAAAGCTTTTTCGTTGAAGAAGATACTCAAACCCTAAACCCTTACTCCCACTATTTTGAAAAGTGTTATCCAGACCCATTAGTAAGAAAAGAGTTCCTTACTAATCTCGTAAGAGACAAAAAGCCTTCAATTGGGTTTATGTGTCTTTCTGTGCTAGTTGAGAAACAAAAGCTTAATACTGTTTGGACAACTAACTTTGATGACCTAATAGAACGAGCAATAAGTAAACTTGACATAACCTGCCAAGTTGTATCACCTGAAAATGCTAATTCTGTTGAGAATTTCAGAAAAGATATTCCAACTGTAGTAAAACTTCATGGAGATTTCCGCTACGATCCTTTGCAAAACACTGATGAGGAATTGCAACAGCTTGAAGAGAACCTTCATCATTACTTTATAGAGTCTACTAATAAACGAGGGTTATTAGTCGTGGGTTATTCAGGTAGTGACGAATCTGTCTTAAAGACACTTGAAAAATCATTAGAGGAATCGAATCCCTTTCCAAAAGGCCTGATTTGGTGTATTCCTAAAGACATAGCTCCAAATGAACGATTAATCAAGATTATAGAAAAAGCCAATAACCAAAACGGACGTTCAGGGTTTATGGTTATAGATAGCTTCGATTATTTCATTCATGAATTGTACAAAGTTTGTGAATTAAAAAATGAACAGATTGATTCAATTGCTGATGATCGATTTGAACAGAGAAAGTTCTTTCGATTGAATCAAAATCAATCTAATACTACGCCTATTCTCTTAAATGCTGTAAAAACAAAGTCTTTTCCAAAAGCAATATTTTCGACAAAAACAACTATCAATGGTGAAGGGAAATGGAAAAAACTACGTGAAGTATTAGATGGTTCAAGTGTAGTTGCCGCTTTTAGTAAAGGAGAAACTCTTTCACTTTTCGGAAATGAGAATGAAATTAAGGAACTCTTCAAGGACTATTTTACTGACGAACTAAGATTGGTTGATATTCCTGAATATCTCTTCCATCAGCCAGATTCATTCTATATTGGTCTTCTGTATGGATTGATTGAAAAATCATTGATTTCTGATTATGGATTGGCTTTGCACACTAAAGGCAGGCATATCCGAAAGTTTTATTCCACAAGTCATCCATTAAGTCAAGAAGAAATCAACAGCATTCCTAAATGGCTCAATTTCCGAATACCAAAAGGAATTCAAGTTTTTGAAGCATTTGAGTTTAAAGTAGAATTTGTCAATAAGGAATTGTTCCTCCTTATTTGCCCAACCATTCATATACAAAATACTACAGGCGAAGAGCCTGATAGGAAAACTGTTCAGGATATCACCAATACAATTGTTTCAAACCGTTGGAATGGAAAATATGGAAAGAAGTTAAGCTTTTGGTTTAAAGAGTTAAAGAACAGGAAATCAGATCTCACTTTTCGACTTGGTGATTTTGAAATAAAACTTTCGGGGTATTACTCTACAGCAGCAAAAAAAATGGATAGCTTCTTTTGTTTTGATAGTTACTCGAAAGCAAAGGAACCTCTAATTTACTTTCATCATCAAGACGAAACAAAGCAATCCATACACCCAATAAATGGATTAAAAATTTTGGGACCCCTTGAAGAAAGTTTCGGAGCAAATGGCAGTACACCTAAGATTCAAATAGCAATAATCTCTCCTGATAAAGGTTTTGAAAGAGTTAAAACACATTTAGAGTCATTATTGAGCCCCGTAACACCAACAACAGAAAAGGAGTACTTAAAAGAATACCTAGGCTTTGATGAAGTTTATAAAAAACATTTAGTAATTCCCAATTCTATTCAAAGCGAATATGTGGTTGTAATTAACAGTACAGAAGTAAGTCAATATTCCGCAATTCAATTCTATGAATTAATAAAGAACAAAGTTGACAAGCTGTCTTTAAAAAATACAGAGATAGATTGTGTAGCGGTTTACATACCAGACTATTGGACGAATTTCAGAGAACTTAAGAATGAACAAACCTACTTCGACCTTCATGATTCACTCAAACTTTATGCAATAAAGAAAGGTTTACGATTGCAGTTCATCGAAGACAAATCAATCAATTATAAGGATCAAGCAAAAGTTAAATGGTGGCTTTCACTTGGCATATATGTAAAATCTAATGGTACTCCATGGAAAGTCAAAACTGATAATACTGAAACTGCCTTCGTTGGGTTAGGATATGCGGTTCGACAAAACGCAAGTAAAAAAGTAGTCTTAGGGAGTAGTCAGATTTTTGACGGTAATGGAAACGGTTTAAGGTTTCTACTTCAGCCAATTGAGAAGCCTATTTTTTACAATAAAAACCCATTCATGAGTAAGGATGATGCATTTCGTTTGATAACCAACATTCGAAATACCTATCATAAAATAGACCCTGTAATTGGACTCAAAAAATTGGTATTACATAAGACCACTCATTTTACAAGAGACGAAATGGATGGGATTTGCAATGCCTTAGAAGGCATTGATAACATTGAACTTCTTCAAATTCAACAATTCAGTAATTGGAGAGCATTAAAGCTCAGAAAGAATCATTCAACAGGCAAACATGAGTATGATGGTTTCCCAATTGATAGAGGAACAATTATACAACTAGATGAATTCAGCTTTTTATTATGGACACATGGCATTGTAGAAAGCCCTGAATTAAACGGGAAATATTACCAAGGAAAAAGAGGTATCCCTTCCCCTTTATTGATAAAACGATTTAGAGGAACAGACCCAATTGAAACCGTGGCGAATGACATTTTGAAGTTGACCAAAATGAATTGGAATGGAGCTGAACTATACAAAACAATGCCAGTATCTATCGACTTTTCAAAACGACTTTCGGTAATGGGGAAGCAATTAGAAGAACTTGGTAATAGAGCTTATGACTTTAGATACTTTATATAGCCAAAATAAAAGATGATTCTGAAACAAAGGCAGCCTAATTTTTATCCTATATGATATTAAGTAAACTAAAAATGGAAATTGAACCTCTGCTTAAAAATGCAGATGAATCATGGTTTGCTGTTGCCCTAATAAAAGACAAGACCTTTGAATACATTCAAAACACAATAAATGAGAGCTGTATTCAGCATTACATAGTTGGTATTGACCTTCCAACTCCTCCATCTGTTCTACACTCTATGCAAGCCAAACAAGAGAAAAAATCATTTGAGTGTGCTATTTATAAATCAGATTTCAATTTTCACCCGAAAGTATATTTAATAAAATCAAATGATGAATACGTTGCATTTGTTGGCTCAGCTAATTTAACAGACGGTGGTTTTGAAAATAATGTTGAATTAAATTATAAGATATCTAATCAAGCAGACTGTCTTCATATTTTGAATTGGTTTAATTCACTATTTAAGGATGGGTACCCTTTAACAGACGAAAATATTGACGAGTATGAAAGTCAATTGGAGTCAATCAAAGAAACTGAGAAAGAACTTAAAAGGAAACGTAAATCAATTGTTCTTAAAAAGACACACTCGACAGTTAATCCGCTTGACGCTATTGATTTTTCTGACAGGTTTTTTAAGAAGGAACATCATTGGGCATTTAGACGAGAACTTTGGTATTCTGACAGTGAAGAAGCAGTTGACGAAAGAGAGTTGGCTAGATCAAAATGTATAGAGTTACATGAAATTGTTTTTCCTCGATTTAAGGATTATGGAATCCAAATTTTAGAACCTAATCCAATGTCTGATCACCTAATATCAATGATAAGACTAATAGACCCTTCGAAACCAAGAGCAATCAATGCTATGTGGTTGAGTTATGGAAAAAATGTAAATGAAATTAAAGAGTATCAAAAATTAGTTGGCCCAGATCAAAAAGCCAAACAGACATTTATTCATCATGCAAGATTGCAAATTAGAATTGATGTCAGAAACATTGGGATTTGGCTACTATTTGCAAAAGAAAATGAAGGTGGATTATTCGACAGAGAGTTTTTTAAAGGACAGATGAGAGACAGAACTTTCAGAGACAAATTCTACCAAATGATTAAATCACTGCCTAATGAATATTTTATTTCAGTAGGTGGAGTAAATGAGTTTTGCAACAAGTTTACTTCACCAGAAGTACTTCATAATTTCACTAAAAAGGACAATAATCAAATGTATTTTATCATAGGAAGAGATTATGAAATCCAGAATGATGAAATGTCCGAGACCAACATGCCAAGTGAAATGCTAACAGTATTTAAACTTCTATTTCCATTTTATGAAATGATGAGACACAGAATATGAATAGCCAGCCCAATTTTCAAGCACATTTCCAAAGCCGCACAAGCCAATGCTCAATCCAAAGCTTTGCAAAAGAGCTTGCAAAGCAAACGATTAAGAAGAACGTAATAAATAAAATAAAAACGGCATACAACAAGGTGTATAGTGCATAGCACCCTGCGGGATGCTACGACACCATACACAGAACGTTGGGACGGAATTTGAAAGCCTCCGGCCTCAACCAAGTAGCTACATTGCTCCGCAATTCCCGCCCCTTGGGCATCCGTCCCAACGCCCTGCTAAACCAAATTGCCAATGCAGTCGGGACTGTAAGTCCTCGGCTCCACGATTGAAAACACCAAAAACCCGACCCAACATTACCTAAAAGCAATTTGATAACGTTCTGGGTTTAGCAGGGCGTTGTACATAATGCAATCCCACCGCTAAAACAGCACATTTATTTTTCCCAAACCCACCATCCCAAGCTGAAAAATAAAAGAGCTGTTTCTGCCTTTGCGCTCGAAAAACCGTTAACAAGATTGTGAACAAACACGACTGAATATGTTGTGAATTGCTTTCAGAATTTTGTTTCTTTACGCATTAGTATGGCCAAGAAATATTCGAAAATAAAAAAAGAGTTACAAATCAAAGTTGACAAAATAGTTGACAACGATTTGGCGTACTTAACGCACTATTTTCAGAATCACAAAAATGGTGTTTCACAATATTTTAAGCCAACTGCAACTGAATACCTTACAGAACTTCACGAGGAAAATAACATCCTGAAAGAACCTGATTTTCAATATTATTTACCTATCGAATGGGATATTCCTTTTCCGCCACCGAAAAATCCGACTTTCAAATTTATCGACTTGTTTGCTGGAATTGGAGGAATACGACTTGCATATCAGAATAATGGCGGAAAATGTGTTTTCTCAAGTGAATGGGACAAGTTTTCAAAACAAACTTACGAGGCGAATTTTGGCGAAGTCCCCTTTGGAGACATAACTAAAATTTCAGAAAAAGAAATTCCAGACCACGATATTTTATTGGGTGGTTTTCCTTGCCAACCATTTTCAATTGCTGGCGTTTCAAAGAAAAAATCGCTTGGAAGACAACACGGTTTTTTGGATAAAACCCAAGGAACATTATTTTTTGACATTGCTCGAATAATAAAACACAAAAAGCCAAAGGCTTTTATGCTCGAAAACGTCAAAAATCTTGTTTCTCACGATAAGAAAAAAACATTCAAAATAATTACCGAAACTCTGACCGAATTAGGATATTCCTTGCATTACAAAGTTTTGGACGGCAAATATTATGTTCCACAACACCGTGAACGAATAATCATTGTTGGTTTCAAAAAATCGGTTTTCAAAGGCAAAGAAACCTTTGAATTTCCACAGCCCGAAGTTGCAAATTTTGCCATTCGAGAAATTCTTCAACGAAAAGTGGACGATAAATACACGCTTTCAGACAAATTGTGGAATTATCTTCAAGAATACAAGAAAAAGCACCAAGCAAAAGGTAACGGATTTGGATTTGGATTAACTGACCTCAATGGAATATCGAGGACAATGAGTGCACGGTATTATAAAGACGGAGCAGAAATATTAATTCCGCAAAGAGGTAAGAATCCAAGAAGATTGACACCAAGAGAATGTGCAAGGCTTCAAGGGTTTCCAGATAATTTTATAATTCCTGTTTCAAACAACCAAGCATACAAACAATTTGGCAACTCTGTTGTAATGCCTTTGATACAAGCAGTCGGCAACAACATTGTAAAAGAACTTTCAAAATTAAATGAGCATATTAGAGAAAGCAATTCAATCAGCACAGCAGTCTGAAATAGCATTTAGCAAATTCATTAAGCCTAACGATACAGGTTCAACTGGAGGACATCAAGCTGGTTTTCACTTGCACAAAAGCTCTTGGCCATTATTTTTTGAAACAGAGGGAGAAAAAGGCTCGAACAAAGACCATTTTGCCACGATTAAATGGCAAGATGATTTTGAAACGACAAGCAGATTTATTTATTACGGAAAAGGCACAAGGAATGAGTATCGCTTAACTCGGTTTGGAAGAGGTTTTCCGTACTTAACAGACGATAATGTTGGTGATTTGCTTGTAATTTCCAAAAGGTCGAACGACTACTTTGAGGCATTTGTTTTAAGCACAGATGAAGATATAGAGGACTTTTTTACTGCTCTAAACATTTCATCTACTGAAACCAATGGAATAATACCTAAGCAATTAGAGCAAACAGCTGAAGAACAATTAATTGGTTGCTTTTTACAATATATAAATGCTTTGGCCGTCGATTTTCCACCAACTTTAGAAATAGCAACAAATGCGAGAAATTGTTACATCAATTCCTTTGGTGTAACGCCAAGTCAAATTAAGGCGAATCCAGATAAACAGATTTTAAAGTGGCTTGAAACGGAATACGACCTGTTCAAAACATTGGAAAATGACAGGTATGCTGAGTTGATTAAAAATCCTTTTCCCTCTGTTGAAGAATTGGTTATTTCTGCCAACACAATCCTTAATCGCAGAAAAAGTCGTGCAGGAAAATCTCTCGAACACCACTTAGAAGAGATATTTAGGATATCGGAACTTAATTTTCAAACTCAAGTAACCACAGAAAACAATAAAAAACCTGACTTCCTATTTCCAAATATTGAGGCTTACCACAATCCGAGCTTTAATGAAAATAAATTGATTTTGTTGGCATCAAAAACGACTTGTAAAGACAGGTGGCGACAAATTTTAAATGAAGCTGACAGAATAGAAACAAAACACTTGTTCACTCTTCAACAAGGAATATCGAAAAACCAACTTGCTGAAATGAAACAATACAATGTGCAATTGGTAGTACCCAAAGCATATTTATCAAGTTTCCCACCAGAACATCGAGCTGATATTATGATATTGGAACAATTTGTTAATCGAGTAAATGAAACGCAGAATTAACCAATGCTACGAGCCACACACATTTACAGTCGCAACATCCAGCGCACAACCCAAACTGTAAAAGAGTATGTCTCTGCCAACGCTACAAACTGAGCGCAAAAGCACTATGTACAACAACGTATAAGCGCAATAGCGGGAAAAGTGATAAAACCAAAGAAATAGTATAAATTTAAGGTCGTTGTTAAGCCAAAAAGTTAGTGCGTAAAAACCGCTACTGCGCTTATACAAGACCGTTGGCAACAAGCTAAAAAACCGAACTGAAATCAAACATTTAGGGAATGACAAAAATTATCTCAAGTCCGAATTGTGGAAATTCACCGAAAATGGAATTTCTAAAAGATTTTAATATTGCTTTTGCAAAAGGAAACATTGAATTTATTGTCGATAGCGTAACAGATGATATTGTTTGGAATATAATTGGCGACAAAAAAATCGAAGGGAAAGAAAAGTTAACTGTGGAATTGGAAAAAATGAAACCCGAAAAAGTAAGCGAATTAGTTCTTAAGCAAATATTGTCTCATGGAAAGGAAGGAGCGGCAAGCGGAATCATGAAAATGCAAGACGGGAAAAAATATGCGTTCTCGGACTTCTACAGATTTAAAGGGGCAAGAGGTGTGAAAATAAAATCAATAACATCATTCGTAATCGGAATTTAGCAATAGTTTAAAACCAACTATAAATAAAATGAAATCAAAAAATACTACAATAACTGTCCAAACTACTATAAAAGCAGACATTAATAAAGTCTGGGATTTCTGGACCAAACCTGAACACATCAAGAATTGGAATTTTGCCACAGATGGATGGTGCTGTCCAAAAGCTGAAAATGATTTAAAACCAAATGGTAAATTCTCTTGGAGAATGGAAGCCAAAGATGGTAGTATGGGGTTCGATTTTACTGGAGATTATGAAAAAATAATCGAAAAGGAATTAATAACATACAAAATGGCCGATGGAAGATTTGTGAAAATTGACTTTTCAGAAAATAGAAATGAAGTGACCATAAGTGAAACTTTCGATGCAGAAGGAACTAATTCGGACGAAAAACAACGAGCAGGATGGCAAGCTATTTTAGGAAATTTTAAAAAATATGTAGAATCGGAAAAATAAAAGCCAGTTGCCAACAAAGATGGCTATAAGTAATTGCTTGTTCTCGCCTACTTCTGAAAATCCTCGCGGATTTTCAGTTTGGTGTGTACTTGCAAAGTTAAGTGCTAACCCACGCAACTACTCATAGACCGTTGCCTGTAATTTGCGAAACCAAGAATCAGAATGAAAGAATTAATAATCCCATTTGCAACTACGGTTGGTTATATGCTGAAAGTTTTAAAATCCAAAGCGAAAATTGACAAATTCATCCCTGAATTTAAAATGATTAGACACGGAAATTATTTTGAGTTTATCAATTCTGTAAAAGGAGAAGTGCCTCATACAGTTGTTTATAACAAAGGAAAAATTACATCCGACAACATCGCAAGGAAAGATGACTTTGATTTTTTGGGATTATTTAATGCGAATCCATCTCTTCAAAAATTTTATCTCGATTGCTATAATGAGTACGGAAAAATAACTGATACTGATATTCCTGATTCAATTTACGGAATAGCAGCATTATTTGAAATTAGCATAAGAATGCACGCTAACAATAATAATTTGATTGAACCGAGAGAAAACTTAGTTGAAGTGATTAATAAATTATCTGAATTCAAAGGCCTAACTGAAAACGAAACAAATAAATTGCATCAAGGAAGAAGGTTTATTAATATGATTAAGCATTTTAAAAATCAGTTCCCAAGTTGGAATGAAGGAATAGATGCTATAACAATCGCTTACGAATTAATCAAAGAAAAAAAACTAACTATGATATAAAAACTACAGGCAACAATGTATCCTATGAAAAGCCCTAGTCCAGTTCTCTAAAGTTAAATAATATTTTCTTTTTTACTTAAACCACCCTCTTTTCTTTTAATATAACTTGCTCGGCATCCTATATGTGATACACTTCTTTTCAGTGTTCACCAGCATCTGTATGATTATAAGCTATAATAAGTTTGGTCACTTGCTAACCGATGTGATCTATTCTTCATAGTCACCTACATTGTTCTGTGATCCGAACTTCTCTACTTCTATTGTGAGCTTTGTTATGTTTCTTCAATCCGTTTAAATTTCCTTATTCCACTACCCCTATCTCATAGGGAACGCCCGTCTTTATAACTGCCAATGTCCGGCTCAAAAGCTTTCGGGCCACTTTGACGATCACCGATTTCACGTTCTTGCCCCGGTGCCTGCGATAGTACCCCTGCATCACCGGGTCCGTCCTGATCGCCTGCCAGGAGGCCTCGATGAAATAGCTCCTTATCAATCGGTGCGCCCGCATGCTCACCCCCGTGTGCCGCATGGCATCCCCACTTTGGTAGATGCCCGGGGCCAGCCCCACATAGCCCGCCAACTGCTTGATGTTGTTGAACCTGCGGAGGTCCCCAAGCTCGCTCAAGATGCCACTGGCCACGATGGGGCCTATCCCCGGTATGCTGCGCAACAACATGTAACCCTTTTTAAAGTGTGCCTTGGTATGGCGTCTCAACAGGGTGGACACGTCCCTGAACTCTTGGTCGACGAACCGAAATGTGCGCATACGACTGTGCAATACTTCTTTGCCCGCATCGTATTCAAACTCCAGGCCGTCCAACCAGTCCCTGAAACCGTGGCTCCAATGGTCATTGTCGAACTCCTCGGGAACAACTATCCCGCAATACAACAGCTGCATCTTGATGTAGCTCTTGATCTGGCGCATGTCCTTGACCAGGTCGTTGCGGCGACGGAAAAGGCTCCGCAACTGCTCCCTACATCTATCGAGGACCACGATGCCCTCCAGGCGGCCGTCCTTCAGTTCCCGGGCGATCAGCTGGGCATCGATACGGTCGGTTTTGGTATGGCGCTCCTTGCCCTTTCTGAAAATATCCGCAGGGTTGACGACCAATGAGCTCCAACCATAGCCCACAAAGGCGCGGTGCGCACTGTAACCGCAACATCCCGCTTCGTAGGCCGTGGACACATCGTAATCCGGATAGTGCCTCTCTACGTATTCGAATAGTTTCCCAGGATCGGGAGGCATGGAAAAGGTGCGTCCACCTGACAAATCCGTCGAACAGTGGACCTTCCAACTGCGCTTGTGTATGTCGATACCAATGAATAACTTGGGACAGGCGGTCTGTTGTGTTTTCATATCTTTTGATTTTGGTGAATCTTAAAGATACTCGACAGGCTGCTTTTACATAGATGCTAACCGCAATTACGGCGGATTCGACTACGTCCGAATCCACGCGGAATTGCTAAGGCTAGTGCTAAACCGAAAATTAAGGCATATTAACTCGTAACTGGCGGTTATACGAACCGTTGTGCACAATATCTGAACAGAACGCAAATGAAAGAAAATAAAGATAGAGTTATAATTGCAAGTGACGTAAATGAACGCGACGGAATTGGAGTTGAAATCTATCGAAATGACGAGTTGATTGCGGAAATATTTAGAGACGATACGGAAAAAACAAGAACAATACGGATTTTTAAAGAAAATATTCCGCTCGAATTAATGGAGGAATGTATTCAGACCTTTAAAAAAGAAATTCCTTGGGATTTCATTGAATATGGAGAAAAAGATTAAAATAGGACGTTGGACAATTACCGACAATGGAATTGAAACAACAAAAGATAATAATGCACCTGTTGAGTTCAGTATTTCTGAAATTTGGAGCGTTATAAAAAAAGGCGACAATTATGTTTATGAACTACCTGTTTACTTATGCTCAAAAGGTTGGATTTCTAACTTGGACTTGCTTGACTTTAATAGTGCTTTTTTAGTTTGTCAAGAAATTTTTGAGAATAAAAAGCCAAAGGACTTTCCAAAAGTAAGTTGGTCTGAAACACTAAAAAGACAATATAAAAGATTTAGTTATAGTTTGGATATAAATTCATTTGAGGGAAGAAAACAATATGAATACGAAAAGGAATATCGAGCGAATTTAACAATTGAGGAAAAGTTTGAACTATGCAAAGTTGATTTAAATCGAGATTATTCCAAAGAACCCGAAGTTTTTGGAGATGGAAATAGTAGAAAAAATTAAAAATACTGTGCACAACAAAGAACTGAGTTAAAAAACAAGTCTTTTTAAGCCAATCTCGACACATAGTTCTCATCATAGGGCAGCCCTGATTTTGCAATGGCAAATGCCTGCTTCAACAGTTTGTTGGATACCGCTATCAAAGCCAGCTTCTTGCTCTTCCCCTTCCCTGTCAAACGTTCATAGATTTCCTTACATGCCTTATTGTGCTTGCATGCCGAGAAGGCACATAGAAATAGAAGATTCCGCAATTTCCTGTTCCCTACCTTGCTTATCCTGCTCTTTCCCCGTACACTGCTGCCCGAACGCCTGGTCGTCGGAGTTATACCTGAATAATTGCAAAGCTGCCCAGCATTCTCGAATTTCGTAAAGCCCTCTGTTAGCACGATCAGAAGAGCCACTGTTTTGTCCCCGAGTCCCGGTATGCTCTTCAGGTTGGTAAGCTGCCGTTGCCGCGTTTTCTTGACCAATGCGAGCAATCGTGATTGAAGGCCCTCCAGCTCCCTGTCCAGGCTTTTCAATGAACGGACCAAGGAGGAAATCATTGTGCAGCCCTATGGGGATTATATTGAAAAGTTTGATGAGGCCGTGGAACGTGTAAGGGCCATTGTCCCCACTTTTGACAGTGTTAACGATTTGGTATCCGAAGCGGAAGAACTGGAATTTGTTAAGGCTTTTAGGGAGTTGATGCGGGTAAAAAATGTACTTGGTACGTTTACGGAGTTCAGTTTTGACGATCTTGGCATGGATGAGCAGACCTTTGAAAACTACAAGAGCAAGTACTTGAATCTATCTGACACCATACGATCGGAAACCCAAAAGGAGAAGGTATCCATTCTAAACGACATCGATTTTGAACTGGAACTGATCCGAAGGGATGAAATAAATGTCACGTATATTTTGACCCTATTGGCCAAACTTCACGATGCGGAGCCAAAGGAGCAAGAAGAGAAACGAAAAGCGATTTCGGACATGTTGGGCTCAGAAACGCAATTAAGGAGCAAAAAGGAACTGATCGAAAAGTTTATAACAGAAAATCTACCATTGATAACGGACTCCGAACTGGTGGCCAATGAATTCGAGTCCTTTTGGACCATAGAGAAGAAAAAGGCCATACTTCAATTGGCCAAAGACGAAAACTTGGATTACCAGAAATTAGTCGATCTGGTCAGTAATTACTTGTTTACGGAAAAGGAGCCCTTACGGGATGAGATCATTGCTGTAATAAAAGAAAGGCCCAGCCTTAGGGATAGGGCCACCTCATCCGAAAGGGTATTGGGCAAGGTAAAAGGCTTTGTGGAAACCTTTATGATGGGATGGGGTAGACAGTACAGAGCAGGTAAGTCCTTTTATCATCGACTATATCAATGACATCACCAATCCTTTTTAGTAATTTTACCATATAGTTGCCACACCACGGTCAAGGATGGGCCAGCACCTGGCGGGTGATGGGGGCACAAACGGCTGATAAAGACAGCGTGATGTGGCAATGAACCCGCTTATTTGACCCTAAAAGACATGGTCCATAAAAAATATCCATCCCCTACCCCTCTATAAAAGACAACTTGACACAACATCGTAACATCCCTTAAAAACTCCGGTTTTACCTAGGCACCGGAGGGGCCTTAGCTGGCATTAGGCCATTTCATAAACGGTCTGGAACAACTCCTTGTCCAGTCTTTCCTGACGTGAAAAGCTTTTTTTGAGACTGCTATGCAGTACCGCATTAAAGGCATTATAACCCAACCAAAGGTTTGGTGTCACACCAAGTTGAGTGGCCTCGTCATCAAGGATATCAAGGACTTCACGGGCTCTTTTAGAGGGATCATCATTGGTATCACTGCATTCATAACGGAAGAGTGGGGTCTTATCGAGTACCTCTTTCACAAAGGCCTTGGTATCCAAAAGCTCCACGGTCATCATTTGGTGGAATCTATCGGAGATGGTATAGAACTCATTGTCCATGAACTTTTGAAAAAGTCCTTCCAGTTCGGGCATGATCAGGTTCACACTGTTCTTATGGTGCTTGATCGAAAAACCGATCTCCATCTGTGCCACGTGCAGGCCATTGGAGCACACCTTGCGATAGAACCCAAAATGTCCCGAAGTCCTTTCGCTCCCATCGTAGGAGTTGGTAAAGCGGAGCATGGGCAGAATGGCATCCTCGCGCTGCCCCACGGAAAACTGGGTGCTATCGGTCAGGATGAAGTCCATGCTGAAGCTCCGGTCCAAACGATTGATGATCTGACGTTGGTACGCCAGACCGGTTTTGATGACCCGCGCCTCGGCCTTCCCAAAAAACAGTTCATTGGGAATGTGCCCGTAGCGTTTGGAGACAACGTTCACAATCTTGCCATTACTCACAATAGCCTGTTCCATGCCTTTCCTAGTGGGCATTCCGGTCATTTCTTCAAAAGGTCTTACTTGTGTTGGTACAAAGACCTCGTCCTGTTGCAATCTGTTCAAATACATAATTTATGGATTTAAGGTTAAACAATATGTGCCGGACGCACCAAACGGAAGACAGGCTGTGGAGTGGCAAGGAAACGGAATATAAAGGGACGACAGGAACGGCTTTATGCCGTCCCTTGTCCGAAGACAGGCTGCGACGTTTACTTTGCGACACCTATTGATGGAACCCTTATTCCCATCATCCGATGGCGATTACTCGATTCCCCAGAAGTCTGTAATTTTGCCGACCATTAAAAAAACCGGATAAAACCAATCTATTTTCGTCAACCTTGAAACATACCAAAAACCATAATCCGTTTTATATCATCACAGGCGGCCCAGGTGTGGGCAAGACAACCCTTTTGGATGAACTAAAGAACAGGAGCTTTAGCGTTGTCCCAGAAATCGCCCGTGAACTGATACAAGAACAACAAGCTATCAATGGTGATTTCCTTCCCTGGAAAAACAAAAAAAACTATATGGAATTACTGTATCAGCGGTCGGTTGAGAGTTTTGAAAAAGTAATCCATGGTTATACCGGCACCGAACCTGTATTTTTCGACCGTGGCTTTTTGGATGCCCTTTGCTGTGCTGCTCTGGAAGGTATCCCCGTTACTAACGAAATGAAGACTTTTGCTGAAACAACCAGATACAACAACCAGGTATTCATATTGCCACCATGGAAGGACATCTACCAAACCGATGCCCAGCGAAAACAAGATTGGAACGAGGCAGTCTTTACCTATAACAAAATGATCCAAACGTACCGAAGCTATCAGTACGATCTCGTGGAAGTGCCCAAAACAACCGTTACAGAAAGAGCGGATTTTGTACTAGAATCGATGAGTACAAAGTAAATTCTCGCTAGCAACGTGTTCTGTCATCAAAGGGCAAGGATGATCCGGCAGGCAGCATTGGTTCAGCCCCCAATTTTCCCAACCTCCAATATGTCAGGGATTACAGTGAATAGCCCTGTCTCCGATGGGTAGGGCCTTGCAATGAAAAGCCCGGCCCCGAGTGGTCACACCCAAAAAACACCCTTGTTGTGATTTTTGTATACCCCTGTTCGGGTATAGTCCCACAGGTAGCAGAATGTTATGCCCTTCTACCCGACATTCTGCTCTGCCTCTAACCGTTCCATGAAGAATATGGGGGTAATACCCACTCGCGATTTAAAGGCCTTGGTAAAGGTACGTTCACTATTGAACCCTGCTTCCTCAGTTAATGAACGATTACTATAATGGGCAAGTTTTCGATCTTGTTTCATTTGTGCAATGATATGGTCTACCCTAAGATCATTGATATATTCCATCACGTGCTTTCCCTTGTAATGGGTGATAATCAGGGAAAGGTATTTATTGTTCACCTCTAAAATGACCGCCAGCTTTCTTGCTGACATTTTTTTATCCAGAAACTTTCTTTTCTTTTCAAAGTCTTCTAGATTGGCCAAAACCATATCAATCTTCTCCTTGGAGATTTCTAGTTTTTGAGAAGGGAAATTGTTCTTTACTTTTGGCTTCTTAGGTTGTGGGTTTTGACCATTAATGATGGCTTCAAACCTTTTGCGGTATATTTTTCGAGCTCTTTGATATCGATAGGCCTGCATTATAAATAAAAGAATTAAAAATAGCCCAATGGCAATACCTATATGCTCCCTCCTCTCCTTTATCCATAAAATTCGCTCCATATACTGCTTCTCCCGTTGGATTCCTTTCAGGTCATAGCCATCCTTTATCTTGTCATCCAAATATTGGCTCTGGGAACGCATAAAATTTATGGCCTCTATATGTTTCTTTAGATATTGCAATCGAAGTTCTTGGTTTTTCGAAGAGGAATAGTACTCCGTAAGATAGGGATAAGCACTCAGTAGCTCTGCTTTCATATAGCCTCGGTTCGTAAAACTGGCATCTACTTTTTTGAAATATTCCACCGCCTTTTCCCGATGCCCCAACTCCCAATGACTTTTTCCAAGGTAAAATTCGCTCAGCACCTCATTGGCAAAATCGTTTCCTCTGGCACGGATAAGGTGCAGACTACTGTCCAAATGGGCTAGTGCCAATAGATAATTCCCCTCCATGGTATGGTTAATTCCCTCGGACTGCAGAAAATATAAAGTCAAGTCCGGATAGCCCAATCTTTCACCCTCCATCAGGCCCAATCGGTTAACGGAACGGCTCAGCCCATAATTCTTCATCTGTTGATGACAACGTCCCTGCAACAACAGGGTATTCAAATACCCAGGGACACTATTCTCCTGAAAATACGAACGGCAGGACCTGAGTAGGTCAAGTGCTTCGTCATAGTGTTCTGTATAGTATTTCACAAGGGCGATATTGTATTTGAGTTTGTGCTGCAAATAGGCATTCGTAGTCCCTGCCAAATACTGATCGGCCAAAAGATAGTTTTCCAAGGCCTCTTTATAAGTTTTGGAATTATAGAACACAATCCCTTTGGTGAGATAGGCCGCTCCAATCAAATCGGGCTTCCCTGCTTTTTTGGAAGTTAACACCATACTGTCCGCATAAGCTAGCTTGGTTCTCCCTACTGAGCGGTGAAGGTAGTTTTTATATCCTTGCACCAATTCTCCTAAATTGTCCTCTACCTTGGCTTTGGCCAAATAGGCGTGAAGATATCCACCTTGTTTCCTTGAACCCTTCGCTGCACTTTTAATTCTATCAAACAGCACGTCGTACCCCAAATCGGTAAGTGTATCGGAAGCCATGTCAAAGGGCTCTTGGCCCTTCATAGTGAACATGGCTAATAGAAACAGAAATGACAACCGTTTTCCAATCATAGGCCTTGGTAATGGTATGTGAAAGTGGAATGAACCCTAAATCAGCTCCCAAGGGGCCGAATAGCTATGCTTCATCGACGACCAACTCTGGGCAGCCACTCCCCAAGATACAATAACTGTACGTTTTTACCTACAAAATTGAAAAAAAGCAGGTAGGACGTTTTCTGGAATCCATCCAGTCATTTTCCTGAAAGCGCCGAACAAACCTTTGCAAGAACACTACTTTTGCCCATAGTTTTATAGTGAATTCAATGATCACGACCACCGGAATTCTCCGGAGGATAAAGGTTCTGATTACCCGGGTGAGTATGGACCGAATCAATAATCGGTAATTTAATAACTCATCAAAAATGAAACAATCTGTATATACCATAACAATAATTCTTTTACTATGCATTGCCTGTAGTCCAGATGAACAAACAACTAACTACCACATCTTTGAGGAACTCAAACCCGAGACAACAAACATGACTTTGTCCCCAGATAACAATGACAACCCCTATGACGAGATAGGACGAATTTATCGGAGCAATCAACTTAATGATACCTCCTTTGATGATATGACATGGCAGGAATTGGAGGGGCCAAACTTACAAATAGTCGTCAAAGACCTCGGTGTAAGCCACAAAGTGCAGTCCCATATAATGGATTTCGTCCACACCTTAGGTAATATCCAGCATAAGGAATATGCCGTGTTATACCATAGTATGATTTCCTACGAAGCACAAATTATGGATGACCCTGTACTTACGGATTTCGATAAGCAGGTCATCCTCACCTTTACTTCCATCATTCGACATGCTAGTCATCCTATGGCAACTTCTGAAAGTGCAAGTGAGGTTGAAGACGAAGATTGGGATATTTCCACCCCAAATGCCAGTGTGGTAATCCAATCTGTCATGAATCATATTAAAGAATTGTATCCCGCTCCACTATTACAGCAAAACCATTTATCCAAGAGTAATGATTGAAATCATTTTGGATAGAAAACGGAAATGGGGGATTATATGGGGCATATTCTTGGCTGTTCTCAATCTATCGGCCATCTTTATCATTATAGACCTGTTCGGTTATGATGAACTTGTGGATCATTACAATTATGAAGGGGTTGCCAAGAGCATACATCCCGAGAAACTGGCTTGGCTCTTGTTCATAAATGTGTTATGCAATCTTTTCATTATTGTGACCGCCTTGATGTCAAGATTTACAAAATGAAGAAACCTTGACCGCAATTGAAACCACCAAAGACTTTAGACAAGCGCCTAAATCATGGGTTACTGATTCTTTTTATTAAGGATAAGAACCTGGTACGGTCAGCCAACTCATCCTTTGACCCTCACTATTTTATCCTATTGCTTATTAAAAAGGGTAAGGCACAATTGCAAGTCAACGGGAATCATTTTAGGATACATCCCGGCAAGCTCTTATTAATATCGAAAGAAGAACCTTGGTCCATGGACAAGCCTTCCCCGAAAATACATATCGGAGTACTCGGCTTTACCATGAAATATGTTCTTGAAAATGGCATAAGACCGCTCCCCTATTCACTTATAAGACTATGGAGCAGTAACTTCCAGTCCATTGACCTTATGCAGAAAGAGGTTTCTTGGTTATTCCTCCTATTACAATTATTAGGGACCAAAGTCAGCTTTCCAACAACTTCCTTGGCCCATGGTTATGTCCTTCGCCATGGGCTTTACATGCTATTATGGGAATTGAGCGATCTTTTCCGAAAAGATGGTAAAGTTCCTTCCATTACACATACAGCAGGACATATGCTAGTACTTCAATTTATGGGTTTATTGGCCATCCATTTTAAAAGGGAGCACCGAGTCGGGTTTTACGCAAATTGTCTTAACGTAACACCAGATCATCTTTCCAAGACGGTCAAAAAACATACGGGCATAACGGTCAAGGCACATATTAAGACGATTCTTATGGAGGAGGCCAAAGCGTTGCTCCGGGATACGGTTTCCATCAAGGAAATTGCCCAAATATTAGGGTTCAAGACACTCTATGGATTCAGTAAATTCTTTAAAAGGAATGCCTCCCTATCTCCGAAATCCTATCGCATCAAAATCAAGACAATTCAATAAATACATAGAATTCAATGATTGCTTCCAGCCAAGTGATATGAAAACCGTTTCTTATTGGGATACATAGAAAAACACATAGCCTACAATTGGCATCACCCTTTCATTCTAACATAAGTTAATGGCAATTTAGGAACGTTTAAGGTTGACTTTTTTGAGTCGTACTGAACAGAAACAAGCCGTTATCTTTATTTTAAATTGAAATAATGAGCAATACAGTTTTTCTTATGTCTTCCGTATTATATGGCAGTAGTTACACAACATTCATGAATTCAGCCACTTTTTAAATTCCGATGCCTTATTCTTACTAACGATGATGTTAATGTCGGACTCTGGCACCACTTCAATTTTCAACTGATTGTTACCATACCTCAAAATCTTATGAATGGCGTTGATGGAGAGGATAAATTGCCTGTTGGCCCTGAAAAACTGGGAGTCGTCTAAATCATTCGAGAGTTCTTCCAAACTATTGTTACTAGTAGTAACCTTTCCGTCCAATCGCTTTACGTAGGTGACTGTGTTTTCAGTGAAGATATAAGCGATATCCTCGATGCTCAGTGAGACCAACTCATTTTTTAAATAGGTCAATACTCTTTTCTTTCCCTCTGAACCGTCCGGTTTTAAGCTACTTGTATCTGTAGCTTCCAGTTTTTTCTTGTATGCTGCCAAATCATGGTTTAATTTTGTGAGGCTCAATACCTCTTCAGAGAGTTTTTCATTTTTCTGTTCCAGTTGTCTTTCATAGGAACTTCCAATAGATCGAACCATTACCAACGATAAAAAAACAATAGCCAACCCTGTTAATACGTGCACAACAAGAAAGTGGTCTTGGACACTTTCTATCTCTTCATGAATCTTATTCATATTAGCATGCGCCGCGACAATCCAATCCGTATTCTTTACAGGATATAGGTAAATGATCTCTGAATCTCTACTGGGGTCTTCAAAATCTCGTACCCCCCCACCGGTTTCTTGATTTTTTAAATACGTATAAAAGTCTTTGGAATTCACTTCTTGACCCACCCCTTTCACATAGGATTCATTCGGTCCGGTTATTTTACCTATTTTTTCCGGATCGGGATGACAAATTTCCTTACCGGACCAATCAAACATGCAGACAAATCCCGCTTGGGTGTTCGTGTTCTCAATGCTATTTTGAAAGTTTCGTACTATGGTTTCCTCATCTATTTCATTATCGATTTGATAGGTAATCATTTTGGCCAGTTCTTGTGCCTCACGCTTACTGGATTCCAATTGTATTTTGAGAAATTGTTCTGTACTAAGGCCTACCAAGTAATTCATACTGAAATAAGCAGTAACAAAAACAATAACCAGCAAGGATAAAAAAGTCAATAAATAGAGTTTGTCTTTCTTCATTTGGCACATTTTGTTGCTAAAAATAGATATATCCATTTAAAAGTTAAGTCACAAAAGTGACAAAAGAAACTCAAAAAGAAGTCTCCTTTTTTTCAAGGTTATTTTATCCCTTTCACGGCGCTTTTTTCCCTGTCACGGAGTTTTCTTTTGAGGTAAGAGGTTGATATGGGTTCATTTGCACAAGTAAATCTCTTAAATGTAAATAATCATGAAAAAAGCAATTCTTCTGTTCGTGACATCAATGTTTTTACTGCACGGTTGTAGTAGTGATGACAACGGTTATGGAACAACAAACCCGGATCCAACACCCGAACCAACACCCGAACCAACAGTAAGTGTGCAATTGGCAAGCAATGCCACTCACGGTCAAATCCTAACAGACGGTGATGGCAATTCACTATACTTCTTCTCTAAAGACCAGGATGGACAATCTGCCTGTGGGGAAGCAGGTGATTGCATCAACATTTGGCCCCTCTTCTATGTAGAGAATTTGACACTGGGTGAAGGCCTTGTGGCAGCAGATTTTGGCGAGATTACCAGGGAAGATGGTGATAAACAAACAACTTACAAAGGTTGGCCACTATACTATTACATGAGTGACAACACCCCGGGAGACACCAATGGGGACGACGTGAACAACATTTGGTACGTGGCCAAGCCCGATTATTCTTTAATGTATGCGAAGGAACAACTGGTTGGACACGATGGCAATCACTATACAGGCGACTACACGGTTGGCGATGGCGAAACCAGTTATATTGTCGACATCGATGGTAGAACCCTGTACACCTTTACCAATGACACCAAAGATCAGAACAATTTCACGGCCCCTGATTTCTCAAATAATGGGGTATGGCCCATTGCTGAAATCACTTTGGATAAAATTCCAAGCATTCTGAACAGTGAAGATTTTGGGACTATTAATGTATATGGCAGAACCCAATTGACCTATAAAGGGTGGCCATTGTATTACTTCGGACAAGATGGACAGAGAGGGGACAACAAAGGGGTGAGCTTCCCTGCGCCAGGCGTATGGCCAATTGCCAATGTGGACACTCCCCCCGCTCCTGAAGCTGAGGCAGAAGCTACGGTAAAACTAGCTGACAATGATACCCATGGTAAAATCTTAACAGACATTGGAGGGAACTCGCTGTATTTCTTCTCCAAAGACCAAGATGGACAATCTGCTTGTGGAGAAGCTGGAAACTGCATCGATACTTGGCCAGTGTTTTACCAAGAAGATCTGATTTTGGACGAAGGACTTTCCGCTTCGGACTTTGGTGAAATCACAAGACAGGACGGGGCCAAGCAAACCACTTACAAGGGGTGGCCACTATACTATTACATGAGCGATAACACTCCTGGCGACACCAATGGGGACGATGTAAACCATGTTTGGTACGTGGCCAAACCCGATTATTCCCTAATGTATGCAAAAGAACAATTGGTAGGACATGATGGTAAAAACTACATTGATGATTACACAGAGGGAGATGGAGAGACCAGCTACATCGTTGACATCAATGGAAGGACCCTTTATACGTTTGCAAATGATACCAACGGACAGAACAACTTTACCGCTGAAGACTTTTCCAACAATGGGGTATGGCCCATTGCGGAAATCACTTTGGATAAAATTCCAAGCATTCTGAACAGTGAAGATTTTGGGACTATTAATGTATATGGCAGAACTCAATTGACCTATAAGGGATGGCCGTTGTACTACTTCGGACAAGATGATCAGCGAGGGGACAACAAAGGGGTGAGCTTCCCTGCCCCAGGCGTATGGCCTATTGCCAATGTGGACACACCAACGGCTCCTAGTAATTAATACATAGCATGGACAGATAAGTTTATTGGTTGGTTATTTGAAGTGCGGGTTTATACACTAAAAAGTTTTTAAAGATGAACAAAAAAGTATCAGGATATATTTTACTTCTTATTTTTCTTATTGGGTTATCAATCCTGGGTTCACAGTTTAGAAATGTTGTGGTAAACCCGCCAATAACCAGTGATTTTGGCGATACTCCAGAAAACATCAAAAATATTGTCCGTAATTCCTGTTATGACTGCCACTCCAATGAAACCCGATTAAAATGGTTTCATAAACTCCCTATAATTGCCAACATGGTAAAAGCGGATGTAGAGAAGGGAAGGCAGCATATCAATTTTTCAGAATGGGATACATATTCGGAAAAGGAGCAAGTAACTATCCTCTTCAATATGTTGACTAAGGTAAAAAAGGATATAATGCCTCCAAAGGAATATGTATTTGTTCACCCAGAAGCAAAATTGACACAAAACCAAGAGGAAGAATTGGAAACCTATATCAAGGGATTGAACAATTTCGCCAGCAATACAGGAAACGCAGAGTACAAAGAGCGCTATGAGAAGCAATATGAGAGATGGGAAAAAAATAAAGAAAAAGAAAAAAAGATTGAAAAATCCCCAAATGGGATTCCTTTTCCTGAAGACTATAGGAACTGGAAAGTAGTCAGTAGTTCCTTCCGAGTAGACCATAATTCACTCAGGGTAATTTTAGGAAATGATATCGCCATCAAGGCCATAGATGATAATGAAATAAATCCATGGCCGGATGGTGCCATCTTGGGCAAGGTCATCTGGGAGCAACGTAGCGATGAAAATTGGGAGGCAGCGTTAGTGCCTTCATCCTTTGTCCATGCCGAATTCATGTTCAAGGATGCAAAAAAGTACAAGGACACCCACGGCTGGGGATGGGCCAGATGGTTAGGCACGGAATTAAAGCCTTTTGGTGAAGATCCGTCGTTTACCCAAAGCTGTATAGAATGCCATTTGCCAGTAAAAAATAGGGACTACGTCTTTACCACACCTTCCATTTTTCCTTAAAAATCATATAACACCAAATCGGGATGCTTTTGTCCCATTAAAACAAAAAAAATGAGAAACAAAATAAGCATGGGTATTGGTATGCTATGTACCGGCCTATTCATCATCTTCTTCACCTCATGTGAAACCAATGTGGAAGAGGACACGATCATTGAGGACATGGTGGGCATGGAAGAAGAACCATGTATAGCCTCTTATACAGACGACATCCAAGCCATTATAGCCAATAATTGCTTGAGTTGCCACAGTGGAACCCAATTCCCCGATTTAAGGACATACCAGGGAGTAAGCACCAATGCGGGGATTGTCAAGACCCAGGTAGTGAATAGGACCATGCCCATTGGGGGGGCATTGACCAATGAAGAAATTGAATTGATTCGTTGTTGGGTGGACAATGGAGCGCCAAATAATTAATGAAATGATAGCGCGATGAAAAATAAAATCATATTGGTTCTTGTAGCTGTACTTATTGTACTTGGCGGCTATATAGCATTAAGAATGTACAACAAGCCCCATGTGAACGTGGCTGAATCCGACCCGGACCTTGTATTGCTTTCCCAAACCTTATTAGAGGATTTTGAGAGTGATGAAATAAGTGCCAACACAAAATATCTGGAGCAGATTATCCAAGTCACGGGCAAAATACAAAAACTTGGAACCGCTAATGGCAATGGTACAATTACATTGAACAATGGAGACTCCATGGGAAGTATCATATGCCATCTATCGGGTACGGAAAATAAAAAAATGGTTTCGTTGCGCGAAGGCCAAGAAATCATGGTAAAGGGTATTTGTACCGGATACCTAATGGATGTAATACTTATAAACTGTGTTTTAGTCAATTAGAAAAATATGAAAACGTTAACACTTACACTATTCATGGCCCTGTTTATAGGGTTAGCCCACGGGCAAGAAAAATATATTACCAAACAGGGCAATATTTCTTTTTATTCCCATTCTCCCGTGGAGGACATCGAGGCGGAGAACAACCAAGTCTTAAGTATTGTTGATACATCAGATGGAGAGATTGCAGTGTCATTGCTTATTCAATCCTTCATTTTTGAAAAATCATTGATGCAGGAACATTTTAACGAAAACTACATGGAATCGCATAAATATCCTAAAGCTATTTTCAGAGGGAAAATTTTGGAATTAGGGGATTTGACGGAAAATGATAAAACTGCAACTATTCAAGGTGAACTTACCATACGGGGCATTTCAAAACCCATTGAAACCACAGCCAACATTAAAAAAATGGATGACAGTATTGTTCTAACTGGCAGCTTCCTTGTGGAAGTCAAAGATTATAAAATCAAAATACCATCTATTGTGGCCAATAATATTGCCAAGACTATAAAAGTATCCTTCGAACTCATTCATCAACCCTACAATTAATTCAAATGAAAAAAGCAATTATACTCATAGCACTATTGGGATTGGGTGCCACATCATATGCACAAGATCTTTTGGGGATTTTAGAAGATGAGGCACCGGAAACCAAAAATTATGTTTCATCTACTTTTAAGGGAACCCGAATTTTAAACGGTCATTCTGTCGAAAACCGGAAAAAGGGAACATTGGAATTTATCATATCCCATCGTTTTGGAAGGGTAAATTTAGGTGTAGATGAATTATTTGGTCTTGATCAATCCAATATCCGGTTTGCCTTTGAACATGCGCTGACGGATAATTTTATGTTGGGCATTGGAAGGAGTAGTTTTGAAAAAACCTATGATGGCTTTTTCAAATATAAACTAGTACGTCAGAGCACCGGAAAAAACGCTTTTCCTGCCACTATCTCACTTTTCGGGAGCACTGCCTACAAATCTATAAAGGATTATGACCCCAATGATAAACCTGATTTCAACGATCGGCTATATTACACCTCCCAAGTGCTTATAGGCAGCAAATTATCACCTGGGATTTCCATCCAATTGAGCCCCACCTATATTCACAACAATACGGTTCGGACCAAAGATGATCCACACGATATTTTTGCACTCGGGTTCGGAAACAGAATAAAACTCAGCAATAGGGTCACTCTCAATGCTGAGTATTATTACACCTTTAATCCATTGGAATCCCTGAATACCAAAAATTCCTTGGCTTTTGGAGTGGATATTGAAACGGGAGGACACGTATTCCAGTTGATTCTTTCCAATTCCATCACCATGATAGAAAAGGGCTTTATAACAGAGACTACAGGAGGGTTCTTTGATGCCGACATCCATTTTGGTTTCAACATTTCAAGAGCGTTTCAAACGGGCGGCCGTAAAAAGAGACACCAGCTCAAAAAGTTATAGTCTGTATAGTTATCAAGGAAACATTAATGTGTACCATTCGATATAGGGTCTCCGGAACTGATGTAAATGATCATATGGTAATGGAGACCCATGCTTACTATGCTTATTCCTTAAGGCATATTTACAATTTTCTCAACGAATTGGGATTTTCAAGACAAAGCCTTAATAAAATGAAGATTTATCCTCATGTACAAAGAACCCATCTTGAAATCTTTAAACCTTTAATGTTCGGGATTAATTTTCTTATTGAGCTAAAAATAGGAAGATATAATTATAGCTCTGCAAGATTTGAAATGAACTTTAGCTATCTCAATTCCAGTTTTGAGCGTTGTGCAACCATGAAGTCGGATCTTTTAATTAAAAGTGCAACCAGCAAAGAAATCGACAATGATATTTCAAGGAAACTCATGAACCAAATTCGCATAATTACAGATTAAACCCTGTTTGTCTGGTTTGTAAAATGGCAGTAGGCCACCTATCATTATTTTGAACATTGCATTGGATAATTTATATAACTATCGAACTGTTTCCTCTTGTCAAGTCATCTAGGTGGAAATCAAACCGGGTCACGGAGCTTCTATAACGGTCTTTGGGGTAATCCAGGTCATCTTGGATATCATTACCACCATTCCTTTTCTTGGTATGGAATGTTGTTTGATCTTTTTAGAACAACTAAAAAGCATACGGGCATAAAAGTCAAGGCCCATATTAGTGAAATTCTCACGGAGGAAGTCAAAACGTTATTGCAGGACACTGCTCCTATTAAGGAGATTGCTCAAATTTTAGGATTCAAAACGCTCTATGGATTCAGTAAATTCTTTAAAAGAAATGCCTCCCTACCCCCTCAAATCCTATCGCATTAAGGTCATGACAACTCAATGAGCGCATAGAATTCAATGGTTTAGTCAAATTTAGATTCATGGAGAAATTTTTCCAATCGGTAAATTGGAAAATTCAACGCGTGTATCCGGTAGCACTCTTTGGTTTCCAAATAAAAACCTATACTACCTATCCAAGGTATTCGACCAGTACCCGGCTTCGTATTCAAAAAAATTATCATAATATGAAGGCCCCGTGGTATTCTCAATCAAATAGGCCGCCCTCAAAGGAATTCCATTAAGGTCAAAATAGAAAAAATCAAGGATTTTGGAATTGATGTTGGTTTTGGACAACCATTTTGAAACGGGTCTTTCTGTCCATGTGTTGATAAAATTAAAATCGTAATACTGGTAGGAATGAATAATTTCATGAGCTATCAAATCAGGGGTATATTGTGTTGGTTTATATAATATTACATTGCCTAAATTTACTGCGGCAAAATCATTTGAAAATATATTTGAATTTTCATTGGAAAAAATAAACTCACCGGTCAATAGACTTTTTTCCAATTCAAACTTATTGCCAAAAGCTATGTAAGCCGTCAACAAGAATGACACTGGCATCATTCTGTATTTAATTCTTGGTTTGTCATAAAGGCCCAGCTCAATTCTATTGAACCCGATATGCAAATACCATCTGTTCCAGTTGCCATCATTTCTAGCGGCACTTTCTACCACTGATGTCCCCAAGGAATTAACAATTTTGGCCGGCCAAGCATATTCCAAATTCTCCGTCGATGCAATCTTTCTTATGGTCCGTTTACTCTCAAATATCAGATACCCTCCTAAAGACCCCTTTAGAACACCAGACAGGAAAGCGTTTCCCAACTTTTGCTTTGGTTTTTTATTGATCAAGGCCCCGACGCCCCCGACAAGGGCTCCAAACCCTACATTATAAGCGGCCATTTCAAAATCAGTGTTTTGACTTTTCATGGTCATCATGGATAATAAAAAAAATACAATGACAACATTAAACCTGTCTCGAATCATCATTTAAGCTTTTAACAATAGAATGGAAATGTATGTTGAGACTACCTCCGTTAAATATAAACCTAATGGTTCATAAATAAACGGCATTTTATAAAATGCTTAATAACCACTTATGATTACCCAAAAAAGGTTGATAGTTTTAGTACCACCTATAGGGAATTAATTAGTAAACTTTAAATTTTAAAAAATGAAAAAAACAATTTTTTTTCTGGCGGCTTTTGCGTTTTCAATAGGAATCGCAAACGCAAAGGAAGTCAAACAAGGTTCCGAGACCCTTGAAATGGAACTATTTGGGTTAACTTGTCATGATGTTGCACTGGACTATGCATATAGGATTCTAGATGAGACAGGCAGCATAGGTGAGGCAGGGATAGCATATTCCTATGCAAAGGAACTTTGTGATTATTATAATTAATAACCTAGACTTGAACAATCACTCATGGGCTGCTTGAACTCAAGTAGCCCAAAGATTTACAATTACATTTAAATAAATCAAAGATGATCAAACGATTTTTATTCGCTATTTTTTTTACATCTTATACTATTGGAATTGCTCAGACCTATACCAATGGTGTTGTTACCTATAGTGTTGATATGGACGAATACATCGAGCGTATGGAATCCGACAACGAGTCAAGGCCCTCGGACAATTTGATGGTCAATACGGCCAATCAAATAAAAAAATTTAAGGTACAATTAGAATTCGATGGTTATCGGGGTATATTTAAAGTCCCACAATCACTTTCCTTGGATGGAAGAAATGAACTAGACAATCTTGTCAAATCATTTATCAGTAATGGAATTTACTATAGTAATCTTAAAGAAAATCTTCAAATATGGGCTACGGAATCCGATGGAAAAAAAATCAACGTTTTAAAAGAAAAAAAAGAAAATAAATGGGAGCTACAAAATGAGAAAAAGAAAATAGGTGATTTTATTTGTCATAAAGCAGTTTTTTTAAGAGAGGTCAATGGAAAGTCGCAAGAGATTATTGCGTGGTACGCGCCCGAAATACCACTTCAATTAGGGCCTAAAGAATATTTCGGAAATCTCCCGGGACTGATTTTGGAATTAAAAGAGCCTTTGTTAACATACAAATGCTCCAATATAAAATTTGGCGAAACAAAAATTGACAAGTGGCCAATGTTCAAGAATATAATAACTGAAACAGACTATCAAAATTTAATGGAAAAAACATGGGGTGCGCTATTTCAAAACAAATAGAATTAGCACTTTAAATTGACAAACTTCCATTAAAATGCACAACGGTAAAATAAATTAATTACAATCATCGGACAGGCTTTGATAAAAAAAATAGGCACTTCAATTTTACTGGCTTTTTCCTTAAATAGTGCCTTGGGCCAGATTGTTTTGTTCGGTAATGTGACAGACTCGATTGGTAAGGCCCCCTTGGCGAACACCAATATTCTTGCCTTCCCCAACAATAGTATGGAAAGGACTAGGTTTGCCATTAGCAATGAAAAAGGGGAGTATGTACTGCGGTTGGATAAAGGTATTACCTACTCCATCGAGGTAAGTTATCTAGGCTATCAAAGCCTTTCTTTCGAGCATACGGCTACCAAGGACGGTATCAAAAACCTTTTCTTGACCCCTAAGACCAATGATTTGGAAGAGGTGGTGTTGAATTATAAGATTCCCATCGAGATCAAAGAGGACACCATAATATATCAGACCGACGCCTTTGTTACGGGAGAAGAGCGTAAACTGCGTGAAGTGCTCAAAAAGCTTCCAGGCCTTGAAGTAGACCGGGAGGGAAATGTCACCGCACAAGGTAGAAAAGTAACCAAGGTACTGGTGGAGAACAAGGTTTTTTTTACCGGTAACAGTAAATTGGCCGTGAACAACATTCCCGCAGATGTGGTAGATCAAGTCCAAGTTCTGGACAACTACAACAAGGTTGGGTTCCTAAAAGGACTCCAGGATTCCGAAGAACTCGCCCTGAACATTAAGCTCAAGGAGGACAAGAAGAAATTTGCCTTTGGCGATATGGAAGTAGGCGGGGGCATCGAAAAACGGTATGTTGTCCACCCCAACCTTTTCTATTATAGTCCCGAGACCAATCTGAACTTTATCGGGGACCTAAACAATATGGGAATCAAAAGTTTCACCCTTGCAGATTATCTGGAGTTCAATGGTGGGTTTGGAAAACTGATAGGTGATGTCGGTAGCTATATCTCACTTAGCAGTGATAACTTTTCCCAGTTTTTGGCTAAGAATGACTTCAAGTCCAACATCAATCGTTTTGGTGCACTCAACATAAGGCAGTCAGTTTCCTCAAAAACGGATATCAATGGGTATACCATCGCAAATGGGAGTAATACGGAAACAGAAACGGATAACCTGAATATATACAACAACTCGGATGGGTCATTTGGCGAGAGCAGAAACGTTAACAACAATTTTGACAATTTTTTCATATTGGGAAAACTGACCTTGGATCACGAGCTCAATCGAAAGGCAAACTTATCTGTAAATTCTTTTGTAAAATTGACCAACAACGAGGTAAATGGCACCATTTTGACCCAAAGCTTTGGCCAAAGCACCATTTTCAATACTATTTCGGATGTATCCGACTTAAACCTCAAGCAAAACCTAGAGTACAATAAACGTTATTCCAACGCACAGACTCTTAGTTTGGAAGCCACATTTTCTCATAAAAAAAACACCCCAAATAATGTCTGGAAAACCAACGAGACCTTTCTTTTGGGACTTGTTCCTTTAGTCGAAGATGACATTTACAATATCGTTCAGCAAAAAGAAAACCAAAGCACTTCGTTTGATATGGTGTTAAAAAATTATTGGGTGCTAAACAATTTCAACCATATTTATACCACTTTTGGCACCAACTTAATATTTGAGAATTTTATAAGTCAAGAATACCAACAGCTTGTGAGCGAAACCGTCAACGATTTCTCAACAAATGGTTTTGGTAATTCCATTGAACATCGGTTCAATGATACGTTTTTGGGATTGGAATATAAATTTCTGGCAGGGATCTTTACTGTAAAATCAGGTCTTTTTTACCACAATTATATTTGGGACAACGACCAAGTTGGAATTTCAACCAACAACGACACCCAAGCCCTTTTACCTGCCTTTAATGTAGAAGCCGAGTTCAACAGAAGTGAAAAATTACGCTTTCAGTACAGGCAACGCATGCAGTTTCCAAGGATTGGGGAGTTGGCTGCCAATTTTTTGTTAGGCTCCTTCAATTCCGTATTATTGGGTGATCCCAATCTCCAAAGCGAACGCTACCACTCCTTTTCTTTGAATTATTTCAAATTCAGCCTGTTCAGGGGGCTGAACCTCAATGTTGGATTGACCTACAATAAAAAGACACAGAGTATAAAAAACAACACGATATTGGAAGGTATTGAACAATTTGTAGCTTATACCATGTTCAACGAACCTGAAAATTCCTTCTCCGCCAATTTCAACTTTGGCAAGAAGATCGGTAAAGTCAAAATGATTCTTAAGGGCAGGGGCAATCATAATGAATTCTACCAATTGGTCAACGACAATGTATCAAAAAACCTTTCACGTTCCATTTCGGCTACGGGCAAGTTAGAGACTTATTTCGAAAAATGGCCCAATTTGGAAGTTGGGTACGCACATCAGCCTTCCATTTACTCTACCGCCTCTACTAAAAATAACTTCGTCAATTCAAGGTTTTTTGCATATTTAGATTTTATTTTTCTTGATGACTTTCATTTGAAGGGAGACTTTGAAAGGAATGAATACAAAAATATAGGCGAAAACCTTACCAATATTTTTGATGTAGCTGGGGTTTCCCTGTTCTACCAAAAAGAAGATAGCCCTTGGGGGATTGAAATTTCGGCGACAAACCTTTTTGATGTAAGGTTTAAAAGGCAGAACACATTTTCCGACTTTTTGATCAGCGATCAGTATACTGCAGTGATGCCTAGAATTGTGATGTTCAAATTATCATATAAACTATAATCTTTAAGACTAATTTCTATAATAAAGAAACAATCCGTTCATTGACTGGATGAGCCGGGTAAACTGAGCCACCGGCTAGCTATGCTCACTTTGGTCTGGCGAAGGTGGTATACTATGTCCGGCGTTTCCAGCATAATAGGACTTAATATAGAACGATTGTCAAAATAGGACATTAGAACTGTGATTAGGTTACAATCTATAAAATCGGTTTACCTGTAACCTATGTGATTGTTATGGCTTTCCCCAAGATATTCTTTAAAAAGCTCCAAAAACGTCCTTCGAACAAAAATCTTTGGAACTGAAATCAACCCAAAGGCATTATAAACGCAAAAAAAGCCATGTGGATGTTATTGATACAAAGCAGCAATTTGGGATAAAAGGAATCCGACCTTCATTGTCCAATACATTAAATACATCCTTGCTGATGTACACTTGTTACCACCCTCCATACAGTTGTTTTAAAAAGTATACCTAATCGGAAAAAATCCGATTATCTAATCATAAAATGACAATATGAAATTGTATATATGGAACAAACACTTCATTCGAAAGTACATCGATTTGATCTTAAGACACCAATAAATGAATCGTTAAAACATCTTCAACCGATGCTCAAGTATTTTGGAATACTTTTCTTTCATGTCATCGGAAAGAAAAGAAATCGATATTAAATCCTTCCATTTCTGTTTTGCCTTAAACATGTCCTGAAGTATAGTTTCTATAGTTTTTTCGTTCAATTGCAATCGCTCCTTCGCATAATAATCCGTAAAGTCCGATGCTTTTAAATTACTTTTTTTTCCTTTCAGGTTCAATGCAATTTCTTCTTCAGGACTATTGATCGCAATGGAGGAGTTCAACAAATCGTAAGCAGGTGCCAGCGTCGTTTTGCCATTCTTTGTAATTAGGGAAAAGTTTTTAAGGTGCATGTCCTCGTTTCCAGTCACAAAGCAAAAAACCATTCTCTTGAAGAATTCCACTTTCTCAACCACAGGAAACGTACAAAATTCCTCAATAACGGGTACCAATTTCTCCATACTAAAACGATACTTGGTATCTCTGGTATTTCCAGTCAACTGGGCAAAATCTTCCGTTGCATATTTTTTCCCTTTACCATATCTGTCAAAACGCTTGATAAAATAGGACAGACTGCCATCCTTGCCATAAACCATTCCATGAAAGGGCACATTGATACCAAGGACCTTGGCCATGCGCATGGTCAGGTCCTCATTCTCCGTTAATTCCGGAAAAATATCATTTTGGGGTTTTATGATGTAGGTTCCGAATTGATCCACTACTTTAAACTCTTGTTCGACCACGGAAATATTCGCACTTAATTTAGGCTGTACTCCCTGTATGGATAATTTCTTTGCCCTGTTTGCCGCCTCTCTCCTCAATTCCGAGGCTGTATAGGGCAAATCATTTAAACCGGTCAACTTGGCAGCAATCATTTTGAGACCTTTCTCACTATATTTTGCCATACCGCAAGGTTCATATGTGATAGGACACCTATTCATCTTCCATAGGTTTTACGGTTACTGCACCTACCAAATCAGCACCAGTGGCCATTAATTGGGAGAAATAATCATTGTGGTCAATTTTGGAAATCTTAAGTAGTCCTTCCAACATAATACCTTCAGGCAACAATCCTTCAAAAAAGGGAGGGAACCCATTAAAACTGAATTCCTTTTGATCAACGGGCATGGTCAATGAAATCGCCTGACCACTGTAATCATCATCATATGTAAACATATACTCCTGAGGAGAGATTTCCGTTAAAACACCCGCCCTTTTTCCATGGGTATATACCACTGCCTTTCTCATACGTTTTCAGTCAATGGGCTTTTAAATTCCACTTCTATGTTCAATACCTGGAGCACGGCAAGGATGTTGCTCCAACGAACAGTCTCCTTATTTTTTTCGATATCAAAGACGGTTGTCTTACCTATACCGGCCAAATTGGCCAGTTCAAGCTGTGTCAGCCCTGCTTTCTTGCGATGGTTTTTAACCATCAAACCTAAATTAAAATCCGACATTTTTACCGTTTAAACAGTAAATATACGTATTTCATCAATTAAATAGTTGTTGAAACCAATTAATTTGATTGTAATTACCGTTATAGCAGTAATATCACCTATTAATATCAAGTTCTCTAGTTAAACTAGTGCAATGGCTAAATATTACCGCTAAAACAGTAATTTTACGAGATACTCATCTTTCCAAATCCTTATTTGAAAAAATTGACTAGAGGGGAAACACTGTATAATCGCACTTCCAGCCAAAGCTTAGTATTGAACAGATTATTTATACTGTTTAAATAGACAGCATTTAAAAGAACCAACATTTAGACCATATGAATTCGATCATCTTATATCACATTTAATTGATAATCAAATGTTTAATCATAAAGTAACCTATTCGGTGAGCATAAAATTAAAATGGACCCGAAAGCCCAATAAATAAAGGGATTCCAAAGGTAGGTTCTGGTGCCTCCGGCTCCACTAAAACATTATCAAAACAACACATTAAATCTGTAAATCATTGATTTACAGGTTTTTTTTATTTAAAGTAGTTTAAAATCAATTTAAAAGGCACCAAATCGATATCTATTTTAAAAATAGAAGAATGGGGTATAACCTAAGGATTCTAGTCGGTAAAGTATTACACATGAACTTTAACACACTATAAAGGGTCTCTAATCCTAAAATACGAATGAACAAAGGATAAAAAGGGATTAAACTACTTTTTGTTTAATGAATTCTGATGGTGATACACCATGGAGTTTTTTAAAGGACGTTGAAAAATAGGAGTTTGACTCTATACCAATTAAGTACATGACCTCGGTAACATTATATCCCTCATTGTTCCTCAACAATTCGGCCGCACGCTGCAGTCTAAAGTTTCTTAAATACACATTGGGCACCTGGCCTGTAAGTTGTTTTAATCGTCTATAAAAATGAGAGGTGCTTAAGCCTACTTGGCATGCCAATTCTTCCACCCCGAAATTAGAATCCGAAAGGTTCTCTTCAATAGCTGCAATAACTTTCTCCAAAAAATATTTATCCCGAGTAGAAATTTCAATATCTTCCTTGGGCATTTCACTATTCTTGGTAAAATACTGCCGTAACTTCGCTTTATTTTGAATGAGACGATTAACTCTAAGCTCCAAATGACGAATGGAAAAAGGTTTGCTCAAATAGTCATCAGCACCAAATTCCAGTCCTTTAATTAAATCTTCTTGCCCCCCTAAAGCTGTTAGAAGCAATACAGAGATATGACTCAAATCAAAATCTGATTTAATTTTTTTGCACAATTCAAACCCGTCCATTTCGGGCATCATAACATCACTGATCACTAGATCAGGTTGTTTATCCTTGATTTTAGCCAAGCCCTCCACTCCATTGTTAGCTACATCAATATTATATTTTTGAGACAACGTACTAATTAAAAATGTTTGAACATCCTCTTCGTTCTCTACAATCAAGATACTAAAATCTTTTGTATCCACCTTCTCCTTTACGGTATTTCCAGTTTTAGTAATTTCAGCTCCTAAAGGTATCCAATCTTTGATAAAAGATTGTTCTGACTGCCCTATATCTAAAGAACCATATTCTGAGATGGTCATTGACGGTAAACTAACTGAGAACCTAGTTTCCAGTCCTGGATTACTCATCGCACTAATATCCCCCCCTAGTAGGTTAACCAAAGACTTACAAAATGACAGTCCAATACCACCTCCACTAACATTACCAAATTTATTGCCTAACTGATAAAATCGCTCGAAAATATTGTCCAAATCATTGGCAGGAATACCTTTGCCATTGTCAATCACATCGATATGGATTATTTTTTGTCCCTGGTCAAAGGTGATTTTGGATTCGACACTTATACTACCCTTTGGAGGCGTGTTTTTAAAGGAATTAGAAAGTAAATTAAAAATTATCCGTTCCGTTTTTTCAACATCAATAATTATTTCTTCATCAGGGGAACTCACCTTAAAATAAAAATTAATATCTCTTTCTTGAGCATAATTCTCAAAAGCCTCTGTAGTGGGGTACATAAATCCTCCCAAGGTATCTTTACTTAGTTGTAAATTCAAGTGGCCTTGCTCGGCTTGACGAAAGGTAATCAATTGATCCACCAGGCTTAATAATCGCTTTGTATTCTTCCGAATGATTTCCAAATACTTTCTGTTTTCTGGATCTTTATTCTGGATTAATATATGTTCCAAAGGACCTGAAATCAGGGTCAAGGGCGTCCTAAATTCATGGGATAAGTTTGTGAAGTAACGAAATTTACCTTGGTTGATTGTTTGTTGCCTTTGCCTATCTAGCTTTTCGAACTTAAGTCTCTGTTTGAGTTTTTCATGCTGCGTAAAATAAACCACAATGCCAACACATATCCCTGCTACAAGTATAATAAACAATAAATAGCTCCACCAAGTTTGATACCAAGGTGGTAATATTGACACCTGTAATGTCTTTATATCCGTAGCCCATACACCATCCCCATTTGCCGCTCTTACTTTAAAAGTATAATCACCCGCTGCCAGATTGGTAAAAGTGACCGTGGTTTTTCCTGAACTTTCTTCTATCCAATCCTCGCTAAAATTTTCCAGCTTATAGGCCAATCTATTTTTAGATGGACTGGCGGTATGTTCTACCGCTAAATTAAATGCTATACTTTGTTGTTGCGTTTTATTAATGGTAATGTGCTCCGTTTCTGAAATTGATTTTTGAAGAATGACGTGATTGTTTTGTTCTTCACCAATTTTAACGCGCTCATTATTTACCAATAAATCAGTTACCAGCACCTTGGGAGCTTGCTCATTAAGCTTAATGTTTTCCGGTTTTATAATTGTCAACCCATTTAAACCTCCAAAATATAAAAATCCAGATGCTCCTTTGAAATATGCACCTTGTCTAAAATTATTCTGTGGTAGTCCATCTCTAACGTCAAATACATCTATGGTGTTATCTACGACATTTAGTTTTACCAATCCCATATCTGTACTCATCCAGAGATGCTTATTCCCTTTTTTTAAAATCCCATAAATAGCGTCATCTGGTAGCAAATCATTCTTTCTAAAGTATTCCATTTGAGTGGGTATACCCATCTCATTCAAGGTCATTTTGTTAAGTCCACCTCCAAAAGTACCAATCCATATAGCTCCGTTATCATCCGTTTCCAAAGTAAATACTTTACGATAGCTCAATTTTAACCCATTAGTAGCATCTTCTGATATATTATGATCAATTTTTATACTTTCACCATCAAAATTTCCATGTATCAGTCCTTTATCTGTTCCAAACCAAAAGGACCCTTTTTCATTCTCCACTAAACTTTGAACACTTTCAGATTGAAGGAGAACACTGGATTTTACCGGTATCTGCGGCTTTACATTTTCTTGAATAACCTGCCAAGGATTAGAAATTACAACAATCGAAGAACCTGTTAACAAAACATTTTCATCATCTATCTGATAAATTTTCCTTGTTTCACTATGGTGGAAAGGAATTCCATTTTCTGTAAAATAAACTTGTTTATATTGCTTAGTTTTTGGATTGTAAACAATCACTTTATAATCTGTCCCAAACCAAATGAAACCTTCTCTGTCCTCATAAATACTCCTTACTACATCAGAAATCTCCAAATTCAATTTATCTTCTAAAGTTTCAAACCTTAGTGTATTTACCGTGGTATCTGTAACAGAGGTGGTAGTTCTAAACAAGTTTTTATCGTATCCCGACAGCCACAACTTGCCTTTATTGTCTTCAAGTATGGCCATCAATAGATTATCCGAAAGAGACCTTGAATCATATGGATTATGGGAATAAGCAGTAAATTGTTTTTGCGCTAAATTGAGTTTGTTAAGGCCAGATTGAGCAGTGCCAACCCAAAATACATCAAAATCATCTTGATAAATAGCATTAACATGTGGGCTACTTAAACTTGATTTATCTTTAGGATTGTAAGCAAAGTGCTTAAAACTTCCATTTTTATATTTAAATAGCCCATCTTCTTTAGTTCCGATCCAAATAGCTCCTGAATTATCCTCTACGATTGTCATTATAGCAAACTCAGAATCAGCAGAGGCCATATCACCTAAATCTTCATACACCTCTAAAACGTGCACTTTGTCCCCTTCAAAAGTGGCCTTGTATAAGCCCTTAGTTGTACTTATCCAAAAAAGACCTTTTTGAACCAAAACATTAGTTACCTCCTCATCTTTAAAAGATTCAATAGTAATTATGGATTCTACTTCAGGAAAATCTAGTTGAGGCTTTGTGATCAAATTCAACTTCTTCAAACCTTGATTGGTAGCAAGGACGATTGAAGAAGAGTCCAAAAACCCAAAACTATTGATAATTGCAATATCAGGTTCGCTTTTTAAAAGGTTATTAGAGACACTGAAAACCCCGTCCTTTTTATGGTTTAATTTAGCAACAAACAGCTCATTCTCTCCAGTAAACCAAACAGGCCCTTCTGACCTAGCGCTTATAGTATTGACGTGCAACTTTTTAGGCAAGGGTACGGTGTGAAATAGTTCCAAAGAAGGAACATAAGCATTTAACCCGAGATCTGTACCTATCCATACTACACCTTGACTATCCGTGCATAAACTGGAAATGAAATTACTATGAATATTTCCCTCAGTTTCCGACTGGGTGGTGAAGGTCTTAAACTCATATCCGTCATAACGGATAAGTCCGTTAGGCGTTCCGAGCCAGATGAAGCCGTATTTATCTTGGACGATGGAAGTGATGGTATTCTGATTAAATCCCTCTGCATTGGAAAATCGTTCAAATTTTTGGCCAAATACTGGTATAGAAAAACCCCACACTAACAGTGCAAATTGAGAAAGACATACTATAAGATAGCCTATAGACCTTCTCTTCATAATCATATAGTAATAAAATCCCTATTCATCTTTTATCCTAACTCTTACTATCACCATTATTTCTTATAAACGTTTCCAATTTAAACTATAACTATTTAAGAATTCAATTATTAAATCCACATTTTAGTAAAAAAATCACATAAAATAATATATCAAACCTATAAATATAAAAAGTTTTGAATAATCCCAATTATAGCCATTGAGTAAAAATAAGCAACCAATTTTTCATTTGAATGATGATGACCCTATCCAACTTAGCAAGAACTATTACAGCATAAAACACAGTAAACAAGCGAGTTAGAGCAACACATTATCAAACACCATGCTCATAGTGTTAACTCTAAGATTTTTTGAGCATTCCTATTTGAAAATAATAGTTGATTGATATAAGCAAGGGAATGATTGAATAGAGAAGACATTAAATGGAGTACCCTACTAATTTTGAACAACTATGAGGAGAATTTCCAATTTATAGTATGATTTAAAAGGCCTTTGAAAGTTAATTAGAACGTCGGTTAACAAAAAAATGTCTTAATTTAGGATTATTTGAACTCTAATTGGTTGAAGGTGGATGCTAGTTAAAAAACACGCACAAGACTGGTACAGTAATGCTCAATCCAGCCTTAACAGCAGTTGGTACTATTCCAGATAAACAAATTGATCGTTTGACCGCTTTTGGTGATTTCCCAAACAATAATGGCAAGGAAGTATAAAGTTTAGGTCCATGAAAAATTTTTGCTTCATTGCTTTGAAAATCAAATAAGGGAAACTAAGAGAAAATCATGTAATTACATGTAACTAGTATAAGAACAAATGAAAATTAAATAGCAAAATATCCTAAAGGAAAAAGATGAATTTATATGGTTTAAGAACTGCTTCAATTGTCCTCAACTTACTATTAATCAGTTGTGGGGAGGTCAAGCAAAAGAAGGAATCAGAAAATGATGTAGAAAATAAGAAAGTACCAAATGTGGTCATAGTCATTACGGATGACCAAGGTTATGGTGATTTGGGGTTTACTGGAAACCCAGCTATAAACACCCCTACCATAGACAAGTTGAGCAGGGAAGGAACCCTCTTGAACAATTTTCATGTGGATCCAACTTGTGCACCTACCCGAGCTGCTTTGATGACAGGAAGATACTCTGACCGCGTAGGCGTTTGGCATACTGTACAAGGACGCAACATGTTGCGTAAACGAGAAACCACAATGGCCGATGTATTTGAAGCCAACGGGTATGCAACGGGCCTATTTGGTAAATGGCATTTAGGGGATTGCTATCCTTACCGCCCGGAAGACCGTGGTTTCCAACACAGTGTTTACCATAAGGCCGGTGGTGTGGGGCAGGCCCCGGATTACTGGGGGAACGATTATTTTGATGATACCTATATTGTAAATGGAAAACCTCAACGCTTTGAAGGCTATTGTACTGATGTTTGGTTTGACGAAGGGAAAAAATTCATCAAAACCAATAAAGACAAGCCATTTTTCGCATATATTTCCCTTAATGCACCACACAAGCCATTATACTGTCCGGAAGAATATGTAAAACCATATGAAAATGATCCGCGGGTTTCTTCGCCCGAATTCTATGGGATGATTACCAATATTGATGATAACCTAAAAGCACTTACCCAAATGCTAGATGAAGAGGGTATTGCGGACAACACCATACTCGTATTCATGACCGACAACGGCACGGCCAGTGGTATAATAGATGGAAGAGGTTTTGACGGCGGTATGCGGGGAATGAAAAATTCCGAATATGAAGGTGGACATCGAGTACCTTTTATAATTCGTTGGCCCAATGGAAACATCGAAGCAGGAAAATCCATCGAAGCGCTTACGGCCCATATTGATATTCTTCCAACCCTAATCGACCTTTGCGAATTGGAGACTCCAGAAACCTCATATGATGGCAGAAGTATTCGTGATTTGCTATATACAGATGCCCCTAATTGGGCCGAGCGTTCGTTGGTTGTGGAATCCCAACGTGTTGTTGACCCCATAAAGTGGCGTAAAAGTGCCGTTATGTACGACCGCTGGCGTTTGGTAAACGGTAAAGAATTATATCAACTAGATCAAGATCCAAAGCAAAACACTGATATTGCCGATCAGCACCCGGAAGTACTGAAACAACTTCGCGATCAATACGACACTTTCTGGAACGATGTTTCCCAAGAACATGATTTAACCAGTTATATGATTATCGGGTCAGACCGCTCACCCATTGTTTCCCTGTCCTCCCATGACTGGTTGATCGATAGACTTCCACCATGGAACCAAGGGCATATCATCAATGGGGATGTTGCTGAAGAATCGTATTGGGCCATTGAGGTAGAGCAGGATGGGGAATATGAAATTTCCTTGAGGCGCTGGCCCGTGGAAGCTGACAAAGGCATCAATGATGGGACCTATGGTAAGGCTTTCAACTATAAACAGGCTCGTATGCGTATCGGAGACTTTGATAAGACCATAGATATTCCTGAGGGTGCCAAAGAGGTTACCTTTAAGATGAATTTAAAAAAAGGAGTCACTAAACTTGCTCCGGTATTTATCGGACCTGATTTAACGGCCACCCCTTACTATGCCTATGTGACGCACAAAGCTAAGCCAGGTTGGCAAACTCCCAAGGGTATGGGCATACCTGTTTATGACCCTTCATATGGACGTGTCCCCCCTCAAAAGAAACAGATCAATATTTCCGAATAGGGAACCCTATAAAACCACATCAAAATGATAAACTATTTATCCAAAATGTTTTTCTGTGGAATCCTAACCTTAGGGTTTCTATGTGGTTGTAAACAGCAATCAAAATTGGCGGTACAAGATGCCAAGTTTTGGGTGGTCCTTGATGCAGCCGATGCGATAGATACCGCAGACCAGTTATCCTGGGAATTTCAACTCAATCGGCCCGGCGTTTACAACCTACAAATTTTAAGGGATGGAGAACAGCAATCCCCCTTAGGTGAAATTGCCATAAGTAGCGCTGACGTACAACTAGAAGAAGCGCCGCCAACCACCTTTATAATTGAGGAAGCAGACGAAAAAAAAACAGTCTCACAACTGAATGCCACCATCAAATACAACAAAGCTGGTTTGCAAACTTTGACCCTGAATATTGATTCAGGAATTGACAAAATTCGTATTACCCCCTTGTACTCCAGGAACTTAGGTTTTGGAACCGATCAATATTATGAAGAATGGTTACAAATGCACCAATCTTCAGAAAAACAAGCTGCTTTAGAGTGGTTCAAAGAGTCTAAATATGGTATGTTCATTCATTGGGGCTTGTATTCCCAAGCGGGAGGTGTTTGGAAGGGTGAGCGCATGGAAGATTCAAAAAACCCAGGTCCGACGGTTTCAGAATGGTTGATGCATAAATTCCAAATTCCAAGGAATGAGTACGCCCAATTGGCCCAGACCTTTAATCCGGATACCTCCTTTGCCCAAAACATTGCCAAACTAGCTAAGAATGCCGGCATGAAATATGTGGTCATTACCACCAAACATCACGATGGGTTTGCCTTATTCGATTCTGAATGCTCTACTTATGATATGGTAGATGCCACACCCTACAAATCTGATGTCATAAAGGAATTATACGATGCCTGTTTGGCCGAAGGTTTAGCATTTAGCGTTTATTATTCCCATGGCAACGATTGGTATGATGGCACGGATGGGAATTATGCCAATGTTAAAAAACACAATGACTCTTTTGGAATACGCACCCACGCGACTGGAAAAAACCTCTGGGATCCCAGCCCTAATTACCATGCCTCCTATATTGAAAACAAAGCCATACCCCAAGTTAAGGAGTTACTGGACCTACTTCCGGAATTACGCTTATTTTGGTTTGATGGTGATGGTTTTATCACCGAGGCCCAAGCCTTTGACTTTTATAAACTTATCTACGACACCAACCCCAACATTTTGGTAAACCGGAGAGTTGGATTTGATTTTGGGGACTATTTAGATGCGGGAGACAATAAAATCCCTTCAGTATCAGATCAATTGACTAAGTATTTTGAAACTTGTGGGACTACAAACAATTCCTGGGCCTATAAATCCTATGATGATGATTGGAAAAGCACTCAAGAAATCTTGTACTACCTGGTAGACATAGCATCAAAAGGAGGAAATTACCTCTTAAATATAGGGCCAGATGGAACAGGACGTGTTCCTAAAGAAAGTGCAATCCGACTACGAGAAATCGGTAATTGGTTATCGATTAACGGCAAGGCCATCTATGGTACAACGCGTTGGGAAATAACCAAAGAAGGCAAGGAAGAAACCTTATTGGATGGAACCCAAGATCGGGCAGAAAAAGGTTTTAATCGTACTTTTACCCGTAATGATTTCTGGTTTACATCTCTTGCGAATCGTGTTTATGCAATTTCTTTGGTAAAGGCCGATGGTCCTATCAAGATTAAATCCCTTGCCTTGAGTCGTGGTAAAATTAAAAAAGTTACCCTTCTCGGAAGTAGCGCTCAGATTGACTGGAAACAAAATGATCAAGGCTTGGAAGTAAACCTAAATGAGCTCCCCTTGGGAAATTATGGATATGCGCTTGAAGTCACTTTCTAAAAATAGGTTCATCGATAAAAAAGTAAACAAAAACTCAAATAACAATCTCGGGCTAGGCTAGTTTTACTTTTCTTGAAATCTAGGAGCCTTCAAAAACCACCGCACCCAGTACCCAGCCTACTCTCGCTTGGGCTAAATACGCTATGGGGTTTAATTATACCTTAGGCTAAAAACCAATAGGGCAAGGCAGAATAAAGATGTTCGAATATATAAATTATCATAGACTCTCAACAGAAAGAGTTCCCGCAGAGCGATCAATAATAATTTTGAAGCTTTTATTCAAGCTACGATCAACGTATGAATCCACCACCAGAAAACCTTCATTCTCTTTAAAAATCAGATAGTCATCTTCATCATCATTGATCTTATTCTCCGTGGGCCAGACTCGGACATGGCGACCGGAAAGCGGTTCTAACTTAACTCCATTGGGATTGCCGCCACTGATACCAACAACCGGCTTGCTAGTGAGGTTGATTGGAGCGATCAAGGGGACTTCCGTAACCTGATAAACAAAGTCATATCTCTTATTGTTTTCAAGCTTTGCCAGCTCGTAACTGGTAAAATCGGTTCCAATACTATCGGTATGGGATTGCATAATAAAACGGCTTCGACCTTTAGAGAGGATGTACTCAGTTTCAGTCTTCAGCATTTTCCGAAATCGGTCATAGTCATCGTCATTACCAGTTTTCCAGTCACCATTGTCGTATACTAGGTCATGATTGCTGGCAGTCACATAAACTGGCACTGGTGAATTATTCATCACATACTTAATCACATTAAACTGATCTATCCCGGCACTAATGGTTAACTCACCCACTATGATAACGAAATCAATATCGGCATCTTCCACCGCCTTGTTTATGGACGCCATAATGCTTGTCTGAGCCTTTTCGGGAGTTTTAACATAAGTATTTCCGAATACCATGAAGGTATTTCTAGGAGCGGAATTAGGAAAAATTATCGAACTAGTCACTTCAGAAACATTAGTGTTTGATGATGCTATTTGACCAATGAAAATTACCATCATAAAAACAAACAACAACCATATCAATTTTATACCTTTTCTCATCATTTATTCTTTAATTCCACCAAAACTGAAGAAAAAATAAAACTCCGTGAGTCTTGTATGTTCACATAATAAGTGAGCGCTTCTTTGGGAAGTGTAGCATGTATTTCATTTTTTGAAATGTCCACTATCGCAGGCATACTCAACCAAGGGCCTGGACTTGAATGAATTGATTCGGGATCAAGTTTGCGGTAGGTCAACGCTTCGGTGATGTAATAAATTGTTGCTTTCAGAATAGCTGCTTTAGACTCATAAGCAAGAACAACATTTCTTCGCGATGGTTGTTTGATAATACGACCTAATCCCGGTTCTTTCCCCTTTAATATATAATCCGCAAAAGCATATATTTCTGGTACTTCACTAGGCTCCCAACCTGGTTTATGTCCGTGTTTCATACCAGGGTGAATTGTGAGATAGGCATGATCGCTTGTAGTTTTATATGAATCAGATGTTATATTAATAGAAAAGTGCCCATCACTATCACCATTGACCCAAAGTGTCGGTACAGAACCTGTAGAAAACTGTTGTGATGGATCCCAAAATTTCTTTTTCTCAATGAATTCTGGAGGTTTATTCCCATGCTCTCCAAAATGTCCCAATGATTCATTGAGATATCCTGCACCATAAACAGGCACGGCACACTTTAGCCTTGAGTCGAGTCCAGACATCAGACTACTTAATACACCACCCCATGAAATCCCTGTAATACCAATACGATCAGCATCAACTTCAGCTAATGATTCCAGGAGTGAATGCCCTATCATGATATCAGAAACAGCATGATACATCCATTGTTCTTCTATTGGCAAATCGACATCATCAAATCGTCCAACACGTGAAGGCCCACTGTAATCGTGAGTCAATTTTCCGTTTCCACTAGAATCAGGCATGTGTCCTTCCAAACTCATTGAAATTGCCGCATAACCGCGATCGTTCCATATTTTTACCCACTCATGAAAAGCCTTACCTCCTCCTCCGTGCACCAATACCATTGCTGGTACTGGTTTGTCACTTATTGGAATGCCCAAATAGGCAAAAGCTCTTGTGGATTTTCCTTTGTATGGAAGGGTTTCATAAAATAGTGCTTTGATATCCCCTTGATCTTTGGTTGGTTCCCAAAAAACCTCAGGAACTTGATAAACCTTGCTGTCCAGTAATTCTCTTAATGGTTTCGTGTTGGTTTGAGCTCGAACCATTACAGCTGCAAAAACAATTGCAACAAATAGTATGAACTTTTGATGTATAAGTGCTTTTTTATAATTCATAATCATATAAATATATAACGGCTATTTTACAGGTACAAGCTTTAATCCTTTGAAGTTAAATCGACTTGACATGCCAATTAAGGCTTTAGGATAAGCGGATATTGTGACATTCTCATTCTGATTAATTTGAATAGTTCCATGACTTTTCAGTGTCATTTCCCCAATATTTCCTTTAGGAGCTATATCCAAGGTGTCAGACGGTGTTCGCAACTCAAAAACATAATCATTATTTCCGTTATCCTCACTCATGACGTTATAAACTCCTGGCTTAGTTATGTTAACAGTCCAAATCAAACCTTGTTTGTTATTCTCTCCCCATCTATGCGTTACCTGTTCTTCATAATCATAACTTATCCTTCTAATTGCAAATTCACATTTTGCCACAGGAAGGTTAATTGTACCGTCGGCTTCTTGTTGGATGATTTCATTGATTACTTTAGCCGCCTCGTCTTCAATTTCCAATACAACCACAGTTACTCTAGGTTGCTTAAGCGCTTCTGGGACAGTTACACTTAAAAGTTCTCCTTCCTGAACAAATTCTAATGATTGCATTGTTTGATCAGCCAAACAATATGCTTTGTTAACCTTAGATAAAAGGCCGTTAAGTACTACCTGATTATCAACTAAATCTTTAATATGAAGATATATTTTACCAGGTTTACTTGTAATGGCATATGGAGGGAATTTCAACGGGCTAGGATCAGCGCCATAAATAGCTTCTCCGTTTACTTTGAGCCAGTCGCCTATGGCTGTTATGCTATTTACTTGTGATTGCGGTATGGTGCCATCGGGACGTGGTGCAACATTCAATAAATAAACGCCTCCATTACCTACAATGCGGCAGAGACTATAAATGAAATCACTGTATTCATCTGAACGGTCGTTTTCGCCACCATAAGAAGTGTAGCCCCAGCCACGTTGAGTAACGGATTCGTGTGTCTGCCATGGCACCTTTAAATCAGACAACCAAGTAGCCTTACTTACACTTGGCGTTTTACCATTATCTATAGACACATCAAAATGTCCAAAACCTTGTCCTAATCTTGAATTAACCAATGCTCCTGGTTGGTTGTCTTTTACTATATCCATCATTAATTGGCACTTCTCATCATCCATTTGAATGGGGGTATCAAACCATACCATAAAAATGTCTCCATAATTAGTGGTTAATTCTTTCACTTGCTCAACAGCTTTTTCGTTGAAATATGCATCAAATTTATCCTGAGGTTTAATTCTACTGCCAAAGTCCCAGCTATTACCTGCTCCGCCTTCTTCATGCCAATCCTGGCTTTGTGAATAATAAAATCCCAATTTCATGTTCCGTTCTGCACATTCTTCAGATAACTCCTTTAGAATATCTCTATCAAAACCAGCAAAATCAACCAAATTATATGGGTTTTTGGAATCATACATGGCAAATCCATCGTGATGCTTGGCAGTAAGAACAATGAATTTCATACCTGCGTTTTCGGCAATATCGACCCAATCCGAAGCTTTAAATTTTTCGGGTCTAAATAAACTAGCAGCATACTGTTCGTATTCATCAACCGGAATTTTAGCGTTGTGCATAATCCATTCTGCCGAAACTTCTTTTCCTTTCCAGACCCCTTCAAGCTGCGCATAAGGTCCCCAATGAACAAACATTCCAAATTTGTCTTCATATAACTTTTCCATGTTCGCTCTTATTTCAGGCGTGTAAGCAGAAACTTCCGTTTTTCCAAAATCCACTTTGCCCCCTGTTTCGGTCACATAATCGATTTGGTTAACTTTACTTTTATTGCTCCTGCAACTCGAAAGACTTAGGCAATTACCGATAATTACCAGAATTGTAATCCTTTTAAATAGATTCATCATATTTTATTATTTCTATGTAGAAAACAAACAATAATTAGTAGTCCAATCTTATTCTTCATCCGGTTAATAGGCGCTTAATAGTAGCCTTAACATGGAATCCTACGGAATGTCTCTCAACCCTATCTTGGACATATCGATTGGGACAAAACCCAGTTTTAGAGCCGGTGATTCTGGTTTTAATCTAAAATCACCATTCCCTGGATCGACAAATAATGGGTCGGTGGCCAAACTATGCATATCAATGCCATCCTTCTGAGCTTTCTTGAGTACTTGTTCGCCCACAATAGGATTTTCGGCGCAATAATAAATGTTGTAATCCGTATCCGCTTCCTTTGCCCATGCCGGTAGATGCCCGCCAGCAACCCCCTGATCATAGAAATCGACATTTCCTTTTGTATGATAGAGTATATTTCGCTGAATGGCTCCCCCTGTGAGGGGGCCTGTACGGAGTTTAAGGTAAGAGGGTGGGCGTGTTTCACCATTGTGTTGCGGTGCTATCATATCGACGATAATAGTGTTATCTGCATGATTGTTATGCTTTAAATGGATACCATGTGACACACATTTATAAAGCACATTTCCGGTTATGCGCGTTCCTCTCTGCAGACCATCTGTACGAATAGGGCTTTGCATAACAATCGACTGTAGCATGTGGTGTATATAATTGTGGCTTATATGATTTCCTGTACCCGCACCTCTAAGATAGATACCATTGCCATCGCCCAATAACTCTACGGCATGGTGAATTTCATTGTATTCGATGAGGTTGTCATATGCAAAATGAAGCGACTCGTCACTCTCTATGCTATTTTCGAAAGGATTGGACAAATCCAGTTCTTTGTATTCGCTCCTAGTTTTGAAGCTATCTAAAAGTCCGGAAATGATGATACCCGAGTAAGGTGTATTGTGAATTAGATTATTGGCGATGCGGTTCTCTCCACTTTGCCAAAGAAATATAGCCGGAGAATGCCAATAGATTTCACCAACATTTTGTATGTGGTTATTATATACAAGGTTGTACTTATTAACATCTTTTGCTCCTGGCCCATATCCACAAAGAAGAACACCCGTTCCTCCAATATGCTCTATATGGTTATTTTTAATGGTAATTTTCTGGCCATATAAGTCTGATCGTATCGCAGTTCCCCCACTCTGAAGAAAGTGACATTGCTCTACTATGCAATTTTCCGCAGCGCGAAATCTGATCAAGGCATTGGCCTTGTCGTACATTTCCCAATCGTGCTGAAGACCTTTGTCATCTTCAGTATATGAATAACGTTCACCATGCATAAAGGTCAAACCCTTAAAGCTCAAATTACGAACAGGTGTATCAGCAACACCTACTTCATTAACCTGTCCCTCTACAAGGATGTACTCTTTTAACAAGGGAGCCACAATTTCTCGAGGCTGCTTTCCATTTCTTGCCCAGAGATAGAGTTTTCCTTCTTTACTATTCAAAACCCACTCACCTGGCTCATCAAGTGCCTCCATCACATTTTCGACCCAAGCAGACTCTTTTCCTCGGATTAAATGAAGTTCTTTCATCAAATAGGTGGCAGTGAAAGCCGTGGTGGCAATCTTAGCCTTTTCATCCACCGATTCCAGCGGGAGTATATTCATAACCCAGCCTTGATAAGGACGTACAACAATCTCAACATCCTCTAAATTTGACCAATTCTTAAGGGTTCCTTCTGGAAAATGTAGCATATCCCTGTCAGTAGAATCGGACAATATTACAGATGGTTCGGTAGGTATGAACCCCTTTGATCTTGCCCTTGGCAATCGTCCATCAGTGTCATATAAGGTATAAAAACGCCATGGTATATCTCTCCCTTTTGGTACATCTGCAACCCAAATATTTCCGACGGCAGCTTTTGGGAGTGCCGTATTTTCACTATCCAGTTTTTTCCAACTCTTGATAGGTACGTCCGAAGTAAACACCGGTTTTTCATCTGGATAAGCTTGATAGATTATCATAGATTCTCCTTCTCCAGAGTCTTCCAAACCAAACACTACGGTTTCATCCAAATTATACTTCCCGCCCCGAAGCCACACATTGATATCTCCCTTTGTTGAAGACTTGATTTTTCGAACATGATTCTTTGCGGCATTAAGAGTGGCCAAGGGTAATTCCTTTGTGCCCGGATTGGCATCATTTCCCTGTGGCGACACATAGATATTGGTCTTGTTATTTTTCTCATTATTGCAAGCAGAAAAACTAATTACAATAACTGTAAGAAATAATAAAATAAAGTTCTTATCGGTTTTTATTTTGTTGTGTCCCATTGTTGATTGTAATTTGGTTTAAATGAAAAATCCTCCAAAAAGCGTTTTTCGGAATGGTCATATAGGTGATGGAATATTTTCCAAGATTTTATTAATTTATATTTTAATGGTTCTTTTTCTTTATTAAAACACTTCAAATATTAGGATTGACTTCCGAAATTCATTCTGAATATCATTCCCGTCGCAACAACCAATTAACGGCGTTTCGCAGCAATCGTTGGTACATGGGGTGAAATAAGGCTTCTCGTGTGTGGCCGGGTGCAAGGTGACAAAGTCGTCCACTGCCAGGCTCATAATACCAACCAGCAGCGGCAGGCTCGGCACCATCCGCTCTACTTTGTAAAAGTAAGTTTACCTTGTCCTTGTCGTAGGGTGGTGTGTGCTGCTCATCGGCGATTGAAAAATCTTCAACACCCTGGGTAATGGGATGCTCGTAATCTACCACTTCAACACGAAACCGCTCCAGTGGACCGTGCCCGACATAGTGTCCTCCCACCAAATCAAGATAGGCACCATCCTTTGGGTACATACCCATTGAATTGTGAAGGTTCAAAAATGCACCCCCATTTTTTACGAAGTTTACGATTGCTGATTCCTGCTCTGGTGTCATCCAGATATAATTCGAATCTTTATCAGCGTTAGGCCGTAGGAGCCCATCACGATAAATCACCAGTAAATCAATGTTACTCAAGTTCTCTTCGGTCAGAGCACGAACATCCACAGTAAAGTGAGGTGTGACACCGGTTTGTTCAAAAACGAGACGAAGACCTGGAGGGCTGTAGCCGGGTTCATGTGGTTGATCGGCATACAACACTAAAGCTTGCGGATTTTCCTTGGAAGGTTTTGGATCTTGCCCATTGAAAGGGGCATTGGGAACGGTCATTTCATCATAAACATGTTCTAGGTCTTCACGCTTCGGAGCATCATAAGGATTCCAAACAACGTAATCTGGCTGAATACGGACTTCACGCTGCAGGTAGTGAGATTCAAAATCCGTTATCAATTCCCTGGGTCTTCCCTGCGAAATCACATAGCCAATTTGCCGACGTAATTCAACCAAATACCGCCGTTCAAAATCTATGACGTTATCACCTACCCATGAACCGTATCCGGGAATAACATGTTTGGCATTTAGGGACTCGAGATGTTCCAATGCGGTAATCCAATGTGCCGTATTAGATGTAGTCAAATCCGTATAAGGTCCATTCACCACCAAGGGCCCGGTAAATAGTACACTTTGATTGGGCAAATAAACAGCTGCTCCGTAAGGTCCAACAATTCCATCCAGTGGCATAAATTTAATGGAATTGCTATTGTCACCAATTTCACTTGGTGTAGACATTCCTCGAATAAATTCTTCTCGGATAGTTTTAGTTGCTACAAGTGCGTTCCGAATCGAATGGCTTGTCAAAACCTGTTTCACTCCATGATCGATTAAGGATTTCACCGTCTTTTCATCTCCATCCTGAAATTTAGTGAGTACTAATGTATTGGGTGTAGTGCCAGAAATCCGCTCTACTTCTTTTAAAAACATCTGAGGTTCCAAGCCCCTCGGGAGATCCACCAGCATACATTCATTTGATATGGCAATCCATCCACAGTTTGCATTTTTATACTTGTGAGCAAATCCGGTGGCATAAACCCCTGGCACAAATTCCTTTACATGGGGAAGAACATGCGGCTCTCTACCAGCACCATGGTCATGGTCTTGTGCCACCCCATACTTAGGAGCTAACAGCATGCAAATCATTGTTAATAGTAGCACTCTATTTTTCATGCAATTATTTTTTTAACTTTAAATTTCATGCTTTTGAACATCTGTACTAAGAGACTGTATTGAATTAAGTCAATTATTTTTACAACCCTCACTAGCACCTACTTAACGGGTAGTAGTTGTACTGCACGGATTCTTGGATTTGTATCAACAAAATCAGAAGCAACTTCTAGTGTCAGGGTTTGCATACCAGCGGCCCCAATCTCTACAGTTCCGAGAATGGAAATTGAATTCTTCAACTTATCCGACTGTCTGGGATCATCTAAACGCTCACGTTCTTTCAATTTGTTTTCTACCGACTGTCCGGCAACTGTAACGCGCATTCTACCGTCTGTTTTCCAATCAGTATTTTTATTGATCATACTCACTATCGCCACTTCGTAGGTTCCTGGTTCAACCAATCTAAAATCCCAACTGAGTGCTTGCCCCACTTGATTAAGACCTTGAATCGTCATTCCATATGTCGGTTTGATTCCATCACCACTTTTGGTTATGGTAAATACTCTATGATCCAAAGGACGTAACGGCTTTCCTGGAATAAATTCTTTATCTCGTATAGTTGATTGGTAACCATCAAGAAGAACTGTTCCGTCTTGCTGTTGCATAAGCTCCTGATTCATTGAAACGGCGCCTTGTATATTCAAAGTAATTACCGAAACATTGGGGTCTGGTGCCGATTTTGGAACTTTTATTGTGAGGACGTTTAATCCTGCAATAGCATTAAATTTCGTCTCTGAAGCTAGTTTTTCGCCACTGATTAGAAGCGATGCGTCCAACACTTTATTATTTAATCCATATAGTTTTAAAGTCCCATTCTTTGGCCAATCAATCACATTTAGATAAAGCTTAGTGTTCCCTCCATCCATACGTTGCGTGATGGTACCCCAACCCAAATCATGAGGATGGGGGCCAGCTTTGGTTCCGTATATAGCTTCGCCATTTTTTTCAAGCCAATCACCCATTGCTTTTAACCTGACTACGGAAGCATCAGGGATTACACCCTTGTCATCCGGACCAACATTCAGCAAATAATTACCTCCTTTTCCTGTAATGTCAACTAAATTAGAAAGCAATCTTTTTTCAGATTTCCAATCCTCGTCTTCCGCATTAAAATGCCAGGACTCATTCATTGTCCCAGCAGCCTCAAAGTCAACACCAATATCTCCTGCAGGTATCATGTTGTCGCCCATAGATAAATAATTGACAATTTTCAAATCGTCATCATCGCCCAACCGGCTGTTGGAGATTGCTCCATAAGAGTTTAGCATATCCACCATTTCCTGCATACCTAGCAAGCGCTTACGATCTGCATCCCTGAAACCAGCTGAGCCATCAAACCAAAAGAGTGAAGGTTGATATTTTTCGCATAGTTCTTTTATTTGTCCATACATAAAATTCATGTACTTGGTAATATCGGCATCTGGATTTGGGTTGAAATGAAATCCGTTTCTATTACTATAACTCGCATCATATTCTGGATGATGCCAGTCGGCAATTGAATAGTAGAAACCCAAACGAATTCCTGCCTCTTTGCAAGCTTCTGCCAGTTCACCAACGATATCACGTTTGAAAACGGACTGATCCATAACATCCCATTCGGTCAGGTCAGAATCCCATTTACTAAAACCGTCGTGATGCTTGGTCGTGAAAACAATATATTTTACTCCGCCTTCTTTCGCAATTCGCACCCATTCTTTGGCATCGAAATCAACTGGGTTGAATTCACGAACACCAGCTTCGTACTTCTCTGTACGAGTCAAATCGCTATCTTTTAATCTCTCTGGTGTTGTAGAGCCAAAATGTATGAACATACCAAACCTTGCTTCACGAAACCAACTCATCAGGTCATCATCCGAGAAGTTGGATGGTTGTGTTGTTTGTGCAAATGATATTGATACGACTAGTACGATACTTACAAATAAGCGTATTCTCAGTTTATTAAATGTCTTTTTCATTTTATTGACCACCTATTATTTATGGTTTATCTATCCGTCCCATTTTCGATACATCAAGTGTTTCGATACCTAGCTTAATGGCCGGACTATCTGGTTTAAAACCGAAATCACCGCCGGCTGGGTCAACCAGCATAGGATTTGCGAACATGCTCATTTGCTCTTTTCCTACAGCCCGCATTTTAACAAAGTGCTCATCCATCCATTCTGGATTTCTGGGATGATAATACAGGTTTGAATCCATTTCTGTTTCAACTAATAAAGGGTGTCCGTCCTCACTTCTCGCAATAGGCCTTTCACCATGTGCATTACCGCCATCAGGGTGAGAAATAATAATATTGTGATGAACCTTTGCTCCTTTTACACTAGCCCATTCAAAACTCACATAACCCCAGTGCGGTGAAACCAAGGGCTCAACGATGAAATTATTAATAATGTCATTGACACCTTTTGAAGCAATTTGGGCTGAAAACCCGTAGTTATTATAGAGAATATTGCCATAAATAAGTGTTTCATGCTGATCATCATCACATCGGATTGCTGAAGGAAAGGAATGCTCTAAATTGTCGTGTATATAATTATAACGAACGATGTTACCCGATCCTGCACCTGAAACATAAATGGCATTACCGTCTGATAATAATTGTACCGTATGAGTAATTTCATTGTTCTCTAAAAGGTTGTGCCTTGAATGATTGTACTTTTCACGAACCTTCCAGTTTTCATACGTTTCTGTGGTATTGACCTTTACTTCTTCTGGAATTTCATTTTGACGAATGGTTCTTCCTCCTTCACCATTTAAGGATCTATCAGGCTCTACTCGATTTGTAATCAGTACTGCCGAATAGCCACTATGATGCACATAATTTTGTGCAATATGGTTATGACCACTTTGCCAAGCCCATATTCCTGGGGAGTGCCACGTAATTTCACTAAAATGATGAATGTGGTTATTGATAATATCATTATGGTGATTAACATCTTTTGTCCCTGCCCCATAACCAGCCAAAAGAATACCTGCTTCACCCAGATGGGCAAATTCACAATTTTCAATACGGTTACGTTGGGCGTAAAGATCTAGCCTTACCCCTGACCCGCCTGAATTAAGAAAATTACAATCTATGATTTCACAATTTTCAGCCCCTCGAAATCGAATCATCGCTGAAGGTTTGTCGAACATATCCCAATCATGTTGCATTCCCCACCCTAAACGGTCTTCATCATTTGTCCAAGCCAAACGATCGGCATGTGTAAAGGTGAGACCTTTTAAGGTTATTCCACTAACCGGACTATCTGTGGGTCCATCATAATTAATATTTCCTTCAACTCTAATAAGCTCACTGGTCGTTGGTGCCAAAATACCCCGGGGTGACCCATCTTGGGCAGGATCAGATGGCCACAAGTAAATTTTATTGGTCTTGGTATTTACCACCCATTCCCCTGGCTCATCCAATGCCTCAAGAATATTTTCAACCCAAATACTGGCACCTGAAGGGTTATGGACCCAAGCGGGCAACTTATCTATACCATAAGTTGCGGAGACACCTGTTTGAGCGACTAATTCGGATTCGTCTACGGAAGCTAGAGGCAACATGTTAATTACCCATGGACGAAAAGGTCTTACCTGAACCTCTACATCCTCGAGGTTATCCCAGTTTTTCAAAGCACCTTTCGGAAAATAGATGTGTTTTTTATCTCCTTTTTGAGTTGGGGCAAACCCGTCATTTCTGGCACGCGTTAGACGTCCTTTCCCATCATAAAGTGTACGGAATATATCAAGACCTTCCGGAATTTCGGCTTCCCATACATTACCCAATGCAATTGAAGGAAGTTCTGAGGGTGCTGTGTTCACCAGCTTCCAGTCTGTTATTGGAACACCACCACTCACTACTGCATGCTCCTCTGGGTATGAAGAAATAGTTAAATACGCAGGTTGTGTTGACTCACCTGCACCATATTTATCAAGAATGGCCATGTCGGAATTTGTTGGTCTTCCATCTTCTATTCCTAAAACTAAGGTTTGATTTAACTGATGACGTCCTTCCCTTAAATAAATAATAATGGGTTCTACCACCCCTGATTTTCGCAAATCTCTTGATGCTTTTACAGCGCTGGGAAGTGTCGCATAAGGATTGGAAATACTTCCATCTCCGTCATCGTTTCCATCAACTGATACATAAATCTCCCTAGGTATCTTATCTTCTGAAATCGTTGAACAAGACATATATAACAACCCTAAGATGAGTATCAATACAAATGACTTAATTTGGTTTCGCTGGTGTTCCATTTTCATGTTACATATTGGTTTTATATCTACTCTAATATTATATCCTTAATCAATCTCGGGTTTTATATGGGCTTAAAGCTTATTAATTCATCCATAAAGGTTTTTGAATTATCAAAAAAAAAGAAACATTTTTAAGGGTAGTTTCTCTAATCTATCAATATTTTACTCTAATCAGTTATTATTAATTGTATGTATTATGTCATTGAGGACTCAGGTAAAGGTTCTTTTTAATCTATGTATAATATTCTTTCAAAACTACTATGTTGTAATTCAAAAATTTTCCTTCTTTCTCGCTGTAAGTATCCTTGTGAGCAAACAACCCTAATTTGGCTTCGTTTTATCTCTGGAAATGTGTATCATTTTGATAGCTTTCATTAATAATAGCTCCTACACTCACTTCTTAACTTAATGCAACTACGGTTCTTCATAGGAAAAAGCACACAGTTTTTATGAACTGTGAACATTTCATTGACGGTTGTTTTACATTTTACTGGGACCCACCTTTTCCTAGATTAACACTTGAAATCCAGCATGAAGCAGACAGATATTCACTCTAAAAAATGAGTGGTTTCTACTTATCCTTAGAATCGATATTGGCCATAGTACAGCACTTTTACCTATTTATTTTTAAGTAAAAGGGTACACAAAGCTTTGTGTACCCTAATAAAAAAACTAACTCATAACTCATTCTAACGATTCAATACCCAGGATTCTGTTCCAATAATGGATTTTTATTAATCTCACTTTGCGGGATAGGCATATAATATAGCTTTTCATCATACGTCCTCGTTTGTACTTTGAAATAATCATAGGTAGCTGTCGGGGGATCAACGGTAAGATCATTTGCCACATCCACTCCATATGCATCCTTGAAGGTCTGGTCAAGGATTTTCCATCGACGTACATCGAAGAAACGAAACCCTTCATAGCACAACTCAATCCTTCTTTCATGCATTACCTCATCCATAGTAATGACTGTTGGAAGTGATGCGTCAGGAAGGCCAACACGTTGGCGAATTGGCAAAATATAGTCACGTGCTTCAGCGCCTCTACCTAGCATTACCAAGCACTCGGCGTAATTAAGATAAAACTCTGTCAAGCGCATCATGATCATTTGAACAGGTTCACCTACATTAAATTTGGTTGTGGTATCATCCCTTACGTATTTGTGGCAATAATAACCGGTACGGGTGTAGTTATTTACTTCCTGTAAAACACCTCCTTGGCGGTCATATCCATTCCGGGTTATAACTGCTCCTGAATCATCTATATATTTGTAGGTTCCTGTTTCAATTTTGTAGCCCACCTCTGAGGCATCAGGAACACGTGGCATGGTTTGACTGAATTCTGCACCATCGTACAAAATATTGGCATAAAAACGCAATTCCCGATTTTCAAAAGGGGCATCCCCATGAATAGCCCTGTTGTAAGGGGTACCGTCCGCCATTTGAAAATCATCGACCAGAGCCTGAATCGGAGTGGCTAGTCCCCATCCTCCAAAACTGGGCGGGCCAAACAATGTCGTAGGGAAATTAAACCAGAAAATCAATTCACCGGAATTGGCACGTGCGTTCTTGCTAAGCATTAATTCGGTGTTCCCTTGGCTTTTAGTATCAAAGAAAACATTGCGATAATCAGCCGGATTATACAATTGATATTGAGGTAGGTCAAGTACTGCTTTGTTAGCTGCGGCTGCAGCTTCCCATTTGGATTGATCGTTTGTAGGATTGTGCAAAGGGCTTGCTGCATGTAATAATACCTGAGCCCTTAATCCCAGGGCAACACCACTAGTAATACGGCCAGCTGTAGCCGGCTCAACAGGCAACCCTTTTAATGACTCCGCTATATCATCTAAAATAAAATCAACGCACTCATCATAACTGGCCCTTTTTTGATCAACCGGGTCATCCGAGGTGAATGGTTTTGTAGAAATAACCACCCCACCATAAGCTTTAATCATTTGGTTATAAATATAGGCCCTTATAAAATGCATTTCAGCCAACCATAATTTAATTTTATCTTCAGCTACATCAAACTTTCCATTCTCATAATTTTCGAAAAATATATTAATATGCTGAATTATTTTATAATTGTCGTACCACGACCCTATTGAAGACACAGATGAAGGGTTAATTTTACCATCGGTAATCTCAAGACCACCTCCCCATGGGATATGTGCAAAAGCCTCATCGCCGGCTTCACCCCTATAATGACCCCAACTCATCATTCGTCCATCTGTAACCCTAGTTGCGGTATATTCATTTACCATGTGGTAAGCATAATCGACATATCCTTGGATTGTGGTTTCATTTTCCCAGAAATCTACATCAGAAAGGCTGTCTCTGGGGGTCAAATCAAGCATGTCCTTTGAACATGACATGAATGTCATGATAAATAATAGTAAAAATGTTGTATTTTTCATGATTTCAATTTTTTAAAAATTTATACTTAGACCGGTTGAAATAACCCGCGAAATTTCATAAGATTGCCAGCTATCTAGTTCAACATCACGCGAAATTGGCATATTATCGAAGGTGAAAAGGTTATCTGCACTCACAAAAAACCGCACTTCTTTAATATTGGTTCCAGTAAGGAAAGATTGCGGTAAAGAATAACCAAGTTCTACCGCTTTAACACGTAAAAAGCTCGCGTCCACTAACCAAAAAGTCGAACGTCTGTCGTTATTGTGGCTTCCAATTTGGTTATCTCCCAAAAAGGCATAGGTTTTAGGATATACATTATCGCCTTCCTCTTGCCATCTTCCTTCGAACCAAGCTTTATCATAGCGAAGCATTTCAGGTTGAACCATGGTCCATGCCCGTGCCTGCCCTTGTAGGCGTAAAACAAAATCAAAAGTTTTATATTTTGCACTTAAGTTAATACCGTACACAATTTCTGGGGTACGTGGTTTATCAACTCGTACCCGGTCTTGATCATCTATAATACCGTCAGCAGTGTCATAAACCCCATCGCCATCGGTATCAATAGTCAATTGATCGACATATTTAATATCACCAGGCTGTGTTCCCGGCAAGTGCGCAGAATTATCAATTTCACTCTGATTTTGGTAAAGTCCGTCAGCAATCAAAATTAATCGTGAAAGTGGACTGGTTCCACCATCATCAATTACATCAACTGGATGCCCTTCCTTTTTCTGAAAATCAAGTACTCCAGCTGCTTCATCTAAAAATACGGCCTTGTTCTTGGTGTAAGTGAAGGTACCGGCTATTGAAAAATTAAAGTCTTCATTTACTCTCTTATTAAAGGATGCATCTCCATCAAACCCCCAACTATCAACAATACCTATGTTTTCATCTGGCAGGGTAATTCCAAAATAATCAGGTACCGACTCATTTCTTGGAATCAAAATTTTAGTCCTCCTGTTTTTAAAATAATCTGCTGTTAGACTGAATAATCCATTTGAAAGTTGCAGATCTACTCCTATATCCAAGGTTTCCTGTTCTTCCCAGGTAATATTAGAATTAGGATATCCATCCAACGTGAACGACACAACAGGTTCCCCATCTTCTCCGAGGTATGTTCTCCTATACGTTCCTTGTTCCTGGGAATAGGTTGCCAAGTATTGAAATGGTTCTGTGTTATCTAGCCCCATTCGTCCCCAGGAACCCCTGATTTTGAAGTAATTAAAAATACCGATATTATTTTTAAAAAATGGTTCCTCCGAAATACGCCACGCAGCTGATACAGCTGGGAAATAACCCCATTTTTGTCCGTTAGGGAATTTATAACTTCCATCGGCACGAAAAGTAAGATCTATCAGGTATTTATCCTTGTAACCATAATTAAAACGTCCAAAATAACTTAATGATGAAGTTTCAAAATCTGAACCGCTATTGATGTCAGTTGCTTCATCCCCCGCACTTATTTGCTGTACAATGTTGGTTAAATAATCTCCTCTGGATGCGAACAGTACTTCGCCAGTACCCTTACGTGCTTCCATACCAACAAACGTATCAAAACTATGGTCACCAAAAGTCCTGATGTATTTCAAATAAGCATTTAACTGACTTGAATTACTATCACTATATTCTTTTTGTAGTAAAGGGTTTTGCGTTGTCCAACCACTTGGGATTGATATATATTCATCTGCGTTTTCATCATAAGAATAAGTATTCCATGTGTTCAACCAGTTTGTATTTTTTTGATTATCAACACTATACCTTGCGAATCCCGCAAAAGAAAGTCCTTTAGTAATCCAATCCATTTTATAATCGTAACGGAAAATGCCCCTAATTCCTGTGCCATTTGTCCGGTCATAGCCAAATACTTCGGAACCCATTATAACTGGGTTATAACCATATTGCATATTTCCGACCAAACCATTTGGATACCTAAAAATAGTCTCTGGCAAGGCTTGTTTAGCACGTAACCTCGTCTGACTCGTTAATTGTTCTTGACTCTGATTACTTACATTTGCTGAAATATCTACAGATAATTTAAGGTCTTTTGATGCCTGGAAATCTAGGTTGGACCTTATTTGATAACGCTTAAAATACACCGCATCGCTTTCTTTGTACTGCCCGTCTTGGTTTAATAGTTCTCCCGAAAAATAATAATCGATCTTTTCGGAGCCTCCTCTTACAGAAAGGTTGTAACGCTGTTGATAAGCCCAGTCCTTAAATACTTCGTCAAACCAGTCAACATCTTGGCCTGCATGTGTCAAAGGAGAAGAACCTGTCCTTAACTTTTCCAAATCCTCCTCGGAATAGATGATAGGAGCTCCCTTATATGCTGCCTCTTCGTTCATTGCAACGGCTGTCTGGTATGAATTTGTCCAGTTAGGTTTTACGGTTGGTTGAGTTAATGAAAACGTACCTGATACTGAGTAAACAGGATCGCCTTTGTTACCGCGTTTGGTTTCAATAAGTATTACTCCATTGGAAGCATTTACCCCATAAATTGCAGCAGAAGCATCCTTAAGAACGGACATTGATTTTATATCATTTGGATTAAGCCTTGAGAGGGCGTCAACATTTGAAGGGACTCCATCAATTACCAACAAAGGACTATTATTTGCGTCACCCAAGGTACCCTTTCCCCTCACAAAGATCTCGACGTTTTCTGCCCCAGGTCTACCACCTCGTTGGTTGATAACTAGACCAGGGACTTGACCGGCAAGGCCCGTAGTAATATTAGCCGAATGGCTATTTAATAGTTCTTCACCACTTACTGTTGCTACAGCGCCTGTTAGTGTTGCTTTTTTACGTGAACCATAACCCACTACAACGACTTCATCCAATCCCGCAGCATCCACCTGCATTGCAACATCTATAGTACTAGAGTCGCCCTCAATAGTGATGGACTGAGTCTTCATACCAACATAGGAAAAGACAAGTACATCACCGATTGCGGCCTCAATGGAATAATTGCCATCAAAATCCGTTTGCGTACCCCTAACCGTTCCTTTAACAAGGACATTGACTCCGGGAAGCAGTTCCCCTGAATCGTCCACAACTGTTCCGGTAATTTGCTGCTGAACCATTAAACTAGCAAGAGAGTCACCGGTATATGTGCTAGCATGGATCTGGGAGACACCAAAGAAGAATAAGAATTGTGCAAATCCTATTCCAAAGAGCAACCTTGACCGCATGTTAAATGGCGAGCAATTGATTTTGCTTTTTTTCATTTTTTAGAGTTTTAGTTAGTAATTTATTTATGTGCATTATACTGGTTGTTATAATCCCCTATGCCCGGGGTGTTATCATAGGTCTTTACTTTATTTTTTATTTAAAAATTTTTCTGTTTTATGAACTCAGGTCAAGATAGCTTGGTGCTCTCTTTTATCGCATTTTTATTACGATTCCGATTCATTTTCAATTAAGAACTGTTAGTCTTATAGTCAGAACTATATCTTCATTAAATTGGTTCACATTTGAATATTTAATTAATAGGCTTTAACACTAATGATTTTAAGCTTGATGTACTCCTATTCCCTTCGACCAAGGATGTCGTAATGACATGTTTTCCAGGCGTTTTGAATTCAATTATTCCCATATTGTACAATGCGTACTTTTCCGTGGCAGCTTGTTGATTCTGCACCATAATTGCTTCATCAGTCACCGTTTTCCACACCAACCTGTCCTCTCCCTTATATTCCAGTTCTAGATAATAGTACCCGGGTTTTTGTACATTTACTGTCCATGTAACGGTTCCATCTTCCTTCCAACCACTGACCTGATTGGCGTGCTTCCATTCTCCGAACTTTTCCATCCAACGGATTTCTTTTTGCTCAGCATTTGCAACTTCGCCCAACTCCAAAATCAATGGAGTATCAATGTTTGGGTATACGCCCGTTACCGTTTTTATGGACACTTTGTTCGCTTCTTCCTTTAATTTGATTTCAATCACCGATATCAACTCTTCCGGGGCTTTGTACGGAACATCCATAACCAACCAATCACCGTTTTTGCGAAAATCAATCTTACTTTCGTCGGAAGCGTTCAATAATTCTATTGATTCTATCTGATTTTCAAGGCCAGGTAAATACAATTTTCCGTCCTGAGGCCATTCGCTTACAGAAAGGAACAATGATTTCCCGTTTGTAGTAACATCTCCCCACGGCAACGCATATCCCCAAGGTGAAGGACCTGCTCCATATATAACCTGGGGATATTTCTGGATCCATTTTCCGGTTTCTTCCAAGAATCTCACCCCTATCTCGAGAATTTCCCCTTTGCCATCGGGGCCCACATTGAACAAATATGTACCTCCCCGACCTATGGTTTCAATGAGCCTATGAAGTATTTCTTTTGGGCTCTTAAAATTATTATCGTACCAAGCATATGACCAAGAATCATTGTTGGTATCGGCGGTTTCCCACAAGCCGTTAAGATTCTGAGTTGGCACCTCCATATCACCCTGGCTGGCATAATCGCCCATGCCATAACCGATCCTACTGCCCAACATAGCATTTGGCTGTAATTTTCTTACCATATCAGCCAATTCGATTACATATTCTTTGGGCATGTCGCCCGGCGTATCGAACCAAATAAAATCTATATCGCCATAATTGGTGCAGATTTCCTTTACTTGTGGCTTACATTTATTATAGAAATAATCTTTAAAGTCAACCTCATTCCCATTCTCGTCCGTATCTGGACCATTGCCGCCACCAGGAGTAGTCCAATCCTGAAAATGTGAGTAATAAAACCCGAAACCCAGTCCAAGTTCATGGCAAGCGGCAGATAATTCTTTCATCGGATCCCTCCCGAATGGTGTGGCATCAACGATATTAAAATCACTTGCCTCGGAATCGAACATAGCAAACCCTTCGTGATGTTTACTGGTGACAATAATATATTTCATTCCGGCATTCTTGGCCAATTGTGCTATTTTCCTTGCATCGAATTCCGATGGATTAAAGGTTTCTGCAACTTTTTTATATTCATCAATCGGAATATTTGCCACTCTCGGGTTCATAATCCATTCGCCAATACCATAATACGTTTTGTCTTTCCATTTTCCACCCAAGCTAGAATAAAGTCCCCAATGAATAAACATTCCGAAGTTGCCTTCGTCGAACAACTTACCTTTCCCATTTTTCAGGGCATCTAAGGTAACTTGGGAATCTCCCCACATTTTGTCCATGCTTTTTTCGTTCTTTTTTTCTTGGGAAAACGCTGAATGGTCATGGATTAATAAAAATGCCAACAACAGGAATGCTAAATGCGTATTCTTGTATTTTCGAATCATATTATTTCTTTTATAATTGATGTCTGTTTATTTTCTGTTTAATATTATGTTTCATAGCATATGTCCTCATATTCAAAGAAATGCCACGCACAATCCTTTGCAAATCATTAGCATTAACAAAGTGTTGCAAAGCGTTTTTGGGGATACCTGCCGTAATTTATTATAATGGTTTAAGCCTATTCTACACGTAATTGATAGTCTTCAACTACTCGATAATACCTTATAGTATAATTACACTTCTTAATCCGAGTTTTTCTTGAGTCAAGTTATTTTTAATGTTGATCTGCAACCTTCATCTTTATCGGTTTTATGATTAATGTTCCGAATGATTTAAGATCAGTTTTTCTGTTTGTAGAAACCTTTGACCAATAATCGATATGGTGCATATTCGAGAAATTACCTTCTCCGTTTTCTTTCTCGTCAAGATCCTGAATCTCAACATTGAACCCTACTTTGGTTTCTTTTGATAAATCGACAAAATTGGTTTCATCAATCTTCATACATGGGTTTGGATTAATGCGCCACTCTATGATATACCCCCTACCCTCAGCTTTGTCTTTTAACCTGACAGAAGCTTCCATATCTCCATTTCTAATCCATTTTTCATAACGCTCCCAAACTTCTGTATTGAGAGGCAATCCCGATGATAATCCCCCAACCCCTAAGCCGCCAAGAATAGATTTGTTCGTACTACAGCAGAACTGCCAACTTCTACCATCTCCAACGCATCTGCTATTGTCTTCCCATTGGTAGGTTGAATTCATCATAAGTTCAATACCATCTCCCCAAAAAGGCCAACCTTTTTCAATGTTCAAATTATTGGCATCAGGATTGTTTGAAGGCAGCCAACGTTTAGTATCAAATCCATAAATAATATCATCCGTAACATCAAATGCAAAATACAAGCTTCTCCCATCGTGCTTTACCCAACCAACCACGGACAGGTCTTCTTTTTTTTCAGAAGCTGGAGGGGTGTCACTATGCCATCCTTTGACCCCAATTATTTTTTCAGCATCATCATATTCACCTTTACTAATAAAGCCATCAAGTTTTGGGGTAGTGCCTAGATATGCAGTTAAAGTATCAGGATAAGCACCAAAATCGAATTCATCTTCCTCCAGTCGACTTACTTCTAATGATTTATGAACTGATTTTACATCCCTACTTATACTGGAACTAATCAAACCCATTTTTATCGAAGTGTAATCAATCGCCTCAGAGGAAGTTTGTCTCTGATTAAATATTTGCACGCTCATATATAAAATGAACACAACCGGGAATAATATTAAGATGGTGTTTTTCATATTTGAAATTCCAATTAATTATTTATATGGAAATTCTTTATATACAGCTGGGCGATACATGGTGCCACCATTTGCAAGATCTCGATAAGTTGTTCTAGAGTCACTACCCTTAACAAGCTCTTTCTCTTCAAAACCAACTATGGCCTCAGGTGCATCAAGATATTTTATACCATCGAGCGCCCAGTTGGCATGTGCATCTGTGGTTGCTGCTTTTGCTTCTTTTATAAGTAATGTCAATGCTTTATCACGCAGACCTATATTTCCCAATGTTATCATTGCATTTATGCGGACACTTGCTTCTGTATCTTCAAGTGCGACTTCAATATCCTTAAGCGCTTGTTTTGCTTCCTTCCCCAACACACGCAGACCTAATATGGACCAGTACCTTATTATAGGATCATTATGTTTCAGGTTCTGAACCAGATCAGGAATCATTTTCGGATCCTTTTTCTGGGCCTTGTTCGCAATTGTAAAAATTTCATCTAAATGATAACGCTCTGTGGATTGGCTAAAATCATAGATAGTTGTGGTAGTGTCCTGATCAATTGCTGCCATCATTGGCTCAGGAATAAATCCTGCATCTCGGGCTGCCAACAATTGGTCGTTAAGTTTCTGCCCCATCATCCTAAGTTTGTCTGCATAATCGGGAAGACCAGCAAGATTTTTAATTTCATATGGATCCGCCTGTGTGTCATAAAGTTCTTCAGGAGGTTGGGTCAGGAAAAACGCCGACTGGGCAGGATTGGTTCTTCCAGCCTGATACTCCTTGACCTGGGAAAGCTGCCCATGTTGTAGAATCGGATAAGTGATCATTTGAAATCTTGGACGGTCTGGCTCGTAATTACGGATATATTTCCAACGTCCATCGGTAATGCCCCGTCTCATTTCCGGTGCCGAAACAAAACGGTCGGAGAAAAGCAGAACGGTTTCCGGGGCAGGCTCAGTTGAAGGTCCCATAAAAACGTGCCCATTCATACGGTCGGGAACTTCTGCTCCAGCTAGTGAAAGTATGGTAGGCGTAATGTCACTCATCTGTACCAAGCGATCCAGGACCGATCCGGGCTTGTCCGGTGCCAGATGTTTCCATTTCTCAGGTACGGAAATAATCAGAGGTACTCGTGTACCGCTATCGTAAAGGTATCGCTTAGAGCGCAGAGTTATACCGCCATGGTCTGAAGAATAGATAACAATAGTGTTTTCTGCTTCTCCAGATTCCTCAAGATCAGCAAGGAATTTTCCAACTTGCTTATCCATATCCGCAACCCTATCATATACCAATTGCCAATCCCGAATGTTTTCAGGTGTATTCACTTGGTAGGGAGGTATTACAATCCCATCAGCTGGTGTCTGCGCCTCAGGATAGTCTCGTATTTCAAATATCTGTCCCTCGTGGGTTGCCAGAATATTGAATACGTGAAAGAATGGTTTTCCAGCTGGCCGATTTTTATAATGTGCGGTTTTACCATATTCATCATAAATTTCTTTATCGAAGCTGGAATTATTATAGTCGGTTCTGCCGTAGCTGGTGAGGTAGTATCCAGCTTCCTTTAGAAGTGTAGGATATGCAACTAGCGAATCCGGAACCCGGAACCTGCTACGCATATGTTGGGTCCCCGTGGTAATCGCTGGAATGCCAAGGATTATAGAACTCCTGTTAACTGCACAGACCGGTGCATTGGCAAAAGCATTTGTATAGCGTAGCCCATTTTTCGCTAATTTATCCAAATTGGGGGTTTGGGCTACTTTGTCTCCGTAAGGACCAATGTAGGTACCATTGTCTTCGCTCCTAATCCATAGGATGTTAGGTCTCTCACCTTCTGCAGGTTTGGCTGCTTCATCCCCCTTTGAATCTTTGCAGGAGGTAAAAATCATAAGACCAAGAAATAAATAAATTAGGTTTCTCATTATGTAGTGGTTGTATTAAATTTTCACGTTGCTTTTGAAAAACAAACACATTGATATCATATCAAAGATTAGTTCATATTTTTCATAGCGTATAATTCCTTGGTGCAATTTCGAATTATAGAGAAAAATTCTTTTTCTCTAATCGGTCAATTGTTTGCTGATACGCTGCAATTAGAGTAAATCATTAAACAAATTCACTTGTATGATGAAAATTCAACTTGACGATGAGGAAGGGATATAACTGGATAGGGTAATCAATGCTTTCCACTTGCGGTGGGTGAAAGTGAACAGTGCGTATTAGGTGCGCATAATCAATTCATTTTGGCACTGAATTTAATACCTTTCTAAGTTTTTTCTCATCTATCTCCCTTTTATGGCGGACTTGTGTAGATGGTATCTGCAATCGTTTTTACTCGATGAGCATCTCTCGGGGAGGTCTCTTTGGTCCATTCACGGAACCAATAACTGAACTATGAGAGCTTGAATCCTTAGGATTGCTTCAATATTCCCTTCAAATTAACTGACAAATGACCTCGTTACCAGGAGTTGTCAAAATAGTGGAAATACGGTTCAAGAGTCCTTAATTGTCACTTCTTGGGTTTTGGTCGGCCTTTAAAAAGCCTTTATATCTCCGCCATGGTCATTTCCGAGACCTCAACTCTGAAGAAATTAATGTATTTGGCATTATGTTGTGGGAGATGCCAAAGTCCTTACTGATGTGTTATTTCCGAGTCCCTCGCTATACAATTTGTAAATCCTTTTTACTTTGCAAAAATCTATCAGTTTATTCGCCATTGTCTTTTTTACAATAGAAACAATCGAACACATCAACTTGAATCAATCTTTTTGTTGACTCACTTTCATCCGATTAGGGCAGTATACTAAATTAGCTTTTCGGTAATCATAAATTATTGAAGGATAAAAAGTCTTTATTTGCATAGGTTTTAAGAGGTCTACATTAGTGCCTATGGCTCCACGATTACCCATAACTGCGTTGCGGATTCTGTTCAGCACCCATAACGGATAGGGATTTTTAAAGGATTAGCCGAACAATGGTACTATCGTTCAGCTTTATTGATATGTATTGTTTTCTTTGCGGTTTGTTTTTAAGACATGACAGTATTAATTATTTGCTGCCATTTCAGGTGTAAAAACTGTCCTAAAGCCTAAATGTTCCATCCCAGAATCCGGACTAGTGGCCATACGGGCCGAGATTCTATAACTTGCACAGTAGGAGGCACTACATAGAAAGGACCCTCCTTTAATAACCCGTTCTTTTGCATAAGGATTACTGGCATTAAAAGGACTTGCCGCCCCTTTGGGGTTGTGTTCCACTCCCCCTTTGGCTGCCAGTTCTTGATAGTAATTGGTATTGTGCCAATCACTGGTCCACTCCCATACATTTCCTGCCATGTCGTAAAGTCCGAAATCATTTTTAGGGTAGCTCATAACTGGTGCACTCCTTTCAAATCCATCTTCCAGGGTATTTTCAACCGGAAACTCACCTTCCCAAGAATTGGCATGGGCACTTAATTGTGAGATATCGTCTCCCCAGAAAAATCTACTACCTACTCGGTTTGCCCGCGCAGCAAATTCCCATTCAGACTCCGTAGGCAATCTGCGGCCAGCCCAATTGCAATAAGCTTGGGCATCTTCAAAGGCAATATGGACAACCGGATGATTTTCTTTACCGTCAATATTGCTGTCGGGACCATTGGGGTGTTTCCAACTCGCACCAATTTTCCATTCCCACCATTGCGAAAAATCATATAAATTGGGAACACTTTTAGTCGTTTTCTTGAAGACCAATGAACCTGGTTGCAAAATCGAATCATGAGGCTTTTCTGTACCTGCTGGCAGCTGTTTTTTCATTTCCTCCCACTCTATCTCTCGTTCCGCCACGGTAACATATCCTGTTTCTTGGACAAACTTGGCAAATTGTGCATTAGTAACTTCGTGAGCATCCATAAAAAACCCATCTACAGATACTCTATGTGCTGGTTTTTCCTGCATCATAGCCATATTATCTTCGTCAACCGCACCTTGCATAAAATCACCTCCAGGAACCCAAATCATTCCAGCGGGCGGGGTAATCGGTGGTTTAGTCAGCCTTGGTTCTTCATTTTTGATATTCGGCTTTATTTCGTTTTTTTTGTCAGAATTAATACATCCCGAACAAACCAATAAAAGAATCAGGGTAAAACAAATTTTTTTGATTAAATTCATTATCAACTACATTTATGATGTTTAGTGTTTTTTATTTGAGGTAGATTATCAATGAAAGCCATATATTTAATGAAACAGAGAACAATACCTTTTAATTTGCTTTTAACCTTCTAACCGCTATGTTGTTTCTCATTGTATATATTCCTATGCTACAGTTCATGATAGAACACTTCGCGTAAAACTACCAAAATTTAAAAAAATAATAGTATTGTATTGGATGATAATACGCTTCTAGTAAATTGTTTGTTGAATAAAAGAATATCCTAATACAGACCATCAATCACCCGAGACCACAAAGTGAATATTGTATAAATCTTAGTGGATAGAATTTAGTTTACATTCTTAAACAAAAAGTCAAGAACTCATTTGATGACAATTTGCAATCCATTCGTTTATAAATGTACGGTGTATTGGCATTCTTCACTATTTCAGACTTTATTTTTATAGCTAAAAGTGAAAAAGTTAATTTTTGTCTATAAATTCTCACTACAGCTCTTATTAATATATAATCGATACTATAACAATTGGCCTATGTTAATACAAATTATCAAGCTACGGTTTGTTAGGGCAATTTCATTGCTTAGATATGAATAAAATGGTGTTGATATGACAATACCATTAAAAAAGTTGCCTTACTAAAAAATAATAGTATCCCTGAACATTGAAACCACAAACCCTAAACTCAATTTTTTATGATAGTACAAAAACTAAAATTTCTTAGCACAATTGCTTGGCTTGTTTTCCTCGTTTTAAGTTCTTGTCAAAATGCTAAAGAAAAGGGTCAAGTGACAGAAAATAAAAATAGGCCTAATATTCTATTTATTCCCGTAGACGACCTAAGGCCAGATTTAGGCGCTTACGGCAATACTATCGTAAAATCTCCAAATATTGATGCTCTTGCCAGTAATGGGGTAACTTTTAATCGTGCATATACCCAACAAGCTGTTTGTAATCCATCGCGAGCCAGTCTATTAACCGGTTTAAGACCCGATTCAACTCAAGTTTGGGATTTAAAAACAGATTTTAGGGATTATTTGCCAGACGTGGTTACTTTACCCCAATTTTTTAAAAACAATGGTTATTATACCGTTGGAACTGGAAAGACGTTTCATAATACTTTACAAGATTCCATAGCTTGGAACGAATATTTACATGTTGATAGTTTCCCTTTTGATCCCGATGCCGTGTACCTAAACCAGGATAATTTAATAATACAAAAGGAGAAAGAATTAAACTTGGTAAAAAAGGGAACAGCGAAGTTTGATAAATATGGCTTTATCTATACTAAAGCAAAAGCAATTGAAATGGCTGAGGCTGATGATGACGACTATTATGACGGTGCACAAACCACTATGGCCATAAAAAAAATGAAAGAATTAAAAGATAAAAATGAACCTTTCTTTTTATCTGTTGGTTATTACAAACCCCATTTGCCGTTTAATGCTCCTAAAAAATACTGGGACCTATATAACCCTGAAGATATTCCTTTAGCCACCAACCAATTTGTACCTAAAGATAGTCCTGAATTTGCAGTTCATGGTGACGCAGAATTAAGAAATTACCATGGACGCAACGGATTACCCAAACCTGATCATAATCCTCTGAGTGAAAAGGAGCAAAGAGAATTGTTACATGCATATTACGCATGTGTATCTTACATCGATGCACAGATAGGTAGACTTATGGATGAATTGGAGCGATTAGGGCTTAAAGAAAATACGATTGTAGTTCTTTGGGGCGATCATGGATGGAAACTTGGGGAACATAACAGTTGGGGCAAACAATCCAATTACGAAATTGATACCAGAGCACCCCTCATTATAAGTGGCGACAAATTAACCACAAGGGGGAAAATGAGTAATGCCTTAACCGAATTCGTAGATATATACCCTACTTTATTGGATGTGTCCGGATTTGAAGCACCAAAACACTTGCATGGAAAAAGCTTAAGTCCAGTTCTTGAAAACCCCGACTCAACTGTTAAAGATGCAGCCTTCAGTCAATTTTTATTAGGCCGTTTTGGTCCGCCAGAAGATAGAAAAATTGAACGTATGGGGTATACCGTTAGAACAGATCGCTATAGATATGTAGAATGGTATATTTGGGAAAAAGAAGAAAAGGAAAAAGGTGATTTAATTACCCGGGAACTTTATGATCATGAAATTGATCCACAGGAAAATATTAACATAGCCAACAATCCTGAAAACAAAGACTTAATTATACAAATGTCCACAGAGTTAAGTAAAGGTTTTTCATTTTAGATATTTCCTTTTAATTTACTGAAAAACACCACTTAGAGATTTTTTACACATATTAGTGGTGATTAAAACAGCATAGTGCAGAAAAATCAATACACTAAAAAGTTACTTTCTTAAGGTATCATCATCCTTTTTAACAATAGACTTAATCTTAGATTTCATTGACAAAACCATAGGCGGTGCCTATAGCGAAAGACTTAGGAAAAAAATACCCTCAAGGTAAACATACACGACCTCCTTTTTAAAAAAAATCAAAAACAATGGGGGTCGAGTTCTTACAGAGTCTTCCTTTGCCAAACATTATAAAACTATGGTTTGTTACATATGATTATTTTTTAACTAAGATCCCAGGCTAGTGGGAGCACAAAGTATACAATTATTGTCAATATAATAATGGATAGTATATTCATCCAAATACCCCTACTTACCATATCGTTCATACTAAGATACCCGGAACCAAAAACCACTGCATTTGGGGGTGTTGCTACTGGCAACATAAAGGCGCACGATGCTGCTACAGTTGCACTGATCATTAAATAATATGGATGTACCCCTAAAATTGGAGCTAAGGACACCAAAACAGGCAGAAGCATTGCTGTTGTGGCAATATTGGATGTGATTTCGGTTAAAAAGTTTACCGTAGCTATTAAAATTAAAAGTAAAATTACAAAAGGCACTGTTTTTAATGCTATCAGTTTATTACCTATCCATAAAGCAAGTCCACTACTTTCAAAACCAGCTGCCAAAGCCAATCCTCCACCAAACAAAAGTATTATGCCCCAAGGCAATTTTACAGCATCTTCCCAAACCATTATTCGTTTTCGTTTTTTACTTGTAGGTAATACAAACAGTAGAATGGCACATGAAATACTAATTACCGTATCATCTATTCCAGGTATTATGTTCTGTAATAAAAACGAACGTGATATCCATGCCAAAGCAGTCATAATAAATACTGTTAGCACAATTTTTTCCTCAAAGGACATTTTACCTAATTTTTTCAATTGAACATCGATTTCTTCTCGACCTCCAGGAAAAGATTCCTTCGTGAATTTAAAAGTGAACTTGGTAAGATACTTCCAAGCAATAAATAGTAAGATAAATGCAATAGGGAAACCAAATACAAACCATTGAGAAAATGTAATTTCTTCACCAAATGTTGTCTGCACTACACCTGCTAGCACTAAATTGGTAGGGGTTCCAATTAAGGTAGCCACTCCACCAATTGAAGCACTATAAGCTATGGACAACATTAAAATTTTTCCGAAATTAATATTCTCGTTCTCAATGGTCTGGGGATTGTCTTTTAATTGTGTTACAATAGCCATTGCCATAGGCAAAATCATTACTGTAGCAGCTGTATTGGAAATCCACATGGATAAAAGAGCCGTTGCCAACATAAACCCTAGCACAATACTTGTAATATTGGTCCCTACAACTTTAATAATGGACAAAGCGATTCTTCTATGTAAGTTCCATTTTTCAATGGCAAGTGCCAAGATAAACCCGCCCATATATAAAAATATATACTTATGCCCGTAGGATGCAGTGGTCTCACCAAGGCTTAAACCACCAGTTAGTGGGAAAAGCACAATAGGCAGCAAGGCAGTCATCGATATAGAAATAGCTTCTGTTATCCACCAAATGGCAACCCAAGCCACTGTCGCAAGTACGGCGTTGGCCGAATCATTCAACCCTTCTGGGTGGAAAAAAAAGAATATATAGAAAAATGACAATGGCCCAAGAACAAGACCTATTTTATGTTTCGTTATCTGCATAATTGTTGTTTTAAAATATAATTGACTCCCGCTTTAGAATGAATTTCGGTTGTATTAAAAATAGGAATATCCACATCTTCCTTAAAGATCATTAATGGAAACTCCGTACACCCTAAAACAACACCTTCTGCCCCTTGTTTCATAGCTTTTTCAATAACCTTCATAACATAGATTTTTGACGTTGCAACTATTTTGCCATAGGTAAGCTCTTCGATAATGATTCTATGAAGTTCATTGATTATCTTTTTATCTTCCGGCACCAATACTTGAATGCCGTTGTCTTCAATTCTTTTTGTTATAAAGGTCTCTTCCATACTGTATTTGGTACCTAAAAAAAGTACTTTGTTCAATCGTATTTCGTGAATGGCCTTCGCCGTGGCATCGGCTATATGTATAATGGGAAAATCCAACTTCTCCTGAACGGCATCAAATACTTTGTGTGGGGTGTTGGCACAGAAAAGAACGGTATTTGCCCCTGCTTTGTGCAGCGATTGTGCCGCGTCTACCAACATGTAAGCTATAGATTCCCATTTATTTTCTATTTGAAACTGATGTATCCTTGCCTGATTTAGCGTAAAGACCAATAAGGGTGGATTGGTATTGTTTCCAAAATAATCGTTCACAGATTGGTTTATTATACTATAATATTCTATCGTGGAATGCCATGAAGTTCCCCCTATCAATCCCAACACATTCATTTGTATATTGTTTTTTTAAGATTTGAGAGGTCTTTAGGTTGGATTTGAATGCGACAATTGCACAATGCAAAGCCTACACTAGATAAAGGATAAAAAAATAATTTTGTTATCATGTTCTGTCTCAAAAGTTGTAAAAAACAAATATTCATCCTAAATCCAGTATTAATTGCCTTTACCTAAGAGTTCTATCCATTGGTCTCTGTATCGAATATTTCTTATTCCATTGGAATGGGCTCTTTTACCATTTGGTACTTCTAGATCAAATGCATAAATATGATCTTCCGGAATATGCATTGCTTTATATGTCTCTATTATGGTGGTAGCTGTAGGCTCTTCCGCATGGTAAGTTCCGTACCAACGATCAACTGGTGTTTTACTAGTTTTAAAATACCATTTGGCTATTTTGTTCTTTGCGGAATAGTCCCATCCACCCGAAAAATCGATAACTCTAGCAACGAGATGGGTCTTTGCGATAAAAGCCGACATTCCTCCTCCTTGCGACTGACCGGCAAGTGCTATCTCGCTCCATTTTGGGGCACCGTTTTCCAGATAACGGCTCCAGTCTAGGTTTCTATCATTCACGGACAGATATTCTAAAAGTTTTGTAAGTCGATTAACAATGGCATCATAGGGTTTGTCATCAATCAGTGTAAATGTAGTATCACCGTATACCCTTCTATTTCTAAACTCCTCTGCACAATCGGAATTCTCTATCAATGCTTCTCCTTTGCATATCCGTGCAATCGCAGGAGTGTTTATGTACGACAGATTAATTACGGAGTATCCCTGATGAACCGCGGTATTAAAGAAATCCTTTGGACCTCTTAATGCAATACCGTTTGTACCTGGAGTAAAAAGTAGTAACTTACCTTGTTTGTTACTCGGGTTGTAAGCCACAAAGTGTGGTGTATCCGCATTTTCAATTCTTGAATCGGTATTTGATGGCTCAATCTCCAATACAACATTCGGTTCTGGAAATCTGTTGGAGTCTTGTGCAATTGCGAATACGCAGTTGGATAGAATTAAAATAGTCAGTATTAGATTATTTTTCATTTTCATTATCGATTTTCGGTAGCACAATGCACTATTTCACATCTCAAGCTGTTATCAACTCATTCCACTTATCAATAAAACCAGAACATGCATTTATCATTTTCTTTGTGTTTTTTTCACCTCTTTCCACGTTAGCTTCCTTAGGGTCGAGCTCCCCCCAAACGCCTGTTTTTGTCATTTCGATTGTAGAGGTATTTTTCCCAGTTTCCTCGGCCTTTAAGCCTTCGGAAAGAAATAATAATTTTTCGGTAGGTTCTTCTTTAATGACCGCCGGCACCATATTCTTCAAATGCTTTGGCAACGACAACTTAGTTGGTTTAGCTTTGTCCAACTGTACCAAGCTTGGCATCAGGTACATGGAATTAGACGTTTCGCCCGTACCTGCATGTCGGTCCAACGCCTTGGCCTCCTTATTATCCTCAGTTTCCAAATACGGTTTTACAGCTACACTGAAATCGACCGCAACAGCCGAAGTTTTTTGATTTATTTGATCTACTAAAAAAGTAGTAATAGCCGTGTTGCCTCCGTGCGAATTCATCAACATAAAGCGTTTGAACCCATGTTTTATAAGACTTTCCACCGTTTCCATATGCACACGTAGTATCGTTTCAGCACTTAGGGTAATGGTGCCCGCAAATGCCATATGATAAGGGGACTGGCCCGCCATTAACACAGGTGCCACCAAAATATCACGCTCTTGAGCTATAAGCTTGCAAAGCTCTATACCATTGATAAAATCGGTTCCAATGGGCAAATGGCTCGAATGTTGTTCCAATGCTCCGATGGGAATAATTACTAAGTCTGATTTTTTAAGAAAAGCTTCCACTTCAGGAACCGTCATATGGGGCAAATAATTCTTGATCTTACTTTCTTTCCAAAGTGGATTGACGGGGGTTTCTGTGATCATATAAATTTATTAGAGTTAAGAGATGATAACCTTAAAAGCTCTCCTCAGTTAATGATTATAGTTTGTAAATGCACTGGAGGATTTCCTTAGCATCAGGTAAAACGGCTAGTCTTCCACTTCAACCACACATTCCACTTCAACGGCCTGTGCCCTCGGCAATGTTGCAACTCCAATAGCTGCTCTGGCGTGTATGCCCCTCTCTCCAAAAACTTCTACCATCAAATCAGAAAAACCATTGATTACCTTGGGTTGTTCTAAAAAGTCTGGTGTGGAATTCACCAAGGCCAAGACCTTTACTATTCTTTTTACTTTTTTTAGGTCACCCAACATTTCCTTAAGGACAGCTATTTGGTTAATGGCTGTTAACCGTGCTCCTTCATACCCTTTTTCTATGGAAATATCATCGCCTAATTTTCCAGTAATTTCTATGCCATTGGCATATCTAGGTCCTTTTCCAGCAAGAAAAATTAGGTTTCCGGTACGCACGCCATTAACATAGTTGGCTACAGGATTTGGAGCCTTTGGCAACTCAATGCCCAATTCTTTTAACCTCGCTTCTGGGTCGTAATTCTTATTTTGCATTGTTAAGTTTAATTATCTCTATTTGGTTTAAAATCTGCCGCTATCCACAGTGGTTCGCTTTCATAATAATTCCCGTTGGTCATTACCGCGGACACCGTTCTAATATTGTCTATATCTTCTAATGGATTTTTGTCCAAAATGGCAATATCCGCTTGCTTACCAACTTCCAATGTTCCGGTTACATCATCCATCCCCATAGCCTTGGCCGGAACAATAGTTGCTGTTTTAATTGCCTCCAAGGGCGTTAAACCACCATACTTTTGGTAGGTTTCTATCTCAAGAAAATGTCCAAAACCGGGTGCAAAATTGTCAGTACCGGCCACTACTGGAATACCAGCTTTATAAAACTTACCAATGACTTCTACAGATTTTAAGAAGTTCTCTTTAGATTTTTTTGCTCTTGTTTCGCTCAATCCTCTCCTAAAACGTTTACCTTCAAAAAGTTCGTAGGCCATCCTACCAGCATCCGGTTCAATGGATTCCATTATTTCTCCTTTACGCATGGTACGGATAGCTCCCAGCCCAAGTGTAGGGTCTAATACGGTTCCGTGTTTTTTATAAAATGTTATAGCTTTGTTTATTTGAGCATCGGTAATTTCATTTTCCGCCATGTAATATGTTCCCAATTCAGATACTTTTTTATCCGGAAATAATGGAGTTAGTATTCTATTATAGTGGCTCAACATATCCATACCACTTTCTACAGCAGATATAGCATTACCTAAAGCAGCAGGTACATGACCGGTAAGGGTCATTCCTACTTTGTGTGCCTCATCTGCCAATACTTTTAAGATTTCCGGGTCTATAGAAGTATATATCTTAATTTGCTTATATCCATTTTTATGGTACATGGCCACCACCTCTTTGGCTTCCTCTTTAGATCTTGCACGTACAACACCATTACCTCTTATTCCAGCACCATCGGTCATACCTGCCAAAAGAATATCAGGGCCCGTTGCTCCATCGTTGGCAATGGCATCCCTGAAAGCAGTAGCAAACTCCAGCTCATTTCCATTGTCTCTGATGGTAGTAACACCGCCGGCCAAATAAGCAGGCGCCCATTGTACCTGATTGGAATGTGCATGCATATCCCACATTCCAGGCATTAAAGTTTTTCCTTTTACATCAATTACCTTAACTCCTTTAGATATAGTGATTGATTCACTTTTTCCGATTTCAACAATTTTGCCATCTTCAACAATAATTGTCATATCTTCTTTAATATCTTCACTGACACCATCAACTATATTTCCTCCCACCAATGCGACAACAGGGTATTCTGGTCCTTTAAGTGATTCTGTATATTCTGATAGTTGAGCCATTTGTTCTACTACGTTCCCTTGAATAAATGTTGGTAATGCTTCCGCATATTCCTTTTTGATCATTTCCCTGATTTGGGTATTTGCTTTGACCAACGCAACCAAATCTTGGGATTCATCCAACCAAACAGTCCTACCTCCCCAGTTTATTCCGGTAGTAACATATCTATCTAATATTCTTTGTGTTCCATCTACTGTCACTGTATCCTTACCCCTATGGGTAACCGTCACCTCTCCTCTTGGAAAGGTTGGTAAGCTTTTTAACCCAAATTTAAAATAGCAGTGATATAGCATCATTTCTATGCCTGCAGGAATATTACTGTGCAAAGGGAAGAAATGTGAAGGCACCTCCTTAGTTACCTTATCGTAGTGTTTCTCCCAGATGGTAATCTCATTTGGTCCGGTCTTCTCTACTTCCAAAATATTGGTAGTATCCTTTGATATTCTTTTACTACTATAATAAACCGGTTCTAAATCCTTGGTCAACCGCAATTCCGACAAAACCCCGGTAATACGTCCACGTTCATTTTCTCCTTGAAGCGATTCTATAATTATAGAATCGTTACTGGTATACATTTTATACGTTTCTTCCCCTATGGGAGATTGCCTTCTATGTACTACAAAAGCTCCTTCCTCATTAACATTCTCCCACCTAGATGGTTCTGATGTACATGAAACTAAGGATATGGAGATACATATACCAGACAATAATACTTTTGTGTATCTTGAAAGACTCTTCATTGAATTTATATTTTTCTGATTGTTTCTTAAACCTTTGACCACTGTGAATTATGGGAATTTGGGCACATATTTATTAAAATAATATAGATTGAGTGCATCGGAATTGCTCTCTATAATGTCCGGTTTTTCATCCCCGTTCAAATCACTGATCATAATATCATATGTATTAAATTCTTTATCACTCAATACTATTTTTTTCCAATTGCTTCCTTCTTCCTGATTTAAGAACACAGTATTTGAGGCCCTAACGTTACCTATGACAATATCCATGGTCCCATCCATATCCAAATCTGCAACACTCAATGAATATGATCTATCGGTACTGGAATCAAACACCATCCTTCTTTCAAAATCAGTTTTCTTGCTTCCAAAATAAATTACATTGGGCTCTCCGATATTCGCCGTTACAATATCCAAATAACCGTCTTTGTCCATATCAGCGATAGCAACTGACCTAGTATTATCCTTACCCGTACCATATGGGATTTTCTTAGAAAAATTAAGCTTGCCGTCATTGAGATAAACAAAATTGGGTTGGTCGTCCCTGTTGGCCAAAACAAGGTCGTTATGGCCGTCACCGTCCATATCCGCAACTTCAACATCTATGGTAGAGTCCTTCTGGGAACCAAAACCTATCGTTTTTGTAAAATTACCCTTCCCATCGTTCAAACATATCTCATTTTCCTTGCCCCGATTGGTTATCAAAATATCTAAATCACCGTCATTGTCAATATCAGCAACAACAATATTTCGTGTAGGGGCATAGGATTCACCAAAACTTGCTCCTTTTGTAAACTTGCCCTTCCCATTATTTATGAAAATATAATTTGGCGCCATATCGTTGCCTACGGCTATATCCAAATCACCATCGTTATCAAAATCTGCAAGCTCCGTGGAATAACTTGTTTCCTGCTCATCCCCCAAAACCTGTGACACGGTAAAAACTCCTCTACCGTTATTAAAGAATATTCGGTTTTGTCCTGGCCAATGACGTCCATTGGCAACCAAAACATCCATATCACCATCATTATCAATATCACCTATTCCCATGGATGCAGTACGTTCTGTGTACGTGCCAAAAATCAACCTGCCACTGGTAAAGAATTCATGTGACTGACTATATCCGGTGGCCGCAAAAATTGAAAAAAGAAATATATATACCTGTTTCATCGTTTTTATATAAATGGTTCTTGAGTTTATCCGTTATCCACGGATCTATTTAAAATGTTGTATACTCATGGCGTTATAAAGTTCCTTGGCAAAGTATATATTACCCCCTTTTATGGTCCATTCAACTTTTCTTATGTTGCTAATATCATCCAAAGGATTACCATCTATTAAAATAAGATCTGCCATTTTACCTTCTTCAATTGAACCGTAAGAGTTAGATACCCCCATGAAATCTGCGGATTTTATAGTGGCCAGTTTTAATACCTCTGCGACAGGAATTCCAGATTTTGCATACAATTCCAATTCCCTATGGTATAAAAAGCCAGGGAGTCCATCGGTACCTGGCACAATGGCCACGTTCTTCTGAAAAAGATCATGGAGTGCAGCCAACATCTTATCATAGCTTTTCTTATAAATTGGTGTGGTCTCTTCTGTTTTTGGAAGTCCTCCAGCATAAAACTGTCGTTGACTTATTACTGGTAGTCTGTTCATAATTTTACTGAAAGTTGGACTTGGCTCCCCTTTTTGCGAGACAAACATATTTTCAAAAATGGCCATCGTTGGATCTACCAAGATTTCATTTGTTTTTAAGCGATCTACAAATTCCAAATACTCTTGGGATCTAAGATCGAGGTCCAACCCATGTTCCGCTACCATGGTAAAACGCAGAGGTGTTCTGGTGTCTATACTATCGGCCAAAAAGTTGAGAAACAACATATTCATATGCTGAATCTCGTTATACCCTTGATCTATTGCTTGGGAGGCTGTCATAAACGCCGGGATATGCCCACTTACCCGCATACCCAGTGAATGAGCTTTATCCACCATAGGTTTCACCCATTCTGGTCTAATAGAGCTATATAGTTTTATTTGCTGGTATCCTAAATTTTTATAGTCCTCAATTTCCGCTAACCCTTCTTCCAGTGAATTGACCACGTTGCGTTGATTTGCAAATGGTCCCGAACCATCGATTATACCGCAAAATGCAATAATACGCGGACCTATGATATCATTATTGTCAAACTGATCTCTTAAAAGATATAGCTGTTTATTATTGGCCATATCCCGTACCGAAGTTATACCTCCTGCCAAATGCAATATCCCTCTGAACTTGGTATTATGGGTATGCATATCGAACATGCCCGGCATAAGGGTTTTTCCAGACCCATCAACAATTTCAGCATCTCCGGGAATTGTTTTTACACCAGTTGGATGAATCCCTTCAATTATTTCTCCATTAACGAAAACATCCTGATTTGCGAGCAAGGAACCTTCTTCACTGAATACATTAACGTTCTGGACGACCAACTTATCAAAATCATGGGTCAGATTTTCGGTAATCTCGATTAGGTAATCATCCTCCACCTTATCCTGTAGCGTTTTCATTTCTGAGCGCATCGACTTGTACGCTTCTTGAACAATATGCAGGTTTCCATCAATACTGCAAATCAATTGATCTTCCTTCATCCACAAAAAGGTTGGACTCATATCCAATCCTTTTATCATCAACAGGTCAAGAGTTGTCCCATTTTCCAGGGTCATTGGAATTCTTTTAACCAATTCTGCTTCCCCTTCAGGAAATAGCTTTACTTTTTCGGTATCGGACGCTAATAAATGTTGTGCCAGTATCTCGTAGATTGCCGGAGAACCATCATACCTAAAATACAATTGGTCTCCCTCGATATCACCAGTATCGTTTCCTTTAGGATTTTGCCAAGATGCACTTGTACCTGTGACCGAAAAGGATTCGTTTACAGGAACCTTTCGATAATTAACACCGTTGATCGCTTGATTTATAACGAAGTTTTGATCATTTAGGGTTATTGTTTCTTTATACTCAGGTCCACGCCCTCGGTCGGCGTATGCGTAGTAATATTCAAAACTATTATCCCCCGTTGTCATTTTCTTATATTCGCCAGCAGGGTTCTCCCTAAAAACTACCTCATATAATATTTCTTGTGAACTATCATTATCAGTTAGATTGATTTCTTTGCAACCTATTGATAAGGTAAGTATAACTAATGCGGTAGCTATATGGTTTTTCATGAATAAAATTATTTGTTCATAATTCGTATGTAAACCAGATGGGTAGGACTATTTTAAAATTTCCTTGAAATAGCGCAACCAGTTAAGACCAAGGATCTTTTCAATTTCACCTGTACTGTAGCCTCTTTTATCCAATACTTTAGCTACATTCAAATACCGTTTTGGTTCGTCCAAACCAGGTATCCAAGCAGGCCATCTTACTTGGTAGGATGGCTTAAACCGGGTTAAGCGCGGCACGTACCAATTCTCTCGAGTGGCTCCATTTGCAACCATCCCTTGTATTGCAAAATCAGCAGCTACACCAACATGGTCGATTCCTGCTATTTTAACTGCGTGATCTATATGATCCACGTAGGTTTCAATAGTGGTTTCTCCTCCCGGATCGGGGCCTATCATATAACCAAGACTGATTATTCCCATAACACCGCCCTTATCGGCCATGGCCTTGATCTGTTCATCTGTTTTTGAACGTGGGTGGTTATTATACAAAGCCTCACACATGGTATGATTAAAACAGGCTCCATTTTTACTGTATTTTATTCCATCCAAGGTCGTTTGCCTTCCACAATGTGAGAGATCTATAATAATGCCTAGATCGTTCATCCGTTCAACAGCTTCAATTCCAAAATCCGATAGGCCTGCGTTAGTACGTTCGGTAGATCCATCGCCCAACAAATTTCTTTGGTTGTAGGTAAGTTGAATCCAACGTGTACCTGCATTGTATAGCGTGTCAAGATTGTCGATGGACTTTTCCATCATTGTGGCGTTTTGGAAACCAAGTAAAACAGCTGTTTTATTTTCATTTTTGGCACGAACGAAATCATCGGCACTATTGGCGAAAATAAAGGTATCCGGGTTGTCATCTATCCTATCCCTCCATTCTGCCAGTGCTTTCATTGCCACTTTTAAATTACCAGAAGCCAGAGACGCAGAAAAACCAGTGTATCCGGATTCTTCCAATGCCTTAAATGAATCTTCATTCCATCCACGTGGAATCACCAATCCATCAATAACGATTGATTTATTATATAGTTCTTCGATATCAGTCTGGGAAAGTGTTCCCACTCCATATTTGCGTGTACCTGAACTCTCTGGTATGGACTCCATGATCGAGGAGAATGAATATGCCATCTGGCTAGGGAATACAGCTCCGACAGACAACATTTTTGCAAGATTTCTACGATTTTTATCCATAATTCTTATGGTTTATATGCTTAAATTTAGTTTAGCCTATGGATATATTATACTGTTATACATTGGAGGAAATCAATGAAAAAACAAGAACCTCCAATGTATAAGTTTACAGCACAACATTAATAATTAATTCTACTAATAACATCCATCAACTCCCATATCCTGGGTTTTGCTCAATATTTGGATTTGCATCAGTCTCATTCTGGGGAATTGGTAATATCACAGTGTCGCTACCGTACGATATGCTACAAGTTTGGGATGTACAGTTGGTCCGTACTATATCCATTTTATTTCGCATTAAATCCCATAAACGTTGTCCTTCGAATGCAAGCTCCAATCTTCTCTCTAGAAATATAGCATCTTCTAGATCCTGACCTGTATCCGCATTGTCGGCCGCAGTCGCCACTGCTCTTTGATGCACCATGTCCAAATCATCTTGGGCACCAGAAATGTTAGTTCCAATCTTTGCTCTGGCTTCTGCCCTTATAAGGTACACTTCTGCCAGTCTAATCACTTTTACATTATCAAATCCATTTATGTCTGGGTACTTAACCATTCTATGTGAAGCAAAATCTCCTGTTAAAAGTGGATCAATTTCAAAGGTACTCAAGCGTGCATCTTCAGAATCGTACAAGGATACAACATCATTTGATGGTAGATAGTCACCAAAGCCTTCGGGCAGGTACAATCCAGCAATACCTTGTCCCCCAACATTGTCAACTTCTGTCATTGAAATTTCAAATATGGATTCCGAGCTATTGTCCGTTGTCCACAAATCATAATAATTTGCGTTGGAAATAAGTTCAAACTCTCCTGACTCGATTACATCTGTAGCCATTTCTTCAGCATTTGGCCAATCTTCTTTATACAAGTATACTCTGGACAAAAGTGCTTTTACTGAAATGGTTGACAATGTGTTTGAATTTCCTGTACGAGATACATCATTCATCAAAGTAAGTGCTGTTTTCATGTCTGCAATTACTTGATCATAAACCTCTTTGACAGTGTTTCTTGTAGGTTTGTTAGCCACATCAAACTCTAAAATAAGTGGCACACCTAAATGACTGGCTTCTGGAGTGAAGGTATAATGATGCGCAAAAAATCTTACTAAATCAAAATAAATCTGCGCTCTCAACGCATATGCTTCACCTAAAATATGATTATATTCATCTTGTACCGCATCAGCGAGTTGTGTTTCAGAGTTTATAATTGAATTTGCTGCATTTATCCCTTCATACATAGATGTCCATAAGCTATTGGCATCGCCATCTGATACTCTTACAATATGCTCAGCATAATCTTCAATTCTATTTGCCTGTGCATTTTGTTTAACATCGTCGGCCATTACATCTGGTATCATCATCATATAGCGTCCATAGTATTCCGATCCCGTAATGGTATTATAAACACCTGTTATGGATGATTCGAAATCACCAAGTGTTTCCAAGGCCTCAGTGTCTGCCACTGATTGCTGTGGCTCAAGCTCTAAAAAAGATTCTGAACATGACCAAAAGAATAGTATGGCCACCATAGGTATAATTCTATATTTTTTCATTTTTTTAATTTTAAAGTTGAATATCCAAGCCAAGGGAAATTGTTTTCATAGCAGGGGTTTGTCCGGTATAGTTACCGTCTATAGCCTGTTCGGGGTCGATGTACAATATATCTTCTTTTACGAAAGTCAATATATTGGTTCCCCTTGCGAAGATTCTAAGAGAACCTAAATGTAGTTTTGAGACAATTTCATCTGGGAAATTGTATCCTATGGTCAAATCTCTTAGTCTAAGATAACTACCGTCATACAACCATCTAGAGTTTGCAGACTCTCCACTTCCAGGACTACCTCCCCAAATAAACTTTGGAGCCAAAGCGTCCGTTTTACCTGGCACCCATCTATTATCGTAAATAAAAGTTGCGGTACTTCGTGGAGTTAACCGGCCGTCTCCCAAACTACCTCGTGCTCTCGCATCAAATATGTAGTTTCCATAGGAATAAACAAAGTTGGCACTTAAACTAACCCCTTTATAAGAAAGAAGTGTATTAAAACCTCCAAAAAATTCAGGTGTAGCAGATTTATCATCTAAAAAACGTTCGGCTTCACTAAGGTTAGAAGTAACTTCTGTTTTGGTTGCATCGGTATACCATTGCGGGTTTCCGTTTTCTGAATCAACCCCTGCCCAACCAAACAAATAAAATGATTGAAAGTCTTGACCTTTCTGTCTTCTAAAGGCTCCGCTGTTGAAGTCTTCTGTAAGTTTTGTTATCTCATTTTTAAGGAATGTAGTGTTGAAACCTACGTTCCACGTAAAATCATCATTATCAATAATATCAGCATTAATACTCAATTCCAAACCAGAATTGGTCATTTCCCCAAAGTTTTGGGTCAACGAAGTAAATCCAGTTGTCCGTGAAATTGGTACATTCAAAATCAAGTCAGAAGATATACGCTTAAAGTACTCTACTGTTCCACTAACTTTGGAAAAAATGCTAAAATCCATCCCTAGGTTAAAGTTTTTCTGTGTTTCCCATGTAAGGTCTGGATTTGAAACCTGACTAGGCACACCGCCTGGACTTCCATCATAATCTTGACCATATACATACAGTCCGCGTGAAGGAAAGTTACCAATAGCTGCATTTCCAGTAAGTCCCCAAGAACTTCGCACTTTTAATAGATCTAAAAATGAAGCGTTTTCCAAAAACTTTTCTCTTGAAACAACCCAGCTCCCTCCAATGGAATAAAAAGTACCCCATCGATTATCCGAACCAAAACGGGACGATCCATCTTTTCTAATACTTGCTGATAAATAATATTTACCATCATAATTATAATTGGCCCTGGAAAAAGCAGATACAAATGTATATTCTGATTTGGAGCCACTGATGGCAAATTCTGCAGAGGCACTGTTCAATGTTCTCAGTTTTTGATTGGGAAATTGTGTGCCAGAAGCACTGAACTGCTCATTGGTGGTTTTTTGAGCTTCATATCCAGCTAGAAGATTAAAATTATGGTCTGTTCCAAGCTTAAAATCATAGTTCAATGTTTGTGTCCCAACCCATGTCTTAATACTGGTATTGGCTTCATAGGCATCTCCACCTGAGTTTCTTCCTCCACCATATCTTGGATTTTGATATCTATACTCGTTTAGGGTCAATACATCAAAATTCCACTGGGAGCGAAATGTAAGGCCGTCCATTGGGTTAATCGATATGGCAAAATTATCTATTACTCTTGTTTGTTTATTTTCCCATTGATCATCTCCAGTTAAACTACCTAAAGGATTAGCACCACCTAATGGAAAGTAGCTAGCGTGCTCACCATTATATCTACCTTGTTCATCATAAATTGGAATGAGTGGAGATAATTCGAGTGAGTTTTTAAATGGGTTGTTCCATGATCCACCATCAAAAAAAGTATTTGATGTAAGATTGGACACAGATATATTATTGGATATTGTCAAATAGTCCGTTGCTTTAAATTCAACATTACTACGTGCGCTCAACCTTGTAAATCCTGATCCTACAACATAGTTTTCTTGATCAAAATAAGCACCAGAAAAGAAATACTTTAAATTTTCAGTACCTCCACTTGCGCTTAAATCATAGCTTTGGGTAATACCTGTTCTTGTTATTGCATCCAACCAATTGGTATCTGTTGGCTCACCTGTAGATGGATCGATAAGCTGCTGGAATGTGGAATCAAATTTGGCTTGCGCCTCAGCCGGGGTATCTCCCTGATTGACATACCCTTCTAGGAACAACTCCGTGTATTGCGCAGCATTCAAAGGTTTTAGAATATTATTATATGCTTGTGAGTTAAAACCAGTCAAAGCCTTAAAGTTAATTGTAGGCTTACCAGATTTTCCTGATTTTGTTGTAATCAAAATAACCCCGTTGGCTCCTCTAGAACCATATATGGCAGTGGAAGCTGCATCTTTTAATACCGACACAGATTCAATATCATTGGGGTTTATACTGGCCATTACATTGGTACTGGTACCTCCGTTATCAATTGTTCCGATACTCCCACTTTGAACTGGAATTCCATCGACCACATATAGCGGTTCAGAAGAAGCGGTTATCGACCCTATCCCCCTTATCCTAACTTGCGTATTCCCTCCTGGGGCACCGTCTACAGCCGTAGCTTGCAGACCAGCCGTACTTCCCCTGAGCGTTTGTTCAAAAGTTGATACTGGCGCTTGTTCAAGTTGTTCACTCTCCACGACTCCGACAGATCCTGTAAGCGATTCCTTAGATTGAGTACCGTACCCAACAACCACAACTTCATCCAATGATGCTACATCTTCTTGGAGCACTACATTTATGTTGGTTTGACCTCCTACTTCAATAGTCTGGGATAGCATTCCGATATATGAAAAGATCAAAACGGTGCTCTCTCCCGACATATTAATTGTATAGTTACCATCAAAATCGGTCTGTGTCCCAGTCGTAGTGCCTCCTACTATTACATTTACACCCGGCAGTGGTGTACCTTGGGCATCTGTTACAGTTCCTGTCACGGTCTGTTGGAGGGCCGCATCTTCGTCAATATCCTCAGTATCGGACGATGAAGGTTTACGTAAAACTTTAACTATAACTTGGTTTCCAATAATTTTATAGGTGAATTGAGAATCTAGAAAAGCTTTATTTAGTACCGTTGAAATCTTGGCTTTCTTTAATTTTAATGAGATTTTTTTATTGGATTTTAAAACCTCATCGTTATAGAAAAAAACAAAATCACTGTTGTTTTGAATTTCTTCAAAAAATTCTTCAACGGTAGCATCTTTTACATTTATTTGTATGTCATTTTGGGCAAATGCGGGGTTACCGTATACTGCCGTAAGTCCAATACCAATAAACAATAAAAAGATTCGCATAACTGTTGTGGTTACTGCATTTAAGGTATTTTTCATATCTTTGTTTTGGTTATTAATGTTGCTTCAAATTGGCAATGTTAGTGTATTGGCCAGAAGATGCTCCAACATCTTCTGGCTTTCAATAAACTGAACTAACTCAAATAATTATATCATAGGCACTTTATGTTTTAATTGATTATTATTTCGTTTTCTTTTAATTCGTATTGAATATCTGCACTTTCTTTTATACTGGCCATAACCTTACTTATATCTTCATTAAGGTTTAAGTAACCAGAAAAAGTTTCCTTTTCTGCATCTCCTCGATTGGTGATTTTGACATCTAGATTATAGTACCTCGATATTCTTTTCAGTATATAGCTTAGGTTATCATTTTTAAATACCAAGTAGCCCTTACGCCATGAGAAATAGGAATCAACATCAACTTTTTCAGAAATCATTCCTTTGGTCATCTTGTTATAGCTTGCTTTTGTACCCGGCGTAATATTGATTTTTTCCAAGGATTCCGATGATGAGATATTTTCACGATAACTTATTTCCACACTTCCGCTTTCCAATATGGTACTTATTGAACTCTCATCAGAATAATTGGTGACACTAAAGACCGTGCCCAGAACCTTGACCCGTTGGTTTTCGGAAACAACATAGAAAGGTTTGTCCTCATTATGGGCAACCTCAAAAATTGCCTCCCCTTCTATGTACACCTCCCTTTTATCACCTTTGAAGACCGCAGGGTAGACCAATTTTGACCCAGAGTTCAACCATACTATACTACCATCGGAAAGTCTCAGTTTTGACCTTTTGCCAAATGGTATCATTAGCGTATTGAAAACAGGAGTTTCGTCCTCACTTAAGGATTGATTGACATCCTTGGTATTGCCGATAGTTATACTTTTCCCATTATCGGAATATTGTACCTCAGTCATTTCCTCGTCAATGTCCAAGCTCTCCCCCTCGCCAAGCATAAGAACTATTTTGTCCGTAGTTTGACTATTTGTTTTCGATGTGTTCACAAAATCAGTAATAGAAGGAGCTTCGGGAGTTGGCACAATAAACTGATATGATACACTGACCAATATCACAATGGTGGCCACCGAGCCCAAAAAATAGTGCATCCTTCTTTTTCTCAACCTGCTTTTCTGGATTGTATCCAAAATCCTATCTTTTAAGTATGCCTTTTCACACTCCGAAATAGATGGATTATTTGTCTTGTCTTTATGTAGGTCTTTATTTTTCATTTTTAATTTATCGAGCAATTACTACCCTTCAGCACTAAGGCGAAGTTCTATTCTTATTAGCCAAAGCAAGTTGTTCTTGTTTTATAGACATAAGTAATGAAAAATCGATCTCCATGTGGGTATAATAAATCATCGTAAACTTTTTAATGCCCTGTAAATCATCGTTCTTGCGCTATCTATGGAAATATCCATCTGTTCTGCAATCTCCTTATAGTTTCGTTGTTCTTTAAACTTTAAGAAAAGCCCTTTTCTTTGTTTTCGGGTGAGCGAGTCTAGTGCGCGATCCAGTTTTTTATTTTTTTCGGAAATACGTTCCGCACTAATAAGCTCCTCTTCGTGAGACTCGGTCGAATGCTTCTTGTTTTCAAAATGTGAAGAAGCATTAATTCTAGAGGCCGGTATGGTTTTACGGTTGTGTTTTTTAACAATCTTCCGTTTTAATGAGCTAAATAAGTAGTATTTTACATTATTGGTACTGGACAGGCCTTTGCGGTATTTGTAGAGGTCCACAAACAAGTCATGGATACAATCCATAACCCAATCCCTATCATCCGTGATTTTTACACCGTAACTGAACAATGAATCTATATGAAGCTTGTACAATTCCCCCAAAGCACTCTGGTCTCCCTTTTTAAGTTTGTTCCAAAGTTCCTCCTCTGTGTTTCTTATCACAAACAATTCTTGTCTCCTACCATTTTCTTCGATTGAACCCAATAGCCCATCTTCATCATCAACGTTTAAAATTGGCTCTGGCCCTCCACTTTTATACATACGATTGGGTGTTTTGCACAGTTATCTTCACTTTATATTAACATAAGTAATGTTTTCATGATTTATAGACAAAAAAAAAATTAATTTATTGTAAAATAATTTTCTCTGAGCGTTTATTATTGTGATTCCCACAATGGAAAACAATTATTTTGCTTTATTTTAATTACTATTTCTTGAGCTGGAACAGTAAGAAATATGGCGAAACCATTTAAATGAACATTATTAAACTTTAGTCGTACGTTAAAGCACTAAAACACCATTACCCTTTAATTATCTTCAATGAAATATAATGGATTTTATAGGTTTGGGTACTATCCTAATATGGTTTTATGAAAAGTACAGTGTGCAGCTTTTCTTTGGACATTTTACTGTTGTTTCACAATCAATAAAAAATAGTTGATTGAATAGGTTTTGAAGATATGCTATAATCAAGTTGTTCTAATGGCAATATGCTCAACCTTATTAAATTGTAAGCTTTGGAATTCCAATGATCAATTCTAAAAAGGATGAATGAAAAATGGGACGATTCAACCAAACGAAGTTTCTATTGCGACTTTAATTTATATGCTAAACTAAGGTCTGTATCAAGTTTTCATTATTATTTGTTTATACCCAAAATAAGGGGTATGTTTAACTTTCTATGTCTAAATTTTTATTTTATATAAAATGACTGGAATATATTTAAAATTGAAAATTATCTTTCCGAATTCCTAAGCACTTGCGAGTGTGCTTTAACACCTTTTTCTTTTTTATAAACTCCTTCCCAAAATTTCTAATTTGGTTAGTTACTCGCAAAAAAAAGAACACAACAAGGTCAAGGTTATTTCAAACTATTCCCAATTTTTAAATTAAAATAAAATGGCAAAGAATCTTGTAAAGCGAAAAGCTTCCAAAGCTGATTTAAAGGCAAAAAAACAAGAAAAAATTCAACGCAAACTTGAGGAGAAGAAAATGAAAAAGCGTAAATCTAGAAAAGGTTTGTAGCACTAACCTAAATTTATGGTAGTGGTTGTTTTAAAAATACTCTTGTATGATTAAGTTAAAGTAACATTTTAATTGTATTAAATGAGGTATTGAAAGGTCGGCCAATGGAAAAGAATATCATTGGCCGCTCTTTTTATTTGATGGATTCCAAAAATTAAGAAACAAAACATTTACCATATTCTCTTTACAATTCTTGAATTACAACAAATTAACAAGTAATCAAAAAGCTTGATTAACTTGATTTAGGTTACAGCGTGGTGTCTACAAGTTTATTTTTCCATGTTTTTGTACAAACTGTAGTAATACGAAGCCGCGGACAAGTCCTCCAGCGCATGTCCTACTGATTTAAAAACGGTAATTTGATTATCATTATCCCGACCAAGGTGTTTTTTTGAGCTTAATTCTAATAAATCGGCATGGATATCCTCTTTTTTCAAAACTCCATTTTTTAATGGAATGACTATATCTCCACTTTCCTTCAGTCCAGCTTCAAAGGTATCCACAAACACTTCGGACTTGATTATGGCCTCATCATCTGCCTCCCGCATATCAGGACGATATGCTCCCACCAAGTCAACGTGTTGACCCGGTTTCAAATACTTTCCTAAAACAAGTGGTGTGCTAGAAAGAGTAGCTGCAGAAACAATATCCACTTGACCTATTATGCCTTCAATGTTCTTTACGGGGGTTGTTGTATAGTTCTCTTCTTTCAGGCTAGCGCAAATTTGTGCTGCTTTTTTGAAATCCCTGCCCCATATATACACCTGTTCTATTGGTCGTATACAGGCGTGGGCTTTAATTAAATTTGGCGCCAATGCCCCTGTTCCAATCATGAGCATAGTTTTAGTATCGAGCCTACTCAAAAATTTGGATGCAAGGGCAGAAGCCGCAGCAGTACGTTTTACTGTCAAACTTTTTGCTTCAATCAAAGCTTTAATACTCCCATTTAGTGCATCCAGATAAACATATAATCCTTGTATAGCAGGAAGATTAAATTCTCCATTGGCTGGACTTACGGTTGCAATTTTGACTCCAGCTTCTTTACTAGGATTCCATGCGGGCATTAGCAATAGGGTTGACTCCTTGCCGACCTCTGGGTTTGGGAAGTCATGATGATGTCGCATGGGAACAATGGCCTGTTGTTCTGAGAACCCAAGTTCCAAAGCGTTAATCAAATCAAGAAAACCAGTGTTCTCTTCAATAAAGTCCGCGTTGATTTTAAGTATATTCTCCATATCTTCAAATATACCTAGAGTATTTAGTTTCAACGACTAAAGAAATCGAACAAATTGACTTTTTCTATAATGGCGTCACTACTATATTTCGAAATTTAATTATGCCATTTCCACTGGCTTGTAAACCAATAAATCCGGCTTTAAGTTCTCCAAAGTTTTCATCCGAAGTTAATTTATCATTTACCCAAACTTGAATATGATTTGCTTCAGCTTTAATTTTGTAAGTATTCCATTTGCCTTCAGTTTCTACAAATTCGAGAGGATTTGTCCTTCCCACAATTGCCCCTGTTCTGTAGTCTTGATTTGGATTTGAGTCCCAAATATTCATTTCAAAGCAATCCACTTCACTAATCTCTGTGTTCTGACAACGAACAAAAATTCCTGAATTGATGGTATTATCTGGATTAAATTCTAGCTCTAAGATAAAATCGCTGTAGGACTGTTTGGTCATAACAAATCCAACCTCACCGCTAATTTCCCCAATAAGTTCATTATCTGAAAAGCTCCAATTAGCATCACCATAAGCATCCCAATTTTTCGAATTTTCTTGAAATAGTGTATCGGAATTCTTGCAAGAGGCAATCACCAATAGCATTACCATTGCAACTAGCGCATTATGTTTTCCTTTTACCAACCTTTTTTTTCTGATTTTCCCTAAATCGATAATCTGAACAATTGCTTTTCCCATTTGTATTTAGTTAACTGTTTCTAATTTTGTTGTACATCGTATATCTAATCAAATGGAGGTGTTATTATTACAAGGCTGATATTCTTCCACACATAACTCTATTTGACATTCTTCATCTTGATAACATCATGTTTACTTGATTTCCAAAATCAAGTCATTACTGTCTACCATACTTCCGCCAGATAAATGTATTTTTTTAACTACACCTTCTGTAACAGCCGTAACGGTCGATTCCATTTTCATAGCTTCTATAATAAATAATGGTTGATTCTTTTTTATTTCATCTCCCGCTTTTACCAAAACATTGGAAAGAAGCCCTTGTAACGGTGAACCTACCTGTTTTGGATCATCAGAATCGGCCTTGACGTTTTCTTTTTTGTCAACTTTGATGGATTTGTCCTTTACAATAACATGATTTAATTGTCCATTGACTTTGAAAAATAGACTAACATTTCCGTTTTCGTCCGGCTTTCCTACAAGTTGTAGTTGCACCAATATCCTTTTACCTTGGTCAAGTTCAACCATGATTTCTTCACCGATCTCCATACCATAGAAGAAGTTTTTTGTTGGGATATTGACCACATTTCCATAAAGTGCATGGTGTTCATGTGCTTGCTGGAATACCTTTGGATATAATTTATATGAAAGAAAATCAGTAATCTCCAATGACCTTCCCATATCCTTTTGATATTTTCTCTTAAAAGTTTTGAATTCTTTATCAAAGTCAATCGGTTCTAGATGAGCATTGGGTCTTTCTGTGTATGGTTTCTCCCCTTTAAGGACAATTTCTTGGAGTTTTTTGGGAAATCCACCTACGGGCTGACCCAAATCTCCTCTAAAAAAGCTTTTTACGGAATCTGGAAAAGAAATAGTATCTCCACGATTTATTACATCTTCAATGGTAAGCTGATTACTAATAAGGTATTGTGCCATATCTCCAACTACCTTGGAACTGGGCGTTACTTTAATTATATCTCCGAACAATTCATTCACTTCCCCGTACATCTTGGTAACCTCTGGAAATTTGTCTTCAAGTCCTAATGCAATGGCCTGTCCTTTTAAGTTTGAATATTGTCCTCCGGGTATTTCATGGGAGTACACCTCGCCTGTACCCGATTTCAACCCAGATTCAAAAGGATAATAATAATTACGTGTAGTTTCCCAATAATTGGAATATTCTGCCAACTTTTCTCTATTCAATGGATTCTCCCGATCATTAAAACGGAGCATCTCCACCAAAGAATTGAAATTGGGTTGTGATGTAAGTCCGGACAAACCACCTAGGGCAACATCCACCACATCCACCCCAGCCTCTATAGCTTTTAAATACATTGCGGCCTGAATGGAGGAAGTGTCGTGGGTATGTAAATGAATTGGAATATTTATTTCTGACTTTAGAGCACTTATAAGTTCGAAGGCCGCCTGAGGTTTAAGAAGTCCGGCCATATCCTTTACCCCTAAAATATGAGCGCCAGCGTTCTCAATATCCTTTGCCAATTGTACATAGTACTTTAGGTCATACTTGCTTTTTTTGGGGTTCAGAATATCTCCAGTATAGCAAAGTGACCCCTCTGCAAGCCCTTGGGTTTTGGTGCGGACATGTTCAATGCATGGGGCAATAGAATTCATCCAGTTTAGCGAATCAAATATTCTAAAAATATCCACTCCGGTTTCCCATGCCTGCTCAACAAATTTTTCAATAAGGTTGTCTGGGTAAGCAGTATAGCCAACACCATTAGATCCCCTGATCAACATCTGGGTCAATATATTGGGCATAGCTTTTCTAAGAAGTGCTAATCGTTCCCATGGGTTTTCCCTTAAAAACCTGAGGCATACGTCAAATGTGGCTCCTCCCCATATTTCCATGCTAAATACTTCAGGATGGTTCTTGGCATAACCTTCTGCCACTGCGAGCATATCCATAGTTCGCATCCGTGTTGCCAACAAACTTTGATGGGCATCCCGCATTGTGGTATCCGTGAAATGTACCTTCTTTTCATTTTTAAGCCATTGAGCAAAACCTTCCGGCCCCTTTTCGGTAAGTAAGTCCTTAGTTCCCATTGGGTAGTCCGAACTCTTTGGATAGCTTGGAACATGGGCTTTTGAGAACGTATGGCTTGGGTCTACTTTTTTAATATCAGGATTACCATTGACAATGATTTCTGCCAAATATGCTACTAATTTATTGGCACGATTCCGAGACTCCTTTACTTCAAAAAGACCAGGCTCGTTCTTAATAAAGTTAACCGTCACTTCTCCTTTTCGGAATGTTTGGTGGGTCAGAATGTTATCTAGAAATGCAATATTGGTATTTACACCACGAATACGAAATTCAGCTAGTGCCCTTCTCATTTTCCGACAACAACCATCCAAGGTCCGACTTTGTGCCGATACCTTTACCAGCATGGAATCAAAAAACGGAGAAATACGCACGCCTTGATATATGCTTCCCGCATCTAAACGGATTCCATTTCCTGAGGCGCTTCGATAGGTGGTAACCACGCCATAATCCGGTTTAAAATCATTAAGTGGATTCTCGGTGGTTACCCTACATTGTAGGGCATATCCAGTCGCTACCACCGCTTCTTGATTTTTTACTTTGATTTGCTCATCGGAAAGTTTGTATCCCCCAGCTATGAACAACTGCGCTTTCACCAAATCAATCTGGGTAATCATTTCAGTGACCGTATGTTCTACCTGTATCCTGGGGTTTACCTCAATAAAATAGATGCTTCCGTCATCATCTACCAGAAACTCTACGGTACCAATATTATTATAATCTACTTTTTTACATATACTTATAGCATATTCATAAAGTTTGTTTCTACTTTCATCATCCAATCCAATAGAGGGTGCAAATTCAATGACTTTCTGATATCGTCGTTGTACCGAGCAATCCCGTTCAAATAAGTGCACTATGTTGCCGTGCATATCGGCCATGATCTGAATCTCAATATGCTTGGGATTCTCAACATATTTTTCCAGAAAAACGGTATCGTCCCCAAACGCATTCAATGCCTCCCTCCTTGCCTCGGGGTACGCCTTTTCCAAATCCTCCTGAGTTCTAATCACACGCATTCCTCTACCTCCTCCGCCAGAAGAAGCTTTTAGCATAATTGGATAACCTATTCGGTTCGCTTCGGTTACGGCAATTGCTAAACTATCAAGATTTTCTTGACTACTTTGGATAATGGGCACCCCTTGAGAGACGGCCACTTCCTTAGCTTTTATTTTATCGCCCAAAGCTCTTAAAACTGAAACTTTTGGACCTACAAAGATGATATTGTTATCAGCACATTTTTGAGCGAATTCCGAATTTTCGGATAAAAATCCATATCCTGGATGAATAGCATCCACTCCATTTTTTTTTGCAATTTCAATAATGCCATCCATGTCCAAATATGGCTTCAACGGGTCGGAGTCCTCCCCTATCTGGTAAGATTCATCGGCTTTATATCTGTGTAGGGAATACCTATCCTCGTAGGTGTAGATACCTACGGTTTTCAATCCAATTTCTACGCATGCCCTAAAAATTCGAATAGCAATTTCCCCTCTATTGGCAACTAATACTTTTTTAATCTCCATGGTGTTTTTTATCTTATAAATACTGACTGCTTTGACATATGAATATCAGTGAAACAAATGGTTTTAAACCATGGCTGATTATCATATAATTTCCAACCTATTTTACATCCACAATATATACTATCTTTTAGTTGCACCAAACTTGTAATATCAAATCATTATTAAGGATATTCGACATATTTTAGCAAGGTGATTTTGTAGAAAAATATTGTAGACAACAAAACCGATAGGGTAAAAATAGAATCAAAAAATGAATAAGAAGTAAACCCTTTGGATTTTAAACAAAATGTTAAAATTAAGTTGATTATATAAAAGGCATTAAAATCCTGATAATTTTCCCATTATCTACTGTGAAAAATGCGGATATAGCATTTGAAATGATCAATTAAACTTTAATGAGAAGTATCAAGTTTCTGCAACATTTCTTTCATTCTTTTATTTAGCTATCACTAAGAACAAAAAATACCAAACCAAAATAAAAGTTTAACGCTAAATACTTTCAATATTATTAGGTTGTGGAACTAGGCCTATATCTCCTTAATTTTTATATTCCGAAACCAAGTTTCAAAATACCAATATTGCAATCCTATTTTACCTTGGGCGGTTTTGCCAAATTCGGGGTATTTGGAGAAATGGGTTTCAGCAATTTTTTCTTTCCATTCAGGGCTACTTAAATCTTCGGTTGCAGTGAGAACTCCGTTCAAGTAAAATTCTATTTTACCATCCGCTTGTTTTATACGTGTTTTATTCCACTTGCCTTGTTTCATTTCTACGCTGTGCTGTTGGGGTGAGAAAACATACAAACACCCTGGCCGCTTTTCAGGAACATTGTAATCCATGTGGCTTGCTCCCAAAATCTGATATTCTGGACCACTTTGCCATGCCGTTGGTACAGTTGGCAATTCTTGTACATTTATAAAAACTCCACTGTTTCCGTTTCCAGCTATCTTCCATTCCAATGAAAGTTCGTAATTGGAATAAGTAGTGTCGGTAACCAAATCACCTGCCACCAAAGATTCGTCGTTCACATTGCTATGAAGTTCACCATCTACCACTTCCCATACCGAACTACCTTTAGGATTGTTGTATACATGCCATCCTTTCATTGTCTCGCCATCAAATAGTAACTTCCAGCCCTGTTCTTTTTCCACCTCCAATAATTGGTTATGAACGGCGTTTTCGACCGCAGCTTTTTTGGTTCGCCACGTTTCGCTTTCTTCTTCTTTATTTCCGTTCTTGCAAGATGCCAATACCAGAAACGTAATAATTAATCCAATAATTCTAGTGTTCATTTATAATATCAGTTGCTTGATTGTGCAGTTTTTAAAGATAGAAAAAAGAATTTTTCTGACTATTATCTGGATATTATACTTAGACCTCTTAATTATAACGTGACTAAAGTCACTTTTTAAAAAAATGGGTTTTTATAAATTGCACTGTAAACTTTTAAAACCATGAAAGGAAATTTTGCAACGTTGATCAACGCCGACCAATTAACACTAATTGATTTTTCCGCCGAGTGGTGCGGACCCTGTAAAATGCTGGCACCTATATTAAAACAGGTAAAGGACGAGATGGGTGATTCCTTGAGAATTGTAAAAATAGATGTTGACAAGAACCAAAACCTAGCCACCACCTATCAAGTTAAGGGAGTGCCAACCATTATATTCTTCAAAAACGGTAAACAACTGTGGAGAAAATCCGGGGTGCTCCAAAAAGCAGAACTGGTACAATTGGCAAAATCGTTCCTATAATATTTCTTTTACCATTATTTACTCAAATAAGTGAATTACCAAAAATGGCACTGTAGTATTAAAGGTAACTTTTTTGATGACAGGTTCCCGTGTTAATCTTTCAAAGAAAGTATGATCTTGATTGATCATAACAACCATATCAATAGCCCTATCTGTGTCTACCACTTTTTGGATGGTCTGGTTAACAGAAGTTTCCTTTTCCACCTCAACAAACTCATAATTGATGCTTTTCAGTCGTTTTTCCAATGCAAGTTTGGATGCTTCTTGTGTAGAAGTAAGTTCATCCAAGCTACCCACATGTGTAATCCATAATTTGGCATTGAAGTGTTCCGCTATGTTCAATACTGGTTTTAGTTCGTAATTTTCGAAGAGATGTTCATACCCTGTTGCCAATAATATAGAATCTATTTTCCCATCTGGTTGGTAATCATCGGGAACGGCTATAACCGGGCAAAAATCTATTTCCTTGATTAGCTTATAGGTATTGCTTCCCATGAATACCTCTTTTAACCCAGACGACCCCTTGGTACCCATTATGATATAATCGATTTCTTCGTTATACACCGTTTTTCCAACAGCATTAACAAGTGTGCCTGCAACAGAGCGTATTATAAATTCATGATTAGGATTCTTGCTTATGCCTTGTATTTTTTCCAATTCGCGTTTTAATTCGCGGTCAGATTGCTCTTTTATTAAATTGTACAAACGAGTTTCGTTGGCTCCAGCCATTTTGGTAGACAGACCAGATGCTCCAATCTCATATGAGTTCAGAATAAAGAAATCGCAGGGCACATCTTTAAAAACGGTCAAAGCATAGACAATCGCATTCCAAGAATTATTGGAAAAATCAGTTGGTAATATAATTCGCTTTTTTTTCATTTTCTTATCGCTTTAAATTTTGCATCACTAAAAAAGGTATTTTAATCTTCAGGCTTAACAAATCAACGGTTGACCTATAAAGCATATCTTCAAAAAAGGAATGTCTCGAATTCATCATTACAAGCATTTCCGCCCCTTTCTTCTCAATATGCTCCAAAATAACCTCTGTTTTATTCCTGATGGGAGCCGTTTCAAAATATAAATAGGGCCGATTGAGTGTATTTTCCAAAAAAAGTTTATTATCCTCTTGTCTAGGACTGAGTCCTTCAAAATCAGTAATATACAAACAATGTACCTTGGACTTGAATTTGCCGGCCAGCTCATCCAATAGTTTTAGTTCTCTTCGTTTGTATGGAAGCAAATAATCCGTAGGGAAAAGGATGGACTTAGGTGGTTGATATTCAAAACCTTCTGGCACCGCAAGTACTGGACACTTTACATATTTAAAAACTTCTACGGTATAACTGCCAAATGTAGTTTTGTGGTTACTGGTCTCCCCTTTGGTTCCCATAACAACCATATCAATGTTCATTTCATCAACAAAGTCATTTATTCCATCAACAAGGTTATCAAAACACGGCACGGTCTCAAAATTGTGCAGGGGATTTGGAGGTGTACCGATAACGGTGCCCAATAATGCATCCAGTTTTTTCTGGGTTTGTTCCTTTTTTTCTTGCTTCAGTTTTTCTATACTTTCTTTTTCCGCAGTTTTATACTGTCCGTATACTTCTTCTGAATAAGCATGCAAGACAAAAAAACAAATCTTCTCACACTTAAAAAGTTCTTGTGCATATTGCAGTGCATGCAAGGCATTTTTTGAAAAATCTGTAGGAATCAATATGGCTTTCATATCCTTCTGGCTTTGTCCAAAAATATGATGAAACATGCTGACAAGAAATGATATTGGTCAAGTCACATGAAGAATAAAGCATAGTGAAAGGATATTTTCATCACAAACAATACCCTTTCTTTAAACCTGTTTAGATGGGCACTTTGCTATTGTAAAAGAATAATGTACTCCTAATCTTGTTGGAGCAACATATTAAAATTGATTTTGGACAAAAATCATAAAATTTGATTTGAAGTGGTTCTTTCCGAACGGCCCTCAACGTATCGAGCATACCTTTAATCCACTAAGTTGTGGCACACTTATCCCAGTATCAATAGCTAATCAATAGTGTTCTGTGTAAAATACTTGTTCAGCTATGTTTCTATATGATTTCAGCTTAAATAACTTGAAAACCATGGGCATAAGGATCATCATCATCTATAATTATATTATTATATCCTATAACCTGCGCCCAACCTTGTATACTTGGAACAATGGCTTGTTTTCCGTCCAAAATGGTTTCTTTTTCAATCTTTCCCACAAACTTGCTCCCAATAAAGCTTTCATGAACAAAAGACTCTCCCAACTTCAACTTCCCTTTAGCATATAATTGCGCCATTCTTGCTGATGTTCCTGTTCCGCAAGGGGAACGATCTATCGCTTTTTCTCCATAAAAAACAGCATTTCTACCTGATGAACGTGAATCCAATGGGTCCCCAGTCCACATCATATGGGTTACATCCTTTATAGTCGGGTTTTCTGGATGGACAAATAGATCCGGATATTTTTCATTGATCAATCTCCTAACTACTTGTGAATATTGAATAAGCTGTCCGGCAGTATAGTTTTGTAATCCCGAAAAAAACTTTTGTGGGTCTACAATGGCATAAAAATTCCCCCCGTAGGCCACATCAAAAGACAACTCACCCAATTCAGGACAATCAATACTAAGGTTTTCCGCCGCCAAGTACGATTTTACGTTTACCAACTTTACCCAATCCACCTTTTTCCCTGTTTGTCCATATGTTATCTCCACCAATCCTGCGGGAGCCTCCATCCTGATTTTTCCCGGCGTCCGTGGTGTAATTATGCCTTCTTCAATGGCGACTGTAATGGTTCCAATGGTTCCGTGACCGCACATTGGCAAACAGCCCGATGTTTCTATAAACAATATTGCAAAATCATTTGCTGGGTCATGAGGTGCCATTAAAATGCTACCGCTCATCATGTCGTGACCTCGTGGCTCAAACATTAACCCTCTACGAATCCAATCGTATTCTTTTAAAAAATGTTGACGTTTTTCACTCATATCCTTACCCATCAAATTGGGCCCGCCTCCAGCAACTACTCTTACTGGATTTCCACAGGTATGAGCATCTACACAAAAAAAAGTTTTTCTGGCCACTCGTTATTTTTTTAGATGGTCCGGTAACAATCCCATTGGAAACGATTGATAGCTTATTGGTCTTACCCAACGTTTAATGGAATGGGTTCCAACCGCTGTAAATCTAGAATCCGTGGATGCCGGATAAGGCCCTCCGTGTTGCATGGCGGGACATACTTCCACACCCGTAGGCACTCCGTTATAAATAATTCTTCCCACTCTATTTTGAAGGGAATCCACGATTCCAACAAGATTTAGGTCATCGTTTTTTTCAGCAATCAATGTTCCTGTCAATTGACCTTCCAATCCATCGATAATCTGAATCAACTCCATTTCATCCTTACATTGTACCACTATGGAAAATGGCCCAAAAACTTCTTGGTGCATCTTAGGGTTCTTCAGAAATGCCTCTCCTGACACAGTGGCAATGACCGAAGCAGCTTCATTTGCATCCAAATCACCTTTATATTTTCCAACAACTTCAACTCCATCTTGAGAGGTAACATCCCCGCCTTTGGACTCGTAACCTTTTTTAATGTTAGGGTGCAGCATGGTCTGTGGGACTATGGCTATGGTTTCTTTGGCCAACTCTTGTACAAAAGCCGCCGTACTTTCACCTTTCACCGTTAACAAAAGTCCTGGGTTGGTGCAAAACTGACCCGTGCCCAATGTAATGGAACCTGCATAGGTCTTTGCCAGTTCGCTACCTCTTTTAGAAATGGCATTTGGAGTCATAATCACAGGATTGATACTCCCCATTTCGGCAAAAACAGGTATTGGTTCTTCCCGTTTGGCCGCAAGGTCAAAAAGTGCTCTTCCTCCCCCAATACTACCTGTAAAACCAACTGCTTTTATTTTTTGGTGATTCACCAAATCAATACCAACCTGCACGCTACCGTTTATACTGGAAAACACACCTTTTGGCATCCCTGTTTTTTCAACTGCCTTTACAATGGCCGAGGCCACCAACTCATTGGTACCTGCATGCATGGGGTGTGATTTCACGATTACTGGACAACCCGCAGCCAAGGCACTAGCCGTATCCCCTCCCGCCGTGGAATAGGCCAATGGAAAATTACTGGCACCGAAAACAGCTACGGGGCCCAAGGGAATCATGGTTTTTCTTAAATCGTCCTTGGGCAATGGTTTCCTATCCGGTTGAGCTGCATCAAAGGTGTTTCCACGCCAATCATCGTTGGATACCAGTTCCGCAAACGAGCGCAATTGGAATATGGTCCTTCCCCTTTCTCCAACCGCCCGTCCTTCAGGCAATCCAGACTCCAACATATACATATTCAAAAGTTCCGGACCTAAAGCCATGATTTCATCCGCGATGGAATTCAGAAATTTTGCCCGCTGTATACCCGGTATTCTTCTGTATGTTTTAAAAGCCTCCCAAGCGAGTTCACCAGCACTATTCACTTCTTCCTTTGTGGCCTCTATAAACACTGTTGGGTTATGTTGGTTCTTCTTTGGATCTATTGTTCTAAACTCAAGAGTTCCAGTGGCTTTAAATTTTCCTCCAATACAGTTTTTACCTGTAATCATACTACACTATTTATGTTTTTATAATCCGGTAATTCCGGTCTATTCTTCATTGCGGTTTCAATAACCTTTAGCACCCGTTTACGTTCCGCACCTTGCAAAGGCAATCTTGGTGCTCGTACATGTTCCGTTCCAATTCCCGTGGCTACCTCAGCCAGCTTTATATTTTGGACCAGCTGTGGACTAATATCCAACTCCAAAAGTGGCATGAACCATTTATATATCTTCAATGCTTCTTGGATTCTACCCGCTTTTACCAATTCGTATATGGCAACGGTTTCCGCAGGGTAAGCACAAACAAGTCCCGCTACCCAACCTACTGCACCAATAACGAGGCTTTCCAAACCAAGGGTGTCCACACCCGTGAACACTTTTACCCTGTCTCCAAATTTATTCTGAATTCGTATAACATTAGTAATATCCCGTGTAGATTCTTTAATGGCTTCAATGTTTTTACATTCAATGAGTTCTTCCAGCATTTCCAATGTCACCTCAATCTTGTAATCAACGGGGTTATTGTAAAGCATAATGGGCAATGAAGTACTTTTTGCCACCGCTTTAAAATAAGCCACGGTTTCGTAATCGGTGGATTTGTAACGCATTGGTGGCAACAGCATCAATCCATGGGCTCCAACTTTTTCTGCCTGTTGTGCTGCCTCAATAGCACCTTTAGTGCTTTGTTCGGCCACATTCATAATCACCGGAATTTGTCCATCGGCCAATTCCAAGGATTTCTTTATCAATGCTTCTTTTTCATCTTGTTCCAAGGTACTTGCCTCGCCTAAGGTACCGCCCAATATAATCCCATGCACACCGGCATCAATCTGTGCCTTGATGTTTTTTTCAAACATTACAAGATCCAGTTCATCATCACTAGTAAACTTTGTTGTAACTGCAGGCATTACACCTTCCCATTTCACCATAATACGTTTCATTATTTTAATTTAAAATTACGAAGAGTCCATGGCTGTTTTTTGTACAATTATTAGCGTATTTTTATACTATATTACCCTAATTTAGCTGTGAAGATGTTTTTTTAATGCAATTTAGGTTCATACATGAAAGTCCTCCCCTTTAAAATACCTAAACCCAAGAACGAAGCTCTTGTCTATCAAATTGATAGGGAACAGGTGTTTTATGATCAGTTGCACCAACATGGGGAAATTCAAATCAGCTATATAGAAAAAGGAGCTGGAGTAATTATTGTTGGGGATAGCATTAATAAATACAAAGCGGGAGATATTTTGGTGATAGGTAGTTTTATTCCACATGTGTTTCGCAGTGATACCCGAATCAAAGAAGCATCTTTAATGCACACTCTATTTTTTAACCAGGGTTCTTTTGGACAAGAATTTTTCCAACTGACTGATCTTTCTCCTTTACAAAACTTCTTTAGAAAATCGGAATTTGGCATGCGCGTTCTCTCAAGGAGAAGCAATATCGCTCCATTGTTCCTTGCTTTGTCCAACCAAAACAGGGTAGAGCAAATTGCATCATTGCTTATGATCATTAGTCAAATCAGTAAAGCGAAAACAAGTCCACTTTCTTCTTTTGTTTACCGTAAATCATTTTCGGACGATGAGGGAAAAAGGATGAGTAAAGTTTATGATTACGCCATGGAACGATATCCGGAACCCATTACTTTAGATGAAATAGCAGAAAAGGCCAATATGAGCAAAAATGCATTTTGCCGATATTTCAAAAAGCGAACAAACAAGACGTTTTTTCAATTTTTGATTGAAATACGTATTGAAAATGCTTGTAAGTTTTTATTAAACAAACCTGAACTATCTATTGCCTCCATTGCGGAACAATGTGGATTTAACAACATTGCAAATTTTAACCGCAAGTTTAAAGCCTTTAAGTGTTGTACCCCGACGCAGTACCGCAACCAATTTTAATACCAATGCACTTGGGTTTTACTTGCTGGAAACTTTATATATAACTCGATATTAATTCGGAAAATACAAGATGTACACGATAATCGATATAGAAACCACGGGAAACGGAATCAAGGGAAACAAGATTACCGAGATTTCCATTTTTAAATATGATGGTCACCAGATCGTGGATGAATTTACATCTTTGGTAAACCCTCAAAGTCCTATCCCCTATTTTATAACCGGACTTACAGGAATAGATGACCAAATGGTGCAAAACGCACCTATCTTTCAAGAAATTGCAGGTACTATTCAACGAATTACTGTGGGATGTGTTTTTGTAGCACACTCCGTTAATTTTGACTATGGGGTAATCAAAGAGGAGTTTAGACAGATCGGTATCGACTTTACACGAAAAAAGCTTTGCACGGTGCGTTTATCCCGTAAATTGATACCTGGTCTCCATTCGTATAGTTTGGGAAAACTGTGTACCGCAGTGGAAATTCCCTTAGTGGATCGCCACCGTGCCCGTGGAGATGCACATGCTACAGTCCTTTTGTTTGAAAAACTTTTACGTCAACCTGATTCGGAGCCGGTATTCAAAAAGTTTTTAAATGCACGTAGTCAAGAAGCCACTTTGCCACCTCACCTGCCTAAATCGGTTTTTGATAAGATTCCCCAAAAACCGGGCATCTATTATTTTATGAACCAAAAAGGGGAGGTCATTTATGTAGGGAAAGCAATCAACCTAAAAAAAAGGGTGTTGGGGCATTTTTACGATAAGAAGCGTAAAGAAATCCAAATGTGCGGTGAGACGGTTAATATAGATTTTAAACTTACCGGTAGTGAACTGGTTGCCCTGCTTATGGAATCTGCCGAGATTAAAAGACTGTTCCCGAATTATAATCGTGCGCAAAAAAGAACCGGGAAACATTATGCCATTTTTTCTTACGAAGATAGAAATGGGATTATGCACATTGCTTACAATACTAATAAAGGGGTTCCGAACCCGTTGAAAATATTCCATAACCAAACAGAATGTCGCGCTTACTTAGAAGAAGTATGCAAAAGTTTTTCGCTCTGCCCCAGATACTGTCACTTACAACAAACGAGCGCAGCATGTTCCCATCATGAAATTAATACATGTGAAGGAATTTGCAGGAATATGGAAAGTGTGGACAATTATAATAAAAAAGTTGGCGAAGCTGTTGCACACATGAAAATGCTACATTCTGAAGTCAGAGTCATCAAAGAAAAAGGACGAAACGATACTGAAAGTGCTGTCATTTTAATTGCTGACGGCACCTACAAAGGGTTTGGTTTCATTGATACCGATATCGAAATATCAACCCTAGATGATGTTGAGGCATTTATATCACCACAAAAAAACACGGTGGAAACCGAAAGTATTCTTGCACAGTATTTTTTAAAACATAATATGAGTCAAGTGCTCACCCTATAGCGTATTAAGCTATACTTCGGGTTTCAAAACTACTTTAAAATGTGCTGAATCACCCAGTTTTTGAAACCCGCTATGCAGTTCGTTCTGGTCTACTGCGCTAGGATAAAATGAAATGGGTTCGATGCATACCATATTTCTCACCTCTGTCCAACACATAAAATTACCAAAACCTTCGGTCTCAATGGTTATTTCTTTGGTATCTTTCAGTGTTATGGAAGTACAATCCGGCACTTGAAAGGCCTTGCTGCCAACAGCTAAAATATCATCCAATGTAATTTCATTGCGATTGGCTTCTATAATGGGTGATTGCGAGTACAATTTAAAAGTAGGATGATAACCAAGCATGAACGGCATTCCCTTTTCACCAGTAATTTTAAAATTAATTTCCAATGAATCGCTTTTCAACTTAAACGATTTTTCAAATCGAAAATCATAAGGCCATGTAAGTGCTTCCTCTGTAGATTTTTCAGGGAATTTTGCATTGAAAACCTCGGTTCCAGTTTTGTATTGCTTTGTAAAAACGGCTGAAGCATCTGTTTGAGATTCCAATTGATACTGCATTTGGCGCAGATGTCCATGCTGATCTTGAATGGCATCTCCCTTTGGTGTACTAACTCTGAAGCCTGCCTCGTTGACCGGACCAATGATAGGAAACATTTCTGTATCAGCGCTTCCCCATCCAGGACTTCCTTTTTGATGAATGAACTCATGATCATTGACCACGTAGCTTACCAATTCGCCGGCATCAATACCTACTTGGGAATTTTCATTTTTAAGCACGATCATTATTTCGTGTTTATCAATCGGTAAATTAAAAGAGCGGTACGTTTCGTCAATGCCTCAATGGTGTTCAGGTTAACGGTTTCCTGTGGGGTATGTGCATGGGAGCCCATTGTGCCCAATCCATCCAATCCATCTACATATTCGGCTACAAAGGAAACATCGGCTGCGCCCCTTTTTCCTGGATCATAGGCCAAAACCTCGCCCTGATTCAAATCTAGGCTCACTTGGTTCAAAATACTCAACAATTCTAGGTTTCCCTCCGTAGGCTGCATGGCCGGGTAACTATCTGTAAAACTAACAGATGCCGAGGTTTGCGGTAGGTTATTGGCAACTATTTCCCTCATTTTAACCCTAGCACGCGCTTTTTGTTCTTCGGATATGAATCGAAGCCCACCTTTTACCACTGCTTTTTGGGCAACTACATTGGTTTTTCCAAAAGCGTCTCCCTTGCTGGTCATTTCGTCATAGTTCACAAATGTTCCACCAAGCAATACACCCGGATTGAAAGTCAGCAAGTCTTCTCCTTTAACATCCGTATAAAATTCGTGAAGGATTCTGGACATTTCAAAAATAGCCCCTGCTCCTGTTTCTTCGTTAAAAATCCCGGAAGAATGGGCGCGTTTACCTTCAACCTCTACGGCCCAACCCGATGAACCTCGTCTGGCCACTGTTGCATAGTTCATTCCGGTAGAAGTTTCAAACCCCAAGGCAATATCACTTCGTTTGGCGGCATCAACTAAATCTTTTCTGCTTATGGACAAAGGTTTACCAGTACTCTCCTCATCACCTGTAAAAGCCACCACAATCTGTGCATCTTTTAAAAGACCATTGTCTTGCAAAGCTTTTAATGCGTAGAGTATGATTACGTTGCCACCCTTCATATCGTTACCTCCCGGGGCATGGGCAATGCTATCATTTACCATTTCAAAAGTCTGAAATGGACTGTCTTCTTCAAAAACGGTGTCCAAATGACCAATAAGCAATAGTTTTTTACCCTTAGTGCCCTTTGTCTCGGCAAACAAATGACCTGAACGGTTCATTTCTTGCGGCATTTCTATCCATGTAGTTTCAAAATCAATACCATCAAAGGCATCCTTAAAAACCATCCCCACTTCTTCGACCCCTTTCAAATTAAGGGTTCCACTATTGATGTTCACTACTTTCTCCAAAAAGTCAATTGCGCCATCATTATTTTTCTCAATAGTGGAAACAATCTTTTTTTCGGTTCTGGAAAGTTTTTGTGCGGAAATAGATGCTGTAAGAATTAAAGCAAATAGGGTTGAATACTGTTTAATTGTCATGGCGGGTTATTTTGCGCCACAAGTTATCAATTTAGTTTGATAAACCCTCAGTTCTATTCGAACTGAATAGCCTTTACCGGCGTAATTTTGGTAATGATGTACGACGGAATCAATAGCATTAACAGACAAAGTAGCATCACACCTATATTTAAAAACAAGATAGTGGGCACATCCATATGCACGGGAATGTATTCTATATAATATTCCTCTGGATTTGGAAACTTGAACATACGGTACCTGTTCTGAAGAAAGATAATGCCAAGTCCAATCAAGTTGCCCCAAAAGAGTCCAATGGCAATCAAATAGGCGGCATTGTACAAGAAGATTTTACGGATACTCCAATTGGCAGAACCCAAGGCCTTGAGAATTCCAATCATTTGGGTCCGCTCCAAAATAAGCACCAGTAGGGCCGTAATCATATTGATACCACCCACAATAATCATAATACCAATGATCAGAGCAATATTAAAATCAAAAAGACCTATCCATTCAAAAATACGGTAATACTTACTTTTTATGTTTTGGGTATCCAAAACCGATATTGTTTTTCCATATATTTCATTGCTTTTTTCCTCCAGTTGGTCAAAATCGTCCAGAAAAACTTCAAAATTCCCGACTTGATTTTCCTCCCATTTGTTCATACGTTGAATATGACGGATATCCACAAACACATAAGTTTCATCAAACTCCTCAAAACCGCTGTCGTAAATACCCACAATCTTGAACCTTCGGTTGTTTGGCATTTGGGAGGGGTCGCCATCCTTTAGAAAAAAAGAAAAGAAGCTATCCCCAACCTTCAATTGCAACCTGTTTGCCATCAAACTCGAGATCAACACCTCATCATTGAGCTTTCCGCTGTAATCGGGCAATATTCCCTCTACCAAATATTCTTTAAAAGTGGACCAATCATAATCGGTGCCCACACCTTTGGCCAACATCCCCTCAAAAGTATCAGCAGTGCGGATAATTCCACCTTTGGTGGCAACAGCTTGCACATGCCTTACTCCCTCAACATTTTTAAATTCGGGATAAAAATCTTGATTAATGGAAACCGGGGAAAGTGAAACCTCGGAATTATTGTTATCAAAGTTGGAAATTTGGATATGGCCATTAAAAGCTGCGACCTTTTCCCGTATTTTGTTCTTTAAGCCAACACCCGTGGCTATGGCAATGAGCATCATAACAACACCGATTGCTATCGCTGCGATGGCAATTTTTATTATCGGGGCGGAAATACTAATTTTATGTTCCTTCCCTGTGACCAGGCGTTTGGCAATAAATAATTCTAAATTCAACGGATGCCCATTTTATCTATTTTCAAAAGTACAGTTTTATTGTTGTTTTTAGTGTTTTCCTCTTGTAAGGGACAACAAAAAGAAACCAACTCGGTTTCAACAGTTCAAGTTGCTTCCCCCGCACCCATAAAAGTGGCGGCCAATCGAACCGAAGCATACCTTCCTCTACTAAAAGAGAAAAAAGTGGGTATCGTTGCCAATCCAACGAGTGTTATTTTTAATGAGCATGGCCATACACATTTAGTGGACTCCCTACTCTCTTCTGGTATTGACGTAAAAAAAGTTTTTGCTCCAGAACATGGTTTCAGGGGTACGGCAGATGCTGGAGAACATGTGAAAGATGGTTTGGACACCCGAACAGGATTGCCCATTATTTCGCTCTACGGTAAAAATCGAAAACCTTCAAAAGAACAACTTAGTGGACTCGACCTTATCATTTTTGACATTCAAGATGTGGGCGTACGGTTCTATACGTTTATTGCGACCTTGCAATTGGTAATGGAAGGCTGCGCCGAAAACAACGTACCCATAATGGTTTTGGACCGACCCAATCCCAATGGACATTACGTGGATGGCCCTACTATGATGGAAGAACATGCAGGCTATTTAGGGATGAACACGATTCCTTTGGTGTATGGTATGACGATGGGTGAATACGCGCAACTATTGAATGGTGAAGGCTGGCTGGAAAATGGCAGTAAAGCTGACTTAACTGTGATTGCACTGGAAAATTACACCCACGATTCAGAATACCACTTGCCTATTAGACCTTCACCCAACCTGCCCAACGACACATCCATTACACTTTACCCGAGTTTAGGATTGTTCGAAGGGACCAATGTGAACGCTGGACGGGGCACAGAATTTCAATTTCAACGCTATGGCGCATCGTTTATGGATAGTACGGCGTACGATTTCAGTTATGTACCGAATCCTAATTTTGGGTCAAAACACCCTAAAGAAGAAGGTAAAACCTGCTATGGCCGTGACCTATCCCAAACTCCAAGAATGAACGAAGTGACCATGGAATGGATCATTGATGCCTATAACAATACCTTGGACAAGTCCAAATTCTTTTTAACGAGCGGTTTTACCAAACATGCCGGCACCCCTTTGCTGCAAAAACAAATTGAACAGGGTATGACCAACGAAGAAATCAAGGCTACTTGGCAAGATGACTTGGAAAACTTCAAAAAAATACGGAAGAAGTATTTGATCTATGATTGATTGGAAAATGTCATATCAAGCATAATCGGGGTTTCATATTCGATGCAGAAATAACCGCTCACCCCTCGGTAGTAGGCCTACGATATTTATGAAAGGGTTGTTTTAGCAGTCCTTTAATACTACTGTTTTCTTTTTCATCGGGGAAAGTATCTACACCGTACACAATATCTTTTACGTCCAAATACTTATAAGTACCAAAGAGTCTGTCCCAAATGGAAAAAATATTTCCATAGTTGGAATCGGTGTATGGCAACTGATAATGATGGTGCACTTTGTGCATATCCGGACTCACAATGAACCAGCTGATGGCCTTGTCCACTTTTTTGGGCAGCCCAATATTGGCATGATTAAATTGGGAAAACACCACAGATAAACTCTGGTACAACATGATGATTCCGATGGGAGCTCCCACAATTAAAACGCCTACCAACGTAAAAGCATAGCGTATCAAACTTTCCAACGGGTGGTGCCTATTGGCAGTTGTGGTATCCACATAATGGTCGGAATGGTGTACTAAATGAACCATCCATAAGGGTTTTACCTTGTGTTCCACCCAGTGTGCCGTGTAGGCCCCTATCAAATCCAACAGCATTACACCGAGGAGAACGTAAAGCCACAAAGGCATTTCCGGTAACCAATTAATTATCCCAAATTGATTCTCTACCGCCCAATCTGACGATTTAAGCAGTAAAAAAGCCAACGGAAAATTGACAATAATGGTGGTAAGCGTTAAAAAGAAATTGGGAATGGAGTGCTTCCATTTTTTATAGGACACATTAAACAAGGGAACTATCCCCTCCAAAATCCAAAAAAAAGTGATTCCTCCCACCAAAATCAGACTTCGATGTAGCGTTGGAATAGTCTCAAAATAAGAAATTAATTGTTCCATCCCTTCAAATATAACAAATCATCAAAATTTTATGGATTTTTTCATTTCTTCCACAATATTGAAAGCAGCAGGACAAATAGCTACATTTTTCAAGGTAAGGTTGGCTATCTGTTGGAACTTCTTTCTATCCGTATGCGGAAATTCACGGCAAGCTTTTGGTCTTACATCATAAATAGAGCAGTAATTGTCCTCACCCAAAAAAGTACAAGGAACACTTTGCAGCACATAATCGTTTTCTTCATCAACCCTTAAATACTCATCAATAAATTGAGAAGGTTTCATCCTAAAATGCTTTGCAATTCGTTCAACATCCGTATTGGTGAACAACGGCCCCGTAGTTTTACAGCAATTGGCACAAGTTAAACAGTCGGTACGTTCGAACTCAGCCTCGTGCAATTCCTGCATGGTATAATCAAGATTTTTTGGCGGACGTTTTTTTAGCTTGGCAAAAAACTTTTTGTTCTCTGAATGTTTTTCCCGTGCTCGTTGTGGTAATTCCCTAAGTATTTCATCCATAGCGCACAAACTTATCCATTTTAAACCTTTCTATCCAATTAAAGTCCCACCTTTGCACAAACAAATTACCAAACATGGCAGATGTTTTTGGAATGGCCCTAATAGATTATCAAAAAGGAGAGTACTCGGAGGACATAAAAACCTATTCATCTTTAGATGAAGCGGATATTATACCCATTCCCTATTTGTTCCGAACGTATGATGAAATGCCAAAAATTGAACAAAAGGCACTGCAATTGGCACGCGGAAAAATATTGGATATAGGTGCCGGTGCCGGAAGTCATGCATTGCACCTTCAAAACAAAGGGCTAGATGTGACTGCCTTGGACAATTCGGAAGGATGCATTAATATTTGCAAGGAAAGAGGTGTACAGTCCACTGTTTTGAGTGATATCTTAGATTACAACAATGATCGCTACGACACTCTACTCCTACTCATGAATGGCATTGGGTTAACTGGAAAGCTGAATAATTTAAGTCAATTTTTACAGCATTTATCTTCGTTGTTGCAACCGAACGGGCAAATTTTGATGGACTCCAGTGATATTGTTTATATGTTTGAACAAGACGAAGATGGAGGCTATTGGGTCCCCAATGATAGATCATACTATGGTGAGGTCACTTTTGAAATGGAATACAAAGACCACAAAAGTGAACCGTTTGATTGGGTTTATGTAGATTTCAATACCTTAGAAAACGCTTGCATTTCGAATGGTTTTGTTTGTGAACTTGTAATTTCCGGTGAGCATTACGACTATTTGGCCAAGCTTACGTTAAAAAAATAATAGTTTCCGGTTCGGGACGTTTTAGTTAATATTACCTTATTATGAAAAAAGCCGTTGTTTACCTTCTTTTTAGTTTTGGGTTAATGCTAAGCTGTTCTAAGGATTCAGATATCTCATCAACAGGTTCCAATGCAAACCTTAAAGCCGGGAATCTTTTATCCACAGGTGCATCGGCCAGGGATTTATTATCCACCGATATTTATGATAAGTTTTTGATCGAGATTGATTATGTTACAGGTTTTGCCCCAACAGACGAAGCTATTGTAAACTTTGAGGCATTTTTGCGAGAAAGAACATACAAAGAGGATATTGAATTCAAATACAGTTCGCTTTCTTCACCTTCGGAGGAAACATTGACATTGGAAGAAGTTGTTGATCTTGAAGAAGAAAACAGGAGCGAATACAATGATGGGAACACCTTGGCGATCTATATTTATTTTGCCGACGCACCTGCAGATAGCGACGATGAAGATGAAGGGCTTGTTACACTAGGTGCAGTTTATCGAAACACCTCTATGGTTATATACAAATCCACCATACTGGAGATTGCCAATAGGAGCTCTTTTGTATCCATTGCAGATGTTGAAACAGCCACTTTGTTCCATGAATTTGGTCATTTGTTCGGACTGGTCAACTTATCGACAGAATCTGTGAACGACCACGAAGAAATTATCATAAATGATGATGATAAGGAGGAAGGTAGTAACCATTGCAATGTGGATGGCTGTTTAATGCGTTCAGAATTGGAATTTGGCTCATCAATGTTAAAACAGATGGAGAAAAATACATCCAAAGGCTTGGGTTCCATACCAGATTTTGATGCAGAATGTATTTTAGATCTTCAAAAATACGGGGGACGTTAATCCTTAAATTCTAAGGAATATTCAAATATTTATGGGTCTGCAAGGAAATCTTCCACTTCGGATGTTTCATCACATACTCCACGATCAAGGGAACCATTTTGTCGCTCACACTCCATTCCGGTTGTAGGTAAAGAATACAATCCCCTCCCACTTGGGCAGCCTGCTCTTCCGCAAAAATAAAATCGTGCTTATTGTAAACAATCACCTTTAGTTCATGAGCCTTTTTATGGATGTCGCCCACAGGCAACTTGTTTTTCTTTGGGGAAAGGCAAATCCAGTCCCAAATCCCGGTCAAAGGGTAGGCACCCGAGGTTTCAATATGCACGTTCATATTTTTTGCCTTTAGACCTTTGGTCAGTGAACCCATATCCCAAGTAAGTGGTTCGCCTCCTGTAATTACAATGGTGTCCGAGTATTTTTCGGCATTGGCAATTATATCATCCACTGCGGTAGGCGGGTGCGTTTCTGCATTCCAGCTTTCTTTTACATCACACCAATGGCAACCCACATCACATCCACCAACCCTAATAAAATAAGCTGCTGTTCCTTTATGGTAGCCTTCTCCCTGAATGGTATAAAACTCTTCCATTAAGGGCAACATCAAGCCTTTTTCTACCAAGTCCATCACATTTTCCTTTACCATGGTGCAAAGATAGCCCTCTTCAATGGTTTCACCTATTTTACGGCTATAACATCAATCTCTATGGCACCATTGGCTGCAATTGCTTTGGCCGCAAAAGTGGTTCGAGCTGGTTTCTTTGTAAAATATTGGGTATAGATCTCGTTGAACGCGGCAAAATCTTCAATATTGGCCAAAATCACGGTACATTTAACAACATTGTCCAATGTCATCCCATGTTGCCCCAAAACAGCCTCAATATTTTTTATGGTCTGTCCTGTCTCTGCTTGCACCCCACCATTAACCAAAGTACGTGTAGTGTGGTCCATTCCTATCTGTCCAGCCAAAAAATACATATTACCAGCCTGAACGGCATCGCTAAATGGTGCATTTTGCTTTTTGACCTCGTGCGAATTATGAAAAATGAGTTCCGTGGATTCTTGTCCATAAGAAGTAGCTGCAAAGCCACTCAACAAAATAGCCAATATTGCGTATTGAAAAGGTTTCATAATCTCGTTTTTAGTTTTGCTTAAAATTAGCCTATTTTTATCGCAAATTGAACAGTGATGGGCAACAAAGAAAAATTCTTTGAGCATATAGCACAAGGATACGCCACGAAAGGCGATTATATTACCGTGGGTGCCGGGATGTTGGATGGTGAAACCATGACCGACGCCTATGTGAAGATTCCATTAAAAATGATGAATCGACATGGTCTTATCGCAGGTGCAACTGGTACCGGCAAAACCAAAACCTTACAAGTTCTGGCGGAAAACCTATCAGACAAAGGTATTCCTGTACTGTTAATGGACTTAAAAGGAGACCTGAGCGGTATTGCCCAGCCCAGCCCAGGACACCCTAAAATTGATGAACGCCATGAAAAAATTGGTTTTCCATTTGAATCCAAGGGGTTTCCTGTTGAAATTATGTCGCTTTCTGAACAAGAAGGTGTTCGTTTGCGCGCCACTGTTTCCGAGTTTGGACCTGTGCTACTTTCTAGAATTTTAGATCTTAGTGTTACCCAAGAAGGAATTGTTGCAGTAGTTTTTAAATACTGTGATGACAATAAACTTCCGTTGCTTGACCTAAATGATTTTAAAAAGGTATTACAATATGCCACTGGTGAAGGAAAAGAAGAGTTCCGAAAAGAATATGGTCGAATATCCACCAGTTCCACCGGAACCATTTTAAGGAAGATCATAGAACTGGAACAGCAAGGTGCCGATCTTTTCTTCGGGGAAAAATCCTTTGATGTGGATGATTTGGTGCGGATTGATGAAAATGGGCGTGGTTATGTGAACATTATCCGCTTGACCGATATTCAAGACCGGTCAAAACTATTTTCAACATTTATGTTGAGCCTTTTGGCTGAAATTTATGCCACCTTTCCCGAACAAGGTGATAGTGACAGGCCTGAATTGGTCCTGTTCATTGATGAAGCCCACCTTATTTTTGACAATGCGAGCAAAGCACTTTTAGATCAAATCGAAAGTATAGTAAAATTGATTCGATCTAAAGGAATAGGGCTTTATTTTGTAACTCAAAACCCAACTGACGTTCCAGACGACGTTTTGGCTCAATTAGGACTGAAGGTGCAACATGCTTTGAGAGCTTTTACGGCCAAGGATCGAAAAGCTATAAAACTTACTGCCCAGAACTATCCCATTTCAGAATTTTATGATACTGCAGAAGTATTGACCTCATTGGGAACCGGGGAAGCTCTTATCTCCGCTCTGGACGAGAAAGGACGCCCAACGCCCTTGGCAGCAACCATGATGCGTGCTCCGATGAGCCGAATGGATGTCTTAAACGATTCAGAAATTAAAGAGGTTTTGGACAAGTCCAAATTGATAAAAAAATACAATGAGGAAATAGATCGCGAAAGTGCCTATGAAATCCTTAACGAAAAAATTGAGAAAGCCGAAAAAGAGGCCAAAAAAGAGCAAGAAGAAAAAACAACATCCCGCAAATCAACAAGTAGAAAGAGTACCCGAATGAATCCAGTGGTCAAAGTGTTGACCAGTGCTACATTTATCCGAGGAGTTTTAGGAGTGTTAAAGAAAGTGATCAAATAATACATATGAAAAAGACAATCAAAGTAGTTACCTTAATTTTTGGAATTGTATTTGTTTATTCTTGCAAAAAAGATACTAGATTTTTAATTACAGAAACCAGTGTTGGGCCTTTGACCCAGACCACCACCGTAAATGAAATAGAATCCACATTTGTTCAAGATTCCGTGGTCGGGGACACTGCCCAAATCAATTTAGGTGTTTCTCCTAAAAAGGTTGAAATCTATGAAAAAGGGGGCAAGCTCCTTTTAACGCTAACCGCAAACTCTGACAGCATTCCAACCATCGAAAATGTGAGAATTTTAGATTCTCGGTATGTATCGGAAAAAGGTATCGGGTTACAAAGTACCTTTAAGGATATTCAGGATAACTACGAGATCAAAAAGATTGTAACCACTTTAAACAGTATTGTGGTTTTCCCAAAGGGAAGCAACCTATATTTCACCATTGATAAGGAAGAACTTCCCGAAGGATTAAGGTTTTCGTCTTCAAATATCGAGGCAGTGCAAATACCAGACGAGGCTAAAATTAAATACTTAATGTTGGGCTGGGAGTAGCCTTGATTCATCATATCCCCAAAAATGAAAAAACTACTTAATAAAGTAATTCCATTGGCCTATGGGCAATATTATAATGCCTACACGGTCATAAACCCAAAGAAAGCGGCAGATAAGGCCTTTCATACTTTTAGCACTGTCAGAAAAGGTAGGGTTAAACCGGAACAGGCCCAATTTTTGGATGGCTCCAAATTTGCTGTAGAGCAAGTTGCAGGGCACAACATACAATCTTACCATTGGCAAGGCAACAAAGAAACCGTTTTGTTGGTACATGGATGGGAGAGTAATACGTATAGATGGCGCAATCTGATTAAAAAATTAAGGGATGCCGATTTTAATATTATTGCATTTGATGCTCCTTCACATGGGTATTCTTCTGGAAAACATTTATACGTGCCGCTATATGAAGAAGTAGTAAATTATATGGTTAAAAAATATGACCCAAAACACTTAATTGGGCATTCAATGGGCGGAATGACCGTTGTTTACAACCAATATAAAAACCCTACCGATTCAGTGGAAAAAATAGTGACCATTGGAGCCCCTGCCAAAATCCAAGATTTTTTAAACCACTATCAGGACTTACTGAAACTGAACAATAAAGTGATGAAGCATTTGGACAACTATATTCTGGAGCGCTTTGGTTTTAAAATAGATGAGTTCTCAACTGCAGATTTTGCACGATCTATCAGTAAAAAAGGGTTGATTTTCCACGACAAACTAGATAAGATCGCTCCCTACAATGCTTCGGTATCGGTAAATAAAAACTGGAAAGACAGTAGTTTGGTGAGTACTGAAGGTCTTGGCCATTCGATGCATCAAGACGATGTAAACGACCAGATCATATCTTTTTTGGAAGGTTGAAAAAGTTGTCCTAATTTTCAATAAAAATAGACCATGCAAAATCTAACTCCCTTTCACGTTGCCGTACCGGTACATAATTTAGATGAATGTAGAACCTTTTACAGAGATGTATTGGGGTGTAAAGAAGGTAGAAGTGCCGACCAGTGGGTAGACTTTAACTTTTTCGGTCATCAATTCGTGATTCATTATAAGCCCATGTCTCAGGAAAGCACACATACAAATCCTGTTGATGGCAAAAATGTACCTGTGCCACATTACGGTGTGGTTTTACCATGGGATGTGTTTCAAACATTTTCCAAAGAACTGATTGCGAAAGGCATTGATTTTGTAATTGAACCCTATATCCGGTTTAAAGGTGAACCCGGGGAGCAGGCAACCATGTTTTTTTTAGATCCTGCAGGTAATGCTCTGGAGTTTAAAGCTTTTAGGGACATGGAACAGTTGTTTACTAAATAGTTAGGCTAGATTCAAGCCTTTTTTTCTTACCCACAAATGAGCAAAAATCATATTGGGCACCCAACACAACCAAGAGGCCAGTTTATAGGCCAATAGGAACTCTCCAAAAATGATGGTCAAAGTTGGCAACCAAATACGCAAGGTTACTGCTGCAAAACATGCGGCATAACTGTAAATCATCATTCCTTGATGAAGGGAAAGGTCTTGATTTTTAATTGCAATATACGCTCTAAGGGTACTATAGATCCAAATCAATCCAAGACAAATAAAACCCAATGAAGCAACAATTCCTCCTGTTGCAAAAAAACCAAGATACACACCACACAATCCGCTGATCAAAGCTGCTGTTACATATATTCTACCAATGTTTCTATGCAGGTTCAATCGTTCGGCACGAAATTTCCTTACAAATTGTGACCAACCTATCAATAGTGCCAAACCTCCAAAGCTTATATGGCTATAAAAGGCAACGTTCCATGTTGTACTAGATAACAAGTCGTCCGATTTGTTCATCAAAAGTCCATAATCATCAGTTGCGAAGATGTAAATCAATGGATAAAGACCTATTCCAATGGCAAGTAGAACAAAAACCACCCAAGCTACTTTATTTCTAACTTTTTGCGCCATACTTCCTGATTTAGCAAGAAGTAAGTTATCGATTATTTGGCTATAAAAACAAGAATCTTCACTGTAATTCGTTATAAGAGTAACGATTAGGCTCAAAAGCTATACCCAAATCTTACAATTATGAAAACAATTTTACTCTTGATCACGCTAATTTTTTCTGGCCTCGCGGTATCCAGCTGTACCAATGATGAAGGTGACTCGGAATTTGAACATCTGAACCCCGAAGAGGAGCAACAAATGGCTTTAAAAACAAAACAAGAAAACGTAAACTAGGTTTTACGCGTTGTGACGCTCCCGTGCCAACAATGTGTTTTTGAGTAACATTGCAATGGTCATTGGCCCTACTCCTCCAGGTACCGGGGTAATATACGATGCCTTTTTACTAACATTATCAAAATCTACATCCCCTGTAATGTAATACCCTTTTTTGCAAGTCTCATCCGGAACACGGGTAATACCCACATCTATTATGGTTACGCCTTCCTTTACCATATCTGCTTTCAAAAACTTTGGAACTCCCAAAGCAGATATCACAATATCGGCCTGAAGTGTCAATTCTTTTAGGTTTTTGGTTCTACTGTGCGCCAAGGTTACCGTTGAGTTTCCAGGGTTGCCCTTTTGGCTCATTAAAATGCTTATGGGCCTACCCACAATATGGCTCCTACCAATCACTACCGTATGCTTGCCTTCCGTTTCGACATTGTACCTTTTCAAAAGTTCCATAATACCATAAGGAGTTGCCGAGATAAAGGTTTCCATATCCAAGGCCATTTTTCCAAAATTGGTGGGATGAAATCCATCCACATCCTTATCGGAATCAACAGCCATCAATACTTTTTCCTCATCAATATGTTTTGGCAATGGCAATTGAACAATATAGCCATCGATGTCCGGATCGTTGTTCAATTGGTGTACTTGTTTCAGTAATTCTTCTTCAGTGGTTTCCTCAGCAAGATGAATCAAGGTGGATTCGAAACCTATTTTTTTACACGACCTTACCTTACTGCCCACGTAGGTTAAACTGGCTCCATCATTACCTACCAAAACTGCGGCCAAATGGGGAACTTTTTCGCCCCGTTCCTTCATTTGGGCCACCTCAACGGTGATTTCTTCTTTTATTTGATTTGATACTTTTTTTCCGTCAAGGATTTCCATGGGTTGTGTTGGTTTTACTTCTGAATATGATTATTTCATGTTCTGCATCATCTGCATCATTTTTTTGCCACCGCCTCCTTGCATCATCTTCATCATTTTACTCATCTGATTGAACTGCTTCAACAATTGGTTCACTTCTTGAATAGAGGTTCCGCTACCAGAAGCAATCCGTTTTTTACGACTGGCATTTAGCATGGCCGGTGTAGATCGTTCTTCCGGGGTCATGGAATGGATAATGGCTTCAATATGCTTAAAGGCGTCATCATCAATATCCAATCCTTTCAAAGCTTTTCCTGCACCTGGAATCATTCCCATGAGGTCCTTCATGTTCCCCATTTTCTTGATTTGTTGAATCTGGCTTAAGAAATCGTCAAACCCAAACTTGTTTTTGGCAATTTTCTTTTGGATTTTGCGTGCCTGTTCTTCATCAAACTGTTCTTGGGCACGTTCCACCAATGATACCACATCTCCCATTCCAAGGATACGATCTGCCATACGGGATGGATGGAACACATCGATAGCTTCCATTTTTTCACCTGTACCGATAAACTTAATAGGTTTATCCACTACGGATTTAATGGAAATTGCGGCACCTCCTCGAGTATCACCATCGAGTTTGGTAAGAATAACTCCATCAAAATTTAAGACATCATTAAAGGCTTTGGCAGTGTTCACAGCATCTTGCCCAGTCATGGAATCCACAACAAACAAGGTTTCTTGCGGCTCTATCGCCTTATGGATGTTGGAAATTTCGGTCATCATTTGTTCATCCACGGCCAATCGACCAGCGGTATCAATGATCACCACATTACACCCTGTACTTTTTGCGTGGGCTATACCTGCCTTGGCTATGGCTACGGGGTCGTTATTATCACGATCCGAATATACCTCTACCCCTATTTGGTCACCTACTACATGCAACTGATCTATTGCCGCAGGGCGATACACATCACATGCTACCAAAAGTGGTTTTTTTGTTTTCTTATTTTTAAGGTAATTGGCAAGTTTACCCGAAAAAGTGGTTTTACCTGAACCTTGTAAACCCGACATTAGAATTACCGAGGGGTTGCCCGATAGGTCTATATCTTCTGATTCACCACCCATAAGTTGAGTAAGCTCATCCTTTACCAGTTTCACCATAAGCTGGCCTGGTTGCAAAGAGGTCAGTACATTTTGGCCCAGTGCTTTTTCTTTTACCGTATTGGTAAACTCCTTGGCAATTTTAAAGTTGACATCGGCATCCAATAAAGCCCTTCGAACTTCCTTGAGAGTCTCTGCTACGTTAATTTCCGTAATTTGACCATGTCCCTTGAGAACGTGAAGTGCCTTATCTAATTTTTCACTTAAATTATCGAACATATGTTCTTAGTTTTAAAGAAGGGACAAATTTAAGAATAATATAAAAGAAAAAGGACGGCTTTGGGGTGAGCCGTCCTTCTTTTGGAAAAAAGAATGGGGAAAATTTTTATATTTTCTCTAATACCAGGGTATCACTAGAGCCATCATCGTTTTCCATAGTAAGTTCGATTTGAATAGTGGTTACGGAAACCACCTTCCAATCTTCGGTCAACTCCAAAAGATCATTCCCTGAATCGAAATTGATATAGAACATTAAACCTTCATCAGAATCTCGAATCACCCTCCAAAGACCATTTGCTAGTATTGTATCATTTATTATGGTAACTTCTACTTGATGATCGGCGTAAAATTTAAAATCCATTCCTGCATAAGAAATAGTCTTATCTACTTCTCCTTCCTGAAATAGAGTCACATTCCAAGTTCCACCCATTACAATATTCCGTATTTCAGGAATATCGTTGTCTTCAATGCTATCCTCACATACACGAAGAAGTTTCATACTGTGATCCGTGGCTTCAATCTCAAATTCCAAACGGGTGTCTAACATCTTTTTAATCGGCCATTCAAAACTAACTCTAGGTTCATCATCTATGGAAATTATAAGGGAAAGCCGATATTGTGCATTCAAACCAATTTCCCATGTACCCTGCATTGTATTTACTCCGTTGCCTAGGGTCACAACCCCATCAGTCTTAAATTGAAATTCATAACCCAAAAGCCTTTCTATTTCTTGCCCCTGGTTCTTAACTTCTTTAATTATCCATTCACATTCTTTGAGCAAAGTTAAAAATGCTTCTCTGTCAATCTCATCTGGATTTATATCACATTGCTTCTTAAGTACAATTTTATTGCTTTCATCCTTGTACAATTTGACAACTCCTTCTTCCAGTTGGTACACGTACCAATCTGCAGAGAAGTCGGTGAAGTTTTCAAAATTAAGACTCAACACCACCCCTTGATCTGTGAAATCGGTACTCCAAGCACCCATAATCTCTCCTGCGGTAAAGGTTGAAAAAGTTACAGTTCCGTCTTCATGAAAGATGAGTAAACGTTCTATATATTGTTCTGTACTGTCAATTTCATTACGTATTACTTGTCTTACCTGCAAAGGACAGTCTAACAATAATTCCTTAAGCTCTTCTTCTGTAAAATCATCATCGTTATAGTCATCATCATCGTCCTCATCACAATTATTTTTTGCCGTTTCCAAAGCTGCAGCCAATTCGAAATTGGTTTCTACCACGATTTCAGTACCATCATACTTTTTAAGTGTAATTGGGAACTGAATGCTTATCAACTGATCATCGTCCAAATCAGCAAAAAACCTCCGCATGTCCTTATCATTTTTAACTTGAAAGTCACCGCTCAATTGATTTTGAACATCAAATGTGAACAACGTTATAGGGTACACAAAGTCGATACATTCTATATCGTCATCATCTCCATTCTCAATACATTCCCGGGCAAGTGTTTCCAGTTCGTTTTGATTATCTATGTTGATTTCGCTATAATCTGACAACGTAATAACAATGGGGAAAACAATATCAAGAAGATTATTATCATTGTCAAGTTCATCAAAAATTTCTTCTACTGATTGCAAATCGCTTTCAGAATTGATGGTTAATGATACTCCATTAACATTTACCGTGTATGGAAACTGAATAGCAAAACAACTAGCTCCGTCTACAATATTATCATAAGAGCCATCTTTGGAAGATGTATTCTCGATTAAAGTAGCTGTTGAGGAATCCGCTGATATGGTTTGATCTTCCGAACCCCCTCCAAATTCTTCATATTCTTCTTGGCAAGAAGCGAAACTTAAAGTAAGTACAACTAATGCTGCACGCAACATGTTGTTAATCAACTTTTTCATATTGTCTTGAATTTTGGGGTTATAATTCAACTTTAAAACAATCCTCTAAAAAAAAACCCTACTTTTCCTTAAATTTTTCAAATATATTTGAACCGAAAAACAAACGCACATTTATGAGCAACGTATGCGAAGACCATATTTTCAGTGAAGTTTTTAAAACCCATTCCAAAACGGTCTTCAACTTTATATTTTACAAATTCGGAAACGAAGAGAAGGCTCATGATGCAGTGCAAGAGGCTTTTGTGAAGTTATGGCAGAACTGTGCCAAAGTTAGTCCAGAAAAAGCGAAGTCATATGTTTACACCGTTGCTAATAATCTATATTTAAATGTAATCAAGGCCGAAAAGGTAAGATTAAAACATGCGAGCAGCCTTAGCAACGACCGTACCAATGAATCCCCAGAATTTTTAATGGAGGAAAAAGAATATAAACAAAAATTGGACAACGCTCTGAATGCGCTGCCCGAAAACCAAAGAACTACCTTTTTGCTTAACCGTATCGATGGCAAAAAGTATGCGGAAATTGCCGAAATGGAAGGGGTTAGCATAAAAGCCATCGAAAAGCGAATGCATTTGGCACTTAAAAGCCTTAGAGAACACATTGATGGAATTTAAAAAATTGTAGTCAACAGTATGTGGTAGGGTATTTTGATAGATAGTTGTTTATATAATGTAAAGCATAGAATCCATGCAAGAATATTATTTGGCAAAATGGCTTAGCGGAGAGCTTTCCGAAGAAGAGCTTAGGGAGTTTGAGAATTCCCAAGCGTATGCTTCTTACAAAAAGCTCAAGGATGCTTCAAGTAGCCTAATGGCTCCAGAGTTCAATCCGGACGTAGCCTTGCAGCGCTTAAAAGAAGAGCACATTAACGATGTGCCAAAGGTAATTACCCTAAATCCGTTCAGGAAATTCCTGAGAATCGCTGCTGTTATTGCCGTATTATTAGCCGGTTCTTATTTTTATGTAAACACGTTGAACGAAAAGATCGGCACAGCATATGCCGAACATTCTGAAGTTATGCTGCCTGATAATTCTAAAATCTTTTTGAATGCAGATTCCCAAATATCCTTCGACAAAAAGAATTGGGACAACAAAAGAAATGTTGATTTAAAAGGAGAGGCTTTCTTTAAAGTGGCCAAAGGAAAAAAATTTACTGTCTCTACCGATTTTGGAACTGTTGCCGTGTTGGGAACACAATTTAATGTAGAGAACAGAAAAGGCTTCTTTGAAGTAACTTGCTACGAAGGTTTGGTAAGCGTTAACTATAACAACAAAGAATCCAAGTTACCAGCGGGAACTTCTTTCTTGGTGATCAATGGCGAGATTGTGGACAATGGTATGCCCAACGGCTCCATACCTTCTTGGATGAACAATGAAAGTAGTTTTGAGAGCATACCCCTAAAATATGTTTTTGCTGAACTCGAAAGACAATTCAACATAAAGGTATCTTCAAAAAATATCGATACAAACTTATTATTTACAGGTTCTTTCAACAACACCGACCTCAATATGGCGTTAAAAAGTATAAGTACCCCCTCCAAAACAAATTTTAATGTAGAAGGAGACAATGTGCTTTTTTATGCTGGGAACACACCTAAATAAACGTCTAGGCCCTGTCCTTGTTTTTTTGTTTTTCGTACTCTGCAATAGCAATGCACAGGAAAAACAAGAATCTCCCATTGCTCTTATTTCCTATTTAAAATCACTGGAAACCCAATTTGATGTCAAGTTCTCTTATCTCAATGAAGATTTGCAGGGACTCACCATTACAATTCCAGAAAATAGCAACTCATTAGAAGTAATTCTGCATTATATTGAGAATACATTTCGTGTTGAAATAGAAAAACTCAACGATAGATATTACACACTCACCAAAGATAACCGTGTAAATATTTGCGGTACTGTATTGGATAATTTTGCTGCAAACACGGTAATGGGCGCTACTGTAGAGGTTCTTGGCACTGACATTGCCATCATAACCGACAATAATGGCTCCTTTGCGTTGGAGCACATTCCGCGTGACGCATCCCTTCAAGTTCGATATTTGGGCTATGTCACCAAATACATAAAAGTTGAAACTTTCTTGCAATCCAGCGGATGTTCCCAAATTCTACTGGTTCCTTATTATGAACAATTGGATGAAGTATTTGTCTATGAATATCTCACCTCCGGAATCATTAAGGAAACGGACGCCAGTATAACGCTCAACACTGCTGAATTTGGAATTTTACCGGGATTGATTGAGCCGGATATTTTACAAACCCTACAAGCTCTTCCCGGTATTAAAAGTATTGATGAAACCGTATCCGACATTAATGTTCGAGGTGGAACCAACGACCAGAACCTTATGCTTTGGAATGGAATCAAAATGTATCAATCTGGTCATTTCTTTGGATTAATATCCGCATTTAACCCATACCAGACCGATAAGGTAACCATATATAAAAATGGTACTCCAGCTAACTTTGGGGATGGTGTGAGCAGTGTCATACAAATGGAGACAGGTAATTCCATTCCAGAAGTTTTTAAAGGTGGTGGTGGTTTTAATTTAATTAGTGGTGATGTGTATGCAGAAGTTCCAATAACCAATAACCTAGGGATTCAATTTTCTGCTCGACGCTCTGCCACGGATTTTTTGAGCACCCCAACCTACAAACAATTTATCAATCGGGCTTTTCAGGATAGTGAAATTACACTTCAGAACAACAGCACTGTTGATGATGAATTTATCCGAGACGAAGATTTTTTCTTTTATGATTTTTCAGGAAAAATCCTGTATGACATCAACAATGATCATAAGGTTAGATTGAGTGCCATCCATATTAAGAACAATTTAAAATTTGAAGAGACCAACGTATCCGCAGATGAGACCAACATTAGCTTATTAAAGCAGGACAATATTTCTATTGGCGGACAACTACAGAGCAATTGGACGGATAGATTCTCCACACACCTCAACTTATATTACTCGACTTATAATTTGGATGCACAAAACGTTTTTGACAACCAAGTACAACAGCTATTTCAAAACAATCAGGTGACCGAGAACGCGTTAAAAGTCCATACGAATTATATATGGAATGAAGCATTTAGTTGGAGTAATGGCTATCAATATATTGAGACAGGGATTACCAATGCCACAATTATCAACGAACCTAATTTTAATAGTGAGATCAAAGGTGTTATCCGAACCCACGCACCATATACTCAATTCAATTATAATGCACCAGGAAACAAATTCAATGTAAAAATCGGGACACGTTTCAACTTCGTCGAGAACTTGAACACATTCAACAAAGTCCTTATTGAACCCAGAATAAACCTAAATTTTAAACTTGCCAATTATGTAAGAGCTGAAATTTTGGGCGAATCCAAAAGCCAGACCACCAATCAGGTTATCGATTTAGAACAAAATTTTTTAGGTATAGAAAAACGCAGATGGACCCTTTCCAACAACAATTCGTTACCGGTGACAACGAGCAAACAAGTTTCAACTGGCATCAATTACGAAAAAAACAGTTTTTATGTAGGCATTGAAGGTTTTTACAAAAACGTGGATGGTATCAGTACTAGAACCCAAGGATTTCAAAACCCATATCAATTCTCGGGAGAAATCGGTAGTTATGATGTTAAGGGAGTAGAATTGCTCATCAACAAAAAAGGAGATAATTACAGTACTTGGCTCAGTTATGCCTACAATAAAAACGACTATACGTTTGATTCCATTGTACCACAGTCCTTTCCCAATAATTTGGATATTAGGCACACGGTTACTTTTGCAAGCACGTATACGTACAAAAACCTAAAATTAAGTGTTGGGCTGAATTACAGAACAGGCAAGCCGTTTACAAAACCAATAGAAGGCGATGCGGGATTAGATCAAGATTATTATCCCCCAAGAATCAATTTTCAACAACCGAACAACAGTCGATTGCCCGAATATTTTAGGGCCGATGCCTCCGCTATTTATAATTTTCAGTTAAGCAGAAGAATTCGGGCCAATACCGGTATTTCTATTCTGAACCTTACGGATAGGAAAAATACACTCAACAAATATTACCGTGTAAATGCAAACGATGAAATTGAGGCAGTAGAAAATTTTTCACTCGGCATTACTCCCAATGTAAGTTTTAGAGTGAATTTTTAATTACATCCTTTCCGGCACATCAATTCCCAACAAACGGAACGAAGATTGAATCACCTCTCCCACTTTTTTTGACAACTGCACCCTAAAATTCATCTTTTGAGCATCTGTTTCGCCTAAAATGGATACTTGTTGGTAGAAGGAGTTAAATTCTTTCACCAAATCATAGGTATAATTGGCAATCAAGGCTGGGCTATAGTTTTCTGCCGCCAGCTGAATGGTTTCAGGAAACAATTGGATTTGTTTCAGCAGCTCTTTTTCTTTTTCATGAAGTTCCATTGTCAAATCGAGCCCAGTCGATACATTTAAATCTGCTTTTCGCAATATAGATTGAATCCGTGCGTATGTGTACTGAATAAATGGCCCTGTATTTCCTTGGAAATCCACCGACTCTTCAGGATTGAAAAGGATGCGTTTTTTTGGATCTACCTTAAGAATGTAATATTTAAGAGCACCCAAACCTATGGTGCGGTATAATTGGTTTTTCTCTTCTTCGGAATAGCCGTCCAACTTGCCCAATTCTTGTGAAATGGCTGCAGCAGTACCTTCCATATTTTTGATAAGGTCATCCGCATCCACTACGGTACCTTCCCTACTCTTCATTTTACCACTGGGCAAATCTACCATACCATAACTTAAATGATACAATTGGTCCGCCCATGAGTATCCCAATTTTTTCAGAATAAGAAACAGCACTTTAAAATGATAATCCTGCTCGTTCCCTACCGTGTACACCATACCATTAATATCGGGATAATCGGTTACCCGTTGAATCGCTGTTCCAATATCTTGTGTCATATATACAGCGGTACCATCGGAACGTAGCACTATTTTTTCATCCAATCCCTCCTCGGTAAGGTCTATCCACACACTACCGTCCTCTTTTTTAAAGAAAACCCCGCGTTCCAGACCATCCTTCACCACATCACGGCCCAACAAATAGGTGTCGCTTTCATAATATAAGGTATCAAAATCAACACCAAGGTTCTTGTAGGTAATGTCAAAACCATCGTACACCCAACCGTTCATTTTTTTCCACAGTGCCACAACCTCTTCATCACCAGCCTCCCATTTACGAAGCATTTCTTGGGCCTCCAATAAGATTGGCGCCTCTTTTTCTGCTTTTTCTTTTTGTGTGCCCGCTTCTATCAATTCAGCAATTTGTCCTTTGTACGCCTTATCAAAAGCCACATAATATTTCCCAACTAAGTGATCGCCTTTAAAGCCAGAAGATTCTGGAGTTTCACCCTCACCAAACTTCCGCCAAGCCAACATGCTTTTGCAAATATGAATGCCTCGGTCATTGATAATCTGTGTTTTGTACACTTTTTTGCCCGAAGCCTTCAAAATTTCTGATACGGAATATCCCAAAAGATTGTTTCGGATATGTCCCAAGTGCAAAGGTTTATTGGTATTGGGTGATGAGTATTCCACCATCACGGCATCGTCCGATTGGGATTTTACATAACCGAAATTCTTTGCCTCAAAAATATTATTGAAGAAATTAATGTAGTACCCATCTTCAATAACAATATTTAAAAAACCCTGAACCACATTGCATTTGGACACCTCATCTACATTTTCAACCAAATAATCACCAATTTTGGTTCCAATCTGCACCGGATTCTCTTTTACATGGCGCAACATTGGAAACACAACTACAGTAATGTCGCCCTCAAAATCCTTTCGGGTAGGTTGAAATTCCACCGTTGGCAATTCAACTTGGTACAGTTGTTTTACCGCTTCGATAACTTTTTGGGTCAAATCGTTTTGCAAACTCATCTAAAAGGCTTTTCAGGGCGCAAAACTACGCATTTTTTAGGCTTTTCCCACACCATGACCAAATGGTCCGCTGTAATTTGATTAAATTTATAAATGCTATTGAACGTCTCCTACAACGATAAAAAAATCACAAAAAAAATTGACGAAGCCGTTGGTAAACCAATGTCCATAAAAGAGCGCTTTGCAATTGGAGGCATTGGCTCACCAAAATTGCACATTACAGAGGCTAGCTTGGATATTTACAATCTTCTGGTATTGGACAACAGCACCAACACTTGTAATGTTGAAATCCGCCCCAATGGCGTTATTGTCAGGTTCCGGTCTCGCTTGGAAACCTTTGGTCTTATCATCCCATACTATAAACTGAATATTTACAAAGGGAACATTGGCATTTATTCAATTTACATGGACCATTACTTTATTAAAATACGTTCGGATACCAAAGCCATTCAAAAATTCTTCAGGAAATTACTGGATTACCGTGCTGATAACCTCCCCACTAATCTTGAAGACTTATGAAAATATTACTTACAGGGGCCAATGGTTATATTGGGATGCGATTGTTGCCCAAACTTTTGGATATGGGGCACCATGTAGTTTGCTCCGTTCGTGATGAAAAACGATTATCGGTCGATGATAAGCTTCGTTCAAAAATTGAGGTGGTGGAAATTGATTTTTTGGAGAATCCAGAAAATCAAAAAGTTCCCACTGATATTGATGCCGCCTACTACTTGATACATTCCATGACTTCTTCGATTACAGATTTTGATGAGAAGGAGGCGCAAGCAGCAAAAAACTTCAACAGCATTTTACAACATACCGAATGCAAACAGGTAATTTACCTCAGTGGTATTGTGAACGATAAAGAACTGTCAAAACATCTCAGTTCCAGAAAAAATGTGGAAGAAATCCTCTATAAAGGTCCTTTTGACCTTACCGTGCTCCGTGCTGGAATAATTGTAGGGTCTGGTAGTTCTTCTTTTGAAATCATCCGTGACCTCTGCGAAAAACTCCCCATTATGATCACCCCAAAATGGGTGCTTACCAAAACACAGCCCATAGCTATTCGAGACGTGATACAATTTCTTACCAAAGTTTTGGGCAACCATGACACCTACGATCAATCGTTCGACATTGGTGGACCCGACATTCTCACTTATAAAGACATGCTACAGCGTTATGCAAAGGTCCGCGGGTTTAAAAACTGGATTTTTACCGTTCCCATAATGACTCCCAAACTATCCTCCTATTGGTTGTATTTTGTAACCTCGACTTCTTATAAATTGGCAATGAACTTAGTTGACAGCATGAAGATGGAAGTGGTTGCTGAGGACAATCGCTTACAGACAATGTTGGGAATTGAAACACACACCTATGAAGAGGCTATTGATTTAGCATTCAAAAAAATAGAACAAAACTTAGTAATCAGTAGTTGGAAAGACAGTATTGCCAGCGGACAAATCAAAGAAGACCTTGAGAATTATATCCAGGTGCCAAAATATGGAGTGCTCCAGGACAAAAAATCCATTCGCATTGAAGATGAAGATGATGTTTTAGAGAACATTTGGCGCATTGGTGGAGAAACAGGCTGGTACTATGGCAATTGGTTGTGGAAAATCCGTGGATTATTGGATAAGTTGGTAGGTGGACCCGGATTGCGTCGCGGACGCACCCATCCTGATAAAATTTTTCCGGGTGATGCACTGGATTTTTGGAGAGTACTCTTGGCGGACAAAAAGGGAAAACGTCTGCTCCTCTATGCTGAGATGCGTACTCCCGGCGAAGCTTGGTTAGAGTTCAAAATTGAGGATGGGGTACTGTACCAAACCGCCACATTTCGGCCAAAAGGGTTATTGGGTCGATTGTACTGGTATTCCGTGCTCCCCTTTCATCTTTTTATTTTTGGGAATATGATCAAAAACATTGCAAAAACGTAAACCATTGGTTGACTTTTATTACTCAATTGCATTCCAACACACAACGCTCCTGTTAAAATAATATTAAGCCCTACTGGCAATTATATTTTTCTTTGCACATTGTTACAAATTCCCCTAGCGTTCGTCTAAAACATAGACAACCTTTACCCTAAAAAAAGCGTCTTACTATTACAACCATAAATTCAACTATGTTCTCTAAAAAGAGTTTGTTACTTACCTGTCTTGCCATTTTGATGGGATTTCCGCTTATTGCCCAGACCATTACGTCTCGTTTAGTGGATGCCAAGACCCAGAAAGGAATTCCCTACGCTACAATTCAGTATGGAGAGAGCCAAGGAGTGATAACCAACCAAGAAGGCCAATTCAGTTTTGTTTTGAATGAGGGAACAACGCTTATGGATTCTATTTATGTCACCTCAATGGGATACCAGAAAAAAGGCTTCACTCTGGAACAGATGCAGGACAGTATGGTAACCTTGCAGTCCAAAGCCATTGAACTTAGTGGGGTTTATGTGTTCGACAAGGAACTGGAAGTGGATGACATTATCGAAAAAATGATAGAAAATATTCCAAAAAATATAAATAAGGGTCCTGTAAAGCAACGTTTCTTCTTTCGTAAAGCGGAATTGGCAAACATGCAAAAGGTAGATTTTGGTTTCGAAAAATCTTCAATCAAAGAACTGAACAAGGAACTCATGGACAGTATTTCCAAATCAATTCCTAAAAATGCATCCCACTACATCGAAAGTTTTGGTGACTTCTATAAAAACGATACAGATTACAAACTCGATATCATAAAAGCAGCCGATCTTTATGACAAAAGAGATGTAACCTCTTTTGAAGATTTGGCAGAGCACATGGAGAAAATTTTTAAACAGAACGTAAAACCTGGCTCATACCTTAAGATCAAGTCTGGTATTTTTAGTGAAAAAATACAGGTGGATTCTATTTTGGACACTATGGACGACGAACGCATGGACCAAGTAAAAAAAATTAAAGCCCAAGTTAAAAAAGATAGTGTTTCTGGGTTGGTGGATAGTCAACATCGACAGTTTAAGGAAATACTCGGTCAGTTGTATTATAAAGACGATGCCAAATTAGACTTTGTAGATAAAACCGGACGATATGAATTTAAACTGTCAGGCTATGCAGATATTGGTGATACGGGTGTTTATGTTGTGGATTTTTGGCCAAAAAGAAGCAGTGCAGATTTTAAAGGACGCCTTTATATAAATATCGAAGATTATGCTGTATTGCGATTGGATTTTGAGAACACTAAACGCCTCCGAAATTTTAGACTATTGGGCATTACATACCGCAAAACAGTGCACAAAGGCACCATGCATTTTGCCAAATTGCCTAATGGCAAATACGATCTCCAGTTTATGGATTTTTCAGATGGCAGATATTTTGGTGTCGACCGACCGCTAAAAGTGGTGGAAAAGAACAAACATGTAAAAGGCCGTCGTAAGCAAAACGAATTAAAGTTGAACATTGATTTTCGTATGAACATGACCACCAAATATGAACTCGTGGTGTTCAACCAAAACGAAATTGCCGAAGAAGAGTTCAAAACCTATACAGAAGATAAAACTGTCCGTGCCACCTATATGCCCCGCTACAATCCAGAATTTTGGAAAGGATACACCATTATGGAACCCAACCAGGCTATTCGTGGGTTTACGGCTGAAGAGGTGGACTAGTTATGAGTTAAAAGTTTTATATTTCCAAGTCGCAAATTTGAGATAAGGGGACTTCCAAGGTTTGGTGGCAACTTGTCATTTATGGCATTAAATCGTTTACCTAAAAATTGTTTCTTGCTTACTTAAAGGTAAGAATGAACATAGAAGAATATTTACCACAATGGATTGAAGACTGGTACGGCTCTCCTGAAGAACTTGCCAAGGTTTTAGATTTGGCAGTAGAAATGCTATTTTATTTGGAGGAAGATACGTTTGACCAAAAAGCAGTACAACAGGTAGTGATTGCGCTTAGAGGGATTGTGGTTGGGTTGAGGGAATAATATGATTTTACTTGGTATTTAAGCATCCGATTTTATGTGTCAAATCCATTAGATACCTGACGAAATCTCATCATCCCAGGTATTATGCTGAAACAAGTCCTGCATGGCGAATTAAATAATTTCAAAATGAGTCGCGATGTAACGATTGAAAAAATCTCGCAATTCTCATCTTTCTCACTTTCGTTCGAAATGCAGTAATGGCTATCTATATTGAATTAAGTAGAGTTTACGAATTAACACCTATTTTCTCGGCTGCAGTAATTTGCCCAAAAAATAAAGTCCTGCCATAATCAAAAACATCAATAGACACACAAAACTGACATTCAACATTGTTGGCCCAAACCCAAGTTCGTCCTTATTTAAAAACGCATAAGGATAAAACCCTGAAAAATGCCCGCGCACGATTATAAAAACCAGATACACTATAGGAAATAACAACCACTTGGAGAGTTGTTTCCAAGCAATAGCCGTCTTGGCACAAAACATAAGCCAATACACGTACATAAACACAGGTATAATGGTATGCAACAGTTCGTCGACTACCATTTGCAAACCAGTTGGATTCCAAATTTCACGTAGTACAAATTGATACACAAGACCAACCACTACACTAAATGTTGTTAATGCAATAGCAGTTGTTTTTTTATGAAAAAGTGCCAATCGTTTTTGGTCAGCTCCAAATACCCGGGTTGTAAAGAAAAACGCCACCAACGTATTGGTGAGTATGGTAAAGTAACTTACAAATCGAACCAAACTCTCTACAATACCAGCTTCGCGGTTTTGTAACATAAGGTAAAGTTGGGCCAGGACGGCAAACCATGCCATACAAAGTCCCAAGATTTCAAAATTTCTGCGCATGGCCGAATTTAATTAATTCACGGTTTATAATGGTCAATTATATGTCTAATCGATCATGTGTTATGCCTTTGGCAAAAATACTTCGGCCATCATACAACGGGCACTTCCGCCCCCACAAGTTTCTATGGTGTCCAACGAACTATGAATAATGGCACAATGTTTTTCTATTGCTTTGATCTGAGCTTGCGTCAAACTATCATAGGCTTGAGTACTCATTACCATATAACGCTGATCATCCGCTCCAATTACCTGAAGCATATTACCTGCAAAGTGATACATCTGTTCTTCGGTAATTCGGATAACTTCCCTACCATCCATTTTTATGTGTTCTACCACATTTTTTCTTTCCTTTTTATCATCTATGGAATCCAAACAGATTACGACAAAGGTTTCTGCCATAGCCATCATCACGTTCGTGTGATAAATTGGCAGTCGTTTACCCTCTACAGTTTGGTTGGCATGAAAAATTACTGGAAAGCAATCGAAATCCTCGCAGAATTCAATAAAAAGCTCTTCGTCCGCTCGTTCGGAAAGAGCGCAGTATGCTTTTTGGTTTACTCTATCCTTTAGGATACTGCCGGTACCTTCCAAAAAAACGCCATCATCTTCGGCTACTGTATAGTCCATGATGTTGTTAATTACAAAACCATTTTCCTCCAATAGCTCCAAAATATCTTCCCTACGTTCTTTTCTACGGTTTTCGGCGAACATAGGATATACGGAAACGGTACCGCTGGTATGAAAAGAGACCCAATTGTTCGGGAATATGGAATCCGGTGTGTCTTGCTCCATATTATCGCTAATGGTTATCACATTAACACCGTGCTCCCTTAGCATCTTTACAAATTGATCGAACTCTTGCTGTGCTTTTTTATTGATCTCCGCATTTTTAATATCCGGGTCTTCTTGAAAATAATTGTTTACAGCAGTTTGCTCGTTCATCCTAAAGTTTACAGGACGTACCATAAGAATGGTGTTGGTAATCTGTTTTCTCAATACTTTGATTATTTTAATATACCTGTGGCAGCAGGAAGTTGGGTTAAAATTAAACTCTGATCAAAGGCATCGTACTACAACGTAACAGGCCTTCTTGTTTTGCAATTTCGGAATACGGAATTTCCTCAACGGTAAATCCCTGGTCCCGAAGCCAATTGTTCAATCGGGTAAAACTCCTTTCCGACACCACTACCTCAGGTGATATGGAAAATACATTACTGAACATTTGATACATTTCCTCTTTATCAATCTCAAAAATATTTTCCGCACCGAAGAAATCCACTAAGTACTGGTATTCCTCCTCGACCAAAAATCCATTTTTATGTAAAATTGCTTTGTCCTTTCCAATAGGTTGGAAACAACAATCCAAATGCAGTGCATTTTCTTTTGGATTGGTGTTCGATTTTCTCAACTCGAAAGATTTTACGGTTTTATGAGGGAACATTGCACGAATATATTCCACTGCTTCCAAGTTGGTTCGAGCTGTAATATAATCAGCATAATCTACCCCTGAATAGGTTCCAATGAAAATATGATCGTTCCAGGGCATTACATCCCCTCCTTCTATATGTACTTCTTCAGGCGGACGAACAATCTTTATGGGATCAATTTTATCGAGAACTTCATGTATTGCAACAAATTCACGTTCTCGGTTGGGCAAAATATTGGCATGAAACAGTTTATCTTCAATAACAAAAGCTATATCGCGCGTAAATATTTGATTACAACCCTCCAACACTTCTGGTCGGTACACATCAACTCCATATTTTTCAAAGACTGCGGCAAAGGCTTCAATTTCTTTGACCATATCTGTTTCTTTGGGATAGGTTCCAGCTTTTATGTGTTCTATGGACTTAGGATCGTAAGCTTCGTCAATTGTAGGAACCGGACCGCTATTTTGGGCAGTTCCCAATATAACAGCTTTTAATCTACTGGTCTCATCAATAATGTTCAATTCCATCATAAAAGGTTTATTAGGTACCAAAAATATATATCACAGGAATCAATACGGGAAAACCCTGAAAATTCTGTGGCAAATCTAGTGTTTTAGTTCATTTTATCTGTCAATGAAAATGATAAAATCACCTACAAAGTATCGGGAAAGAACTTTTAAAATAAAACATTTAATAATTAGTCAAAAACTTGTATGTCAAATAGATAAAATTAACGTTAAAACTTAAAAAATTGACAGATGTAAAGTTACCAATAGAATTTAATGATTACATTTGCAATCAGATTTTTCTTACAATGAAAAAAATAGTATTTACATCGATTTTATTGGCGACCGTATTTATCGTTTTAAAAGACATAGATGCTTTCCAAAAAATAGAAGAAATAAAAATCGTTTCTACATCGAATTCAGAATTAAAGAAATCGATTTACACTGTTAAATATGAGGACTGTATTCATAAAAGTGGGTTTCCAGATAACGATGCTTTATTCTCCAATGAAACCAGTGCCGATGTTGCGGAGAGTTTTGTAAAGGTGGACGCGTCCTTAAAAAAATATAAAAAATCATTGGATTCAACTATAAAAAACTTGAGCGTTGTGGATGCCCATGATTTTATCCATCAAACTTTTAAAAAGACCCGAATAGCCATTGCCAACAAAAATATCTCTGACATTCAAAAACATTACTACTTTGGAATTATGCAAATTTGCTATGATAGTGACAAGTATTTGAATCAAAATGCCGTAGGAAGACTTTAGCTCAAAGAAAGATAGCAATAAAAAAAAGGAGCTATACCGCTCCCTTTTTTTCCTTTTCGTCCCAAATCTTACCTTCTACCTTTTTTCCAATGAAACAAAGTTCCTAAGGTTTTCTCCTATATAAACTTGTCTAGGCCTTCCTATCGGCTCTTTTCTCAATCTCATTTCTCTCCATTGTGCAATCCATCCTGGCAATCTGCCCAAAGCAAACATTACAGTGAACATCTCGGTTGGTATACCCAATGAACGATAAATGATTCCTGAATAGAAATCTACATTGGGATAAAGTTTTCTATCTACAAAATACTTGTCCTCCAAGGCTTCTTTTTCCAATCCTTTGGCTATATCTAAAATAGGATCTTGAATACCAAGGTTGCCAAGTACTTCGTCTGCCGATTTTTTAATGATTTTTGCTCTAGGGTCAAAGTTTTTGTATACCCTGTGTCCAAAGCCCATTAAACGGAAAGGATCACTTTTGTCCTTTGCTTTGGCCATATACTTTTTGGTGTCGCCACCATCTGCTTCTATTGCTTCCAGCATTTCCAAAACAGCTTGGTTAGCCCCTCCGTGCATGGGACCCCATAACGCAGAGATTCCGGCTGATAGAGAAGCAAACAACCCTGCATGGGAAGATCCAACGATACGTACAGTAGAAGTTGAACAGTTTTGCTCGTGATCTGCGTGTAAAATTAATAGTTTATCCAGAGCATCTATGGCAATCGGGTCTCTCTTATATTCTTGATTAGGTCTTTTAAACATCATTTTATGAATGTTCTCTACATAACCAAGACTATCATCTCCATAATCCAAGGGTAGCCCTTTCTTCTTACGCATAGCCCACGCCACCAAAACAGGGAATTTGGCCAAAATACGTACTATGGAACCGTACATTGCAGATTCGGATGACACATCCACACAAGATGGGTTAAAAGCCACTAAAGCACTCGTTAAAGAAGATAACACGCCCATTGGGTGTGCTGATTTAGGGAAACCATCCAAGATTTTCTTCATTTCCTCATCTACTTGGGACTCTTCCTTAATATCATTATGGAATTTTTCCAGTTCTTCTTTATTTGGTAATTCACCAAAAATCAAAAGATAGGCCACTTCCAAAAAGTCGGCCTTCTCCGCTAAATCCTCAATCGAATATCCGCGATATCTCAAAATCCCTTTTTCGCCATCTAGAAAGGTAATTTCACTTTCGCAAGATCCAGTGTTCTTATAACCGGGATCTAAAGTTACCATTCCAGTTGCGGCCCTTAAGGTTTTAATATCTATGGCCAATTCATCTTCAGTACCTTTGATAACGGGGAATTCAAATCTTTCACCCCCATATTCGAGTATAGCTTTATCCGACATCTTATATTTTAATAGATTAGTAAAAATAGAAAGCGAAAAATACGAAAAAGCACAGCCATTAACAATTCCCAATCGCTATTTCTGCCGCTATTTACGATAAAATATAGGGGGAAACAGTCCTTTAGTCCTGTTTGTAAAGCAACTTATAATATTGGTCTACAGATTTCTTCCAGGTAAAGCGTTTTTTCCTTGCAGCCACTTGTATTTTTTTCCAGTTGGGCTTATCGTTTTCGAACACATCCAAAGCCATATCAAACGCTTCTAACATGTTTTTTATTTTTTCATCATAACTGTCTCCGTCAAACGTAAAACCTGTTTTCCTGTGTTCTACCGTATCCTTTAATCCCCCTGTATAATGAACCAAACAAGGGTTCCCATTTCTCATGGCCAACATTTGACTGATTCCACAGGGTTCAAATAGACTTGGCATTACATAGAGATCGGACTCTAGGTATATGGAGTCTATCAATTTTTCGGATTGACCATTGGTAAAGATAAAATTCTTGTGTTCGTAGCTTAATTTTCTAAATAGTTCTTCGTACTCAGGAGCGCCTGTTCCCAACAGCATAAAAATGCCGTCAATCTTCTCCAGTTTGTGCAATATTTCCACAAATGCTTCTGGTGAACGCATAAAAAAATAAAATTTTTGTTCGGTTAGCCGTGCGACACTGGACGCTATAAACTTGGGTCTTTGATCTACATAAGTCATGATTTTTTCACCCGTGTGGGCCAAAAAATCAGCTTTGTACTTTTTTGATTCTTCTTGCAGCCACCTAAAAAGAGCTTTTACCGTGTTCCGGTAGATATTTCCTTTTTTCTCATTGTTGATATTCTTGTAGTTGCACCCATTCAAAATACCAAACAACCGTCCTTCTTGATCGGCGATTTGTAAATCCTTTTCCAAACTTTCTCCTCCAATGAATTCTGGTGGCGAACTTGGTTTGAGCACATCTTCTTTATACGATGGTGAAACAGTGTGCACAGCGTCGGCAAAACGAATACCCACGGCCATTAAGTTGATACAATCTTGGTATCTATAATCCATCAATTTTTGATAATCTAAAGATACATTAGGGAACCAGTGTTTAACGGACGAGTAGTTTCCATCGAACGGACGTATGCCTTGAATAGCTAAATTATGGATGCTATATATAATTCGAATATCCTTTAGATTGGTATAATCTTGATGATATTCCCTTAGGAACAATAGCAAACTTGAATGCCAATCATGTAAATGGATAATATTTAAATCGCCAAACGCTCCCTGTTTGATTGCCTCGGCCACAGCCGTACAAAATATGAAGTATTTAATGGCATCGGTAAAGAAGGGTTCTTCAGGATCGTTGTGGTAAATATGTGCAATATCCCCAGCTTCTATCTCAGGGTGATGCAATACATAGTGAAATATATTCGAAAACTCTTTTTTTGGCTTTACCTCGTATAATTCAGCCGTGTAACCAATACCACGTAACGAAAAATTTAAGGTGGCCCGGGGCAATCCTCCTTGGTGTAATCTAGAATAGGAAGGAACCACAACATGAACCTTATCACCCCTTTCCGAAATCTGCCTGGGCACGTCTCTAACCACATCTCCCATACCACCTGCTTTACAATTTTCTATAGCATCATTTTCGGCGGCAACAAAAAGAAAGTTATTCATGCGGGAGAATTTAAAAGGTAGTTTAGTGACCCCTTAAGTTAACCAAACTTTGTTATTGAAACAAAAAAAAGCCTTTTCCAATTGGAAAAGGCTTTTAATATGCTAAATAATTATTATGCTTATTTTATCTTAAATGCTTTTTCTTGAGGGTAGTATGCAATATCTCCCAAGGCTTCTTCAATTCTTAACAATTGATTGTACTTGGCCATACGATCACTCCTTGAAGCAGAACCTGTTTTAATCTGACCTGTGTTCAATGCAACGGCCAAATCGGCAATGGTATTATCCTCTGTTTCACCTGATCTGTGCGACATTACAGAAGTATATCCTGCGTTCTTCGCCATATTCACAGCAGCTATGGTCTCTGTTAATGTTCCAATTTGGTTTACCTTGATCAAAATTGAATTGGCAATACCATTTTCAATACCACGGGACAAACGTTCCACATTGGTTACGAACAAATCATCTCCTACTAACTGAACTTTGTCTCCAATTTTTTCAGTCAGCATTTTCCATCCGTCCCAATCGTTTTCGTCCATACCATCTTCAATTGAAATAATTGGGTATTTATCACAAAGGTCGGCAAGGTATTGAGCTTGTTCTTCAGAAGTCCGAACTACACCCTTACTACCTTCAAATTTGGTATAATCGTAAGCGCCGTTCACAAAAAATTCTGCAGCGGCACAATCCAATGCTATCATAACATCATCACCCAATTTGTAACCTGCTTTTTCAACAGCTTTTGCAATGGTATCCAAGGCATCTTCAGTACCACCTTCCAAAGTTGGTGCAAAACCACCTTCATCACCTACCGCCGTGCTCAAATTACGGTCATGCAATACTTTTTTTAGATTATGGAAGATTTCAGTTCCCATTTGCATGGCATGGCTAAAGTCTTTTGCCTTTACGGGCATTACCATAAACTCTTGAAATGCTATAGGCGCATCGGAATGTGAACCTCCGTTGATAATGTTCATCATTGGTACTGGAAGCGTATTAGCGCTAACTCCACCTACATAACGGTACAATGGAATCCCCAGTTCGTTGGCTGCTGCCTTGGCTACTGCCAAGGATACTCCCAAAATGGCATTTGCCCCCAATTTTGATTTGTTTGGGGTGCCATCCAACTCAATCATGGTATTATCGATGTGATTCTGTTCAAAAACAGAAGTACCGAGCAATTCTTCAGCGATAATGGTGTTTACATTATTCACGGCTTTCCCAACGCCTTTACCCATAAAGGTATCACCACCATCTCGTAACTCAACTGCTTCATGTTCTCCAGTAGAGGCTCCAGAGGGCACTGCTGCCCTTCCCATTATTCCATTTTCCGTTACTACATCTACTTCTACTGTTGGATTTCCTCTAGAATCCAATATCTGTCTTGCATGAATGTTGATAATGATGCTCATTTTAATTCAATATTTTAGTTGTGATTATTGGGCTAAGATACAAAAGGTGACGTTGTTAACTTCATGATATTGCCCACAAAACATACATAATTCCTTAAAAACAAAACTATAACGTTTTAGTTTTTACTTGCCTTGATCAAATCAAAGAACTGGTCGAACAGATAATCTGCATCGTGTGGGCCTGGACTTGCTTCTGGGTGATATTGCACCGAGAAAACGTCTTTATTCTTCATTTTAATACCGGCCACCGTTTGATCGTTCAAATGTGTATGGGTAATCTCAAGCTCAGCATTTGCTTCGGTTTCTTCCCTGTTAACAGCGAACCCGTGGTTTTGGGAAGTAATCTCCCCTTTTCCCGTCATTAAATTTAAGATAGGATGATTGATTCCCCTATGTCCATTGTGCATTTTATAGGTAGAAACTCCGTTGGCAAGTGCCAATACTTGGTGTCCCAAACAAATTCCAAACAAGGGCTTATTTGAGTCGATGATTTCTTTGGTAGCTGCAATAGCATCCGTTAATGGTTCTGGATCTCCGGGTCCATTGGAAATGAAATATCCATCCGGGTTCCAGGCCTTCATTTCATCATAAGATGAATTATAAGGGAATACTTTGATATGCGCTCCTCTCTTAGCCAAGTTTCTTAGAATATTCTTCTTGATTCCGATATCTAATGCAGATATTTTAATTTCGGCATTTTCATCTCCGTAGTAATAGGGTTCTTTCGTGGAAACTTTGGACGAAAGCTCCAACCCTTCCATACTTGGCACTTGTTTCAATTCTTCTTTTAAGGCATTTATATCATCCACTTTGGTGGAGATCAACGCATTCATTGCACCATTATCCCTAATATAGCTCACCAAAGCACGTGTATCCACATCGGAAATAGCTAATAGATTGTTCTTGTCCAAGAATTCCAATAGGCTCATCTCTGCACTGGGTCTTGAGTATTCATAACTGAAATTTTTACAGATAAGCCCCGAAATTTTAATTGAATCTGATTCAACTTCTTCCTTGTGGGTACCATAATTCCCAATATGTGCATTGGTGGTTACCATTAACTGTCCGTAATATGATGGGTCGGTGAATATTTCCTGATATCCGGTCATCCCAGTATTGAAACAAACTTCTCCAACCGCGGTACCTTCTTTACCTCCTACGGCCTTTCCATAAAATATGGTTCCGTCCGCTAACAAAATCAACGCTTTCTTCTTTGTGTGATACTTCATTTCGTGTTCTAGTTTCAGTTAAGACAAAAAAACATAAAAAAAGGATAAGTTTTCACTTATCCTTTTTCCTAAAATATAATAATTAATAACATTCTTCTTATTCTTCAGAATCGTCAGTTTTGGTTTCGGCCGCTGGAGCCGGAGTTTCAGCTTTTTTGGTGCTTCCTCCTCTTCTACTTCTTCTTGTTGATTTCTTTTTGGGCTTACCAGCATTGTATAGCTCATTAAAATCCACCAACTCGATCATCGCCATATCGGCGTTATCTCCCAAACGGTTACCCAATTTAATAATTCTTGTATAACCTCCTGGTCTGTCACCTACTTTCTCGGCAACTGTGCTGAACAATTCAGTTACTGCCTCCTTACTTCTCAAGTTACTAAAAACAACCCTTCTATTATGTGTACCTTTTTCGGTAGTTTGGTTGTTCTCTGTTTTTGCTTTAGTAATCAAAGGCTCAATGAACTTCTTCAACGCCTTGGCTTTAGCAACCGTAGTGTTGATTCTTTTGTGTTCTATAAGGGAACTTCCCATATTGGCCAACATGGCCTTTCTGTGGGCAGCTGTTCTACCTAAGTGATTAAACTTTTTTCCGTGTCTCATTGTTCTATATTATCATCTTGCTACCAAATCCCAAATTAATTGAGAGAGCAAAATATGATTATTAATCTTTATCTAATTTGTATTTGGAAAGGTCCATACCAAACTGTAGGCCTTTGTTGATGACCAATTCTTCCAACTCGGTCAATGATTTTTTACCGAAGTTTCTGAACTTCATCAAATCATTTTTATTAAAGGAAACCAAATCTCCCAAAGAATCAACTTCAGCAGCTTTGAGACAGTTCAATGCCCTTACGGACAAGTCCATATCTACTAATTTGGTCTTTAATAACTGACGCATGTGCAATGATTCCTCATCGTAGGTCTCTGTTTGTGCAATTTCGTCGGCTTCCAACGTAATGCGCTCATCGGAGAACAACATAAAGTGGTGAATCAAAACCTTGGCTGCCTCGGTCAAGGCATCTTTTGGATGGATAGAACCATCTGTGATGATTTCAAAAACCAATTTTTCGTAATCGGTCTTTTGTTCTACCCTAAAGTTTTCGATACTGTATTTTACGTTCTTTACAGGAGTATAAACAGAGTCTACCGCTATGCTGCCCAAAGGTGCATTGGCCTTTTTGTTTTCCTCAGCGGGAACATATCCACGACCTTTTTCGATAACAACCTCAAGGTTAATACTTACCTTAGGATCCATATTGCAGATTACCAAGTCTGGATTCAGTACTTGATATCCTGAAATAAACTTTTGGAAGTCACCAGCAGTCATTTGCTCTTTTCCACTTACGGAAATAGATACAGTTTCACTCTCAACATCATCAATCTGTCTTTTAAACCTAACCTGTTTAAGGTTCAGGATTATTTCTGTAACGTCTTCAACAACGCCAGGAATAACAGAAAATTCATGTTCAACTCCATCTATGCGCACAGAAGTGATGGCAAAACCTTCCAAAGAGGAAAGTAATACCCTTCTCAGCGCATTCCCAACTGTTAATCCATAACCAGGTTCCAAAGGACGAAATTCGAATTTCCCTTCGAAATCTGTTGAATCGATCATTATAACTTTATCGGGCTTCTGAAAATTAAGTAATGCCATAATTGGATTAATGTTGAATTCTTATTTAGAGTATAATTCGACAATCAGTTGCTCCTTGATATTCTCAGGGATCTGAAGTCTTTCTGGAACGGCAACAAATGTACCTTCTTTCTTTTCAGAGTTCCATGTAATCCATTCGTAAACACTGCTATTGTTAGCTAAAGAGTCCTCAATGGATTGTACGGATTTAGATTTTTCCCTAACACCAACTACATCACCTGCTTTTAGTGAATAGGATGGAATATTAACTACTTCTCCGTTTACGGTAATGTGACGGTGCGAAACCAATTGGCGCGCTCCTCTTCTTGAAGGGGAAATTCCCATTCTATAAACGACATTGTCCAAGCGGGATTCACACAATTGAAGTAAGATTTCACCAGCAACACCTTCTTTTCTTTTGGCTTGAGCAAAAAGATTACGGAATTGCTTTTCTAATATACCATAGGTATATTTTGCTTTTTGCTTCTCCATCAACTGGATTGCATATTCAGACTTTTTACCACGACGTCTGTTGTTACCGTGTTGTCCTGGAGGATAATTTTTCTTTTCGAAAGCTTTGTCGTCTCCGAAAATCGCTTCTCCAAACTTTCTAGCGATTTTTGATTTTGGTCCTGTATATCTTGCCATCTTCTTTTAGTTTGAAAGTGCGATTATGAATTAAGGCTTATCCTTCGATAATCTAACTGCACCTTCTAGTGAAGACCCTTTTGGGGCCATTTATCTATTAATGATTATTAAACTCTTCTTCTCTTTGGTGGTCTACAACCGTTGTGAGGTAGTGGAGTAACGTCTATGATTTCTGTCACCTCAATTCCTGAATTGTGAATTGAACGGATAGCAGATTCTCTACCGTTACCTGGTCCTTTTACGTAAACTTTTACTTTTCTTAGCCCTGCTTCGTTAGCTACCTTGGCACAATCCTCAGCTGCAATCTGTGCTGCGTAAGGAGTATTCTTTTTTGAGCCACGGAATCCCATTTTCCCAGCGGAAGACCATGATATAACATCACCTTTCTTATTGGTAAGGGAAATAATGATGTTGTTGAAAGAAGCAACAATATGTGCCTCTCCAGTAGATTCTACTACTACTTTACGCTTTTTAGCTGTTTTGGTACTTGCCTTTGCCATATTTTTTAGTTTCTAGTTGTTAGCTCTTAGTTATTGGAATCCTAGACTTTTACATTTCAAACAGATTCTTCTAACGTCTAAATACTAATGACTACTGATTATTTAGTTGCTTTTTTCTTGTTGGCAACTGTTTTTCTTTTTCCTTTTCTGGTCCTAGAGTTGTTCTTTGTACGTTGACCTCTTAATGGCAATCCAGATCTATGACGAATTCCACGGTAACACCCAATATCCATCAATCGCTTGATGTTCATTGAGGTTTCTGAGCGAAGCTCACCTTCTATTGTATAAGCGGATACTGCTTCCCTAATCTTTCCGATTTCATCATCGGTCCAATCAGAAACCTTTGTATCTTCACTTACTTGGGCTGCTTCCAAAATTTTTTGCGCTCTGCTATTACCTATTCCGAAGATGTAGGTAAGCGCGATAACGCCACGCTTTTGTTTAGGTATATCTACCCCTGCAATTCTTGCCATAATTACCCTTGTCTTTGTTTAAATCTAGGATTCTTTTTGTTGATTACGTACAATCTGCCCTTTCTGCGAACAATTTTGCAGTCGGCACTTCTCTTTTTTATTGATGCTCTTACTTTCATGTAACTAGTATCTATAAGTAATTCTTGCTTTTGTTAAATCGTATGGACTCATTTCCAACTTTACTTTATCTCCAGGAAGTAACTTAATGTAGTGCATGCGCATTTTCCCCGAAATATGAGCTGTTACCACATGTCCATTTTCCAATTCTACCCTGAACATTGCATTGGACAATGCTTCAATAATAGTCCCGTCTTGTTCTATTGCTGGCTGCTTTGCCATATTCAGTTATTCGTTTTACGTTTTTAAAGTAGTAGGTTAGTCTAGCAAAAATTCCGCTAGCTTCCAACCTTTATTATTTATGCTACTTTTCTATTTTTACCTGTCTTCATTAAGCCATCGTAATGCCTGTTCAACAAATAAGAATTTACTTGTTGTACAGTATCAATTGCCACACCAACCATAATTAACAGTGATGTACCACCATAAAACAATGCCCATCCAGCCTGTACATCCATCAATTTTACAACTACCGCTGGTAATACAGCTAATAGCGCCAAAAAGACAGAACCAGGAAATGTGATCAAAGACATTATTTTATCTAAATAATTCCCTGTTTCCTTACCTGGACGTATACCCGGGATGAAACCACCACTTCTCTTAAGGTCATCCGCCATCTTATTGGTAGGCACGGTAATCGCCGTATAGAAATAAGTAAATATTATGATCAATACTGCAAATAGTATATTGTATGCTAAACCAAAAATATCTGCAAACTGAACTTCCATCCATTGGCCTGCAGCCGTATCGTTAAATGTTCTACCAATCAAACTTGGTGCAAACATAATCGCTTGTGCAAAAATAATGGGCATTACACCAGATGCGTTCAACTTTAAGGGGATATACTGACGTGCTCCCATAACGTTCTTCTCATATCCACCAGAAGCAGTTCTTCTTGCGTACTGAACTGGGATTTGTCTGATAGCCATTGTTAAGTAAACACATGCCAAGATAACCAAGAACCAAACTATAACCTCAATCAGCATGAACATGATACCACCTGTATTATTGGTGGTTCTGGAAACAAATTCCTGGGCAAATGCTTGGGGTAATGTTGCGATAATACCCACCATGATCAATAAAGAGATTCCGTTTCCGATTCCCTTATCGGTGATTTTCTCACCTAACCACATTGCAAATACACATCCTGTTACCAATATAATAACAGCTGGAGCTATAAAATCCAATCCTTTACCCAAAACAAATGCACTATCCGGTACACCTAAGGCACTTAAACCGTACAAATATGCAGGAGCTTGAACTATACAGATACCTATTGTTAACCAACGTGTTATCTGGTTAATGGTCTTTCTGCCACTTTCTCCTTCCTTTTGTAGTTTTTGAAGATAGGGAATAGCAATTCCCATCAACTGTACCACAATGGATGCGGAGATGTAGGGCATAATACCCAAAGCAAATACCGAAGCATTCGCAAAGGCACCACCCGTAAAAGCATTAAGAATACCCAAGATACCATTTTCGGTATTCGATGATAATTGGGCCAATTGGGCGGTATCAATACCGGGAAGAACTATTTGGGCTCCAAATCGGTAAACCAATAACAGTCCCAATGTAAGGATGATCCGTTGTCTCAATTCCTCAATCTTCCAGATATTTGATATGGTCTCAATAAATTTCTTCATGCTATAATTCTTATAAACTTATTGCTTCACCTCCTGCTGATTCTATGGCAGCTTTAGCGGAAGCAGTAAATTTATGTACCGATATTTTTAGAGCAGCTTTCAATTCGCCATCTCCCAATATTTTTACCAAATCGTTTTTGTGAACCACACCATTTTCAATTAGCAGTTCCAAGGTGACCTCTTTTTTGATTGTTCCTTTATCCACCAATTCTTGGAGTTTGCCCAAATTGATGCCGGTATACTCTTTTCTGTTTATGTTAGTGAAACCGAACTTGGGTACACGTCTTTGCAATGGCATCTGTCCACCTTCAAAACCAATCTTTTTGGAATATCCAGATCTAGACTTGGCTCCTTTGTGTCCACGGGTAGAAGTTCCTCCTTTACCTGAGCCTTCTCCTCTTCCTACACGTTTTCCTTCTTTGTGCACAGCGCCATCCGCTGGTTTTAGATTATTTAAATCCATGTGCCTTTATATTTTAAGCTTCCTCTGTGGAAACCAAGTGTTTTACCTTATTTACCATTCCAAGGATACTCGGAGTTGCTTCATGTTCAACTACCTGTCCGATCTTATGCAATCCAAGAGCCTCCAAAGTTCTTTTTTGGTTCTGTGGTTTTTTAATACCGCTCTTTACTTGTTTAACTTTAATCTTTGACATAATACCCTCTATTTATCCTTTAAAGACTTTTTCCAAAGAAACTCCTCTTTGCTTAGCAACGGTGTCAGCACTTCTCAATTGCAATAATGCATCAAAAGTAGCTTTTACCACATTATGCGGATTGGAAGATCCTTGTGATTTAGACAATACATCCTGAACACCTACAGCTTCCAATACGGCTCTTACGGCCCCACCGGCAATTACCCCGGTACCATGTGATGCAGGTTTGATATAAACTCTTGCTCCACCATATTTACCTTTTTGTTCATGAGGAAGTGTTCCTTTGTTCAATGGAATACGTACCAAGTTTTTCTTGGCATCCTCAATAGCTTTGGCGATTGCTGTGGCAACTTCTTTGGATTTTCCCAAACCATGTCCAACAACTCCGTTTTCATCACCAACAACCACTATAGCCGAAAAACCAAAGGCTCTACCACCTTTTGTTACTTTGGTAACCCGTTGTACTCCAACCAATCGGTCTTTCAACTCAAGTCCACCTGGCTTTACTGTTTCTACGTTTTTGTATTTCTGGTACATAGTTTTATTAGAATTTTAGTCCTGCTTCCCTAGCTCCTTCTGCCAATGATTTTATTCTCCCGTGATATAGGTTTCCTCCCCTATCAAAAGCTACGGCTTCTACTCCTAATTTAAGAGCCTTTTCAGCTATGGCCTTTCCCACGTTGCTTGCAATTTCGGACTTGGTCCCTTTAGTTGCCTCAACATCCTTGTCTCTGGATGAAGCTGCCGCCAAAGTTACACCTTTATCGTCGTCAATCAACTGTGCGTATATTTCTTTATTGCTTCTGAACACAGACAACCTTGGTCTTGCTTCAGTTCCGAAGGATACTTTTCGAATTCTTCTTCGGATACGTAATTTTCTTTCAGTCTTAGATAACCCCATAGTCTTAATTATTAAGCTGATTTACCTGCTTTTCTTCTTAATTGTTCACCGACAAACTTAACACCTTTTCCTTTGTAAGGCTCTGGCTTACGGAAGCCTCTGATTTTAGCAGCGACCTGACCTACCAATTGTTTGTCGTACGATGTTAATTTAATGATAGGATTCTTTCCTTTTTCCGAGATAGTCTCAATCTTTACTTCAGGAGCAATATCCAAAACAATATTATGAGAAAACCCAAGGGCCAAATCTAATTTTTGTCCTTGGTTGCTAGCTCTATAACCAACTCCTACAAGTTCCAATTCTTTGGTCCATCCGTTGGTTACTCCTTCTACCATATTATTGATAAGAGCGCGGTACAAACCATGCTTTGCTTTGATATCCTTGTTATCCGAAGATCGTTCCAAAACAACGTTTCCATCTTCCACCTTTATGTCAATTCCTGAAAACTCTTGTGTAAGTTCTCCTAATTTACCTTTTACAGTAACAACAGAGTCTTTCACCTCTAAAGTGACTCCATCAGGAATTTTAACTGGACTGTTACCTATTCTTGACATTTCTATTCTCTTTTCTCAATTAATATACGTAGCACAATACCTCGCCACCTACGTTCTCTTGTTGGGCTTGCTTACTTGTCATTACCCCGTGAGAAGTAGAAACGATAGCAATTCCCAATCCATTCAAAACCCTAGGCAAATCATTAGAGCCTGAATACTTGCGCAGACCGGGCTTACTTACCCTCTGCAATTTTTTAATAATAGGTTCCTTGGTAAATTTATCATACTTAAGGGCTATTTTTATGTTACCCTGTACTTCATTTTCCTCGAACTTATAGCTCAAAATATATCCTTGATCGAACAATATTTTGGTAATTTGTCTCTTTAGATTGGAACCGGGGATATCTACAACCCTATGACCTGCCTTACTGGCATTTCTCAATCTGGTCAAATAATCTGAAATTGGATCTGTAAGCATTTCTTTTCTTTATCTAAATTACCAACTTGCCTTTTTAACTCCCGGAATCAAACCCTTATTGGCCATTTCCCTGAACATAACCCTGGATACACCAAATGTTCTCATGTATCCACGAGGTCTACCAGTTAATTTACAACGGTTCCTCATGCGAACAGGAGAAGCGTTCTTTGGCAATTTCTGCAAAGCCTCATAATCTCCCGCCTCTTTAAGAGCCTTTCTTTTTTCGGCGTATTTTTCTACCATTTTAGCCCTTTTTCTTTCACGGGCTTTCATTGATTCCTTGGCCATACTAGTTCTTTTTAAAGGGTACTCCCAGTTCGGTTAACAATGATTTTGCTTCTTTATCAGTATCAGCAGATGTCACAAACGTAATGTCCATACCGTTGATCCTGTTTATTCTATCTATATTGATTTCTGGAAAGATGATTTGTTCTGCAACTCCTAAGTTGTAGTTCCCTCTACCGTCAAAACCTGTAGCTCTAACTCCAGAGAAATCACGAACCCTAGGAAGGGCACTGGTAATCAATCTATCTAAAAACTCGTACATACGTTCTCCTCTAAGAGTAACTTTTGCACCAATCGGCATTCCTTTTCTCAATTTGAACGTAGCAACGTCTTTTTTGGAAAGGGTAGCGACAGCTTTCTGACCAGTAATATTGGTCAATTCATCTAGAGCATGATCAATTAGCTTTTTATCTGAAACAGCAGCACCGACTCCTCGGCTGACCACTATTTTTTCCAACTTAGGAACTTGCATTACATTTTTGTAACCAAATTCTTCTGTTAGCGCCTTGATCACGCGCTCCTTATATTCTTGCTTTAATCTTGGAATGTAACTCATGACTAAATTACTTCATTGGATTTTTTGGAAACTCTTACTTTATTTCCATCCCTTACTTCGTATCCAACTCGAGTAGTTTCACCCGATTTTGAATCGATCAAGGAAAGATTGGAAATATGCATTGGAGCCTCCTTTTTTGTTATGCCTCCTTGAGGGTTGTTTGCGCTCGGCTTTTCGTGTTTGGACACCTCATTGATACCCTCCACGATAGCTTTGTTCTTTTCACGGTCTACACGAAGTACTTTACCTTCGCTGCCTTTGTGGTCTCCCGCAATGACTCTTACCGTATCCCCTGTTTTTATTTTCAACTTCATCTCTCTGATATTTCTTTTATAGCACTTCAGGCGCCAATGAAACAATCTTCATGAATTGTCTGTCCCTCAACTCCCTTGCAACAGGACCAAATACACGCGTTCCCCTCATCTCCCCGGTCGGGTTCAACAACACACATGCATTGTCATCGAATCGGATATAAGAACCATCTGGCCTTCTTACTTCCTTCTTAGTTCTAACAACAACCGCTGTAGAAACAGATCCTTTTTTTACAGTACCATTTGGAGTCGCTTCTTTAACGGTAACAACGATTTTGTCACCCAAGGAAGCGTATCTCCTTTTTGTTCCTCCCAGTACACGGATGGTCAAAACCTCTTTTGCACCTGTATTATCCGCAACTTTTAATCTTGATTCTTGCTGTACCATAATTATTTAGCTCTTTCTAGGATTTCTACCAACCTCCAGCATTTTGTTTTGCTCAATGGTCGTGTTTCCATTATTTTAACGGTATCACCTTCGTTGCAATCGTTCTTCTCGTCGTGGGCAACATATTTTTTGGTCTTCAGAACGAACTTCCCATACATGGGGTGCTTCACTCTTTTTACCTCAGAAACCACTATCGATTTCTCCATTTTGTTGCTGGTAACAACGCCTATTCTTTCTTTTCTTAAATTTCTGTTTTCCATAAGGCAGAACCGATTATTGTAATTCCCTTTTAGTTAATTCAGTTGCAAGTCTTGCTACCGTCCTTCTTGTCTTTCTGATCTGTAAAGGATTTTCCAAAGGAGTAACAGCGTGCGCCATTTTAAGATCAGCGTGTTGTTTTTTGAACTCGGCCAATCTCTCCTTTAGCTCTTCAATTGAAAGTTCTTTTATTTCTGATTGTCTCATCTTTCTTCTCAATTAAAAATTAGGCGGAATAATCCCTAGCTACAACAAACTTGGTTTTAACCGGCAGTTTTTGCGCTGCTAGCCTCAAGGCTTCCTTAGCAACATCCATTGGTACACCACCGACTTCGAACATGATTCTACCAGGTTTTACCACGGCTACCCAATATTCTGGAGCACCTTTACCTTTACCCATACGAACTTCAAGAGGTTTTTTGGTTATAGGTTTGTCCGGAAATATTTTAATCCACAATTGACCTTGTCTTTTCATGTATCTTGTCGCAGCGATACGCGCAGCCTCTATTTGACGGGATGTAATAAAGTGCGAATCCATAGATTTGATACCAAACATCCCATTGGAAAGCTGGTGCCCTCTCTGCGAGTTCCCCTTCATACGCCCTTTCTGGGCCTTACGAAATTTTGTTCTTTTTGGCTGTAACATTTTACCTTACTTTATCTTATTACTTTCTGCGGCGAGATTTCTTATTATCCTTACCACCTTTTCCTTGACTCTTACTCAATCCTACCAACGGAGAAAGATCTCTTTTTCCATACACTTCCCCTTTCATAATCCATACCTTAATCCCTAATCTACCGTAAGTAGTATGGGCCTCATGCAAGGCATAGTCAACATCTGCACGGAAAGTGGATAATGGAATCCTTCCTTCTTTGTAAGATTCGGACCGTGCCATTTCAGCACCGTTCAAACGTCCGGAAATCTGAATCTTGATACCTTCTGCATTCATACGTATTGCCGCAGCAATCGCCATTTTAATGGCACGTCTGTATGAAATCCTGCTTTCTATCTGTCTTGCAACACTCGCTGCAACCAAGTTGGCATCAACCTCAGGTCTCTTGATTTCGTGAATATTGATCTGAACCTCCTTGTTGGTAATTTTCTTAAGCTCTTCCTTAAGTTTATCAACTTCTTGCCCACCTTTACCAATAATAATACCAGGCCTTGCCGTAGTAATGGTAATTGTGATCAATTTTAAGGTTCTTTCTATAATTACCCTAGATACGCTAGCTTTGGCCAAACGTGCAAAAAGGTATTTTCTGATCTTATCGTCTTCAGCCAGTTTATCGCCGTAATCATTTCCTCCATACCAGTTGGATTCCCATCCTCTGATAATTCCTAAGCGATTTCCTATTGGATTGGTCTTCTGTCCCATATTATTCTTCTAGCTTTCAACGTTGTTATTGGCCTCCAAAATCATAGTAACATGATTGGAACGCTTTCTAATTCTATGTGCTCTACCTTGTGGAGCTGGTCTCAATCTCTTCAACATAGTTCCCCCGTCCACACGAATTTCCTTGATATAAAGATCAGCTGCCTCAATATCTGCACCCTCATTTTTAGCTTCCCAGTTAGCTATTGCAGACAGCAAAAGCTTTTCTAGTTTTCTGGATGCTTCTTTAGGATTGAACCTTAGGGTAGCCAATGCCATCTCAATTTGCTTCCCTCTTATCAAGTCAGCGACCAAACGCATTTTTCTTGGAGAGGTTGGACAATTGTTAAGCTTTGCAATAGCAAGTTGCTTTCTTTCTTCCTTTAACCTTTCGGCCATTTGTCTTTTACGAACTCCCATAGCTTACTTACCTTTTACCTTTGTTTTTAGCTCCTGCATGACCTCTAAAAGATCTTGTAGGTGAAAATTCCCCTAGTTTGTGACCCACCATATTCTCAGTAACAAATACGGGAACAAATTGTCTACCGTTGTGTACTGCGATGGTTTGCCCAACAAAGTCTGGCGTTATCATTGAGGCCCTAGACCACGTTTTGATAACTGATTTCTTACCTGATTCTATATTGGTCTGGACTTTTTTCTCCAAACTAAAATGAACGTATGGTCCTTTTTTTAACGAACGTGCCATTTACTTTTCTTTTATTTCTTTCTACGTTCTATGATATATCTGTTGGTGTCCTTAGTCTTGGAACGGGTTCTAAATCCTTTTGCAGGAATACCGTTCTTAGATCTTGGATGACCTCCTGAAGCTCTACCTTCACCACCTCCCATTGGGTGATCAACAGGGTTCATAGCTACTGGTCTAGTTCTTGGTCTTCTACCTAACCATCTACTTCTACCCGCTTTACCGGATACCAATAATTGATGATCAGAGTTGGAAACTGCCCCAATCGTAGCCAAACAAGTAGCTAAAACCATTCTAGTTTCCCCTGAAGGCAACTTCATTGTCACAAACTTACCGTCCTTTGCCATTAACTGAGCAAAAGTTCCAGCACTTCGCGCCATAATTGCACCTTGACCAGGTCTCAATTCTATACAAGATACAATAGTACCCAATGGAATTTCACTCAATGGAAGTGCATTTCCAATCTCGGGAGCTGAACCAGAACCAGACTTGATTGTCTGACCTACCTGCAATCCGTTTTGGGCAACCACATATCTTTTTTCTCCATCCTTGTATTCTACCAAGGCGATAAACGCAGTTCTATTGGGATCATACTGAATCGACACCACAGTAGCCTCGACACCTTGCTTGTCCCTTTTGAAATCGATTATTCGATATCTTCGTTTATGACCGCCACCTCTGTGACGCATCGTCATTTTTCCTTGACTGTTCCTACCACCTGTTCTTTTTATCGGAGCAAGCAAGCTTTTCTCCGGCTTATCAGTAGTAATCGCGTCAAATCCGTTTACTACTCTAAAACGCTGCCCAGGGGTTATCGGTTTTAATTTTCTAACTGACATCTCTTGTCTTTATAGATTACTGTAAAAATCAATAATATCACCTTCAGCCACATCAACAATTGCTTTTTTGGTAACATTTGTCTTACCATGCTGAATTCCGGTTTTTGTATAACGACTCTTACGCGTTGGACCATAATTCATGGTTCTTACCTTTTCAACAGAAACACCATAAGTTGCCTCTACCGCCTCTTTGATTTCCAACTTGTTAGCCCTAGGGTCAACAAAGAAACCATAGCGATTGAAAAGCTCGCTGTCAGCGGTCATCTTTTCCGTAATTATCGGTTTTATCAACACACTCATGATATTGTTATTTCTTTAGGTTCGATTCAATTCCTTCCAAAGCACTTTCGGTCAAGACTAAACTCGTTGCATTAACGATTTTGTAAGTGTTTAATTCTGAGCCTGTTATGACTTCGGAGCGTTCCAAATTACGCGACGACAAATATACGTTATTATTTGAATCGCCCAACACAATAAGGGACTTTTTATTTTCTATTCCCAAGGAAGACAAGAAATTAACAAAGTCCTTTGTCTTTGGTGCTTCAAAACTAAAGTCTTCCACAACAACCAAAGCTTTTTCTTTGGACTTTAAGCTCAAGGCAGATTTTCTTGCCAATCGCTTCATATTCTTGTTCAATTTCTGGGTATAATCCTTTGGCCTAGGACCAAAAATTCTACCACCTCCTCTAAATACAGGTGATTTTATACTACCTGCTCTTGCAGTACCTGTACCTTTTTGTTTTTTAATTTTTCTGGTACTACCAGTTATCTCAGCTCTTTCTTTGGCTTTGTGCGTTCCCTGTCTTTGATGGGCCAAGTACTGCTTAACATCCAAATAAATAGCGTGCTCATTAGGCTCTATGGCGAAAACATCGCTAGAAAGGTCTACCTTTCTACCCGTTTCTTTTCCTTTGATATCTAAAACTGCAACCTTCATTACTTCTCAATTGTTACGTAAGCATTCTTATGACCTGGAACACATCCTTTAACTACTAAAAGGTTTTTCTCAGGAACCACTTTCAATACTCTCAAGTTTTGAACTGTCACTCTTTCACCGCCCATTCTACCGGCCATACGCATACCTTTCACAACTTTTGAAGGGTAAGATGCTGCACCAATGGAACCAGGGGCTCTCAATCTATTGTGCTGACCATGGGTCGCTTGTCCGACTCCAGCGAATCCATGACGCTTTACAACACCCTGGAATCCCTTTCCTTTTGATGTCCCAATGACATCAACAAATTCTCCTTCTACAAAAAGGTCAACACCTACGGTGTCACCTAATTTGAAATCTCCTTCAAACCCTTGGAACTCGATGACTTTTTTCTTCGGAGAAGCACCTGCTTTTTTGTAATGACCTGATTCGGCCTTATTAGCACGTTTTTCTGCCTTGTCATCGAAACCTAGCTGAAGGGCACTGTACCCGTCGACCTCTTCGGTTCTGACTTGGGTAACCACGCATGGCCCAGCTTCCAACACGGTACATGGAATATTCTTTCCATTCTCGTCGAAAATGCTGGTCATACCGATTTTCTTACCTATTAACCCAGACATATTTAATTAATTAACTATTAGTTACTCTTTAAAACTCCTGCCAATTTTTTGGCAAAAAAAGTGGGTCTAGAAAATATTCTGTTCTGACCCAGATTTTTTTCTTTCTCCGTTTTTCCCGAACCATCGTTCGAGACATGTTGCTCCCACCTAGGGCAGAAACATCATCAGACCTTTATCTCTACCTCAACTCCACTAGGAAGCTCAAGCTTCATAAGGGCGTCGATAGTTTTTGATGAAGAACTGTAAATATCCAACAACCTCTTATAAGAACTCAATTGGAACTGCTCTCTAGATTTTTTGTTCACGTGAGGTGAACGCAAAACCGTAAATATTTTTTTGCGTGTTGGCAATGGAATTGGTCCAGTCACCACAGCACCTGTTGTTTTTACTGTCTTCACGATCTTCTCAGCAGATTTGTCCACTAAATTGTGATCGTAAGATTTCAATTTTATTCTAATTTTTTGACTCATCTTGCTGAAAATTAAGCGGTTACTCCTTTTGCTGCTTTAATTACTTCCTCCGCAATATTAGAGGGTGTATCTGCATAGTGTGAAAATTCCATCGTGGATGTTGCTCTACCTGAAGATAATGTTCTCAAGGAAGTTACATAACCAAACATTTCTGATAATGGCACTTCAGCCTTAACGACTTTAGCTCCAGCTCTATCAGACATACTGCTTACCTGACCTCTTCTACGGTTCAAATCTCCAACAATATCCCCCATATTTTCTTCTGGGGTAAGAACTTCTAATTTCATAATTGGCTCCATCACGACAGCTTTCGCTTTTTTAGCAGCATCCCTGTAACCAAGTTTTGCAGCAAGCTCAAAAGACAATTGATCAGAATCCACTGGATGGAAAGATCCATCTTTAAGCGTGATTTTCATGGAATCCATTTCAAACCCAGCTAAAGGACCATTTTTCATAGCCTCTTTGAATCCTTTTTCTACAGATGGAATAAATTCTTTAGGAATGTTACCACCTTTTATCGAATTGACAAATTCAAGTCCAGACTTACCTTCTTCCGCCGGCTCCATAGTAAATACGATATCCGCAAATTTACCACGACCACCAGTTTGTTTCTTATAGGTCTCTCTATGATCAGCTGTTCCAGTAATCGCCTCTTTATACTCTACCTGAGGCTGTCCTTGGTTAACATCCACCTTAAACTCACGTTTAAGACGATCACAAATAATATCCAAATGAAGCTCTCCCATACCAGAAATAATGGTTTGACCTGATGCTTCATCAGTTTTCACTTGAAAGGTTGGATCTTCTTCAGCCAACTTAGCCAAAGCCATACCCAATTTATCAATATCAGCTTTTGTTTTTGGCTCTACCGCAATACCTATAACGGGATCAGGGAAGTCCATACTCTCCAATACAATCGGAGCCTTTTCATCAGACATGGTATCACCTGTCTTGATATCCTTAAACCCAACCGCAGCACCAATATCACCAGCTTCTATGAAGTCAATTGCATTTTGCTTATTGGAATGCATTTGATATATACGTGAGATACGTTCTTTTTTACCGGAACGATTATTCAAAATGTATGAACCAGCATCCAAACGACCAGAGTACACTCTGAAAAATGCTAAACGACCTACAAAAGGATCGGTTGCAATTTTAAAAGCAAGCGCTGCAAATGGCTCCTTAGGGTCAGGTTTTCTTGTAATGGACTCTCCCGTATTAGGATCAGTACCCACAATGTCATCCTTATCCATTGGAGATGGCAAGTAACGGCAAACAGCATCCAACAAAAACTGAACTCCTTTATTTTTAAAGGAAGAACCGCAAACCATCGGTATAATAGCCCTATCCATTACAGCCGCACGCAAAGCAGCGTGTACTTCATCCTCTGTAATAGACTCTTCATCTTCGAAGAATTTCTCCATCAACTCCTCATCATACTCGGCAACTGCTTCAATCAAAGCAGCTCTATACTCTCTAACCTCATCTTTCATGTCGTCAGGAATATCCACAACATCGAAAGTTGAACCGAAATTATCTTCATGCCATACAACAGCTCTGTTCTTGGCCAAGTCAACAATTCCCCTAAAATCAGCTTCATCACCAATTGGCAATACAATTGGCACCGCATTGGAACCCAACATTTCACGAACCTGCTTACACACGTTCAAGAAATTAGAACCTTGACGATCCATTTTGTTAACGAATCCAATTCTCGGTACTTTGTAATTATCAGCTAACCTCCAGTTGGTTTCGGACTGTGGCTCAACACCATCAACGGCACTGAACAAAAACACCAATCCATCCAATACACGTAGGGAACGGTTTACCTCAACCGTAAAGTCAACGTGCCCGGGGGTGTCAATAATATTAAAATGGTAATCTTTAGTATCTGGCAAAGTTTGCGCATTCTCCATCGGAAACTTCCATGTACATGTAGTTGCCGCAGAGGTAATTGTAATACCACGCTCCTGCTCTTGCTCCATCCAATCCATAGTAGCAGCCCCATCGTGGACCTCTCCTAATTTGTGACTCACACCAGTATAGAAAAGAATACGCTCTGTAGTAGTTGTCTTTCCAGCATCAATGTGAGCTGCAATACCTATATTCCTTGTATATTTTAAATCTCTTCCCATTGTCTTGATTAGAATCTAAAGTGCGAGAATGCTTTATTGGCCTCAGCCATTTTATGTGTATCAACTCTTTTCTTAACTGCAGCACCTTCTTCTTTTGCTGCCGCCAAGACTTCCGCAGCCAATTTCTGCGCCATTGATTTCTCATTACGCTTTCTTGAAAAGCTGATCAACCATTTCATGGCAGTGGAAATTTTCCTGTCTGGACGAATCTGCATTGGAATCTGAAATGTTGCACCACCCACTCTTCTACTACGAACCTCCACGTGTGGCATAACATTGGAAAGAGCATCTTTCCATAACTCCAATCCTGTTTTTTCTTCGTCGGTGTTTTTTTCATCAACGATTTCAATTGCATCATAGAAAATCTTAAACGCAACTGATTTTTTACCGTCCCACATCATCATGTTTACAAAACGTGTAACAAGTTGATCGTTAAACTTTGGATCCGGTAATAAAGGTCTCTTTTTTGCCTGCTTTTTTCTCATCGCTTCTTCTTAAAAATGATTAATTTTTAGGACGCTTTGCACCATACTTAGATCGTCGTTGCGTTCTTCCCGCAACACCTGCGGTATCCAATGCACCACGAACGATGTGATATCGCACACCAGGCAAATCCTTTACTCTTCCGCCCCTAACCAATACTATCGAGTGTTCTTGGAGGTTGTGTCCTTCACCAGGGATGTATGCATTCACCTCTTTACCATTGGTCAACCTTACCCTTGCTACTTTACGCATTGCAGAGTTTGGCTTTTTAGGTGTAGTAGTGTAAACACGTGTACAAACCCCTCGTCTTTGAGGACACGAATCCAAAGCAGCCGATTTACTCTTCTTGGTCATCGTGGCCCTTCCTTTTCGTACTAATTGTGAAATTGTTGGCATTAAATTTCTTTTAAAAACTAAATAACCCTCTTTTTGAGGGCTGCAAATGTAATGATATTTCCCAATAATTCAAACCCTAATTAATTTAATTTAAAGGAAGAACAAAAAAAGTTTGAACACGCACCATAAAACAACCTTCTCAACCAAGAAATCATTCACACCTTATTTAATTACAACAGAACAAAACATCAAAATTATACCTTAATATATATACAAACTCAAAAATGACCCCACAATATCTTTTTTCCGCAGTCACCACAATATCTAGATAAAGTTGGAATCTGAATCAAAATAAAAAGGAAAAATAAAACCCATTAACTCGCCGTGAATAGTGATAGCGTATAGGAAGTTGCATAAAAAACAATTCCGCCCCCATAAAATTACATATATGATAATGCATTTTCACAATGTTACAAATCCAACATTTTCGTAACATTTCTTAAAGATTTTATAAAATTAGTTTGGATTATTAACATGAAATTGTGATTTTAGCAACTAGCTAATTCAAATAATTTAACAATGAGAACAAAACTTAATGGATTGTTAACGCTATTATTGGCGTTTGTTGTGCATATATCCTATGCACAAGACAAGACGATTACAGGTACTGTTTCGGATGCTGATGGGCTTCCGTTACCTGGAGTCAACATTGTCGTTGAAGGGACCATGACCGGTACCCAAACAGATTTCGATGGAAATTATGCCATCAGTGCAAGTGAAGGGCAAACATTGCTATTCACTTATATTGGACAAAAACCTTCTACAAGGATTGTCGGTGCTGCCAGCGTAATTAATGTTCAAATGGAGGCGGACACCCAAGCCCTTGAAGAGGTGATTGTTACCGCACAAGGTATCAAACGTGAAAAGAAAGCCTTGGGATACGCAGTTTCATCTGTTGGTGAAGAGGACTTGGAACAGCGCGCCGATGGCGATGTTGCCCGGGTACTTTCCGGTAAAGCCTCAGGGGTAAACATTACTGCTGCAGGTGGTATGTCAGGTTCTGGTACAAACGTCGTAATTAGAGGTTTAAGCTCCTTTAGTGGAAGTAACCAAGCACTTTTTGTAGTGGATGGTGTTCCTTTTAGTAGCGACACCAACGCCCAAGGTAACTTCTTGGATGGTAATACAGGTTCTTCCAGATTCTTGGATTTGGATCCGAACAACATTGCCAGCGTGGAAGTACTGAAAGGTTTGGCAGCTGCCACACTATATGGTACACAAGGTAAGAATGGTGTAATCTTGATTACTACCAAAGCCGGTTCCGGTGGAGGTGGTGCCAAAAAAACAGAGATTACGGTAAACCAATCGTACTTTGTTAATGAAATGGCCTCCTTACCAGATTTCCAAGATGAGTATGGTGGTGGTTTTGACCAGTCTTTTGGATGGTTCTACAGTAACTGGGGACCCTCCTTTAATAAAGAAGGAGTTGCCGGTTGGGGAAATCAGCCTGCTATCGACGATAACGGCACCCTTGCACACCCTTATTCAACTACTGCAATTGCAGCAACTAGGGATGCTTTTCCAGAACTTCAAAGTGCAAGATATGACTGGAAGCCATATGACAGTGTTGAAGACTTCTTTAGCCCTGGCGGTGTAAGCAACACATCCATCAACATTAACGGTGGAACCCAGGATGGCACAACATCATTCAATGTTAACCTAGGTTACTTGAACGATGAAAGTTTTGTTCCCGGTAACGATTTACAGCGTTTTAACATCTCTGTTGGAGGTAGAACGCAGCTTACCAATAAATTTACCATTAGCGCTGCTATGAACTATTCAAGAACCGACTATCGTACACCTCCCATTGCGGCGAGTAGAGGTAATGGAACGCTAGGCTTTTCTACATTTGCTGCCGTTTTCTTTACACCTAGAAACGTGGATTTGATGGGGCTACCTTTCGAAAACCCCATAGATGGATCTAGTGTGTACTATAGAAATGGTAATGATATTTTGAACCCGAGATGGACTGTAGCGAATGCGCAAAACTCCCAGTTGACCAATAGGTTCTTCTGGAATGCTGCCGCTACTTATGCATTAAACGACAACTTGGATCTAACCTATAGAGCCGGTATGGATTTCTATACTGAAAGAAACACTCAATATTCAAATAAAGGTGGTGTTACTTTCAACGATGCAATTTTTGGTTTCTTGAACACTTATGATAACAATAATACGATTTGGGATCATTATGTGGCACTTAATGGAAACTACGACCTTTCTGAAAAATTAGGCATGACCTTTACTGCAGGTGCAACAACAAGGTCTACCACATTCGATCAGCAAGGTGTTGCCAGTACGGGACAATTGGTTTATGGAGTGGTACGTCACTTTAACTATTCCAACCAATTACCTATCCAATACTCGGAAAGAAGAAATATCGCGGGTGTTTTAGGACAGGTAACTTTAGATTACGACAACATGTTGTTCTTAACAGGTTCTACAAGGACTGACTGGGTTTCTAACTTGATCACAGAGAACAACAGTAAAACATATCCCAGTGGAAGTATATCTTTCTTGCCAACGGCCGCTTTTCCAGAATTGCAGTCACAAGGAGGTCTAAACTTTTTAAAGTTAAGAGCTGGTATTGGATCTTCCGCAACATTCCCAACAGCTTACCCAACAGTAGGTATTGTTGAGCAGAACACACAAGTCTTTGGTGAAGGTGGTGAAATTACCACAAACCAAGTTGCTAACTTTAAGGCAAATCCAGACTTGAAGCCTGAGCTATTATCTGAATTCGAATTAGGTTTTGAATCAAGATTTTTCAATAGCAGAGTTTCTTTGGATTTCACCTATTTTGACCGTACAACAACAGACTTGATCGTACGTGAGCCTCTATCGCCATCAACAGGATTCACATTCACTCAGAGTAATGTTGGTAAGATTGAAGGTGACGGTATCGAAGTTGATGCCTCCGTGGATTGGTTCAGAAGTGATTCTCCAGATGGATTTAACTGGAACACTAGAGCAAATTTCTCTACGTATAAGCCAGTAGTTACTGAGCAAGAGCAAGACATCATTATCTATGCAGGTAGTTCTACTTTGTTTGTAGGTGGTAACGCCGCTATCGAAGGCAAACCTCTTGGATCTATGGTAGGTACAGCTGTTGGTAGAGATGCAGACGGCAATCTATTGGTTAACGATGCAGGTGATTACGTAATTGTTGAACAAGATTTAGATGGTAACGTTCCAGTAATAGGTGATCCAAACCCAGATTATGTAATGAACATCATCAACACGATGTCTTATAAAAACTGGAACTTTGGTTTCCAATTGAGCCACACTAAAGGTGGGGACATTATGTCAAGTACAGTTGCAACCCTTCTTGGTCGTGGTTTGATTACCGAGACTTTGAACAGGGAGAACACATACATATTGCCAGGTGTATTGCAAAGTACAGGTGAAGTGAACAACAAGCAGACAAACAATGCGTCTTACTATTTCGACAACGTTTTGTTCGGTCCTGCCGAGCTTAAGGTTTATGATGCGTCTGTACTTAGATTGCAAGAGGTCTCTTTGGGTTATTCCTTCCCAAAAAAGTTCTTGGACAAAACTCCATTTGGAACTTTGACCATCACTGCGCAAGGATTCAACCTTTGGTATGATGCTTATAACATGCCCGCTGGAGCTAACTTTGACCCTAACGTTCAAGGTGCAGGAATCGGTAATGCTCAAGGGTTCGATTTTATCAACGGACCAAGTGCTAGGAAATACGGTTTGAGCGTCAAAGCATCGTTTTAAATAAAAAAATAGCTAAAATATTATGAAAAAAATAGGTAAATATATAACCGTTGTCTTTCTACTAGCAGGATTATTAAATTCTTGTGAGACAACCGATTTGGATCTCCTAGTGAGTCCCAACGACCTTGCTGCCGACCAGGCAGACCCTGCATTGCTACTGAACTCGATTCAGCTTGCATATGCCGGCAACATGTACGATTTAAGTATCTTGGGAGGTGAATTAACCAGGATTGAATACATGAGCGGAAGAAACTACTTTAACAACTACCCTGGTAACGTCCTGGACGATGTCTGGGAAAGAACATACAGTAGTGGCTGGGGAGCTGATGAAGTGTATTCTTCGGATTATGATTTGGGTATTTTCACCAATGTTCAACGTTTGGAGGACGTAAATGCTACCAGTGATGTGGATTATTCATTCCATATTGCGGTAGGTAAAACCATTCAGGCACATATGCTTATGCTGCTTACCGATTATATTGGTGAGGCCGTGTATTCCGAAGCCGGTGACCCAGACCAATTCCCTGCTCCTTTAATGGACGATGGCGCTTCTGTATATGCAAGTGCATTGGCTTTATTGGACGAAGCGGAAAGTTTGTTAGCTACAAACCCTGGTACGGTTGGAGCTACGGATTTCTTTTACGATGGAGATACTTCTTTATGGATTAAAGCAGTAAACTCCATTAGGCTGAAAGCGTATATTACTACAGGCAACACAGCTGCTTTTGATGCTGTAATTGCAGAGAACAATTATATTGATGAAGCTGAGGAAGATTTCCAATTTAATTACGGAAGCCGTGATTTGCAACCCGATACACGTCACCCTGATTACGCCGATGATTATACCCCAAGTGGTGCCGACCTTTACCGCTCCCTTTGGTTGATGGAGTATATGCAAAATGTCGATGATCCTAGGATCCGTTACTATTTTTATCGTCAGGTTGGTGAAACTCCCGGAGCACCTGGGGTTGATCCGAATGAGGAAACCTTGGCCTGTTCATTGGCCGTACCACCATTACACTATCAAACAGGTGACTGGGCATACTGCAGCCTACCGAACGGTTATTGGGGTAGACAACACGGTAACAACGAAGGTAACCCACCAGATGGATTCAATAAAACTGCAATTGGGGTTTACCCAGCAGGTGGTAAATTTGACGATAGTGATTTTGCTGTGGATGACGAAGATCCTGCCTATGATCCTACAGTTGGTTTGGGCAAAGGTGGTGGTGGAGCCGGACTCCAACCAATCATCCTTTCTTCGTATGTAGATTTTTGGAGAGCTGACAACGCCATAGCCAAAGGGGAACCTGATGCTGTAGTGGCTGATTTATTCGAGTCTGCTTTAATCAAATCCATGGCTAAAGTACGTCCATACGCTTCCTTGGACCCAACTGCTGACTTGAGCTTTGCGCCAACAGATGCACAAGTGACCACTTGGATTGACGAGATTATAACTGATTTCTTGGCAGCTACTGGAGATGATCAAATGAACATTTTTGCAGATCAGTATTTTGTGACATTGTACGGTGGTTCTATTGAAGCGTACAACTATTACAGAAAAACAGGATATCCAACAAACTTGGCTCCTAACTGGGAAGCTAATCCAGGACCGTTCCCAAGAACCTTCCTTTACCCTCAAACTGAGGTGATCACAAATCCGAATTTAACACAAAAAACGGATATGACAGGACAGGTTTTCTGGGATACCAATCCAGCATCACCAGCATTCCCAGCAGCTCAATAACATTAAAAAATTGAAAATTATGAAAATAATAAATAAATCACTTTCAGTTGCAGCATTAGCGCTATTAGGACTCACATTCAACTCCTGTGATGATGGCGATACTGTGATTGATGAAGTATTTGCAAATACCACCAGTGGTATTGTGCTAAGAACAGTGAATGTGGAATCAGACGAATTGCCTATAGGTCAATCTGACTCCTACTTTGCTGTTGAATTGGAAATGCAGGACGAAGAGGATGGCGCCTTGGTAGAAAGTTTAGATGTGTTTGTTTCCTTCAGTGACCGTACAGTTGAAGAAGGAGAAACTGATTATAGCGCATCAGAAGTTCAGGTAGCTACCATTTCAAGTTCTGAATTTACAACTGGACAATATGGGTTTCCAAGAACCACCTATTCCATTACGTTACCAGAAATGTTGAGTGCACTTTCTTTATCAGAGACCAATGTAGATGGGGGCGATAATTTTTCTATCCGTTTTGCAGCTAATATGACTGATGGAAGAACATTCTCAAATGGCCAAAATACGGATACCTCTACAGGATCATTCTTTGCATCTCCGTTTCAGTACAATGCAGCAGTTGTTTGTCCACCGACTACTCCAACAGCTGGGGAATGGACAATTGATATGCAAGATGCCTATGGAGATGGTTGGAATGGAGCTTCAGTAGCTATTACCATTGATGGTGAAGAAACCAGCTATACCATCGACGATGGGGCTTCTGTTTCAGCAACTTTCGACGTTCCTGATGGAACTGAGGTAATTTCCATTAAATTTGTATCAGGAGATTGGGATTCAGAAGTGACATTTCAAGTTACATCCGCTAATGGCGATACCATATTGGACCTAGGTCCAAGTCCAACTGCTGAAGTTGAATTACTCAACTACTGCTTGGACAACTTATAATGGACAAGTGAAGATTATAACATTAAAAAGCCTGGAAAAATCCAGGCTTTTTTTTTCACTTTTAGTTAGGCAAAACCCTATCTTTTTTCTTATATTATACCCTATTATTTTAGTTTACTCTTTAACATCAATCACATGAAAAAAAATTTTGCACCCTTACTAATTCTTTTTACAGCACATACATTATCAGCACAATACGCTGGGCAAGTTGCATCTGGCAGTTCATACAACGCTGCATCCTCCGCTATGGTCTCAAGCGTAATTGGAGATATGGACAATCAATATGATCGGTTGTCCAAGCAAACCGGGATAGATCAGTTCTCAGGATCTCCTTATACCAACGACGGTTTTAAACAAGCTCCAGTTTTTTACAATGATGAAAGCATGGGCAACTTCTATTACAGATATAATGCTTACAACGAAGAAATTGAACTTAAAAAGACCGCTTTACCTGAAGAAAAAGTAAGTGCGCTAACAAAAGATAAGGCCATTAAAGTGATGGCCCAAGGTAAACCTATGGGGTTTGCCACTTTTATAGATAGCAAAGGAAATACCTTAAATGGTTACTTAACCACCGTTTTCGACGGTGAAAATTATGACCTCTTTAAAAGGGTCAATGTTAAATTTACCGAAGGACAAAAAGCCCAAAACTCTTTTGTTAAAGCCGTGCCTAACAGGTTTACACATTTTATAGAATATTATTATCAGGAAAAAGGGGTTAATAGAATCGATGAGGTTCCTTTGAAAACCAATAAAATGATCAAATTATTCAAAGAACCCTTAAAGTCAACAATCAAAACTTACATAAAAGACAATAATTTAGACCTTAAAAACGAAGCAGATCTCATAAAAACCTTTGAATTTTTAAATGAGAAAAAGCAGGGTTAAAAATAACACCCAAGTACTATCATAAATACAAATGTTAAAACATTTATTCGGAAAATTCTTTATCTTCTTTGTTTACATACCATTATTATTGTCCTGTTCTAACGATGATAACACTGGTTCAATGCAAGACCCTGAGGAGTACGTAGAAGAACCTGAAGAAAATAATACCGAACAGGAAGTCATTAAAGGCGATAAGGGCTCTGTAACCTACTACAACAAAGATCTGGTACAGGATGGCTACATACTGGTTAACGACCCTCAAAATGTGGCGGTTTACCTTATGGATAAAAATGCCGATGTAATTTTCGAGTGGGATCTTGGGGATAGGAAAATTGGCAACGATGTCGTACTTCAAGATGATGGTTCACTTTTAGCTTCGTTACGATACAATACAAGTGAAGATATACTTTTTGGAGGTTATGGAGGACAAATTCAAATCATGGACAAAGAAGGTACGGCACTATGGGATTTCACCTATGCCACCAGTGAACATAGAACCCATCATGATCTTGAGCGTTTGCCCAATGGCAATGTCTTGGCAATAGTATGGGAAAAAATCCCTCAAACTGAAGCAACAGAAAAAGGATCTACGCACAATATGGATCTTTATTTGGAATCCATTATCGAGATAGATCCAAATACCGATGATATTATATGGGAATGGCACTCCATAGATCACATTGTCCAAGATGTTGATGATACCAAATTAAATTTTGGTTCCATCTTAGAAAACCCACAATTAATTAATATTAATTTCAACAGTAATGACACAGGCAACCTTATGCATATCAATGGAATTGATTATGACGCGTCAAATGATCTAATCTATCTCAGTGTCAATTATTATAGTGAAGTTTGGGTAATAGACCATAGCACCACAACCACATCAGCGGCATCGCATATAGGAGGAAACTTTGATAGAGGTGGGGATTTGGTATATCGATTCGGAAATCCTTCGGCTTACAACGACCAGGAAACTGAAAGAATATTTCGTAATAATCATCACCCAAATCTTTTTGAACCCGGAAAATTACTGATTTTTTCCAATGGTGGAGATTTGGAGCAATCCACTGTATATGAAATGCAATTACCCCATGCATTAGACCAACAAAGCGTTCCACCCAATACAGCTCCCGAAATACTTTGGAGCTTCACCGATACAGAACTTTATAGTGATCGGGTTTCTGGAGCAGTTCGTCTTCCCAATGGAAATACATTAATCACAGAGGGAGATTATGGTATCTGGGAAGTTACTGAAGATGGAGAGGTGGTTTGGAAATTCTCCGGGACAGGCTTTTTCTGGAGATCTTACTATTATTCCAAAAACCATCCCGGTGTCAAAGCTTTGGGATTATAACTACTAAAAATACTTCGACCAATAAAATGAGAGTTTGTCACTTTGTTGCATCTTTGCAAATCAATTGTAGAAACAATGAGTAGTCAAATCTATGGAATCAGGGCCGTTATGGAAGCAATAAACGCGAATCAGCCCATAAATAAGATCTTTGTACAAAAAGGGCTAAAAGGAGAACTTTTCAAAGAATTGGAATCCTCTGTTCGAAAAAATGGTATTAGCCTATCCTATGTACCCATTGAAAAGCTAAATCGCCTTACAAGGAACAATCACCAAGGAGTAGTAGCGCAAATATCACCTGTGCAGTTTCACAATTTTGAGGAATTGGTGGAACAAGTCCTCAACAACGAAAAAAAACCACTTTTCTTAATGCTTGACGGAGTATCGGATGTACGAAATTTTGGTGCTATTATCCGTACGGCAGAATGCTGTGGGGTTCATGCCATCATCATTCCAAAAAGTGGCGCAGCTCCCATAACCGACGACACAGTAAAAACTTCTGCAGGAGCTGCATTCAATGTCCCAATCACCAAAGTGGATCATTTAAAGGATGCTATTTTTTATCTACAATCCTCTGGTATAACGGTGACTGGAGCTACCGAAAAAGCGGATGATGATATTTATGGGGTGGATTTTAACCAACCTACTGCCATAATCATGGGCTCAGAGGATAAGGGCATCTCCCCTTCTACCTTAAACACACTTGATCACCAGGCAAAGGTGCCACTATTGGGCAAAATTGGTTCTTTGAATGTTTCCGTAGCCTGTGGCGTGTTCCTATACGAAGTGGTTCGGCAACGAAAAAAATAGACATTAGTCTTTTTTGGATGTTTTGTAATGGTATTTAATTTCGATTTGTTCCTCAGTTTTTTCCTCACTGGAAATTTCTATAAAATTCCCATTTTCGTCAAAGTGTTTTAGGAAAGGGTCATTGTCCTCATTATAATCCTCTAGTTCCCAATCGTATTTACGAACCTCAGGGACTCGGACCCTAGTTACAAATGCCAGCACAAGACCCGTTAAGAATCCGGCGAGGTGCCCCTCCCAAGAAATACCATCCTTTACCGGGAATATATACCAGATCATGCTCCCATAAATAAATACAACCACCAATGAAAGCGCCACCAACCGATAATTTTTTGCCAGCACTCCTTTAAAGAAAATAAAACTGGCCAATAAATAAATTACCCCGCTCGCCCCAATATGGTATGATGGTCGCGCAATGGCCCATGTGAGTAAACCTGAAACCAGGGTACCTAACAGCAATACCTTGAGTGCTGCACTTCGATAAAAATAAACCAAGAACGCCATCAGAACTGCCAAAGGAATGGTATTATTGTACAAATGCGATAAGGAACCATGTATAAATGGACTGAACAATACGCCTTTTAACCCAGACAGTCTTCTAGGGTAAATACCATAATCGTTCAGGTTGACACTGAATTGTATTTCTATCCAAAACACGGTCCAAATGGACAATACAGCCAATAATGGCGCCAACAGTACTGTATTTGAAAATTTTAATGTATCTGAACCCATATTTTCATAAAATCAAACATCCCGCCATAAATCCAATTATGACCAAATTGTCAGGCGACAAACCAAATCCTTCTTAAAGTAAGAACCCAAGACCGTCAAATTTATTTTATTTTTACCCCATGAACGAACCTTTGGCAGAACGGATACGCCCGAAAACTTTAGAGGATTATATAAGTCAACAACATCTTGTAGGAAAACAAGGTGCTTTGACCAACCAGATTAAAAATGGTATTATTCCCTCTTTGATTTTTTGGGGGCCGCCAGGAACAGGAAAAACAACCTTGGCCAACATTATTGCATCAGAAAGTCAAAGGCCTTTTTATACTTTGAGCGCAATTAGTAGCGGAGTCAAGGATGTAAGGGAAGTTATTGATAAAGCCAAACAAAGTGGAGGATTGTTCACATCCAAAAACCCCATTCTTTTTATTGATGAAATTCATCGTTTTAGCAAATCACAACAAGATTCACTTCTTGGTGCCGTAGAAAAAGGTTGGGTTACCCTTATTGGTGCAACTACCGAAAACCCGAGTTTTGAAGTAATACCGGCACTTTTATCCAGATGTCAGGTATATACCCTGAACCCATTTGGTAAAGATGATCTGATTGCGCTATTGGAGCGAGCCATAAAAACAGATACAAGTCTGTCCAAAAAACAAATAGCGTTAAAAGAAACCGAAGCACTATTACGTTTATCCGGAGGAGATGGAAGAAAATTGCTCAATATTTTTGAACTGATCATCAGCTCAGAGGAAGACAATAGCATTGTAATCACAAATGACCTCGTGCTAAGTAAGGTTCAAAAAAACACCGTTTTGTATGACAAAACTGGGGAACAACATTACGACATTATCTCGGCCTTTATTAAAAGTATTCGCGGCAGTGATCCCAACGCCGCAGTGTATTGGTTGGCCCGTATGATCGAAGGTGGCGAAGATGTTAAGTTTATTGCCCGTAGAATGATCATATTGGCTTCTGAGGATATTGGAAATGCCAATCCAACCGCACTAGTATTGGCCAATACCACTTTTCAATCGGTCACTATTATTGGGTACCCTGAAGCACGGATTATTTTGAGTCAATGTGCTACGTATCTAGCTAGCTCGCCAAAAAGTAATGCCAGCTATATGGCCATCAACGAAGCACAACAAAAAGTACGTCAAACAGGAGACCTATCCGTTCCAATGGGCCTTAGAAATGCCCCAACCAAATTGATGAATGATTTGGGATATGGCAAAGGATACGATTACGCCCATAACCACGACAATAATTTTGTGGACTTTGAATTCCTTCCAGATGAAATTAAAGGAACTACATTCTATAAACCAGGAAACAACCCAAGGGAAAATTCCATGAAAGACTTTTTAACGAAACGATGGAAGAACAAGTATGATTTTTAGAACTTGATGTTCAATTCTTTCTGTACTTTGTTACCGTTCTCGGAATACTCCAACATCCATGTACCTTTTTGCTGAAAAACCACGGCGTTATTACCTTGAAAATCGGTAATATAAATATTTTCCATGGAGGTTTCCTCCAATTTTAGCACCACTTTTGGAGTGCTATCCACAAGTTGATAACCGTTCTCTATAGGCTGGGCATATAAAACCCCCGTAAGATTCGAAGCATCTATTTTGTCTTCACCAACTGTTTTCGCAATAGTTGTTCGTTTTGGTTCGACCGCCTTATATACTTGTTCCTCCATAGTGGCCTTTTGCTCTATTACATGTTCTTTGGACTCTTTTTCAACCGATTTCACATCATCTTTAAAACTAATGGTGACGGGAGCTGTTTCCTTTGCGACATCTTCCTTTCTAGGCTCATACTCATGGTTCATACCTGTATAGGAAACAAATGCATTTTTAAGGGCTTGTTTATAGGATTCATTATATTCTTTAATCTTGCTCCTACCCTCTACGGACCTAAAAACCTCAACATTGTTGCAATCCCTCAGGGCAATATTTACTTTTGTGGTAAACATGGATGAATCATCTATAATGTCCGCTACAAGACCTAAGCACCTATCGCCAGCTAAATCTACCGGAAAGGCATCATCGTAAACAACATCGAACCCATTTTCAGCAAAATAATATTTCAACAAAGTGCTGGATTGATATTTATTCTCTGCGTTGAACGCATCAAATTTCTTCGGAACAATAATATATTTATAATTGTTCAGTTGTGCATTGACCGCGCCGCTCATTATCATTGCAAAAAATAATATGTACAATACTTTAGATTTCATATAGTAAGAGTATTCAATTATTGTTCCAAGATATAATATTAAATCCGAACTGTAAAGAAGCATAGTGACTGTCAGCAATATTGCTGTAACTTAAAAGGTTATCGGCCAACACATAAAAATTTACCGGACCCATTTGAAAATTTGCTCCCAATCCAATATTTGTATATGAATACTTGTCAATGGTGTAAGTAGTTTTCAAGGAAAAGGCCTTTCCAAATCTTCGTTGATAAAAAGCGGTCAATGCGGCCTGTACCCCTCTTGGTCTTTTCATCATAAACAATTGTCCTCCCACACCGTTTCTGTAATAATCCCTGTTACTCCCACTTTCCGCATTGATTGCGCACCCACAATTCTCAAACAACGAGCTTCCTCCTTCTCCAAAATCATATCTAACGGAACCATAAACTTTTACAGGCCTCCATGAAATATAGCTTGATTCGTTTTCACCATGGGGCAATGCTTGATCAATTTCGTCGATCAGTTCCTGCCATAGATCGTTGTCCACATTATTTATATCCTCCGGAAGAAATACAGAAATCCCATCGGTTGTAGTACTTCCACTAAAGGTATAGTTCCAAACATCTTTGGAATTACTGATAAACCCAAGGTCCAAAAGACTACCTGTAATGGTGGTTTGTGGATTTAGTTGATAGCTAAACCCAAAGTCCAGACCAAGGCCAAGATTTCCCCCTAACAAGACGCGCTCTGTGAACAAATTTGTTACATCCTTACGTGTTGTACCGGTATCTTCCTCAACAATATCGTAAAACCTTCTAATTCCAGCGGTCTGCAATTGCATGTCGGCACTAATGGAACTTTCGTACATATTGTTCGCACCTTGGGTGGTAGCAAATGACCCGGAATTATTTATGGATTGAAACTGAAAAATACTGGAATAAATCTTGGCCCTCGCACCTAAAGTAAGTACTGAATTAACCTTTCTATTGATGCCAAAGTGAAACACATTGACCATTTCGCCACGAAGGTTTAAATCGCCAAGGTCAAAAGTCCTGCCTATATTATTACCACCGTTACCTTCAAAAGCCAAAATAGCCAAATCCTTGGGCCAATAAGAGATAATGTCCATTTCTCCGTACATTCCAAAGGAATAATAATCATCTGGCCTGTTTTTTCCTCTAAATCCAACTGTGAAGCCCTCTATCTGACTAGTAGAACTAAAGTCATCCTTATCCTTCATCACATCAAGAAGTCGTTCCTGAACTTTTGTGGTAAAGTCGATGCCATCGTTGGCAAAAAGATTGTTCACAGTAACCCCACTAGTAGCTCCCTGAACCGAAACTCCTGATATTACAGGTATTCCAGCATGCCATTTTTGCGATGTTTTCACCCCAGGGTTTACCAATAACGACTGTGGGATTTCGTAAAAATCGTACAACAGCTCCTTGTTTTGGGCAAAACCATTTACACCAAAAAAAAGGGCTATGAAGCTAATTTTAAGTATGGCTTTCATTGTAGTTCGAATAGAAATTCGCCTCCAGATTGCAATATTATTTTTGAATCTTGTGTTGAAGATTCACTGGTGCCATCTCCAAGGTTTCTTGCTAAAATCCTAAAACCTGTGGTGTTTACAAGTATATCCAGGCTTTTGCCTCCTGTCCCATAAAAAACTTCTCTGGTCAAAATTCCGGAAGGGTCTGCTTCTATATCAAAGATTTCGGTGTCCAATACACGGCCGTCATCATTTAAAAACTGAATGGCAATTTGAATTTCCTTGCTAGTGGTGTTCTCTATTACATAGCCAATGGAACCTTCCAATACATGTTCGGCCACGAATCTTTCACTAAAAGCATTAAAGGTTGCTTCCCGAGAATAAAATGTGCTAAGTGCACCGGCAGTATTTATGGTCTCCTCATCCGATTCAAAATAAAAAAGACCAGAACTAATAGTCGGAGTAATATTCAAATCATCTATTTGAGAAAAATCCTGCTCATCGGAACATGATGTCACAAAGAACAGTAGACCCATGGCCAAGAGACCGAGATAGCGTAATTTTTTCATTGCCAAAACATTTCCAAGTGTTCAAAAATGGGGTATGCCACTCTTATGATAACTCTACAAAATGTTTTTTATTTCAATAAGATTGTTAATCATTTTGCATATACCATGTTCAGAATCATTATGGAAATTATAGTGCAGTACCTGCATTCCCATGGTCTTGGCCCCCAGAATATCAGCCTCGAGATTATCTCCAATCATTAATGCGTTTTGTGGGCGTACCTGAGCTAAGTCTAAAGCCATTTCAAAAATATATGGATCAGGCTTTTTTACCCCGGCCATTTCAGAATCTATAACCTTTTGAAAATAATGATCTATACCACTTCCTTTAAGCTTTTTTGTCTGTATTTCTTGAAAACCATTGGTTATGATATGCAATTTATATTTTGGAAAAAGGTATTCCAACGTTGGAACGGTATTGGGCAATAAATGGTTAAATGAGGACAGTTGTGCTATATAATCATGAGCTAACATATTGATTACGTCATCTGAGATAGGGGCACGAAGGGCATCGAAAGTTTGTTTTAATCGTTGATATCGCAATTCTGATTTACTAATTCCATTTTTGCGGTACAACGCCCACATTTGAAAGTTTATAGGGGAATATACTTCCAAAAATCCATCTAAATCCACTGGCACTTTATGGTGCTCCAAAATTTTGGCAAAAGTAAGTGAAGAGTTTTTTTCGAAGTCCCAAAGGGTATGGTCCAAATCAAAAAAGATATCGGTTACCTTATAATCAAACATAATAACGTTTTAATATGGTTTGATAAAGTTCCATCCAGTCCAATTGCTCTTTCCCTCCCAATAATTCATTGGAAAAAACCAAATTAAAATCTCCTTTTACCTGCTTTACCATTCGATATACCCGATCCATTTTATCGAAAACCTCATCTTTGGAGCTATACTTTAGCAGGGCATAATCGTGCATGGCGAAGGGATGTATTTTTATAGGCTGCCTTACTTCGGTATTAATGTCGTAAAAATAAAATGGTGTGCATGTTCCTGCTCTAAAACCTATTTCGTGGGTGTAGCCCATGGAAAAATCATCTGTAAACTCGGTTTCGACCAAATTTCTATAGGTGGCGGGAACATTTACTTTATTGTATCTGAGCCTAGCATAGTTAATAGGCCTGTTGATTAAGTTCCCTAACTGCTTTTTCTCTTCAAGTAGCACCTTTTTATCCAAGGACGAAACAAATGATGTACTGAGTGAAACAATGCTGTAATCCGCTACGGACTTTATTAAATACCTGAACTTGTTATTATTGGTGGACACATTTTTATCATGGGCGGAATGTTTCGCAAATTGAAAAAAGAACATCGTTTGGATCGGAAACTTTTTATGGATCTCCACCAATTCCAAAAAATTATCATACGGGTCTTTTTTCAGTCTCAACAAAACAGATAAGCGTTCCCAAACATTTCGGAATTTAAAGTTGGTCAAGTCCAATAAGAAACCACCAATCGTCCTAGAGAACCCTCTCATTGCATAAGAATGTGAGGTGGTAACATTAATTATTGAAGTAAAGCGATAGTTGCGCTCCTTCGCCTCTAAATCGGGAAAGCGTTCTTTGAGTGCTTCTAATAATTTTTGTGCCCAAAGATCTACCATCGGCAGCTCCAAAAAATTGTTTTGATAGGCAATACTTTCCTTTACCGGAAACCTACCAACCGCGTCCTTAACATGTGGCAAATACTCTTCGTACCTGCTCAAAAGGAAAAAACTTGCAGAGAATATATCAAAGGGAACCGTACTTTTTTCTCCCGATGAAAAAAAACAGGGAATACCTTCCCAATCCGAAACCTTGACCTCCAAGTCATTGATGCCCTGCTCAAACAATAAGTCGTTGCTCCGAATAAAAAATTCGTTCTGCAACGGCTGTTTGGAATAGGTCATTTTTGGTCCATTATGCTTTATGAAATCCTCCACCTTGGTGGTAAAACCGATTTCCACTCCCAAGATCTTAACAAAAATCTGCTTGGCAGTATAGCTCAACCGGTTGGTTACTTTATGGGTAAATATTAATAACATGCCCTACAGTATTCCTTTATCTGCAAAACTAATATATTGGTGTCGGGCCAAAATCAAATGGTCCAGAATTTTTATATCCAAAGCTTCCGCAGCAATTTTCAATTTATTGGTTATCTGTCTATCTGCCGTGCTTGGTTTCAATGTTCCGGATGGATGGTTATGGGCTAGGATAATCCCCACGGCACCCAATTCCAATGCTTGCTTCAACACCAATCTGACATCAACCAAAGTTCCCGTAATCCCGCCTTTACTTAATTGCGCCTTATGCACAACTTTGTTGGAGTTGTTCAGGTAAACAATCCAGAACTCTTCATGCTGCAACTCACCTATCAATGGATAAAGCAATTCGAACACATCGTGGCTACTCTTTATTTTGGTGATTTTTGAGGTATCCTCCATTCTTCTGCGCCTGCCCATTTCCAAAGCGGCAGCAATGGTAACCGCTTTTGCCTCTCCAATGCCCTTGAATCGCATCAACTGATTTACGGACAGGTTGCCAAGTTCATTTAAATTATGGTTAACTGAGGCCAATATTCTTTTAGAAAGTTCCACAGCACTCTCCTCCCTGCTTCCAGACCCGATTAAAATAGCAATCAATTCGGCATCGGACAGTACATAACTGCCTTTTTGCACCAATTTTTCCCTTGGCCTATCATCGTCGGCCCAATTTTTAATGGAAAAGGAAGCTGCTTTTTCTTGCATGGTCTAAAGATAGAAGAATAATTTTATGTAATTTCCATGATAATTCATTCAAAATGAAATCCCTTTTCAACAACGAGGCCCACGAAGAAATTATATCCAGGATCAACAAACTTTCAGATGCATCCGAAGGACAGTGGGGCAAAATGAAAGTCGCACAAATGCTTCACCATTGCCAGTATCCTTTGAAAATTTCGTTGGGAAGGTATAATCCCGACAACAAACCAAACCCAATGCTTAAACTAGCGGGTATATTTTTTAAGAAGAGTCTTTACAACGATAAACCATGGCGGCATGGCCTCCCAACTGCCAAGGGTTTAATAGTTGTGGATGAAAAAATATTTACTGAAGAGAAAGAGGTTTTGATTGACTTGACCAATGATTTTCATTTGGAAAAAAATAGAAAAAGTTGGGACCCACATCCTGTATTTGGTTCTTTTACACACGAACAATGGGGACAGATGCAGTACAAACATCTAGACCATCATCTTCGACAATTTGGGGTTTAGATAATTATTTATACGTCGCCATAGCTTCGTAGAACTCCACTTCGTCCACCCCCATTTGCTGACATATCCACTTGGCTCCTGCCATATTTCTTAAATCTGAAGTTCTTGAAATTTCCAATGGCATTTCGCCATCGGGCGTGTCCAAGAAAAATTCTCCATCGACTTCTTGATAATCCGGAGTGCCATACAGAAACTTTCTAATGGGATTTTCCGATGATTCCACAAGTTTTCTCACTTCTTCATCTTCTTCGTTATAGGTAATGCTTCCACCTTTTACAATCCCGTCCACATATGCACTATATTGTTCCACATAGTTTTCAAAACCTGAGTAAACCCCATTATTCTCAAATCGAATATCACTCAACAAAGCTATATTGGGTTGATATAATTGAAGTTGTGGAGTTCCATCGATTCCAGATAATGAACTATCACCTTCAATAACAATAAAGTCGTTTTCCTCGGTCAGATGAATTCCATGTGGGGCAGATGATGCATAGTCCGCGGCAACATCATTATAATCCAATACATGTAAAATCATAGTAGCAATTGTTGTTTTACATTGGCTACCAGCAACTACAACCCTTGTTTTGTATTTTGATAGTTCGTAGAGGAACTCAGGATAAGAAAAAATATGGTGCCCCAATTCTTGGGCCTTGACCAACTCAGGATTACCTTGTTTTACGCTTGACCCGATTACAACGGCATCTAATTGTGCGTGGATTTTACTGGGCGACCACCCTGTTTCGTTGGACAAAAGTCCTTGCCCTTTCATCAAGGATGTCAGTGATTCATCAAACACCTCATCACTTCCTGTTATGGTTTCTCCTTTTTTTTGTAGCGCAACGGCCAAGTTGCTCAAATTAGCTTCACCCAATCCTATAAAATGTACCTGCATTGAATCAATTTATCTGTCAAAAATAGCCAATGTGCGTACCATTACAAATAAAGAAACTTGTTATTAATTTCTATCTTGGTCTAAATTTGAGAACTATGAACCTATCAGAAATCCAACCAAAGGAAATTATGCCGGGCTACCATGGCAAACTGGTGCATGGTGAACGTATGAGCTGGGTGTTTTGGGATGTAGACCAAGATGCCGAAGTACCAGAACACCAACACGATCACGAACAAATCATGCACGTAGTCGAGGGTACTTTTGAATTTACCTTGAACGGCGAAAAAAAAACCTACATAGCTGGTGATATTGTAATTATCCCATCCAACATTCCGCATAGTGGAAAAGCATTGACCCCATGTAAGTTAATGGACATTTTTAGTCCTGTAAGAGACGAATACCGATAAGCCATGAATATATCATTAAAAAGTAAAAATGCCCTTGTGGGCGGGAGCAGTAAAGGAATTGGAGCCGCCATTGCACAACAACTCGCCCTAAGTGGTGCCAGTGTAACTATTATGGCTCGTAGTGAAAATCGCTTGAAAGAATTGGTTAATGAGATGGATACCTCCCTAGGGCAAAAACACCAATATCTGGTTGTAGACTTTTCTAGTTTTGATAAGTACAAAGAAGTGATTTCTTCATACTTTGAGCACAATACCGTAGATATTTTGATCAACAATACGCAAGGCCCTGAAGGCGGTGGCGCATTGGAAAAAAATGTGGAGGATTATCAACAAGCTTTTGACCTGTTGTTCAAATCGGTTGTATATACTACCGAACTTGCACTGAAACATATGCAGGAAAACAAATGGGGAAGAATAATCAATATCGCCTCCATTTCGGTAAAGGAGCCCCTGAATTATTTGGCGCTTTCCAATACCATAAGAGCTGCAGTGGTTACATGGGCCAAAAGTTTGGCGTATGATGTGGCCAAGGACGGCATCACGGTAAACAGTACATTGACTGGTTATTTTGATACAGACCGCATAGCGCAGTTGAACTCCAAAAAAGCAGAAAAATTGGGAATCTCTCCAGATAAAGTGCGCGTCAATATGGAAGAGCAAGTCCCAATGAAGCGAATAGGCGACCCAAAGGAATATGGATATTTGGTGGCGTTTTTGGCTTCGGAGCAAGCGGCATTTATTACGGGAACCAATATTCCGATTGATGGAGGGTTATTGAAATCTCTCTGATTATATGTTAAATGGATTTTTTTAACAGGCATCTAAAAATTACGCTGAGTTTTAACTGGAAGTTGGGACTTGCCTTCATCTTTATTTTTGGTGTTCCCCGGTTTCTTGCGGTACTCAATGCAAGTAAAACAGGGGATTATGGGTTTACATCTATCATTTTTGTGGTAATGTGGATTACACCTTTTCTTTTGCTGACCAAACAGGGAAGGACAGCAATAGGAATCAAAAAACCTGATAATTACAGTGCTATCTTCCTTGGGTTTATTTTGGGTGGACTTGTTTGTCTAGTAGTTTGGCTGGTGGGAACGTGGCTATATAACGACACTGTTCAAAATTGGCTGGTATATATCTCAAGGTCCTATCAAGTGCCCATGGATCAGAATTTTGACTCAGTCAAGTTAAAATATTTCATCATTTTTGGAGTTACGAGCATGATATTTAGTCCCATTGGGGAAGAATTTTTGTACCGCGGACTCATCCACAGGTGTTTTTCCGAAAAATTTGGGGAAAATAAAGCATCAATTATAGACAGCCTTGCCTTTGGGCTGACCCATTTAGCTCACTTTGGAATTCTTTTTATTGATGGAAGGTGGGTGTTTTATTGGATTCCTGCCATATTATGGGTCATGCTGATGTTTTTTGCCTCTCGTGTGTTCTTTATGCTCAAACAAAAATCCAACTCCATATGGGGAGCTACCTTATGTCATGCAGGTTTTAATTTAATGATGACCTACCTTATCTTCTACCATATATTTTAAGAATGAGTGGTGTTTTGCAATCATAAGCTCATTCTATCCTTAAAAATGTAAGATTGCCTTCTGGAAACCTCGACTTCCTCACCATTTTTTATGGTAAGCTTTAATTTACCATTGAACCAAGGCACCACATTTTCGATGTAATTGGTATTCACAATTTGTTGACGATTGGCCCTAAAAAAAGAATCCTCCGGCAACTTTTCTTCTACTTGGTTGAGCGATTTATACAGCATAGGCTTTTTATCCTCAAAATACACACGGGTATAATTGCCCATAATCTCAAACAGGGAGATATCTCCAATTTTCACCAACCAGCACGAATCCCCATCTTTTATGAATATTTGGCTATCCTCGGTAAGTTTTTTGGTCGTCGATTTAGCTTCCGAATTTGAAGATATTTTGTCCCTCACCTTGTCCATGGCCATATTGAACCGTTTATCGCTAACCGGTTTCAAAAGATAATCCAAGGCATTGTACTCAAATGATTTTATGGCGTATTCGTCGTATGCGGTGGTAAAAACCGTGATTGGAACCTCATCCAACATTTCCAAAAGATCAAATCCATCTTTTTCTGGCATATTGATGTCCAAAAAAAGTAGGTCCGGAGATTCGGATTCAATCAGTTTCACCCCATCGTCAACATTACTGGCTTCTCCCACAATCTCCAAATCATCATGGAGTTTGATCAATTCCTTCAACTCGTTACGTGCCAAACGGGAGTCTTCAACTATTACCGCTCTGATTTTCATATCAAAGGAATTTTGATTTGTGCCACCACCTCATCGGATATTTCCTCTAGTTTAAAAGATGCACGACCAGCGTACAACAACTTCAACCGCTGTTCAATGTTTTTCAACCCCAGTTGCGTGGAATCCTTGGAAATCTTCAATTTACCGGTATTATTCACCTCAATATAGAGGTCATTGTCCTTTTTAAAAACAGCCAAAACAATCCGTCCCCCATCCTTAAGGTTGGAAATACCATGTTTTGCCGCGTTTTCTATCAACAATTGAATGATCATAGGCGGAATTCGAACATCCAGTATATCCTCATCCACTTTTTTAACGAACTCCAGACGATTTTCAAATTGGATTTTTGACAAATCGATATAATTGTCCACCACCTCCAATTCTTCATGAACTGGTATATCGTTTATATTGTTTTTGGTTAGGGAATATCGGATTATTTCGGAAAGTTTAGTGAGCATTTCTCTGGACTTCTCCACATCTTCCAACATCAAGCCTCGAATATTGTTGAGACTATTGAACATAAAATGTGGGTTGATTTGTCCCTTTAACGTATTTAATTGTGCTTGCTTCAAAGTAGTGTTCAACTCTAAACGCTCTATCCGGTTTTGGTTTAATCTAAGAAGAAGTTTGATCACCAAATACGTTATCACCCAAGCACCGACCAAAAATACAGAGTTGAGCACCTGAACCATGATTTTGTCGTACCCCTCGAATATGTGCATTTCTGTTTCGGTGAGTTCTGGCCCAAATTTCACATAGAGATATCCAAAAAAAACGTTCAAAAGGCCAAAAAGTGTAGCTACCAGCAATGTGGAAACGATTATCTTAATGACTTCTTTTCCTCCAAAAGAATCAAAATGAACGTTTCTTTTGAGGTACCATCTCAATATGGAGGTTGAAAACACACCAATAAAAGTTCCAACGATAATCGAGAATACAATCATCTCAAAACTTATATTTTGCGGAATCAAAGCCCCTATGGAATTAATAAAACCCCAACCAAGAAATTGGAGAACCCAAAATGCAATATTCCTTTTTCGTGTACTTAACTCCATTATGTTGAGCTTGAATTACCCAAATTTACATTAAACTTATATGGGATAACCTCAATTTATATATTGACCTTAAGATTTCTGGACTTCCTTCTTCTTAAATGGATTATAACAAGATTTTTTATTCGGTAAAAATGCTATCCACATCAGGGTAGCACCTGAATAGAAAAATGGAAAGTACTCCATATATTCCCAAGTATTAAACTTGCCGTATATCCCTATCATAATGCCAAGGGCACCCATTGCTAAAATTACTTTTTGTTTTGTATTAAGTTTGCTCATATCGATTGATTTTAACTGTCGCTTCTGCGAATTAAAGAATAATAGTAACTAAAAGTGTGATTATTAATTTAGCCAGTGCTATCATGATTCTTCGGTTTTAGATTATAATTCTATAGCTAAAGTAATGGACAACTATTGCCTGGTGAAGTGAATTATGACAAGTGGCAATTTTGTGATACCGAACGGTAAAACCGATTTGTTCTATGGATGAAAATCAACCGGAAATTGCGCAACAACCTGATTAATAGTCTATTTTACTTTAGGAGGGAATTTGGAAAACACTTTTTCTATCAAGGCCTTTAACTTCTCTTCTCTTACATTGGGAGATGCATTGTCCCTGAAGCCACTTTCTGTCGTAGCTTGCCAAACTAGAGCATCGCGTTGCGCATCCACCACATCAAACTGAATACTTCGCTGTATACTGGAACCACCTAAAGGCAACCCAACAGAAATACCGCCTCCAACATTTCGACCGCCACCTCCAATGCCGACCCCAACATTGTTACTCGGGGCTTTTCTATATGCATCGCTCAAAATATTGATAAAGAGTTCCGGTTCTTCGGCCAATCGATAACCTCGCGCTTTTAAAGTCGAATCCAAGGACCGGAGCAATCTTTTTTCATCCAGTTGACTCAATCCAGATTGCATATCCGAATAGTAGTTGTACGTAGAATAGTTCGAAAAATCAACTGCCTTGTCATAGTCATAATTCACCTTTATGCCACTACAGGACAAAAGTGTCGACACCAATATTAAGGAAAGAAAAAAACGCATTATAGGACATTTGGGTTCCTTTAAAATTAATCAATATATTGATTAAGTGGGCAGAAGAATACCTATTATTCGTTCAACAACTTCCAAAAGTTATCCTTGAGTTGTTGAATTCCCAAGCCACTTACCGATGATATGAAAGTGTATGGGACATCTTTAAAATCTTCTTTCATATCCGCATCCATTTCATCAATCAATTCTTGGTCCAACATATCGCATTTAGAGATAGCCACCAGGCGATTTTTATCCAACAATTCGGGATTATATCTTCTTAGCTCATCCAAAAGAATTTCATATTCCTGGCTAATATCCTTACTATCGGCAGGAATTAGAAACAATAAGGATGCATTGCGCTCTATATGGCGCAGAAAATAATGTCCAAGTCCTTTGCCCTCTGCGGCACCTTCTATGATCCCGGGAATATCCGCCATCACAAAACTCCGAAAATCACGATATTCCACAATACCCAAATTGGGTTTTAAAGTTGTAAACTCATAATTGGCAATTTTAGGTTTTGCGGAGGTCATTACGGAGAGCAATGTGGATTTTCCTGCATTTGGAAAGCCAACAAGACCTACATCGGCCAAAACTTTCAGTTCTAAAGTAAGTTGTCCTTCCTGACCATCAATTCCGGGCTGGGCATATCTTGGAGTTTGGTTGGTAGGGCTTTTAAAGTGCCAATTACCTCGACCTCCCATACCTCCTTCAAGAACAATTTTCTCCTCCCCGTCCTCGGTAATTTCAAAAAGTACTTTGTTTGTGTCAGCATCTCGTACAACCGTTCCCAATGGCACTTCAAGATACACATCTTCGCCATCTGCACCGGTGCTACGGCTTTTACTTCCGTGTTCACCATGACCTGCCTTGAAATGCTTTTTAAACTTGTAATGTACGAGCGTCCACAAATTTTTGTTCCCTTTGACTATAACATGTCCTCCACGGCCACCATCACCTCCATCTGGCCCGCCCTTGGCCACATATTTTTCGCGTCGCAAATGCGCAGAGCCCTGCCCCCCCTTACCAGAAGAAACATGCACTTTTACGTAATCCACAAAGTTGCCCTCGGTCATATATATGTGTTAAGTCCTAGTTGAACTGTTATTATAGGGAATCGATCACCTTACTCAAGCGCTCAGTGATGTCTTCGATTTCACCAATTCCGTTTACAGAATGAAATTTACCTTGCGCTTTGTAAAACGCTTTCAACGGAGCAGTTTTTTGATTGTACTCATCAAAACGATTACGGATCTTGCTTTCATCTTGATCATCGGAACGTCCACTGCTTTTGCCACGTTCCAGTAAACGTGCCACTAGAATATCATCTTCTGCTTCTAACGCAATGGTCGCATTGATTTTCATGTCCTTGGATTCCAAAAAATTGTCCAATGCTTCAGCTTGGGCGGCCGTACGCGGAAATCCATCAAAAATGAAGCCTGCCGCATCTGGACTTTTCTCGACTTCTGCCTTCAACATTTCTATGGTCACCTCATCTGGCACCAAATCACCTTTATCCATGTAAGACTTGGCCAAGTTTCCAAGTTCCGTCCCGTTTTTTATATTGAAACGGAAAACATCCCCCGTGGAAATGTGTCTCAAATTATATTTTTCTTTTAGGAACCCGGCTTGAGTACCTTTTCCTGCTCCTGGCTTTCCAAAAAGCACTAGGTTGATCATATCTGTTTGATTTAATTGGTAAACTTCTCTTAGATTTCGACCCAACTCGTTATAGTCCAAACCATATCCCACAATAAAATGATCGGGGATTTCCAAACCTACATAATCTATGGCATATTCGCCATTGTACACATCGGACTTGTAAAAAAGTGTACCGATTTTAAACTCTTTAACGTTGGTATTGGAGAATAGATGAACAAGTTGTTTCAACGTACGGCCAGTGTCCACAACATCTTCCAAAATAATCACACTCTTCCCCTCAATTTCCTCGGGAACGTCCAAAAGAGTCTCCACAATTCCTGTTGAAGTAAGTCCCTGATAGGAGCTCAGACGCACAAAAGAAACCTCACAAGGGTGCTGATAAGCTTTTAGAAAATCGGCCACAAACCTAAAAGCTCCATTTAACACACCGACGAACAAGGGTGTTTCATCCTTATATTCTTCAGCGATTTCCTTGGCCATTTTATCTATGGCGGCAAGGATTTCCTCCTCCTTAATGTATGGCTTAAAAAACTTGTCGTGGAGTTTAATCAATGTGTTCAAGTTATGGTCAGGTTGGCAAAGATAATATTTTTAAAGGTGCTAAACTCTCACTTCTTTTATAGCCTCGTAGATTTCATGTATTTTTGTTCACATTCAATTTACAAATCAATGCAATTTTTCTCTTCCGACTTTAAACTAGGAATATTAGGTGGTGGGCAGTTGGGCAAAATGATGCTCTACGAAACTCGTAAATGGGACATCCAAACCAAGGTGATGGATGCTTCTGAAGATGCTCCTTGCAAAATAGCTTGCAACGAATTTGTCCAAGGCAATTTAATGGATTTTGATGCGGTCTATAGTTTTGGGAAAGATGTGAACGTGCTCACCGTAGAAATTGAAAATGTAAATGTGGATGCACTTGAAAAGTTGGAACATGAGGGAGTAGAAGTGTACCCTCCTACCAAAACCTTGAGAACCATTCAGAACAAAGCAGTACAAAAACTGTTTTATACAGATCATAATATTCCAACTGCTTCCTTTACACGGTTTGCCTACACTTCCGAAATCGAGGACAGCATAAGCAACGGAGGACTTTCATTGCCGTTTATTTGGAAAAGTGCACAGTTTGGCTACGATGGACAAGGCGTCAAAGTCGTCCGCAAGATCGAAGACCTTAATGACTTGCCCAATGTGGAGTGCATCGCCGAAAAAATGATTGATTTTAAAAATGAATTGGCGGTTGTGGTAGCACGGAACACCAAAGGTGAAGTAAAAACGTATCCCGTGGTGGAAATGGAATTCCACCCCGAGGCCAATCAAGTGGAATATGTAATCTGCCCCGCACGAATTGATGATACCGTGGCCAAAAAGGCCCAAGCAATAGCTTTAAAGGTTTCGGAGCATATAAAGCATGTAGGCTTATTGGCTGTGGAAATGTTCCAAACCAAGGATGATCAAATTCTAGTAAACGAATCTGCGCCGAGACCACACAACAGTGGACACTACAGCATTGAAGCCAGTTATACCAACCAGTTTGAACAAGATATCCGAGCCATTTTAGGCCTTCCTTTGGGTAAAACCGATAGCAAAGTGGCTGGAATTATGGTTAACTTGGTGGGTGCCGAAGGATATACCGGGGATGTTGTATATGAAAACATCGAAAAAATATTGGGGATAGATGGTGTCACTCCACACATCTATGGAAAAAAGCAAACAAGGCCTTTCCGTAAAATGGGCCATGTTACTATTGTCGATGAAAATATGACCAGAGCCAGAGAACTGGCACAACAGGTAAAAGAAACCATTAAAGTGATAAGCAAATAAAATATGAGCAAAGTAGCCGTGATTATGGGAAGTACAAGTGACCTCCCAGTAATGCAAGATGCCATTGATATATTAAAAGAATTAGGGGTTGATGTTGATGTTGATATAGTTTCCGCACACAGAACCCCCGAAAAATTGTTCAGTTTTAGCAAAAGTGCCCACACCAATGGTTATGCTGTAATAATTGCTGGAGCAGGCGGGGCAGCTCATTTGCCAGGAATGGTAGCATCATTATCTCCCCTTCCCGTTATCGGAGTTCCTGTAAAAAGCAGCAACTCCATTGATGGCTGGGATTCAGTTTTGTCCATTCTACAAATGCCTGGTGGGGTTCCCGTTGCCACGGTAGCCCTTAACGGTGCAAAAAATGCAGGAATACTCGCAGCTCAAATCATCGGAAGCTCCAATACTGAAATAATGAACAATATTATTTCTTACAAAGAAGGACTAAAAGACAAGGTTATCAAAGGTGCTGAAGAAGTAAAGAAATCTTTTTAAAGATAACTTAGGTTGACTATGAACTATAATCAAATTGGGATATTATTAAGCATCTGCGTCATTGCTTTTCTCGGAATTACATGGAAAAAAGCGAACAACCCATACATAAAAGGGCTATGGAAAAGTGCTCTGTTGGTTTTCACCTTATATGCCGCCCTGTTGATTTTTATTGAAATCCGTTGGCAATTTATATCAGAATACGCCAATGCATATGATTTGAATGGCAATGGTTTTGTGGACCTCAATGAATATTCAGATGAGGCAATCAAGGCCATGAACAAAAAAACCTATGGCTCAACCGTTCGTGGATATGCCCCACTGACCATGGCAGCATTTTCTTCGATAATTGGTTTTGCTTATTTAGTGAGCGATTGGTTTGTGACACGTTTAAAAGACAAAGAATCAAAAAATAAATGAAGTTTTGAGTCCAAATATCAGCGCTCTAATTCTTACCCTTGGATGTATAATTATAACCCTATGGGCAAGAAAAAGGATTCATCAATCCTATTCAAAAAGTATTTGGAGAACTACCCTTTTACTATTTTCATTTTATTTTTTGGTCTTGACCATTGTAGAAATTCGTTGGTATTATTTTCATGAATATGCCGCAAGTTTTGATCTTAACAACAATGGTTTTATCGATTGGAGAGAAACCAATTCAGAATCACAAAACGCAGTAAGAAAGATAATAGATGATGCCCCCAGAAATTTTGCATTTCTGACTGTTGGCGTATTTTCTTTCCTAGTATCATTATTATATTTACTTATTGATGTTGTAATTACTTTTTTAAAAATTAAAAGAACTTATAATACATGAATAATCCACTATTGGAACCTTTTGACGAGGCTCCATTTTCAAAAATAAAGAACGGACATTTCAAGCCTGCATTTCTTCAGGCTATCGCGGATGCCAAAAAGGAAATCGATGAAATCGCGAACAACCCAGCTCTCCCAACATTTCAGAATACGTTGGAGGCGTTGGATTTTTGCGGTCAGCAATTGGACCGTGTCTCCAGTGTGTTTTTCAATTTGAATTCTGCCGAAACCAATGAGGAGATTCAAAAAATAGCTCAAGAAATCTCCCCCCTATTGTCTGAATTCAGTAATGACATTACTTTAAACGAAGTACTTTTTGAGCGTATCAAAACTATTTATGGGCAACGGGATTCATTGGACCTCACCAAAGAACAGCAAACACTACTGGAGAAAAAATACAAGAACTTTAGTAGAAACGGAGCCAATCTTAATGAAGAGGACAAAAAACGTCTTCGTGAAATAGATGCCGAGCTTTCTAAATTGAAGTTGACATTTGGCGAAAATGTTTTGGCCGAGACCAATAAATTCGAAATGTTGCTGACGGATGAAAAAGATGTTGACGGTCTTCCCGAAGGTGCCAAGGAAGCGGCCGCACAACTCGCCGAATCCAAAGATAAAAAGGGATGGTTGATTACATTGGATTACCCGAGCTACATTCCTTTTATGAAATATGCCAAGAACAGAGTACTGCGCAAAGAACTTTCCTTGGCGTTTGGCAGTAAAGGTTTTCACAATGATGAACTGGACAACCAAGAAAACGTAAAGCAGATTGCGAAACTACGGTACGAACGTGCCAATCTTTTGGGATATAAAACCCATGCCCATTTTGTGCTCGAAGAACGCATGGCCCAGACTCCCGAAAAGGTATTGGACTTTTTGAACGAACTTTTGGAAAAAGCCAAACCTGCTGCGGAAAGAGAGTTCGCAGAACTGGAAGCGTTTGCCAAAGAACTGGACCACATAGATCGGCTGGAAAAATGGGACAGCGCATACTACTCTGAAAAATTGAAACAAAAGCTTTTCAATTTGGACGATGAAAAACTGAAACCCTACTTTAAACTCGAAAATGTGATCAACGGGGTGTTCAAGGTAGCAGAAAAATTGTTCGGACTTACTTTTAAAGAGGTTGACCATGTGGACAAATACCATGAAGAGGTAAAAACTTTTGAAGTTTATGAAAACGACAATTTCATCTCACTGTTTTATGCCGACTTTCATCCCAGACCCGGAAAACGCGGTGGTGCCTGGATGACATCCTACAAACCACAATATACCTTAGACGGAAAAAACAGTAGACCACACATTTCCAATGTGTGCAATTTTACAAAACCAACGAGTTCAAAGCCCTCTCTACTTACTTTTAACGAGGTGACTACCCTTTTCCATGAATTTGGACATGGTTTGCACGGCATGCTGGCCAACACTACATATCCTAGTTTATCCGGCACCTCCGTATATTGGGATTTTGTGGAATTGCCCAGTCAGGTAATGGAGAATTGGTGTTATGAAAAAGAAGCATTGGAACTCTTTGCACATCACTATGAAACCGGTGAACTGATCCCTATGGAACTGGTGGAAAAAATTAAAGAATCGGCAACTTTCCAAGAAGGTTTGGCAACGGTACGTCAATTAAGTTTTGGATTGTTGGATATGGCTTGGCACGGAAAAGACCCATCAAACATAAAAGATGTAAAAGTTTATGAAACACAAGCCTTTGAAAGCACCAAACTGTTCCCAGAGACAGCAGAAACCTGCATGAGCACTTCTTTCTCCCATATTTTTCAAGGCGGGTATTCTTCCGGTTACTACAGCTATAAATGGGCCGAAGTTTTGGACGCAGACGCCTTTGCATATTTCAAAGAAAATGGAATTTTCAGTAAAATGGTGGCAAATAAGTTCAAGGAACATGTACTATCCAAAGGAGGTACGGAAAACCCTATGGATCTGTACAAACAATTTAGAGGTGCCGAACCCAAAATTGATGCCTTATTGAAAAGAGCAGGATTGCTAAAAAGCTAACCCAATTCTACAAACAATTTGACAATTATCATGTAAAAGGTATTGCAAATTTTATAACTTGTTGATTTTTAATCAATGAAGATTTATCCAATAATTTCAACACGGTTTATGTTTAAATTGCAAACTTCCTTTTATTGCAAAATCCTATAGCTAGTATGAAGAATTTAGATCAGAACGGAACTAGGGAATTGTTTGAAAATACAGCTAAAATTGCACGAATCGGATTATATGAACTAGATGCAATCTCCCATGAAATTTACTGGAGCGAGATTACCAAAGAAATTACGGAAGTTTCAGAGGAGTTTGTTCCAAAACTTGATAATATTGAGTTTTTTTTTAAGGAAGGTCAATGCAGAGAGAATGCCAAGAAGGCATTGCATGAAGCTCTAACTAAAGCCAAACCATTTGATTTGGACATGGAGATGATCACGGCAAATGGTAATCAACGCTTTGTCCGAAACATAGGACATCCTAAATTTGAAAACGGTAGTTGTGTAACGATTTTTGGTATACTTCAAGATATTACCGAACGTAAAAAAACTCGATTTGAACTTGCCAGAAAGAATCAATTACTAAGTTTTGCCGAAAAAATATCCAAAATAGGCCATTGGAAATGGAATGCCAATACTGGGGAAGTAATATGGTCTGATAGCCTTTATGAAATCTATGGCCATCCAAAAAAAGAGACCGTGTCCTATGAAACATATTTGAACTACATACACAAAGATGATAGGCTTTTTGTAGAAAAAAAAATACACAAGGCAATTGAAACTGAAATATATGAAGATCTTATCTATCGCATTCAATTAAATGATCAATCCATAAAAACCATTAAATCTACTGGTGTTGTAAAAAAAACCAGCGAAAAAGCATTGGAAATACTGGGCACTTGTCAGGATATTTCTGAACAGATCACTAGAGAACAAGAACTAGTGAAAAAAAACCAACAGTTGACATTCGCGGAGGAATTGGCAAAAATAGGCTACTGGGAATGGGATGTGGTGAACGACCATCTTTCGTGGTCCGATAACATGTACCGAATCTTTAATATGGAAATAGGAACTCCGCTTGGTTTCGAGAATGTAGTAGCTGCCCTACATCCCGATGACAGGGATATGTTCCGCGCCCATGCAGAGGAATTTATTGCTGAAAAAAAATTCAGAAAGTTCATGCATCGGGTTGTTTATAAAGATGGTACGGTGCGAACAGTTGAGCTTTACGGGGAAGTCATTACTAACAATGCAGGGAACGTGGTAAAAATAGTGGGAACAACCCAGGACATAACAGAACAGCGAATGTCCGAAATCAAGTTTAGGGGGCTTTTAAATTCCGCACCGGACACCATGGTAATCATTGATCAAGAAGGGTCTATCCAGTTGATTAATGAACAAGCGGAAAAAATGTTCGGTTATAAATCTGCAGAACTTATAAACCAACATGTATCCTCTCTCGTTCCAAATCGACTCTGGGACACTATGGAATACTATGCTATCGAATTTTTTAAAGACCCGAAACATACTGGACTTCCAACTAATCTCGATTTTTTCGTGCACAACAAAACGGGTTTTCAAATACCCGTTCAAATCACCCTTAGTCCTCTTGAAACGTCCGAACGACTCCTTGTTTCCATTGCAATCAGAGATATCACGGAACAAAAACAATCGGCCCATCGCATTTTGGAAACCAACAAAAGCCTTAAGGAGTCGGCAAGACTGCTCAAGGCCCAAAACAAACAACTGGAAGAATTCAATCATATTACGTCACATAACCTGAGATCTCCCGTAAGTAACTTGAATGCTTTACTAACAATTTATAAAACAGAAGAGGATCCTAACATAAAAGAATCTCTCATTGAAAAAATAGAGTCCGTCACCAACCATTTAACATGGACATTGGACACCTTGGTGGAATCTTTGGTAATCAAAAACAAAACACCGCTATCCCTAGAAGAAACCTTTTTTGAAGGCACTTTACAAAGAACAAAGGAAATGCTTGCTGCTGAAATATTGAAAACCAAAGCAATTATAAAATATGACTTCACCGAATCACCTAAAGTAATGTACAATAAGATTTATTTGGAGAGTATTTTTCTTAATCTAATCAGCAATTCCCTTAAATATAAAGCTGAAGACAGAATACCGGAGATTTTGATTAAATCTAAGGACATCGAAGGCAAAACACAACTTGAATTCAAGGATAATGGACTAGGAATAGATCTAAAGAAAAACGGACATAAACTTTTTGGATTCAGTAAAGTTTTCCATAGAAATAAGGACGCCAAAGGAGTTGGACTGTTTTTAACAAAAGCGCAAATAGATGCCATGGGTGGAAAAATTTGGGCAGAAAGCGAACCTGGAGTAGGCACTTCTTTTTTTATAAATCTAAATCAATAATGATTATGGAACCTATCAATGTCTTTATTATTGATGATGATGATATTTATCAATTCACTATGGGGGTAACCCTGAAAAATGTTCCGGAAATAGGGTCTACAAGTACTTTTAGTGATGGAGCCGAAGCACTAGAACATATTATAGCTAATCAAAATACACCGGATGCACTCCCAGATATTATCTTCTTAGATATTAATATGCCGGTAATGGATGGTTTTCAGTTTATGGAAGAATTTGTTGACTTGCTTCCTAAACTAAAAAAAACAATAAAAGTATATCTGGTTTCCTCTTCCATAGACCCGAAGGACATCAAAAAAGCAAAAAGAATTAATGCTATATCTGATTATCTGGTAAAGCCCTTAAAAGCGAATGATATTAAAGAAATCTTATCGCAACTTACATAGCACCCCGTATTCATTAAAGTACACAACGTATACATCAACAGAGAGCATAAAAGGCAAAAAGCTAACAATTGAGGGTTCTATTTTAAAATTTCCCAATTCAAAAATCTGTGTTAAACTCCAGTTCCTTTGTCAGTACTGAATCCATAATACGTCGAAGTCGTTTCAGACCATCGATTTATATGTCCAAAACCATTACTTTTGGAAACACGATAGAAATATGGGCAAACATAAACTACAACCAGACAATTGGGTAAGCCATTATGCGGATTACTTGTTCAACTATGCAGTTTCTCGTGTAAGCGACGCCGAAATAGCAAAGGACTTGGTCCAGGAAACTTTTTTCGCAGGTCTTAACTCAGCTAAGAACTACAAAGGTGATGCAGCCGAGCGCACTTGGTTAATATCCATCTTAAAAAGAAAAGTAGTTGATCATTATAGAAAAATAAACTCTAAAAAGGGCAAAGCAGAAGTTCGGATGAACTACAAGTCCGACCCTGATTCCGAAGGAGATTGGCTAGAAGAGCAAGTGGCCGACCCTTTTAGCAAAGACGGGGACTATGTTCTTGAAAATGAAGAATTGGGATTGGCCATTCAAGACTGTATTACCAAACTACCACAAAAACAGGCCTTGGTTTTTAAACTGAAAACAATTCAAGGTATGAGCACCGAAGATGTTTGTAATGAACTGAGCATAAATCCGTCCAACCTATGGGTAATGATTCATAGGGCCAGAGTGACACTTATGGGTTGTTTAAATGATAATTGGTTTTAGATATGAAGATTTCATGTAAAGAAGCAGCGAATATTTGTGACAAATCCCAGTACAAGGAAGCAGGTTTTTGGGATATTGTAAAACTACGTGTTCACATATTATTTTGTAAGGTATGTAAAGGTTATTCCAAAACGAATACCGAACTCACCTCTTTATGCGATCGTGCAGGGCTGACCATGCTTTCCGAGGATGACAAGAAAAAAATGGAAAGAGACCTTAAAGACAAAGAGCTTCAAAAATAACGTTCGGCCCACCAGAACATACAAAACCAGAAAATCGGAATTGCCTCAACCCAGAAGACTACAAAATACTTTGAATGCGTGCGCTTGCCACCTATAAGTACCAAGATGAGCACTATTGCCAACACCAATCGAAACACAATCTCAATTGAATAAAGCTGATCTTTTAAAAAAGTTAGTAAAAAGAAACCTAGGGTAAGTCCTACTCCCAATCGTCTTGTGTTTTTAACGCCCAGTATTTGCGGTAAGGTTCTCAATGATTTATCATCCCATTGCATGTCCCTTATTTCAAAAGGCAAGATTAGCACCAAGACCAATAACATTCTTTGAATAAATGTTACGAAAAAATCCCAATCCAAAGACATTTTTGCGTCAAGAACCGGCAACAAAACTGTAAAACCTGCCCACACAAAGGCAACTATATAAATCTTTAGTCCTGCCAAGCTTCTTAGGTTTTTGGCTCTCGGCATCAATGGTATTGCATAAAGTGCCGTAAGCAACCCAAGTACAATGGTTGCCACCAAAATATTTCTATCTAATTGTAGTAAAAAATAAATAGCGCAAACAAAGGAAGCAAAACTAAAAGCTTGAATGATTTTGTGATAAGAATTTGAAACAATCAGATATTTATAAGCTTCCACGCCATACTTGATAAAATTGTAGCAAACAATTACACTAAAAAAAATAAATCCCAAAAGATTGATGTCCGACGAACTTCCCAATAGATGAAAAGTGACCCCGGCCATGGAAATTACCGATACAGCCACATGTATACTGGCGTCCAGATAAAAATTTAAAATTTTTTTTAACATTGCCATCAAGCTGAAACCTTATCATGTTTTTTAAAGGTTAACCAGTGGTTAACAACTTTGCTCTCGAGACTATCAAAATTGACCATTTTCATCGAATAAATCCCTAATTTTGTTCACTTTATTGGATAGGACATGAACACAGAAGTTTTTGCTGCCAGACACATAGGCATTACAGAGAGAGACTTGCCCCGCATGCTCGAAACCATTGGGGTAAAAAGTATGGAACAGCTCATTTATGAGACAATTCCAGATGACATTAAATTAGGAACACCTTTAGATCTTCCTAAAGGAATCAGTGAGCACCAGTTCTTAAGCCACTTGAGCGAACTGGCCAAGAAAAATAAAGTTTTCAAAAGCTATATTGGTCTAGGCTACCATGAGTCGCTGACACCTTCCGTTATAAAACGAAACATCTTGGAAAACCCAGGATGGTACACGGCCTACACACCATACCAAGCTGAGATTGCCCAAGGTAGACTAGAAGCTCTCTTAAACTTCCAGACCGTGATCAGTGATCTTACTGGAATGGAGATTGCCAACGCATCACTTTTGGACGAAAGCACAGCTGCCGCGGAAGCCATGAGCATGCTGTTTGAACTTCGTAGCCGCCAACAAAAAAAGGATGGCACTGTAAAATTCTTTGTTTCCGAAGAAATACTCCCCCAAACCATGAGTTTGCTCCAAACACGAGCTTTACCTTTAGGTATAGCGTTAGTGGTGGGTAATCACGAAACCTTCGATTTTTCCGAAGGTTATTATGGCGCGTTGTTGCAATACCCTGGTAAACATGGGCAAGTAAACGACTATGCCTCCTTTGTTGAAAAAGCCAAGGAAAACGATATTAAAGTTGCCGTTGCTGCAGATATTTTGAGTTTAGCGATGCTCACCCCTCCAGGAGAATGGGGTGTGGATGCAGTGGTTGGAACCACACAACGATTTGGGATTCCACTGGGTTATGGTGGGCCACATGCTGCATTTTTCGCAACCAAAGAAGCCTATAAAAGAAACATTCCCGGAAGAATAATCGGAATTACAAAAGACACCGATGGCAACCCCGCTCTGCGTATGGCTCTACAGACTAGGGAACAGCACATTAAAAGGGACAAGGCAACTTCCAACATCTGTACCGCTCAGGTGCTTTTGGCCGTCATGGCTGGAATGTACGCAGTATATCACGGACCAGAAGGTTTGAAATTCATCGCCGGAAAAGTTCATGATAATACTAAAAAATTAGCCAAAACCTTAGAAGCTTACGGATTTGAACAACTGAACAGCGCTTATTTTGACACTATTCAGATAAAAGCCAAAGATTTAGAGCGACTAAAAGAGGCAACAGAGAACAAGGGCATCAACTTATATTATGTCGATGATTCAACGGTTTCCATCTCCTTGAACGAAGCCGTTTCCGAAGATGACTTAAATACTTTGGTTTCATGCTTTTTGGAGTCACAAGACCTAAAAGAAAAATCTTTGGAAGAAATAGATTTAGGTGAAGCCATTCCATCAAATCTACAAAGACGAACTCCTTTTATGGAGCACCAAGTATTCAATTCCTATCACTCTGAAACAGAATTGATGCGTTATATTAAAAAATTGGAGCGCAAAGATTTAGCATTGAACCACTCCATGATCTCTTTAGGCAGCTGTACCATGAAATTGAATGCAGCTTCGGAAATGCTGCCATTAAGTTGGCCAGAATGGGGCAACCTGCATCCATTTGCACCAATAAATCAGGCCGAAGGATACCAGGAAATGTTAAAATCTCTGGAAGAACAGTTAAATGTAATTACAGGATTTTCAGCAACATCACTGCAGCCAAATTCAGGAGCTCAAGGAGAATATGCCGGATTAATGGTTATCCGAGCTTATCACGAATCGAGAGGCGAAAGTCACCGAAACATATGCCTCATTCCTGCATCGGCACATGGAACAAACCCGGCGTCGGCAGTAATGGCAGGCATGAAAGTAGTGGTCACCAAAACTGATGACAAAGGAAACATCGATATGGACGATTTGGTGGAAAAGGCGGAACAGCATGCGGAAAACTTAGCCGCATTAATGGTCACCTATCCTTCAACCCATGGCGTTTTTGAGTCATCCATAAAACAAATCACAAAACTAATTCACGATAATGGTGGACAGGTTTACATGGATGGCGCCAATATGAACGCACAGGTAGGATTAACCAATCCCGCTACTATCGGGGCTGACGTATGCCATCTCAACCTACACAAAACATTCGCAATCCCTCATGGAGGCGGAGGCCCTGGAGTGGGACCAATTTGTGTTGCAGAACAATTAAAACCTTTTTTGCCTTCTAATCCTGTAATTACCACTGGTGGAAATAAAGCTATTACAGCGATTTCTGGTGCACCATGGGGTAGTTCGTTGGTGTGCTTAATTTCTTATGGCTATATAAAAATGTTAGGTGCCGAAGGACTTACGAAAGCTACGGAAGCTGCAATTTTAAATGCCAACTACATTAAAGACCGTTTAAAAGGTAAATTTGATGTGCTTTACTCCGGAGAACGTGGACGTGCGGCACACGAAATGATTATTGACTGCAGGCCTTTTAAATCGAATGGGGTTGAGGTTACCGATATTGCCAAGCGCCTTATAGATTATGGATTCCACGCACCTACTGTATCATTTCCAGTTGCTGGAACGTTGATGATCGAGCCAACGGAAAGTGAAAGCCTGGCTGAACTTAACAGGTTCTGTGATGCCTTGTTATCCATTAGAGCTGAAATAGATGAAGTTGCCTCCAGCGATATGGATAATGTACTCAAAAATGCACCGCACACCTTAGAAATGCTTACAAGTGACACTTGGAGCTATCCATACAGTAGGGAAAAAGCTGCTTTTCCATTGCCATACGTGGCCGAGAACAAGTTTTGGCCAAGTATTCGTAGAACAGACGAAGCATTTGGGGATCGTAATTTAATGTGTGCTTGCGCCCCTATTGAAGATTATATAGAAGCGTAAAAACCATTATGAATACTATTAAAAGGCCTTGAAACTTAAGTTTAATCAAGGCTTTTTTCGTATAATAAAGCAATTATGCAATCATTTGGACATTGTAAGATTTATTATGCATGCATAGCATTGTTAATTGCATGTTTTAAATTGGTGTAATTAAAAACCTCCACACAAAATGAAAATTGGCATTACAGGCACAGGAAGTCATATTCCATCCATAGTTACCAAAAACGAAGATTTTTTGAATCATAAGTTTATGGAAACCGATGGAACTCCTTTCGAACAAAAAAACAATATAATCATTGAAAAATTCGAAGCCATAACCGGAATAGCCAACCGCAGGTACGCAAAACCAGATTTAAAAACATCGGATTTGGGTTTTTTAGCAGCTGAAGAGGCCATTGCAAATGCTGGAATCGATAAGGAAGAACTGGATTACATCATCTTTGCCCATAATTTCGGGGACCTTACCCCTGGTAAAATCCAAGGAGATACATTACCAAGCCTTGCTACCAGAGTTAAACATTTGTTACGTATCAAAAATCCAAAATGTGTAGCCTATGATCTTATTTTTGGCTGCCCTGGTTGGATTGAGGGCATGATTCAAGCTACTGCATTCATTAAAAGTGGTATGGCAAAAAAATGTTTGGTCATCGGAGGGGAAACACTTTCCAGAGTAGTAGACCAACACGACAGGGACAGTATGATTTTTTCTGATGGAGCAGGAGCCACTATACTAGAAGCAGATACATCCAGTGGGGAAATTTTATCCCACGCATCCCTTACCTATGCAAATGAAGAGGCATATTACCTATATTTTGATAAGTCCAATAGCCCTACCAGCAATGACACACGCTATATTAAAATGCAAGGGAGAAAAATATATGAATTTGCTTGCATTAATGTACCCAAAGCCATGGCCAGTTGTTTGGATGAGAGTGGGGTAAGTATAGATGAAGTCAAGAAAATTTTTATCCATCAGGCCAACGAAAAAATGGATGATGCCATCATCAAAAGGTTTTATAAAATATATGGCAAAACGATGCCTAAGGATATAATGCCAATGAGCATTCAAGACCTAGGCAACAGTTCCGTAGCAACAGTTCCCACACTTTACGACATGGTAATTAAAGGAAATCTTGCTAATCATGAAGTAAACAAAGGAGATGTTGTTATGTTCGCCAGTGTTGGCGCTGGAATGAACATTAATGCCATGGTATATCGCTATTGAACACCCTATAAATAAATAACATGAAAACTTCGTTGGGATTTGTAATAAGTTTTTAGGAATTTTAGCCCATGTACGAAAACAACTTTCCCAACAAACGCTATAGACATACCTTGGCGTTCCTTCAGAAACATATAAATACATCAGAATCCATCTTAGATTTAGGTGTACAAAATCCATTTTCTGAAATATTAAAGTCCAACGAATATACGGTAGCAAATACTGATGGCGAAGATTTAGATATTGATTTTCAAAAGGCTGCTCAATCAGATGCAGATGTAGTAACTGCATTTGAAATATTTGAACATTTGGTTGCACCTTTTAATGTGTTGAAAGAAATTAAGTCCAAAAAATTAGTGGCAAGCATACCTTTGCGGTTATGGTTTGCCCCCGCTTATCGCAGCAAGACCGACCCTTGGGACCGACATTATCACGAGTTCGAAGATTGGCAATTTGATTGGCTTTTGGAGAAAGCAGGCTGGACCATTGTAGACTCGGCCAAATGGACAAATCCTACCAAAAAAATTGGTGTTCGGCCTATACTCAGATATTTTACAAATCGGTATTATATTGTTTACGCCGAAAGGACCCAACATTAATTTGGGAGAAGAATTTCGATTTTTGAAATATTAGCATATGCAAATAAGTATCGTTGTTCCTGCTCACAATGAAGCAGCTTTTTTAAAAGATTGCTTGGATTCTTTTGTGACACAAACCTATTTACCGAATGAGGTAATTGTGGTCGATGACAACTCTTCTGATGATACTTTTAGAATTGCACAAAGCTACGCTCAAAAGTATGATTGGATAAGAGTCCTAAAACGCAATTCAGTTGATGAGCATATCCCCGGAAAAAAAGTGGTGGATACTTTTAATTTCGGCCTGGAGCATACTTCCGAATACGACCTCATCGGCAAGTTCGATGCCGATATCATATTGCCACATAATTATTTTGAACTTATCATAAATCAATTTCAGGCCAATTGGAAACTCGGTATGTGCTCAGGGTTGCTTTATATAAAAAAAGGGAACGATTGGGTATATGAAAGCATTGCAGACAAATCCCATATCCGAGGACCTGTAAAATTATACCACAAAGCCTGCTTTAATAAAATTGAGGGCTTGCGTCCTGGTGTAGGCTGGGATACCGTAGACACCCTTTTGGCCAAATACCATGATTTTGAAACGCTCACGCTTCCCCAACTTCACGTAAAGCATCTTCGCCCTACCGGTCATGGATACAGTTATAAAAATTATCAAACTAAAGGTGAGGCGCTTTACAGAATGCGCTATGGCATTGTACTCACAAAAATAGCTGCTCTAAAAATGGCATGGCAAGCAAAAAGTTTGAGGTTATACTTTCAAGCAATATCTGGTTACCTTAAAGCCTTTATTGACAAAAAACCTAAATATGTTTCCAAGCAAGAAGGGAGATTTATAAGAAATTACCGCTGGAAAGGGATTTGGTCAAAAATTTAGATATTTCATTCAAAATATTGATTTGTAAGTTTTTAACACGCTATTATTTATCAATAAAAAGGAATAAACTTACAGTGAATACACAGTAAAACTACACCTGCACAACCAATTGGTTTTTCGTCAATTGAAACAGGGCATCCATCAATTTCCCCCTGTTCTATACTTACCTATCGATACCTTTAATAAAAAATAAGCACTAGCATAGCCACATAACTATATGTAAACAAATCCCCTAGATGTAAATCTCAACATCGACAAGGATTTATAACACAAGTACGAATATGAAACCTTGTGCCAATATCCACTTTACCCTGTTTTGCTTTGTTATTTCCTTGCTATGGGGAAGTTTGCTAATGGCTCAAATACCGGGGCAAAGCTATTATGACGACACGGAGTATATTGAATATATTGCCGGAAACTATCCATTGATTATATCGGTACCGCATGGTGGATACGAAGTGCCAGATGATATTACAGACAGGGACTGTGATGGTTGCTCTTACAAGCGAGACTCATTTACCCAAGAAATTGGAAGAAGTGTTACACAATATTTTTTTGAGCTAACAGGACACTACCCCCATGTCATCATCAATCTTCTGGACAGAAGTAAGTTGGACGCCAACCGTTCCATCGAAGATGGTGCCGATGGCGACCCTATTGGCGAAGAAGCTTGGACAAACTATCAGAATTTTATAGAAGATGCAAAAACAAAGATTGTTCAAAATTTTGGGAGAGGACTTCTCATGGACCTTCATGGGCACGGCCATGCTATCAAACGTATAGAACTAGGTTATATTCTCACACACAATGACCTTAACACAACAGATGAAGAACTGAACAAACAGTTCCACATCAATAGAAATAGCACTAAAAACTTGGTCAACGATAATGTTTTGAATCTTACCCATTCAGAACTGGTAAGAGGTCCTTTCAGCTTTGGCGCACTCATCCACGATAAAGGTTATCCGGCAGTACCTAGCCCAGCAGATCCTTATCCAGACTTTAACGACCCTTATTATAACGGCGGATACAATGTATATTATCATGGAGCGCATTTCAATAATAACTTTGATGCATTTCAAATCGAATGCGACCAAAACATTCGAATAAATGGCGGGGAAGTGGTTAGAGAACAATTTGCCGAGTCATGTGCCATATCTCTTAATCAATTCTTAAGCCTTCATTATGGCATAGGCATCACCGATTTTGATGAAGATGGAACGATGTCCGATATCGATTGTGATGATTTTAATGCTGACGTTAATCCAAATGCAGACGAGGTTCCATACAACGGAATAGACGATGACTGCAACCCTGCAACTCTGGATGATGACCTTGACCAAGATGGATTCAACCAAGCCAATGATTGTGATGACTCCGACCCGGATATAAACCCCGATGCGGAGGAAATTCCATACAACGGCATCGATGATGACTGCGATGCTGAAACTCCAGATGATGATTTGGACGGGGACGGATTCAACCAAGCCAATGATTGCGATGACACCGACCCAAATATCAACCTCGGTGCAGAGGAGATACCCTACAACGGTATCGATGATGATTGCGATCCTGCAACTGTGGACGATGACCTAGACCAAGATGGATACAACAATGCGGATGATTGCGATGACTCCGACCCAAATATCAACCCAGGTGCGGAGGAGATTCCCTACAATGGCATCGATGATGACTGCGCCCCTGTAACTCTAGACAATGACCTAGACCAAGATGGATTCAACAATGCCAATGATTGTGATGATTCCAATGCCAACATCAACCCCGATGCAGACGAGATTCCCTACAATGGCATTGATGATGACTGCAACCCTATAACTCTGGACGATGACCTTGACCAAGATGGATTCAATCAAGCCAATGATTGTGATGACACCGACCCGGATATAAACCCCGATGCGGAGGAGATTCCCTATAACGGTATTGACGATGATTGCGATTCAAATACTCTGGATGATGACCTTGACCAAGATGGGTTCAACCAAGCCAATGATTGTGATGACTCCGACCCAAATATCAACCCAAATCAGGAAGAGATTCCATACAACGGTATCGATGATGATTGCGATCCTGCAACTTTGGACGATGACCTAGACCAAGATGGATACAACAATGCCAATGATTGCGATGACTCCGACCCAAACATCAACCCCGATGTGGAGGAGATTCCATACAACGGAATAGACGATGACTGCAACCCTGTAACTCTGAACGATGACCTTGACCAAGATGGGTTCAACCAAGCCAATGACTGTGATGACTCAAATCCCAATATTAACCCCGATGTGGAGGAGGTTCCATACAACGGCATTGATGATGATTGCGATCCTGCAACTTTGGACGATGACCTAGACCAAGATGGATACAACAATGCCAATGATTGTGATGACTCAAATCCCAATATTAACCCCGATGTGGAGGAGGTTCCATACAACGGCATTGATGATGACTGCAACCCTGTAACTCTGGACGATGACCTTGACCAAGATGGGTTCAACCAAGCCAATGATTGTGATGATACCAATGCCAACATCAATCCCGATGCACAGGAAATTCCCTACAACGGCATAGACGACGACTGCGACCCCAACACGCTGGACGATGACCTTGACCAAGACGGGTTCAACAATGCAAATGATTGCGATGATTCCGACCCGGATATAAATCCCGATGCGAATGAGATTCCCTACAACGGCATTGACGACGACTGCAACCCTGTAACTCTGGACGATGACCTTGACCAAGATGGATTCAACAATGCCAATGATTGCGATGACTCTGACCCAGATATAAATCCCGATGCGGAAGAAACCTTAGATAATCAGATAGATGAAAATTGTGATGGAAACATAGAAATTACATCCCCATCAGAACCAAATACCAATCCTGAGCCTGAGCCTGAGCCTGAGCCTGAGCCTGAGCCTGAGCCTGAGCCTGAGCCTGAGCTAAAAAACAAAAGTGACTTTATTATTTATCCTAATCCTGCCAGTCAAAACTTGTACATCGAAAAAGACGACAACAATGACTTCAAAATTGAAATCTTTGATGCAAACAAAAGACTCGTGTACAGCGAACAAAATCGGTCTACTTTGCAGGTATCACACTTATCCAACGGAATCTACTTTTTAATATACCACGATTTGGATACTGGAAATAGGATTGTCAAGAAACTGATTATAAATAAATAGATGCGCTATTCTATTAATCTACAGTAATTGATTTAAACTCCAAAACTTCTCCTATCGGCTCCCCAGTTGTTCCATTAGGAAAAGCAATACCCAACAACGAAGCTATGGTGGGAGCAATATCAGGGATTTCTGTTCTGTTCACAGTGCTTCCTTGCTTAATTCCCTTTCCAAAAAGTAATAAAGGTACATGCGTATCGTAAATTTGAGCAGAACCATGTGTAGAACCCGTTCTGCTATAAGAAATATAGCCAGTATTCGGCACTAAAAGAACATCTCCCGAACGCTTGGGGTTATAACCATTCTGTAAAATGTACGGGATTCCTTCAGTATATTCGTTTTCCCACATTTGATACCCAGTATAAACCCTACCAATGCCTTCATAAGATAATAGTTCCATAGCCATGTCTTTTTGAGCTTCTTTAATGTCGATATCTAAATTGGTCAAGATTTTATGGTCTAGAAACAATTGATAATTGCTCAAATCTTTAACCACATCCGTGGTGCCATATTTGTACTGTAGGAACTCATCAAACTTTGCTTCCATGTCTTTTATATCCAAATAACCAGCAGGAATCTTAGAGTCCATCAAGTACGAGGGAACATTAACGGCAGCATGGTCGGCTGTTAAGAAAACCGTGTATTCTCCTTTACCAACTTTTTCATCCAAAGCGGTGAAAATTCGTGCTAAATCTTGATCTAAACGAATATAGGTATCTTCCACCTCTTTGGAATTTACCCCAAAAAAATGGCCTACATAATCCGTACTGGAAAAACTGATGGCCAAGAAATCCGTAATGGTATCCGCACCCAAATCTTCACCTTCCAAAGCTGCCAAAGCAAAATCAGTGGTAATACTGTTTCCGTATGGCGTAGCTTTCAGAATATCAAATCCCATATTTTCTTCCCATATTGCTGGAAGATCGTGTGGAAACGCATTGTTTTCTGCGCCTTTTAGAATTCCTTCATAATTATTGATATCCAATCCACTTTCTACGTAAGTTTCAATAGGCTTGAGGGTATTCCAGGTTTTTTTATAGGATTCAACTACATTTGATGCATTAAAATCCGTTACCCATTGTGGCAATTTGTTCATATAGTAGGAACTGGTAATCCAGTTACCCATCTCACCACCTTCAAACCAATAAGCTGCATTGGCAGCGTGACCCGCGGGTAGAACAGCACCTCTATCCTTTAAAGCAACACCGATTACTTTTCCTCGTTTTTGCGTATGCAAACGTAATTGATCGGTGATTGTAGTTGTCAACATTCTATTCGGAGACATTTGCCCAGCATCTGAGGTGGTTCCTATAGATGTAAAATTATCATCGCCTGCACAATACACATCTTTTCCCAATGCTTTATCATACCAATTGTTGCCAATAATACCATGCGTTGCGGGGGTAGTGCCTGTGTAAACAGAAGCGTGACCTGGCCCCGTACTGGTTGGAGCATAGTTATAGTGATTATTTTTACAATTAAACCCTTCGTTTACCATTCGCTTAAAGCCTCCTTCTCCATACTGGTTCCAAAAACGAGTAAGATAATCATACCGCATTTGGTCTACCACAATACCCACGACCAACTTCGGTGTTTGGGAGATGGTCTCTTTTTGTATTTGTACAGGATTCTTTTTTTTGCGTTGGCCGTATGAAATACTAAGTACACATAAGGCTAAAATTGAAACTACAAGGTTGGTTGTTTTCATGGTGTTTTTTTAATCAAAAAAGCAAAATTATTGATTTATCCTGTATAATAAGTTTAACTGAAGGTTAAATGCTGTACAATATTCTTATTTTTATCAACTCAAGTCCATAAACGCATGAAATACCTAGAAGCGATTGGAAAATACTTCATCATGATTTGGGAAGTATTTAAAAAACCTACAAAGTGGCGCATCATGAAAACCTTAATTTTTAAGGAAATTGATGAACTCATCTATGGGGCCATGGGTATCATTATTTTTATCTCCTTTTTTATTGGAGGTGTAGTCACCATTCAGACAGCCCTTAACCTAACCAACCCTCTATTGCCTAAAAGTCTTATCGGCTTTGCCGCAAGGCAATCCGTTATATTGGAATTTGCACCAACTTTCACTTCTATAATCATGGCAGGTAAAGTTGGGTCATATATCACATCCAGTATAGGAACCATGCGGGTTACAGAACAAATTGATGCTCTTGAAGTAATGGGCATCAACTCTTTGAATTACTTGGTATTTCCAAAAATCGTTGCTACCATGCTTTATCCTTTTGCGGTTGCAATTTCCATGTTTGTCGGTATTTTTGGAGGATGGGTAGCAGCCGTATTTGGTGGTTTTGCTCCGAGTGGCGATTTTATTCAGGGGTTGCAAATGGATTTTGATTCGTACCATGTAACCTATGCTTTGATAAAGTCTGTGGTGTTTGCTTTTGTAATCGCAACGGTCCCCTCTTATCATGGGTTTTACATGACTGGCGGCGCACTTGAGGTGGGCAAGGCCAGTACCACTTCCTTTGTTTGGACTAGTGTTGTTATTATTATTGTGAATTACGTTTTAACACAATTGTTATTAGGCTAATGATAGAGGTAGAAAACATACATAAATCGTTTGGGGACAATCATGTTCTAAAAGGTATTTCAACAATTTTTGAAACAGGAAAGACCAACTTGATTATTGGACAAAGTGGATCCGGCAAGACCGTTTTTATGAAATGCTTACTGGGTCTATTTGAGCCCGATGAAGGACAAATTTGTTACAATGACCGATATTACTCTAAACTTTCCACAAAAGAACGAAGAAATCTACGCCAAGAAATGGGCATGGTGTTTCAAGGAAGTGCTCTTTTTGATTCCATGACTGTTGAGGGCAATGTGATGTTTCCTTTGGATATGTTCACCACTCAGTCCCAATCAGAAAAACAAGACCGCGTTGATTTTGTATTAAAACGAGTAAATCTTGTGGATGCACATAAAAGATTTCCTGCCGAAATTTCCGGGGGAATGCAAAAAAGGGTTGCCATTGCGCGAGCTATTGTTATGAATCCGAAATATCTGTTTTGTGACGAACCCAACTCTGGACTTGACCCCAAAACTGCCATCCTAATAGACAACCTAATCCAAGAAATTACCCGAGAATATGATATAACCACTGTAATCAACACGCACGATATGAACAGTGTAATGGAAATCGGAGAAAAAATAATCTTTCTCAAAAATGGATTAAAAGAGTGGGAAGGCACGAACAAAGAAATTTTTAAAACTGATAATAAAGCAGTAACAGATTTCGTGTACTCTTCGGAGCTTTTCAAAAAAGTTAGACAAATGTATATTGAAGAACGTAATTGATATTAATCAATCTCCTTAATAATTAGCGTGGAATCTTGTAATCTTAACTTTAACCAAGCTAGCATTTTTCGAGTATCCTCTCCTTTTTGATTCGCATTTATTCCTTCTTTCCATTCCACTTCAAAAACTGGAACAGTATCCAGTTTCTTAAAATCGGTCCGTATTTGATAAGAAAAACCAATGGCGTCAATATTTTCATAGTTGGCCTTGGCTTCTGCTGTAACATCTTTAAACGGAATTTGTTTCCCTACATTCTGTGTTAAGCTGGCCACTTCTTCCTCAAGCAATCGAATCTGTTCATCTTTATTCAACAGTTCTGCTTTATTTTTTTCATACAACTCACTTACATAATTGAATTTCTCTTCGGAATCATCCTTACCACCTTGAATAATATGAAACTCTGCATTTTTTAATCTTGAAAATTGATTTTTCTGCGTCCTCCAAGTATTGATTACATTTTCAGGAATCAATTCATCACCCATGAACACAACCTCAACCAAGGATTCTCCTTCATCAACATATTCGAGTTTAGTTAAGTTATCCACATATCTACCAGATCCATTAAATTGATAAATCTCTACGGTATCCTGTAAAAATTCTTGTGCCTGCTTTTTAAAAAGCGACTCCTGAAATACTTGATAGAATGTAAATCCGGCTGGGATCATTACCAAAATACCTGTAATGGATGCCAGCCGGGCAATAAGCCTTCTGCGTTGGGAATTCGCATAGCGCACCATTGGAAAACGCAAATACTTTATAACCAAGAAGGTGGCCAAACCAATAAAAATGGTGTTGATTATGAACAAATACATGGCCCCTGCTGCGTACCATGGTTTCCCAATGGCCAATCCAAACCCAACCGTACAGAGTGGCGGCATAAGTGCTGTGGCTATCGCAACACCAAAAATCACACTTGCAATTGTTCCTTTTTTAGCTCTGGCTATCACTAGGGCAAGTCCACCAAAAAATGCAATGAGCACATCTCGAATGTCCGGCTTGGTACGTGCCAACAACTCAGAGGATTCATCTCGAAGTGGGAAAAGATAGAAAAACAAAAAGGCGGTGATCACACTCAAAACAACCATCACGGTAAAATTCTTCAACGAACGTCTAAGTGTATCAATATCATTAATGGCCAACGACATTCCCATACCCAAAATAGGTCCCATGAGGGGGGATATCAACATCGCTCCAATTACAACCGCAGTAGAGTTAGCATTCAACCCAATGGAGGCTATAAATATGGAGCATACAAGAATCCAAGAGGTGTGTCCTTTAAAAGGAATATCCGCATTTATGGATTCTTTTGTGGCAGCGGCATCCGTGTTGGAACGGATTTCCAATAAATCGGAAAGAAACCTACGAATACTGCCCAAAAGCCCTTTAAAGTCCTTTTTTACTTCATCTCCGCTATCTTGCCCAGGAGGCATTGTGGCATTGTTCTGATTTTCATTCATTTTTTAAGCAAACTGATCACCAAATTTATCTTTAACCTGATTTAATACTTTTTTAATATCCTGTTGTTTATTCTTTGGGTATACCAAAAGCACATCTTCTTTATCTACAATAATATAATCCTCCAAACCATCTATCACAACCACTTTCCCTTTTGGAGAGCTAATCATATTACCTTTAGCGTCTTCTAGGATCACTTTGGCGTTTACGACAGCGTTTTCTTCCTCATCCTTATCCAGTTTATCATACAGTGCACCCCAAGTCCCAAGATCGTTCCAGTCGAAGGTTGCCGGCAATGTGTATATTGACTTCGATTGCTCCAAGATAGCATAATCAATGGATATGTTTTCAGCCTTGCCATAGTTTTCTTGAATAAAGTCTTTTTCCGTTTGCGTATTATAACAAGGAATGCCTTCCCCAAACAAGCGATATTGACTTGGTTGATATTTTTTGAAGGCATCCACGATGGTTTCCACGCTCCACATAAATATACCTGCGTTCCAAAGAAAATTTCCTTGTGCCAAAAATTCTTTTGCAGTTTCATAATCTGGTTTTTCCCTGAACTGAGATACTTTTTTAAGCTTATCATCACTTTCCTTCTCAAATTCGATATAGCCAAAACCAGTGTTGGGGAATGTGGGCTGTATGCCCAATGTGCACATTACATTTTCCTTTTCGCATTTATCAAAACAAGCTGTCACATCTTTTTCAAAAGCAGCTTCATCCTCTATCCAGTGATCACTGGGAGCAACGATCATTACTGCATTGGGATTCATTTTCTGGATCTTCAACGAGGCATATAAAATGCAAGGCGCCGTGTTGCGCATCGCAGGTTCCAAAACAACCTGATCTTGTTTCACCTTTGGTAATTGCTCCAAAACCAAATCATTGTATCGTTCGTTGGTCAGAATTAAAATATTTTCGGTGGGAATAAATCTGTTTAAACGATCAAAAGTTTTTTGAATCAAAGTTTTACCCGTTCCCAACATATCATGAAATTGTTTGGGATTGGAGGATGTACTCACGGGCCAAAATCGGGACCCTACCCCTCCTGCCATCAATACTGCGTAATAATTCTTGTTCATTCTTTTATTTTTTATCATTTCTCCGTAGTTATCTGGGCATTTTAAATGATGTTATTTAACCATAATCAGCAGTGCATTAATTAGAGATTGTAATTTATTTCACTAATTCAACTTCCGCATTAGGTTGAAACAAATATAATCTCCCGGTCGACAACTCTACACATTCGTACCGTTTTACTTTTTTATTTCCTTTTTTGAACAACTTACCGTTGTACAATCTAAAAACACTGTCCTTAGGCAATTCGTATACATAACTGTGCTGCCGCTCTTCCTCATCAAAAGCCTTTAATGCGATAGACAATCTAGCATCGGTGCTACTACTGGCCTTGGGGTTCTTAAAATGATTGGCTACAATGGGCAACAACTGTGATGGAAACACCTCTGGCCTAATGAATGGAAGCATTAATTGCTGAAAGGTACGTTTCCATTCCAAACCATGCGGTTTTATTCGACGACCGTATGTTTCAAAAGCTACCAGATGCGCAATTTCATGGACGAGCGTAATAAGGAATCTATATTTATTGAGTGACGCATTAACCGTTATTTGATGTAATCCATTGGGCAACCTGCGATAATCCCCATGCCGTGTAACACGATGGCTTACAATTTTTAAATGCACCCCATGTGTTTTGATCAATTCAAAACAGGGGGCCGCGGCGAGCTCTGGGAGATATTTTTGGAGGGTATTGTTCACTGGTATAAAGTTACAAGTTTATCCATAAAATATCTCTGAAATAATCTAAGGCGTACTATTGCTCACTTGCAACAGTTTTCCATTATATAGTTTTTGTCCTGTCAGGGCAAACTCTTTGATATATGTTGCCATTTCTAGAGCGGTAACCAGTGCTTTATAACCGGGGAATGCCTCTTCTAACATTTCTGTTTGGACCGCACCAAGTGCCAACACATTAAAGCTGGGGCCTGTTTCCTTATGTTCTTCGGCCAAAAGTTCAGTAAGGGTGATAACAGCACCTTTGCTAGAGCTATATGCAGAAAGGCCTGGGAATTTCATACTGCCTTGTACCCCGCCCATGGAACTTATGGTCACTACATGCCCTTCCTTACCCATTAGTGGCAATACGGTCTTGGTTATTTCTGCTACACCGAATACATTTACTTTATAAACAGCTTCAAATTCATCGGTTGTGGTCTCTGAAAAAGGTTTATTCAGTAATCGACCAGCATTATTGATCAGCACATCCACCACATGCCATTGCTCAAGAAATTTAGTTACTTTTTCAAAATCGCCTGGATTACCCAAATCAAATGGAAAACAATGAACATTGGACAATCCCAAACTTTCAATAGGCTTAACATTTCTTGATAGTGCCAATACTTGATGTCCTTCTTTGGCAAAGAGCTTGACTAGTTCAAAACCTATGCCCCTACTTGTTCCCGTTATTATGATGTTTGCCATATTTGTTATTATTTCATATTTCCACCGAAAGTGAAAACCTATTCATACTAAGAGTACCTTACATTTTCTAAGGGTTTCCACATGACACTTTTTAATTATTTAGCTTAATTTCTTGGTTTGCTGCATTGGCAATATCTTCTATTACCGGAATGGTCTTGTTGACTAACGTTGCCATATGCCCATAATCCATAAGATCGGCTTCATCCCCTACTTTGTGGTAGAAGGCATAATTTGTGAAATCAAAAGTGCAAAAAGTGTGGGATGGCACGCCAAATTCTTCATGGAACGGGTAATTATCAGATCGTTGGTACAGATTAAACTCTTTCGCAGTAGGTAAAAATCCCACTAAATTCTCCTCTGCATACTTATTACTGACTTCAGCCAAATTTGACATTTCATATCCAGTGATATACACCAAGTAATCTTTATCTTTCATGGGGACACCTGTCATTTCAAAATTGAGCATGGTGTATAGGTTCAACTCTTGTTCTTTTAGTTTTTTAGCCAAATATTTGGAGCCTAGCAACCCTTTTTCCTCAGCACTGAACAATGCAAATATCAAGCTCCGTTTATTTGTGTTGTGTGCACCAAAATAACGTGCCATTTCCAAGACTGAAATAGTACCTGAAGCATTGTCATTGGCTCCATTGGCGATGTAGTCACCATTTTCAGGATTTATGGTACCAATATGATCATAATGTGCACCTATCAGTATAAATTCATCCTTCAATATAGGGTCGTTACCCTCGACAACCCCAACTAAGTTATAAGCTATATTTTTGAAATTTGACAACGTATCTCGATAGGTTTCAAAATATGGTTGTACCCTATACGACTTGAGATAATTCTCTATATACCGCGCTGCCATTTCAATACCTTCACTACCTGCCTCTCTTCCTTTAAGATCATTGGAAGCCAAATAGTTCATCATCTCCCCTATTCTTTGTGCGTTGGTAAAGGATTCTTCTGATGCAGGCAATGCAGGAGATTCCATTTTTGTGGATTCTGAAACTTGCGTAGATCCACAATTCACTGCTAAAAGTGTAGCCACGGCAAAGCATAATATTTTCATTCTTTTTGTTTTTTGATTTTTTTAAAGATAAAAAAAGCATCCTTAAAAGGATGCTTTTGATATGTAAGTTATTGAATGTTCCTCAGGTTGCAAACATCAAATCAAACGGCCAAGAAAATTATGCCAACATTGTGACAGGGTTTTCTAGATACGCTCGTAATGTTTGAAGGAATTGTGCTCCTGAAGCACCATCAACAGTTCTGTGATCGCACGCCAGAGTAACTTTCATTGTACTACCAGGTACAACTTCACCATTTTTGACCACTGGTTTTTCAACAATGGCTCCTACAGATAAAATTGCAGAGTTGGGCTGGTTGATAATCGAAGTAAACTCCAGGATACCAAACATTCCCAAATTAGATACGGTGAAAGTACTACCTTCCATTTCGTCCGGCTTAATCTTTTTGTTTCTTGCTCTACCGGCCAAATCCTTTACGGAGGTACCAAGCTGGGTCAAGCTCATTTGGTCCGCAAATTTGATGACGGGAACAACTAGCCCTTCATCCACAGCCACAGCAACGCCCATATGTACGTGGTGCTTATAAACCGTTGTATCACCGTTCCATGACGTATTTACTTGCGGATGCTTTTTAAGCGCCATGGCGCATGCCTTTAGTACCATATCGTTAAAAGATACTTTGGTATCGGGCAAACTATTAATCTGCGAACGGGAAGCTTTTGCATTGTCCATATCCACCTCAATGGTGAGATAATAGTGAGGTGCAGAGAATTTGGATTCACCCAAGCGCTTGGCAATCACCTTGCGCATAGTTGAGTTTTTAACCTCTTCCATACTTTCCTCACCCACTGGCAAACTTACCTGAGCAGATGGAGCCGCCGTTTCGGCTGTTTTTTCCGCTTTTGGAGCAGCTTGTGAAGGTTTAAAGTTTTCAATGTCCTTTTTTACGATTCTACCATTGTCACCAGTTCCTTTTACATCGGCCAAATTGATACCTTTTTCTTCTGCGATCTTTTTAGCTAATGGTGACGCAAAAACACGTTGTCCATCGTTAGAAGTTTGTTTTTTAGAAGATACTTGTTCCGCTTTTGGAGCTTCCTCTTTAGCCTCTTTCTTGGGTGCACTTTTGGAGGACCCTGCTGAATCCTGTGCCTTTAAAATTGCATTGACATCGGTGCCCTCTGGACCAATTATCGCCAAAAGGGAATCGACAGGAGCTCCTTCACCTTCTTGAATACCGATATGCAATAAGGTACCGGAATAAAAAGATTCAAATTCCATAGTGGCTTTATCGGTTTCGATTTCGGCCAGAATATCTCCTTCTTCAACGTCGTCACCAACACTTTTCAACCAACTAGCCACGGTTCCTTCCTCCATGGTATCACTCAATCGGGGCATGGTTACAATTTCCACGCCTTCTGGAATATTGGCTGATGTATTTTCTGGTGCAGAACTTGCTTCTTCTTCAGATTCGGAAGAGTTTGGTTCTTGGTCTGGAGCAGTTTGTTCTTCAGCTCCGTTCAAAAGACCCGAAATATCTTCTCCCTCCTCGCCGATTATGGCTAAAAGTGAATCAACCGGGGCTCCATCACCTTCCTCTATCCCGATATGGAGTAAAGTACCTTCATGAAAGGATTCAAACTCCATGGTGGCCTTATCGGTCTCGATTTCGGCCAATATATCTCCTTCTTCGACTTTGTCCCCTACGTTTTTGAGCCACTTGGCCACGGTTCCTTCTTCCATGGTATCGCTCAATCTAGGCATGTTGATTACTTCTGCCATCTTATTATAATTTATGTTGTAAAAATGGATAGTCTTCTTGCTCGTACACGGTGTCGAACAATTGTTCTTTTGGTGGGAAATCCGATTCTTCTGCAAATTTCTCGCACTCTTTCACCAAGTCTTTCACTTTCTTATCGATTTGCTTTAGGTCGTCTTCAGATGCATATCCTTTTTCGAGAATAATATCTTTCACCTGAGAAATAGGATCTATTTTTTTATATTCCTCAACCTCTTCTTTTGTTCGGTAATGCTGAGCATCCGACATGGAGTGCCCTCGGTACCGATAGGTTTTCATCTCCAGGAAAGTTGGTCCGCCACCAGTTCTGGCACGCTCAATAGCTTTATCCATTTCTTTGGCAACTATTGCTGGATCCATTCCATCAACAGGCCCACATGGCATTTCGTACCCTAGACCCAATTTCCAAATTTCAGTTGAATGCGATGTACGCGCCACTGATGTTCCCATGGCATAACCATTGTTTTCACAAATGAAAACTACGGGCAGTTGCCACAACATCGCCAAATTAAATGCTTCGTGCAACGCACCTTGTCGAACAGCACCATCTCCCATATAACAGAGGGTTACAGAATCCCTTTTAAAGTACTTATCTGCAAATGCCAATCCTGCACCTAAAGGAATTTGTCCTCCGACGATTCCATGACCTCCATAGAAACGGTGTTCTTTAGAAAAAATATGCATAGAACCACCCATACCTTTGGATGTCCCGGTTACTTTCCCATAAAGCTCGGCCATCACTCTTTTTGGATCCACACCCATACCAATTGGTTGAACGTGGTTTCGATATGCAGTGATCATACGGTCTTTATCAAGATCCATAGCATGCAGTGCACCAGCCAATACGGCTTCCTGACCATTGTACAGGTGTAAAAAACCCCTAACTTTTTGTTGAATATATACGGCAGCAAGTTTATCCTCGAATTTCCTCCAGAAAAACATGTCTTCGTACCATTTAAGGTAAACTTCTTTAGTAATTTTTTTCATCTACAGTAGTATTAAATGAATTTCTCCAGCGGTGGAGAAAAGCAAAAATACATATATATCTCTTTTGGAAAAATATTTGAATTAAGAATCGCTCAAAAATGAACTATTGAATGCCAAAGGCAATATATCTTCCAACGAAGCACATTTATAAATTGGACCATTTTCCGAACCAAGAATTATGGATATTGGAGACTTTTGCTTTTGCTCATACTCAATGAGAGATTGTCTGCAATTGCCACAGGGAGCCGCTGGGGCAGCCACCTCATGTTCGCTGGAGGAAGCACTAATCGCAATGGACTTAATGGTTGTTCCTGGGTAATTAGCACCGGCGTAAAATACCGCGACTCGTTCGGCACATAGTCCTGAAGGATACGATGCATTTTCTTGGTTGTTTCCTATAACAATCTGACCATTTTCCAACAATACCGCTGCACCGACCTTAAATTTTGAATATGGAGCATAGGCATTCTCCCTTGCATTCATGGCTTCTTGTAACAATTTGTGATCGTTTTGTGACAACTCTGATGCGTTCTCAAAAACGAGTAGTTCAAAACCAATTTTCTTTTTTTTCATGTAACTTTCAGGTGTGTCTCAAAAATAAGAAAACCTGTCGAAGAGACAGGTTTTTACTAGATATATTATATAATCCTAATCATTATAAAATTCTTCACCAAAATTAAAGGTAAGCGAAAAACGTAACGTATTTTCCAATGGGTTCTTAACCTGTGAGGTTGAAAATAGATAAGAAAGATCTATTTGTGCAGATTTGAATTTGAAACCTGCTCCAAGAGTAAAATACTTTCTAGATCCTTTTTCTTCGCTTTCATTAAAATAGCCACTTCGCAACATAAAAGCTTCCCTAAACCTATATTCGGCCCCAAGCGCCCAAGTAACTTCTTTTAACTCTTCACCAAAACCATCGGGGGCATCCCCAAAGGATTCAAAGATTCCATTAAAGAAACTAATGTTCTGGTACTCATCATTATCATTGGAGTCAATGTCTCCATCTCCATCAAAATCTCTTGGAGTAGGAACCAATAGTTTATTGAACTCGGTATTGATTGCCAAAACATTGTCTTGATCAAAGATAAAATCAAACCCTCCTCCAAATTTTAGGTTAGTTGGCAAAAAGTTTTCTTGACCACCTTCGTCATATTGAAGCGAACCTCCTATGTTCGATATATTGAAACCAAATCTCCAACGGCCATCATAATTGCTATAGGCAATCTCTCGAGACCTATAAAATCCAGCAATATCCACCGCAAACGCATTTGCAGCTTGTGAATCCTGCACACCATCCTGAAATCTTAAGTTGGAACTGATGAACCTACCTCCTACTGCCATGGAAAAACTTTGACTCAGTTTAAGGGAATAGGATCCGTCCAATGCAAACTCATTTGGTTTTACCAAGGTAGCATTCTGATCGATAGTTTGTCTCAATTCTATTTCTCCCAATCCAAAATACCTAAGTCCGAAGGCAAAAGCACTTCGATCATTAAGTTTATTATAGTAATTGGCATTTAACAGGGAAACATCGTTGACAATAGTTTCCAAATATGGTGTATAGCTCACACCTACACCCGATTTTTGGGTTGCAAAAGCATATTTAGCGGGGTTCCACTGCTGGGAATAGGCATCAAAAGAGGTTGCCACACCCATATCACCCATACCAGACGCCCTAGCATCTGCAGCAATGGTAAGGAATGGAACAGCTGTAGTGATTGCCCTTTCCTGCTGTGCGCTCACCCATGGGGCTATGGCAAGCAGCACTACCAATACGAGTAACTTTTTCATTCTAAGTTTTTAGCGTTTAGTAAAGATCTAGGTCCAACAATAAAATTATTGGATTATTACAGTAAACGTTCTTTTCCATAAATTCTTGTACTTATATATGTATTTTTTAAAATCAATGCAACCACAACTACATCCAACAATAATTTTAGTACACCCCTTATTGGTTAAAAATAAAGCTGTCCATACTAATTTGTCCCCTTCTGCGTTACTGAAGTGTAGCATGTGCCAAATGGTACATCGTCATAAATATTTGACCAGCACAAAATATAATGGCAAAAACATCGTTTTAATGCCATCGAAGGATTTAAAAAAATCAAAACAAGTTGAAGTTACTGAGGGTTTAAGCCCTGAGTTTTAAAGTACTCAAGCCCAAATTATGAAAAAACACTTAATCAAAGTTGTACTTTCTTGCGCCGTAGTGATGGGAAGTTTTTCCAGTTGTAAAAACTCTTCTTCATCCAAGAACGTCTCCAGAGCCACTGGTTGGAATATTAATGCCAAAGAAGGGGGATTTCAATACAATTCTGACTTCAAGGAACAAGAAACTCCACCAGGAACAGTATTTGTAGAGGGTGGAACTTTCACCAAAGGTAAGGTTCAAGATGATATAATGAAAGATTGGAACAACACCCCTACCCAACAGCATGTTCAGTCTTTTTATATGGACGAAACTGAAGTAACCAATTTAATGTACTTGGAATACTTGGATTACCTAAAGGAAGTTTATCCTCCGGAAAATCCAAATTATGCCAATATCTATAAAGGGGCTCTACCTGACACCTTGGTCTGGAGAAATAGATTGGGCTTTAACGAAACAATGACAAATAATTACCTTAGACACCCTGCCTATGCTGAATACCCAGTTGTGGGTGTTAATTGGGTGCAGGCTACCCAATATGCAGAATGGAGAACCGACCGGGTAAACGAGGTAATGTTGGAAAGAGAAGGATATTTGGCAGAAGATTCCAAATATAAAGTTCTAAACGGCGATGTTGATGGTACTTTTAGCACCGAGGCCTACTTGAACAACCCAGAATCTGTATATGGTGGACAAATAGATTCCCTCCAAGGGAAACAAAAACAAGATTCCACCAATGCTTTTGCCAAAAGAAGCAGTGGAATTATTATGCCTGCATATAGACTTCCTACTGAAACCGAGTGGGAATATGCTGCCCAAGCATTGGTAGGCACCAGAGAATATAATAATTACAGAGGTAGAAAAAAATATCCATGGGAAGGTGATTACACCCGTAGTGGGCAACGCGTTGGAAGAGGTGACCAATTGGCCAACTTTAAACAAGGTAAAGGTGATTACGGCGGTATCGCTGGATGGTCCGATGACGGTGCGGATATTACAGGTGAGGTTAAATCCTATAAACCCAACGATTTTGGCCTGTATGACATGGCTGGAAACGTAAATGAATGGGTAGCCGATGTGTATCGTCCCATTGTAGATGATGAAATAAGTGACTTTAATTACTATCGCGGAAATGTCTTTATGAAAAAAGCCATTGGGGAAGATGGAAAGGTTGAGATATTAAAAGATAAAATTGTTTATGATACTTTACCAAACGGTAAAATAGTAGCCATGAACCTTCCCGGCGAGGTTAAAGAAGTTCCTGTTGGACAAGAAGAAACTTACCTAAGAACCAATTTTGATAAAAGTGACAACAGAGGATTCAGGGATGGTGACGTAGGCTCTTCAAGGTTCTTTAGCCGTTTTATCGATGAGGAGGATGAACAGAAAATGTACGATTCCCCACAATTCGAAGCAGAGCGTGACTCAACGGGTCAACTAGTAGGCAAATATGACACCTCAAACCATAGAACTTCTTTGATCAATGATGAGGTAAGGGTTTACAAAGGTGGCTCATGGAGAGACAGGGCATTTTGGTTAGATCCTGCTCAGCGTAGATATTTACCACAATATATGGCAACAGACGATATAGGCTTTAGATGTGCCATGTCAAGAGTTGGGTCTAAATCCAAGTCCAATAAAACGGTTCGTCACAAAAAAGCGAGATAAAATTTAATTTTTGAGTATTTAAAAAAAGCTCTGACCAAAAGGTCGGAGCTTTTTTTTATCTTCGATTCATGACAACAAAAGAATTGCATGCTCTGTTCTTGGAGCATCCCACAATTTCTACAGACACACGGAAAATAACTGAAAACTGTCTGTTTTTTGCGCTTAAAGGACCTCATTTTAATGGAAATAATTTTGCTCTAGACGCCTTAAAAAAAGGAGCTGCCTATGCAATCGTAGATGAGAAACCTCCTAAGTCCTCACATAAAACTATTTTGTGTCCAGATGTTTTAAAAACATTGCAAGAATTGGCAACCTACCATAGAAACTATTGTAAAGCAAAAGTGGTATCGCTAACTGGAAGTAACGGTAAAACAACCACAAAGGAGCTCATAAATGCCGTGCTATCCAAAAAGTACAAAACCATAGCCACTCAAGGAAATCTTAACAATCATATTGGGGTTCCCTTAACCCTTTTATCCATTCAAAAAGATACAGAAATAGCGATTATTGAAATGGGCGCCAATCACAGGCAGGAAATAAAGTCCTTGAGCAATATTGCGCAACCCGATTTTGGATACGTCACCAACTTTGGCAAAGCACATTTAGAGGGTTTTGGGGGATTCGAAGGAGTCATAAAAGGGAAAAGTGAACTATATGATTATCTAACCTCGCATAATAAATATATTTTCTTTAATGCTGATGATAAAGTTCAAAAAGAGAAATTAGAGAATTACCATAAAAAAATAGGTTTCAGTACAAACGACCATCGATTTTATAATATAACATTTAATGGAATCGATCCATTTGTAACACTAAAAGTCGAAGGAATAGAAATCAAAACACAACTGGTAGGGAAGTATAATTTTCTCAACTGTTGCGCAGCCATTCTCATGGGTAAATATTTTAATGTGCCTTTGAAAGACATCAAAACAGCGATTGAAACCTATCTTCCAAATAACAATCGATCACAAATAGTATCCAAAAACGGTTACAACATTGTTCTTGATGCCTACAACGCTAACCCTACCAGTATGAAAGCGGCATTAGAAAACTTTAATCTAATGGATGGCACACCCAAAACAATAATTATTGGAGATATGTTCGAGCTTGGTGATACAGCTTCGGAAGAGCACCAATCCATTGCCGATTTAACAAAAGAACTCAAATTTAGCAATGTATACCTGGTAGGCAAGAATTTCTTTGGCACCAAAACCCAATTTAATAAGTTTAAGTCCTTTGAGGACCTAAAAGCATTTTTAGAAAAACATCCTGTAGAAAAGGGAACATTGTTGATTAAGGGTTCCCGAGGCATGGCTCTAGAACGAGTTTTGGACATTCTGTAAAAAAAGGAAGTGGGATATACTGGATTCGAACCAGTGACCTCTGCCCTGTCAAGGCAGCGCTCTAAACCAACTGAGCTAATATCCCTTTAAAGGGTGTGCAATATCGGAAATTAATCCCAATCTCCATACTCTGCCGAATTCTTTGATGTCTCGTGCAAGGTTATGTGCAACAATAGCCCTTTTTTCAAGTTCGGTTTCAGGATATCATAGATCACTTTTACAAAATATTCGGTTGTTGGCAATAAATTTTCAAATTCAGGGCAGTCTTCGTTCAAATTCTTATGATCAAAACGCTCTTCCACCTCATCCTTGATTAAATTACCCAAATCTGCAAGATCCATTACAAAACCGGTATCAGGGTCCACCTCACCTTTAATCCTTACTTCAAGGTCAAAATTATGACCATGAAAACTGGGACTGTTGCATTTACCAAAAACTTGGATGTTCTTTTCTTTGCTCCACTTAGGATTATGTAACCTATGTGCGGCATTAAAATGTGCTTTCCTGCAAATTGTAGCAATCATATTGCAAAGTTAAACGCTTTTTCTACAATCCATATTTCTAATTCAAAAAATACCTGACCAAGATTTATCGTAATCTAATTTCAAATTGAAATTCCGAAGAGTTCTTGTTAACTTTATCAAACAAGTCAAAAGTATTACAGAAATAAAAATCCCATTATATGACAATTACATACTTAGGCCATGCCACTTTACTTGTTGAGATGAATGATAAGAAAATTATGTTCGACCCTTTTATCTCTGGAAATGAAATGGCTTCCGATATTGACATAGATAGTTTAGAGGTAGATTACATTTTTCTGACCCACGGCCATCAAGATCATGTATTGGATGTGGAAACAATTGCAAAAAATAACCCAAAGGCACTATTAGTTTCCAATTTTGAGATTATTACTTGGTTCGGGGAAAAAAATATCAAAGGACACCCCATGAACCATGGAGGAAAATACGATTTTGATTTTGGCACTGCAAAATATGTAACCGCTATCCACTCGAGCACATTACCTGATGGCAGCAATGGAGGAAACCCAGGAGGGTTTGTTCTTTATAATGAGTCAAATTCCATCTATATTGCTGGCGACACCGCTCTGACCATGGATATGGAGCTCATCTCCAAAACCTGCCCCAAACTCGATATTGCCGTTTTACCCATTGGGGATAATTTTACGATGGGATATGAAGATGCCGCAATAGCCAGTGACTTTATTGCTTGTGATGAAATAATAGGGTGTCATTATGATACCTTTCCTCCCATTAAAATAGACAAAGTAAAAGCAGTTGAGTTTTTTAATAAAAAAGGAAAGAAACTGATGCTACCGGATATTGGGGAATCAATAACTATATAAATTAAAAAAGCCTCCGATAAATCGGAGGCTTTTTTTCCTGTTGTGGGCGCTGAGGGATTCGAACCCCCGACCCCCTCGGTGTAAACGAGGTGCTCTGAACCAACTGAGCTAAGCGCCCATTCAATTTCCTAAATGGGAGTGCAAATATATAATAGTTTTTCATTACCAAAAAGAAAAAATTAAAAAAGAATCACACTTTACTTTTAATTGATTTTCCTGTCTCTGAACCAAAGGTCCTCCAAGCTAAAATTAACTGTAATGGTCTGGTAATTTTCCTTAACAAGGATATTTTGTATTTGCCCCTTGCTCCCGTAGGCATAAGATATATTCATCATGGAATTGCTGGCACGCCCTACAGGCAATCCCAGCCCAGCTGTTAGGGTGTAACCATCAATCTGATTGTCGTTAATGGCAAGATAGCCATTGTCATAATTGAAACCGCCCCTATAGCGAACACGATCCAAATATTTATATCCTCTGTCATTTTTTAGATATTCGATTCCCACGCCATAAACATCCTGATCCATATATGTGCCTACACTTTCAAACTGCTCTGTAGCGTCCCAAAAATTATGTAGCGTTACAACGGTTACGTTTATCGGACAGTGTCAATGTTCATTTAAAAATTTCGGGAGAGGACAAAGGAAAAAAGGTTCCTCCATTACTGTTCATCTCCTTTATTGAAAATGCTTTTAAATACGGGACGGACTATAAAGGAAGAACGTATGTAAACATCAATTTGTTGATTGAAAAAAACAATATTCACTTTAAAGTCGAGAACAAGATTGGTGTACACAGAAAAAATATTAAAAATTCTGGAGTGGGATTAGAGAACATAAAAAATCGTTTAAGGCTATTGTACCCCAATTCCCATAGATTACAAATAACCAATAACGGTGCAACGTTTTTGGTGGACCTGACCCTCAATCTAAATTAATGCCAAAACTATAGACTATGAAGTGTGTTATTATCGACGACGAACCTTTGGCTATAGATGTGTTAATGGAATATTGCCAAAAACTGGATTTTATTGAGTTGGAAGAAACCTTTACCAATCCTTTGGAAGCAATTTCAGTAATCAAAGAAAAAAAATAGATCTTATTTTTTGCGATATTGAAATGCCCCAGATGAATGGGATAGATTTTATAAATTCTTTGGACAACATTCCTTTGTTCATCTTTACCACGGCCTATTCGCAATACGCCGTAGAAGGCTTCAACCTCAATGCCATTGATTATTTGGTAAAACCTATCCCCTATAATAGATTTATAAAAGCGGTCTCAAGGGCTAAAGAAATATTGACCTATCGAAAAACACCAACCAATTTGAACGATAATGTTTTCCCTTCTCATGGCGATTCAAAAACAACTAACCCAGGGTATGTTTTTGTGAAAGCCGAGTACGAAAGCGTAAAAATAAATCTTGATGATATTGAGTATATCCAAGGCCTAAAGGACTATCTAAAAATCCATATTAAAAACACTAACAAAGCGATACTCACCCTTATGAGTTTTAAGGAAATTTTAGATAAACTTCCTTCAAATCAATTTTTAAGGGTTCATAAATCCTTTGTCGTCAATATTAGCTGTATTAAAACAGTTCAACGGAACCGAATCGTGATCAACGATATGAGAATTCCCATTGGGGAAAGTTATAAGTCCATCTTTTTTAGCAATTTAGGGCTTTAACCAAATCAAACCACTTCTGCCACAACAAAAGTACTGCCTCCCACATAGATTATATCATTACTGCTTGCTTTCTTTAACGCCTTGTCAACCCCTTTTTTTACCGACTTAAAAGCCTTGCCGATAAGTTGTTTTTCCTTGGCAAGTTCCTGCAACTGAGAAGCATCCATACCTCTAGGAATGCTAGGCCTCACAAAATAATATTTTGCATTCTTCGGAAATAGGCCAAGAACCGATTTCACATCTTTATCCTTTACAAATCCCAGTACAATATGGAGCTGATCAAATGTTTGTTCTTCTATCTGCTTTAAAACCAACTGAAGCCCTTCTTTATTGTGAGCCGTATCACAGACTACTAAAGGATTTGTATTCAGTATCTGCCATCTTCCCAAAAGTCCCGTGTTCTCCACAACTTTTTTGAGTCCAGCAGAAATGGCATTTTCCGGAACCTTTAAATTTTGCAATTGGCGTATACACATGACTACGCCCTTAATATTCTTTTTTTGATACGCTCCCAATAAATCGGTTTCATACTCTGGAATAGGTTCCTTATCGGCAAAAACTATCTCGGATTTTAACTGATGTGCGATTAGATTGAAGATTACTTTTGTCTCAGGTTGGGTCTCACTAACAACAACTGGGACTTTCCGTTTTATAATTCCAGCCTTTTCCAATGCTATTTTTTTAAGCGTGTTTCCTAAAAACTGTGTATGATCCATCCCAATATTGGTAATCAATGAAACTTCGGGAGTAATAATATTGGTAGAATCCAATCTTCCACCCAGCCCCACTTCGATTACAGCAATATCAACTTTTTCTTCAGCAAAATAGCTAAAGGCCATCCCAACAGTCATTTCAAAAAAAGACAGGTTGTTGTACTCAAAAAAAACTTTGTGCCTTCCTATAAAATCTTTTACATACTTCTTACTTACAACTTTTCCATTTATTTTGATACGCTCACGAAAATCTTTTAAGTGAGGAGATGTGTACAATCCCACCTTGTAACCTGCTTCTTGAAGAATGGATGCCAACATATGGCTACTGGACCCTTTACCGTTGGTGCCAGCAACATGAATACTTTTAAATTTTTTTTCTGGATTATGTAAAAAGTCGCAAAAATGAACAATGTTATCCAGTTTTGCGTTTAATGCCACAGCACCTTTTTGTTGGTACATTGGAAGCTGACCGAACATCCAGTCCAAAGTTTCTTTATAGGTCACTGCCCTAATTTAAAGTTTACCACCACAAAACCTATTTGTTGGGCCGGAGCGTTGGAATCAGGGTTCCATCGATGAAGCATAGCCGTTTTACGTGCGGGTTCCAGAAGGCATGCGGCAGTATTGGTTGTGCCTTTTACACCTGCTTGAGCATTTATGACCTTACCTGATCTATCCACCGTAATTCTAACGACTACTCTACCTTCTTCATTACATTCTTGTTGTACCTTACCTTGGTTGGCCAAAGATCTACCACTTAAACCATAACCACCTGTGCCGCTTCCTGGGGTGCCATAATAGGATGAGGCATACGGGTCGCCATCCTGCTGACCCTTATCTCCTGCCCTGTCATCGTCCCCTTCACTACCTGTGGTAGTCCCATCGGATTTACCGATTCCGCCGATCAGGGCATCTACACTTTTTTTCTTGGCTTCTTCCTCTTGTCTTTGCCGTTCTTCGGCTTCACGTTTTTCACGAGCAATACGTTCAGCCTCGGCATTGGCTCTTTTTGCCTCCTCTTCCGCCTTTCGCTCAGCTTCTTGTTGTTGCTTTAATTTGATGGTCTCCTCATCATTGCTCGTCAAAACCTCCTCGACCGGAGCTTCTTCTACAACAGTTTCTTCTGGTTGCTCAGGCTCAGCCACTTCTCGAGGTTCAGGTTGACTTTCAACTTCTCTTGGTTCTGACCTTACTCGCTCCGTAGGCTGTACTTCCCCACTACCAAAATCCATTGTTCCGAAATTGACAGCAATTCCATTTTCTATGGGCGGGTCGAGGTAAGTCAAACCAATATAAAAAAGCAATAAGAGGAGTGCGCTTAACAAAAGTGTTGTAAGCGTGAATGATTTTTTCTTGTGTCTCGTATCTAAAAAGGACATTATTTTGGCCGCACCGCCAAGATAACCTTGTAACTGTTCCTATTGGCAATATCCATAACGTTTACCGCTTCTTTAATGGCTACGTTTTCTTCTGCCCTTAGGATAATTGTTGGCTTTTCTTGACCTTCAAGTGCCTTTTTTAATTCAATTTCAATGTATTCCTTGTTAATCTGCTCGTTATTGACAAAATACTTCAAGTCTTTATTAATGGTAACCGAAACATTCTGCGTATTGGTCGACTTTCCTTTAGCCTTTGGCAAAAGTAAATCCAATGCATTGGGAGCGTTGGAAGTCAGCATAAAAAACACCAACAACAAGAACACAATGTCTGTCATGGATGACATGCTAAATTCAGGACTCACCTTATTTCTTCCCTTCAGTTTCATATGAAAATCTTAGATGGGTTCGTTCAAAAGGTCCAAAAACTCAACGGCATTGGCTTCCATTTTATGAACCACCTTATCGGTCCTGTTCACCAAATGATTGTAACCTATGTATGCGATGATTCCTACGACCAAACCAGCAACCGTTGTGGTCATTGCAGTATAAATACCAGAAGCCAAAGACCCCATTTCTGCCTGCCCACCACTACTTGCCATTTCATGGAATGCCAAAATCATACCAATTACGGTTCCCAAGAAACCGATCATGGGTGCAGCACCGGCCACTGTTGCCAAAACACTAACGTTTTTTTCGAGTTTGTACACCTCTAGGGTACCTGCGTTTTCTATTGCCGTATTTATATCGTCCAAAGGCTTTCCAATGCGGACCACGCCTTTTTCAATGAGTCGTGCAACAGGAGAATCTGTTTGTGCACACAATAATTTTGCAGCTTCCAGTTTCCCATTCATGACATGATCACGAATCTGGTTCATGAAATTCTTATCTATTTTGGACGCTGCCTTAATAGCAAAAATGCGTTCAAAATAAATATACATGGCAACAAACAGAAGAACAAAAAGCACCATAATAATAATGATACTTCCTGCTCCTCCGTTAACAATAAGATCTATTACGGACAAAGTCTTTTCTTCGGAAATTGAAGCAGCTGCCTCAACGCCTTCCGTTACTTCTTGAAACATATTCATATAAAATCCCCAATTTAAGTTGCAATTATAACGGAGATTTTTGAACTAAAGTATTTTTTTTAGAACAAATATCGCATCACCATAAAGCAAATTGCTCCTGCAATAAATCCTACAAAAGCCAACCACGATATTTTCTTAAGATACCAAAAGAAATCAATTTTCTCCATCCCCATGGCCACAACACCTGCGGCAGAACCAATAATCAGCATGCTTCCTCCAGTCCCCGCAGAGTAAGCTATGAAATGCCACAATTGATCATCCATAGGCTCGGAGAACATCCCCAAACTTGCTGCCACTAATGGCACATTATCTATAATTGCAGAACCAATTCCTAAAAGGATTACTACCAAATCAGATACTTGCGTACCAGCCATTTCGGTACCCATAAGTGGTATGCCCTGTTTTAATCCATCGGCAAAATTGAACAATAATCCTAAAGATTCCAATGCGGCAACTGCCATTAAAATACCCAAGAAAAACAGAATACTGGGCAATTCAATTTTAGTTAAAGCACTATGTACAGGACTATGGTGCGATGCTGCATCACTTTCATGATCTACAGAGGATATGGCAATCTTGGAATTACTGTAAATTTCAGCAAAAGTTGCCACTACTGCTAAAGACAACATCATACCTACATAGGGTGGTAAATGTGTTACAGTTTTAAAAATCGGAACAAAAACAATCGCTCCCAAACCAAGATAAAGCATGGTCGGGCCAAACTTTGATTTCTGAGGGTCTTCTTCTTCTACATCAATTTCACCTTGAAAAGCTGGTAGAAAAGATGCAATAAAAGATGGAATAAGCATACAAACCAAAGATGGAATCAATAAATGCTCTATAAGCATGGCAGTCGAAACTTTATCTCCGATCCATAACATTGTAGTTGTAACATCTCCAATAGGTGACCATGCGCCACCAGCATTCGCAGCAACAATAATCAAACCTGCGTACCAAAGTCTAGCCTCTCTATCCTTCACAATTTTCTGGAGGATGGAAATAAGTACAATCGTAGCAGTAAGGTTATCTATTATTGCAGATAGAATAAAGGCCAAAAAAGAAAAAATCCAAAGTATCTTCTTTTTGCTTCTGGTCTTCACAAATGATTTTATGGTAGCAAACCCATCAAAATAATCGATAATCTCCACAATAGTCATTGCACCCAATAAAAAGACCAATATCTCCGCGGTCTTCCCAAGGTGATGCAACAAGGTCTCTTCCATAAGTTCCATCTTCTCCTCGTGTCCAAAAGTTCCGAAATTCTCGAGCAGAGCATGATTACCGGAATCGAACCAAGTGGTAAAACCATCAATTCCAAATGCCATTAAAGCCCATAAAATGGCCATCATGGCCAAAGCGGGAATAAGTTTATCTATTTTTATATTGTGTTCGAGGGTAATTGCCAAATATCCGATTACAAAAATGACAACTAAAAGCGTTTCCATATTAAGTTTGGTTTAATTTAAGGTTTGATTTTATTTGAGTAGTTATCTGAATTGCTAAAGATATTCAAAATGAATATCTCCTCATAATCTTATTGATCTAAAAAAATGTGAAAGAGGGGAAATTGTTTTTAAACAAACTGTTAATCATTAAATCATTCTCATTTATTTAAGCTTTAACGTAGTATATTAACATTCTAAAGCTATATTTGTAGGTAGTTTTTAAATATTATTCAATTTTATGGAATTTTCACTCTCCGAAGAGCAGTTAATGATACAACAAGCTGCAAAAGATTTTGCCCAGAACGAACTTTTACCAGATGTAATTGAGCGCGATGAAACTCAAAAATTCCCTGATAGCCTAGTAAAAAAAATGGGAGAACATGGTTTTATGGGCATGATGGTAAATGCCAATTATGGCGGTAGTGGTTTAGATACATTATCCTACGTGTTGGCCATGGAAGAGTTATCAAAAATTGATGCCTCTGCTTCAGTAATGGTTTCAGTAAATAATTCTTTGGTTTGCTGGGGACTGGAAACCTATGGGACAGAAGAACAAAAACAAAAATATTTAACTCCTTTGGCCTCAGGAAAAATCATTGGTGCTTTTTGTTTATCCGAACCAGAAGCGGGAAGCGATGCCACTTCTCAAAAAACAACTGCTATAGACAAAGGAGACCATTACCTATTAAATGGAACCAAAAATTGGATTACCAACGGAAACCAAGCTGAAGTATATATTGTAATCGCACAAACCGATAGAGACAAAGCGCACCGCGGTATAAATGCATTGATTGTTGAAAAAGGGATGGAAGGCTTCGACATAGGACCCAAAGAAAATAAATTGGGTATTCGGGGCAGCGATACACACTCTTTAATGTTCAACGATGTTATGATCCCTAAAGAAAACCGTATCGGAGCAGATGGATTCGGATTTAAATTTGCCATGAAGACCTTGGCAGGAGGTAGAATTGGAATTGCCGCTCAAGCACTCGGTATTGCCGCAGGAGCTTACGATCTGGCATTGCAATATTCTAAACAACGAAAAGCATTTGGCACCGAAATCTCCAATCATCAGGCCATTGCCTTTAAATTGGCCGACATGCACACAAAAATCCAAGCGGCCCGTCATTTGGTCTATCAAGCAGCATGCGATAAGGATGCTGGCAAGGATTACACTCTTTCTGGCGCTATGGCCAAACTATATGCCTCAGAAGTTGCCATGGAAACTACGATTGAAGCAGTACAAATTCATGGGGGTAATGGATATGTAAAAGAATACCATGTAGAACGATTAATGAGGGATGCCAAAATCACTCAAATATATGAGGGAACATCCGAGATTCAGAAAATTGTCATCTCAAGAAGCATACTTCAAGATTAAATAATTATGACCCCCTCCCCAAAAGAGGGGGTTCTTCTTTACATAAAGGACCTCTTTAATCATACTCCCCAACTATTTTTAACCTATACATTTACAAATAGCATTCTTTTTCAAGAAATACTCTCTGTATTATGAGGAAGAAGCAACTACAAGCCTACATTTTGAGATAATGATAATTTAACATTCCTTAAATTTTTGAATTGAGTATTTTTTAATCATTAATGTGTTGTGTTGATTATTTACAATCAAACCAAATAATATATTGCATTTTATTCATTCATTTTGATATTTTTGAAGAAATACGTTAATGATGAAGTTGAAAAAGCAAGGTTTATACTTACCCGAATTTGAGCATGATAACTGTGGTGCAGGTTTCATCTGTAGCTTAAAAGGAATAAAATCCAACGATATAATTCACAAGGCCCTTGAAATTCTTGATAAATTAGAACATCGAGGTGCAGTAAGTGCAGATGGCAAAACAGGAGATGGTGCCGGAATATTAATCGATATTCCCCATAACTTTTTTGTTGATACTTGCACATTTGATTTACCAAAAGCAGGAGAATATGCTGTAGGTAACGTGTTTTTGCCACAAAAAGAAAATCAACGCAATTTCTGTATTAAGGTTATAGAAGAGAATATAAAGAACCAAGGTCTACAATTATTAGGCTGGCGCGATGTACCTGTTAATCGGTCTGTTCCAGGTAGGATAGCCTCAGAAACCGAACCCTATGTGATGCAGATTTTTGTTGCAAAAGGAGAGGTTTTAGACAATTTTCAATTTAATCTCAAACTATTCATTGCTAGAAAAATTACAGAACACACTATAATTGAAAGTAAACTTTCGGAAAGCGATTTTTTCTATTTACCAAGTCTTTCTACAAAAATCATCATCTTTAAAGGATTATTGGTGCCTAAAGACATCAGCAGGTATTACGAAGACCTTTTGGACCCAAGGGTAGTTACCCGCTTGGCTTTGGTACACCAAAGATTCTCCACCAACACATTCCCTATGTGGGATTTGGCCCAGCCATTTAGATATATGTGCCACAATGGTGAAATAAACACACTTAGAGGTAATGTTTCGCGTATGCGCTCTAGGGAAGAACTCATGAAAAGTGATTGGTTTGGTGAGGATATTAAAAAAATACTTCCCATCGTATTGCCCGCAAAATCCGATTCCGCCAGCATGGACATGGTGGTTGAGCTTTTATTGATGACAGGGCGCTCTTTACCTGAAGTTATGATGATGCTTGTTCCAGAAGCTTGGGAGAAAAACTTAGACATGTCCGAGTCCAAAAGAGCATTTTACGAGTATAACTCTTGCCTAATGGAACCATGGGACGGACCCGCCTCCATACCGTTTACAGACGGCAACTATATTGGAGCGGTGTTGGATAGGAATGGACTGCGTCCTTCAAGATACTCCGTAACCAAGCAAGGTTATGTGATTATGTCTTCGGAAACTGGGGTTGTGGAACTGGAACCAGAGGACATTGAATTTCATGGAAGGCTGGAGCCGGGAAAAATGTTCTTGGTGAACATGGAAGAAGGTAGAATAATAAACGATGAAGAAATCAAAGAGCATATTGCCAAAAAGTATCCATATCAAAAATGGCTAAAAAAGAATTTGGTCCATTTAAAAGATATACCCTATGATGATTGCCCCGTTTTCTTTGGCGAATTTCCATTAAAAACCAGAAGAACCGCATTTGGCTACACGGAAGAAGACATTAACACCATTATAATGCCGATGGCCGAAAATGGCAAAGAACCTATTGGCTCAATGGGGTCCGATACTCCTATTGCTATTTTATCCGAGCGCCCACAATTAATTTACAACTACTTTAAACAACTTTTTGCACAAGTAACCAATCCACCATTAGACGGAATTCGGGAAGAGTTGATTACCGATATAAGTTTAACGCTGGGGAGCGACCATAACATTTTTGATTTTTCGGAACTGCACTGTCGAAAGCTAAAAATCCAAAATCCAGTGATTTCCAAAGAGGATTTGGACAAAATCAAAAATTATGATGCCAGCCCAGACTATAAAGTAGTGTCAATTTCCATACTTTACGAAATAAATAAAGGACACAATGGATTGGAAGAAGCACTGGATGGCATTTTAGAACAAGCGTCCAATGCTATCGATGAAGGAGCCAATATAATTATATTATCAGATAGAATGATAAGTACCGAAATGGCACCTATTTCAGCTCTTTTGGCATGCTCCTTCGTAAACAGCGGGCTTAGAAAATTGGGCAAACGTTCCAAACTAAGCATTATTATAGAATCTGCCGAGCCAAGAGAGGTTCATCATTTCGCCCTTTTGTTCGGTTTTGGCGCAAGTGCTATCAATCCCTATTTGGTAAACGAAATCATAGGTGAGCAAATTGAAAAAAACAATATTACCGACTACACCTTTGAAGAAGCTATTAAAAATTATAACAAAGCGGTAGGTAAAGGTATTCTGAAAGTGATGAACAAAATTGGGATATCCACCCTTAACTCCTATCGAGGATCACAATTGTTCGAATGTATTGGCATCAAAACCACGGTGGTTGATAAATACTTTCCCAACACACCTACCCGTATTCAAGGAATAGGACTATATGAAATAGAGAAAGAAATAACAAAACGTCATAAAAAAGCATTTCTATCAAAAGAAATAGCCGCCAACCTTGATATCGAAGTCGGTGGTGAGTACCGATGGAGAAGAAATGGTGAGAAACACATGTTCAATCCATTAAGTGTCGCCATGCTTCAAAAATCGGTGCGCAACAACGAGCCGGAAACCTATAAGGAGTATTCCAAATTGGTAAATGAGCAATCCAAAAACTTAATGACCATTCGAGGACTATTCGAATTTTCGAATTATGACCCCATTCCCATCGAAGAAGTTGAACCTTGGACAGAAATTGTAAAAAGATTCAAAACTGGGGCTATGTCCTACGGAAGCATCAGTAAGGAGGCCCATGAAAATCTTGCGATTGCCATGAACCGAATTGGAGGAAAGAGCAATTCAGGCGAAGGAGGAGAGGATTCGGCTCGTTTTTACAAAAGCCAGACCGGTGATTGGAAAAACAGTGCTATAAAGCAAGTTGCATCTGGTAGATTCGGGGTAACCTCCAACTACCTGACCAGTGCTAAAGAAATACAAATTAAAATGGCCCAAGGTGCAAAACCAGGAGAAGGTGGCCAATTACCGGGACCTAAAGTTAATCCGGCCATTGCAAAAACAAGGAACTCCACCCCCTATGTTGGCTTAATCTCTCCACCTCCCCACCACGATATTTATTCCATCGAGGATTTATCACAGTTGATATACGATTTAAAATCTGCAAACAGGGAAGCCCGTATAAATGTGAAATTAGTATCGGAAGTTGGTGTTGGAACAGTAGCTGCTGGTGTTGCCAAGGCAAAAGCCGATGTTATTCTAATATCTGGATTTGATGGAGGTACTGGTGCATCACCTTTGACCTCATTGAAACATGCAGGCTTACCTTGGGAACTTGGAATAGCCGAAGCACAACAAACGTTGGTCTTGAACGATTTAAGAAACCGTGTTACTTTAGAATGTGATGGTCAGCTAAAAACCGGACGAGATGTAGCTATAGCTTGCCTGTTGGGAGCAGAGGAATTTGGTTTTGCCACCGCTCCGCTCGTAGCATCCGGTTGTGTAATGATGCGGGTCTGCCATCTAAACACTTGTCCTGTTGGTATAGCCACTCAGAATCCAGAACTGCGCAAAAAGTTTCAAGGAAAACCAGAGCACGTTGTCAACTACATGTATTTCGTGGCACAGGAGCTTCGCGAGATAATGGCAAAACTTGGTTTTAAAACCTTGGACGAAATGGTTGGACAGGTTCAAAAATTGGATAGAAAAAAAGCTATAGAGCACTATAAAGCTGCAGGGATCGATCTAACCCCAATTTTGTATCAAATTGATGTGCCAGAGGGTACTAAATTACACAATACCGAAAAGCAATATCACGAAATAAATAAATCTATTGAATTTGAAATTATAGGCAAAGCCCACCCTGCACTGTTCAGAAAAGAGAAAACCACGCTGGATTTTCCAATAAAAAATACAGACAGGGCAGTGGGAGCGATTATAAGCAACGAAATTTCAAAAATTTATGGAGCAGACGGATTGCCAGAAAACACACTGAAATTGAACTTTACAGGTTCAGCGGGGCAAAGTTTTGGTGCCTTTGCTACAAAAGGACTTACCATGGTAGTCAATGGAAACACGAATGATTACCTCGGTAAGGGTTTATCTGGAGCTAAACTGGTAATTAAAGTACCTTTTAAATCTACCATAAAACCAGAAGACAACATTATCACAGGAAATGTCACCTTATATGGCGCCACTTCGGGCGAAGCATATATCAATGGCAAGGCAGGTGAACGTTTCTGTGTAAGAAACTCCGGAGCCAAAGCTGTAGTAGAAGGTATTGGAGATCATGGATGTGAATATATGACTGGAGGAGTTGCAGTAATACTCGGAGCTGTAGGGAGAAATTTCGGAGCTGGTATGAGCGGGGGAATAGCCTTTATTTATGATAAAGACAAGAACTTTAAACAAAACTGCAACGGAGAGGCCTTGAACCTTCTCCCGGTTGAAGAGGATAACGATATCAAAGAATTGAAAGGTTTGATTGAAAACCATTACAACGCTACTTTGAGTCCATTGGCACAAAGTATTCTTGAAAATTGGGAAAAATGTCTGCCAAATTTCATAAAAGTATTTCCAGAAGAATACCGCCAAGCACTTATCCGACTAGAAGAAGAAAAAATGCAAACCTTATAATTTGAGACATGGGAAAGATTACAGGATTTTTGGAATATGACAGAAAGGACGAAACATACGCCCCTGTTAAAGAACGTATCAACAATTATAAGGAGTTTACCAAACCTCTAAAAGAGGGTGAATTAAAAAATCAAGGAGCTCGCTGCATGGACTGCGGTATTCCTTTCTGCCACAGCGGTTGTCCGTTGGGTAATTTAATTCCTGATTTTAATGATGCGGTCTATAAAGGAAAATGGAAAAAAGCAGCTGAGATTCTGCATTCCACCAATAATTTCCCCGAGTTCACGGGAAGATTATGCCCTGCTCCCTGTGAAGAAGCATGCGTATTGGGAATAAATGAAGACCCTGTATCGATTGAGAATATCGAAAAAAACATAGTGGAAACCGCTTTTAAGAATGGATGGGTTCAGCCGGAGGTTCCATTAGTACGAACCGATAAAAAAGTTGCCGTTGTAGGGTCTGGACCAACAGGCTTGGCCGCTGCCCAGCAGCTTAATCGCGCCGGACATAACGTAACGGTTTTTGAGAGAGATGAAAAACCAGGTGGACTCCTGAGATACGGTATTCCAGATTTTAAAATGGAAAAAAGTGTCATAGACCGAAGGCTGGAGATAATGGAAAAAGAAGGTATTGAATTTAAAAACAATATCCATGTTGGTGTAGACATAACCGCCAAAGAACTCCAAAATAAATACGACTCCATCGTACTATGTGGCGGCGCAACAGTTAGGAGAGGTCTTCCTGTTCCAGGAGCAGACGCGAAAGGTGTTGTTCAAGCCATGGATTTCCTGCCACAGAACAATAGAAAAGTAGATGGAATACCATATAAGGGTGAGGAAATTACTGCAAAAGGAAAAAAAGTGATTGTAATCGGTGGTGGTGATACAGGTTCTGATTGCATCGGAACTTCTATAAGACAAGGTGCTGTATCTGTAACCAATTTCGAAATAATGCCGAAAGGAACATCAAACCGCCCAGAAGGACAGCCATGGCCGTTTTGGCCAATGCGCCTACGAACAAGCACATCGCACAAAGAAGGTGCAGAACGAGTATTTAGCATATCTACCAAAAGATTTAATATCGATGGGAATGGCAATGTTAAGAGTTTGGTAACTGTAGAGGTTGAATGGGTAAAACAACCTGGCCAACGCCCCCAGCTCAAGGAGGTGGAAGGTACAGAAAAAGAATGGAATTGTGACCTAGTTCTTTTAGCTATGGGCTTCACAGGTTCGGAAACTACAGTGGCCGATCAGTTAAATTTGGAATTGGACGCCAGAACCAATATCAAAGCTTCGGCGCACAATTATAAAACCAATATTCCTGGTGTTTTTGCAGCTGGTGATCAAAGAAGAGGTCAATCCTTAATTGTCTGGGCTATTTCTGAAGGTAGACAAGCGGCACATCATGTGGACACCTACTTGATGGGAGCATCTTATTTACCACTAAAAGGGGAAGGGGATTTACCTAGAGTTTAATCATGAACATAAATCTCAACTAAACAATCAGAACTCTCCATAACCGGAGAGTTTTTTATTTGAATAAACAAAGGTTTGATCATTACATCTTTAAACAAAAAAAGCCCTTCACAAAAGTGAAGGGCTTCAAGGAAGGCGGCGACCTACTCTCCCACCTGGTGTGGCAGTACCATCGGCGCAAACGGGCTTAACTTCCCTGTTCGGAATGGAAAGGGGTGGGCCCCGTCGCCATGGCCACCTAGATTTTTATGCCGAG